>NZ_FXBS01000006.1:0-1200000 GCF_900178005.1 Tuberibacillus sp. Marseille-P3662 | reverse complement strand
GATCAATCCTATGAAACCATGTTTCAAGCTTATAAAAATATTTTTAACCGTTGCGGTTTGGATTTTCGAGCTGTTATTGCTGATTCCGGAGCAATGGGCGGCAAAGATACCCATGAATTCATGGCATTAGCTGATGTCGGTGAAGATACGATTGCCTTTTCATCGGGATCCGAATATGCTGCGAATATCGAGATGGCGTCTGTTATGGATACGGTTAGTCCAACTAATGAACCTGTACAAGTGCTTGACACTGGGGATTATGACAGGTCGGATGAGAAGGAGATACACGTTTCCTTCTTTACAACAGGTTCAACCTATGTCGCTGTCTATTCACGAGGACAGGATGAAGTCAATGATGTTAAGGTCAAAAACTTGCTGGAAGCAGATGTGTTAGATGATGTTGACGCCAGTGAGCTTACCTTTGACGTTCTTAATCCTGGAGATGTTGAAGTCTTAGCGGATCAGGGTTTAAAGGCGGTTGTTAACGGATTTATCGCTGGAACCAATGGTGAGGTTCAGCACTATAATGTGAATCCGGAGCGTGACTTGGGGATTGAATCCTTTAGTGACGTGAGAATGATTCAAGAAGGAGATCCTTCCCCAGATGGCCATGGGACGATTCAGTTTGCTCAAGGCATTGAAATTGGACAAGTGTTCAAATTAGGGACGAAGTATAGTGAAGCGATGGGTGCCGAGTTTCTTGACGAAAATGGAAAATCGAAGCCGCTCAAAATGGGCTGTTACGGTATTGGGGTTTCAAGAACATTGTCAGCAGTTGCTGAACAATATCATGATGATGACGGTTTGAAATGGCCGGTATCGATTGCACCGTTTCATGTTCACGTGATCGCGGTGAATCCTAAAAAAATGGAACAAATGGAACTCGCAGAATCAATTTACAAAGATTTGGACAAACAAGGCCATGAGGTTTTACTCGATGATCGCAAAGAACGTGCGGGTGTCAAATTCGCTGATGCCGACTTGATTGGTTGTCCTGTCCGCGTGACGGTCGGAAAAAGGGCTGCTGAAGGCATTGTTGAGGTTAAGATCCGGGCGACCGGTGAATCATTTGAAAGCCAGGCATCCGAAGTCATTCACACCATTGCTCAATATTTAAATTAAACACGTGCACCTCTTAAATGAGGTGCCTTTTTTCCTTATGGGAGGAGAAGCAAGTGGAAGGCAAAACGAAACAAGATCGTCTGCAATTATTATTAAGGCAAATTGGCGCCCCAGATGACGTTAAGGAACGTTATTTTCATGATGCAGAAATACAAAAACTCACCGTATGGCAGCAGGAACAACAGTGGCATTTTCATATTAGCCTTAATGAACCGCTGCCTTATCACGTATTCGAATGGTTCGAAAGTGAATTAAGTCAGGCTTTCGCAGATATTGCCAACATTACGGTTTCGATTTATACGCAGGCAGCGTTGAATCCTGAAGTTCTAACACAATATTGGCCACGTATCTCAGCCGCCTTAGTGGAGCATTCTCCTGGATTAGGGACACGCTTGCGTTCCCAACAACCGTCCTTTAGCAATGACCAGTTGTTAATTAAGCTGACCAACGAAACAGAAGTACAAGCGTTTAAACGCAAATTGCTCACGCCGATGCAACAAACATTAGAGCGGTTTGGGTTTGGTCAAGTCTCGATTGATGTGCAAATTGAAACTTCTGAACAAGACATAGAAGCGTTTAAGCAACAGCGGGATGAAGAAAGCAAACAAAAAGCGGTTCAAGCGCTTAAAGACCAACAAGAGAAAAAGAAACAACAAGAAGCCGAGGAGGAGCCCGCCGGTCCAGTAAAATATGGTTATGACATTAAGGATGATCCTGTACCGATTAAGCAGATTGTTGAAGAAGAGCGTCGTATCACAGTTCAAGGTTATGTTTTTGCGACAGAGACACGCGAGTTGCGAAGCGGTCGCACCCTTGTTCTGTTTAAAATAACGGACTATACCGATTCGATTCAAATCAAGTTATTTCTCCGCGATAAGGAAGATGCTGCTAAGCTTGCTGGACTAAAAGAAGGTATTTGGGTCAAAGTTCGTGGCGGTGTTCAAAATGATACATTCGTTCGTGATCTCGTCATGCTGGGAAAAGATATTGAAGAAATTCAGCCTAATGTGATAACAGACGATGCCCCTGAAGGTGAAAAGCGTGTGGAACTGCATGCCCATACAACCATGAGTCAGATGGATGCCATCGCAGCCCCTGGAGATTTGGTTAAACGCGCAAAAGACTGGGGACACAGGGCCATTGCGGTTACAGACCACGGCGTTGTCCAAGCGTTTCCGGAAGCATTTGCTGCCGCCAAAAAGCATGGGATTAAAGCCATATATGGATTGGAAGCCAATTTAGTCGATGATGGTGTCCCCATTGCTTATAACGAACAACATCGCAAGCTTGCGGAGGACACTTATGTCGTCTTTGACGTTGAGACGACAGGTTTATCGGCGGTATATCACAAAATCATTGAACTCGCAGCGGTTAAAGTAAAAGACGGCGCCATCATCGATCGTTTTGAAGCGTTTGCTAATCCGCATCATCCCTTATCGCAGACAACAACGGAGTTGACGGGTATTACGGATGACATGGTGCAGGATGCGCCGGAGATTGATGTTGTGCTAAAGGATTTCTATGAATTTACCGGTGATGCCGTTCTAGTTGCTCATAATGCCCAATTTGACATGGGCTTTTTGAATGTTGGTTATGAACAGGTTGGCTTAAGTAAAGCACCGAATCCTGTCATTGATACATTGGAGCTTGGGCGTATGCTTTACCCGGACATGAAGAATCATCGTTTAAACACATTATGTAAGGCGTTCAACATTGAATTGACCCAGCATCACCGCGCGATTTACGATGCGGAAGCAACAGGATATCTACTGTGGAAAATGGCAACCGACGCCATTGAACGTGAGATTGACTATCATGATGAACTGAACAATCATATGGGTCAAGGTAGTTTCAAAAGGGTGCGTCCAAGCCACTGTACGATTCTAGCCGTCAATCAAACGGGATTAAAAAATCTTTATAAACTTGTATCTCTGGCTCACGTTGACTATTTTTATCGAGTTCCGAGAATTCCCCGTTCACAGTTAGAGAAATATCGTGAGGGATTAATGATTGGCTCGGGCTGTTCTCAAGGTGAAGTTTTTGAAGCGGCCATGCAGAAATCAGAGGACGATCTTGAAGCGGCCGCACAATTCTATGATTATCTTGAGATTCAACCGCCTGATATTTTGCAGCATTTAATTGAAAAAGAACTTGTTGATCATGAATTGGCACTCAAACAAATTATTGGTAAGATCATTAAGATAGGTGAAAAACTTGACAAGCCCGTGGTTGCGACGGGTAATGTCCATTACATGGACCGGCACGAGCATTTATACCGGCAAATTCTAATTGCCTCTCAAGGCGGTAATCCATTGAATCGGCAAACGCAGCCGCCCGTACACTTTCGAACGACAAATGAGATGCTTGAAGCATTTCAATTTTTAGGTGAAGATAAAGCGAAAGAAGTCGTTGTGACCGCAACAAACGCCATTGCTGATCAAATTGAGGACCTCGCCCCCGTTCCAGATCAACTATATACACCTGTCATTGAAGGGTCGGCAGATGAGGTCCGAGACATGTGTTATGGTGAAGCCAAGCGTCGCTATGGTGAGGATCTGCCTGAGATTGTTGCAGAGCGGTTAGATAAAGAACTAGAAAGTATTATTGGACATGGCTTTGACGTCATCTATTTGATTTCCGCCAAATTGGTTAAAAAATCATTGGTGGATGGTTACTTAGTAGGATCACGGGGGTCAGTCGGTTCGTCATTTGTTGCGACAGTTATGGATATCACCGAGGTGAATCCGTTGCCGGCGCACTACGTCTGTTCTGAGTGTTGTCATTCTGAATTTTTTACGGATGGTAGTGTGGCTTGTGGGTTTGATTTACCGGATCAAAACTGCCCTCATTGTGGCGCGGCTTATCTAAAGGATGGTCATGATATTCCGTTTGAAACGTTTCTGGGATTTAAGGGTGACAAGGTACCGGATATTGACTTGAACTTCTCAGGTGAGTATCAACCCGTGGCTCATAACTATACTAAGGAACTGTTCGGTGAAGACAAAGTCTATCGAGCAGGTACAATCGGTACGGTTGCGGATAAGACTGCATTCGGGTTTGTTAAGGGTTATGAAGGGGATCATGAGCTGCATTTCCGAGGAGCAGAGATTGATCGGCTAGCTTCGGGATGCACAGGAGTCAAACGAACAACAGGACAGCACCCAGGCGGTATCATCGTTGTTCCCGATTATATGGAAATCTATGACTGTACACCAATCCAATATCCGGCAGATGATCAATCATCGGAATGGCGGACGACGCACTTTGACTTCCATTCGATTCATGATAATTTATTGAAGTTGGATATTCTTGGTCATGATGATCCGACGGTGATTCGAATGCTCCAAGATTTAAGCGGAATGGATCCACTTTCGATACCAACTGATGACCCGGATGTGATGAGTATTTTTAATTCTCCTGATGCTTTGGGTGTGACTCAGGAACAAATCCGGTCATCCACGGGGGCCTTAGGACTACCGGAATTTGGAACCCGCTTTGTTCGGCAGATGCTTGAAGATACACGACCGTCAACCTTTGATGAACTGGTCAGGATATCAGGCTTGTCGCACGGAACGGATGTCTGGGTCGGTAATGCCCAAGAACTCATCAATGACGGGATTTGTGATCTGAAAGACGTGATTAGCTGCCGGGATGATATCATGATTTATCTTTTATATAAAGGTTTAGAACCATCGATGGCATTTACAATCATGGAATTTGTTCGTAAAGGTAGAGGATTGAAGGATGAATGGATTGAAGAAATGAAAAAGCATGATGTCCCGGAATGGTATATTGCGTCGTGCTTGAAAATCAAGTACATGTTCCCTAAAGCACACGCGACTGCTTATGTGTTAATGGCCGTTCGCATCGCTTATTTCAAGGTTCATCATCCGATACTATTTTATGCAACGTATTTCTCAGTTAGAGCTGACGATTTTGATATTGATATTATGCGTCGAGGGGCCGGTGCCATCCGCAGTAAGATTGATGAAATCGCCGAAAAAGGCTTCGATGCTTCACCTAAGGAGAAAAGTCTGCATACCGTTTTGGAAATTGCCCTAGAGATGTGTGAGCGCGGCTTTAGTTTTAAATCCGTAGACTTGTACAAATCTAGTGCTGCTGATTTTATCGTTGACGGTGACACGCTGATTCCGCCGTTCAATGCCTTGTCTGGTGTTGGAACGAACGCGGCTCTTAATATTGTTGAAGCGAGAAAAGCGGGTGAATTCCTGTCAAAAGAAGACTTGCAAAAACGAGCGAAACTATCGAAAACGGTTGTTGAGTATTTAGACCAGCATGGCTGTTTAAATGGATTGCCTGAGGCTAACCAGCTCAGTTTGTTTTAAGATAGCGAATAGTTGCCTTCACTCTAGGGTTATGATATAGTGTAATTGGAAATAGTAGTGAATAGGTCGTCGAAAAAAGAGTGGGGCAACCCACTCTTTCGTTTTCGAAAGGAGGCAATTGAATATGGGAGGCAAAATTGCACAAATGACTGAAGACCTTGCAACGCCTATTCTTACCGACATGGGATTAACGCTAGTTGATACCGAATATTTGAAAGAAGGCAAGCAGTGGTTTTTACGGGTTTACATAGACTCACCCGAAGGGGTTGACTTAGATACTTGCACGGCTGTTAGTGAACGGTTAAGTGAAGCTCTTGATAAGCATGACCCCATTAAAGAACCGTATTTCTTAGAGGTATCTTCTCCAGGTGCTGAAAGGCCCTTGAAAAGTTTAGATGATTTTAAAGCAAATATTGGTCAGAATGTTAGAATCGGTACTTATGAAAAAATTGATGGTGAAAAAACATTCGAGGGACTTTTAGAAGCCGTCCACGATGACTATATCACCGTCAGTGTTAAGAACAAAACGCAAGAAAGACAAATCGATATACCGGTTGGTAAAATATCGAAAGCGAATTTAGCGGTCATTTTTTAGTCGTCGACGAGTTTTTTTGAAAAAGGGGAGGTATTGGCGATGAGCACGGACCTATTTGATGCTATGATGTCATTAGAAAAAGATAAAGGAATTAGTAAAGATGTATTGTTGGAAGCTTTGGAAGCTGCGTTAATATCTGCTTATAAACGCAATTTTAACCAGGCTCAGAATGTTCGGGTTGACATTGATGAAAGTACGGGAGCTATTAAAGTTTTTGCCCGTAAAGATGTTGTTGAAGAAGTGACGGATCCGCTTCTTGAAATTTCGCTTGAAGATGCTAAGGAAATCAGTCCTCAATACAACGTTGAAGATGTGGTTGAACTCGAGGTAACACCCAAAAATTTTGGACGGATTGCAGCTCAAACAGCTAAACAGGTCGTGACCCAACGCGTAAGGGAAGCTGAGCGCGGGGTCATTTATTCAGAATTTATTGATCGTGAAGCCGATATCATGACAGGGATTGTTCAACGACAAGATCATCGGTTTATTTATGTTGATCTCGGACGGGTTGAAGCCTTACTCCCACACTCTGAACAAATGCCTGGCGAGAGTTACGCTCCCCATGACCGGATAAAAGTTTATCTCACTCAGGTTGAAAATACGACCAAAGGACCTTCTGTGATGGTTTCCCGTACGCATCCCGGGTTATTGAAACGTCTATTTGAACTCGAAGTGCCGGAAATCTATGATGGTACCGTTGAAGTGCAATCAATTGCTAGAGAAGCGGGTGACCGGTCAAAAATTGCTGTGTATGCTGAGGATCCTGAAGTTGATCCCGTCGGATCATGTGTGGGTCAAAAGGGCACACGGGTTCAAGCGATTGTCGATGAACTAAAAGGGGAAAAAATTGATATTGTTCGCTGGTCTGATGACCCTGTGGTTTATGTCGCCAATGCTTTGAGTCCATCAAAAGTGATCGAGGTTATTGTTGATGAAGAGGACCAAGCGACAACCGTTATTGTCCCGGATTATCAACTATCACTAGCTATCGGAAAGAAAGGTCAAAATGCCCGGTTAGCTGCTAAACTAACAGGCTGGAAGATTGACATTAAAAGTGAATCCGAAGCGGGTGAGTTGGGCTTATTGAACCAAGGCCGCGAAGTTCCGGAACCGGATGCTTTAACTGATTTTGATCAGGGATATGGTATAGACAATGATGAATTGGAAGAGTCGATAGACGTCGATGATGAAGACTAAGTAAGGGTGATGTCGGGTGAAAAAGAAAAAGACGCCTTTAAGAAAATGCATAGCGTGTCAAACCCAAGAAGATAAAAAGCATTTATTTCGCATCGTCAGATCTCCTGAAGGGGAAGTCCTGTTAGATCCAACCGGGAAAAAAAATGGCCGCGGCGCTTATTTATCCAAGGATCGAATATGTATTGAAAAGGCAAGAAAGAATCAATTGCTGTCCAAACAATTAAAAACTGACGTTAATCCTGACATTTATGACGAAATGCTAACACTGTTGGAGCACCCGTCTTAACCGATGGCCGATAGAAACCAGTCATTTTTTTCACTATTGGGATTGGCTTATCGGGCTCGGAAGTTGATTTCGGGAGAGGAAATCGTCATAAATGCCATTCGCAACAACCAGGTTAAACTCGTCATCGTTGCGGGTGATGCATCAGAAAGGACAGCAAAAACAATGACTGACAAGACCTCACACTACAGAGTGCCGATGCTTAGAGTATCTGATCGGTATCATCTGGGTCGGGCGATCGGAAAGCCCGAAAGAGTGATTGTTGGCTTGACTGACAAAGGTTTCAGCGACAAATTACTGTCATTGTCAGATCAATCATTTCGGGGGTGAACGTATGAGTAAAATGCGTGTATATCAATATGCCAAAGAAAAGAAACGTTCAAGTAAAGAAATTGTTAATAAATTAAAAGAGCTTGGTCATCCGGTATCCAGCCACATGGCGGTTATTGAGGATGGACAAATCCAAGCCCTTAATCAAGCATACAATCAAACGCAGCCGACCGGTAATAACCAAGAGGCTGAACGAAGTCAAAACGAAAATGAAAAGAAACCTAATCGGGGCGAGCAAAAGAAACAAGCAAGCCGCAGGCCTGATGATCAAAGAAGACGGGATAACAAACCAAAATCATCAAATCCAAACCACAGACCGTCTAATAATAAAAATAACAAAGGCAAACAGCAAGCAAACCAAGGTAATAAAGGTCAACAAAAAAAGCAGAACCGAGGTCAAAGACCCCGCGGACAAAGGGATAACGGAAGAAAACCGCAGCAACGCCAAGAAGCTAAGCTACCGGAAAAAATCACTTACAACGGGCCGATAACAGTAGCGGAAATGGCTGAAAAGTTGGGTAGGAAGTCTTCCGATATTATTAAAAAGCTGATGTTTTTAGGGGTTATGGCTACTAAAAACCAAGAAATCGATAAGGAAACCATTGAACTGCTTGCTGATGATTATGGCGTGAAGGCTGAAGAAGAAGTGGTCTTCGATGAATCAGCTTTCGAAGAGTATGATATGGACATTGATGAATCCACAGCGGATATTCGACCGCCAGTCGTTACAATTATGGGTCACGTTGACCATGGCAAGACAACCCTCCTTGATGCCATTCGCCATACGAAAGTGACGACGGGTGAAGCAGGGGGGATTACCCAACATATCGGTGCCTACCAAGTACCGTATAACGACCAGCACATTACTTTCTTAGATACACCGGGGCACGCCGCCTTTACAACCATGAGGGCACGAGGAGCACAAGTGACTGATATTGCTATTCTCGTTGTGGCTGCTGATGACGGTGTCATGCCGCAAACAGCTGAGGCGATTAATCATGCCAAAGCAGCAGAAGTCCCAATTATCGTGGCTGTTAACAAAATGGATAAAGAAGGGGCCAACCCGGACCGTGTGATGCAGGAACTTATGGAATATGAATTGGTTCCCGAGGATTACGGTGGAGATACCATTTTTGTTAAGCTCTCGGCCATTGAAGGTGATGGCATTGATGAATTGCTGGAAATGATCACGCTTGTCTCGGAGATGGAAGAATTCAAAGCCAACACAGGCAAAGAAGCTCGCGGTTCAGTTGTTGAGGCTGAATTAGACAAAGGCCGGGGCCCTGTAGCGACCTTGTTAGTACAAAATGGCACATTGAAGATTGGTGACGCCATCGTTGTCGGTAATGCTTATGGCCGCGTTAGAGCCATGGTCAATGATCTTGGCCGCCGTATACAAACAGCTGATCCATCGACGCCGGTTGAAATTACGGGCTTAAATGATGTCCCTCAAGCGGGCGACCAATTTCGCGTGTTTGATGATGAACGCAAAGCCAGACAAATTGGGGAAAAACGGGCGGAACGACACAAAGAAGCCGAGCGTAATGAAACATCCAAAGTGAGTCTTGATGACTTATTCCAAAAAATCCAAGAAGAAAATATGAAGGAAATTAATGTTGTTGTTAAAGCGGATGTTCAGGGGTCGGCTGAAGCCGTCGCGGGTTCGCTAGCGAAGATTGATGTCGAAGGTGTTAAAGTCAACATTATTCACACGGGTGTTGGTGCGATTAAAGAGTCAGATATTATACTTGCATCGGCTTCGAATGCAATTATTATCGGCTTTAATGTGCGTCCTGATAATAATGCCAAGAAAACAGCCGAATCAGAAAATGTTGATATTCGCCTACACCGGGTTATCTATAAAGCGATCGAAGAAATTGAGGCCGCTATGAAAGGCATGCTTGATCCTGAATATGAAGAAAAAGTCATTGGTCAAGTCGAGGTTCGACAAACATTTAAAGTATCGAAAATCGGGACCATTGCCGGCTCCTATGTCACAGACGGCAAAATCACCAGAAACTCCGGTGTACGTGTGATAAGAGACGGTGTTGTCATTTTTGAAGGTGAAGTGGATACACTAAAACGTTATAAAGATGATACTAAAGAAGTCTCTGCAGGTTATGAGTGTGGTATCACATTAGAGAAATTTAATGACATCAAAGAAGGCGACGTGATCGAAGCCTACGTGATGGAAGAAATTAAACGGTGATTATTGGTGTCGTTAAATGTGAAGGCTATATATATGAATCCCATTCTTTGAAACAAAAACGCTCGGTTGTCAAAAGCGTTCTTGAACGAGCACGTAACAGGCTTAATGTAGCGTGTGCTGAGGTTGATCACCAAGACGTCTGGCAAAGAACAGAACTTGCCTTTGTTTCCGTTTCTAATGACAAAGTGCAAGTAGAGAAAACCTTACAAAAGGCTTTGAACTTGGTTGATCAAAATGATCAGATTGAACGCGCGACAACTGAGTATGAATGGTTGTAGAAATGAGGTGCTGATGAAATGGCCAATGTACGTGTCCATCGTGTTGCTGAACAGTTGAAAAAAGAAGTGAGTGATATTATCAGCAACCATATCAAAGACCCGCGCGTCGGCTTTGTTACGGTCACAGACGCTGAAGTGACTGGTGATTTGCAGGAAGCGACCATTTTTATTACGGTACTAGGTGAAGATGATCAGAAGGAAGCATCCTTAGAAGGACTTAATAAGGCCAAAGGATTTATCCGCTCTGAGATCGGTAAACGCATCCGGTTACGAAAAACACCGGAACTGGATTTTAAGTTTGATCATTCCACTGAACAAGGCAATCGTATCGATCAATTACTACACGACCTTAAGCGGGATGAACATGATAGCGAAGATTTTTGATGAAGGATAGGCGGTTTTAGTCTATCCTTATTCTTTGGCTTAAAACTTTCCTGCTCCGTTAAGTACAAAACTATCATTTTAGCTGGGAAGTAAGAGGAACATCGGTTAAACACACAACGTGCTGTTGCAATGCCGATGCTAGCACGTCTTGTGTGTCGCAACGTAAAGTAAAAATGATTATAAAGGGAGGCTTTGCTGATGGCCGTCGCGAGCGGTATTATCCCTCTTTATAAACCAAAAGGCATGACCTCACATGACTGTGTTAACAAAATACGCAAAATGTTACATATTAAGAAGGTTGGTCATACCGGAACACTGGATCCGAATGTGGACGGCGTGCTGCCAATTTGTATCAATCGTGCCACCAAAATTGTTCCTTATCTACTGGAAGGAAGTAAAGCCTATACAGGAATTATCTCACTTGGCACGAGTACAACGACCGAAGACATGGACGGTGATATTGTTACCTGTCAATCTGTACAGGAGCCGTTCTCAAAAGAAGAAGTCGAGTCAGTGTTCCGACGTTTCACAGGAACCATCCGGCAAGTACCGCCGATGTATTCAGCAGTTAAAGTGAACGGGCGTAGGTTATATGAGTATGCTCGTGAAGGCATCGATGTTGAGCGCCCTAAGCGAGATGCCTTTATTTACGCTTTGGAATTGTTAGGGACGAGCTCTGAGTACCAGACAGAAATTCCATTCCGTGTCCACTGCAGTAAAGGGACATACGTCCGAACACTGGGCGTCGATATAGGTCAGTCCTTGGGATATCCAGCGCATTTGCAAACATTAACACGGACCCATGCTGCCAACATCTCTTTACAGCAATGTCTAACGTTTGAAGATATTAATGAACTCGTCGATGACAACCCTAGAGCGATTGACAAAGAATTAATATCGATCGGTGATGGACTGTCAATGTATCCTTCGATGACGGTGACAGATGAGATGGCTGCCAAGGTTCGCAACGGAGGGCTTTTGAAAAAACCGGAAGACTTTCAAAAAGAACGTATTACGATATATAATAGAGATGGGTTGTGCCTTGCAATCTATCATCATCATCCGAAGTATCAGCATCTATTGAAACCGGAACGAGTATTTGCCATCGATGAATAACAATAAAGGTGGGCCTTAACCATGGAAGTTGTCCATTTACAACATCCTCCTGAATTCAGAGAGGACGATGTACACCCAAAAGTGATGGCGTTAGGCTATTTCGACGGTGTTCATATCGGACATAAAAAAGTCATTCAAAAATCCATTGATATTGCGCGACATTTAGGTACTGAAGCTGCGGTGATGACGTTTCACCCGCATCCTTCCGCCGTGATTAAACACTTAACAACACGTGAAGATTACATCACCCCACCACAAGAAAAAGTTCGCATTCTAGAAGAAATGGGGATTGAGCGTCTTTACTTTGTGACATTTGACCATGCCTTTAGTCAATTATCACCGCAGACGTTTGTTGATGATTATCTAGCGGGTCTAGGGGCTAAACATGTTGTGGCCGGTTATGACTTTACTTATGGAAAAAAAGCTCAAGGAACGATGGAGAACATAGCGACGTTTGCCCGAAACAACTTTGACTATACGGTGATATCTAAAGTCAACGTCCATGACGAAAAAGTGAGTACCACTAAAATTAGAGGATTAATTCTAGACGGTGAAGTTGATAAAGTTCCCGATTATTTAGGACGCTATTATCAGTTGTCGGGCGAAGTGGTTCACGGGGACAAACGTGGACGTGAACTTGGCTTTCCGACAGCGAATGTTCAATGCGATGAACCCTATGTCATTCCTAATAAAGGCGTTTATGCGGTCAAAGCCTGGACATCTTCGCAAAGTTTTTACGGTGTAGCAAGCATCGGGGAGCGGCCGACATTTTATAGTGAATCACAGCCTGTTTTAGTTGAAGTTTATTTGTTTCATTTCACCGGAGATCTTTATGGTGAGCGTCTGACGGTTGAATGGTACCAGAGATTACGTGATGAAGTGGCTTTTTCTAATGCCCGTGAGCTTGTGGAACAAATGAATCAAGATAAAGAAGATGCCTTAAGGTACTTTAAGCTTAAGTATTAGGGATTATGTTATTAGCTCTTGAAATTTTCGACAAAAAGTTGTATCCTTGTTTTTGTACGTCAGTAACCATGGCTTGGCTGTGCGAGTCACCGCCGCCCGCTGAGCTTTTGGTGATTTGAATTAAGAGGAGGTGAATGAGGATGGCATTAGCACAAGAACGCAAGAATGAATTGATCCAAGAATATCGAACACATGAAGGAGACACAGGTTCTCCAGAGGTTCAAATTGCTATCCTGACTGAGCAGATTACGGAACTTAACAAGCATTTGCGCATGCATAAGAAAGACCACGCTTCAAGACGAGGTCTTCTTAAGATGGTCGGTCAGCGTCGTAACTTGCTTACTTTTTTGCGTAAAAAAGATATCACACGCTATCGCGAACTTATTGGCAAACTTGGTCTTCGTCGATAGTTTATCGGAAAGCGGGAGAAATCCCGCTTTTTTGTACAACTTAAAGAAAGTAAAAAACTTTCTTGATTATTATAAGCCATTAATAAATAGCTAACCATAGAGTGTACAGGCATTGATGTTACATAACTATATTATGAGAGGGGTACCCACAGACATGGAATCGATTAACCAAGAGTTTACCATGGAATGGGCCGGACGGCCGCTTAAAGTTGAGATTGGTAAGTATGCCAATCAAGCCAATGGCGCCGTTCTTGTCCGTTATGGTGATACCGTCGTACTTTCGACAGCAACCGCATCAAGTGAACCTAAAGATTTACCATTTTTTCCCTTAACGGTTAATTATGAAGAACGTTTATATGCTGTCGGTAAAATTCCGGGTGGCTTTATCAAACGCGAGGGACGCCCGAGTGAAAAGGCTACACTTACAAGCCGACTAATCGATCGACCGCTTCGACCACTGTTTGCTGATGGCTTCCGCAATGAAGTCCAAGTTGTTAGTATGGTCATGAGCGTTGACCAGAATTGTTCCTCAGAAATGGCGGCCATGTTCGGCTCATCCTTGTCGTTATGCGTTTCTGACATTCCTTTTGATGGCCCGATTGCAGGTGTCATCGTCGGTCGTGTTGATGGAGAATTTGTCATCAATCCAACTGAAGATCAAGCGGAAAAAAGTGATATCGATTTAACCGTTGCTGGTACAAAAGATGCTATTAACATGGTGGAAGCAGGTGCCAATGAAGTGCCTGAATCTGTGATGCTTGATGCGATTTTGCACGGTCATGAAGCCATTAAAGAGCTTGTTGCTTTTCAGGAAAAAGTCGCTCAAGCCGTTGGCAAGGAGAAAATTGATGTTGAACTGTTTGTCCCTGAACAAACCATTGAAGAGGAAATCCGGTCGGTGGCTACTGATCAATTAAAGGCGGCTATTAGAACCCACGAAAAGTTAGCGCGCGATGAAGCGATTGATCAGGTTAAAGCAGAAATCAACGCACAGTATGAGGAAAAAGAGGGTTATGAAGATAAGATGGATCAAATCCAAGACGTTCTTCAGAAGATCGTTAAGGAAGAGGTTCGGAAAATGATAGTGCATGAACATCTGCGTCCGGATGGACGTCAAATTGATGAAATCCGTCCGCTGTCTTCCGATGTCAAGCTGTTGCCGAGAACCCATGGATCCGGTTTGTTCAAACGGGGACAAACACAAGCTTTAAGCGTTTGTACTTTAGGTGCTCTAGGTGATGTTCAGGTGTTGGACGGGCTGGATACAGAAGAGTCCAAACGATTTATGCACCATTATAACTTTCCACCTTTCAGTGTTGGTGAAGCCAAGCCTATGCGCGGTCCGGGACGTCGTGAAATCGGTCACGGTGCTTTAGGTGAACGTGCGCTTGAACCGATTATTCCGTCGGAAAAGGATTTTCCTTATACGATTCGTCTTGTTTCTGAAGTCCTTGAATCCAATGGTTCGACCTCACAAGCAAGTATTTGTGGAAGTACAATGGCGATGATGGATGCAGGTGTACCGATTAAAGCACCAGTTGCCGGGATTGCCATGGGTCTTGTCAAACACGATGATGATGTCGCTGTTCTAACCGATATTCAAGGTATGGAAGATGCACTTGGTGATATGGACTTTAAGGTGGCAGGAACCGAACAAGGTGTAACCGCCTTGCAAATGGATATTAAAATTTCCGGTATTAACCGTGATATTTTAGAAACGGCACTGACACAAGCGAAAGAAGGCCGGATGACCATTCTCTCACATATGGCTGAAACGATTAATGGGCCTCGAAATGAATTATCGGACTATGCTCCGAAAATCATGACGATGAGTATTGATCCCAATAAGATTCGTGATGTGATTGGGCCAAGTGGCAAAACGATTAATAAGATTATTGAAGAAACAGGCGTGAAAATTGATATTGAACAAGACGGTTCGGTATTTATTGCTTCTTCTGACGCCAAGATGAATGCTCAAGCTAAACAAACGATTGAAGATATCGTTCGTGAAGTAGAAGTCGGTGAGATTTACACTGGTAAGGTTAAACGTATTGAGAAGTTTGGTGCTTTTGTCGAGTTATTCAGCCAAAAAGATGGTCTTGTCCATATTTCTGAACTTGATAAAAGCCATGTGAAAAAGGTAGAGGATGTTGTTAAACTTGGTGATGAGGTGACTGTTAAAGTCATTGATATCGATAATCAAGGACGCGTCAAGTTATCCAGAAAGCGCGCTTTAAGTGATGATGAAAGCCAAGAAGAAACGAAAAGTCAAGATAATAAAGCAACAGAAAGTCAAGAGTAAGAGGCAGGTCCCGAGACCCGCTTCTTTTTTAATATCTTCCTTCTTCCTCCGTTAACACTCTTAATTGACTGTTCTATTCCCCTAACTTTGCCGCATAGGTTGTACAAATAGGGGGAATAGCAATGAAACGATTTCTGCTGCAAATCACCGTCTTTGTATTCATATTACTCATCACAGCGGGAACATATAATCAACCCTTTTCGGTTCGGTTTTTGTCGCCAACAGCGGATCCAGAAGCGATCACAACTGATGTCAAAGTGGATCCCGAAGATGACCTCTATCAGCAAATCAAAGCCTTTGCCGAAAAGCACGATAAGAAACCCATTAACGCTGTTCACCATAAGGTTTGGAAAGCGATCCCAGGTTTGAATGGTGTTAAAGTCCAAATTGATAAGTCTTATAAGAAAATGAAAGCCGATGATGGCGAGTTCGATCGAGAAAAAATTGCTTATGAGCAGATTCCACCGAAAGTCCATTTGAGTGATTTACCACCAGCACCCATATTCCGAGGCAACCCTAAGAAACCAATGGTAAGTTTGATGATTAATGTGGCTTGGGGGAACGATTACATTCCGAAAATATTGAAAATACTTAACAAATATCAGGTGAAAGCGACATTCTTTTTAGAAGGGCGATGGGTCAAAAACAATTCTGATCTGGCTATGATGATCAGTGATGAGGGCCATGAAATCGGTAATCATGGGTTGACGCATCCTGACTTTTCCAAGATCAGCCCATCGAAAGCTAAAGAAGAGATGACGAAGACGAGTGAAGTGATCGAAGCAACCCTTGATATTCAACCGAGCTTGTTTGCCCCTCCGAGCGGAAGCTATAATCAGAAAACGGTACAGTTAGCTAAGCAGCAGAATATGAAAACGATTATGTGGACAGTTGATGCCATCGATTGGAAAAAAGCCACCACCCCAGATGATATTCTGCGGCGTGTTAATACCAAAGTCCAGTCCGGTTCACTTATTTTGATGCATCCCACTGAGCCAACCGTGCAAAGCCTTGAGAGAATGATAGCGAGTATACAAAAAAAGGGGTATCGTATCGGTACGGTTTCTAAGCTTATCGATGAAAAGCGGATCCGGAGGTAAATCGGACATTCTCATTCACACCGAAACATGTTATATTGTTCTTTGAGAAATTGGAGATCTTATAGGGGGATACAACTTTGGTCATCAAACATACATGCAAGAACGGTGTCCGTATTGTTTTAGAAGAAGTTCCGTCGGTGCGGAGTGCAACGATTGGCATTTGGATTGGAGCTGGATCACGTTACGAGGATGATTCCAACAACGGAATCTCCCATTTTATAGAACATATGTTGTTTAAAGGGACTGGCACACGTCGCCCGCGCGACATTGCTGAAGCTTTTGATCGTATCGGGGGTCAGGTTAATGCGTTCACTTCTAAAGAATATACGTGTTTATATGCCAAAGTTCTTGATGAACATACGCATTATGCTGTTAATATTTTAACGGACATGCTGTTCCATTCGATTTTTGACGAAACGGAGATGCAAAAGGAAAAGCAAGTTGTTTTAGAAGAAATTAAAATGTATGAAGATACGCCTGATGATCGTGTCCATGACTTGCTAAGTGAGGCAAGCTTTGGTCATCATCCCTTAGGCATGCCGATTTTGGGGCGTGAAGCTACCTTACAAGCCTTTGATCGTTCACGACTTAAAACGTATATGAACCGTTACTATAAACCTGAAAACATTGTTGTATCGATCGCAGGGAACGTTGATGAGACGATCATTCCGGCTATAGAAGAGGCCTTTTCAGCATTTCAAGCACAAAATCATCATAATTATTACGAGCAACCTCAGTTTTATCCGGATCAACTCGCTCAGAAAAAAGATACCGAACAAGCGCACATCTGCTTGGGATTTGATGGTTTTGCATTAGGTGATGAACGGATTTATCCATTGATTATTTTAAATAATGTTCTTGGCGGCAGTATGAGTAGTCGATTATTTCAAGAAGTTCGTGAAGAACGAGGTCTGGCCTATTCGGTATTCTCCTATCACATGGCCTTCAAAGATAGCGGGTTACTAACGGTCTACGGTGGGACAGGTGCTGATCAAATAGAGGATTTATATGAGACAATCTTCTCCACGATAGACGATATCAAGCAACATGGGATAACAGAAACGGAGCTGCAAAATAGTCGAGAACAGTTGAAAGGGAATTTGATGCTTAGTTTAGAAAGCACGAGTAGTCGAATGAGCCGTAATGCTAAGAATGAATTATTACTTGAGCGCCATCAATCATTGGATGAAATAGTTAATCGTATCGAATCGGTCAGTCATCAGGATGTGAAGGGTGTGGCTCATGACTTATTTAATCATGATTTTTCCAGTTCATTAATCAATCCTAGCGGTGAATGGCCATCACGCTTTCAATAGTTGTTTGTTATGATTAAGAGGGACCCGATCCTTTTCATCTAGGCTCTGTTAAACGTGATTGTTAATTTCAGATCCAGGTGTTCGCTTTCCGCGGGCAACGCTTCAGCCTCTAAAGAGGGGGCTTTTTTTTATCCTTCTTTTAATTTACATAATGTTATTATCGTATATTCACCAGATAGGATTCTTTGACATACGATAACCTAGGCAATGACCTAAGGTCTCTCGAGAGGTCAAATGATTTCAGAGGTGATGAACTTGTTAACGGGAATGAATATTTTGATTCTCGGCGGTGATGCGCGTCAATTAGAAGTCATCAAGAAGTTAAATGAATTGGATGCGCATTTACTGTTGGTTGGTTTTGATCAATTAGATCACCATTTTAATGGAGCAGCTAAAATTGATATGGAAGATATCGAGGTGTCGGCACTCGATGCGATTATATTGCCGGTCAGTGGTGTCGGTGATGATGGCAAAGTCGAGACGACATTTTCAGATAAAGAAGTTGTTTTGGAAGCTGATTGGCTAACACAAACACCAGATCATTGTCAGATTTTTACCGGGATCACAACCACATATCTTAAGCAATGTTCTGAAGAAGCTGATCGAGGCGTTGTTCCGTTATTTAAACGGGATGATGTGGCTATCTATAACTCAGTTCCAACCGTTGAAGGAACATTACTCATGGTCATCCAAAACACGGATATTACTATACACGCAGCTAATGTGGTTATTTTAGGTCTCGGACGTACGGGGATGTCGCTAGCAAGGACTCTTCACGCGCTGGGGGCTAATGTCAAAGTGGGGACGAAGTTTAAAGCGGATATCGCGAGAATTACGGAAATGGGGCTTAAGCCGTTTTACATTAAAGATCTTTCGACTCACGTTGGGGACGTAGACATTTGTCTCAATACCATTCCAGCAAAAGTGTTAACAGGTCAAGTCATATCGCATATGCCTGTTAATACATTGATTGTTGATATTGCTTCAAAACCAGGCGGAACGGATTTCAGATACGCGGAAAAACGGGGGATTAAGACGTTGCATCCACTTGGACTACCAGGAATGGTTGCTCCAAAAACAGCTGGCAAAATTATTGCCAATGTTGTCTCTGAAATTCTTGAAGAACAATTGCCACAGGAGGATGATTCGTATGGATCTTAAAGGAAAACATATTGGCTTTGGTTTGACTGGGTCCCACTGCACTTATGATCAAGTGGTTCCACAGGTACAATCGTTGTTAGATGCAGGTGCAACTGTAACCATGTTTGTCACTTATACAGTAAAAAACACGGTAACTCGTTTTGGCGACGGTCGTGATTGGGTACAAAAAGTCGAAGAAATGACCGGAAACAGTGTGGTTGATTCCATTGTTAAGGCTGAACCGTACGGACCGAAAACACCTTTGGATTGTATGGTGATTGCACCTATGACAGGGAATTCGATTAGTAAATTTGCGAACGCCATGACTGATTCTCCTGTTCTCATGGCAGCGAAAGCGACGATTCGCAATCAAAATCCAGTTGTTTTGGGAATTAGCACGAATGATGCTTTAGGTATGAATGCAACGAATCTCGCTACGTTATTAAATGCTAAATATGTTTATTTCATTCCATTCGGTCAGGATGTTCCTGATAAGAAGGAGAATTCGCTTGTCGCAAGAATGGATGCCCTCCGTGATACTGTTGAAAGCGCATTGGACCGCAAGCAGTATCAACCCATGATTATCGAACGATTTAAAGATTAGGAAAAAACGGGCGTTAACGAATGCCAATAGTATGATAGAATAGACACAGAAAAAACAAATGGGAAACCACCAGCGTTTCCCTCTCATATTTTGATAAATTTTTGTGTCGGAGGGGAAACTATGGGACTAGAACAAGAAGGTCTACACGTTGCGGTTGTTGGCGCAACTGGAGCTGTTGGAAGACAAATGATCAGCTTATTGGAAGCATCTACACTGCCGATTAAGACATTATCACTATTGGCGTCAGCCCGTTCTGCAGGACAAACGCAAACATTTAAAGGCAAGGATTTTACGATTAAAGAAGCAACGCCAGAAGCGTTTGAAGGGGTACATTTAGCGCTTTTTAGTGCGGGTGGCTCAATTTCAAAACAGTTAGCCCCGGAGGCTGTCAAACGCGGCGCTGTTGTCGTTGATAATACAAGTGCCTATCGGATGGATCCGGATGTGCCGCTCGTTGTACCGGAAGTCAACGAACATGCGCTTCAGGAACATCAAGGAATCATTGCGAATCCTAATTGTTCGACCATTCAAATGGTTGCGGCTCTTGAACCATTACGACAATCGTACGGATTAAAACGTGTTATTGTATCAACCTATCAAGCGGTCTCAGGTGCAGGTCTATCAGCTGTTGAAGAAATGCAGCATCAATCACAAGCGGTTCTTAACGGTGAACCATCTGAGGCGCATATTTTACCTGTTAAAGGTGAACCCAAACATTATCAGATTGCTTATAATGCTGTACCACAAATCGATACCTTTCAAGATAATGATTACACGTTTGAAGAAATGAAAATGACGAATGAAACAAAGAAAATTATGGAGAACGCTGATCTGCCTGTTTCGGCGACATGTGTCCGCTTACCGATTAATACAGGGCATGCGGAATCTGTTTATGTTGAGCTGGATCAGTCAAACGTTGATACGGACAATATCAAATCAGTATTACATGATGCAGCAGGTGTGACCGTTCAAGATGATCCGAGCGAACAACGCTATCCAATGCCTGTTCAAGCGGTTGGAGAAAAGGATGTCTTCGTTGGACGCATTCGTCAAGATTTGGATATGGAGAATGGATATCATATGTGGGTCGTATCCGACAATCTATTAAAAGGTGCGGCTTGGAATTCGGTGCAGATCGCCGAAACGCTTGTTAAACGACAACTTTTGAACAACTGAAGCAAAAAGGAGACCATTTATGAAAGTGATTGTTCAGAAATTCGGCGGTACATCGGTCAAGACCCATGAAGATCGCTTGAGGGCCGTTAATCATGTTCAGAATGCCGTGAACGACGGCTACAAAGTTGTTGCCGTTGTATCAGCCATGGGACGTTCTGGTGACCCTTATGCCACCGATACGTTATTAAGTCTGTATGGAGCACCCATGGTTAATAAACGCGAAACCGATTTGTTAATGTCGTGCGGTGAGACGATTTCATCAATTGTTTTTTCAGGTCTGCTCAATTCAGCAGGCTTAACGTCAGAGGCATTGACAGGTGGGCAGGCTGGTTTTAGAACCAGTGAGAAATTCAGTGATGCTAAGATTATTGACATGAAGCCGGAACGCGTACACAATCTGTTAAAAGATCGTGATGTCGTTGTTGTAGCCGGTTTTCAAGGTCAATCAAAGAGCGGCGAAGTGACCACCATTGGCCGTGGCGGCAGTGATACGTCTGCAACGGCATTAGGGGCCGCTTTGAATGCTGAGTGGGTTGATATTTTCACTGATGTTGAAGGCGTTATGACGGCCGATCCACGAATGGTTGGAGACGCTAGGCAATTAACAACCTTGACATATAATGAAGTGAGTAATTTGGCTTATCAAGGGGCGAAGGTGATTCATCCGCGTGCGGTTGAAATTGCGATGCAGGCCGATGTCCCCATTCGGATTCGTTCAACGTATTCCAACGAGCCTGGGACCCTAGTCACAGCAATCACAAAGGAAAACGACGGCCGCGATGTTCAAGACCGTCTCATTACTGGTATTGCTTATGTGAAGGGTGTCACCCAAATTAAGGTTGATGCCAAAGAAGGTGAGTACGACCTACAGCAAAAAGTTTTTAAATCGATGGCTGCAAAACAGATCAGTGTCGATTTCTTTAACATTAGTCCTCAGGGTGTCATTTATACGGTGATGGATGACATGGCTGAAGAAGCGATTCAGACCTTAACGTCGATGGGGTATGAACCACAAGTGACGAAGGGATGCGCCAAAGTCTCTGCTGTTGGTGCGGGTATGACTGGTATTCCCGGAGTAACGGCTAAGATTGTCAATGCTTTAACGGATTTGGGTATCCAAATTTTACAATCTGCCGATTCGCATACAACAATTTGGGTCTTAATTAAAAACGATCGTTTGCAGGATGCTGTGCAGGCATTGCATGCCACATTTGAACTAGAGAAAGATGATCATGAACGGTCATTAATGTAATGTAAGGAAGCACTTCCCCGCTTCGCTAAGCACTACCATATCATTTTAGCAGGGGAGAAAGCTCGACGTAGTGAAAATGATGGTAGAGGAAGCACTTCCCCGCTTCGCTAAGCACTACCATATCATTTTAGCGGGGGAGAAAGCTCGACGTAGTAAAAATGATTGCAGAGGGAGATGGGTATTGTGTCCTTTGGTCATTTGCTAACAGCAATGGTCACCCCTTTTAACGATCAGGGTGAGGTGTGCGAGAAGCGAACGGCAAGCCTCATTGACCATTTGTTAAATACCGGTACGGAAGGACTCGTAGTGGCCGGCACGACTGGAGAATCACCAACGCTTAGCAAAGAAGAGAAGCTGACGTTGTTCCAATATGTCGTTAAGAAAGTGAATGGTCGTATCCCTGTCATCGCTGGCACGGGAAGTAACGACACTCAAGAAACGATCCAATTGTCCAAAGAGGCTGAGAAGACAGGTGTTGACGGCATCATGCTTGTGGTACCGTACTATAATAAACCGAATCAAAAAGGACTGTATGAACATTTTAAAGCAGTTGCTGATGCGGTCAGTTTGCCTGTCATGATATACAATATTCCTGGACGTTCCGTTGTCAATATGAATGCCGATACGATTGTCAAACTAGGTGAGATTGATAACGTGGTTGCCGTTAAGGAAGCAAGCGGTGATTTGAACCAAGTGACAGAAGTGATTGACCGGACAGCTGATGACTTTATGGTCTATACAGGTGAGGACCATCTCACAATGCCGACGCTGGCCATCGGTGGTGATGGTGTGATTTCTGTCGCTTCCCACATTATTGGTTCCGAAATGTCAGATATGGTTAAGGCCTATTTGCAAGGTGATGTCAAACAAGCGGCCAAACAGCATCAAAAAGTATTGCCGACGATGCGGGCTTTGTTTGCCCACCCTAGCCCGGTTCCGGTTAAAACTGTTTTAAATCAAACTGGCATCAATGTCGGTCGTGTTCGCTTGCCGCTAGTGCCATTGGCTGATGAGGAGATGCGCCAGCTCATGATGATTTATCATGAACTGAAGGCATAACATATAAGAGTGTATGCGTCGCCTTTTTAGGTGTCTCATACATTCTTTTATGTTTATACATAATGATTGATTTTAAAAAAGTGACTTGTACTGTTACCGTGAAATGGTTATAATATAGTTAATGGATTTGGTACGGGTTTTGCTGTTTATGCAAAATTGAATATAGTAGGAGGAGTGCTCATTGCAAAAACGGAAAAATGACCATGTCAGAATTTTTGCGATGGGCGGCGTTGGTGAAATTGGTAAGAATATGACTGTTATTGAAATTAATGATGATTTATTTGTCGTTGATGCCGGTCTTATGCGCCCGAAAGATGATATGCTAGGTGTTGATATTGTCATTCCGGATTCAAGTTATTTGACGGAGAATCGGGATCGGATTCGAGCAATATTTTTAACACATGGCCATCATGCGCATATGGGTGGACTCCCGTATTTGTTAAGGGATATTCAAGCCCCTGTGTATGGGACCAAATTAACGATAGCTCTGTTTGAACAGTTGTTGCGTGATACTAAGGCATCTGGGAAGGCGAGAACAAATGTGATTGATCCTAATAAAGATTTGAAAATAGGTGACGAGCGCATTTCGTTTTTCCGAGTTAATCATAGTGTCCCTGATGCAATTGGTATCGCCTTTCATACGTCACAAGGAGCAATTGTGCATACCGGCGATTTTAAATTCGATCATACCCCTGTTGACGGGCAAAAATCTGATATTAGTAAATTGTCGCGTTTAGGTGACCGGGGTGTTCTGTGTCTGCTTTCTGATAGTAAGAATGCGGAAATACCGGGGAAAACACCTTCAGATTCTGGTGTCGGTGAAAGTTTAGAAGATCACTTTTATTTTGCAAAAGGCCGTGTCATAACAGCGCTTTATGCAACGAATATTCATAGAATTCAACAAGTGATTAATGCGGCTATTGCCAATAGGCGTAGAGTCGCGCTTGACGGTCGCCACCTCGAGCGCATTGTTGGCATTGCCACAAAATTGGGATATCTTCAAGTCCCCCGGCATACGTTTACAACTTTAGATAAAATTAGTAAGCGTAAAGATCAGGATGTGGCCATTATTACCTCTGGCAACCAAGGGGATCCGGTGACACCGTTAATCAATATTGCGGATGGCTCCCATCGAAATTTGAAATTAAAAGCGAATGATTTATTTATATTTGCGGCTTCTTCAACTCCAGGTACCGAGAAAAGTGTCACCAAAGCCATTGATTCATTAATGCGGATGGATGTTCAAGTTATATATGGCGATGATGTCCATGTTTCAGGGCATGCTTCCGCTGAAGATTTGAAACTGATGTTGCATTTAACACAACCCAAACATTTCATTCCGATTCACGGAGAATTTAGGATGCAGAAAGAGCATGCTGACCTAGCTCATTCAATGAGTCTCGCGCCACATCAAGTGTTTTTGGTGGATAAGGGTGATGTCGTTGAATTTAGTAAAGAACAGGCAAGACAAGTCGATAAAGTCCCTGCTGGTCAGCTTTTAGTTGACGGGCTTGGCGTCGGTGATGTTGGTAATATTGTCTTGCGCGACCGTCGTCTTTTAGCTGAAGATGGGACCCTTATTGTGGTTGTTACGCTAGGAAAGCGGCAGAAAAATATTGTGTCCGGACCGGAAATTATTACTCGCGGTTTTGTGTATGTCCGGGAGTCGGAAAAACTGATCGGCGATGCCACGCAAATTGTCGAAGAAGTTCTGAATAAATCATTAGATCAAAATATATCTGAATGGTCATCGTTAAAAAACGGGATCAGAGATGCTTTAGGTAAATACTTATATGATAAAACCAAACGCCGTCCAATGATTTTACCAATCATCATGGAAATTTAAGTTAGAATAAAAGTCCTCATTTTTTGAGGGCTTTTTTTATTGTCAAGAAGTATCAAATAACGTTAACCAACAAATAATATGTGAAGTCAGAAGGGAGCACTTCCCCGCTCCGCTAAGTACTACCATACCATTTTAACGGGGAAGAAAGGTCGACGTAGTAAAAATGATTATAGAGGGAGATGAATATATGTCTAATGATCAACAACAAGGTCAAGACCAAGAGAAACAGCAGAACACCAATGCGCTGTTGCAACAAATACAGAAATTAGGTCAAACCAATGTTGCAGGTGCTCAATCCAATATTCATTGCTTAACAATCATTGGCCAAATCGAAGGTCATCAGTCATTGCCGCCTAAAAATAAGACAACGAAGTATGAACACTTGCTCCCGCAACTTGTCGCCATCGAGCAAAATGATCAAATTGAAGGCGTCCTCGTTGTCATCAATACCGTGGGTGGCGATGTTGAGGCTGGATTAGCTATTGCTGAGATGATCTCGACTATTACTAAGCCAACGGTTACGTTAGTAACGGGGGGCGGTCATTCGATCGGTGTGCCTATTGCCGTTTCTTCCGATTACAGCTATATCGCCGAAACGGCGACGATGCTCATACATCCGGTTCGCTTGAATGGGATGGTCATTGGTGTCCCGCAAAGTTTTGAATACATCGAAAAAATTCAAGACCGTGTTAACCAGTTTGTGACGACACACTCAGATATTAGTGAAGAAAAATTTGATGAATTGATGTATAACCGTGGGACTTTAACCAAGGATATCGGCTCAAATATTGTTGGGGGTAAAGCAGTTGAGTATGGTTTGGTTAATGAGGTAGGCGGCGTTGGTCAAGCCATTAACAAATTGCAACAATTAATTGGCCAACATAAAGGAGAAAGCCAATAATGCTTTATACTATAGTACCTAGCGAAACCATTTTTGAAGATGAAGACGAACAAAAGCCTCGTAAACACCGGACATTAGTTATGAACGGGGTCCAGCTTGTTGTCGAAGAAGCGGATGATGACCAATACCAAGTTGTTCAATTAATTAGTTCTAATCCGCATGATTTTTTGGATGAACAATACCAACCGGGAAAAATGATTCGTGTCGGACCTTTACTCAACTCATAGAGATGGTATACATTAATGGTAGAAGTATTTTTTACACAAGCATGTAAGTGATGGAAAATCGCTTGCATGCTTGGATCCGTTAAGTTCTGAGTTGAGGTGTCTATATGGCCAAGAAGAAACGAAGAAAAAATAAAGCACGGAAACAATGGCGCGCGACGTTAATCTATGAAATCAGCGGTTTATTATTACTTGCTATAACTCTAATAGGTATTTCAGAAATGGGCGTCGTTGGGGAAACGGTTGCTCAAACGGCCAAGTTTTTCGCGGGAACCTGGAATAAGGTCTTTCTAGTTGGACCTTTGGTGTTAGCTGTGTATTATATATGGCAGAGGCAACAGCCGAACTTTTTTTCCCGGCGTTTAATCGGTACATATCTTTTGTTTTTTGCCTTATTACTCCTAAGTCATGTTGGCTTATTTGAGACTTTAACAGGTGAAAACAAGTGGACCAATGCATCAGTGATTAAGAATACATGGGAACTTTACAAAAGCCAATTACTAGGGACAACGCCTACAGCACCGCTTGGTGGTGGCATGATTGGCGCGTTCGGCTTCGCGTTCTTTTATCTATTATTTGATGCCACAGGAACCACTTTCATGGCGGTTTTTTTGTTTTTAATTGCTTTTATTCTCATTACTGGCAAATCGCTTCGTGATGTATTTGCACGGGTGTATGATAAATTAAGAGGTATCGGATCTAAAGTTTTGAATTCCCAGAAAAGCAATTGGGAAGCGTTTAAACAACGGCAAGCGGAACGTAAACAGCAAAAACAGGATGAGGAAGCAGCGGAAACTGAATCTCAGGCTCCTGCAGTCTCTCAAGAAGTTCAAACTGATCAAGATGAGATACAAGAACCGATTATTCATGATTTCAGTGAACATACAAGTTTGAATCAGGACTCACAGGCGGATGATGATAAGGTTGCAAAACAAGCACAGGACATTCATCCGGCCGCAAACGGTCACAATAAAACGCAGGAAAGCGGGGCTGACCCGGCGACGTCACCTGAGCCGTCGTTTGATTTTCCTGAGGTAGAGAATGAGTCTTATCAGCTTCCATCTTTTGATTTATTACAGTCACCGATGAAAAATTCACAGTCCAATGAACGCGGGCATATTGCTGAAAATGTAAGGAAGCTTGAAAAAACCTTTGACAGCTTCGGTGTTAAGGCTAAAGTGAAAAAAGTGCACTTAGGGCCTGCGGTGACAAAATATGAAGTTTATCCCGATGTGGGTGTGAAAGTGAGTCGGATTGTTAATCTTAATGATGATTTGGCATTGGCGTTAGCAGCTAAGGAAATCCGGATTGAAGCGCCGATTCCAGGTAAATCGGCGGTAGGTATCGAAGTACCTAACCAAGAGATTGCCATGGTTAGCCTTCGGGAAGTGCTTGAGTCGACGAACGGACAGGATATGGATAATCATCTGGCGATTGCCTTGGGCCGGGATATTTCCGGAGAACCGGTACTTTCTGAATTGAATAAAATGCCTCACCTTTTGGTTGCGGGTGCGACAGGCAGTGGTAAAAGTGTCTGTATTAATGGCATTATCACAAGTATCCT
This sequence comes from Tuberibacillus sp. Marseille-P3662, assembly GCF_900178005.1. Taxonomy (NCBI): domain Bacteria; kingdom Bacillati; phylum Bacillota; class Bacilli; order Caryophanales; family Sporolactobacillaceae; genus Tuberibacillus; species Tuberibacillus sp. Marseille-P3662. The sequence continues at coordinate 1,172,280 of NZ_FXBS01000006.1, read as the reverse complement.
CATGCGGACGAAACCTCATGAAGTGAAACTATTAATGGTTGATCCCAAAATGGTAGAATTAAACGTCTATAATGGTGTGCCGCATTTGTTGACGCCTGTTGTAACCGATCCTAAGAAAGCGTCCCAGGCCTTGAAAAAGGTCGTTTCAGAAATGGAACGTCGTTATGAACTGTTTTCGGAAACGGGAACACGTAATCTTGAGAGTTATAATCAATATGTTCGAAAATATAATGAGGAAAATGAAGATCAACAACCGCTGATGCCGTATATTGTTGTCATTATTGATGAACTGTCCGATTTGATGATGGTGGCATCCAAGGAAGTTGAAGACACGATTACCCGTTTGGCCCAAATGGCTCGTGCGGCTGGTATTCATTTAATTATCGCTACACAGCGGCCTTCCGTTGATGTCATTACCGGTGTAATTAAAGCGAACATTCCATCACGGATTGCTTTTAGTGTTTCATCACAAACTGATTCGCGGACCATATTGGATTCTGGAGGCGCTGAGAAGTTACTCGGTAAAGGGGATATGTTGTTTACGCCGATCGGCGCATCAAAACCGACGCGTGTCCAAGGAGCGTTTTTATCGGATGAGGAAGTGGAAGCCGTCGTCAATTATGTTGTTTCCCAACAAAAAGCACAATATCAAGAAAATATGATTCCAGACGAAGAACCTGAAAGTGGCTCCCCCGAGGAGGTTGACGACGAATTGTTCGATGATGCTGTACAAATGGTCATGGAGATGCAAACAGCGTCCGTCTCCATGCTCCAGCGACGCTTTCGTATCGGCTACACTCGAGCGGCTCGCCTTATTGACGCTATGGAGGATAGAAATATCGTTGGCCCTTATGAAGGCTCGAAGCCTCGGCAAGTTTTGGCATCAAATACAACAGAAGATGTATCGTCGCAGTAACACGCTTATGATTGGATAATTGAATGTCAGTAGGGTAGAATAGGGATTAGCAACTCTTGGATGGGAGTGAAATTAGTGACATTAGTTAATGAAAATATACGAGAATTGAATGGCATTAATGTCCATGTAATGCCGACATCAAAGTTTAAGACAAACACGTTTGTCATGCAGTTTCGGGCGCCGATTCATCGGGATACGGTAACGAAGAAGGCGCTGCTGTCATACATATTGAAAAATTCAAGCGAAACGTATCCAACGCTTCAAGCGCTTCAAACCCGATTGGATGAACTTTATGGGGCAACATTAGGTGCGCAACTCTCCAAAAAAGGTGAAGAGCATGTCCTTACTTTAGCGTTAACGACCTCCAACGATGCTTACTTACAAACAACATCGGGTCTATTAGAAGATGCGGTAGCCTTAATCAGTGATGTTATTTTAAACCCTCGTGTGGACAATGAGATGTTTACTCATGATGTCATGACACGTGAAAAACGCAAGCTCAAAGAAACCATTGCCTCAATTTATGACAATAAAATGCAGTTTGCGATGCAGAGACTTTTTGACCACATGTGTGCCGACGAATCCTTCGGCTATCATACTTATGGCTATGAAGAGGATATAGATCATCTTTCGGGCGAAGCGATGTATCAGTATTATCAACACATGTTAACGACTGATGAAGTTGACTTCTATGCAGTTGGCGATATTGACCAAGAGCGTTTATATCAAGCTGTCAGCAATCATTTGACCTTTAAAGACCGACATCCGGAGCAGCACTGTGTCGTGACCAAAAGTGAAGGGAGCCCGGCCTCAGAAGCAGTCGAGTACCAAGACGTTGAGCAAGCGAAGTTGACGATGGGTTATCGCACCCATATCGTGATGGGTGATGCGTTGTATTCGGCATCACAAGTTTTTAATGGCTTGTTCGGCGGCTTCCCTAACTCAAAATTATTTCAGAATGTGCGGGAAAAACATAGCCTGGCTTACACGGTGGCAAGCCGCTACGAAAGTTATAAAGGCCTCATGCTCGTCATGGCCGGCATTGCATCTGAGGATTATCAAAAAACCGTCGACATTATTGGTGAGCAGTTAAGTGCCATTGTAAATGGTGACTTTTCTGATGATGAGTTAAGTCAGACAAAAGCCTTATTAAAAAGCCGCGTATTGGAATCATTAGATAGCCCGTTTGGTATTGTGGATGCCGTTTATAAATTTTCACTATCACCTGATAATGGCACGCTTGAAGGATGGCTTAGAGAGATTGATGAGGTCACACGTGAAGATGTGATTGAAGTGGCTAAAAATATTACCCTCGACACAGTTTATTGTTTGTTGAGCAAAGAGGAGCGATCCGCCAATGCATAAACAAACGTATGATCAACTCGGTGAAACCGTCTATCATGAACAATTGGATAATGGCCTCAAATTGTATGTGTTGCCAAGACCGAATTATAATAAAACTTTTGCCACATTTAGTACCAAATATGGATCGATTGATAATTATTTTGTCCCGCTAAATGAAAAGGAATGGACGCATGTTCCTGATGGCATCGCCCATTTCCTTGAACATAAAATGTTTGAAAGTCCTGATGGAACAGATGTCTTTTACGATTTTAGTAAGCAAGGCGCTTCACCGAATGCTTTTACATCATTTACTAGCACATCCTATTTATTTTCAACAACGAGTCAAGTGCATCAAAATCTAGAGACACTGATTGACTTCGTACAAACGCCTGGTTTCACTGAAGACAGCGTTGAAAAAGAGAAGGGGATTATTGGGCAAGAACTACAAATGTATAATGACGATCCCGACTTTACCGTGTTATTCTCATTAATTAAGAACATGTATGAAGATCATCCTGTCCGTATTGATATTGGCGGAACATTGGATTCAATCCAAAAAATCGACAAACCGACGTTGGAACAGTGCTATCAGACATTCTATCATCCAAGCAATATGATGCTGTTTGTGATCGGTCCGGTTGATCCTGAGGAAATTTCCAAATTAGTGACTGATAATCAACATGCGAAAGATTATCATGATCAACCAGAAATAAAACGACAATATCCGGATGAATCGCCAGGCGTTTACCAAAAGGAATCGGAGACGGCAATGGCAGTCAATACGCCGAAATGTTTAGTCGGTTTTAAACAAGACGACGTATTTCAAACTGGAAATGATTTGTTGAAAAATGAATTAGCCGTTCAGTTATTGTTGGATATGATGTTTGGCAGGGGAACGGAAAATTATCAAGCCTTATTGGATGAAAATCTGATTGACGATTCATTTTCGCATGACTTTGACCAAGAGTATGCTTTTGGATTTTCGGTGATCGGCGGTAACACTCACGACCCGGATCGGTTAGCTTATCGGATCAAGCAAATTGTTGATAACCACAAATCCAATGGATTTTCAGGCGAAACCATCGAACGTGCTCGAAATAAACTCATCGGCTCATTCATGCGGTCGCTGAATTCGCTTGAATACATTGCGACGAAATATACTCGGTATGAATTTTTAGATGTGAGCTTATTTGATATCATTCCAGTGCTGGAATCGATTGATGAGACCGTTATTCATGATGCGCTCAAACATCATTTCAAAGATGAATGCTACACCGTCAGTAAAATTGTACAAAAAGAAAGCGACGAGAAATAATGGCTTTTGCATTGATCACAGGTGCCAGCGGAGGGATCGGGCAGGCGATTGCTGCCCGATTTGCCGCTGATGGCTTCTCCCTATATTTGCATTATCATCGCAATCAGGAGCACATCAATCGGTTGCAAAACCAATTAAGTAGGCGCTATCCTCAGCAGACATTTGTGACTGTTTGTGCCGATTTACAGTCAGTGAACGGTGCCTGGCAATTATTGCAACAAATGGATCAACCGGTTCATTACTTTGTTAATAATGCCGGTAGAAGCCATGTTGGCTTGATCACGGATGTTCATGATACAGACATTGACACGTTTACTCGTTTGCATTTAAATAATCCGTTTTTAATCACAAAGAAACTCATCGAGCCGATGATTCGTCATAAACAAGGACGAATCATTTTTGTAACATCTATTTGGGGAATCACTGGTGCGTCAACAGAGGTGATGTATTCCATGGTTAAGGGCGGACAAAATAGTATGGTCAAAGCGCTCGCCAAAGAGCTTGCCCCTAGTCATATCACTGTCAACGGCGTTGCCCCTGGTGCCGTTGATACGGACATGCTGATGGATTTATCGCCGGCTGATCGGGAGGTTTTAGAAGAAGACATTCCCGCCGGCCGCTTTGGTCAGCCTTCCGAAATCGCTGATGTTGTCCGTTTTTTAGCCACGGATTCTGCCGCTTATATTAATGGACAAATTCTTTCCGTTAATGGGGCGTGGCACTGTTAGTAGTGCATATTATTTCTCAATATTGACATCCTAATAGGTGCAGGATTCAATAAGGAGGTATGTGAAAATGTCGTCAATAGACAATTGGGGTCAGTGGAAAAATTTCCTTGCTGACCGGTTGCATGCTGCTCAATCCAAAGGTGTTGACAACAACCAAATCAGTAACTTTGCTACAGAAGTTGGCGGTTACTTAGCGGACAAAGTTGAGCCGAAAAACGAGCAAGAGCGAACTTTAAAAGACCTTTGGAGTGTTTCCGACAAAAATGAACAGCACGCCATTGCGAGCGCCATGGTGAAACTTGTTCAAAACAACGGTTCACAAAACGCTGATCAACAGCAACAGTAATTCGGAAAAAGGGGTGCCCTAGGCACTCCTTTTTCATTGTGACGATCACCTGTAAATTTTAATAAAATCCAAATATCGTCTTTCAATGTCAATGCTTTTCATTTATTATTAATATAAAAGATGGTTTTAAGGGGTTGTTACCATGGACAAAAAAGAATGGTATTTAGAATATGAAATCCATCGGAACAGGCCCGGTGTGTTGGGTGATATTTCTTCTTTACTCGGAATGCTTGGTATAAATATTTTGACGATTAATGGTGTTGATAACGAGCGTCGGGGAATGCTGCTCTTAACCGAAGATGATTCGCAAGTAAAGCAATTATTAGCGATTATCAAGACAATGGAGAATATCAATGTCACGAAGCTGCGAGAGCCAAAATTAAGTGATCGGTTAGCGGTTCGTCATGGACGCTACATAGAACGCGATGCTGATGATAAAAAGACGTTCCGATTTGTCCGTGATGAACTCGGTCTTTTAGTTGATTTTATGGCTGAATTATTCAAAAAAGAAGGTCATCGCCTAATTGGTATCAGAGGTATGCCAAGAGTTGGAAAATCTGAATCGATTGTAGCTGCCAGTGTCTGTGCGAATAAACGATGGTTGTTCATTTCATCGACTCTGTTAAGACAAACAGTCAGAAGTCAATTAGCTGAAGATGAATTTTCGGATGAGCATATTTTTGTCATAGATGGCATTGTTTCCGCTCGCCGTTCTTCTGATCGCCACTGGGAATTATTGCGACGTGTCATGCGCATGCCTCTAACAAAAATTGTTGAACACCCTGATATCTTTGTGCAAACGACGGAATATGAAATGAATGATTTTGACTACATAATTGAATTGCGGAATGATCACGATGAAGAAATTACTTATAACGTGATTGAATCAGATTTTTCTTCGCCATTTCAAGATTTTTAATTAAATTTGGCAGGTGATGGGATTGAGCGAACTTGGACAATTATTAAAAGAAACCCGTGACAACCAAAATATGACTTTGGAAGATCTTCAAGAGATCACCAAGATTCAAAAACGCTACTTAGAGGCCATTGAAAACGGTGACTATACAAAGTTACCAGGGAAATTTTATGCACGTGCTTTTGTGAAGAGTTATGCGGAAGCTGTGGGGCTTGATCCTTATGACTTATTTGAACAATACGATCACGAATTACCCAAGGTTCATGATGTCATTAATGATCTGCCGTCCCGTTCGCAGACACAGAGTTTTTCGCCAAAGCCTTCTGCGTTTAACACGCTCATGCCCAAGATATTGCTTGGCATTCTTATCGTTGGTCTTGTAGTGGCTATTTATTTGATTACCCTACAATTCACGGGTGAACAGAAAGATAATGAGGGTCAAAACGATACAAGTGATCAAAACGTTGTCATCGACCACGATACCGAAGGGGATAATGGGGCAACTAAGAAAAATGGTGATAAGGCCGCAGATAACCAAGATCGTAACAAAGATAGCAACCAAAAAACTGAAGAACAATCAAAAAAACCACAACCAAAACTGAAATTGGAAGGTACACAAGGGAGTACATCGACGTTTCAGTTAACGAATGCTGATCAAATTAACTTAACGATTAAACCTAAAAGTGGCAAGGAAACATGGATTGATATTCGTGAAAATGGTCCAAGTGGTGATAAGATTGATAATAAAGCCATTCCCAAAAATGGAATGCTTTCAAGTGAGGCCCAACTCAAGCTTAAGAAGCAAAAAATTTGGATGAAGGTTGGGAGCACAGGGAACATTCAATCAGTAAAAGTAAATGGTCAAAAACTTGAATTTCCTATTGATAATGTTGTGCAAAAAGTCGTTATTACATTAAAAAAGTAGATGGTTTAAAATAAAGGAGTCACAAGCTGTGGCTCTTTTTGTTGACAGAACATAGAAAGAGGGATCTATCTGATGAATATTGCGAATCAAATAACAGTTGCCCGGGTCATTTTAATTCCCATATTTCTCATTTTTTTGTTAGTGCCATTTGATTTTGGAACCATGGATCTTGGCGCAGCGGATGTTGCAGTGTCACAATTCATTGCTGCTATTATTTTTATCGTCGCGTCTTGTACGGATTGGTTGGATGGTTATTATGCTCGGAAGTATAACTTAGTGACCAATTTCGGAAAATTTTTTGATCCGCTTGCTGATAAATTATTAGTGATGAGTGCCTTCGTCTCTTTAACGGCCTTGGATGTTATTCCGGCATGGATGGTGATTGTGATTCTTGGTCGTGAATTCGCCATCACAGGTTTTCGAGTGGTTGCGGCTGGAGATGGGCTAGTCCTAGCTGCCAGTGGCACGGCCAAATGGAAGACAACATTTCAAATGCTTGCTTTAGCCTTTTTGCTTTTAAATAATTTCCCATTCGGCGATCATGCTTTTCCATTTGCGGATATTCTGCTGTGGATAGCTGTTATTATGACAATCATCTCTGGAGCGGAATATTTTTATAAAAACCGACATGTATTAAGCCAATCGATGTAGAATAGGGGGTCAACCAATGCAGGAAACGTCGAATGTCCAAGCTGAGATCATCGCTGTAGGTTCTGAACTATTATTAGGCCAAATCGCTAATACAAACGCTCAATTCATTTCTGGACAACTCGCTGAGGCCGGAGTGAACGTCCATTACCATACGGTTGTCGGAGATAATCCCGAACGACTAAGGCAAGCGATTCACCAAGCGCGTGCGCGGGCCAATATGATTATTTTTACCGGTGGACTCGGTCCAACAAAAGATGATTTAACGAAACAAACAGTAGCTGACACGATGGAAGCCAAGCTGACTTATGACCAAGAGGCCTTAGGTTATATTAAGGATTATTTTAAAAAAACAGGTCGCAATATGACGGAAAATAACAAGCAACAAGCGCTCGTGATCGAAGGGGCCGAAGTACTGCCTAACCGTCACGGCATGGCACCGGGCATGATCGCTGCTACTGATCATTGTGCATACATACTTTTGCCTGGGCCACCTTCGGAAATGAAGCCGATGTTTTTAAGCTCTGTCAAACCATATTTACAAGGGATGGGAGGGATGCCGATTCATTCCCGAGTGCTGCGATTTTTTGGCATCGGTGAGTCCGCACTTGAAACGGACATCATGGATTTAATCGAAAACCAGACGAACCCAACGATCGCGCCGTTGGCTGGTTACGGCGAGGTTACTATTCGGTTGTCGGCGGCTTCAAAGTCAACCCGCGAAGCTGATGAACTGTTGAATAACTTAGAATCAATCATTCAGCAAAGGGTCGGTGATTATTTCTATGGTTATGGAGAAAAAGGGTTAGCAGAAACCTGCTTTGAACGATTGAACGAGCAGCAGTTAACGGTATCCGCTGCCGAAAGCCTAACTGGGGGCTTGTTCGCTAAAACATTGACGGATTTTTCGGGAGCCTCTTCTGTGTTTGGCGGCGGGGTCACCACTTATACGGATGAAGCAAAGGCAACTTTGTTGCAAATACCGCGCTCAGTGATTGCGGAACATGGCGCTGTGAGTGCTGAAACCGCTGAATGGATGGCCGGTCAAGTCCGGAAGCATTTGCACACGGATATCGGCATCGGTTTTACAGGGGTCGCCGGTCCAATTGCTAGTGAAGGTCAAGAGGTCGGTACTGTCTTTATCGGTCTTTCAACCTCGGAGCGTACCCAAGCATTTTTCTATCAAATGAATGGAACAAGAGATAAAATAAGGGATAGAACGGTTAAACGCGGTATAGACCTCATTCGCCGCTACTGTTTAAATATGACACCTTTCCGCTGAAAAATTTTACAGAGATAAAAGCGAATAAATGTTCGTTAACCTGTTGGCAAATCTTCTAAAACAAGATATGATAGATAATAGATCACTAAAGGAGTGAATGTTTGGATGAGCGATCGTAAACAAGCCCTTGATAGTGCCCTGCGGCAAATTGAAAAACAGTTCGGAAAAGGTTCAATTATGCGTATGGGTGAACAGGCCGAAAGCAAAGTATCCACCGTGTCCAGCGGTTCATTAGCGTTGGATGTCGCATTGGGTGTCGGCGGTTACCCGCGCGGAAGAATCATTGAGGTATATGGTCCTGAATCTTCTGGTAAGACGACCGTTGCCTTGCATGCCATAGCTGAAGCACAGCGAAATGGCGGTCAAGCCGCCTTCATCGATGCGGAACATGCTTTAGACCCCGTTTATGCGGAAAAATTAGGTGTTAATATCGATGAACTACTTCTATCCCAACCAGATACTGGTGAACAAGCCCTTGAAATCGCCGAGGCTTTGGTGCGCAGTGGTGCTGTTGATATTATCGTAGTCGACTCTGTTGCTGCTCTAGTACCAAAAGCGGAAATTGAAGGGGAGATGGGCGACTCTCACGTCGGTTTACAAGCGCGGTTGATGTCCCAAGCTCTACGGAAACTTTCGGGTGCGGTTAGTAAGTCTAAAACGACGGCCATGTTTATTAATCAAATTCGTGAAAAAGTCGGCGTTATGTTTGGTAATCCTGAAACCACACCGGGGGGACGCGCACTGAAGTTCTACTCATCCGTACGTTTGGAAGTTCGCCGCGCTGAAACATTGAAACAAGGCAATGAAATGATCGGTAACAAAACCCGTATCAAAATTGTTAAGAATAAGGTAGCACCGCCGTTCAAGAAAGCTGAAGTCGACATTATGTACGGAGAGGGCATCTCTAAAGAAGGCGAGATTTTGGATATGGGAACCGAGCTTGATATCGTCCAAAAAAGTGGTGCTTGGTATTCGTATAATAGTGAACGTCTTGGTCAAGGACGAGAAAATGCCAAGCAATTCTTTAAAGAAAATGAAGCAATCCGTGATGCCGTTTATAGTGACGTTCGCAATCATTATAGTTTGGATGAAAATAATGAAGAAACTGCGGCAACTCAAGAAGAAGAACAAAACGAATTATTATAATATGTCTGTCTGAGGCAAAGTGATCCCTTAGTTAAGGGGTTACTTTTTTTGTTGCTAAAAACTTATGTATTCACTATTGTAACTTGGCGAAAAATAAAGTTTTCTTTATTGCATTTATTACGATGATGTTGGGAACAGTTGACAAGCCTAATAGCCAATTATACAATGAAGGTATATCTTTCTATTTATAGTTGATTGTCTATGAATACCCGAAAGAGTAAAATGAGTGAACCAATCGAGACCGTTATGAAGGGTCTTAACAGACTGTAAGCACCTTGTGAGAAGCAAGGAGGTGAAACTTGTGAATTATGTTATCATCATCTCCATTGCGCTTGTCGCTCTGCTTATTGGTCTTTTGGCCGGATATCTCATCCGTAAATCGATCGCTGAAGCCAAGATAGCGACTGCTGAGAATGCAGCAAATGATATTGTGGAAAAAGCCAAACGAGAAGCAGACGCTTCGAAAAAAGAAGCGATGCTCGAAGCAAAGGACGATATTCATACTTTGCGGACTGACGCTGAAAATGACATTCGTGAAAGGCGAAATGAGCTGCAGAAACAAGAAAATCGCCTTGTTCAAAAAGAAGATCTTCTTGATCGCAAAAGCGAAACATTGGATAAAAAAGAAACGTCTCTTGAAGAGAGAGAAGATCAACTGAATCGTCAATATCAGTCAGTAGAAAGCAAAGAAAGCAAAGTACAGGAAACGTTGCGTAATCAGCAAGCCGAGCTTGAACGCATTTCCGGTATGACGAGTGAAGAAGCGAAAGAACTCATTCTGAATCAGGTCAAACAGGAATCAGCACACGAAGCTGCACAAATGGCCAAGGATATTGAATCCCGTGCCAAAGAAGATGCCGAAAAGAAAGCAAAAAATATCCTTTCCATGGCGATTCAGCGGTGTGCAGCTGACCATGTTGCCGAGACAACGGTTTCTGTTGTCAACCTGCCGAATGATGAAATGAAAGGGCGTATTATCGGTCGTGAAGGCCGTAATATTCGTACATTGGAAACGTTGACAGGTATTGATCTTATTATCGATGATACCCCGGAGGCTGTGATATTATCAGGCTTTGATCCTATTCGTCGTGAAATTGCCCGTGTTGCATTAGATAAACTTGTGCAAGATGGTCGGATTCACCCGGCACGGATTGAAGAAACGGTAGAAAAGTCACGTCGTGAAGTTGACGAAATCATTCGTGAATATGGAGAACAAACAACATTTGAAGTCGGCATTCATGGATTACACCCTGATTTAATCAAAATCATGGGACGGCTCAAATTCAGAACGAGTTATGGACAAAATGTCCTCAAACACTCGTCGGAAGTGGCATTCTTAACAGGTCTGATGGCATCAGAGCTTGGCGAAGATGTTAACTTGGCCCGTCGTGCTGGACTATTGCATGACATCGGTAAAGCCATCGACCATGAAGTCGAAGGCAGTCACGTCGAAATTGGAGTCGAACTGGCGACGAAATATAAAGAGCATCCAGTCGTGATTAACAGCATTGCCTCCCACCACGGTGATACGGAAGCAACGTCTGTCATTGCTACACTCGTAGCAGCAGCTGACGCATTATCCGCAGCTAGGCCAGGTGCTCGTCGAGAAACACTCGAAACGTATATCCGTCGTCTTGAAAAACTTGAAGAGATTTCCGAATCCTTTGAGGGTGTCGAAAAATCCTTTGCCATCCAAGCTGGACGCGAAGTCCGCATTATGGTACAACCTGACGTCATCGACGACGCCAAATCCTACCAACTGGCCAAAGATGTAACGAACGGCATCGAAAACGAACTCGACTACCCAGGCAACATCAAAGTGACTGTCATCCGAGAGACAAGAGCAATCGAATATGCAAAGTAACAAAAAGGCGGCCCAAGGCCGCCTTTTTTCATCCAATATTTTGCCCACCAATACCAACATTTTGGCGGCTGCAACAATAACAGAGCGGCGAACGGCATTCATGTCGATTCGCCGCTCTGTTATTGTTGCAGGGGGCTTCAGCGCAGCTGAAGCCAGACGCCGCTAGGCGTCCCGCCAACATGTATACCCATACTGAGGGCAAAATCACGAAGTAAAAAACCCTGCCTCAGCCTTTTTGTTACTTTCCCCGCCACCCCCGCCGGAACCTGCTCCGTCAAAAAACATCTTTTCACAAAAACCGAACGGGGCAGGTTCCGGCGATCACACAACGAGGGGGCTTCAGCGCAGCTGAAGCCAGACGCCGCTAGGCGTCCCGCCAAAATGTATACCCATACTAAGGGTAAAATCACGAAGTAAAAAACCCTGCCTCAGCCTTTTTGTTACTTTCCCCGCCACCCCCGCCGGAACCTGCTCCGTCAAAAAACATCTTTTCACAAAAACCGAACGGAGCAGGTTCCGGCGATCACACAACGAGGGGGCTTCAGCGCAGCTGAAGCCAGACGCCGCCAGGCGTCCCGCCAAAATGTATACCCATACTGAGGGCAAAATCACGAAGTAAAAAGACCAAATAACAGGTGAACTATTGACATTCACCTGTATTAACCATATAATACACCTCAAGGGCGTATTAAGTGATTAATACAGATTTTTTGCTTTTGGTGTATTAACCGATTAATACAATAACCGTTATACTCACTAGTAAAAAGGAGTAGGAGGTGTTCCCATGTATGAATACGCGTATTAATAATCGAGATCCGGTGTATGTTCAGGTCGTACATTACTTTAAAGAGCAAATCGCAACAGGTATGTTCGAACCTGGGCAAGAGATACCGTCACGAAGAGAATTAGCCCACAGGCTCAAAATAAATCCTAATACAGCTCAACGTGCATATAAGAAAATGGAGGAAGAAGGATTGATTTATACCGAGCGAAATCTGCCAAGTAGAATCACAAAAGATGAACAGATTCTAGGATCGGTAAGAGAAGAACTTATCTTAGAAGCTGTGAATACATTCGTCGGTTCCATACGCTCCATTAATGTTCCTGTGGAGGACGTTTTGGAATTGGTCAAAGAAAAATATACACAAGAAGATAATAAATAAGGAGGCCTGAGATAACATGATCGAAGTCAAAAATATCAAGAAACAATTTGGTCGTAAGAAGGTCCTAAATGATGTCTCGTTAACTGCTAATAAAGGCGAAATTACATGCATCGTAGGCATCAATGGTGTAGGAAAAACGACGATTCTCAATGCCATTATGGCCCTGACACCCATCAACAGAGGTCAAATTCTAATTGATGGTGAAACAATCAATAAAAACAGTTATGAAAAAGTCACATTCATTCCAGATGCCATTACGATGCTACCCCAAATGCGTATCTCTGAAGCACTCGATTTCATGAATGACTTTTATGACTCTTGGAATCAAGAGCGGGCCACCGAGTTAATGGGATTTTTTAAATTAAAGAAAAGTGACCAGATATCGAGTCTATCAAAAGGGAACCGAGCAAAGGTCAATCTATTACTTGGTTTAGCCATGGACGTTGATTATGTGTTAATGGATGAGCCTTTTTCAGGGATTGATATGTTTAGTCGTGAACAGATTGCTGACGTATTTACAAGCTATTTGGTTGAGGACCGCGGTGTTGTCATTACGACGCATGAAATCAATGATATTGAACATTTAATTGACCATGTTGTGTTATTAGATGAGGGTCATGTGCTAAAGGAATTTGACACAGATGAGATACGTGAAACAGAAGGAAAATCAGTCGTGGATGTTATGAGAGAGGTGTTTCAGGGATGAACCGATATTTGAAGCTGGTCAATTTTGAATTTAACCGGATTGCGAAAGTTTTTTTCACGCTTCTAGGATTAACACTTATTGCTCAAATCGCTGGTGACATTATAATATCAAAAAAATACTTAATCCAAGCCAATGAAGCGATCAATGAATCGTTATTAACAAAAGAGCAATTTCTCGCTAAAACAGGGCCGATGAGCATGATAAATGTTACGCAGAGCCTTTGGTTTCTCGGCCCCATTGCATTATGTGCTGCCGCCGTTGGATTTTACATCTTTCTCATTTGGTATCGGGATTGGTTCGGGAAAGGCACATTTATTTACCGTTTGTTGATGCTACCGACAGCAAGATTTAACGTGTTTCTAGCCAAAATCACCACAATTCTATTAATGACATTTGGCTTTGTGGCGTTCCAACTCATTCTGTTGCCTATAGAAAGTAGGATACTGAAGTCGATGGTGCCAGAAGACTTTCGTAGCGATATGAGTGTGGGAGGATTGATTGGCAATCACCAAATTTTGAGTATCATTATTCCGAACAGTATGACCGAGTTTCTAATCAATTATGGCGCAGGACTAACGGCTGTTGCTTTAATATTCACCACGATTCTATTTGAGCGCAGTTATCGTCTGAAAGGTGTTCTTATGGCAGCTGGATATATTGGTTTAGCGTGCTTGATCTTTATTTCACCGATGCTTTTACAGTCATTTGTGCTCAATAACTTTTTCTATACAATGGAACTGTTTATTTTAATGATTTTAGCAGGATTGATTGTTCTCCTAGGGTCGTTATGGATGAGTCACTTTTTAATAAAGAAAAAAATAACAGTGTGAGGAGTGAACTGTGATGAAAAAATATTGGAAGGTCATAACCATAACAGTGATTGCTGTGCTTTCAATTTCAACGTTCTATATTCAGTCCGCCATGTCAGCTACTGACCGTCCTGAATTTACGCTAACTAAGCAAAAGGGTGATGCCAGTCTTGTAAAGTCGATGGTCATCAAGGCGTATCAACAGGAGCCGGTTTACAAAAGATTAAACATCACAACCAAAGGGTCAAAATCTTATAGTGATATGTCCTATTTGGATCAACTCAACGGCCATCATCAGCCCATGATAAAAGAACTCATCAAGAATCATCGCGGATTTATGCGTGGCAAAGATGAGATTATCAATGATTTTTATGAAGATAAACAGTTCCTTGCTTATGCTGGTGTCAATTATCAAACAACGGATTTATCACCGAGAAATTTCAAGTTTTCGATTGCCATCTTGGACAAAGAAGAAAATGAAACAACATCTTATAAGTTATCCGTACCGAATGGATCGGACTTTAATTATATGACAGTTGAAGACGTACAAGTCATGAATAAAAAACTAAAACTTATAACAAAGAATTCCAGTCGTAATGGTATAGAGATGCACATGTATACTTTTGACATAGCAACAAACAAGCTAGTTGCTGATGAAACAATAATATCCAGTTTTAAAGAGAAAAATGGTCAGCATACAGATATTCATTTGATTGGTGAAAGCAATCCTAAACAGGGCCACAAAACGGTTATTTTCAATAAGACAATCATGAAAGACATGAACCAGAAGAATCATAGACAATCTGTAGCGTCAGAGAAAGTGCCAGAGCAGCGTACGCTGATCGCTTACAATTTAATGACGAAGAAGAAGGAAACAATCGAAGGACCTCGGAAGCTTCAAGAGGACGCTTCCATACAGGCATTTGACGGTTCTCATCTCTATTTCAAGGAAAATAATAAACACGAAACGATCATTACTCCCTATGATTTAGAGACA
The DNA here is from genome assembly GCF_900178005.1 of Tuberibacillus sp. Marseille-P3662. Classification (NCBI taxonomy): domain Bacteria; kingdom Bacillati; phylum Bacillota; class Bacilli; order Caryophanales; family Sporolactobacillaceae; genus Tuberibacillus; species Tuberibacillus sp. Marseille-P3662. Next base: position 1,157,175 of record NZ_FXBS01000006.1, on the reverse strand, counting down.
GAACAAACAGAAGATGTGATTAAGGTATCTTATCCTAAAGTAAAGGATCATGCGGGACAGACAGTCACAGTAATAAGAAATGGAAAACTTTATACACTGTCGCCTTTTGTCCAAGAGAAATCTGCCGCAACCTTAACGGTCACAGATATACAATCAGGAAACACCCTTTATAAAGGCCGAGTAAAAGAAAAACAACCGGATAAAGATCAAAGTCAATATCAACTGTCTTTTTATAGTATGACTGTTAAATGATTTAAATACAGAACTGGCTCAAGCCGTAAATGATAACTTCAACCATTTTCAGTGTAAGGATGATGACCTGAGTGATGTATGAATATCGATTTTATAATACTGTTTCCACAGAACCAGCATCCATCTATGACGGAAACGAGGACATCATTGGCACCCTTACAAAAGTGTACAGTAGTCCGATCAAAAAGGCTTTAGACTTTGGGGGGCAATGGTTCGTCGAATATAAGATCACAGACGGAAAAGACGAATTAGTGTTTCAATCAAAAAAGGATCTTCGTATTCACAAAAAAAGACAGTATCATATTTTCTACTATAAAAATGATGATGAGTACTATGTCAATTTGGTTGATCATAAATCTTTGGACCTCGGCGAGAGGACAACATTTAATTATAATGGGGATACTTATGAATTAGAAGCTACACAGTTTAATTGGGCGAGAATTAAAAAAGATGACTCAGTGATCGCTGCCTGGAAATCTTCTCTTAATCCGCCCTATATGGCTTATTTTAAATTAATGGATGAAGCCTATGAGCATGAGGTATTGTTTCTAATGGGCGTTTTTCATACGTATCTTCATCCCGCTTAATGCAAGAATGATCATAGTCATCCATTTTGGAAAAGGTGAGACCTTTTGTCCAGAATGGATTTTTTATATGTATTGCGAATTTGATACTTATCCGTATTCAATCTTAAGTTTATTGTGAATGAAATGATGAATGGATAGGTAAAGCAGCAACGACAAAAAATAAACATGGGCAAGGAAAGGAGGAACTTGTAATTTTTAATTGGTTTTTAAAAATGGGACTCATAACTATCATCGGGGGCGTGGGTTTGATTAGTCCTTTTGCTACAGTACAGGCCTCAACCTACCCATTACAAACGACATTTCCAGATATCATGATGTATAAGGCTCACACGAATAAAAAAGTGATTGCCTTAACCTTTGACGATGGGCCAGACCAGCGTTTTACGCCAGACATTTTGGACGTATTAAACCAACATCATGTGAACGCAACCTTTTTCCTGATGGGATCTCGTGTTGCAAAATATCCACATGTTGCCAAGCGGATCGTCAAAACGGGACATGCGGCAGGCAATCATACTTATTGGCATCCGCAATTGACAAAAACCGGTGTACACAATATGAAATGGGAAATCAATAAAACGGAGCAACAAATTCAAGCAGCGACAGGAACGAAACCGAAGCTATTCAGAGCCCCTTATGGCGCGTTAAATAAAACATTGGTCAAAAAACTCGGGGGCATGGGATATAAAGGGATTGGTTGGTCCATTGATACAAACGACTGGAAAGAATTATCTGCAAGAAGCATTGTTAATCGAGTTTTTAACAACGTTCATCCTGGTGCCATTATTTTGATGCATAGTGCCGGCCATGGGACACAGGATCTGTCTGGAACTGTTCACGCTCTGAAAAAAATGATTCCGCGTCTAAAAAAGAAAGGATACCGTTTTGTTACGATCCCGGAACTATGGTCTTTAGAACATGAAAACATGAGTAAGGATCTTCATCAATAGGGTCCATCTTAGAAAAAGACAATGTCCTTTTTTTAAGATGGACACCTTACTTTTCCAACAACCAATTAGGTATTAGATCAGCACAATAGACAGACGGTTCTTCATCCTTTGATTTCAACGATTCCAACTCCTCAAAATAGATCTCATAAAATTTGTTTTCACAAATGCGAAAGAAGTAAGCTAAAGGATCTTTAATCTGAGCCCCTTTTTTAAATTTCAAAGCAAGCTGTTTAAAGCTGCGGATAGCGACATCCAAAACTTTGTCTGCATCCTTTTCATAAACAAACTGGTAGGCAGCAACCTTTGCACGAACATAGTATTTTTCAATCATCATTGCATCATCATAAAATGGTTTAACGGCGTTGCAAAAGGCAGCGGGAACAGTATCACTTGTGAATGTGAAGTCTAAAGAGACGTCAGGATCGTCTATACGATTATGAGTCTTTTTAGTCTTGTCAGTTTTAAAAGAATCAGTTTCCGTCTGATTGTGCATGGGCTGAGTGTTGGTGTCATCAGCTTGGATGGGCTTTTTAGACTCCGTCAATTCGGAGCACTTTGTTACGTCAAAGGGATTGAAAATAAAAATATTATGCGAACGGCCGCCTGTTTGGCGCTTCGTGTGATGTAAGGATAAAATACCCAGTTTCTTAGCTTTTCGTAACATGCGCTCAAAAGTAGAACGAGACAACTCCCCGTGATCGTTACAGGCGGCAACCAGTGTGGCGATTTTGGCATTAGCGATCCCAGGATATTTGGCACTGAATCGCACGAGCCGCTTAAAGGCGATCAATTCCCCTTTAGTAAAAGCTTCCTTGTGCACGGCGAGAAATTTTTCAATCGTATGGTTAAATGCTTTAAGAGAATGAAATTGACTAAGATTACGAAAATTTTCGATGCGACCGGATTCCATGGTTATCCCCCTTATTGTGAAAGTGTTCTCACAATATATATAGAAACGTTTAAGTAAAAAGGGGGGAGAATTTCAAAAAAAATGAAAGTTAACCAATGGGAACGGTTGCTAAGCATTTAAGCACGGTCTAACCTCAATATTAATACTGGAACCCTATCCAACGCATGTTTTTTATCACAGACACGGACAATAAAAGAAATGCCATCAATAATTAGAAAAAAGGTTGACAAATCCGTTATAGCGATCAGGGCAGATACATTGTAAATTTAGTGTAAATATTATGGATGATCCCTTTACAAAAACCCCTTATTATCTTAATAATGTACAAGGATATGATGATTGCTGTCGAATTTTGTTCTAAGGAGAGAAGTGGAGATTGGATATAGACGTTCAGAAGCTCATATTTGAATTTGTCGGCGGACTGGGGATTTTCCTGTTCGGTATAAAGTATATGGGAGATGGCTTACAAAAATCGGCAGGAAGCCGTCTTCGCGAAATATTAAATAAATTCACAACAAACCCGATCATGGGGATTATTACGGGTGCGATTGTCACCATATTGATCCAAAGTAGTTCAGGGACAACGGTATTAACGGTCGGGCTTGTTAATGCTGGCTTTATGACGTTGAGACAAGCTATTGGTGTTATTATGGGGGCCAACATTGGCACAACAGCAACCGCCTTTATTATTGGTGTAGATTTAGAACAATACGCCTTACCGGCTATCGCTGTAGGAACTTTGTTAATTTTCTTCTTCAATAAACAGAGAGTTAATTACATTGGTCAAATCATCTTTGGTCTCGGTGCCCTCTTCTATGGGCTTAAATTAATGAGTGGGGCGATGGAACCCCTTCGTTCTTTGCAGTCATTTCATGATTTAACTGTGAATATGAGCGAACATACGATCTTAGGCGTTGTTATCGGAGCTGTTTTCACCTTAGTGGTTCAAAGTTCAAGTGCTACCATCGGTATTTTGCAAGCTTTATTTGATCAGGGAGCGATTAAGCTTCATGCAGCTTTACCAGTCTTGTTTGGTGATAACATCGGAACAACGGTGACGGCGTTGTTTGCTGCGATTGGTGCAACAGTTGCGGCCAAAAGAGCAGCTTTGGTGCACGTGATCTTCAACTTATTAGGGACCGTCATTGCCTTATTCCTTATTAGCTTTTATAGAAATTTTATTGATTTTCTTGGCGAAGCGTTGAATTTGAATTCAGAGATGCAGCTAGCTTTTGCCCATGGGATTTTTAACATCAGTAATACAATCATCCAATTTCCATTAATCGGTGTTCTAGCCTATGTAGTAACTAAATTGATTCCAGGTAATGACTCTGTCATTGATCAACCATCGAAACTTGATCCCATTTTCATTGAACAGTCACCCTCAGTAGCATTAGGACAGGCACAACTGGAAACCTTGCGTATGGGTGGCCTTTCGAAAACGGGTTTACAGGAAGCTTATAAGTATTTAATAGACAATCAGAAAAAACACGCCCAACAGGTTGCGCAATCTGAAGAGGCGATTAATGATTTTGACAAAAAAATCACGGACTATCTAATAAAGTTATCATCAACACATTTATCCGATGCTGAATCCAGTCAACACTCCATGCTAATGGATGGTGTTCGTGACATTGAACGGATTGGTGACCATACGGAGAATATTATTGAACTCATTGATTATAAACGCGAACACAAGGTTTCGATGACGCAGTTGGCAATGGAAGATTTAGAGGAAATGTTCAATTTAACCATATCGACGCTGCAGGAAGCACTTACAGCCCTCGAAAATAATGATGTTGCCAAAGCTAAGGACGTTCTTGAAATGGAAGATGAAATTGATCAAATGGAGAGAACGCTGCGGAAAAAACACATTATGCGGTTGAATAAGGGTGAGTGCTCAGGGTCAGCAGGGATTGTCTATGTTGATATCCTTAGCAATTTGGAACGGATTGGTGATCATTCCGTCAACATCGCTGAGCGTATATAATCAAAGCCCATTTACAAGGCATCGGCTCATTCAGCCGGTGTCTACTTTTTGCGAACCATTATTTTTAATAACTATACAGTGTTTTACAGCGTGACTTTGCGTTATACTAAAAGTGATACATAAGTTAGAAAGGATTATGGCATGAGAATTTTATTTGTAGGAGATATTTATGGCAAAGTTGGTCGGCAAATGGTGGATGACTATTTGGCTCGCATTAAATCCCATTACAGACCGACGATGACCATTATTAATGGTGAAAATTCAGCGGGCGGAAGAGGGATTACGGAAAAAATATATAAGTCCTTAATGGAAGCAGGAGCGGATGCGATTACTCTAGGTAATCACGCCTGGGATAATAAAGATATTTTCGAATTCATTGATCAAGCTAACAAGCTTGTCAGACCCGCGAATTTCCCGCCGGGAACCCCAGGTGAGGGCATCAGATTTGTGAACATGAATCAGATAGAAGTGGCTGTAATTAATTTACAAGGGCGAACTTTTTTACCGGCGATTGAAGATCCGTTCAGAACGGCAGATACCTTAATTGAAAAAGCTAAACAACGGACAAATGTCATTTTCGTTGATTTTCATGCAGAAACCACGAGTGAGAAAGTGGCTATGGGCTGGTATTTACAAGGTCGGGTTTCCGCTGTTATTGGTACACACACACACGTTCCAACGGCTGATGAACGCATTCTTCCTGAGGGCACAGCTTACCAAACAGATGTCGGCATGACGGGACCTTACAACGGGGTCATCGGTGTTAATCGAGATGCAGTCATCCGTAAATTCAAGACAAGTTTACCTGTTCGATTTGAAAGTGAGACAGGGCGTGGTCAGTTGAGTGCTGTCATCATCGATATTGATCCATCAACAGGGCAGGCGACAAAAATTAAACGACTTTTAGTTAATGATGACCATCCGTTCAATGACTAGTCTTTTGAATTCTTAGAAAATTTTTTGAATAAGCAGGAATACAGGGATCCTCCAAGGAATATAGATACTATGGGACGTCAATACCAAAGGAGGTACAGAAATGGACGTATTAAAAGTTTCAGCAAAATCGAACCCGAATTCAGTCGCTGGTGCCCTTGCTGGTGTCTTACGTGAGCGTGGATCAGCGGAAATTCAAGCGATTGGAGCGGGTGCGCTAAACCAGGCGGTAAAATCTGTAGCTATCGCAAGGGGGTTTGTTGCGCCCAGTGGTGTCGATCTCATTTGTATCCCTGCTTTTACGGATATTCTCATTGAAGGTGAAGAACGGACAGCCATCAAATTGATTGTTGAGCCGCGTTAAACCGATTTCAGATAACCTGTTTGTTCATACCTGAGCAAGCAGGTTTTTTCATGGGATGATATAATCAAAGAGTTAGCTCTAACTTAGAAGGTAGGGGGTATGACGATGAAATTATTTGATGCTCATTGTGACGTATTATACAAGATGCATCTTGATTCAAGCGTTGATTTTGCTCGTAGTGATCAGTTACATATTGATTTGGAAAGTTTGCGGTCGTCAGGGGCTAAAGTGCAGTGTTTTGCTTTGTTCGTCCCGGATACCGTCCCGCAGGAGATTAAGTTTAAAACCGTGCTCGATATGATCGATATCTTTCACGAAAAAATCATTGCCCCTTACGATGATGTTGTCCATGTTCGTAGCAAACGGGAGATTGCTGAATTAGGGGAGGGTCAAATCGGAGCAATGTTGACCCTGGAAGGCTGCGATGCTATTGATACGGATCCTGTAAAAATGCGTACATTGTTCCGTCTAGGGGTTCGAGCAGTGGGGCTGACTTGGAATAATGCCAATGCGGTTGCCGATGGTGCGCAAGAAAGTCGGTGGAGCGGACTAACTGACTTTGGACGTGAGGTCGTGCGGATGAACAATGATTTCAACGTTTGGACCGATGTTTCCCACTTGTCTGAACCCGCATTCTGGGATGTTTTGGACATCGCCAAGTATCCGATGGCATCTCATTCTAATTGTAAAACATTGTGTGATCATCCTCGTAATTTAACCGATGAACAAATTAAAGCTCTATTGGCTCAAGGTGGTGTCATGGGTGTGACGTTTGTGCCTGATTTTTTAAATACGTCAGGTGAAGCAAATATTCAAGATATTTTGTACCACGTTGATCATATTTGTTCCCTCGGTGGTGGAAAACAAATTGGCTTTGGGTCAGATTTCGATGGGATCGATCATACACCGGAACACCTGAGCTCATACGCCGACTATCACCATCTTATTGACTTGTTATTAAAACATTATTCAGAAGATCAAGTGCAAGGCTTTTTATTTAACAATTTTTATGCAGCCTTGCCGAAATCCATTTGACTTCATCTTAAACGGCAGCCGTTGGGTTGCCGTTTATTCTATACATTTATGGCGGTTAAAAGAAATCGATTGTTTTAATTTCTGTCTTCAATACACATGTGTTCTTTCACAGTGGACACACCGTTTTACGTCTTCACTGTTTAATGATAAAATGATTGTGGTAACAAAATTGATCCGCTTTTTATGATTGAAGGAGTGTTCACTGTGGAAGGAAAGATGAAGGCGATCATCAAACATCATCGTGGATATGGCGCTGAATTGCAGATGGTCGATATTCCGCAAATTTCACCTGATGAAGTGTTAATTAAAGTGAATGCAACATCTATATGTGGGACGGATGTGCATATATATACTTGGGATGATTGGGCTGCTAGCCGTGTCCAACCACCATACGTATTCGGACATGAATTTTCCGGAGAAGTCGTTGAACTTGGGCGAAACGTGGACAGTGTCAACGTAGGTGATCGCGTGTCAGCAGAAACGCATATTGTTTGTGGGACGTGTAAGCAGTGCTTGGAAGGAAAGTATCATATTTGCCAAAACACCCAAATTATTGGTGTTGATAGGAATGGCTGTTTTGCCGAATATGTCGCACTTCCAGCCAAGAATCTATGGAGGAACAGTCAAGAAACTTCAGACAACATGGCATCAGTTCAAGAGCCGATGGGGAATGCGTTACAAACGGTATTCGCTTCTGACGTCGCTGCGAAGGATGTCGCAATTATTGGCTGCGGACCGATTGGACTTATGGCTGTCGGTATTGCTAAAGCTGCCGGCGCTCGTCAAGTGATAGCTATTGATTTGAATGACTACCGGTTGGATCTTGCGGAAAAGATGGGAGCTACGACGATTCTTCATGCAGGAAATACTGACCCGATTGCCGAAGTGTACGCACGAACGCATGACAATGGCGTTGATGTTGCCTGCGAAATGTCCGGTGCACCGATTGCCGTTAAGCAAGCGTTACAAATGACGACCAATGGCGGTGATGTGAATATATTGAGTTTGCCGACCCAAGATGTACCGGTTAATTTCACGGATGATGTTGTATTTAAAGGACTAAAAATCCAGGGGATTACTGGCCGGAAAATTTTTGAAACGTGGCAACGTGTCTCCGGATTGCTAGCATCCGGACAAGTTGATTTAACACCAATGATGACCCATGAATTGCCACTTGAAGACTTTGACAAAGGCTTTGAGTTAATGGTTCAAGGGCAATGCGGCAAAGTCGTTTTACGACCATAACAATGAGTCAATTGATTCAATAAGGAGGCATCATTCATGAAAGAACAGTTTGCTTATCTACAGAATGAATTAGATCAAATGAAGGAACAACACACATTCCGCGAATTGACCCCCCTACAATCCGAACAAGGATCGCGTGTGACCATTGATGGGCAAGACGTCATTCAATTGTCATCTAATAACTACTTAGGATTGACGGATCATCCGCGGCTCAAGCAAGCGGCTATAGACGCTGTTGAAGCTTATGGGGCTGGAACTGGATCTGTCCGTACAATTGCCGGTACACTTGATATGCATAATCATTTAGAAGCTAAGTTAGCTGATTTCAAACATACCGAAGCTTCCCTTGTTTTTCAATCGGGTTTCACAACGAACCAAGGGGTGCTGTCATCCATTTTAACTGATCAAGATGTGGTCATTTCCGATGAACTGAATCACGCGTCAATCATCGATGGTATTCGATTAACAAAGGCTGCACGTAAGGTTTACAAACATGTTGATGTCAATTCCTTGGAAGAAGCGCTTCAGGCCTCACACGATTACCGTGTGCGTCTCGTCGTCACAGATGGGGTGTTCTCGATGGACGGTAACATTGCACCGTTACCGGAAATTGTAGAGCTCTGCGAGAAATATGATGCGATCCTGATGGTCGATGATGCCCATGCCAGTGGTGTTTTGGGACAAAATGGCCGCGGAACGGTTGACCATTTTGACTTAAATGGACGAGTTCATATCCAAGTAGGTACTCTTAGTAAAGCAATTGGTGTCTTGGGGGGCTATGTAGCCAGTACGCAAACCCTTCGCGATTACCTTATTCACAAAGGACGTCCGTTCTTATTCAGCACCTCACATCCACCAGCTGTGACAGAAGCTTGTTCGGCTGCCATTGATGTCTTACAAGAAGAACCTGAATTAATCGAGCGTCTATGGGATAATACTCAATTTTTCAAAGAAGGACTGAGGTCTTTAGGATTTGATACAGGTAAAAGTGAGACCCCGATTACACCAGTCATCATTGGTGACGAGGCCCAAACTCATGACATGTCTGATCGACTATTTAATCATGGCGTGTTCGCGCAAGGGATTGCGTTTCCAACGGTGCCAAAAGGGAAAGCTCGTATTCGTACAATCGTCACTGCTCAGCATACGAAAGAAGAGTTACAAGAAGCGCTTAATGCTTTTGAGAAAGCCGGTCAAGAATTGGATCTTCTTTAAATAGAATCGACCCCTGGAACGATAATTTCCAGGGGTCTTCCGTGTAAGATGACATCTATCAAGAATTCATGTTTGTTTCAAAGACTTGAAACCTTTATAATATAAAAAGATGTCATCATGCAAGTGAAAGGAGATTCTGCATGGACGAGAAACATAGACAACACCACGATATTGTGGAGCCGAATACAAATCAATCCTCATCGGGTGAAAATAAAGCCCTTAAAGATAAAACGTCCGCTGATTTTGCCAAGTATTTTGAGCAAACGTTTCAGCCACCTAATTTAAAAGAAGCCCGTCGTCGCCGGAAAAAGCGGGTCGAATACTTAGATGATTTCTCGATTCCAGAAGATATTCAAGGGATCGGAGAAGGGCGTAAGTATTTAATTCGAACATATGGCTGTCAAATGAACGAGCATGATACCGAAGTCATGGCCGGGATATTAGAGGAAATCGGTTATGAAAGTACCGATCAAGACGAAGAGGCAGACATCATTTTATTGAATACGTGTGCGATTCGTGAAAATGCCGAGAATAAAGTGTTCGGTGAGATTGGCAATCTGAAACATCTCAAGCAAGAAAAGCCGGAGTTAATTCTGGGCGTTTGCGGATGCATGGCGCAAGAAGAAGCCGTTGTGAATCGCATCATGCAAAAGCACCAGCACGTTGACTTGATCTTTGGCACTCATAACATTCATCGGTTACCACACCTAGTTAAAGAAGCATTCTTTAGCAAGGAAATGGTTCTTGATGTCTGGTCTAAAGAAGGTGACGTGATTGAAAACTTGCCGCGGCGGCGTAAAGGCAATATTCGTGCATGGGTGAACATTATGTATGGTTGTGACAAATTCTGCACGTATTGTATTGTACCCTATACACGCGGGAAAGAACGCAGTCGTCAGCCCGAAGAAATCATCGAGGAAGTTCGTCATTTGGCCCGTCAAGGCTACAAAGAAATTACGTTGTTAGGTCAAAACGTTAATGCGTACGGAAAAGATATTAATGATGGCGAATATCGTTTGAGCGATTTAATGGATGATATTCGTACGATTGCGATTCCGCGTGTTCGATTTACAACTAGCCATCCATGGGACTTTACGGATGATTTGATAAACGTTCTGGCCAAAGGCGGGAATTTGGTTGAACACATTCATTTACCTGTACAATCCGGAAATTCTGATGTCCTTAAGATTATGGGTCGGAACTATAGCAGAGAATCTTACCTTGAATTGTTCTATAAATTGAAAGAAGCGATTCCGCATGCGTCATTCACCACAGATATTATTGTGGGCTATCCGAATGAAACGGAAGAACAATTCCAGGATACGTTGTCACTCGTTGAAGAATGCCAATTTGATGGAGCCTATACGTTCATTTATTCTCCACGTCCCGGCACACCGGCCGCCAAAATGGAAGACAATGTCTCCCAAGACGTCAAGAAGGATCGCTTGCAGCGTTTAAATGAGCTGGTTAATCAACAGTCAGCGAAGAGTAATGAAAAATTTCAAGACAAAATGGTCGAAGTTCTCGTTGAAGGCGTTAGTAAAAAGGACGAAAATGTGTTGACAGGTCATACTAGGACGAATAAAGTCGTTAATTTCCGCGGCCCACAATCACTTATTGGTGAACTCGTCAATGTTCGTGTGACCCAAACCAAAACATGGACCTTGGATGGAGAAATTGTTGAAGAAGCAGGAGTGGTTAACGAATGAGCCAATATACAAAGGACGATATCATCAAAAAAGCTTATGAACTATCCGACATGGTGACAAAAACCGAGGAAGTGGATTTCTTCAAACGAGCTGAGTCACAAATCAACCAAAATGAACGCGTCCAACAATTGATTAAACGGATTAAATTATTCCAAAAAGAATCCGTTAATCTGCAACATTATCAGAAACATGAAGCCCTAAAGAAGAATGAGGCTAAGATTGATCAACTCATGGCTGAACTCGATGAGATTCCGATCGTTCGCGAATTCAAACAGTCACAAACGGAAGTGAACGATTTGTTGCAACTCATTTCAGTGACGATTTCGAACAAAGTTACCGATCAAATTGTTGATTCAACCGGCGGTGATCAGCTGACGGGACGAACGGGATCGGAATTAAGGTATAATAGTGGCCAAGGTAGCTTCTGACTCACATTTGTGAGTCAGAAGCTTTTTTTTGTTCATCGGGTTTGAGATAGACGTGCACCCAATGAGTTAGCTGGCATAAATTATTACCAAGCGCCATTGTCACAGGCCATGTGATGAATCACAAACATCCATTCAGGGGGCAGTGCGGGGCGTTTGATAAGATTTTCGCACACTAGTTATTCGCCCTGCATACGATGGCAGAGAAGAATGGTTAAGGAGGTTTGGACTCGTGTCAGATTATGAAAAAGCTTTTCGCGAGATTATAACTAAAGCCGTTTGTGGTAAGGGTAAAAAGTTCAGTCAAACAGCACACTCCATCTCACCGACACACAAACCGTCAAGTATCTTGGGCTGCTGGGTGATCAACCATAAATACAAACCTCACTACAAGAAAGATTGTGTGGTTGTTGAAGGGAGCTATGACATAAATATTTGGTACTCCCACAGCAATAACTCAAAAACAGAAGTAGTGAGCGAAACGGTGCATTATCGTGATGAGGTCACCTTAAGCAAAAAAGACAAAAATGTTCAGTCAAACAATAACGATATTGCCTGTCATCCAATTCAAGAACCGAATAGTTTAGAAGCGAATGTGTCACCAAACGGCAATAAAATCGTTGTTCAAGTTGAGCGAGAATTCCTAGTGGAGGTCATTGGCGAAACAAAAGTCAAAGTCCAAGTCGATGATGACGGATTTATTTTTGAAGACGATGACGAATGGGAAAACGAACTGGATGAAGCATTTGAAGATCTTGATTCTGATTTTCTTGTTGATGAACTTGAAGAATAACCAACTAGGAAGAGTGATTCTTCCTAGTTTTTTTCTTTAATCTATCTTTATGACCTAGTCCTCATAGTATGATATAATATTTGTCGAATAGACACGGAAAAACGGGTGGTTTTTATGGCCAATACACCAATGATGGAGCAATATCTAGCAATCAAAGAAAATTATCAAGATGCCTTTTTATTTTATCGGCTGGGTGATTTCTATGAAATGTTTTATGATGATGCACTGCTTGCCGTAAAAGAACTAGAAATCACACTAACATCACGCGATGGTAAATCAGACAATCCAATTCCCATGTGTGGTGTGCCTTATCATTCAGCGGATCAGTACATTCGGCAGCTTGTGGATCGAGGGTATAAAATTGCAATATGTGAGCAAATAGAAGATCCTAAGGATGCTAAAGGTGTTGTTAAAAGAGAAGTGATCCGGTTGATCACACCCGGAACGGTGATGGACGGACAAGCTTTAGATCCGAAAAGTAATAATTACATAGCGTCGGTATCGATATGTTCTGATGCCAGATTCGGATTTGCTGTGATTGATTTATCAACCGGCGAAAGCCGCGTAACGACGATTGATGACCGGTTTGTGTTGATTCAAGAAATTTTAACGTCTGGAGCTAGAGAGATCGTGATTGATCCTGCGAACGATGAAGATTTACCGACGGAAATCACAGCTTCGAATAATCTGACAGTATCGTATGAATCCGAAACGGCAACACCTGAACGTCTACAGTATTTAGCGGACCAGCTATCGGAAGAGCAACATCGATTGACTTATACCCGATTACTCAACTACTTGAATCGGACCGGCGGGCTTGCTTTGGCACACTTGCAGCCCCCTGTTCCCTATACAGTTGATGAGTTCATGACGATTGATACGAATTCGAAGCGTAATTTGGAATTGACATCAACCATCCGTGAGAATAAGAAATACGGTTCACTTCTCTGGTTATTAGATCACACCATGACAGCAATGGGCGCACGTAAGTTGAAACAATGGATTGAAAAACCGCTCATTGACCAGGAAGTGATTCATCAACGATTGGATGCTGTTGAAGCCTTCATTAATCACTTCTTTGAACGTGAATCTGTCCGCGAAGCGTTAAAGCAAGTCTATGACTTGGAACGCGTCGTGGGGCGGGTTGCTTACGGTAATGTCAATGCCCGTGAGCTTATTCAGTTGAAACACTCTTTACAGCAAATCCCTGAAGTGGTTGCGTCTCTTAGTCAAGTGGCATCTGAGTATCTTCAACAACTCGTTAGCGACATTGATGATTGTCACGATGTTATGACCATCATTGATCAAGGCATCATGGAAGACCCTCCACCGACAATTACTGACGGAGGTATGATTCAAGACGGTTATAACACGCAATTAGATGATTATCGTTACGTCAGTCGCAACGGGAAAGAATGGATCGCCGGTTTACAAAAAAATGAACGTGAAGCAACCGGGATTAAATCATTAAAAGTCGGCTATAACAAAGTCTTCGGTTACTATATCGAGGTAACAAAACCAAATTTGCCGCTCTTACCCGAAGGACGCTACGAACGAAAGCAGACACTAACGAATGCGGAGCGGTTCATTACACCTGAACTTAAGGAAAAAGAAAAAATGATCATGGAAGCTGAAGATCATTTGATTGATTTGGAGTATGAGCTCTTTCAAGATATTCGTGAACAGGTGAAAGCTCAATCGGAACGCTTGCAAAAACTAGCCAAAACAATTAGTACTATCGATGTTTTACAAAGTTTTGCCGCCTGCAGTGATCAATATGATTATGTCCGTCCGGAATTTTCAAGGGATCACGCCGTTCATTTGACTGATCAGCGTCATCCAGTTGTTGAACGTGTTATGGACGATGGAACGTTTGTCGCCAATGATGTCCACATGAGTGATGACGATGATATTTTGCTGATCACAGGTCCGAATATGGGAGGTAAAAGTACCTTTATGCGGCAGACGGCATTGGCAGCGGTAATGGCGCAGATGGGTTGCTTTGTACCGGCTTCAAAAGCGATTATCCCTGTGTTTGACCAGATTTTTACACGGATCGGTGCGGCGGATGATCTTGTTTCTGGACAAAGCACATTCATGGTTGAAATGATCGAAGCACAGAATGCCGTCCGCCATGCGACGAAGAACAGCTTGATCCTCCTTGATGAAATCGGCAGAGGAACATCAACGTATGATGGCATTGCGATTGCACAGGCAATCGTTGAGTATATCCACCATCATATCGGTGCGAAGACGCTGTTTTCCACGCACTATCACGAATTAACCCAATTAGAAGGGGACTTGCAGCGACTTAAAAATGTTCACGTCAGTGCAATGGAAAATGAGGGCAGTGTGGTATTTTTACACAAAGTTGAAGAAGGTTACGCTGATAAAAGTTATGGGATTCATGTCGCTCAGCTGGCTGAACTGCCTGACGAACTCATTCAGCGGGCAACCGAGATTTTATCTGAGTTGGAACATCCTGAGGAAAAGCAAGCGAAAACCGACGGCTCATACATTCAGGAGCAACCAGAACAATTAACTTTTTTTGTTGAACCCGAAACAGCAGCTAGTCAGCAATCAGCCGTTCAGGAAGAGGACCAGTCAGGCAAACAAGTAGCAGCTCTCCTCAGTCAGGTTGAGCGCCTTGATTTATTAAATATGACGCCCATGGATGCGATGAATGAGTTATATAAGATCCAAAAGCAACTAAAACGATCTTAATGGGGTGGTAGTATGAGTAGAATTCACAAACTCAATGACGCTTTGGCCAACCAAATTGCTGCGGGTGAAGTTGTTGAACGTCCCGCGTCAATTATTAAAGAGTTGGTCGAAAACAGTCTTGATGCCCATGCTAAGAATATCCAAGTTCATATTGAAGAGGGCGGACTTAGTAAAATCCAAGTGATTGATGATGGCGACGGATTCAGTCCCGATGATTGTGAATTAGCTTTTGAGAGACATGCTACAAGTAAGATTCATACGGAACGCGATTTGTTTCATATTAAGACATTAGGCTTTCGCGGTGAAGCGCTCCCGAGTATTGCATCGGTTTCTCATGTCGATTTGAAGACAAGTAATGGTACAGATCCTGGGCGTCGTGTCGTCTTGCAAGGTGGGCATCCAATCCAATCTACCTATGCAAGCAGCCGCAAAGGAACGGATATTACCATCCAAAATTTGTTTTATAACACGCCGGCTCGTCTCAAGCACTTAAAAACAGTTCATACGGAACTTGGCAAAATTACTGATATCATGAATAAATTGGCCTTGGCCCATCCCGATATTAAATTCGGTTTGACGCATAATGGAAAATCATTGTTTACCACCAATGGTCAAAATGATCTGGCCCAAGTGTTAGCAGCTATATATGGGGTGCAAACGGCTAAAAAGTCGATTGCATTCACCACCGAATCATTAGATTTTAGCGTTTCTGGCCGTCTAGTGAAACCAGAAGTTACTCGTGCTGGTCGGCAGTATGTGTATATTTTTATTAATGGACGCTATATACGGAGTTATCCAATTTTCAATGCGATTATGAACGGTTATCATACATTACTTCCAATTGGCCGATATCCGATCGCCATGATTCATATCACCATGGATCCAGGTTTGATTGATGTCAATGTTCATCCCGCTAAGTTGGAAGCAAGAATTAGTAAAGAACAGGCGCTGTGCCAATTGGTGGAGCAAGGGATTAAAGATGCTTTTCATGAATTGAGATTGATTCCTGCTTTCGGGCATCAGCAGCCAAAACGTCCCAAACAAGTCTCTGAACAAACGAATATGGACTTTCGTGATGGGGGCGGCGGGCAAGTACCTGAACCGGTCAATCATACCCAATCAGCGCATCAGGCCTATGACCCATCCATTCCCGAGAGAACGTCAACCCAAATTTATGAAAATACAACGGATTTTGAACAGGTGAAAGTGGAAGAGGGATTAACGGATGCTGATGACTTTCCTTCAAGCCCGTTAGAGGAAACTGACCCGGGGGATGAACCTGAATCCCGTGAAAATCATCACGAGCGGATGCCTGAGCTTCATGTTATTGGTCAACTGCACGGCACCTACATTTTGGCACAAAACCATGAAGGGCTTTATATGATCGACCAGCATGCGGCCCAAGAACGAATAAAGTATGAGTTTTTTCGAGAAAAAGTGGGGGAAACGGAACACGATATCCAAGAATTATTGGTACCGATGACATTCGAATTCACGCCAGCGGAGTACACGGTCATTGAACAACATGTCGATGATTTAGAGTCCCTTGGCATTCATATACAGCCATTTGGCCAGCACTCACTGATTGTTACATCTCATCCTAGTTGGTTTCCAAAAGGCGAGGAGAAAGAAACGATTGAGGATTTGGTGAATCAACTGTTAGAAAATGAATCGATATCGATTAAAAAGTTACGTGAAGACCTAGCGATCATGATGTCTTGTAAACGTTCCATCAAAGCCAATCGTTATCTAAACGATCAAGAAATTAATGCACTGTTAACACAACTGGGACAAGCAAAGGAGCCGTTTACATGTCCGCACGGCCGACCGGTTATTGTTCATTTTAGCACGTATGACATGGAGAAGTTATTTAAACGTGTTATGTGAGATTAAAATAATGCATTCACTACGGGATACTCATTAGATCGCTGTTGGCGGCGATCTAATGAGTATCTCTTTTTATGGTTTTGACTGCAGGTATTTGCTCCATATTTTTTGTGATTTTTTCTATAATATGGATAAGCGAACGAGAGGGAGGGTGATGAAAGCTTACTGCTATTATCGTCGACAGAGAAGGGTATTCCATATTGACAATATCCTTGGGTGGCAATTAATTCGACATTGCCATAGCATCATAATAAGACGAACGATTGACATGGGTTGTTGTCAATCGTCTATGATATTAAAGGAATTTTTATTCATTTTTCTTATGTTGACGGATGTCTATAATTAGTTTTGTTAACCAAAAAGTTTGGATTAAAGCGGAAAACATCCCGATGAGGGCCCACAATATTGTCGTTCGTTGAATTTTTTTTGTTTTTATCATAACCCAACCTCCGGATTGTTTAATGATTTTATATTTTGTTATAACAAAGGTTAATATGTATTGTGATTTCATGGCTCTTGTATTGATACGGATAAAATATGGATAAATCCTAATAATAGCGAGAGAGGTGATTACATGGATACAGCATCATGGCTCTCTTTATTGCCATTTCTCATCGTTATTCCGGTTTCCATATTGACAAAGCAAGTGCAGCCAGGACTATTTGTTGCTTTGTTATTAGGAAGTTATTTGGTTGATCCCTCTTTACTAGGTGGCATACAACAATTCATATCATATATTGTTGATAATACGGTTAAGTCATCAAACATTAGGATTATTATATTCTTATATGGATTTGCAGGATTGATTAATTTAATTAAAATGGCCGGTGGCATCAAGGGATTTGTAGATCTTGTCAGTCATAAAGTAAAGACTAAAAAAAGTGCTTTAGGACTGACATGGTTAACAACGATAGGTACTTTCAGCGATCCAGATTTTCGAATCGTGACGATAACCCCCATTATGAAAGCCCTACGCAAACGCCTTAACATGTCAAAACGGCGAATTGGGATTGTTATTGAAGTGACATCTAACCCTATTGTTGCCTTAGTCCCTATAGCAACCGCTTTTGTGGGTTATATGGTTCAGGTGATCAATAGTTCGTTACAAAATGCGGGGATTAATCAGGGGGCATATGTGACTTATGTCAAAAGTATCCCATTTAACTTTTTTTCTTTTGTGATAGTTCTTGTAGGGATTTATTACACATTCTTTGTCCATCCCAAAGGGGAAAAAGATCATCAATTTGAAGGGACAGCTCCCGATGATGTTCAATCATCAAAGGCCTCTTCAGAGGGCGCACCTGAAAAACAATCAAAACCCGATCATACGGTTGAACATGCAGAGGAAAGTGCTGTCAATCCGAGCGATCTTCATCAAGTCCCGTCATCAAATAATGTGAGCCAAATCAATCAAAAAAAATATAATGAGGAATATGCTCGACATCCAGAAGCTGCCGACAATCATATTCAAGCTGATAAACTTGATCACTCAAACGACCAACAACAGCAGGAAAATGAACAAAAAAGCCATGACGAAAACGATGACACACCACCGTCTCGTCCATGGAATTTACTTCTCCCCTTAGGCATCATGTTAATATTAACATTGTTCTTAAGTTGGTGGGATGGTCATTTTAAAGCCCAATCCTTTCTCCAATCCTTCATAAAAGTTGATGCATTAGGAGTCATGTTAGAAGCCTTATTGATTGCCATTATTTTTGCGGTCATCTTAGTGATGTTTCAAAAATTTAAGGTATCGAAGATTGTCACTCATTTTATCGAAGGTGGTAACCAATTGATGTCAGTTATTGTTTTACTTGCATTAATTTGGGGGCTTTCTGCAGCTTCTGAGGATTTAGGATTTTCAGATTATGTGACCGCTCATGTTCAAGGATGGATTCCCACGATGTTAATCCCGCCTGTCATATTCGTTCTTGGTGCGCTGATTTCTTATTTTATCGGATCATCTTGGGGGACTTGGGGATTGCTTATGCCTTTAGGGGTCATGTTGGGACATCAGGCTGATGCCAATATACTATTGGTTATAGGTGCTGTTTTTGCGAGCGGGACATTCGGTGCTTTTGCATCACCACTTAGTGACAACACGGTCACACTCTGTACCATTCTTGATCTGCCCGTGGTCGACTATGCAAAGTCAAAGTTAGTGCCAGCCTTAATTGCCGCTGGAATAACGGCAGTATTGTTTACTGGGGCAGCTTTTATCCTATAAAATAGGTCAATTAATAAAGGGTCCGAACTATAGCAGGATATCAACAGAAGTCAAGACAAGCTCAAGATGGGGAGGTTGTCTTGACTTCAATAAAGTCTAAGAATGACACGGTTGTTAAAAAACAAAGGAATAGCTATACTGAAAGACTAGGTTTAAAATATAATGTAAATAAACATGATCAAAGAATGTATTGGGAAGAGGGGAGTATCACCATCATGAACGAACCCTTGCTAGCGATTGTGGGTCCTACGGCTGTTGGAAAGACTGATATTAGTATTGCCTTGGCGCAAGCCTTAAATGGTGAAATTATTAATGGTGATGCTATGCAAGTTTACCGTGACCTTTCCATTGGTACAGCTAAGATAAAAAATAACGAAAAACAAGGAATCTCTCATCACTTACTTGACATCTTGTCTCCGCTTGATTCATATACAGCTGCCGATTTTCAGCACGATGTTCGTCGCCTTATTCCTGACATCAGTGGACGCGGGCATCTCCCAATCATAGTCGGGGGAACGGGCTTATATGTGAAAGCTGCTACACATCGTTATCAATTTACAAACGATCATCAGGATCCGGCTTATCGTAAGAAGCTAGAAGATATTGCACTCGATCAAGGGAATCAAGTTTTGCACGATCGGCTGAATGCTGTGGACCCTAAAAGTGCTGAGGCGATCCACCCGAACAATGTCAGGCGTGTTGTTCGCGCCTTGGAAATTTATAAGCAAACAGGAATTCCTAAAAGTCAGCAAGAATCAGATCAACAGCTTCAGCCACTGTACGACCTGACTGTCATTGGCCTCAGCCTGCCTCGTGACATTCTTTATGAAAGAATTAACCATCGTGTTGATCAAATGATGGAGCATGGCTTGCTTGAAGAAGCTCGCTGGTTATATGATCTGGAACATCACGGCACCCAATCAGCTCAAGGGATTGGTTACAAAGAGTTATTTAAATACTTTGATGGTGAATGGAATCTTGAAACCGCCATTCAAAAAATTAAAAAACATACTCGACAGTTTGCTAAGCGGCAATTTACTTGGTTCGAACACCAAATGGACGTCATGTGGTTTGACATGACAGATGCCCTAGATGATTTTTCGAAAAAAGCCGATGAAATCGTTGAATTTGTTGCAGGAATGTACCAACATAGGTCGAATTAAACTGATAGAGAGAAATGAGGAGGGTTTGGCTTATGAAGCAGTCCGTCAACATTCAAGACAGCTTTCTGAATCAAATACGCAAAGACAATATTTTCGTGACTCTGTTTTTAATCAACGGTTTTCAACTAAAGGGACATATTAAAGGCTTTGATAATTATACCGTCTTGATGGAAACGGATGGTAAGCAGCAATTGATTTTTAAGCACGCTATTTCAACATTTGCACCTGCAAAGCCCGTTAAGTTTTCCGATGATAACGGATAAGCCCCTTAAAAAAGCTCCCGGTAATTCCGGGAGCTTTTTAATAATATTTCCCCGGTAAGCGCAAGAATCGACGGATATCATGGCTCTACAACTTTATTTGACAAAATTTTCGGAACATATTTCCTTTATATCAATTTGTTAAGAAATTGGTATTTGTAAAAATGGAATGTTGCTCATATGCTGTATTAATGAGCGTGACTAGGAAAGGCAATCCCTCCAAAAAAGCAGCGGGGTGAACAACATGACAGACAATATGACGGTGAGGCAGCAAGGCCGGATTAATGTTGTCTTTAATCAACAAGATAAACAACAACAGGCTTCCCGGCGATTACCGAAAACAGCTGATATTAAAGCTAAGATGAATGACCAGCCGTTGAAAGATTTGGAGAAGAAGCTAAACCAAATGGTTGGTATGGATATGGTGAAAGAAACAGTCAAGGAAATCTATGCATGGATTTATATTAATCAACTGAGACAAGAACAGAATCTTAAGACCGAATCACAATCATTACACATGATTTTTAAAGGGAATCCGGGAACGGGGAAAACGACAATTGCTCGTTTGATTGGAGAATTGTTCCGTGACATGAATGTGTTGGAAAAAGGCCATTTAATTGAAGCGGAACGGGCTGACTTAGTGGGAGAATACATCGGTCAGACAGCCCAGAAAACACGTGATTTAATCAAAAAAGCTTCTGGCGGTGTTTTGTTTGTTGATGAGGCTTACGCATTGGCCCGCGGCGGTGAAAAGGACTTCGGAAAAGAAGCCATTGATACATTAGTGAAGCACATGGAGGATAAAAAAGGGGAGTTTATTTTAATATTAGCCGGCTATCCTAAAGAAATGGATGAGTTTTTAAGGTTAAATCCAGGATTACCATCACGGTTTCCCAATCATATATCCTTTCCAGATTATAGTGACAATGAGTTGATGCAAATCACGCAGCAAATGCTCGATGATCGAGAGTACCGGATGACAAGTGAAGCAAAAGCTAAGTTCAGTCGACATTTACAACATAAGTTAATGATGCAGCACCAAGGATTCAGCAACGGACGATATATTCGCAACATGATTGAAAAAATGATCCGGCGCCAGGCTGTTAGGCTGATGCGTGAAGGCAGTATGGATAAGGAGTCCTTATTGACCCTAAGGATTGGTGACATTATGATTGAAGATAGTGATGAATATGAATAAAGGCAGGGACTCATATCAATGGAAAGCATTGAACAAGCAATACTCGTCGGATGCCGGTTACCCGATTCCCATCCCACTGAATATGAATACTCAATGCAGGAATTAGCTGCATTGACAACGACAGCAGGTGGCGAAGTGGCTACCGTGGTAACACAAAGCAGGAAACGAATTGAACCTTCTACTTATATAGGCAAAGGTAAATTACAGGAATTGGCCAACCTTGAAGCGGAGATGCAAGCAGACACGGTGATTTTTAACGATGAATTGTCGCCAAGTCAACATGCACAGATTAGTAAAAACTTAGAAAGTAAAATTATTGACCGAACTCAACTCATTCTTGATATCTTTGCTTCTCGTGCAAGGTCTAAGGAGGGTCAGTTGCAAGTAGAGCTGGCTCAGTTGCAATATATGCTGCCACGTCTAAGTGGTATCGGTGAACAACTTTCCAGGCTCGGTGCGGGGATTGGTACACGCGGCCCCGGTGAAACGAAATTGGAGATTGATCGCCGGCACATTCGCGGCCGGATCAGTGATATTAAAAAGCAGCTCGATACCGTCGTTAAGCACCGTGAACGGTATCGCGAGCGCAGAAAAAGTAATCAATCTTTTCAGATGGCATTGGTTGGTTATACAAATGCCGGCAAGTCCACCCTTTTTAATCAATTAACGCAAGCCGGAGCGCTTGAGGAAAACCAACTATTTGCCACATTGGATCCATTGACACGCAAAGTTCAAACACCAAGCGGGTTTACTGGCCTATTAACGGATACCGTGGGATTTATACAACATTTACCGACCTCGTTGATTGCAGCTTTTAGATCAACCTTAGAAGAAGTCAAAGAAGCTGATTTGATCTTACATGTGATTGATGCATCACATCCCGATTATAGACAACATGAGACGACGGTGAATCAGTTATTAACTGAACTCGGAGCAGGCAACATACCCAAATTGTTGATTTTTAATAAGAATGACCTGACCCATGATAATGTCCTCCCGTCATTTAAAAATGCTTGTCACATTTCGGCTTATCAGCAAGAAGATATTAACTATCTAAAAGGCGTTATTGAAGATAAAATAAAAGAGCAAAGTTCACCATACGAAGTGATGGTGACCCCTGAGGATGGTCGGTTTTTATCAGACCTTTATAACCAAACCATCGTTCAAGAGAGACAATGGGATGAGGCCGAGCAATCCATCTTTATCAAAGGTTTTGTTAGACAAGATTCCCCATTTAGCCAGCAATTAAGAACCTAGAGTAAAAGCACTAAGGAGCTACTATAATTATGAAGCAAACAACCCATTTAACGAACATACAATCCATGGCTGAAGAAGCTGAGGCCAAGATTCAACCACAAATGAAGCAAATTGACCAGATTGCCGAAGCTAACCAATTTCGCGTCATTAAAAGTTTTCAAGAGCATCAAGTCAGTGATACCCATCTAACAGGAACAACAGGATACGGCTATGATGACCTTGGAAGGGATACTTTGGAAGCTATTTATGCTGATGTTTTCGGAGCAGAAGATGCGCTTGTCCGCCCACAAATCGTGTCTGGAACCCATGCCATAAGCACTGCCTTTTTTGGCGTCTTGCGCCCTGGTGATGAGTTAGTCTACATCAGTGGTAAACCTTATGACACGCTTGATGAAGTGATCGGGTGGCGAGGCAATGCATCGGGGACATTGCAAGACTATGGTATTCATTGCCGCTGGCTGCCGTTAACATCTGATAATGAGATGGATTCTAATGAAGTCCTAAATGCGATAACTGGACAAACCAAGATGATAGCTATTCAGCGCTCACGTGGTTACGAAAGTCGTCCGTCCTTTTCAGTTGGGGATATTGATAAGATGATAAAGCTGATTAAAAAGGCTCATCCTGAAATCATTGTTTTTGTTGATAATTGTTATGGTGAATTTGTTGAAGAATTGGAGCCGCCGCATATCGGAGCTGATCTTATTGCCGGGTCACTGATTAAAAATCCTGGCGGTGGGTTGGCGAAGACTGGGGGATATATCGCGGGACGAACATCGCTGATCGAACAATGTGCCGGGCGAATGACAGCGCCAGGTATTGGTAGAGAGGTCGGTCCGGCTTTCTCCGGATTAGATTTAATGTATCAAGGTTTATTTCTCGCGCCGCACGTCACCGCTCAGGCCCTCAAAGGGGCTGTATTCACAGCAGCTTTGCTGGAAGAAGCGGGATATCAGGCTTCACCGACATGGTATGAATCAAGAACGGATTTGGTCCAAACCGTTTCGTTTAACACGAAGCAAGAATTAGTTCAATTTTGCCAAATGGTTCAAAAACACTCTCCAATCAATGCGCATGTGAAGCCATATCCAGATGATATGCCAGGTTATGATGATCCCGTGATTATGGCTGCAGGTACCTTTGTCCAAGGATCAAGCATAGAGTTAACGGCTGATGCCCCCTTACGATCACCTTATGTCGCTTATGTCCAAGGAGGTCTAACCTATGAACATGTTAAAATCGCCGTGTCACAAGGTTTGGAAACAATAATAAGTACATAAACAGGATATTGGCTGGTGCCATGTTTTTTATTGTAAGAAAATATAACATAAAACATGACCGCTCTAAACGGCTATAGTATGCTGACCCTATCAAGTTACTAGAAAGATCATCAAAAAATAGTTTGGGAGGAACACTGATTTTATGAGCCAATATTCTCGCGAAGACATTATGAAAATGGCTGAAGAAGAAAACGTTAAATTTGTACGCCTGCAATTCACGGATCTGTTAGGCATTATTAAAAATGTTGAGATTCCTGTTGATCAACTGCCTAAGGCGTTAGATAATGATATGATGTTTGATGGTTCCTCTATTGAAGGATTTGTACGGATTGAAGAATCGGATATGATTTTGTATCCTGATTTGGATACATGGGTCGTTTTCCCATGGACATCAGAAAAAGGCCGTGTCGCCCGTCTGATCTGTGATATTTACAGCCCTGATGGCACACCGTTCGAAGGGGACCCTCGTACTGTTTTGAAACGACAGTTAAAGGAAATGGAAGACCTTGGTTTCACGCATTTTAATATCGGACCGGAACCAGAATTCTTCCTCTTTAAAATGGATGAAAAGGGCGATCCCACGCTTGAACTGAATGACAAAGGCGGTTATTTCGATTTGGCCCCAACGGATCTTGGTGAAAACTGCCGACGTGATATTGTGCTTGAGCTTGAAGACATGGGTTTTGAAATCGAAGCTTCTCACCACGAAGTTGCTCCTGGGCAGCATGAAATTGACTTCAAATATGCTGATGCGGTGACAACGTGTGATAATATCCAAACGTTTAAACTCGTTGTTAAAACCATCGCCAGAAAGCATGGTTTACATGCGACCTTTATGCCAAAACCGCTTTTCGGTGTCAACGGATCGGGTATGCATGCTAACATGTCATTATTTAATGGCAAGGATAATGCATTCTATGACCCTGAGACCGAATCGCAATTAAATGATACGGCTATGCAATTCATTGCCGGCGTTGTCAAACACGCTCGCGGGTTCACTGCTGTAACGAATCCTATTGTGAATTCATATAAGCGGCTTGTACCAGGATTTGAAGCCCCAAGCTATGTGGCTTGGTCGATGCAAAACCGTAGTCCTCTCGTCCGTATTCCGGCTTCTCGCGGCTTGAGCACACGTATTGAGGTTCGAAGTGTAGATCCATCCGCCAATCCATATTTGGCCATGACAACGATGCTCGCTGCTGGTCTTGACGGTGTCAAAAACAAAATGACCCCACCTGATCCCGTTGATAAGAATATTTACGTCATGGATCAAGAAGAACGGGAAGAGGAAGGCATTCAAGACTTGCCAGCAACATTAAAAGAAGCCATTGAGCTACTTAAAGCGGACAAAATTATCAGCGAATCCCTTGGAGAACATACCTTAGAACATTTCATCGAATCAAAAGAAATTGAATGGGATATGTTCCGCACGCAAGTCCACCCGTGGGAACGCGATCAATATATGGCTACCTATTAATCTTTGAATCCCTTGGCGCTCAGGCGTCGAGGGATTATTATTTCTTGGGTGTTTTGAGGTTTAATGAGGGTGAGTTATGTGGGTACCCAAGCAACACCCAAGAATTATTCTAAAATCGTATTCATGTAATCATCATATTGATCCATCGAATCATTATCAATTTTGTCACTAATATGCGAGTAAATATCAGCCGTGATTTCTATGCTTTTGTGACCAAGCCTTTCTTGAATGTATTTCATACTTGCCTTAGATTCCAATAGAAGTACAGCATGAGTATGTCGAGTTGAGTGAATGGGGAGCTTTTGAAGTCCAGCGCGTTTAAGAATGCGTTCAAAAGCATTAAACAAACTAGATTTAGGCAAAAATGAACCGTCTTTTCTAGCAAAAACCAAATTTGACTTATGATCGTAAGCTTCATTGAGAATAAGTTTGTTATCGTTTTGATATTTCATGTGCATCCGTAAATCATCAGCTAACAACTTGTTTATTTTGATCACCCGTTTTGAATGATAAGTTTTTGTATCACCAAATATCTCATCTCTTGTCTTAGCCTTGAAATCTAACGTTTTCGTAATTTTAATTTTGTTTTCTTTGAAGTCAATATCATCCCACTGAAGGGCAGCGGCTTCACCTTTTCTCAAACCCGTGTTAATCAACGTTTTAAAGTAAATGTAATAAATATATCCGTATTTATAAGCTGTTTTCAAAAACAAAGAAATATCTTCACTTTTCATGTATTTCAGGTCATCACCATTTTTCTTAGGCTTAATTTTAATTTCAACGTCTAGACAGGGGTTTTTCTCTAATTTACCCATAGAGACAGCTTTGTTTAAAGCATTGAACATCGTCCCATGAATAATCTCAGTAGTACGCTTGCTATAATCCTGCTGATCCTCGTCAATAAGATAATTAATAAATTTTTGGTACATCATAGGCTTAATATCCGTTATGTTGATGTCCTTAAAATAAGGGATGATGTGATTTTCAACATTGTGTTCATGAAGCTCATACGTATTCTTGCTAACGTTGTTTTCCTTGAATGTTGTTAACCATTCCCTAAGATAATTTTTCAAGGCAAACGGAGTGTCGTATTCGTTTCCATTAAGCAATTTTTTCTCCATTTCCTGCGCTGCATAACGTGCTTCTGGCTTAGTTCTGAATCCACGTTTTGATTTTTCCTTAGGTTTTTGAGTAAAGGGATCTTCATACACGATTCTATATTCCCATTTACCCTTATGTTGCCTGTAACTAATACTGCTCATTTACATTTCTCCTTTCAGTTTATCGGTTAGCCTATTTTCACCTCCTTAATAGAATGTATGTTCTATTTGAAGTTAAAAATTTTTTAGATGTGCTACTTCATGTGGCACATTGTATGTTGATGCAGCTTCTTGAATAGTCATTCTTGAATTGCATTGATCATAAATCACTTTATCCGGGATAAGTAATTCCACAGCAAATGTATTCGCTTCAACCTCAATTTTGTTTATAGAGAAAAATGTACTTGACCGAAGAAACGGCGTATTCACTTTTGGGTGCAAAACAGCGTGTCCAAGTTCGTGAGCGCATACAAAGTATTGCATTTCGTTACCCAAATTGCTGTTATAAAATATGTATTTATTTCGACGATCGTATTTGTAAAATCCATTGATCTCCTCATGCAGATCCCAGGGTACAACATGGACATTTATAAAGTTTGCAATTTCAAAAGGATCGTTTGTTTTACATTTCTTAATTAATGTACCCACATTATCTTTAACCCACTTCAAAAATTTGACCCCCTTGGTCACCCCTAATCTTTATCTTTATCTTCTCTGTATTTTTTAGGTATGTATTTCTTGTTAATTCGCTGAGTCTGTCTTACCACATGTTCCATAGCATCGAGTAATGACTCTTTAGCCTCATCGCTCATCGGTTCACCAGAAAAGCTGAGACCACCATCATCTTGTAAGTCTTTTTTGATTTCTTCCATGCGTTTAGCTATGTCACGTTCATCTTTATCAGTAATCTCTGTTTGTCGTCGTTTTGGTTCTGAATCGTTTGGATCATCAGAAATACCTAACAAGTAATCGGTTGTTACGCCAAAAATTTCAGATATATTCCTTGCCATTTCAGCACTTAAGTTTTTCTCACCTCTTTCGATTTCATAGTAATACTGGGGAGTGATTCCTAACATCTTTGCCACTGCGGTACCACTTAATTTTCTTCCTGAATTATTTCTTTTGGTTTCTCTAATTTCCTTAATCCTATGATTAACATCCATTATTTCTCCTCCGAATCTATCAGCAAATAGCTTATAAAAAGAATAACACTATTAGCTTACACTCACAATATGCAAATAGCTTAAATTAATAGCAAATCCGAGCATATTTAAGCAAATAGTTTATTTAATGGTGTTAACGCTATTAAATAAAGCTATATGCTTAATTTCAGGCTTTGATATTAATAAGCTAATTGCTTAATATTGTGTTTAACGGGAGGTAATGAAATGAACTTTTCAAACGTCGTTAAGGAAAAAATGCAGCAAAAAAAAATAACAAACGCTCAATTAGCAAGGGAAATTGGTTATAGTGCTCAATATTTATCTGATCTAATTGCGGGTGAACGGAGGTGGAATGAAGATACAATTAATAAAGTTTGTTCAGCTCTCGGCTTAAAAATCACATATGAAACTAATTCTTGAAAGGTGGTGGGCTCTTTTGCTAGACATTCAAATCGATGAACAAGAAGCACGTGATCTTTATTTAGAAAAGGTCGAGGAAAAGGTCAAACAAATTGAAGCAGATCTTGTTTTTTGGGATACGGCAGAGTTAAAACGCCGAACTTGCATGAGCTGGGGAACAATTCAAGATCAATTTTTCTTTGATGAACGCTTTCCTAAATTTAAAGTCGGGCAAAAATGGTATTTTCCTGCCCAAGAAGCTAAAGATTTTCTAATCCAGTGGATTCACGAGAAGGGGAGGTGAATCAATGAGAACTCATTGGGTTGAAGAAAAAGGCGGCGCGTTTCACGTAAAAAGTAAAAACCAATTCGGTTGGGTTTATACCAAAGTTTTTGAAACAAAATCGGACGCTGAAGAATATATCTAAATGGCTGCTGAAAGGAGTGGGGCTAAATGAACGATTTAGTATTCATAAAAAACGAAGAAGTGGTGACAGACAGCCCAACGGTTGCCGAGTCTTTTGGTAAAAATCATCGGGATGTTTTAAGAGACATTCGAAATCTTGAATGTAGCAATGAATTTTCGCAGCGCAATTTTGCGCCGTCAAATTATGAAAGCCGAGGCAAACAATATCCAATGTTTTACATCACCCAAGATGGGTTTTCATTTTTGGCTATGGGATACACAGGTAAGAAGGCAGCTGAATTTAAAGAAAAATACATCAATGAGTTTCGCAGAATGGAAAAGCAATTGAACCAACCACAGCCATTGAGTGAACGTGATCAGTTGATATCTGCTATGAAGTTATCAATTGAATCAAATGAGCGAATGGATGGAATCGAGGAAGAAGTAGGCGAGTTAAAAACACGTTTTGATAACGAACTAACGTTAAATCACGGACAAGCTAGCACTTTGAATCATGCGATCAAAAAACGTATTGAGAAACTATTTAGCGATGGAATCATGGGAACTCTTGATACAAAACATCAAATGTATTCTCACATCCATAGTCAATTAAGACGTGCTTTCCAGGCACCAACATATAGGGAAGTTAAGCGCGTTGATTATGATGATGCCATTCAATGGGTGAGCGCTTGGCGCCCTTTGTAAATCCAATCTATCAATCTACGAAGGGAGGATTTCGTAATGGAAGACAACGGAGATCGTTGGTATCACTTTGTCATTGCCGGTGTTGTTATATTCATTGGCATTTATTCAATCACATTTGGATTATGAGGGGAAGGGTAGCAGCCCAGAGTCCCCTCTCAAAAAAACAACTTGTACTATCAGTATATCAAACTTGTACAAATTTATGCATGAAAGGGTGAACTTTTCTTGGCTAAATTTAGACAAATCCATACAACATTTTGGCAAGATCCTAAAGTGTTGGAAGAAATGACGCCAGAGGACAAATATTTTTACCTTTATCTTTTGACCAATCCAAACACCACACAGATCGGTGTTTATCAGATCACGAGAAAGCAAATGGCCTTTGATTTAGGCTATTCTATTGAGTCAGTCCGAAGTTTGCTAGAACGGTTCGTCAATCACCATAAGGTTGTTAAGTACAACGAAAACACGAGGGAAATTGCAGTCATCAACTGGGGTAAATACAACCTTCACCGTGCAGGAAAACCAGTTATTGATTTAATTGCTAAGGAATTAGAGAGTGTTAAAGATAAATCCCTTCTTCAAGATATCGCTCAAAATGTCCATAATGAAGCGATTTTGGATCAATTTTCACGATACGTGGACGACACGTGGACGGTAAGGGGACAAGAAGAAGAAGAAGAAGAAGAAGAAGAAAAAGAAGAAGAAATAGAAGAAGAGAAAATACCTTACGTCGAGATAGTAAACTATCTCAACTCTGCAACTGGATCCAAATATCGGGCACAAACTAATAAAACACGATCACTGATCAAAGCACGTTGGAACGAAGGTTTTCGATTTAATGATTTTAAACTTGTCATTGAGATTAAGACCCATGAATGGGTGAATGATCCTAAAATGTCCAAGTTCCTTCGTCCTGAAACGCTCTTTGGAACAAAATTTGAATCTTATCTGAATCAAGATGAAGTTGGTGAACAAAATGCGGTCGGTCAAAGAGACACTAGCCAATATGAAAACCTCTTTTAAAATTGTCGGAACCCGTACTTGTGAACATTGCGGTACAGAAGTCAAAATCATCGAAACGTCAAAGGGACAGGTCAGTCGTTGTCTCACCTGTGATGATGAGCAATTAAAGCAACAACAAATAGAATCAATCAAGCAACAAAAATGGCGGAAGGCTAAAGCAATATTTGATAAATACAGTTTAATCCCACCTGATATTAAGAAAGCATCTTTTGAGAATTACATACCTGACGACGATCCCAGCAAAGAAGATGCTCTTCAAAAAGCAAAATGGTACGCCAATCATTTCATGGATGATGAATTTAAACAAAAGAATTTCCAGTCATTGTTTTTTCGTGGCTTATATGGATTAGGAAAGTCTCATTTGTCATATTGCATTTCCAAGGCAGTTGCAGAAAAAGGTTATCAGTCACTATTTATCAATATCCCTGATTTGATGACGGCGATTAAAGACACATTTAACAAGGAGTCTGAAACAACAGAATCAGAGATTATGAAAATCATTAGTGATGTTGATCTACTTGTTTTGGATGATATTGGTGCTGAATATGTGAAAGTCGAAGATGGTCGAGAAAGTTGGGCAGCGGACAAGCTCTTTCAAATCATGAATTCGCGAATAGGCAAAGCCAATGTTTTCACTACAAATTATACGTCAGCTGATCTCGTAAAAAAGTATGGTCATCATGGTGGTCGTCTCGTCTCCCGAATGATGCAAGGAACTAAGCCTATAAAAATTCAAGGTGATGATTGGAGGTTGAAGCAATTATGATTTGCTCTAATTGTCACGGACGCGGCGTTCTATATGAGGATGTCGGTTACGGTATCAAAACTCAACCGTGTGGATGCCAGGACCGATGGACCCCAACCCAAGCACAACAATGGTTCGAGGAATTTAAAAAGGAATTGCGGGGTGAATATCATGGATCAAATGAAGCACCTCAGACAGCAATATGAAACGGCTTTGTCACGTGGAAACATCCAAGAAGCTCTACACATCAAGTTCAAATTAGAAGACTTGGAGGTTAGCTATGGATCAGCAAATCAATTACGGCACTCGGGACCACAAGCGTCCGGCAAATAGTGAGGTAACGGAGTACAAGCTGTCCCCAGAAGAACTTGAAAAATATAGGAACGGAGGTCACGAAACGATGCCAAGCTCAAAAGAAAGTGCAAAAGAAGGCTTGCAAAAGGCCAAGCAAATGATCGATGAAGCCATGGAAAATAACCAAGCTGTTGATCTTATGAAAATTTCGGATGAGACCGGAGCAAAGCGAAACACAATCAAGACTTACTATTACCATCAACGCTCAAAGCAGCAACAAGAATATCATTCTGAAAAGAAGGATGAAGCCGATACTACCGATCCAAACGAGCAATTGCAAAACCAGTATAAGGCGTTAGAAGCGAACATGAAAAACACCAGTCAGTGTCTTGCTGATGCCGAAGCTGAGTTAGAGGATCTGAGAAAGCAAAACGGTGAATTAAAAATTGAAAACGCTGATTTGGTTCGTGAAAAAGACAATCTTCAAACGCTGTATAAGCACATATCTGAAGAAAATCAGACGCTTCTAGGCGACAACGATCAATTGAAACGGACTGTACACATTCTCAGTCGTAATGAAGATGAATCGGAAAGGTGGATGAGTTTCGATGCCTGAACAAGTGAAGGTCTATACACCGTATTCACCAGCAGGGAAAGGTCCTGCCTTCCCAAATCCAAATGAGGCGCTTTATGAATTGTTATTCAAGTACAGTGAAGACTTTGAACTGGATACGGTCCAAAAGACGGTTGAAGAGACGGCTCTCAAACTTGGCAAACTATTAGATCTGGAAAATACAGTCGGTGATATTGAGATATTTAGAGATTACAAGATCGAGTGCAAGTTGTATGAATTTATGTCTTTTGAATCAGGTTCTTAATTATGGGTCGCAAGATTTGGGTCACAGAAAGCAAACGGAAAAACAGTGACGGTGAAATACTTAGGACGATTACGACCCATGAGAGCAAGCCTAACAAATTCAAGTACATTATTTGGAAGTGAATTCACTCCACGGTTTTGTGGAGTAAGGAGGCTAACGATGAGTGAGAAGGTAACGGAACAAGAGTTAAAGCGACTCGAAACGATTATAGGTGAAACTTCCATAGGGCCTTGGGAAACTGTTTATGACGAATCGGAGAACGGTCATGTGATAAGAATGAACGATGCCATTGAGTCTCCCAGTAGACACGAATCGCAACTTGAAATCATTTATGGGCATTGCGTTTATCCCGAGGAAGGTGACCAATTCATGGAAGCCCATGCAAATGCAACGTTTATCGCTGAATCGAGAGAGATTGTTCCAAAATTGATTGCGGAAATTCGCCGTTTGAAGGGAGAGGCTGACGATGAGTGAGAAGGTTACTGAATGGCTAACGACAGGGCAGATGATCGATTATTTAATGGCAAATCCATATGAGAAAGCGGAAAGTCACCGAGGAAAAGTTGTTCAATATGCTCCCGGAGATATGAGATTGATGGATTTAAAGGACGGAAATAAAACGGTGGAAGCGCACCGGCTATTCCTTAACACTAAATGGCGCATCCTACCCCGGTACGTGTCCTTTGAAGAAGCGATGAAGGCGGTTGACGAAGGGAAAGTCGCTGCTTATCACCTAAGAAAAGATTACAAAGTTATGGTCGATAAGGACGTATTTCCAGAAATATTTGGGACGGACGCAACATTTGGTCAATTGATGGAAGGCAAGTGGACTATAGAGGATTCGGAGAGGGTGAGTGTGGATGAGCAATATTAAATTTCGCTATATCGTGAGGCACAAAGCAAGTGGAAACATTGAAACAAAGCATTATTTTTTATCGCAAATCGAAGAACGACCATTAAAAGAATTATCCCCAGCATTCTTAGCAGATTATGAATTGCTATCTAGAGATCAGTACACCGGACTCAGGGACAAAAACGGAGTTGAGGTTTATGAGGGGGACGTTTTGGACTGTAACGGCGGTATTGCAGTTGTATTTTATTCTAAAAGATTTGTATCTTACAAGTTGCATTTTTACTCTCCGTTTGAACAGGAACAACCTTTTTATTTTTGGGATTTAGAAGGATTTGTTATCGGAAATGTCTATGAGAATCCGGAATTGTTGGAGGTGAGTGCCGATGATTGATCATGGGCTGATCAAGGAATCTTTATCAATAGTCGGTATTTTGATAGGCGATTTAGTGATTATAGCAGCGCTATACAGGTTAGTGATAAGTGTTGTTGAAAGAAAAGGCGGTGAGGATCATGAACGCTGAACGCCATGCAACCATCATCCAAATCAGAAAACTCGAAGATCAATACTGCGATCACTGTGAAAAGAAATCTGGGATAAGCGGCAGAACAGGTTATCTTGATGTCTGTCTGAAATGTCCGATCGGAAAACGAATCAATGATCTTGGCAAAAATCTGGACAATAAGCAACCGAAGAAAAAGAAACACAAAAAGAAAATCAACAAGGTTGATGATGCAGATCTAATGCGTCTGCACTATGAAGGCATGATCCCCAAAGAAATCGCTGAACAATTAGGTTGCACAATTCAGACCGTATATTGGAAAAAGAGTCAGATGGGATTAACCAGAAAGAGGGCGATTAAATAATTATGGAACAACCTAAGCGTGGTGATTTTTACAAACGCAAGATAGACGGAATTGTTTTTACTGTTGTGGACGTAAGTTACTCCATTGACAATCTAACAACGCTCAAAAGTTTTCGGACACCGGAACGGATTGCAATCACTCAAAATCAACTAGATCAAGAGTTTACCAGAGAAAAGGGGCCGTTGGAATGAATATCAATGACTATCAAAAAGCGACAGAACGAACAGCAGGCAAGTTTGACGATCTTCAAACAGAACTTGTCGCGTGGGCAATGGGTATTGGCGGTGAATCAGGCGAGGTTGTGGACGCTATCAAGAAAATAGCATTTCACGGTCATTATATTGGCAGTGATGAAGCACGGTTGAAAATTGTTTATGAATTAGGCGATCTATTGTTTTATATCACCCGAATGGCGGATGCGCTTGGTTATGACCTTGATGAAGTAACCGATTTGAATATTAAAAAACTTGAAAAACGATATCCAAACGGCTTTGATCCAGAGCGTAGCCGAAACAGGGATGATAATCATGAAGAAGCGTGAGTGTCCAAAGTGTGGTGGAAAAGTGAAGGTTAGAGGATTGGATGTTTATGAGTACGGTGATCCTACTCCCGTATATGAGCAGCCCGTAACGGCTGCCTGTGACGTTTGCGAGTATGAGAGGATATTATTTTGATAGCCACAAAACTCCAGAATCGGAGTACACAAGGTCTAAGAGTTGCTGATGAGTATTTGACTAGGAAAGAACGGAAAGCGCTGGAATACTGCGAAGCTAGGAGGGGAAAATCATGACTCAATCTGAACGTGAAACAATTACTGCATGGCTATTTTTAATGACCGGCACAGTTGCTGAGTATTGGAACAAATATGACGATCAAAAGTTGTTAGGCGTTTACAAACAGCATCTTGGTGACCATAGCGAGGAAGTGATTGGGTGAGTCAGAAAAAGAAATTAGATAAGGCATTCACTCAAGGTTTCATTCGTGGTTGCGAGGAAACATGGAAGCTTACTGAGGAAGCGATGAATAACATTGATGGCATTGGTCCTAAAACCCAAGAAAAGATTCACACTGCCATTTTGGAACGGACAAAAGAAGAAATGCGTAAGGGGGTAGGGCGGTGAAAGAAAGTGAATATACCAAATTAGCTAACGTGTATCATGCTCAGCAGTCAGTCAAACTCCGGGACGAGAATGAAAAGCTAAAAGAAAAATTAGAAGATATCAAGGTCGAAAAAATGGGATACAAGTTTTTGTTTATTGTTGTCTCTGTATTTTGGTTGATTACGATTTTTCGGACATAACAAAGGCCCGGATAAACTCCGGGCTATCCAATAAATTAGTACATGGTAGTTTGAGTATAACACAAGGGGGACATTCAGTGAATCAGTTATCATTCAAATTACCGGAAATAGATCGTTTCGCAACAAGGAAGGCTGTCGAAGAAGCGTTGGAGAAGTATCAAATGTTTTTGTTCACGGTACCAGAAGAAAAGATTCCAAGTGTCACACAACAGTTCTCATTAGTTCCTCCGAGCAATACCAATGTGAATCATTCTGAAACGGAAGAGGCGGCTATTCACAATATTGATCAAGAACGGATCCGTCAACAACATATCAAAAAGATACAGAAGGCAGTCAACCGACTCAGTTACTTTGAACGGTCGATTATTATTAAACGTTACATGAGCGATGATGCTTTTGATTATGAAGTTTACAATGAGATCGGCATGAGTGAACGGAAGTATTATAGGGTGAAGTCCCGTGCCTTTTATAAATTAGCTTTCATGCTTAAAATTGAGGTTTATAAAGAAAAGACGGTGACTTCTCAATGAATTTCGTCCAGCCAATTAGGGATCCGGATAAGATCGAAGCTGTTAAGCATTATTTGAAATCACGGAGTGACAGGAATTATCTTCTGTTTGTTCTTGGCATTAATACCGGGCTTAGGGTTTCGGACATTCTCACTATCAAGGTTGGTGATGTCAAAGGCACTCATCTGCGGATTAGAGAAGGTAAGACTAAGAAACAAAAAATGATACGAATCACGCCAACCTTAAAACGTGAGATTAAGGGATATATTGAAGATAAAGACGATCATGAGTATATTTTTAAGAGTCGTATCGGTGATAACAAACCCATTGGCCGAAGCATGACATACAAGATTCTAAGAGACGCTGCTGATGCCTACAATTTAGTGGATATCGGGACGCACACCATGCGAAAGACGTTTGGCTATCATTTTTATCAAAAGTACAAAGACGTGGCTTTGCTCCAGGAACTGTTTAACCATTCATCACCGGACATAACACTTCGCTACATAGGAGTTAACCAAGATGTCATGGACAAAGCATTGTCGAAATTTAGGATTTAATACGCAATTATAATAGGCGGGATTTTTTGTGGAATAAAAGAGGCGCTATCTTAAAAAGAGAAGCGCCTTTCCGGAGATAGCCCATTCAAAATAGATCTAAACCTTACTCATCTTTAGACTCATCACGCCAATCTTTGGTAAACAATAGTTTATCTGTTGAAAGATTAATTACGCTTTTGTTATTGAGTATTTTTTGAACCTCTTTCTCATAAATATTTATTACATCAATAGATATGAAAGCTTGTTTATGAAATTTATTGTAATAGTAAATAAGATTTTCTACTGCTGACTTTTCAATATTTTTAAATAAGAAAGAGTCATGAATTAAAAAAGGTATTTTTGTTAAATTAAACATGGCTAAATCAAAAATAATAAGATTAGTGTAGGCTTTTCCTGTACCTGTATTTTCCGAATACTCATAGTTATAATTTTTATTAGTTAACTTAATTTTAGGCGCTGATCTTTTATCATCATGAATTAAATCGTTTATTTCACTCAACTTAGCATTTATTTTTACATTAATATTATCGACAATCTCTTCCTTCATTTTACTTAAGGATTTTGTCTTAGATGCTACATTATCATTTAATGTTTTAAAGTCCTCATAATATCTATTTTCTCTTTGAAGCTCTTCTAATTTTGAGGTATACTCTATTAAGTTATCCGTATAAATAGTATGTTGTTCATTGGGACTTAATAGTCTTTCCATTTTTTGATTTATATCATCTATTTCTTTGTTTAACACTTCTATATTTCTTTTTAATTCCTTCCTTACTTGTTTTAATTCATTATCCAAAATTGTACTTATTCCGTCATGAAATTCTTCAATGGACTTAAGTTTTTCTAAATTTACATCCGGAAAAAATTCCAAGAGGGTTTCAAAACCAACTTCTGTAGAACGTATAATATTTTTGTCGGTCCTATTATATCTGGACTTAAAATAATCCCTTTCTTCAGTTAAAACATTTTTTTGTTTCCTTAGCTCTAATAGTTCCTCGGAAATAATATCAGATATTTGTATAGAAGGACTAAAAAAACTTTTGCTCAACTTTTCTATCTCATTTTTAAGATTGTGTATCTCTTTTAAGTTTTGATCGTATTTCTTCTTATTTATTTTTGGAACATAATCAAATTTTCCTGCATTATTTAAGACTTTCTTTGATTCGGTTAACTGTTTGAGCTCTTCATCTTCTTGAACTATTCTATAGTATTGATTAAATAACTTGATCAACCTTGTTATTGTTACTACATTTTTTTCAGCGTGATGATTATGCAAAGGTCTTTTAACATCATAATTTTTTTTACCCCAAACTCTAGAGAATAGACTAACTGCCTCTCTAAATTTTAAATCCTTGGATTGTAGTTTATAATTATCTTTTAGAAATTTTTTGTACGAGTTTAATTCCATGCTATCCTGTATGTTAAATTTTTCATCACATTTGTAAATAATTTTAGGGTCCTTTGTTCCACGAATAAAATAAAACTCATTATTGTTAAACTTAAAAGTATATAAGAATTCATGATGACCTAATTTAGAAATTACATCTTTATTATGAGTTATATATGTGTCACCTCCAAAGATAAAATCTAATATCATTAATAGTGTAGATTTTCCAATGGAGTTTGATCCAGAATTATCTCCTAAAATGACGTTAAGTCCTTTGTTAAAGGTTATCACTTTCTCTCGAAATATTTCACATCTAATCTCTATTAACATATTTTACTACTCCTTTATTAAAGTCAACTTCAATCGAGTTAAGCAAATATAATACATCTAGTGAGTATATAAATTCATCTATTGCTTCAAAGTGACCTTGCGTCTTTATAAACAATTCATGAATAGATAAATCCTCATCTTTTATTAAATTAAGAATTATAGGCACTTTACCTATAACAGACTCCTTAAAACTCATCGCTTTGTTTGGAACTAACACTAAAACACCTCACAGTTTTGAATGAAAAACGAAATAATAATACTGCACGCATTTATATTGCTATTCTCTGTTTTTTTTGATAACCATTCTGTCATTCGATTAAAAATTTCCTCTTGTGAACTTTCGGTTTTTCTTAATTTTAAATAAAAAGTTTTGACTTGAGACAAAATCATATCGAAGGAGTTTGGATATTGTTTATTTAGAAGTCTGAATTGCTTCTGTATATATAGATAATAATCAGTAATCTCTCCACGTATTCTTCTTTTTGTTAGAACTGTTAAAGTCTTATTTGCTTTATCCTCAAGTCTTAAAGCATTCATACTTAAAGGAATGCTTTTAGATTCGACTTCATCCTCAACCAAAGTCATTAATATTTCTTTTATCTCCGTTTCAATTCCATAATTAAAATAATTTTCTCTTGTTTGAGTCCTCTTTATTAGAGACTTTTTAATTTTAACTAACTTCCGATATTCCTCTTCAGTCCTGGGATTATCAAATTTTTTATGACAGTCTCGGCACAGAGCAATAAAGTTATCTACATGATTAACATCTTCATTAAGTTTTTCTTCATCACTTAATAACTGGGCCTCATGAGAAGTCGGATTTAAAGGGAAGATGTGTGCAGCTTCAAATATTTTATTTGTTTTTCCGTTTTTTTCATACATAAGGGATTTCGTACATAATGGGCACATATTTTCAACCTCAGATAGGAGGATAGCATTTTCATTGGGGGTAAGTTTTCTTCTTTTAGGCGACATGTCAAACACCTCAAATTTGTACACATATTAAATTAAAATTAAGCTAATATGCAAATTTCGACAAAAAAGTTCAAAAACCTTTTATACTTATGTAAATTTTTTGGTTACTTATTCTAAACATACACTTTTAATTAACCGTAATAAAGTGTGTGTGTAATTCATTTTTTGAATGTGTTTGGATTCGTGTGTGACAGGCGATTTGGTAAATAGGGGAATTACACAAAATATAAGATATGGGTAATCGTGAAGGTGATTTGTTTTTTTTGTAGAAATTAAGTATTTAGGGGGGATAATTGTGAATAAAAGAAGGCGAAGAAGACAGGCAGTGTTTGATGGAATAAAAGAAATATCAGTAGAAGGTTATAAATCAATTGATAAAGAAACTGATATTGAGATTAAGCCTTTGACAGTAATGGCGGGAACCAATAGTTCAGGGAAATCCAGCTTTATTCAACCTTTGCTATTAATGAAGCAAACATTAGAAGAGAGTTTTGATCCTGGAGCATTGCTGTTAAATGGACCTAATGTAAGATTTACTTCTAACGATCAATTACTATTTAAGAATCCAAGAGCAAATAATCTAACATATTTTTCTGTTGGGTTTAAACTTGGCTCAGATGAGTCTTGTAAAGTATTTTTCAAAAAAGGGAAAACCGGATTTATAGTAGATAAGGTTGAATATAATGTGTATAATTTTTCAGGTCAAAATGACACTATTGATTCATTTACATTACATTCTAAGATGAAAGGGGAAGAGCTTTTCGACTTTATACCAGAATACCTTATCGATATCGTCAACAGACTGGAAGACAGCGATTACGATGTTATTGTTAAAAGAAATAGGTGTTTTCTAAAAGGTGTTATAACCTTAGGTGAAGATCGGTTTTTAACTGATTTTCCTATAAATTCCTTTGAGAGGGAAATTCGAAAAATAATTCATCTCCCAGGACTGAGAGGGAATCCTGAACGTAATTATCCTACAACTGCCGTAGATTCAGATTATGAGGAATTATTTTTGCCTGGTACTTTTGAAAAATATGTTGCTAGTATAATCACTCAATGGCAGAACAACGAAGAAGATAAACTCTCTGAACTTGAAAATGATTTAAAGTCTATTGGATTGACCAATAGAATCAAAGCTAAGAAGATAAACGATACTCAAGTTTCTTTGAATGTTGGAAGAAATATTGAGGGAGTAAATGAGAACGATGACCTAATTAACATTGCCGATGTTGGTTTAGGTGTTTCACAAACATTACCTGTGGTAGTAGCACTAATTTTCGCAAAGCCTGGTCAAATGGTTTACATTGAACAACCTGAAATTCATTTACATCCAAGAGCTCAATATTTCTTTGCAAAATTATTAGCGAAAGCTTCCGCTCGAGGAGTTATTGTAGTTGTTGAAACTCATAGTTCGATATTATTAAGAGGAATTCAAACAATAGCTGCTAATAATAATTTAAGTCACAATAAGGTAAAACTCCATTGGTTTAGAAAAAGTTCTTCAGATGGTGCAACTGAAGTGATAAGTTCTGATCTAGATGAG
Organism: Tuberibacillus sp. Marseille-P3662; assembly: GCF_900178005.1. NCBI lineage: Bacteria > Bacillati > Bacillota > Bacilli > Caryophanales > Sporolactobacillaceae > Tuberibacillus > Tuberibacillus sp. Marseille-P3662. The sequence goes on along the minus strand of NZ_FXBS01000006.1, from coordinate 1,116,251 downwards.
AATGGTACATTTGGAGAATGGCCTGTTGACTTTGATGACGTAGAGTTATCTGCAGAAGCTCATTATTTAGATGCAACAACAAATAGTAGAAATGGTGGATTTTAATATGGAATCAGGAAAAAATCTTGTAGTAGATACTTCAGTTTCTTTTTCAGCATCTAAAAAAATTCATCCAATTTCATCAATGTGTAGGGAATTCTTGTTAGAACTATTTAACTCACCAAATTCCTTAGTCATGTCCGATGAAATTGAAAGTGAATGGCGTAAACGAGCTTCTAAATTCTCTTTAAAATTGTTGGGAGCTTTTAAAAGAAGAAGGAAAGTAAAGTATATAAACAACGTTAGGGGGGTACATAATTTAAGAAATGTAATCGGAGAAACAAAAGATAGATCTAGAGTAGGCCCCATGCTTAAAGATGTACATTTAATCGAGGCGGCGTTAGTTACTGATCAAATTGTTGTTTCTTGTGATGAAAAAGTTAGGGATCATTTTTATTCTATTTCACATAAATCGGAATATCTCAGACTTTTAATATGGGTGAATCCGACAAAACCAAACGAAGAACCTATTTCGTGGTTAAAGGACGGCGCAAATATTTTAGAAGAGAAAAAGTTATCTAATTGGGATATTATGAAAAAAAGTGAAGTTATTCAAGATTTTTCAGATGAAAAAATACGAAAGTAAGTAATGGCAAAAAAACGGCAGGATTATGGCAAAAAGTTGGCAGGTTGTTCCGGATATAAGGTGATACGATGTTAATAGATAAAAAGTCATTAGGAACGTGTCCATTATGGGCGCGTCTTTTTATTATGGTCTGTGTAGCTTAATTGGTAGAAGCGGACGATTGATCAGATGGTGGTTCAATTCCATCGACAGATCGCGTCCATCAATAGACACTCATCACGGTAACAATCATTTATGTCATAAGTAGCAGGACTTTCCTCTTTTTTTGTCGAAATACATGTCGACAAAGGGGGATTTTTATGGATATCCAAAAATTAGAAACCATAATAAAAGATAGTTCATATGATGATCTTAATATTCGGCTTTTTTTTACAAAAAAAACATCCACTCCAATATATCACACATTCTATGTAGATATTGGGGATGACGTAAAAGAACAAATCAAAGATATAACTTTACAAGCATTAAACGATAATAAGGAAAAACCACAAAAAACATATAGCCCGATAGGATACTATCAGGATTATCTTGAGTTAGCTAACTTATCGGATTTGGGTCATTTGCAAGAGGTTTTCGATAGCTATTACGAAGACGAAAAAACAAAGAAAAAGAAAATACAAGAACAAATGGATAAATTAAGCTATTACAGCATCAAATTTGATATAAACACCGAAGACGGTTTGGAAGAGATGATCATTTTTAGAAAGCTGGTTAAATTTAATAAACTAAAGTATGGATTGACTGGATTTGTTTCTGATAATACCTTTCATCAAATTTCAGAAAATTTAATAGGTATAGATGGCGATATAGATTTAATTTATTTCCAAAGTGAAATCTTAGTGATTAGACATTATGCATTAGAACAAGTGTTTTCTCTAAGAGGGGTTTATAAACAAAAAGCAAAAGAAACATTAGGGGTTGTAAAAAATGTTGATAAAATCAATAATTTTGATGATTTTAGAAAAGACAGTTTAAATGATTACAGGATAGTAAGAGCTTTTGCTAAACTAAATGCTGACATTGATCGTGCGGAAAGATGTTTGCAAAACTTTGAGGAAATAGTTACAGTTAATAAAAAGTTTAAACTTCAATTAGATTTAGATACTTCGAATCATAAAATAAATTATAACAATAAAGATCAACTCATTCCTATTTCCCAACTTATAAGGGATTCTTTTTATAAAAGTTATTTAGGACAAGAGGATAGAATTGATGAGGATGCTTAATGAAAGAAGGAAGTAATAATGCCTACATTGATAGTAAGGGTGCTTCTATTTATTTCATCTTTTTCGCCATTGTATGTAATATTATTGCTTAGTAATTATAAGGCCATATTAGCAGGAAATTATGTGTTAAAAGAAAAAATATATTTTTTAACATTGTTATCATTTTTAGTATTTTCGCTATTAGCCCTATTGTTTATCCTTAATTCAAAATTAACAACAAAGCGTTTTTTCTCAGAGGTTTCAATAAATAATAACGATTTAATTAGTTACATCGCAACCTATTTAGTACCTTTGTTGTCAATCGATATTAACGATAACTCAAGCCTAATAACTAACCTAAGTTTATTTTTGCTTATCATGTTTATATATGTGAAGAATAATATGATATATATCAACCCTTTATTGTTGCTTTTCAATTATAAGATTTTTGTTACCAAAAGTGGGGAATGTATAGTTTCTAACTGTGATATAACTTTTTTTAGACATAATAAAAACATCAAATTGAAAACCAAATTAATCGGAACAGGATTGTATTTAGTTCGAAAACAAGAAAATGAAGAGTAAAAAAGGTCAAACATATTAGAATCATAGTGTACCCTTTGCTATAGTGCAGGAAACTACCAGAGAATAAAACGAAATAAAAAGCATCCTTAACAGGGTGCTTTTTTATTTGGTTAAAAAGAGGTGATTAGATGATTCGTATCGATGATATCAGTTTTGAATATGCCGAACTCTACACTGATCAAAGTCATGTACCTGAACAGTCTTCAATGACTGGCGTGGAAATCCGTTATACGGTCAGCCTTGCTGGTAATTCTGTAGACGGAACATTGGTTATGGGTCCAGATGAGTATAAGGATAAGACACATGATGATTTAATTGAATTGGTTAGAAAAGAGTTTAATCAGGCGGTACACGCTATTTGACTTTGAGGTGATGTTCATTGAGCGCTGGGTATATAAGCATCAACTTAGATGTTGAGTTTATTTGTGAGTATGACGGCTTGTATGTTTTCTGGATGAACGTTGGTAAGTCTAAGAGAATTATAGTGATAAATGGAGATGGTGAGTTTATCAGTGAATGATTACGAGGTGATGATGCTTATGAACATTAAGTTTATATGCGCTGAATGCGGTACGGAACCAGAAAAGAATGAATGCGAAAGCAATGAAAATTGCGTCGTCTTTGATAACGAATGTCAAAAATGTACTGGCAAACTTAAGCCGATCGTGGAGTAATCACCAATGCCAAATAAATCATTCTATAAATCAAAAGCGTGGGCTAAGTGCCGAACCTATGTCCTAACCCGAGATCATTATCTATGTCAGGTGTGCATCAAAGATGGCAAGCTTACGCCTGCTAATACAGTACACCACATCGAATCATTAGAAGATAGACCTGACCTTGCGTTGGATTATCATAACCTTGAGTCCATCTGTCCGACTTGTCATAACAAAGAACATCCGGAGAAGGGTCGAAGACAAGGGGATAAAGGAAAACCGAAACGTAACAAGCTGAAAGTGGTTAGAAGCTGTGCCAATAGGGAAATGACGTAGCCCCCCTCACTAAAATTTTGGAAATCTTTTTCCATGTAGACCGGCGGCCCTCCTTCGTTTATAGCGCTGAAGAAATTTTCATGAAAGGGGGGTAAATGTAAATTAGAGGAAAGGGGGATTTATGTGGGTGTGCCGACAGAGAAGAAAATTCGCGAATATCTTGGTGATTCGTACCAAGAATCAGATGAAGAATTGATCAAATTATATGTTGAAACTCATCGGTTTTATAGGCGTTTACAATCAGAAATCAAGAAAAATGACCTGCTTTATGAGTATACAAATAAGGCTGGAGCAACCAATATCGTCAAAAACCCCCTTTCAATTGAGTTAACAAAGACCGTTCAGACATTGAATAATCTTTTAAAGTCGCTCGGTTTGACTGCTGCCCAACGGAAGAAAGTAGTGAACGACGATGACGACGACTTCGACCAATTCTAAGTCAACCGGAATCATTAAAATACTTGCTAAACCATCGTCGCATCTACTTGTCAATTGGTATGCTGAGCAAGTTGTCAAAGGGAACATTTTAGCCAGTAAAAAGAATATTTTGGCGGCAAAACGGCATTTGAAAGACTTAAAAAGGCAAGGAACCGAGGATTTCCCTTGGGTTTTTGATGAAGAAAAAGGTCATCGCCCGATTCGTTTTATGGAAAAATACTGTAAACCGTCAAAAGGGGACTATGATCAACTCATCCTTCAAGCTTGGCAACATTTCATCATTGGATCACTTTATGGGTGGGTTCATAAGGATACCGGGATAAGGCGCTTTCGTGAGGGTCTTATTTTTATTGGCCGAAAAAACGGAAAATCAACGATGATATCCGGATTATCTAACTTTGCAGTATCCAAAGATGGTGAAAATGGGGCCGATATTTATCTTTTGGCTAACTCTAAGCAGCAAGCTAGTATCATTTTTGAGGAAGCCAAGGCGATGGTTAAGAAGTCACCGTCATTGCGTAAACAGTATCGACCTTTGCAATATGAAATTAAATATGAGAAGAACTTCTCTAAAATCGAAGCCAGGGCATCTGACAGTGAAAAGCTGGATGGTTTAAACACTCATCTGGGCGTTTTTGATGAAATCCATGAATTCAAAGACTATAAATTGATTAATATTATCAAAAAATCCCGTGGATCCCGTAAGCAACCATTGATTTTATATATTACGACAGCTGGTTATCAGTTGGATGGTCCACTCGTTAAATATTATGAAGATGGATCCGATGTTTTAGATGGTGTAATTGAAGATGAACGGACGTTTTATTTCTTAGCTGAGCTTGATAGTGAAGATGAATTTGAAAAGCCGGAAATGTGGGTTAAAGCTAATCCGAATATGGGGTTATCGTTAGATCTTGAAACCCTGAAAGAGGATTGGGAAAAGGAAAAGCGGACACCGCAGGAACGCGCGGATTTCATTACTAAGCAGTTTAATATTTTTGCTGACACATCAGAGCAATCGTTTCTTGATTATGAAGTGATTAAAAGAAATGAAAAACAGTTAGATATCACATCACTTGATGGTATGCCTTGTGTTGGTGGTTTTGATCTTTCGACAACCGAAGACTTCACAAGCGCATGTCTTGAATTCCCTCTGCTGGATACAGGAGAGGTTTTTGTTTTGTCCCATTCATGGATTCCGAGAAAGAAGGTCATGACTGATAACGAAAAAATTCCTTATATGGAATACGCTAAAGAAGGGCTTTTGACCATATGCGACGGTGAATATGTCGATTACACTCAGGTCTATGACTGGTTCATTGAACAATCACAAAAATATCAAATTGATAAAATCACTTATGATCCGGCCAATGCGTTCCGTTTGGTTAAGGATTTGGAAAGCAATGGTTTTGAAATGGAACTAGTACGGCAAGGTTATAAGACACTAAGTCCGGCATTGAAGGATATAAAAGAACTTTTTTTGGATGGCAAAGTTATTTCAAATAAAAACAAATTGCTCCGATGGTACATCAATAATGTGAAGTTGGTTGAAGATCGAAACGGAAATTGGATGCCGACCAAACAAAATCGTTACCGTAAGATTGATGGGTTCGCTGCATTGTTAAACGCTCATTCTCAAGTAATGGAGCAATTGGTCGTACCACAAGGTGATGGGAATATTGGTGTTATGTCTATGAGTGATTTGCTTTCTTAAGAAGGAGTAGAGAATATGAATGAATGGATCGAAAATACTTTCACGTACCATAAACCGGATGATGAACAGATTGTGAAATATCAAACGTTGCGGACAAATTTTAAACATACTGCCTATCAGATTGATACCCTTTGCCCGGATTCTAGGGAAAAATCACTAGCTATGACTAAATTAGAAGAAGCGGTTATGTGGGCTAATGCATCTATTGCCCGTAATGAATAACGTTAATGAACACGTTAATTTTCCTTGAAAGGTGGTGATGGCTTGCGATGGTTTTTAAAGCTGAAAATGGCTTTTTACGGGGCGGTCTCGGCTTGGAAAGGTCAAGGATTTGATTTCTCAAGCTGGTTTGGCCGGAATTTTTGGGGCGTTGATAATTCAACTTTGGCAACAAATGAAACGATTTTTAGTGTTATTACTCGTCTTTCAAATAGTATGGCCATGTTACCTTTGAAGCTTCACAAAAATTATGATGCTGTGATGACTGATTCAGCTGACACATTAATTAATAGCCCAAACCCCAATATGTCATCGTTTGAGTTTATGCGAATGATGGAGACTTCGAGGAATTCAACAGGGAATGGGTATGCTTTGATTGAACGCGATATTCGCATGACGGTTGTTCGTATAACGCCACTTGATCCAGCTTATGTCGAACCTATTTTTGATGTCGATGGTCAAGAGCTGTGGTACCGAGTAAATGGCGCAAACGGTACTTACTATATTCATAATATGGACATCCTTCATGTTAAACACATTTTTGGCCCTGGTAGTTTGAAAGGGATCAATCCGGTTAAAGTGCTTTCGAATACGAGTGAATTTGACAAAGCCGTCCGGGAATTTAGTTTGAAAGAAATGCAAGGTGCGCGTAACTCATTTATCTTGAAATACGGTGCTAATCTAGATACAGAAAAGCGACAACGTGTCATCGATGATTTCAAGCGATTTTATAAAGATAATGGCGGAGTTCTCTTTCAAGAACCGGGTGTAGAAATTGAAAAAATCGAACAAAAATTTGTTGCAGCTGACATTTTTACATCTGAAAGAATTACCCGTGCTCGTGTGGCTAATGTTTTTAATGTCCCGGTCACCATGCTCAATGATACCGAGGGTCAAAGTTATTCTAGCAACGAACAGCTTATGCGGATGTTTGTTCAGTTAACTCTTATGCCCATTGTTCGGCAGTATGAGCAGGAATTTAATCGAAAATTACTTACCCCAGGCTTACGTTCACAGGGGTATTACTTTAAATTCAATGATAAGGCTTTATTGCGCGCTGACATGGCGGCCCGGGCTGAGTATTATACAAAAGCAATTCGGAGCGGTTGGTTGTCCCAAGATGATGTGAGGCGAAAAGAAGATGAACCTCCAGTGGGTGGTAATGCATCAAAATTGCACGTTAGCGGTGACTTGTACCCAATTGATACGCCTATCGAACAACGGAATAGACAAAATAGACATAATACTCCATCGGAAGGAGGTGATTGATAGTGCCGGATAGACAGAAGAAATTCTGGGACATGAATATGGCAACTGATGGGTCTAATTCAGCAGACATTTATATCTATGGTGACATTGAAAAATATCAGATTATCGAGGAAGATGTGACTGCAACAACCTTTAAAGATGATTTGGAAGCTTTAGGAGAGGTTAACAATATCAATCTCTATATCAATTCTCCCGGCGGAAATGTTTTTGAAGGGGTTACTATTTATAATATGTTACAGCGACATCAAGCAAAAATTAATGTTCATGTGGATGCATTAGCTGCTTCCATTGCAAGTGTCATCGCTATGGCGGGTGACACTATTTTTATGCCTAATAATTCTATGATGATGATCCATAATCCGTGGCGTCTTGCTATTGGAAATGCTGCTGACTTGCGAAAAGCGGCTGATGATTTAGACCGCATTGGTAACTCTGTTAAACAGTCTTATCTGGACAAGACAGGTGATAAATTAACAGAGGAAAAGCTTCAAGAAATGCTAGACGCTGAAACATGGTTATCGGCTAATGAAGCTTATGAATTTGGTCTGTGTGACGTTGTGGAAGAAGCCAATCAAATGGCGGCTTCGATCAGTGATGATCTGATACAAAAGTATAAAAATGTTCCAGAAAAACTTCAGAAACAGGGAAATTCGCCCGTTTCTGGTGAGGAAATGGCCGAACGAGAACGCATCGCTAATGAGGCAAAAGCTAACTCAGCCTATCTTGATAATATTTTAGGAGGAATATAGATGACGAAAAGTAAAGAGCTGTTTAAAGCAATACAAGGTAAAAATCTATTAAAGTTGGATATTCAGTATTTTGCGGATAAGACTCTATTTGAACTTAAGCAAAACATGACAACGGTTGGGCAACAGTTACAAAAGACAGAAAACGATCTAGCGGCAGCGGCCATTGACACAAACAAATCGACTGAGGACATTCAAGCTCTGCAAAAATCCCGTGATGATTTGAAAATGCGCTTTGATGTGATCAAAGAACAACACGATGCCGTTGAAGCCGAACAGAAGGCAAAATTCCAAGCTGATCAGGACAAGAATCCGGTTCTTAAAACAGATGATCCTAAGGCAAAAGTTACAGCGGCCAAAGCTGAATTGATTCGGGCCACGATGAAAAATCAGGCTATATCGGATGAAGCTAGAGCGGCACTTGGTGATGGTAATTCAACAGGGGGAGAGAAAATCCTTCCGTCTACCATGACAACTGAGTTACTACATGAGCCTTTTGTGAAAAATCCGTTGCGTCAAGTATCGACTTTTACCCAAGTTACCAATCTTGAAGTGCCAAAAATCACTTTCACGTTGGATGACGATAGCTTTATTGATGATACTCAAACAGCCAAAGAAATGAAGGCGGAGGGCGATGTCGTTCAATTTGGTCGCAATAAATTCAAGGTTTTCGTTCCTCTTTCAGAAACTATTTTGGCTGCCACAGATACGAACTTAGTCCAAACAGTCGACCAAGGTCTTCAAAGCGGTCTAGCTGCAAAAGAGAAAAAAGTAGCCTTTGCTGGTACACCGGCAACCGGTGAAGAAACACTGTCTTTCTACGGTGTCGGTATCAACGAAGTGACAGGAACGACTAAATACAAAGCGATCAAAGCGGCTATTGCAGATTTGCATGAAGATTATCGCGACAATGCCCGGATTGTCATGCGCTATGTAGACTATATGGATATCATTGAGTCGTTGGCAAACGGTAGCTCTACGCTTTACAACGCTCAGCCTGAACAAGTATTAGGTAAACCCGTTGAATTCTCTGATTCTGCTGTTGATCCTATCGTGGGTGATTTCCAATATTCACACTTTAACTATGATCCGAACTTGATTTATGACCGTGATAAAGATGTTAAGACTGGCGTTGAATTGTTCGTCTTAACAGCTTGGTTTGATCACAAAATTAAACTTAAATCGGCATTTCGTATTGCAAAAAAGTCAACAGCCTAGAAGCACCATCTGGGCTAGCTTCAAGTGATGTTACGGATACGTCCTTAAAATTAACCTGGGATCCCGTTGAGTACGCCGACCATTATGATGTTTATAGAGATGGTGAGAACATCGGTACAAGATCCGGGACACAATTTGCAGATAGCGGCTTGACGGCATCTACAACGTATTCGTATCAAGTCAAGGCAGTTGGTGCCAACGGATTAGAATCTGATCTGAGTGCTGCCTTAGATATTACGACAGCTGCGAGTGGTTCATAATGGTTGAATTAGAGGATGTTAAGGGTTTTTTACGTATTGATTTTAATGAAGATGATAATTTGATCAATGATTGTATTAAAGCGTCTGATCAATTTTTAAAGGGAGCAGGGTGCAGTGATGCGTCTGCTCCCGAACTTTATAATCAAGCTCAAAAGCTGCTTATCTCTAATATGTACGAGAATAGGGTGCCCGTTGTGGTCGGCAGCACATCGAGTGCGCTTGATTTTTCATTGCAAACAATCATGCTGCAGTTGAAAGCCGATGCCCCGGCTAGTGATTCAACATGAATCCAGGAGACTTAAAATATCGAATTGTTCTTCAGGAATTTAAACCGGTCCGAGATAATGACGGTATTATAACCGAAAAGTGGGTTGATACAAAGTCAATTTGGGCGCAAAAACAAGGCGTCAGCGGTCGAGAATATTTTGCCGCTGCGAGTGTCAATGCTGAACAGACCGTAAAATGGCATATTCGGTATCGAAACGATGTCACACCCGGTATGCGAATTCGTGAAGGTGATGTATCGTATGATATCAAGTCAGTGATCGACGAAACAGGTCTCAAAAAAGAATTGGTCTTGATGACTGAGGCGGTGGTTCAAGGTGGCTGATATGGATCTATTGGGATCAAAACAAATGCAGCGCAAACTTGCTGAAATGGGTCAAAAAGGCAATCGTCTACAGAATAAAGCATTGCGTGCATCTGGACAGGTTTTGTCTGAAGAAATGAGCGAAAGGGTCAAACGATCAAACAAGGATCATGCTCATACAGAAGATCACATTGTTCTAGGACGAGTTAAAAAAGACGATTTTGGTGGGAAACACATTGAAGTGGGTCCTGATAAAGAGGTTGCATGGCGGTCCTATTTTCTTGTCTACGGTACTTCTAAGATGAGGCCACATGATTACATGACGCCTTCGTATCAATCTAAAACAGATGAAATTTATGAAGCTCAAGCTGCTGTCATGAAGAAAGGGCTGGGCTTATGATCAATCTTTCTGATGATGTGTTAAATGTGATGATTAATAATTCAGTTTTAAACGCTGAATTAGCTAATTGTTATGGCGGTCCTGCTGTTTTTAATCTATTTACGCCCGATAATACCTTGTTTCCTAGGATCACGTTTTTCGAGATGGATAATACGGACGATCGGTATGCTGATGATGAGCCAAAAACGGCGAGGATTATGTTTCAAGTCGATATTTGGCTTGATAAGGAAAACCCCAACCCCAAAAAAATTAAGGATGCAGTTTATAAGTCGATGCTAAGCATCGGCTTCTTTTGTGATTCAACGGGGCCGACGCTATACGAACAGGACACGGGCGTTATTCACGTCCCGATGCGATTTATACAATATAAGGAGGTCAATTAAATGGCACGTATTGGTTTAAGAGGTATGGTTTATGCCATCCTCAATCAAGATGATAAAAATGGTGTTGCTTACGGCGAGGTCAAGTCCATACCAGGAGCCATTAGTGCAACATATACACCAGCTACAAACAGTGAAACGTTATATGCTGACGATGGCCCGTATGAGACAGCGACAGCCATTGGCGCGTCAGAACTTGAAATTAACGCGGCTGATTTGCCATTTGAAGCACAATCCGACCTGTTAGGGAAAACGATTGGTTCTGATGGAACTGTATTAGGAAAGTCATCTGATAATGCACCTTATGCGGCCTTCGGATTTAAATCATTGAAATCCAACGGTAAATATCGAGTCAAATGGTTTTATAAGGGTAAATTCCGACTTCCTGAAGAATCTTACCAAACAAAAGAAGATTCCCCGGCTTTCCAATCCCCGACCGTTACTGGAACCTTTGTCAATCGGGAGTTTGATAACGCGATGGAAATTACGGGTGATGAAGATCGTCCAGGATTCGTTGGTGTTGAACAATTCTTTGATGGTGTATATAACCAGAATAAAGATACAACAGCACCAACTGTGTCCGTTGCACCAGATGGCGCTTCATCTGTTGAGACATCAGTCGACATTGTGTGGACATTTGATGAAGCAATTCGTAAAGAAGATGTGCACGATGGCAACTTCTATGTCATGAACGCTTCGGAAATTGTTTCAGGTAAGCTAACACAAAGCGGCGATCAAACGACAGTTACATTTACACCTGATTCGGCATTGGCCTCAACAACCGACTATACAGCGGTTGCGTCTAAAAATGTTCGCGATTTAGCTGGGAACAATTTAGCGATCACTGAAATTACAAACTTCACAACAGCTTAAAGAGAGGGTTATTGCCCCTCTCTTTTTTAATAAGGAGGCTAATACATGTCTGATCGGATGAATATCAAAGAACCAAAGCCTTTTAAACTGGTTTTAGATGAAGAACGAAACTTTATTTTAGATATGAACGCATATGCAGCTATTGAACAAGAGTACAAGAAACAAGGTTTAGGTATTGATGAAGCATTAGATGAATTTATGGATGGTAGCCCGACAGCAATTAGATTATTCCTTTGGGCAGGTCTTATCCACGAGGATGAAGATTTGACTGTTCAAGATATTGGTAAAATGCTTGGTCCCGGATCCATGCGTGAATTTGCAAAAAGCGTTAATGGAGTACTGAGTCAATCTTTGCCAAAGGCTGATGATACAAAAAATTAGATCCCCAGTCCCCCGAGAGCGAAACCGGTTGGGACTGGGATTTTCTATACTACATGGCAACGGTGATGTTAGGCATGTCTGATGATGAATTTTGGCGGTCAACGCCTCGGAAACTTTACGCTATGATTCAAGTTCACAAGCAAGCCAACGGTTTAGAAGAGGAAGAGGATAAAGTTGTTCCAATTGATCAAGTGGAAGGAGGGTGATGACGAATGGCTAACAAAGAAGTTATCGGTGACCTGGTCACTAAGATCAGTATGGAAAGCAATGATTTTAACGATGGTGTTAAAAAGCTGAACCGTCAAATGCGCGTCGTAAAATCAGAATTTGCAGTCGCAAAACAACGTCTCAAAGATTTTGGCGATGGAACTAAGTATCTTGAAGCGCAATCGGAATCACTCTCCGATCAATTAACTATTCACCAGGCGAAAGTCAAAACATTAGAACAAGCTTATGAAGAAGCTAAAGAGTCGACCGGCGATACATCCTATCAGACTCAAAATCTATCTGTAAAACTCAATAATGCCCGTGCTGCTATGGCCAAGACTGAAAAGCAGTTAGATAATGTCAACGAGGAATTGCGTGAGCAAAACGGTTTGGTTAAGCGAAATGGTGGTCTGTGGGGGCGTTATGCCGGTGACATTAAAAAAGCTGTCAAAAATTCTGAGCATGAGCTAGAGGGTCTGCGTCATGCCATGATAGGCCTTGGTGTTGGGGCCGGTGTCGGCATCGGTGCAGCTGTCTATCAAGCGGCAACATTTGAACAGGCTCTTGCTAATGTACAAGCCGTCACGGGTTCGACAGATAAACAGATACAACAACTATCTAAGCAAGCTAAAGAACTTGGAGAACAAACGAAGTACAGCGGGCGTCAGGTTGTCGAGGCGGCAGGCGAACTCGTTAAAGCTGGTTTGTCGATGGATGAGGTCCTAGGTGGTGCTTTGCAAGGTTCGTTGAATTTGGCGACAGCTGGTGAGTTGAGATTAGCTGATGCCGCTGAAATTGCGTCTACAGCATTGAATGCTTTTGAAGAAGACAATTTGTCCGTATCAGATGCGGCGGATATTCTTGCAGGGGCTGCGAACGCTTCTGCTACTAGTGTACAGGAAATGCGTGTTGGTTTGGCTCAGTCATCGGCAGCGGCGGCCAATGCTGGATTCTCGTTTAAGGAGACATCAACGGCTTTAGCTGTTCTTGCTAATAATGGGCTAAAAGGATCAGACGCTGGTACATCACTGAGAACTATGCTCTTGCGCCTAGCTCCTACAACCAAAACAGCCAAAGAAAAAATGCAAGAACTCGGCATCATCACTAAAGAAAACGGAAACCGGTTCTATGATGCACAGGGTAACGTGAAAGACTTTTCCGGTGTTGTTGGCGTTCTCCGGGATGCGTTGGACGATTTAAATCCTAGAGAGCGGCAAAAAGCACTTAAAGAGATGTTTGGTACTGATGCCTATCGGGCAGGGGCTATATTCTTTAAGGAAGCGGCTGATGGTGTCAACGAAATGGCAGATGCCATGGAACGTGTGTCTGCGGCTGAGGTTGCGGCCGAACGTATGGATACGTTTTTAGGTAAAGTTGATGAGTTAGTTTCTTCACTTCAAACAGCCGGTATTGAAATTGGTGATGAGTTTTTGCCAATGCTCACGGATGTAGTCAAAGAGATCACGGAAATGACACGTAGCATTAGCGACATGAACCCTGCTGTTATTGCAGTTGGTTTGAAAGCAGCAGGTGCAGCTGCCGGTTTTGGTGTCTTAGCAACATCAATCGTCAAAGTGTCGCGCGGGTTGATGCTCTTGCGCGCAAACCCAATCGGTCTAGCTATCACTGGATTAACTTTACTTGTTGGAGCTGTCGTGGGTGCAAAAGAAGCCTATGATGAGTTTCAAAAGGTGAATCTTGATACGGCTAATAAGATGCAAAAAACATATATGACAACTAAAGACCAGATCGATCAGTTTGATCAACTCCGAAAGAAAAGCAAATTAACGTCTGACGAATTCGCTCGTTATATTGATTTGCAGGAGAAGGTTAATGAAGCGACGGATCCTCAGAAAATCAAATCTTATAAAAATAAGATGAAGGATCTTCAAAAGGAATCAGGTTTATCTAACAAAGAGCTAGATACAATGGTGGGTCTAAACAAGGATCTCGTTAAAAAATTGCCTAAGTCATCAACTAAAATCAGTGAGCAAGGCAATCGGATTGCTGGCACAACTAAAGAACTGAAAAAATATAATGATGAATTAGCTAAGAAGACGATGCGTGAGTTGGAGACCCAAGCTTTAAAGTTAGTTCAGAAAGAAAGTCAACTAAAGGCAAAAATAAACGAGTATCAAAATAAATATAACCAAGGTGTCAAAATTGAAAAACAAATTAGAACAGTGATTAACGGTGCTACAGAAAAGAATAGGCAGAAACTCAAGGATATGTACCTCACTCAATATAAAAAGAACGGTTTGACTGATGGTGAAAGACAGCTGTTGGCGGCAATAAACAAGCGTATAGACCGTGGCGGAAGTGCTCTGCAAAATATGTTGGTCAAACAGAAGAAAACTAATGACGAAACCCAGGAACAGATAGACAAGCGACAGAAAGAACTAAATAAGCTTAAGCTTATCCGGAACAGAATGAATAAAATTGCCTTCGAGCAATCCGGAATTAACTATAAACACGGCCGTGGCCTTAAGTGGCTTAATAGGAAGATTAATGCCCTTAAAAGAGAAAGAGATCAAATCATAAAAAATGCTGGCGGTGTTGATAGTCTTAATGCCAAACAGCAGACCCAAATCAATAAAATTGATAGGCAGATTAGTAAATATAACACGGCTAGAGGAAAAGTGGTTGGCATCAACAGATTGCTAGGCAAAAACATTCCTAAAGATGTTAATGTTGACGCCAATACGAGTTCATATGACAGAACGGTTGCCCAAATCATAAACGAACCGATGTTTAGTACGGTTCATATGGATCCTGATGCTTCTGAATACGATAGTTTTATTGAAAGGAATATTAGACAAACTCTTTATCAGCCGATTAAATTCTACTCAGCTGGTGGGCCAGGAGCCGGTAACAACGCTGACGGAACCGATAATTGGCGCGGCGGTCTCACTTGGGTCGGTGAAGAAGGACCTGAGCTGATGAATTTACCGCGCGGGACGCAAATCTTTTCTAACGATAAATCAATGGAAATCATGCGTCAGATGCGGCAGATGGGGACGTTGACGGCTAAACAGACAGGTGGCGGCAGTGTTTCTCCTGCTGCACAACCAGCACAACCACAAACTGTTCAGGTACAAATGCCGGTTCCACAACGGGCTGTCTTTGAAATTGGTGGTTATCAGGCCGAGGGATTGATTAGGTTTTTCACTGAGCAACAGGAAGAACAAAAATATACTGATTCGTGGAACGAAGGTGATGTTTGATGAGCGGTTTAACTTACAAAGGACAGCACTCAAGTGAATTCGGTCTTGTTATAAAGACAAAACCATCTATCCTACCACCAATCAGTACAAAAACGACAGAAATCCCCGGGATGCCCGGTGCTTATTACGTTCGATCTGAACGCGGTGTTAAACCGATTAAAGTCCCAATTGGGTTCGTCGCTGATGATTACCAAGACTACCACACTCGTTTACGCCGATTAGCAGCATGGTTAGCCCCTCCTAAAGATATTAAGGATGGGGCTTTAATTTTTGATACTGAATCGTACAAGACCGATTATGCGGTTTTGGATGGCAGTACAGATATAGACAGATTGGCGCGACTTGGAAAAGGGACACTTACTTTTCTGTGTCCGGATCCAGACTCATTTGGCCAAGAACGTACCCAAACCATCAATGACCCAAACAACCCAACGAAAGCCGGTAAGGTCATCACAAACGGAGGTACAGCTGAAACAAAGCCCGTATTTCGGGCAACAATTTTGAAACAAACACCTTTGCTTGCGATTGTTAGTCCGGATGATTATATCCAGCTGGGCAAACCAGCTTCTGTTGATCAACCAGCAGTCCAGGGGAAAGAACTCATCCTTCGGGATGAAATGACCACCTTAACTAACTGGACAACAGGTTCATATATCGAAGATGGTGTGATAGCAGGTTCAATGACAACAGGTGATAGTCATTTCAAAGCAAGTGATTTTGGTACCGGTGACGGGTGGCATGGTCCGGCTTTGGAGCGAAGTCTGTCCGAAGCAATTCAAGATTTTGAGGTTGATTTCTATCTATCCAATGTCAGTAGCGGTGATCCAAAAAAAATTGGGAGAGTAGAAGTATATCTTCTTGACGCTCAAGGAAATGTAGTTGCAAAGGCAGGAATTAAAGATGCTCATCAAGACTATATTCTGAATCGAGGCTATATACGCATTGGGTCGAAGTTCATCATTAATGAAACTAAAAACATATGGAATAACTTTGATGGAATGATTCATATACAAAGGGATGGAAAGCGCTGGATTGTGGGTATTGGTCAGATTGATGAAAATGGTGACCATCACGCACGACACTATGAAACTTGGACGGATTATGGCGGTGAATTTCAGTCTAAAGTAGCTAAGGTTGAAGTCTATATTGGAAAATACGCTGATTATACAGTCTCTGACATGTGGCATGGGGCTGTTTATGTTTATAAACACAATTCGATTTCGAATGACCAAGTGCCGTACATCCTGCAGCCAGATGACGAAGTTGTGATTGATCATAGACAACGAAAAGTATTTGTAAATGGAAAAGACGCACGTAATCTGAAGTATTTTCCGTCTAACTATTTCAAACTGAAACCTGGACAAACAGAATTGGGTGTCAGTCCGGCTGATGTGGCGAAAGTTGATATTGAATATCCGGAGGCATGGCTATGATTCACGTGTTTTCAAAAGATGAAGTATATAAAGCTGACATTGGCATTGAGAGCATTCTATCAGGAGATCAATTACACCAGCTCTTGAAAAATGGATCAGCCACATATGATTTTGCCGTGCCATCCGATTTAGAGGATGGTATTTTTCTTGAAAACGAAGGACGGATATTGATACCTGGTACAGACCGTGATTATCTTGAAATGTACATTAAGAAAGTGAAAACGTCTAAGACGGATCACCAAAAACGTGTGAGGACATTTGCTAGTTCAGCTCATGATTTGAATGCAGATTATGTCCGTCCGATTACCTTTGATGCTAAAAGTCCTAAATATATGTTGTCTCAGGTACTTCTTGGATCGCGATGGGAAGTAGGAGACGTTGCCTCGGTTGGTGTTCAAACACTCAATTTCAATGACTATCCAACCATGCTCAAAGCAGTTCTTGCGATCAAAGATGCATTTGGTTTAGAGGTTCGTTTTCGTGTTGAATTTGACGGCGATGTCATTACAGGTAGATATGTAGATTTGCTCGAAAAGCGCGGTCAAGATGAGGGCAAAGAATTTGAATACGCCCATAATATCACAGGATTAAAAAAAGAGACTTCGTCAACTGAGGTCTATTCAGGTGTTATCGGTTTAGGGAAAACAGATACCAATGGAAATTATCTCACTTTCAAAGGCATTGAGTTGTCAAAAGATAGCGGTGATATAGCAGACAAGCCTTCTGGACAAGACTACTGGATCAACAAGTCGGCTGAACAAAAATGGGGAAGGAAAATTGGTAAGTTTAAAGATACTAGTATAAAAGACCCTAGAGAACTCTTCCGGAAATCTTTTGAATGGGTCAATAAGCAAATCAGTCTTAATACAAAATTTACGGTTGACGTTGCGTTATTATCTTCGTTTCTCGGTTTAGATGTTGAGGACATAGGCGTCGGAGATACGTACGGCGTAAAAGATTTGTCTATGGTACCGGAAGTTCTCATGAAATCGCGGATCATGGAGCTTACAACATCGCTGGTTGAACCCTCCAAGGGTAAAGCTGTTCTCGGTGACTATGTGAGAGTAAAAAAGAGTGAATCTGCCATCATCCAAGAAATGCAGTCACAACTGGACTACAGTCGGGGTATACTCTCTGGAAAAACTGAAAAATATGAAGGAAATACACCACCAAATGACAAAAACGTGATTTGGATAGACACTTCCGATTCTGAAAATATCATATGGAAAACGTGGAGTGAGACAGACCAGATGTGGAAAGCAGGCCCAAGTGGCCCCCAAGGTGTCCCTGGCCCTCCTGGTGAAGATGGTCAAAGTCTTTATACATGGATCAAATACGCGGATGACTCACAAGGAAATGGCATGGTTGATGCGCCAGATGGTAAGCCCTATATTGGTTTAGCTTATAATAGAAAGAATCCAACTGAATCTAGTGACCCAAGCCAATATACATGGGCTAAAATCGAAGGACCACAAGGCGATCAAGGTATACAAGGACCACCAGGGGAGGACGGTCAGCCAAGATACACATGGATTAAATATGCGGATGACGCAAACGGTAATGGATTATCTAATTCACCTGACGGCAAAGCTTATCTAGGTATCTCGTATAATCATCTCAACCAAACCGAGTCCGATGATCCTGCTGATTATACTTTCAGCAAAATTGAAGGGCCACAAGGACCACAGGGTGAACAAGGTCCCCAAGGTATTCAAGGACCACCTGGCGATGATGGTCAAAGTCTTTTTACATGGGTGAAATATGCTGATGACAATTCAGGAAACGGAATGGCAAATGTACCTGACGGAAAAGCGTACATCGGCTTGTCTTATAACCAAACAACACAGACTGAAAGTAACGATCCGTCTGACTACAATTGGTCAAAAATAAAAGGTGAGCAAGGTATTCAGGGTCCATCCGGGGAAGACGGGACAACCTATTATACTTGGATAAAGTATGCTGATTCTCCAACAAGCGGGATGAGCGATGACCCAAGCGGTAAAGAGTACATGGGTATTGCCTACAATAAGACGAGTCCAACTGAATCAAGTTCATATAGTGATTACTCTTGGTCCTTAGTTAAAGGACCTAAAGGAGAGCAAGGTCCCCAAGGGCCAGAGGGGCCACAGGGTATTCAGGGTCCACCTGGAGAGGATGGTAAACCAAGGTATACATGGATTCGTTATGCTGATGATGCTAATGGCAATGGCATGAGTAACTTTCCTGACGGTAAAGAGTTCATTGGTTTAGCCCATAACAAACTAACAGCGACTGAATCAACAAATGCATCAGACTATACCTGGTCAAAGATCGAAGGTCCTCAGGGACCAAAAGGCAACACCGGTCCAGAGGGACCTCAAGGACCGGAAGGACCATAAGGTCCCCGAGGCCCTAATATAGTTGATACTAATACATCATTTGGCGTTAACTGGTTGATAGCAGATTACATTAAATCATTAAATGGATTGAACGTTGGTGACGGTCAGTTTGTGGTCGATGATAACGGCAACGTTAGTATCGCAAATAACAATGTCAGTATCGGTCGGCAAGGGGTTACGGTGAAAGATGGTAATTTTCTGCTGGAACACGGCAATTCGGGGGTTGAATACGAACTCTCACCTAGGACAAATTTGGTTTATGACCATTCTTTCGAAATGCTTGAAACAGAGGGGAATCTTTTCACATCATATGATGACTTTGATATTGATTTTTCAAATAGCGATGATGAATGGATGGCCTGGAAGGGCTCAGGGTATCCAAAAATGTTTAGGACTCTGTCACTAGATGGAATACGTCCTTCCCCTTTTGGTCTTCAGTCGGTTGAAGTTCACAGGAATCATTATATGTATCAAAAGATATGGGTAGAGACAGGTCAAACCTATACGTTTTCAATGACCGTTTTTCCTACAAAACGAACAAATGGTAGCTTTCATCCAAGGGTAGATGTTCTTTCATATAACGGAGATACAAGGACCAGCGACTCTGTTATAAGGGTCATACAGGGAAAAGCTTTCCCTAACGGAACTTATCAAGATACGTACAGAATATCGGGGACATTTACCGTTCCAGCTGGTGTTAATGCTGTTCAGATACAAATATTAGCAGAAGATGGAACGACATGGTATGGTGTTGACGGAGTACAGGTTGTTGAAGGTAATAGACCTGTGATTTACAGACCAGAATCTAGTTTTTTTATGTCGATGCGGGGGATACCTCACTATCCACAGATGAATGGCGGCGAACTGAAGAACATAAGTATTACAACTACTAATGGCTGGCACTCAATGACACTCTATAATGGGTGGGTTAATTATGGTAGCCCTTATTCTCTTGCAAGATGGAGGATGGATGCTGAAGGATTCATTCATGTCACTGGATTCATTGCCAATGGTTCAACAGCTTTGTTTGGTTCTATCCCTTATGCTATTGACAGTAAATGTGAATTTATATTACATGCAGCAAATGGATTTGCAAGAGTACAAGCAAGACCATACAACGGAACAACTGAACTTGTTTTAGTGAATTATGATAGTGGTGGTAACAATGGGTTCATGTCTTTAGATGGTATTAACTATTTTGGGAGAGATTGGTGATGAGTAAACAAGTATTTGTCATTGATAGCGAAGGTTATTTTGTTAAACCTTATATGCTAAAAGAGAGTGAAGAACTGGAAAGTAATATGATTGAAATTGCACCTCCCGATGGTATTTATCAACCTTTTAAATGGGATGGAGGACAATGGGTTAGTGATTTAACCCAAGAGGAAATTGACGAAATAAAAGCCAATGAACCGGTCCCACCACCGTCTAATGAAGAATTAAAAAAAGAAAATGAAGAATTGAAACAAAAGCTTGCTAATGCTGAACAACGTCTTTCGGATAACGAAAGTGCCATGGTATCGGTGATGGACACTGTTTCTCTGAAAGGAGGCGCATAGATGATGTACGATTTTCTTCTCCGTATGTGGGTGCAGAGAAGGGTCACCGAAACACAATTACAAAACTATGCTGACTACGGCTTCATTACACAGGAACAAGCTGATAGCATTATAGCGACACCGCAAGAACAACAGTAGAGGGGCTGCCCACACAGCCCCATACAGCTCGCCCATCAAATTTGGGGGTCATGGACGAGCTAGGGTTAAGAATAACAAACATTTGTTCGATTGTTAATAAGTAAATAGTTTTAGCTTATAAGTCCTTAAAGGACTTTTTTTATTGGTAAAGGAGGACAAGCATGGATGAAGAAAAAATGGAAAAACGAGTGAGTGATTTAGAAACCTGGCAAGGAAAAACCAATACTCGATTAGCCATTGTTGAGAACAATGTAGAGAACGTCCAAAAGAAGCTAGACAAAATTGATAACAACACAACATGGTTGCTCCGTATCGTGATTGGCTCGCTGATTTCAGCGGGCCTTTGGTATCTCATTAGTACACCGGCTAATATGCCCGGAATTTTAAAATTTATAGGAGGTTTTATACATGAGTAAAGTCGTTGATGTGTCCCATTGGCAAGGTGAAATTGACTGGCAAAAGATGAAGTCTGATGGAGTTGACCATGCCTTTTGTAAAGCGACACAAGGTTCAGAGGACGGAACAGCTTTCATCGATTCCCAGCTAAAAAGAAATGCTACAGAAGGCCATAAAGCAGGCGTTGAAATGGGCGCTTATCATTATGCGGCATTCATTTCAGAAGAGGATGCTAAAAAAGAGGCTGATTGGTTCTTAAAGAACATCCAAGGCCTGCCTCTCGCTTTGCCCCATGTGCTTGACATGGAAGAAAACCGATGCGGTTCTGACAAGGAAATGAATAAAGGTTTGCGCGCATTTCTAGATCGTGTTCATGAAAAAACAGGCCATCCCGTCATGCTTTATAGCGGCGGGTATTTCTACCTAAACAGGATCTATAAAGATCACGGATATCCAGTTTGGTATGCACGATATGCGGACGAGCCAAAGGGGTGTGATCTCAACGATTTGGCGCTCTGGCAACATACAATGAAAGGTTCTATCGGCGGCATATCACCAATTGATATGAATACTCCCGGAGGCATGTGGAAGTCATGGGAAGATGAAAAACAAGTCATTGAACGTGATAGGCAGACCAAAGCAGAGGTCGTTCATGCTGATAAAGATCAATACACGATCAGATCAGGTGATAACTATTGGGATTTAGAAAATCGGTGGGGATTGGCACATGGCACACTTGAACGACTCAACTCTGACGTCAATCCACAGTCGCTCAATGTGGGACAAAAAATCTTTGTTCCATCTGACGTGCGAAAGGGTGACCACAATACGTCTCATCATTCGTCCGGCGATACGTATACGGTTAAACAAGGTGACGCTCTTTCGGTCATTGCCCAAAATCATGGGACGTCAGTGGACAGGCTGTTGGAACTAAATCCAGGTATCGATGATCCAAATGTCATTCATACCGGGCAAAAGATTCAGTTGCCCGGCGGTGGGGCCTCACATGAAATATACACGGTCCAATTTGGAGACTACTTGTCTAAAATCGGAGCGAAATTCAATGTCAACTGGCATGATATCGCAAGTTTGAATGGTATTGCGGGGCCTAAGTACACAATCCATCCAGGCGACAAAATCAAAATACCAAACTAAATGTCCGATGATTTTGTCGGTCATTTTTTAATATCTTAAAAATAAAAAGGAGAGATATCATGAACGAAATTCTAACGTTTGCAACAATCGTTTTGCCGATCGTAACTGCTGTCACGGAATTGATCAAAAGGACTGTGTCTGTGCCAAAAAATTTCGTGCCACTGATTGCATTGGTCACTGGTCTTGCAATTGGTTATGCTGCTACACCTATGACCAATATTGATTGGGTATTGAGGCTATGGGGCGGGGGTATTGCCGGTTTGTCGTCTACTGGCCTGTATGAGATTGCTTTTAACAAGCGGGAAGGGAAGACTAAACAGAATAAAGCTGCATAGTTGAATTGAAATATTTTCAATGGTATATTTAAATTAATGTAAAGAATTTGTCCCGGATTTGCCCACCGTTTATTTGGTGGGTTTTTCTGGTTCTTGCCCTGCTGTCCTCGGATGGCAGGGCTATATTATTATTGCATGTTTTTTGTGCTTTTTCGCTAAATCGGTTGAAAAAAGATTTACATAGTGAGAAGTCATATGGGGAGAAGAGTGTCCAAGCATTCTCTGCAAGCTGAACGCATCTCCTTCTGACATGATCCAATGCTTTGCAAATGTATGTCTAAATAGATGAGGCTTTATGCTTAATGAAGCGAATCCGAGTTTGTCTTCAGCACCTTCACACAACCTTCTTAAATATCTACGAACAGTATCAGCTTTAAAGGTGAATAAATTTTCTTGTTCCTGCTTATCTAAATAACACGCCAAGTCATCCCTTAATTCTTGGGAAAAAGGTAGCAAGTCATATTTACGAACCTTTTTTCGGTAAACTTCAATCATACATTCATCTAAATGAATGTCACTTCGTTTCAAAGATATTCCTTCACTGATGCGTAGGCCCAAGTTTAACATTAAACGGAATAATGTTCTGTAATCTTCTCTTGAATTATTGATTATGTACCTTAATTGCTCCATACTAAAAGTCTGTTTAATACCGTTACTTAAAGAAGGGGCGGAGATGCCTTGGGTTATATCAAATGATAAAAACGACCGTCTTTGAATAAACTTGGCAAATACACTTATTACTTTGAAATAATTAGCAAGCGTATTATCTGAAAGTCTTCCACCGTGTTTCTGGTTTGTTTTTTCGTACTTGAGATAGACAAAATATTCTTCAATGAATGCCTCGTCTAATTCATTAACCATTATAATGCCAGTGTTAATACAGTAACGGGAGAAGTCTCGCATAACATATTCACTAAGTTCGATCGTTTTGTCAGCGAGACCACTAGCCCTTCGATTTCGTAAAAATTGTTTAATAACGCCTTCAATATACATTGTTATATATTTTTTTCATCCTCAGATTCTTTATATCTGTAAAACCACTCAGTAAACGTAAGATATTTCCCATCTTCAATGCCATCCTTAACTCCGTCCATATACAACTCATATATACGGTCTATGTCGTCATTTAAAAACGTCAGAACCTCATTTTCCAATACATCATTCATCTCATTGTCAACATGATCGACAACCCAATCCCAATCGACTTTAACTGGAATCATTTTAATGTCATCTTTATAGATCCGTAGTGCTTCACGGGACATAATCAACCATGTGCTGCCACTTTTCCGAACTTCGGATTTGCGGAATTTTTCCCATTTATCCTTATCGCGGTGTAGATCGCGGCGGACAGAACCAGTCGGAAGCTCAAAGGTTGTTTCAACTTCCGATGGTGTCATAACTTGATATATGGCGTTCATGTTTAACATCCTTTCTATAGTTCGATTTTTTCAAGACGTTCGTGGTATTCATGTTCTTCAATGTCACCGTAGAAATAGTCTTCGTAAGCTTCGAACACTTGCTTCATCAAAGGTATAGCGTCTTTTTCCGAGATTGTTCTTTCACAAGTTGCGATGTTCTCAGCGTCGCTTCCATCAGTGATGTATTCACCTTGGAAGATCGTTACTTGCATATCTTCGTAATCTTCGATGTCATGAAGTGAAGCAATGTTATCCCAATAGTCGCGTAGTTCTGCGAGTGCATATCCTTTGTCATCGTCATCAAGCGGATAGCAGCTAACGCCTTGTTCCCAATCCCCTGTTTCATCTCCAATTCCAAGAATGCTGCTTTGGTGTTCTGTACCTTTCCAATGACCTTTCATGTCTAACCGAATAAATCGATCCATTTTCGCTCGCTCCCTTTGATATGTTTTCGTATCGTTTGATCTATATTCATTATATGATACGAAATCGTATCGGTCAAGGGGTCAAATAAAATTCTTTTCGAGAAATTTTTGAGCACAAAAAATCCCGGCCAAGGACGTGTAGGCCGAGATTTAAACTATATATGGGATGATTTTATAATATCTGTTTATTGTTTTTAATGCAACAACTTTCAGAAATTTTTACATAAAAATCATTTAATCACTCTAAAGGGTATCAGATCATGAAAAAATTCATATTTGTTAGCAATCTCGTAAAAACTTCCGGTATCCTTAATATTAAATGAAGTAGTACCACAACGTTGATGGGTCACTGTATTCATTTGATCTAGGTATACTTTTTCGCTGTATTTCACGACCTTTTTGCATTTTAAACAATGTAATCTCATTATCACTATCCCCTCACTTCAAAAGTTCATCTTCCTGATATATTCGCGTATCCAATTCCTCAGATGGACATTTGACAACTCATTTTCATCCGTCATCCTTTTCCATATGATCCGGAAAACCGAGTAATCGTGTAGCATTGATTCTTTGTCTGACCTTTCAACTCTCAAATCGTTTTCCCGCATTTTCTGTTTTATCTGTTTGAGATCATCCCATATAGCTTGATTATGGATGCCCTTGCGTTCAAGTGTCTCTTTTGCCGCAGACACAACGATATATTTGTTTTTGAGTTCTAGCAGTTCAGTCGGCAGGATCATCAACTCTCACCCATATATCTTCGATTTTCATGTCCAGTGTTTCGGCGATCCTATAAGCAGTATCAAAATTAGGTGTTGTTTTATTATTAACTAATTGACTTAAAGTTCCTCGGCCTATATCCACTTTTTTAAGTAGATCGTTTTGCTGCATATCCTTTTCCGCTAATATCACTTTTAATCGACATTTATACATGTTTTGTCCACCTCTACATACTTACTTTCTACAAAAATACTGTTTGTCCTTCAAAAATTAATTTGGGTGGACAGGCAACGCCCAATCTTAAAGGCCATAGTATTTAACAAAAGCAACAACAAATGTAGCCACAAAGTCCACTACAAAATCATCTGCAATTGTTGCAACAAAAGTACCCTAAACAAATGTTTTAAAGTTGTCTTCACTAATCAAAACAGTAATTTTGCCAATTTGTTTAGAGGGGAGTGAAAGGAGAGAACGGAGATGAGAGTCGGAGTGATCGAGAGGAAAGAGAGGGGAGACTTTTATGAAATGCGGAGAACGATCGAATGTTTTTCAAATGAATTTTAAGTGGGACGGTCACGACTTAAAGGATGTCACCTTTGATATCGACCCATTAGATGTCCCACAAACATTCATTAGTAACATGAAGGCTTGTGGCGGCTTGTCAGACCTAAAAGTAAATTTAGAATCTTACCCAGAGAATCTATACAACCACAGCATTTTAGCCAACCCAGACATGATAAATAACTTAAAACCAATTGATTGGTACAACGGATATGTTTCTTATATGAGAAACCTGGGTGGTGAGGTGCTTGGAAATGACGGAATTGTAAGTCTGTACAATAACTACACATCGTTCATGCAGGAATTGGGCGGAAACATTCTATATTCAATATCAGGAGGAATGATTTCATGATCATAAAACTTGCTTTTTGTGCTTATTGTATCGGCTTAGGTTACGTGATCGGGTTTATTTGTGAAGGAAACCGACAAGAAAAGCGGATTAAAAGATATTACACCTTTAATCCGAGAGGGCGTGATTTAAAGTGATTGTAGCTGGTGTTGTCGGCGGTGTCATTATAGGGTGTGCATTTTGGGAGCGACATTTATTAAAGCGTGATCGTGTTGAAGATGCCCAGAAAATCAGTTCTATATTGCTTGTTTTACTAATCATTATGGGTCTATGCGGTGTTGGTTATTTGTTCATTAACAATCCGCTAGGGAGGTTTTTGTGATGATATTTTGTAATCCCCACAAACAAAAACTCAAGCGTGTATTTAGAAACGCTCATTTATACAAAGAAGTGTCTACTGGAAAAAAGAAATATCAAGTTTATCCTTATATCATTGATTATCGTTCCACTGAAGACAAAACAACATTTGTATTCACACTACCGGATGGGGTCGACCCAAAGCAAATTCAAAAGCAATGGTTTGTCTTTCAACAAATATTCGGTGACAACATCGACATTAGCGGAGAATATAAAAAGTTTGTCCTATCAATCCACAAATATAGTATGCCTAGTGGTGTTGAATATAATTTTGAGAATTTTAAACTAAAAAAATATGACTTGCCAATCATTTGTGGTGTGGATCGTCACGGGAAAATGCGATTATATGACATGGAAAACCATCCTCATTTATTGATAGCTGGTGAAACAGGATCGGGGAAATCAACTCAATTGAGAGCAATTTTAAGCACGCTTGTGAAACATTACTCATCGGACGATCTACGCCTTGTACTAGGCGATTTGAAGCGCTCAGAGTTTCATGTTTTCCGACGTTTGCCGCATGTGGAAGGCGTATGCACGAGCAGTATCACGTTAGATGGATATCTTGCATATGTGAACGATATACTGAAAAAACGCGGTGATCTTCTGGATAAACACGAGAAAGCGCATATCAAAGACCTACCGTTCCATTTGCCGAGTATTGTTGTTTGCATTGATGAGGTTGCGCTTCTTAAGGATGAAAAAGACATCATGAGTACGATCGAGGATATAAGCGCGATTGGCCGGGCGTTGGGCGTCTATCTCATTCTTTCTATGCAACGCCCAGACAGTGACATTTTAGACGGGAAATTAAAAAACAATCTCACTATTCGCATGGCATTTAAACACGCTGACAGGATCAATTCAAACATTACATTAGGGCGCACAGTTGAAAATGCAGCAGACATATCAATTAATACACCAGGTCGCATGTATATGAAAAGCGATGATATTGAGTTATTACAAGGACCATTCCTTGACTTAGAGGTTGCCAAGGTCATATTAGAACCGTTAAAAGTTCCAAAGTCGGCGAATCAGGATGAACAATCGTCTGTTGACGATAATCCTTTTAATGTTTTGGGTGATGACGATGAGACAACGTGACAAGGCCATTATCAAAGATTTAGAACGATTTAGGGTAATGACAAGGGATGATATTGCAACGCTTTATTTTGGAAATTTGAACAGCCCACGGACATCTGCAAATTATGTTTTGAAAAGGTTAAGACGTGATGGATATATTGAAGCTGACACTAATACAAGGCCGTTCATGTATTTTCCTAAACCAACCACTGTCAAAAAAGGATCGTCTAAAATCAGTCACTTTCTTAAAATTGTAGAATGCTATAAGGAAATGCGTAAAATTGGTGGTATCAAACAGTTCGAGGTCGAACCTAAATTTGGTGATAAAGGAACCATCGAACCAGACATATTTACTATTTGGCAGAACGCACCGTTTTTCATTGAAGTACAAAACTCATTGACTTATTCAAACAAAAATATGAGAGATAAATTGGAACGTTATAAAGCTTACAAACGTAGTGAATTGTGGAAAGAATTATCGTGGCAAGTGTACGGGAAAGAAGTATTCCCAACCGTTCTGATTATCACAGATAAAAATTACGACACTTCATTTGTGAATGATTTTAAGGTGTACCAAGCGAAAATAATATCAAACTTTTATCATCGCTTTTTCCCAAAGAAAAAGGTTATTAAATGGGATTTGTCGAATAGTGCCATTTGAGAAAATACTAGGGGGGTATATAGATAATGAAAGAAAAGAAAATCGTCGCTATTTTAATTTTGATAGTAGGGGCGATAGCTGGTTTAACTGTTGGGTTTAGTTTAAAACAACCAATGCCTGAAGGAGCGGACGATGCTTTAGGTTTGGGTGCAGTTACAACCCCAAACCCTTTGAGATGGATATACGCATCGTTTATTTTTGCAACGTCAGCAATTGTTTCAACTCTGTTGTTTTGTACTGCGGCGATACAAGAAAGTTTGGTTAGATCCCTAGATCATAACAGTAATAACGAAGTTGAAGAAGATATTGGGTAAAATTAAGGACGGAACCTCGTCGGGTTGCCGTCCTTATCTTCCGCAATATTGCATTCACCCGAAACACCCAAATCACCCAAGATTTCACCCAAGAAATACCCAAGAATATTCGATAGAGTATGAAATGATGTGAAAAATTTATTTTTCAATTTCCTTTTATATCAGTATTTTAATAGAGTTTGATTATATTTATTCGGTACAAACTCTGTTCCGCACGCAAGTACACCCGTGGGAACGCGATCAATATATGGCTACCTATTAATCTTTGAATCCCTTGGCGCTCAGGCGTCGAGGGGTTTTTGTTTTTTTTAGGGGGAAAAAAGGCAGAAGAGGCGATGAATTATTACACATCACTTATTGACGATTCGGATATTACGAGTATCTCGCGCTACGGAACAAACGAAGCCGGGGAAGCAGGAACAAATGCTTGCAACCTTTTCCTTAAAGGGGCAAGAATTTATGTGCATTAATAGTAATGTAACGCATGAGTTTTCCTTTACCCCTTCGTTTTCAATCTTTCTTACTTGTAATACAGAGGGGGAGAGATCCACAATATTTATGATAAACTTATCTTGGATGGACAAGCACTTATGCCGAGTCTGTAAGGGGAATTAAACGATAGTGAGAAATAAAATCAGCAATAAAAAGGAGTTGTCACTAGAACAACGTGAAGAATTACTCAGAGCATTAAAAGCCCGTTTTGAGAAAAACATAAACGGCCATAAAGGTCTTGAATGGGCTACAGTTCAGGCAAAGCTAGATGCTAATACTGAAAAACTGTGTTTGCTCAATTACGCTTCCATCAGGCACTAAAAGTGACCACCTTTTATTTTTAAAATTATCTTTGTAAACCAGTAAGAAATAAATGCAATCCCCACGTCTATAAGAAATAGATAAATGAGATTAAATCCTTTTCTAAGTTCTATGAATCCTAAATATTTTTCAATAGGTGCGAAAACAAACGAAAATATGGCACTTAATAATAATGTAAATAAATAAAAATTCTTTTTGTTATTGGTACAATATTGATATAGAAGTATAAACCCCACCGGAATTAACGATGCAGTCAAATTTAATGCATACGGTAACATAGGTAAAAAAAAGTATAGATGAACCAAGTAACGGCTACCTTCTAGTGCAATATCTGTAAATGTCCACAACATATTTACTGTATATCCGAAGAAAAATAACTCGAAAATTCTTTCTCGGTCCACTTTGAAATAAAGTAAGATTAAAGGAACCACCAACAAGGAAACAATAAACCAAAACTGCCAAGTTTCCATATTGGAATAGTGATTCCAGTAAGAAGAAATTAGTGAATTGAGTTGGTCACTTTTCTCATATATCTGGTTCCAATACTCGTTGTAATCCAATGACATTCCTCCGTTCTATTTATGCTCTCCTTAGGATGTACAACGATAAAATGCATATACCATAAATACTTTTAATCACAATTCAAAAAGAGGGTGTCACTAAAGCATTCCGGAATGCTTTAGTGACACCCTTTTTAATGTATATTTCGAAAAACACCAATGACTTTGCCTAAAATCACACAATCATTTAAAATGATCGGTTCCATATTTGGGTTCTCCGGTTGTAGACGAATATGCCCATCTTCTTTGTAGAATCGTTTAACCGTAGCTTCATCTTCTTCCGTCATGGCAACGATAATGTCTCCGTTATCAGCAATTCTTTGCTGTCTCACAATGACCTTATCACCGTCAAGAATGCCGGTGTCAATCATACTCTCCCCGGAAACATTTAGAATAAAGGCTTCATCATCTCCAACCATACTGGTTGGGACGGGAAAATACTCTTCGACATTCTCAATGGCAGTAATTGGTTGTCCTGCCGTGACTTTGCCGATAATGGGTACATCGATACTTGTCTGGGCAGGTGCCGTTGATTGATTCACATCTTCCTCCAACAGTTCAATCGCTCTCGGTTTGGTTGGATCACGTCTGATGTGACCATTTTTCTCAAGTCTCGACAAATGTCCGTGTACCGTTGAGCTTGAAGCCAATCCGACGGCATCACCAATTTCCCGAACAGAAGGCGGATATCCTTTAGAGCGGACTTCTTGTCGTATAAAATCTAAGATTGCTTGTTGCCGGTTTGATAGTTTCACAATTGGTCAACCCCTTGGAACAAATTTCATCTTAATAATAGTATAGCATGAAATTCCACACCATACAAACATTCGTTCGAAAAATCTTGACACAAACGATTGTTCCCATTAAACTTAAATTACATAAGAACATGTATTCGTTTAGGGGGTTGATGATTATGACAGTGATTAAGCGAGTCACAAAAACCTATTGTCTTTATTTCATATTTGGTATTTTAGTCATTCTTTCAATTTTTGAAGTTGCAGATCAATTGCATCCTGCTCAAGCGGGACAATTTAAAACTATTGAAGTCGAAGCAGGGGATACACTATGGGAGATCGGTGAAGACTTTCAGGATCAACATCATATGCCGATTAAAAAGTTCGTTAATTGGGTGGAAAGAGTTAATCATATTAATGCTTACCAACTCGATATTGGTGAAACACTTGTTATTCCAATAGAAAAGTAATTCTGCTTGCTTGAACGATCGTTTCCTTATGCGTTAAGCTAAGAAGAGTATTTTGCATTAATGGAGCTCTTTCTCGCTCCGTTAAGTACCTATATCACGATTTCAGCAGAGAAGAAAAGGACCATCGGCTAAAAGCTCGGGCGGTCTTTTGCAACCCCGATGCTAGCACGTCCTGTTCGTTCAACATAGTAAAATGATTGTAGAGGGAGATTTGCAGATGCTTTCTGAAGATAAATTAAATCGCATTTCTGAGCTCGGTCGCAAGAAAAAAGCAGAAGGGCTTACACAGGAAGAAAGTCAGGAACAGCAAAAATTGAGAGAAGAGTATTTAAAGACGTTTAGAAAAAACTTCAAGCAGCAATTGCATGGTCTTAAGGTTGTCGATCCTGAAGGACAAGATGTCACTCCGGAAAAACTTAAACAGAGTCAACGCCAATCTAAAGACTTTCATTAAAGTTATACAGCTCAAAGCCCAATTTCATATAAAATTGGGCTTTCAATGTTTACTGTAATATAAGAGTTATGATTAGATTTTGCAAAAGTTTATAAGTGATGAACGTGATGGTTTTGTGTTAAACTATATGATATGTAAGCAGTAAATATGAAGGGATGGTTTGGTTTAAGATGCAATCAATTGAACAAAAAGCTATTAATACAATTCGGACGCTATCTATTGATGCTGTTGAAACGGCTAATAGCGGACACCCAGGTCTACCTATGGGTGCAGCGCCCATGGCTTATACACTCTGGTCAAGTTTCATGAAGCACAATCCGAAGAACCCCGATTGGTTTAATCGAGATCGCTTTGTTTTGTCTGCAGGTCATGGCTCTATGTTGCTATATAGTCTTCTGCACTTAAATGGATATGATGTATCCATCGATGATTTAAAATCATTTAGACAATGGGGAAGCAAGACCCCGGGACACCCAGAAGTTGGGGATACACCAGGAGTTGAAGCTACAACAGGACCACTTGGTCAAGGCGTAGCGATGGCTGTCGGTATGGCAATGGCCGAACAGCATTTGGCTGACAAATACAATCGTGACCAATATGAAATGGTTAAACATCATACATATGCTATTTGCGGTGATGGCGACTTAATGGAAGGCGTTTCTGCTGAAGCAGCTTCACTTGCTGGCCATCTTAAACTCGGTCGACTTGTCGTTTTATATGACTCAAATGATATTTCTCTGGATGGCGACCTACATATGGCATTCTCTGAGAATGTTAAAAAACGGTTTGAAGCTTATGGATGGCAGGTTCTTCACGTTGAGGATGGCAATAATCTTAATGAAATTAATGAAGCCTTGCGTCAAGCAACTGAAACGACTGACAAACCGACATTTATTGAAGTGAAGACGACCATTGGTTTCGGCAGCCCGAATAAGTCTGGCACAAAAGACGCTCATGGAGCTCCACTTGGTGCTGAAGAAGTCACTGAAGCGAAGAAAAGTTATGAATGGGATTACGATGATGCATTTACAGTTCCTGAAGATGTTCAGCAACACTTTGCTCGTATTGCTGAAAAAGGTGAGCAACTCGAACAAGATTGGAATCGCCAGTTTGCTGCCTACAAAGAAGAATATCCGGAACTCGCAAAAGAATTGGAGATGGCCATTAATGGCACGTTGCCTGAAGGCTATTCTGAATCCCTACCAGCATTCGAAGTTGGCGATAAGCTGGCAACCCGTGCAGCCTCCAGTGAAGTGATTAATGCGCTGTCCAAATCCGTACCGCAAATTTTTGGTGGTGCCGCTGATCTTGCCTCATCAACGAAAACATTAATGAAAGAGAGCGACGATTTCCTACCAGGTACCTATCAAGGGAGAAACGTCTGGTTCGGCGTACGCGAATTTGCGATGGCTGCTGCTGTTAATGGCATGGGACTCCATGGAGGCGTCAAGCCCTTTGGTTCAACATTCTTTGTTTTCTCTGACTATTTGCGTCCAGCATTACGCCTATCAGCCATTATGCATTTGCCAGTCACATATGTTTTTACGCACGATAGCATTGCGGTTGGAGAAGACGGTCCAACACATGAGCCTGTCGAGCAGTTAGCATCATTACGAGCTATGCCAAATCTTTCGGTCATTCGTCCTGCTGACGCTATTGAGACACGGGAAGCTTGGAAGTTAGCCCTTGAAAATGAGGATCAACCAACAGCGCTTGTCTTAACACGCCAAGGTGTTCCTGTACTTGATGGATCAGCAAAGAATGCTGCGGATGGTGTTGCCAAAGGGGCTTATGTGATCTCTGAAGCAAATGATGAACCACAAGGTATCATTATAGCAACTGGTTCAGAAGTGAGCTTAGCGGTTGAAGCGCAAGAGCAATTAGCGCAGGACAATATACACGTTAACGTTGTCAGCATGCCTTCTGTTGATCGATTTGATGCTCAGTCGAAAGCTTACAAGGACAGCATTTTACCAACGTCACTAACGAAGCGTTTAGCTGTTGAAACCGGGGCATCGTTCGGTTGGCATAAATTTGTCGGCATCGAGGGTGATACGGTAACCATCGACCGCTTTGGTGCATCGGCAAAAGGTGATAAAGTGATGTCTGAATATGGATTTAACGTTGATCACGTTGTCTCCAAGATGAAACAATTGTTTTAACTAGATTCTCTTTACTAACCGACAAACTTTGACAAAATCAGTGCCTTGTTGTCGCCTTGTTTAGACAATGTCCTTAAGAAGTATCCACTATAATGATAGGACAAACCTCTAAAAGGAGGATGACAATGAGGCACTATTATATTTATTTAATTGAAAATGAAGTCGCGCGCAGTTTTTTTGGTAAAGAGGCCAAATTATTTCAACTTTTTGTTGAAACCTTCCATACACATGACCCTTTTAATAGGGAACAACTACATAAGCAAGTGGCATACATAACAAAGAAAATCCCCGTACATGAAATTGAGACGAACATTCAACAGCAACTGGCCAGTTCCTCGGAATTCACTGTCAACCAAGGGGAATATATGATTCATTCAGTATATGGACAAAGTATGGCCAAACTAGCGATTGACCATAATGTGATGCATATGGAAGCCACTGGTGATTTACGTTCCGAGACCGTTTTTTTTGAAGTTTTGCGGAATATTGATCCTTGTTTTTTAGCCATTGACGCCGGGCATCAAAGGTTTGGCTGGTTGGCACCTGTGAAACATGCTCATCTCATATAATCGGTATTGTATAGGCCCACTCGTTTGTAGTAAACTATGATTTGGACAGAAAAACTAAAGGAGGACTAGCACCATATGTGGATGTATATCCTAGTGGGCGTCGTTTGTATCATCGTTGGCGTGTTGGCCGGCTTTTTCGCCGCTCGTAAATATATGATGAGTTATATTAAGAAGAATCCGCCTATCAATGAAAAAATGTTGCGTGTCATGATGACACAAATGGGACAAAACCCATCGCAGAAGAAGATTAATCAAATGATGAAAGCCATGAACAATCAATCGAAATAATGCGTTAACCACAGTTAAAAACTGTGGTTTTTTTATGTCCAAGCATGATTCTTAATAGCTATTCACCGTTTGGGAATATCGAACATTCTAAGAAACCATTCATATTTCCGGTACGTACACGCAGTAGGTAGATGATGATTCGCCGACAAAATAACCCCCTATGATGGGATTCTAGTGAACACGGTTGGCACAAAAACGCTCCACTCCACGAATATTTTCTGATGAGATACATCCGTGATCAAGCTAGCCGTGCTAAAGAGGATTGAAGTGAAAAATAGCCACGGCCAGCCGATCAAACGCTAGACAATACGCTATATCGTTCTACAAATTTCATACGAATGTTGGTTTCCTATTGTCGGATTTTCTGTTAACCTATGATAGGAAATTTCAATAGGGGGATAAATGGCATGAGGAAAAAAACAGCAACAGTGTGGTTGATGGCAGGCGTAACAATACTCTCTTTATCAGCTTGCAATCCCCAGGGAAAACAGGATTCATCAACACATGAACAGCAAGACAATCAGCAAGAGCAACAATCAAGTCAGGATGCGAATAAGAATAAGCAAACAGAGAGTCAAGATCAAAACGACCAATCATCTGAAAGTAATGAAGGTCAAACAGTGGATAAGGCTGACCAGCATCAGTCCAATGACAATGGTATGGTGACAGTCGCTCATCCAAATGATTTGCAAGTTCTTGTGAACAAATCCCATAAGTTGCCGGATGGATTCGTTCCGAAAAATTTACAGTATGCAGACGTGAGATTTCCATACGATGAAAAAGTCCAAAAGCGTAAAGTACGTAAGGTTACATCAGACGCGTTAAAGCAATTGTTTCAAGCGGCGGACAACAAAGGTATCCAATTGTTTGCTCAATCGGGTTATCGTTCTTATGAAAGGCAGGAAACGGTGTTTGCTTCGAATGTTGACCGCTATGGAGAAAAGAAGGCAAGTCAAGTCAGTGCTCATCCAGGAACGAGCGAACATCAATCCGGGCTAGCTATGGACATCACCTCGCGCGCGGTTGACTTTAAGCTCATTCAAGCATTTGGTGATACCGAAGCGGGTCGCTGGGTGGCCAAACATGCACATGAATTCGGGTTCATCGTCCGATATCCAAAAGGTAAACAGGACATTACCGGTTATGAGTATGAACCTTGGCATTTGCGTTACGTAGGAAAGGACGCAGCCACTAAGATATACAAAAAAGATTGGGCACTTGAAGAATATAAGCGAAACGAGTAAGGGAACTGCCCCAATAAAAACCTGTATTGAGGCTCATAAATTTAGAGATTCAAGATCGCTGCATTTAAAAATAAAAAGCATAAGTGAAGTTAAAAGGACCTTATATGAAATGGGGTAAAAATAGGGTTCATTAAAAAAAGGGGTGTCCTAAAGTCTTATCATACTTTAAGACACCCCTTTAAGGTACAACGAAACGCTACTTACTATTCCTAATGATGTTTAGATAAATGGTAACTTTGCACTGTAATCGGAAATACATAGTTGACAAGGCAGGCATTTTATTTTTTTCATAAAAGCGTTATAATATAATCGAGTTTTGAATTCATATAGGTAAGGTCGATGAGTATGCTAAAAATTGTGAGTGTTTTAATTGGGATTGGGCTGGCATCAGCGATCATTGCCATTCGGTTGAAAGCTTCCCACCATCCAACGAATGCAAAAAAAATTATTTTACCTCCATTCTTCATGTCAACAGGGTTTTTGATGTTTACGGTACCCTTTACTCGTGTACCGTGGTCAGAGTTTTTTGAGGCGCTTAGCATTGGTGTGTTCTTTTCCTTGTTTCTTATCATAACATCGAAATTTGAAGTTCGTGATCATGATATTTACCTTAAGCGTTCAAAGGCCTTTGTTTTTATTTTAGTGATTTTAGTTATTATTCGAACCATCATGAAAATTTATTTCGAACAATCCATTACGGTTCCGCAATTGAGCGGATTGTTCTTCACACTTGCGTTCGGCATGATTCTTCCGTGGAGGATAGCTATGTATATTATGTATCGCCGTCTTGAGAAACAAATGACCATTGACCAACGTGTTTAGTAGCCGAAAAAAGGGTGTCTCATTTTAGAGATACCCTTTTTACACGTTAGGAGAGTATAAAGTTTTTACTTAGATGGGTTCCGGCGTCGTAGTGAGGATATTGGATATTAAATATAAGCTCAGGCTCAGCCATCGCCGATTAAGGTTTGCCACCCCGGCAAGTTCTCTCTAAAAAAAATGTTCATAAGGTTGTAAACTGATATTATGCCTCATGAGTGTTTTTCTAAGATACTTGTGGTCGCGTTTAGGGGTTGCTTTTATGTAACCCTCAACAATTAAATCCTGGGTCATCGTTCGGGCGTTTTTTCTTAAAGCAACTTCACCGATTTTCCCGGCGATTTTCCCCTTAGCCACATCGCGGAATAATTCAGGAACAGGGCGCACAAGTTCTTCCAGAAGATCCTTTTGTTCTTGGGACCACAAATGTTTGGTTTGTTCGATATAATAATTTTGCCAGTCCAATATAGAATTCCCGTCATCACGTGGCAAGCTTTTCAAAAACTTGCGAAACATAAAGTAACCGCCAATGGCCATAAACACAAATAAAAAGATAGACCAAGTGACGATAAACCAACTGAACGTACCGGACATTGCTCATCACCTCATGCACTTATCACTTAATATTATAAAGACGAATGCCATCAATAATCAAGTAACACAAGGAAATGAGTTTTCATAATTGGACAAGTCTATAAATAAAGGGTTCCCGATTGAGGGAACCCAATCATATTATTGTTGTTGATTGTTCTGCTGTGCTTGTCCTTGCTGAGCTTGTTGAAGGGCTTGTTCCGCCTGCTGAAGCTGTTGCTGAGCTTGTTGAAATTGTTGCTGTTGTTGTTGCTGCTGTTGCTGAGCCCCTTGTTGGCTTTGGGTTTGGGCTTGCTGAAGTTGTTGCTGGGCTTGTTGCAACTGCTGCTGTGCCTTTTGTATTTGTTGTGGATTTCCACTTGACTGTGCCTGCTGAACAGCTTGTTCTGCCTGTTGCGCAGCGTTAAAAGCTTGTTGTAATTGCTGGTTTTGTTGAGCCATAAAAATTGACCTCCATTAATCATTGTTAAAAATTTGAATCAGTTATAGAGTACGCATGTGAGTCATGTTTATACATAGAAGGGGAAATCGTTTAAAGTCTAACCATAATTATATTATGTCAACTAATTATCATAAATAATAATAGTAATCCCTCAAATCCATTGGAGGAGTTGAGGGATTGGATCGATAATTAAGTTGAAACATCACTAGGTTGCTTAGGCTTAGGACGTTTGAGTTCAATCAATGGTTTTGCGAGTTGTCGGACCGGCCCGCTCCCCAATAAATAACAAATCGCTATAGCGGCACAGAATAGTAACAAGTACTCTGTCAAATGCTCCATATTCTTATAGAAGGGGAGGAGCTTAATGGTCTTGATAAAGAAACCGTGTAATAAGTAAATGTAGAGCGTATAGCTACCCAATTTAGTAAATGAAAATGATCCACGCGGAATGAGAGCAAGAACGCCGAATGTGGCGGTTAGCATCAACATATAAAACATCATACGGTAGCAAGCTCCAAGCCAACCACCGACACCCATAGTGTTATAGGACGCTGACCCCCACAACCAATCTTTGGCTGCATCCGGAATCATAAAAAAGCACGCTACTAGTATGAGACATAAAGCAATTGTAGCCAAAGAACGCCAATGTTTTTGTCCTAAGGCGGCAAATTGTTCACGGCTTAAATGGTGTCCAAGTATGAAAAACGGAAAGAAAATTAACGTTCTTTCGATACTTAGGACGGAATCGAATATATCGAAATATCCGACAGCAATACCTACGATAAATGATAATGGGACCATCATTGGATGGCCCTTTGACACTTTCAATAGCACATACCAAGAAAACAGACTCATTAAGAACCATAGTGACCAATGCGGATCAAGCAAAGTCAAAGTGAGCGTGTCTTCGTACCCCATAACATAGTAAAAAAAGGAATAAATCACTTGAAAAATGATATATGGAGCTAACGTTTTTTTAAATATTTTTTTGAAATAACCTGGCTTGTCATACCCCTTAGCAAAATGACCTGCAATAAGGATAAAGGCTGGCATATGGAAGAGGTAAATGAATTTATAAACGGCAAATAAGAAGTCGCTATTGTTTTTTAACGGACTGATGATGTGACCAAACACAACGAAAAAAATCAGTAAGAATTTTGCGTTGTCAAAATACTGACTGCGCTGTTGCACCAGAAACCGCCTCCGTTCATTGTAATCTTGCTAATTAGTCTTTCGTTACTAAGCACAGACTTGTGACAGTTGAAATTTGTCGATTCATTAAAATGTTTATGACAAACTGGTTTTCCTAACTCTATCCCCCAAGAATGATAACAAAAAAAGGTTACCCAGAATAGAATGATGGCAAACAACACTATACACAACTTGGATTCACCTGCATTACAACACCATATGATAAATAATCTTACATATTATTTGTTAATGAACAAGTGAACTTGTAAACTAAAATTACAAACGGATGGAGGTGAGGGGATGGCATCCGAATATCCTTATAAAAGTAAAAAGGTTATTCCGATCGGTACAGTTAGTGAGCTAACAGGGTTAACACCCAGGCAAATCCGGTATTATGAAGATCGAAGCTTGATTTATCCGGAACGATCCGAAAAGGGCACGCGCAAATATTCATTTTTAGATGTGGAAACTTTGGTGGAGATCGCTGACCATCGTGAAGAAGGTGTTCAGACGAACGAAATACGTCGTGAAATGGTGAAAGCAACACGGAAGGCGAACAAAGAAGATATTAGAAAGTCGATGTTACGTGGACAGTTAAACGCCCACTTTAGAATAAGAAAGTAGAAACCGGCGCTTTAAGCGGCGGTTTTTTTATTGACGAACCCAACTCAACTAGTTTTATAGACCACTTGCGATTTTAATTTAGGTATGGATGTATAGACAACCAAACAACAATAATGATATATTAAACGAAGATACAGTCAATGATAAGTGGAGGTGGGCTTAACGATGATTAAACTTCAAGGTACAACCTATACGGGTTTTGAAAAAATTGAAAACGCGCTCATAACCGTTGAAGACCATAACATTATGTCAATTCATGGTGCGGACAAGGCCGCGGATGATGCTGTTGTTCTACCGGCTGACTATAAAATCGTTCCTGGATTTATCGATGTTCATATTCACGGAGCTAATGGTGCAGATGTGATGGATGGAACAAAAGAGGCATTGGATACAATGTCCCAGGCATTACCTCAAGAAGGGACGACCTCTTATCTTGCGACGACGATGACAGAAAGCCGCAACAGAATTGATCAGGCGATTGAAAATGTTGGTCATTATTTAAATAAGGAGCATACCGGGCAAGCCGAAGTGATTGGCATTCATTTGGAAGGCCCGTTTATTAATCCGGACAAAGCAGGCGCCCAGCCGCTAGATGCCATTTTGACACCTAATATGGATCAATTTCAGGCATGGCAGCGCATGAGTGGGGGCATGATAAAACTTGTGACTGTAGCACCGGAAATGACTAACGGGCAATCGTTTGTCAAACATTTATCAGAACACAATGTTGTGGCATCTATCGGTCATTCGAATGGTTCGATGACGGATATTAAAGAAGCTGTAAGTAACGGTGCAACTCATGTTACCCATTTATTTAACGGGATGCGTGGCATGCATCACAGGGAGCCAGGCGTTGTCGGGGGTGCTTATTACCATGATCAATTGTATACCGAGCTCATTGCTGATGGTATTCACGTCCATCCAGATGCTGTGCATATCACATACAAAACTAAAGGCAAAGACCGTCTTGTTTTAATTACGGATGCCATGCGTGCTAAGTGCTTAAAGAATGGTCATTATGATCTTGGCGGACAAGATGTTACGGTTAAAGACGGCGAAGCAAGATTAGATGACGGGACTTTAGCAGGTAGTGTATTGCAGATGAAACATGGATTCCAAAATATGCTTACCTTTACAGATGCGGCAATTGAAGACCTTGTTTATATGACGGCAATGAATCCAGCAAAGCAAGCTGGAGTGATTGATCGCAAAGGGACACTAGAGCCTGGTAAAGACGCTGATATGACCATCCTTGATCATAACAATGACGTCTATATGACGATTTGCCGTGGTGAGATTGTATTCCAGAGGGAGGAATTAACGACATGAAACTGATTCGCGCCACAAACTATGCTCATATGAGTGAGTTAGCCGCTGACTATATGATTCGCCAAGTCCAAAGCGCTCCTAATACGGTTTTAGGTCTGGCAACAGGCGGGACACCTAAGGGCGTCTACGAAAAAATGATTGAAGATCACCATAGAAATGGAACGTCTTATCGTAAGGTTAAGAGCGTTAACCTTGATGAATATGTTGGCCTGTCTCCAGAAGATCCCAACAGTTATCGGACTTTTATGGAGCAGGAATTATTTCATGATATTGATATTTCTCCTGAGCATACCCACGTTCCTAATGGTGTAGCTGATGATCTCGACCAAGAATGCCGGCGTTATGATCAGCTCATTGAAACATTAGGTGGCATTGACTTACAGTTGCTCGGTATTGGACAAAATGGACACATCGGATTTAACGAACCGGGGACATCCTTTCAGAAAACAACACATGTCACCAAGTTGACGGAAGACACACGTCGGGCTAACGCACGTTTTTTTGAACAAATAAACCAAGTTCCGACACAGGCGATTACGGTCGGTATTAAAACCATTTTAACGAGTCGTAGAATTCTTTTGCTCGCATCAGGAGAGTCAAAGGCAGAGGCGATTCATCAACTATTAAACCAAGTTGAACAAGATGAGAGTTTCCCTGCATCAGCTTTGATCGGATATGATAATATGATATTAATCGCTGATGAAGCCGCTTTATCTCGATATGACCAAATGAAAGCGAGGGAGCGTTACATTGATTGATAAGAATTCCCCGGTCCCCATCTACTTCCAAATTGAAGAATATATTAAGTCCTTAGTTGACAACAATCAACTCAAAATTGGTGAAACCATTCCGTCCGAACGTGAATTCACGGAGCAATTTAATGTCAGCCGGATGACCGTTCGTCAAGCTATTACCAATTTGGTCAACCAAGGTTATTTATACCGTATTAAGGGGCGGGGAACTTTTGTGGGCGAAAAGAAAATGGAACAAACGCTACATACGGTTACAAGTTTTACTGAAGATATGAAAGAACGCGGGTTAACCCCTTCTACAAAGCTGGCTGGTTTTCAAATCATGCCTGCTGATGACGAACTCGCTGAGCAACTGCAAATTTCTGTTCATGAACCTGTCTACGAAATTAAACGCATCCGACTTGCCGACGACGAACCAATGGCATTAGAGTGCACATATATTCCTGCTAATGAGGTTCAAGGATTAACGGAAACTATTGCCAGCCATTCTCTATATGCCTATATTGAGGAGCAAATGAACTACCAAATAGATTATGCTAACCAGGTCATCGAATCCACTCTATCTGGACAAGACGAGAAAGAATGTCTCAATGTGGGCATTGGTGAGCCCATCTTATCTATTACCAGAAAGACTTATCTTACGAACGGTAAAGTGTTGGAATGGGTAAAATCAAACTATAGAGCTGATCGCTATAAATTTGCGATAAAATTGACCCGGGAACCTTAATGATCAATGAAGTTAATTATCATAAGTAAAACTTATAATCAATCATAATACGATTGAATTTTACTTATAGTACAATTTGTTTTATGATATTACATGTAAATGTAGTAAAGTTGGAGTAAAGGGGAGTGGAAAGTAATGCCAACTGTTCAAGAAAAAGCGAATAACGATGTCTATCAGGCACGCGACACGTTTGAAGTAGGTGGCAAGACGTATAACTATTACAAACTGGACGCACTTAAAGAATTTGGCGATATTGATAGACTTCCATATTCTATTAAAGTCTTACTTGAAAGCGTTCTTCGTCAATATGACGGTAAAGTCATCAAAAAAGAACATATTGAAAATCTAGCAAAATGGGGTACAGATCAGCTTGATGATAATGTTGATGTTCCTTTCAACCCATCAAGAATCATCCTGCAAGACTTCACAGGTGTACCAGCTGTCGTCGACTTGGCCTCTTTGCGAAAAGCGATGGCCGACATGGGCGGCGACCCGCAAAAAATCAATCCGGAAAAACCCGTTGATCTGGTCGTTGACCACTCTGTGCAAGTCGATCGTTTCGCTTCCAATGAAGCTTTAAAGTTTAATATGGAGCGTGAATTTGAAAGAAACATAGAACGGTATAAATTCCTAAAATGGGCTACTGAAGCGTTTGAGAATTACCGCGCTGTTCCGCCCGCAACTGGAATTGTCCACCAAGTTAACTTGGAATACTTAGCTTCCGTTGTCCACGGTGTTGAAGAAGACGGAGAAAATCTTGCGTTTCCTGATACGCTTGTTGGTACGGATTCACATACAACAATGATTAATGGAATTGGTGTCCTTGGCTGGGGTGTCGGCGGTATTGAAGCTGAAGCGGGTATGTTAGGTCAACCATCCTATGTCCCTGTTCCCGACGTGATTGGGGTTCGGTTAACCGGTCAATTACCGGAAGGCACGACGGCGACCGACTTGGCACTGAATGTGACCCAATTGCTTCGTTCCGAAAAAGTTGTTGGCAAATTTGTTGAATTCTTCGGACCAGGCATGCCACAAATGTCATTGGCTGACCGTGCGACTATTTCCAATATGTCACCTGAAAACGGCGCTACAGCAACATTCTTCCCAGTTGATGAAGAAACGTTGAATTACATGCGTTTAACTGGCCGCAGTGAGGAACAGGTTAAGCTTGTTGAAGAATATTGCAAGGCGAACGGTATGTTCTACACACCAGAGGCTAAAGAACCTCAATTCAGTCAAGTGCTAGAACTCGATTTGTCTACCGTTCAACCGTCTTTGTCAGGGCCAAAACGTCCACAAGACTTAATTTTATTGTCCGATATGAAAGATGAATTTAACAAAACATTGACTCGCGAAGCGGGTAATCACGGTTTTGGTCTTGAAGATGATGAAATTTATAAAAAATCCACTATCAAATATGATGACGGTTCTGAACAAGACTTGAAAACTGGGGATTTAGTGATCGCCGCGATTACAAGTTGTACGAACACGTCTAATCCAAGCGTGATGTTGGGTGCCGGTCTTGTAGCAAAGAAAGCGATTGAAAAGGGACTGAATGTTCCTGATTACGTTAAAACAAGTCTAGCCCCTGGTTCAAAGGTCGTGACGGACTACTTAACTGATGCTGGTTTACTA
The DNA here is from genome assembly GCF_900178005.1 of Tuberibacillus sp. Marseille-P3662. NCBI lineage: Bacteria > Bacillati > Bacillota > Bacilli > Caryophanales > Sporolactobacillaceae > Tuberibacillus > Tuberibacillus sp. Marseille-P3662. The sequence continues at coordinate 1,072,180 of NZ_FXBS01000006.1, read as the reverse complement.
CCTTATCTTGAACAACTCGGATTTAATCTTGTTGGTTACGGCTGTACAACTTGTATCGGTAACTCCGGACCCCTTCCTGAAGCGGTCGAAAAAGCGATTCAAGATAATGACATGACCGTGTCTTCTGTATTATCTGGTAACCGGAACTTTGAAGGACGGATTCATCCGCTTGTCCGTGCCAACTACTTAGCTTCACCGCCGTTGGTTGTAGCTTATGCCTTAGCGGGCTCCGTGAACTTTGATTTTGCCAATGACAGTTTTGGGAAAGATCAAGACGGTAATGACGTTTACTTCAAAGACATTTGGCCGTCTAATGATGAGATCCAAGAAATGATGACTCAATCAGTTGGCCCTGAAATGTTCAAAAAAGAATATGAACGGGTGTTTGATGAAAACGAGCGTTGGAATAACTTAGAATCCAGTACAGGTGAATTGTATGATTGGGATCCTGAATCCACATACATTCAAAATCCGCCGTTCTTCCAAAACTTATCGCGTGAACCTGAAGCCATTCAATCGTTGAAAGGGTTGCGTGCGATTGGTAAATTTGGTGATTCCGTAACAACCGACCATATTTCACCTGCTGGCGCGATTGCATCGGATAGCCCGGCCGGTCAATATTTACAAGATAAAGGGGTTAAACGTCGTGATTTTAACTCCTATGGTTCCCGCCGTGGTAATCATGATGTTATGATGCGCGGCACATTCGCTAACGTGCGGATTCGCAACCTATTGGCTCCCGGTACAGAAGGCGGCTATACGACATATTGGCCAACAGAGGAAGTTATGCCAATCTATGACGCTGCGATGAAATATCAAGAAGATAATACAGGCTTGTGTGTCCTTGCCGGCAATGACTACGGTATGGGAAGCTCCCGTGACTGGGCAGCTAAAGGTACAGATTTGCTTGGTATCAAATTTGTCATCGCTGAGAGCTATGAGCGAATCCACCGCAGTAACCTTGTCTGCATGGGTGTCTTGCCGCTTCAATTCAAAGACGGCGACAGCATTGATTCCCTTGGTTTGACTGGCCGGGAAACATTTGATGTTGACATCGATGAAACGGTTAAACCTAAGGATACTGTTAAAGTGACTGCCACTGATGAGGATGGTAAGAAGAAAGAATTTGATGCCCTCGCTCGTTTTGATAGCGATGTTGAGGTTGATTATTATCGTCACGGCGGCATTTTACAAATGGTGCTTCGTAACAAAATGAATGAAAACCAATAATTTGCCATAAAAAATCCCTGCTTACGAGCAGGGATTTTTTTATGATTGACTTAATGATCCTTTTCTTGATCTGCCGAACCACCCCACCACTCAACATTGCGGAGCCATGGGATATTTTTTGCAACAAACTCAGGGTTTTTTCCTTGTCTCTTCTGCTTCATATAATCCTTGAGGACTGCGAAGGCGATTTTACCGAGTATAGCAATGGCAATAAGGTTAACAATCGCCATTAAAGCCATGAATAAATCCGCTAAGTCCCACACAAGTTGGACCTTCGTCACAGCACCAAATATCACCATAGCTAAGACAACGAAACGATATAGGTTAAGTATGGCATTACCGTTTGTATAGAGTTTAATATTGGTTTCGCCATAATAATAATTGCCGATTAATGAGCTAAAGGCAAACAAAAGTATGGATACCGCGACAAATGGGCCACCCCAAGCACCAAGCAGTTCATTTAATGCATTTTGGGTTAAGGTAACACCGGTAATACCATCGCTGGTACCGATCCATTCGCCTGAAATCAGAATCATGAATGCCGTTGCACTACAAATCAGTAGGGTGTCCGTGAAGACACTTAACGTTTGCACAAGACCTTGCTTAGCAGGGTGACTGACGGTCGCTGTCGCGGCCGCATTAGGTGCGCTACCCATACCTGCTTCATTGGAAAACAAGCCACGTTTGACACCATTCATAATCGCAGCACCAATACCGCCACCTACAATTTCTTTGATTCCGAAAGCATGTTGGAAAATCAGTGCGATCATATTAGGAACTTCAGTGATATTCATGAGAAGTGTCAAAAAGGCAACAATGATGTAAATCATGGCCATGAACGGAACAACAACACCTGTGAAATTGGCAATTCTTTTAACACCGCCAAATATGATTAAGGCTGTCAATATAACAACAACGATACCCAATACCAAGCGATTTAAATTAAAAGATTGATTAAAGGCAACGGTAATCGTGTTGGCTTGAACCGCATTGAAAATGAGTCCATAAGTAATCGTAATTAAAATTGAGAACAGAATAGCCATCCATTTGGCATTAAGCGCTTTTTCCATATAGTAAGAAGGCCCGCCACGGAAGGCATCCCCATCTTTGACCTTATAAACCTGGGCTAATGTGCTTTCAACAAAACTCGTCGCTCCGCCAACCAGAGCAATGATCCACATCCAAAAAACAGCGCCTGGTCCGCCTGCTGAAATGGCAAGGGCAACACCGGCCATGTTCCCTGTGCCGACCCGTGAAGCTGTACTAATCGTCCAAGCCTTGAACGAAGATATACCTTTCTTATGTGTGGAAGTATCCTCTTTAATTACACGGAACATTTCTCCGAACAGGCGAAATTGCACAAACCTTGAACGAAATGTGAAGTACAAACCAAGGCCGATGAGTAGGATAATTAAAACATATCCCCATAGCTTGCCATTAAGGTAATCAACGACCAATTGCAACACATCCATGGAAACACCTCAATTATGTTAGTTTTAGGCCAAATCTCACGCATAATAGATTAATACTTTAATCTAATGGAGTTGGACCTCATTTAAATACCGTTGGAAGAAAAAGTCGTCACACGGCGAAAGGACTATTATTGGAGGCAGTTACCCCACATTGATCTCCAATAAACCACTGCATTGACTTGTGACAGAAAAATTTTATCACATTTTCTGGGTTCTACCAAAGATAATTATCAACAATAGGTTGAGAGAGACCTGGCTCTAACTCAATTGAAGTAGTAAAATAGTATGAAAAGAAGGGGGCATACCATGAAGATTTTATGGGACTTTGACGGTACACTATTTGATACATATCCGGTTTATACCAAATTGATGCGAGACGTATTGGAAGAGGCTTATGCTGAAGAAGAGATTTATGCTCAACTGAAGGTCTCTTTTGGTCATGCGATTGAATATTTTGGGATAACGCCAGAGCAAATGAATCAATTTAGACAAAAAGAGGACGAGCTTTCACCCGGAAATATGGGACCTTTTCCGTACATTAAGGATGTTCTGCAACAAACGACAAATGTCATCATGACGCACAAAGAAAGAGAAGTCGTGGGGCGAATAATTGAACACCATGGAATGAGTAAGTACTTTGAAGAGTGGGTGTGCGGTGATGATGGTTATCCGCGTAAGCCTGATCCTGCCGCGTACCGTTATTTACATAAAAAATATTCTCTTGATTTGGCCGTGGGTGATCGAGAGTTGGACGTCATACCTGCTCATATTCTAGGCATCAAGACTTGCTTATTTCAAAATGAGCACGGGCAAGCTGATGAATATTTATCGAATTATGCCGACTTCTTTGATGTCATAAAAGGGGTCTGACCCCCGATAGGGATCAGACCTTAAATAAGAAATCGACTAAAGCTTCAGAACCTTTATCAAAGTTTTCCAAATGGAAGTGTTCATTAGGGGCATGGAAGTTTTCCGTCGGCAAGCCGAAGCCCATTAATACGGCTGGCAGTTCAAGCAGTGTATGGAACGTTTCAACAACGGGGATCGATCCACCCATACGCGCATAAGTGGCTTCTTCGCCATAAGCTTGTTCTAAGGCCGCACCTGCGGCTTGAATCGCCGGATGATCATACGGTGTGATAAACGGTTTGGCTTGATCAAATAAAGTTGTTTCAACGGTAACGCCTACTGGGAGATTCCGTTTGACGTGTTGGCGAATTTTTTCGGCAATGTCAGCAGGGTCTTGATCAGGAACAAGGCGGCACGTGATCTTAGCTGTCGCTTCGGATGGAATGACGGTTTTGATACCTTCACCTTGAAAACCGCTGTATAGACCGTTGATTTCAAGAGTTGGACGTCCCCATAGACGGGCGTTAGTCGAATAACCTGCTTCTCCGTGGAGATCTTGAACGCCTAACTGCTGCTTTAACGGTTCATCCTCTGATAGTTCCTCATACATTTGCTTTTCTTCATCGGTAAGAGGACGAACATCATCGTAAAAGCCATCAACGGTAATTTCACCCTCAGTGTTATGCATCGTTGCTAATAGTTCAGCTAAAGCTTCGGCCGTGTTCTTGACGGCACCACCATATAAACCTGAGTGCAGATCACTATTCGGCCCTTTTAGATTAATTTCCAAACCTGTTAAACCTCGTAATCCATAACAGATGGAGGGTTGTCCTTTGTCTATCATTGGTGTATCTGAGACGAGCAGAATATCGGAAGCAAGTTGTTCTTTATGGCCTTCCACAAATGAATCTAAGTTAGGGCTGCCAATTTCCTCTTCACCTTCAATAATCAATTTAACATTGACAGGCAGTTCCCCCGTCGTTTGTAAAATCGCTTCTATGGCCTTGATATGCATGAAGACTTGACCTTTATCATCAGTGGCGCCGCGGGCATATATTTTCCCGTCTCTTATATCCGGTTCAAACGGTGGCGTTTTCCATAAATCAATGGGGTCAACCGGCTGGACATCATAGTGCCCGTATATAAGTATAGTTTGTTTGGCATCAGCATGCAGCCAATCACCATAGACGACAGGATGACGATCGGTTTCCATCACCTCGACATTTTCTAGGCCAGCTGACTTTAAAGATGACGCCACCCATTCGGCTGTTTTTCTAACATCTTCCGTATGGTCCGATAGTGAACTAATGCTTGGTAGAGCTAAGAACGATGATAACTCTTGTAAATGTTGATCACGGTGATCGGTAAGATATTGTTTCACTTTTTCGGTCATATGTAAGCAACCTCCATTTTCATATTGTCCCGAGTATTCGCCTTGTCGAAGGGACCTCTACAATTATAACAAATTTGTTATGAATAGAGGAAAACAGGTGTTGACGGAATTTTTTAAATAATTTATAATAAATGATATTATAATTAAAAAGTGCTGAAAGAACGAAAGCTGTTGCGTTAGCCCGCATTGGCGCTTCGGACATGGATGCCAGTTGAGCGACTTATATTTTTTATATGCCGTTTAACTGGCGTTGCTTATGTTTAAGCAAAAAATTGGAGGTGACAAGCATTTGTCAAATCGTGCATTATCCGGTATCCGCGTCTTAGATTTATCCCGAGTTCTTGCAGGTCCTTACTGTACTATGGTCTTGGGTGATTTAGGTGCTGAAGTCATTAAAGTGGAAGCCCCTGGAGGCAGTGATGATACGCGAACATGGGGCCCACCCTTTCAAAACGAGGAAAGTGCTTATTATCTTTCCACCAATCGTAATAAAAGAGCAATAACGCTCAATCTACAAACTGACGACGGCCGCACCATTCTGAGACAACTGATTAAGCAGAGTGACGTACTGATCCATAATTTCAAAACAGGCAGCATGGAAAAATGGGGACTCGATTATGAAGCCATACGAAAGGAACATCCACACATTATTTATTGCAGTATTTCAGGCTTTGGACAGACAGGACCATACAAACATTTCCCTGGTTACGATTTTTTAATACAAGCAATGAGTGGATTCATGAGCATTACGGGGACGGAGGAATCTGGTCCCATGAAAGTCGGTGTTGCGATTACGGACGTGTTAACAGGACTAAATGCCAATATTGCTATTCAATCCGCTTTAATCGAACGACAAAGATCCGGCGAGGGACAATTTATTGATATTTCACTTTTTGATAGCGCTGTCAGTTCACTTGTTAACGTCACCAGTAACTACTTGATCTCTGGGCAAGTCCCTGGACGGCTTGGTAACAAGCATCCGAACATTGCCCCGTATCAGACATTTTCAACACAGGACAATCCGATTGTTATCGCTGTTGGAAACAATCATCAGTTTTACCAATTGTGTGATGTGATGGCATTAACTGAACTGGCGGATGATGAGCGATTTAAAGATAATCCTTCAAGAATCGAACACCAGGTGGAGTTAGAGCAACAACTCACGGCTCGTTTCATAGAAAAACCAGCCGACTTTTGGGTAAAAGTATGCCGAGAAGCGGGTATTCCATGTGGTCCCATTTATTCTATGGATCAAGTGTTCAACGACCCCCATGCCCAGGAAAGAGGTATAGCGGTGGACATGGAACATCCAACGGCAGGCACTTTCCAGGTAGCAGCGAGCCCAATTGGAACATCCAAAACACCGGTGAGTTACCGCCGGCATCCGCCAATGGTTGGTGAACATACAGAAGAAGTTCTAACGGCCTTGGGTTATACCCAAGAACAATGTAACCAGTTGCGTCAACAAAATATTATTTAATTAAAAGGAGATGGACTGATGAATTTTGAGTATTCTGATGAACAACAAATGCTGCAAAAGATGGTGCGCTCTTTTGTTGATGACGAAATCATGCCACATATTCGCAAATGGGATGAGGAGGGGCAAGTTGACACTGATATCTACAAACGGCTGGCCGAATTAAATTTAATGGGGGTTTGTATCCCCGAACAATATGGAGGCAGCGGCATGGACTACAATGCCCTAGCTATCGTTTGTGAAGAACTTGAACGTGGAGATACCGCTTTTCGAACCGCCGTATCCGTTCATACAGGGCTAAACAGCATGACATTGCTGCAATGGGGGACAGAAGCGCAAAAACAGAAATATTTAGTGCCACAAGCGAAGGGAGACAAACTGGCTGCTTATGGTTTAACAGAGCCCAATGCCGGATCCGATGTCAAAGCGATGCAAACAACCGCAACGAAAGATGGTGATGACTACGTATTAAATGGGGAGAAGACGTGGATTTCATTAAGTGACCTCGCTGATCACTTTATTGTATTTGCTTATACGGATAAGTCAAAAGAGCATAAAGGGATTTCTGCGTTCATTGTTGAACGGTCAATGCCGGGTTTTTCGTCTCAACCCATTAAAGGCAAATTAGGCATACGTTCCGGTAATACCGGTTCCATTTTCTTTGACAATGTGCGCGTGCCAAAAGAGAATCTATTGGGCGAGGAAGGGGAAGGTTTTAAAATTGCCATGTCAGCACTTGACAATGGTCGCTTTACCGTCGCGGCGGGTGCCTGTGGCATCATTTCCGCTTGTCTGGAAGCCAGTACAAATTATTGCCATGAGCGGGAGACCTTTGGAAGGCCCATTGGTGGGCACCAGTTAGTCAAACAAATGCTTGCGAATATGGAGGCCAAACTCGTGACGGCCAGACTGCTCGTCTATCGAGCTGGAGAGTTGAAAAACGCCGGTGTCCGAAATACGCGTGAAACTTCCTTAGCAAAATGGCAAGCTTGCAATTTTGCCAACGAAACCGCAAATGATGCTGTCCAAATTCACGGTGCTTACGGTTATTCGAATGAATATCCGGTAGAGCGGCATCTCCGCAACTCCAAAGCCCCTGTAATCTATGAAGGGACGCGGGAGATTCATACTTTAATGCAAGCGGATTACGTTCTTGGGCTCCGTCAAGATAAACCGCTACGGCGAATGTTGCCGGCATGGCCAAGTGAATAAAAGCAAAAACAACGCGCTCACATAACTTTAGCGCGTTGTTTTATGATGGATCAACTTTTCTGTAACCTAGCACTTCAGATATACGCTGGGCGGTCCGATCCGTCTGCTTTTGAATCGATTGACCGCGTTCCCCAAAGAAACGAATAGCGGGACCACTGACGGTCAAAGCAGCTAAAACAGCGCCTGTATGATCGTAAATGGGATAGGATAAACCAATTGTCTCCGGATCTTGTTCACCTTTACTAATCGCATACCCTTGTCCATTAATGGAGCGTAGTTCTCCTAAAATCTCCTGCTTATTCATGAGATGATAATCCCATAGATTATTTTGATTCAATGCCTTTATATATTCATCTATGAAGCTATCTTCTTGCATGGCTAATAACAGCTTGGGGCCTGAGCCTAAGTGAAGCGGTGAACGTTTTCCGATTTTGGTGTGCAATCTTAACGGCTGTTCACCTTCAACTTTTTCAATATAGACCCCTTCAAATTGATCTCGGATGACAAGATGAACAATCTCATTAATCGAATCTCTTAAGTCCGTCATGAAAGGTAAGGCAACGGACCTTAATTCAAGCTGCTCGGATACAATGGTACCAAGCTCTAGCAATTTTAATCCAAGTCGATAATAAACGGCCGTGTCGGATGGCTTGTCTTTGGTCACAAAGCCTCGAGACTCCAACGTTTGCAATATTCGATAAGCAGTTGGTTTAGGCATGGACAAGTGATCGGCGATGGTTTTAAGTGCAAGGGGTGTTTGGCTGGCTTGCTTTTTCAATAGTTCTAATATATCCAAGGCTTTGCCTACACTCTGGTTCATGCCTCATCATCCTTTCTGGCAAATGCCCCCAGCGTGGCCGGGGGCGTCGATCATTATTGTGGGCGGATGCACATCTTTTCTGCTTTGACCGTTTCATGAATATGGACGTCGCGGCTTCGCATTGCGTCAATGTAAGTCTTACCAGGAACAATCTGCTCAGGCGGGTAGACTCCTTTCTTATCAATCGTTTCATTCCCGAGCATTTGCGCAACAGCAGAAATAGTATAGGCCGTCGACCGTGCCATAGCTGTCACATGATTCGTTGGATCATTAAAGGTTGTCATTTCATATTGATAGGTTTGTGGTTTCCCATTCTTATAGCCTGAAACGAGGATACGTAATAAGACGACATCATCTTTATCACCAAGTTCTACAATCGGATCAAGCACTTCGAGCAGTACATCTCTCGTATTAACTTGTTGATCACCAACATCCACCATATGATCACGCCTAGTCAAACCAAGGTCAACGAGCAGTCGAAACTTCTCGGCATGACCGGGGTAACGAATTGTTTTATATTCAAGGTTTTTCACATCAGGGTAGGACGTCGACAATGTTGACGTTCCTCCCGATGTATGAAAGGCCTCAAGTGGGCCGAAGCGGGCAAAATGGACTGTTTCGATTTCAGTAAGTGAAGGGACTTCCGACTTTTTGCCATCACGGATGATGAGTGCGGGGTCAGTATAATGATCAAACACACCCTCCATGGAGAATACGTGATTATACTCAAATGGTGGTTCCGGCTGAACAGGAATGCCGCCGACCATTAGTTTGATCGTTTCAGTCGTATCAAGTTGCTGATACCCGTAACCGGATAATATATTAATCATTCCCGGTGCAACACCCAGATCGGGTATAAGAGTGACACCAGCAGCTTGCGCTTCATCATGCATGGCCAAAACATGGTCAGTAGCATGGCCGATATGACCACCCAGATCACAGGCATTGACACCTACCTTAATGGCTGTCTTCGCAACAGTCTCATTAAATGTATAGAATAGGGCGTTAATAACGACATCAAAATCTTTCATAAAATCAGCAAGCGCTACATCATCTTTCGCATTGATTTTAGCCGCGCTAAGTTTGGAACTGCTAAGTGAGCGGCAAACCTCTTTGGTTTTATCTAGATCGATATCAGCAAGGACAACACTTTCAACACCGTCACTATCAATAAGATCCCGAGCCGCCTCTTTTCCCATAAGACCCGATCCTAATACAGCCACTTTCATCATGAGAACCCCCCTTAGTTGTTATCGATTTGGGCACGCTGCAGTTTTTGACTGTAATCAATATATACACTTTTCCATTCAGCGAATACATCTAAAGCGGCAATGCCGGAATCACGATGACCATTGCCAGTTGCCTTTGTCCCGCCAAATGGCAGATGGATTTCCGCACCAATCGTTCCGGCATTGATGTAGACAAGACCGGAATTAAGCTCGTGCATGGCTTTAAACGTCTTATTGGTGTCATTCGTATAAATAGCACTTGAGAGACCATAATCGACGGAATTATTGACTTGAATCGCCTCATCAAGGTCATTAACCGGGATAAGAGATAAAACGGGACCGAAGATCTCTTCATGGGCGATACGCATATCATTTGTGACATCAGTGAAAAGGGTAGGCTTGAAATAATGGCCATTCGCTAATGGTCCTTCCCTTGTAATATGTCCGCCACAAAGCAAGGTTGCCCCGTCTTTCTTGGCAACGTTCATATAAGCATTAATGTGTTGTAAAGCTTCGCTATTCACGACAGGACCAATGTCTACTGCTTCATCAAGGCCATCACCTAAAGTTAACTGGTTAATACGCTCGAGTAGTCGTTCTTCTATAGCAGCTTTCACATTTTTATGGACAATTAAGCGGCTACATGCTGTACAACGCTGGCCTGTCGTACCATAAGCACTCCAAATAATCCCGTCAACCGCAAGATCAAGATCGGCATCATTCATTACAATAATCGCGTTTTTACCACCCATCTCAAGAGATACGCGTTTGAACAATTCACCGGCACGAGCGTTAATTTGACTGCCGGTGTCACTGGAACCAGTAAAGGAAATGATATCGATATCGGGATGTTCAACCATAGCTTCACCTACTGTTCCGCCAGAACCATAGACGAGATTGACGACACCCTTTGGTAGACCTGCTTCTTCAAATATTTTTACAAATTCATAAGCTAGGGCAGGTGTATCGGAAGCTGGCTTCCATACAACTGTATTCCCACTAACAATCGCCGGCAACGTCTTCCAACTGGCGATCGCAATGGGGAAATTCCATGGCGTGATTAAACCAGCGACACCAACGGGCTCCCGTAAGCTCATGGCATGCTTATTCGGAAGTTCTGAAGGAACGGTTTGCCCGACAAGACGTCGGCCCTCACCGCCCATGAAAAACGCCATATCAATGGCTTCTTGAACCTCCCCCCGCGCTTCATCAATCACTTTTCCCATTTCGCTTGTCAATGTTCGAGCCAGATGTTCTTTCCGTTGTTTTAGTAGTTCACCAATTTTATATAAATACTCCCCGCGAACGGGAGCAGGGACTTTACACCAAGATACTTGGGCGTCTTTAGCAGCTCCCACGGCTTCACTGACTTCTTGTGCAGACGAAACGGTCACGTGTCCTAAGGTTTCTCCTGTTGCGGGATTGGTGTTGACAACAAAGGAACCAAGACGAGCCGGTTTCCAAGTCCCATTAATATAGTTGAGATATTGGGGTGTAGCGGTTACCATACAAATCCTCCTATCAAACGATCATTTAGTCAAAGCCTACAAACAACTATATGTTTCATTGGGTGAAATAGAACTTGACAAATAAAATGTTGTTCGGCGGGTCATTTTCAATTAAACTAGGCATAAATATAGAAAATAGTGCAATTATTAAAATGTCATTTTATATATTGAAACGAGGTGGTGACGCTATGAATATCAAAACTGCCGATCGCATGGATGAATTACCACCGTATTTATTCGATAAGATTAATGGTAAAAAACAACGTCTAAAAGCAACTGGCCATGACTTGCTTGATTTGGGCATCGGTGATCCCGACTTGCCAACGCCGGACTTTATTAAGGAACGTCTAGTACAAGAACTGGATCAGCCCGGAAATCACAAATACTCTGGTTTCTCTGGATGTTTGGAATTTAGAGAAGCGGTCGCCGATTTTTATCAGAAAAAATTCCACGTTCATTTAGATCCCGATTCAGAAGTACTCGCTCTTATTGGATCAAAAGAGGGAGTCGCACACTTCGTTTTTTCTATGATTGATCGTGGGGATGAGGTGATGATTCCAGATCCGAGCTATCCGGTTTACCGAATGGCTACCCATCTAGCAGGAGGCAAGGTTCGTTCAATGCCATTAAAGCCTGACCTTGAATTCCAGCCTGATTTTGCTGAGCTTTCTGAGGAAAATTATAAAGCTGTTAAACTGGCTTTCTTAAATTATCCTGGAAATCCAACAGGAGCAACCGTTGATTTGGACTTTTTTGCTCATGCGGTTCGGTTTTTTAGGCAAAGAAATGTCATTCTCGCTCATGACTCGGCGTATAATCTTGTGACTTATGACGGGTATCAGGCACCTAGTATTCTTCAAGTAGATGGAGCAAAAGACGCTGTAGTCGAATTTGGTTCGTTATCTAAGGGATTTAATATGACCGGTTGGCGAATCGGTTATATTGTCGGTAACGCCGATTTGATCAATACTTTAAAAACAGTTAAAAGCAACCTTGACTCCTCACAGTTCTTACCGATTCAAAAAGCGGCGGCAACCGCATTGACGAGTGATTTATCGGCACTAAATGATCGTAATGATATATATAGTCAAAGAGCCGATGTTTTGATTGAAGGTCTAAGGAAAATCGGCATTGACGCTGGCAAACCTAAGGGAAGTATCTTTATTTGGGCACGGGTTCCAGAGGGCTATACGTCAGCCGGGTTTAGTGAAGTCATGATGGAGGAAGCCGGTGTCGTAGTCACGCCAGGTGTTGCATTCGGAACCTATGGCGAGGGGTACTTTCGGATGTCTCTGTCTGTTCCTGAGCATCTTTTGCGAGAAGCAGTTAGGCGCATGCAAGTCTATTTATAGGAGGGTGACGACCTTGCTCATCAATAGTGCGACATCCATTGTCAAAATATTAGAAGAAGAGGGAATTAGGAACACTTTTTGTGTCCCCGGGGAGAGCTATTTACCTTTGCTCGATGCTTTGTATCAGCATGATGCGATACGATTGATTTCAACCCGCCATGAAAGCGGCGCTGCATTTATGGCCGATGCTTATGCCAAAAATGAGGGGAAACCTGGAGTTGTTATGGCAACACGGGGCGTTGGAGCGTGTAATTTATCAATTGGTGTGCACACAGCTTACCAAGATTCTACACCCATGGTTGTGTTACTTGGACAGGTGCACAGCAGTTTTCGGGGCAGGGAAGGCTTCCAGGAAGTGGATTTAGACCGTTTTTTTGCACCTATTTCTAAATGGTCGGTAGAAGTCCGTGACCCCAAACGTGTTCCTGAGTTACTACGACGGGCTTTCTTCACTGCCAAGAGCGGTCGTCCTGGTCCAGTAGTCGTGTCACTTCCAGAAGATGTTCTAAAAGGTGATATCACCTTCACAGAAAGGCGATCAATGCCTGTAGCCATTCCTTCACCGGATGATGCAGCCATTACAGCCGCTTGCGATCAACTGCGTGCCGCCAAGCGCCCGGTTGTTATTGCAGGCGGAGGTATTAAAATGGCAGGTGCCGAGCAAGCGCTACTTAACTTCTCGGATCAGTTTCATATCCCCGTGCTCACAGCTTTCCGCAGACATGATGTGTTCCCGAATGATCATCAGAACTATGCTGGACACTTGGGACTTGGTACCCATTCTAATATAGTGAAAACGGTGCAGAACGCTGATGTGATTTTGGCTTTAGGTACGCGGCTATCTGAAGTCACAACGCAGGATTATTCACTGATTCGATCGGATCAACGTCTGATTCATATGGATATAGAACCCGATGTGATTCATAAAGTCTATGCACCCGAAGTCGTTGTCCTTACCGATGCCAAAAAAGGCTTAGAATCGTTGATTCAAGAGATGACAGGCCATATCCATGCTCCATGGCAATCATGGCTTGAATCATGCCATTCGGCCTATGAACAAGTCTCTTTATTACCAGAATCGGGTGATGAGCCAAGCGCGAACTATTGTGATTTGAACATTATAACGCAACAATTACAGCAATACCTTCCGGATGATGCCATCATTACTAATGATGCTGGCAATTTTGCTGGATGGCTGCACGCCTTTTATCGTTTCAAGCAGCCGAACACCTATATTGGATCGACATCCGGAGCTATGGGTTATGGGTTACCAGCGGCTCTTGGTGCCAAATTAAGCCAAGCCGATCGGACAGTTGTGTCATTATCGGGGGATGGCGGGTTTATGATGACCATGCAAGAGATGGAAACCGCCCTTAGGGAAAACATTCCGATTATCGCACTCGTCTTTAACAACGCCATGTATGGAACGATTCGCATGCACCAGGAAAAACATTTTCCAGAACGTGTGATTGGAACGTCACTAAGTGATGTTAATTATACCGGTCTAGCGGGTACTATTGGCTGGCAGGCGCATAAGGTGACATCTAACGGTGCTTTCCGAGAAGCGCTGCTGACCGCATTGTCACAATCACATCAACCGACCTTAATTGAGATCATGACTGATCCCGACAATATATCCATCACGTCAACGATATCATCAATTCGTGAAGACTCTGCTCGCAAGGAGTGACACTATGGGACAAACACTGATGCTAGCTGGCCATGCCAAACTGCCTAAGGGGATGGCCGCCCGAGATGTGTACGAGACGCTAACGGTCACGGCTGAAGTTGACAGCCAATATGGTGTGATTTTAGAAGCATCATGTACTTTGTTAACGAGCCATGCCCACAACTACTTCAATCAGCTGTTGAAAGGATTGTCTTTAAAAGAAGGACTTGAACCGGTCATTGATATGATCGCTTCAAGCTATCACGGAAAAGCCAAAGAGGCATTAATCGCCGCCTGCAAAGATATGTACTATTATTACATTGAATAATACTTGGTTCATTCCATGCTTTCTCCGTTGGCCTGCAACGGAGATTTTTCGTTCTAGGAACAAATCATTTCGCCCTTCAATAGAATATAACGGAGTTTACGAAAAGGGGGGACCGTTGATGGCGCATCGATTTCCGGAATTTTCAACAAAACGATTGTTTTTTCGCAGACTTCATCCTAAAGATGCTGAAGATGTTTACCGATTATTTTCAGATCCTTATACAATGATGTTTGACGGTGGTGCCATTATGGGTAATACATTTGAAGCCGATGATTTTATTCGCCAATATCGCTTATATCAACCGTTTCCATCTGCCATACGTTGGGCGATTACGGACTTAGATACCGATGCTTTCTATGGTACAGGCGGCTTTCATAAAATCGATTGGTCGGCCAATAAGGCCGAGATCGGCGGTGAATTATTGCGGAAACACTGGCAAAAAGGGATTGGCAAAGAAGCGTTAAGGGGATTATTAAATGCTGGCTTTCACCAATTAAGATTAAATCGTATCACAGCTATGATGATTAAGGATAATATCGCTGCGCAAGCTTTATTAAAATATGCCCCATTGACAAAAGAAGGAACATTACAGGAATGGGAACGATGGGGCGAGCGTTACGTTGATTTGGACATCTTCCGTATTCTAAAACGGGAATGGGAAGAAATTCATCAATAATATTCAAACTTTTGTAATAAATGATTCACCTTTTGTCAATATTAATACTATATAATGGAGTAAAGGACGGTGATAGGATGAGTAGACGACGCTTTTCATTTAAAGATCTTGTTTCACAAAATAAGTCTGAAATTTTAAAAGATGATTCGGTGATGACCAAAATTGAAGATCGCATTGAAAAGAAGCACTCGAAAAAGACGATTCAATAAAACAGCGGAAACCTTCCGTTGTTTTATTTTTTTTTGGATTAATTGATCCATCTTACTTATGATAAAATAAGACTATGACTTTATATTATTGAAGCAAGGATGATCAATATGTTTGTATCTGAAACATCAGTTACAGTTAGATACGCTGAAACCGATCAGATGGGCGTTGTGTATCATGCGAATTATTTAGTATGGTTTGAATTAGGAAGAACCGATTTAATCGAAAAGTTGGGGTTTAACTATGCGGGAATGGAAAAAGACGGGATACTATCCCCGGTCATTGATGTCAGCATCCGCTACAAAAAGCCTGCCATCTATGGCGAACAAGCCACCATACATACTTGGATTGAAGCTTATGATGGTCTTAAGGTGACCTATGGTTATCGCGTCTTTAATCCTAATAATGATATTTGCGTTGAAGGAGAGACGCAACATATTTGTGTCAAAAAGGAAAGCTTTAAGCCTTTGATCATGAAAAAGCATTACCCCGATTTAGATACAGCCTATCGTCAAGCTATGGCCACATCGGAGTAACCGTTATGGCTTTTGGAATCAATCGTCAGGAATTAATGTCCTGGAAAAACAAGGTTAGCCGTGGTGAGTTGGCTTTCATTACGCATTATTGGTATGACCCAAGATTCCCTGACCACCATACGGTAACAAAAGTAGGGTGTAATGATTTAGGGAAATTGCTTGATTGGGGCGAGCAATACGGGTTAAAACCGGAGTGGATTGATCATCACGCTGATTATCCTCATTTCGATTTACTTGGGGACACCCAAATGCGGATATTGACCGCCGAAAACTTAATCCACCATCTTACGCGTTTTCACATCCGTTAAGGCAAGTAAGAAAAGGGGGGTGTCTTCTTTAGACAAACGGAAACAGCGAACCATTGGATCGTTATTGGTGATTATGATCCTTATATCCGCAATGATTTTTCTAGTTATTGCCAGAGAGAATCACTTGTTTGAGTCCACACAAAGATTGGATCAGTTTCAATCGAATTTACATAATAAAGAGATGGATCTTAATGTTGTAGGAATCGGTGACTCGCTGACGAAAGGTGTCGGTTATGAAGAAGGTGGTGGATATGCAGGGATTAGTACGGAGCGTCTAAAGGACCTGTCATCGATTCAGGATTTATCATTCAATAACTATGCGATTCATGGTGACACGACAGAAGACTTATTGGACGTTTTACCAAAAGATAATGTCAGAGAAGCATTACAACAGGCCGATATGATCTTTTTATCAATCGGCGGTAATAATCTAGTCAATGTTCTTAAAAAGGAGTTTCTTGATCTGCAAGTTGAAGACTTTGAAACCAAGCGTCAGGATTTTAGACAGTCATTTAACCAAATTCTTGTCAAAATACGGGCGCTGAATCATCAAGCACCTATTTATTTCATAGGATTATACAATCCATTTGAGGACTATTTTGGTGAAGCAAATGCGGCATTTCAATCCATATTGGAAGAGTGGAACCATACCTGTCAGTTGATCCTAGACCTATATCAAAATACCGTGTTTATCAAAACTGAGGATCTATTTAAGGGAAGTTCTAAAGATCTATTGTCTAGCGATCATTTTCATCCTAATAAAAAAGGCTATCAGCTCATCGCTGACCGTTTAATGAAAGCTATTTTAAATCCTTAGGATCACTTCTCTGCTCCGTTAAGTAAGATCCTATCATTTTAACAGGGAAGAGAAGCAACTAGAGGGAGTGATAGAATGCTACCATCTTTTCAATTGCAAGATCGTGTCGCCCTTGTTACGGGTGGGGGACGAGGCATTGGTAAGGCCTTAGCTGTCGGATTGGCCGAGGCGGGAGCGAAAGTAGCGGTGATGTCACGCACGCAAACCGACTTGGATGAAACCGTTAAGTTGATAGAAAGATCAGGGTCACAAGCGCTGCCCCTCCAAGGTGACTTAACGAAACGTTCCGATGTTGAAAAAGCGGTTGCTCATGTGACTAAGACGTTGGGTCGCTTAGATATTCTTATCAATAACGCTGGCATGAACATCCGTACTCCGGCACTTGACGTGACCGATGAAGAATGGCATAAAATCATGAATACGAATCTTCACGGCGCTTTCATGATGTCACAAGAAGCGGCAAAAGTCATGAAACAGCAAAACTATGGAAAAATTATTAATATTACATCAGTTGGCGGGACCGTTGCTTTACGGACAGGGGTTGTCTATGGAGCAACCAAAGCGGCGTTGATTCAGATGACAAAAACACTGGCACTTGAATGGTCGCCGTATGGTATAAATATAAATGCCGTCGGTCCTTGGTATTTCCGGACCCCATTAACAGAACATCTTCTTGCTGATCAAACGTATTTGGAAGATATTCTCGCGCAAACGCCCATGAACCGAGTTGGAGAATTAGAGGATTTGGTAGGTCCGGTCGTGTTTTTAGCTGGTGATGGTGCCAATTACATAACCGGACAGACATTATTTGTCGATGGTGGCATGTCAGTATTCGGATTTTAAAGAAAGCTTGGATTATCGCCAAGCCTTAGTTGAACTTATACTTTCTTTTAAGCGTAAAAAGGGGATGGTAATATGATCTTGCTCAATAAAACATTTAAAAATAGAGAAGCAGAACACGTCGATATTGAAGACCGTGGCTATCAATTTGGTGATGGTGTGTATGAAGTGATTCGTGTGTATGAAGGTCGTTTATATGCTATGGAGGAACATATGGAACGGCTTGATCGTAGTTGTCGTGAAATTCAGATGAGCTTACCTTACTCACTTGAGGAGATTACAAATAACATAAAAGCATTGGTTACCAAAAATGAGTTATCCACCGGGATTGTTTATTTGCAAATCACACGAGGGGCGGCTCCTCGTGTGCATCAATTTCCCGATCATGCCCAAAGTATATTAACAGCGTATACGAAACCGATGGATCGGCCTCATCAATTATTAGCATCAGGCATCGATGTTGTTACACTTGAGGATATCCGCTGGTTGCGTTGTGATATCAAAAGCTTGAATTTATTGGGGAATGTTATGGCTAAGCAAGAAGCGAAAACCAAGCAATGTCAGGAAGCGGTGTTCATCCGTGACGGTCAAGTGACTGAGGGGAGTTCCTCAAATGTTTTTGTAGTAAAAGACAATCAAGTGATCACCCATCCGGCAACAAACTTGATTTTAAACGGCATTACCCGGGTAAAGGTGTTGGAATGGCTTAAGGATAAAGGCATTGAAGTGATCGAAAGTGCACCGACCCCAGAACAACTGACAACGGCTGATGAAATGTTTATAACCAGTACAACCATGGAGGTCATGCCCGTCATCTCCTTAGATGGCACAACGATAGGTTCCGGCCAACCTGGCCCGATCACTCAGTCTCTACAACAAGCAATAGTTGAGGACTTTGATACTAAAGAAGTTTAAAGAAAACTTGGCTTCATTAAGTCTTAATGTTGCAATCCCTTAGTGATATTTGGGCTTGTAAACATCCTTGTTTGAAACAAGTTTTTATCCTTTTTTAGTTCAAAAAACGACCATCTGTATTCAGGTGGTCGTTTTACTGATTCTGAGGATTATGTTCGGAATTCATTAATTTTTGTTGCGCCTGCTGAAGTTCTTGCTGGGCAAATTCAACAGCCTGTTGTTCTTCTTGGTTATTTGTGAATTGTAAGCTTGTAATCAGCGTTTGCTGAGCCTTTTGAATCGATTGCTCGGTTTGGATGAGTGCTTGGCGATTGTGCATTGCTTGGGCATTCGTCACCGATTCAAGCGCTGATTGTAATAGTTGTTGGGTTTCTTGAAGCGGTGACAACTTTGATTTTGATTGTAATTGTTCTGATTCAGGTATTTCCACTTGATATAACCTCCTTCTCATCTCACTAATCTTTCCAAATCAACAGTTATTCATGCCAATGTCCTTCTAGTTATTTATTACCAATTTGAATACGAATAAATGCCATCCATGCATCGAAAAATATTAGCAACCATATATAGACCGTGGAGGCAGCTGCTTATGGAAAATAAAAAAACATTAGACTTATTGTCACTGGCTTCAATTCCGCTCATGATGACGTTGGGGAACTCAATGTTAATTCCGGTTTTGCCAACCATTGAACAGGAATTGAAGATCAGTGCCTTTCAATCGAGTCTCATTATTACGGTTTATTCTGTTGTAGCGATCATCTTTATACCAATTGCAGGTTATTTATCTGATCGATGGGGGAGGAAAAAAATTATCCTGCCGAGTTTGATCATAGCCGCCATAGGAGGAGCTATTGCAGGTTTGGCTTCATGGCTTATGGATGGCGCGTATCTGCTTATTTTAGCTGGACGTTTATTACAAGGCGTTGGGGCATCGGGAGCATTCCCCGTTGTGATTCCAACGGTTGGCGATTTATTTAAAGATGAGCAAGAAGTCAGCCGGGGATTGGGTGTGATTGAAACTTCAAATACATTTGGTAAAGTGTTAAGCCCGATTATTGGAGCATTTTTAGCGGGATTCATATGGTATCTGCCGTTTTTATCAATTCCAGTCTTATGCCTGATTTCAATTTTATTGGTCGGTTTTTTCGTTAAATCACCTAAAAAACAGAACAAACCCGATCCGTTTCCTAAATTTGTTAAAAATGTGAAAGATATTTTTAAGGAAAAAGGTAAATGGTTAGCAGCGGTTTTCTTTACGGGTGGTATTATTATGTTCATTTTATTTGGAACGCTGTTCTATTTATCCGAACTTTTGGAAAGCGACTACAATACCAAAGGCATTAAAAAAGGTTTATATATTGCCATCCCATTATTTGCTTTATCTGTATCATCACTTGTGACAGGTAAGAAGATCGGTCAAAATAAAGTTCTGATGAAATGGCTCGTGTTTATCGGGATGTTGCTTTTGGCCGTGACCATGGTTTTATTGAGCTTCAAACCCACTTTACTATGGTTCTTAAGCTACTTATTTATCGGTGGCATTGGGATTGGATTTGTTCTGCCATCCTTGGATGCGTTTATTACGGAAGGTATAGAAAAAGAAAATCGAGGGACTATTACGAGTTTGTACAGCAGTATGCGATTCATTGGAGTCGCTGCAGGCCCGCCGTTATTTGCGATGCTTATGGATGCTTCTGTCAAAATCATGTTTTTAACAGCAGCAGGGCTTACGATTCTTGCTGTAATATTTACTTATTTTGCCATTCGCCCAGGCAACACTTCGGATCAAAAACAAAATCAATTAAAAACAACATAACGATAATCACCCCCGGCAAAAATCGAACGCCGGGGGTGTTCTCATTAATCTTCCATTAGGATAATACGAGCTGGCGCAGCATCAATCGATTGCATTTTCAGAGGGGCTGCGACCATTTGGTAACGGCCTTCGTGAACCTGATCTAACTTGAGACCTTCAATAATAATAATATCTTGCGTAAATAAAGCCCGGTGTGTAGCGTGGTCAGCTTGACTCCGTTCAATACCTAGTGAATCGATGCCGACACCTTTTATGGCTTTCTCGGCCAAATATTTAGCACCCGATTCCTTTAAAAAGATAAATTCAAAATTAAAGCTGGTATCAAAAGAATTTTTCGTTTTAAAAAGGATGAAATCGCCGGCTTCAATATCAAGATTCTGCAGATCACTCTCGGTGATACCATCCTGGACATCCGTCAAATCGAACAATTTGATGGGGGTGACTAAATCATGAATACTGACGGATTCAATCGTTTGTCCATCTTCGATCATGTGCAAAGGTGCATCGACGTGTGTCCCGGTATGAGCATCCATTGTAAAGCGGGATTCCGTGACATGTCCTGAAGTCGTTGTTTCGAATTGCGGTTGTTTTTCAGATTTGTCTTTGTAGACAGGCATCCCTTCATAAATCGGAAGTGAGACATCATGAACTTTAACCATTTAAAAACCTCCATTTAATTCATTTGATTGAGCGGCCACCATTTATGACCACTTTTCGCCAAGAGTTGGTCGGCCTCGCTGGGTCCCATCGATCCAGCTTCATATTCTTTCACGGGGAGGTTAACCTCGTTCCATGCCTTGATCACGGAATCAACGTATTCCCAAGATAACGCCACTTCGTCCCATCGTGTGAAATTCGTCGAATCACCGCGAATGCAATCATATAGTAACCGTTCATAAGCATCAGAGGCCCGGTATTCATCCAAACCATGGCTGGAAAAATCCATGGTGACCGGCATTGTTTCATTGGAAGTACTGAATTTCTTAGCATTTAATTTTAAAGAAATACCTTCGTCAGGCTGAACATGAATGACCAAAAGATTGGGTCTAATGTCCGATCCCTTGAAATCATGGGTCATTGGGGAATCTTTAAATTCAACAACAATCTCGGTTGATTTCTCAGCAAGACGTTTACCAGTTCTTATATAGAATGGTACACCTGACCAGCGAAAGTTATCAATGTAAAGTTTCCCAGCAATATAGGTATCCGTTGTTGATGTATGTGAAACACCATCTTCATCACGATAGCCTGGCACAACTTGGTCATCGATTGTTCCGCTTGTATATTGGGCCCGGACAATATGGTCATGAACATTGTCAGCATTAACAGGGCGAATGGAACGTAATGCCTTGACTTTTTCATCGCGAATATCTTCAGTATCCAATCGACTCGGCGGTTCCATAGCCGTTAAAGCCACCATTTGCAACACGTGATTTTGGACCATATCCATCAAAGCTCCGGTCTTATCATAATATCCGGCCCGTTCACCAACACCGACATGTTCACTCGTAGTTATTTGCACATTGGAAATATACCGGTTGTTCCACATGTATTCAAAAATAGGGTTAGCAAACCTGAGGACTTGAATGTTTTGAATCATTTCTTTACCCAGATAATGGTCAATACGATAAATCTCTTCTTCGGCAAAAACATGACGGATTTCTTGGTTGAGTTGTTGAGCCGATGTGAGATCATGGCCAAACGGTTTTTCAATGACGAGCCGTTTCCAGCCATTCGTTTTTGATAGGCTCGAATCATTAAGATTATGCGTCACTGTACCAAAGAAAGACGGTGCCATAGCCAGATAAAAGAGACGGTTACCATTTAAATGATATTGGTGATCCAATTGTTCAGCCATATCTTTTAAGCCTAAGTATGATTGAATGTCATTGACATCAATGGAATAGTAGTGGAATCGATCCAAAAAATCGCCCACGTCATCACCCTCCGCTACAAACGGTTGTATGGCTGCGTACACATGCTCACGATATGTTTCATGATCCCAGGGACGGCGGGCAGCACCAATGACTGCGAAATCATGAAATTCTTGACTATTCCTATAGATATTATATAAAGCCGGATAAAGCTTTCGTTTGGCCAAATCACCTGTTGCTCCAAACAAAATCATCGCTGCTTTTGTGTTGCTATCATCAGTCATATCAATGCCTCGCTTCATTTTCATTTAGATGGTTATCTCCCATTGTACCAAGAATGACACAAGAGTATAAAAGATTATGCATTATGTACTTAAGTCATTTTAATCAAACGGTTGTTTGAATTCAAATATGCTGTTTATTTTAGTGAAAAAGTATAAATAAAAATAGGTATCAGAAAGGTTGCAAAAGTCAGATAATTGAGGTATAATGAAAAAAAGGGCAAGGGGAGGAATCAGCGATGTCAGGCAAAAGTTTTCATGAGCAAACCAAAGAAATGGCTATGTCCCGACAGCAAAAGTCACGTTCAACTTTCCGTGAAATCTATGCCCAGATGGTTTTAGATGAGGCCTTATTAACGGCCAGAAAAACCCGTCTGCAACGTGAGATTGATCGTTGTTTAGATGAAAATGACCGAGATCGTTTTTTTCAATTGAGTGAGGAATACGCCAAACTTTGTCGATAAATACACCCCCCCTTTACTTGTGAGGGGGGGTTAGACGTTTTTAGAGGCGCTATCACTATGACTTTTTTGCGGCCATTCTGCGAGCAACATGCCGA
The DNA here is from genome assembly GCF_900178005.1 of Tuberibacillus sp. Marseille-P3662. Lineage (NCBI taxonomy): Bacteria > Bacillati > Bacillota > Bacilli > Caryophanales > Sporolactobacillaceae > Tuberibacillus > Tuberibacillus sp. Marseille-P3662. The sequence goes on along the minus strand of NZ_FXBS01000006.1, from coordinate 1,048,812 downwards.
TCATAATGAGCGCTGATCCCCATTTAACATGAAGGGGTATCTGTTCGTTTTGCCATATCACAGCGGTCAAGGCAGCAAATACAGGTTCCATGATAAAGATCAACCCAACATGGGTTGCCGGTGTGAATAATTGCAAGTAAGTCTGCATGAAGTAAGCTAATGACGTCGCAAGGATGGCTGTTGATAAAAGTGACCAAAGCACTTCTGGCTGGATCAATGATTCAGGTAGAAATGTAGCTGTGACCCCATCAGTCACAAGGCCACCCAAAAAACTAAGTAACGACACGACCAACAATTGAATGATGGTTAAGTGAAGGCTTGATTCGTTTTTGGTGAATGTTGCTGTATAGATAATGTGTAGTGCAAAACCGAATGCACATAAGAACGCAAGAAAATCTCCGGCATGAATGGATAGATCCTTGAATATTGACATCAAATATAATCCGACCGTAGCAGCCCCGACGCCCAATAACGCTGCCAGTTTGGGCTGCTCTCGTAAAATAATGAACGCAAATATCGGGACTAAGACCACACTGAGCCCAGTAATAAAAGCGACCTTAGACGCTGATGAATATATAAGTGCCATCGTTTGGGTTGAATAGCCTGCGAATAATAACGTGCCGAGTATGCCACCTTTGAACAGGGTCTGTCTCGTCACATTCTTTTGTCCATAACCCCTGATAAATGGAATGGCCAGACATAAACAAAGGCTAGCACACAAAAACCGCCAAGCATTAAAAATAAACGGCGGTAATGTCTGAATCGCCCCCTGAACGATCACGAACGTTGTTCCCCAGAAAAAAGCAACTAGTAATAAGCCTGAATCGGCCATAAGCGACTTTCTTAATGTCATCAGTCCTCACCGTCACTTCGCTGATGAATCGCCTGCTTTGCCAGGTAATCGGCTTGATTATTGGCTTTTCCCGGAATCCACTTCATAAATACAAGATCAAAATCTGCCGCCAATTGCAACAATTGATTAAGTAGAGGTTTATAGGTCTGTTTTTTAACGAAGCGCCTGTTAAACGCGTCGTCAACAAGTTGAGAATCTGTTTTAAGCGCGACGCTCTTGTAACCTTTCTCTAAACAAATGTTTAAAGCTTTGATACTTGCTTTGAATTCGGCTGTATGGTTGTGATCGAAATCACTTAAATAAACAGAGTAAGTTTCCACCGTTCCATTAGAATGTTTTATAAATATACCAGCGCCTGATGGCCCGGGATCACCGGCGCTGGCGCCATCAACAAAAACATCGATCAAATCATTTCCTCCCTAAAGTAAGATATTTATAGAATACACAAAATGGCTGCAGATTGAAAAGAGGGATGTTCATTTTGCTTAAGTGAAGAAGCTTGACTTAGTTCAGATATTTGTATGGTATCGTTTCAATATGGTAAATTGAGCTAAAGACACAATATCCGGAGGGATCATCTAATATGTCAATGGCTTACGAAGAATATATGCGGCAAATTGTCCAGCCCATGCGTGATGAACTAACCGAGGCTGGATTTAACGAATTACGAACACCTGAAGATGTCGATTCATTTATGGAAAATACCGAAGGAACGAGCTTAGTAGTCGTTAATTCGATTTGCGGATGCGCTGCTGGCTTGGCCCGTCCAGCCGTTGTTGCTTCGTTAAAGTCCGAGACGCAGCCTGACCATCTTGTCACCGTATTCGCTGGACAGGATAAGGAAGCGACCGCCGAGATGCGTGATTACTTTAAAGGCTACGAGCCATCATCACCTTCAATGGCGATTTTGAAAGGTAACGACGTTGTCCACTTTATCCCACGAGAGGACATCGAAGACGAAGAACCGGAAAATATCGTTCGTAATCTTCAAGGGGCTTATCAGCAGTATTGCGGTGAATAATTAACACAAAAGACACCAAGCAAAAGCTTGGTGTCTTTAATGATTTGGGGGATTATTAAATGGAGTTAAAACCTTATGAAAAGGAAAGAATTATTGAAGCATTAAAAGGTTATTTCTATGACGAGAGAAGTGAAGAACTAGGGATGATTGGTGCTGAAAATCTTTATGCTTTTATCCTAAAGGAGATCGGGCCGCTCATTTATAATCGCGCTTTAAATGACGCTTCCATGGTATTAGAACGACAAATGGATTCGCTGATCGAAGAAATGCTTGTGCTTAAAAAAGATTAAAATCCCATGCATGTTCGTACAAAATTTGATATGATAGATGATGTGTTTTTTTAATACAAGAGAACTAAGGTGGTGTCTATTTATGTCAAATCAATCCTATCGCGTTCTTTTATATTATAAATATGTCAAAATTGATGATCCAGACACATTCACGAGAGAGCATTTGCAATTATGTCAGGAATTAGGATTAAAGGGTCGTATCTTGGTTTCTTCTGAAGGGCTCAATGGAACCGTTTCGGGCCCCGCTGAGACAACCGATGAATATATTGCAACGTTACGCAGAGATCCGCGATTCACGGATATGGAATTTAAAATTGACGAAACAAGCGGCCACGCATTTAAGAAAATGCACGTCCGGCACCGTGAAGAAATCGTGTCTTTAAAATTGGACGATGATCTTGATCCAAATCAAGAAACAGGGAACCATCTATCACCGAAGGAATTCTATGAGCATTTGCAACGTGATGATGTTATTGTTCTTGATGCACGTAACAAATACGAACATGACATCGGCCATTTCAAAAATGCTGTTTTACCTGATGTTGATGCGTTTCGTGATCTGCCTGACTGGATTCGCGAAAATTTAAGTGAACATAAGGATAAAAAGATTTTGGCTTATTGTACCGGTGGCATTCGCTGTGAAAAACTCACAGGCTTTCTCAAGCAAGAGGGTTTCGAAGACGTCAACCAACTGCACGGAGGTATTGTATCTTACGGCAAAGATGAGAACGTGCAGGGACGTTATTGGGATGGGAAATGTTATGTCTTCGATGAGCGCATGTCTGTTCCTGTTAACCGGACTGAAGAAGATCGTGTCATAGCAACATGTTTTCACTGCGGTAAGGAAGAAGATCGGTTAGTCAACTGTGCCAATCCAGAATGTAACTGGCAGCATGTCTGTTGTGAGGATTGCGAAGAACAATATAAGCGGTCTTGCTCCGAAGAATGCCGTGAACATCCACGCAATCGCTACGAAAAAGATAAGCAATTGGAGCAATCGCAAGGGTAATGACGTAAAAGAGAGGGAGGCGAAAACGCTTCTCTTTTTTTACATTGCCTATTTTATAAAAAATTGTTGTTTTTTTAATTTATTTTTCCCATCCATTTTTGTAATGATCGATAGTGTAACTGGGACTCAACAGCCTTATATAAAAAAGATGGAAAGTGGGTCGAGAAATGAATAACTTTATCCGTAACGAACGGCAACAAAAGATTGTTGACCGGGCTTCCGAGATCGCGCAGGCCATTCAGCCGGACTCGTCTTATTATGATAGGACCGGCGCTTTTCCATTTGCGAATTTTGACCAATTAAAACAACACCATTATCAAACTTTGACGATTCCGAAAACGTATGGCGGTGAAGACCTTAGTTTGTATGAATTGATGCTGACCCAAGAAACGCTGGCACAAGGTGATGCGTCAACTGCCTTAGCAATGGGGTGGCACCTTGGTGTGATGATGGATTTGAATCAAAGACATGAATGGGATGAATCCGTTTATCGTCGCTTATGTGAGGACGTTGTTCAGAATGGAACCATCGTTAATCGGGCGATGACCGAACCAAAAACGGGCAACCCTGTCAGAGGAGGATTACCTGCCACCGTCGCTTCAAAACGCAACAATGGTTGGGTGATCAATGGTCATAAAACATTCACAACATTGGCTCCCCTCGCGGATACATTTATTGTTAACGCAAACATTGAGGGAACCGATGAGATTGGCGGATTCTTAGTTCAACGCGACCAGAACGGGGTTGATGTCAAACAAACATGGGATACCATTGGTATGCGAGCAACACGAAGTGACGATATTTATTTTGACCATGTTGAAGTACCAGCGGAAGCTTATGTTGAAACGATTGACTACACGAAAAAAGATCGATTGCCAGCCGCATGGTTATTACATATACCCGCTTGTTACATGGGTGTGGCCATTGCCGCGAAAAATGACGCGATCCGCTTCGCCAAAGAATATCAGCCTAATAGTTTGGATCATCCGATACAGGACCTTCCACATATCCAAGACAAAGTCGCCCGTATTGAGATGGATGTGCTTAGGGCACGGACACTCATGTACAGCGTTGCTCGTGATTGGGATGAACGACCGGAACGACACTATGAGATGGCTCCGGAGCTTGGAGCTGTCAAATATGAAGTGACGAACACGGCTGTTCGAGTTGTCGATACGGTCATGCGCATCGTTGGCGGCAGTGGCTTATCTAAAAGTCTGCCATTTGAAAAATATTATCGTGACGTGCTGCCAGGAGTCCATAATCCCCCTAATGATGATGCCGTCATGGCCATGATGGCGCGCCGGGCCTTTAGCTAAAAGATGGTACGCCATTGATGAAGGACTGAAGGACATCATAGCGCGGTCGCGTCGCCCGGTTCATTAAGTAAGCGGACTGCTGAGCGCCCGGCCTGCGATTGTCGTTTAATTCTTGAATAAATTCGTCAGCTGTCCCCATACCAATACCATGTCCATAGAACTGTCCGTTTGGCAGTTGAATAACATTTTCTCCTTGCCATTGCGGGGTTTTTGGATTGACAGCGGGGTTTTTGAAATAACGAATATCTCCATTTCTTCCGCCGCGAACGCCATGTTGGATATGAATAGGTAAATGAGGATGCGTGTTCCAATCCCATAAGTAGATGCGCTGGTATATCTGGTTGTAGTGCTGCTCACTGACCTGTTCTTGGACCGCTTTAAATAAAATCATCATCATAGCTGTTGCGCACTCAAACGCATACAGTTGTCCGTTGTCAAAGATATCTTGAATGGCAGCCGATGGTGACGCGTTGTCGCGAAGCGAAAAGCCGCCTTCATTCGTTAATTTCCAGTAGTCTTCATTACATTTGGAATAATAATACGTGGCGAAAGAGGCCTTGCTTTGATATAACGAATAGGCGGCCTCCACAATATTATCGCGCATAGCGTTTTCAAATGAACTCATTGGTGCATAGGCCATTCTTTTTACCTCCTTCAATGGTTTTAAAGTCCAGCAGTAGATAATTGCTGCGTAAGAGGCTCGCGAATCCATTGATTCCAGCGGTTACGATCATGCAGACGTAACTGGTTTGAAAAATGAGCGAGTCTTGCTTGCTGTTCGCCATCAAGTTGCTCGAAATCTTGAGACAATGAATACATTTCAATGAATGGTTGTTTCCGTTTGATCCATTGCGGTTTGCCTATGTATTGAGCAAAATAATTAATCGCAAATGGGATGGGAGCAGGGGAAACATCATAATTGTCTCCCGTAGCTTCCAAGAATCCGTGATAACGTTCAAACCAATCATCAAAGCAATCAAACGCCTCATCTGGCGTCCGTGCTTGCTCGATTCCTGGGACTAATGCTAAAAGTTGTTTTGCTAAGTGAATATCTTTGTGATTTGAAGACAATAAGTAGTCGGCGACCATCGGCAAATAATCAGGTAATTCCGTTGCCGCTAACCCCCATAGCAAATAATGACGGTGAATGTGGTAGCGGTGACGACGAAAAATGATATCGACCGTATCCTTTAGCACATTTTCTTTATACGTTAATAATAGTTGAATGATCGCTTGATCAATAACCTGCGTATACATACGATCTTGAAATTCATGCCCGCCGGTTTGCACCATCCAGTAAAACGTATCAAGAATTTTGTGGTGTTGATCGCACAAATGCTGGTGTGTTGGATACCCGTCATCCGTTCCTTTCAGTACATTGGATATATGGGCATGAGCCACTTGTTGTTGATCCGACAAATGAGGGTGCATAGATGTATCCAATGTTAGATCAATCATGAAAAAAGTCGGAAAATCAAGGCGACTGTCCCGTAAATAGCTGAGCGCTTGATCATTATCAGATGCCAAAGCTCGATCCCATTCAGCTAACACGCCTTTTTTGCCACTCCGGTGCCGGACGTCTGTTAACGGATGGAGATGTTGTTCACTCATGCTGCTCCCACCTTAGCTGTTTTGTAAAAGGGTATGCCGGAGAATGAGGTTTCATGTTCAGACAAGCCCAGTGCGTCAAGGTTTAATTCTTATATAAAAATTGCCGAACCCATTCGATAACATCCTCACGTTCATAGCTATGATAAAGGATGGTTGCGGTTTTGACAGGGTCTCCGAAGAAATAGCGTTCGTATAAGGATTGCCGCGACCCAAAGGCACTCATAGATAAATCCCAGGCAAGTCGAAATAAACGGACTTTATCCTCACCGGAGTCTTCCGATGTTTGCAAATAATGATTGAGGTCATCGCTTATTTGCTCATGATTAAAATCGGCTTCTCCGGGTATAGATACCAAACCGCTGGCCCCGATGTTTTGAATAATATCTCTCATACGCGGGTAGACAGTCGGAAAATATTTTGTAGCTGCTCTAAGCGGTTTAATATTAGGCGTCATAATACCGTATGAGTTAAGTTCAGCTTGTGCTTCCGATGAATAAATAAACCCCTTCATGGCTTCAAGGGCGACAATGATTTCGGAAACTTTTTCATGGATATGTTGATATTCACCGACATGAATGCTATCAATCATGGCTTGGGCCACACCTAGTATGAATTCCAGCTTCACAACATTTTTACAGACCACTTGGTGAGTGACGTGAGGAAAATAAGAACTGTCATGATAAAGTCTATTATTAACATCAATGTCACCATGGATGAAGACACGGTTCCATGGTACAGTCACATGATCAAAAATAACGATGGTATCCATTTCTTCAAATCGGGACGCTAACGGATGATCGAAATGAGATTTGCCGTAATCGAACGACTCCCGGCAAATAAATTTCAAACCAGGCGTATCGTTCGGAATCGCAAATGCATAGGCTTTTGGTTTCATTAGATTGGTCTTTGGAAGTCTTGCTCCTGATGGAAACACCATGATTTCATCGGTTGTTGCTCCTTGAGTGGCGAGTAACCTAGCTCCGTGGATCACGATACCCTCGTCATTTTCATCAATGATCCGGGCTGACACGATATTCTTGGATTCTTCCATATAAAAACTCGAGCGGTTCACTTGGGGTTCGACGAATGTGTGTGTGATGGTTAAATCATGTTCGCGGGCATATTCATAATAGTCCCGCATGTTGTTCATACATGCGGTGCTCTGATCCTGTAAGATGTCAGCGGAAGTTCCAAACGTCATCAATGCCGTATTCATGTAATCGGGAGACCGTCCAAGCAACCCGCATGACTCACGAGCCAGGGTTTGAATCGCTAACCGGCGTTTTTTCAAATCGTCTATCGTTTTCGGCGGCATGTAAGAGGTTCCGATTTGATTCCCGGTTGTGTCTGACGTCCAAGTCAACCGATCCTGTAAATCAGGTTGGTTTCTGAGATCAAACCATTTGGCCTGAGATTCCATAAGCCCTTTAAAGGCAGGGTGTTTAGATATAGGACCTGTGACTTGCTCACCACCTACCCAGATATTAGAATTTAACGCATTGATTCGACGTATATATTCTTCGCCATCTATAATGGACATTTATGACACCTCCGAATATTCTTCACCTATATATTAGTAATGGACTCACGTAGATGTTCCAGAATCATCTTAAATTCATTGAATGAATTTGCTATACTGGTTTCAAATGATTTTGTAACGAAACTAAAATAATGGAGAGAGGAAGACATTCATATGGCAGATATAGTACCGGGCAACACAGTCCGGACAAGATATAAAACGGGTGAATACGTAGCCCGGTTTGTTGAGGAACGCAATGATAAAGTGGGGATCGTGGAGATTTTAGCTGTATTACGCCATCCGACACAAGGGGACCTTCACCAACCCAATGAGGTAAATGTGCCCTTGTTTCATCAACGGAAAGCATTGGCCCATCATGAAAAGGCAGTCGTGCAGCTGGCATCTTTGGTCCCATTTGACGGACAAGTCCCCGATTATCGTGCATCACTTCGGGAGGCATTAGATCTAGAGAAAGAAAAATTACGTGGACGGGACGATACATGGTCCGAAAAAGCACTTAATAACCTTAATGATTTAGAATCGGACTATTTTCCAACTAACTGACTGACGAGGAGGATGAACACATTGCAACATGGGGAGTATGCCTACTTAGATATGTGCCAGCATGTCTTAAATAATGGCACAGAAAAAAGGGACCGGACGGGGACAGGGACATTGTCTGTGTTCGGTTACCAAATGCGGTATGACTTAAGCAAAGGATTCCCGCTGTTAACGACAAAACGAGTGCCGTTTCGTTTGATCGCCAGTGAACTGCTGTGGTTTATTAAAGGTGATACGAACATTCGTTATTTGCTTCAACATAATAACAATATTTGGAATGAGTGGGCATTTAAACAATGGGTTGAGAGTGCTGATTACACAGGCCCTGATATGACCGACTTTGGCCGACGCAGTCAGGAAGATGAGTCATTTAAAGAACAATACAAGCAAGTGATGGACACGTTTAAACAACGGATTTTGGATGACGACGCGTTCGCGAAAGAATACGGCGAACTTGGACCTGTCTACGGCAAACAATGGCGTGAGTGGGAAACCGCTCGTGGCGAAACCATCGATCAATTAAAAAATGTGATTGATTCGATTAAAAACAAACCTGATAGTCGCCGCCATTTAGTTGTCGCTTACAACCCAGGAGACGTTTCCGGCATGGCGCTTCCGCCATGCCACAGCCTATTTCAATTCTACGTTGCCGACGGAAAATTAAGCTGTCAATTGTATCAGCGTAGCGGTGACATTTTCCTTGGCGTTCCGTTTAATATCGCCAGCTATGCATTATTAACGCATCTCATCGCTCATGAATGCGGGCTGGCTGTTGGTGAATTCATTCACACGTTAGGTGATGCACATATCTATTTGAATCATGTCGAACAGATTCAGACGCAATTAAGTCGCGAACCCCATGATTTCCCATCACTGCATTTGAACTCAAATATTGATTCGATATTTGATGTTGAGATTAACGATATCAGCATTCAAGGTTACGATCCACATCCAGGCATTAAAGCACCGATTGCTGTCTAGTTGGGAAAAGGAAAGGGGAAGCGTTTGAATATGATTTCATTTATCGTCGCGATGGATCAGAATCGTGTCATCGGTCAAGACAACCAACTCCCGTGGCGCCTGCCCGCTGACTTAGCGTTTTTTAAACGTGTGACCATGGGACACCCGATTATTATGGGAAGGAAAACTCATGAGTCGATTGGAAAACCTTTACCAGGGCGGGAGAACGTTATTTTAACGAGAAATGAAAGCTACGAGGCAGCGGGATGTCAAGTTGTTCATTCCTTGGAAGCTATAAAAGCCATTGACGAACAAAACGACGAAGTGTTTGTCATCGGCGGAGCAGAGATTTTTAAAGTGATGTTCGCTTCTGCCGATCGATTATATGTGACGTTCATCGATGAGGTGTTTTCCGGGGACACCTACTTCCCTGAGATCGATCACGATCAGTGGAGGCAGGTCGCAAGAGAAAAAGGGGAGAAGAACGACAAGAACCCTTATGATTATTACTATTTAACCTACGATCGAATCTAATAATTTTTTATGGTGTGGAGCATATGAGCTCCACACTTAATTTTTTTTATGAATGACTGTACGGAACGTACGTGTTCACTGACTGTGTTTAAGAACTGCATCAATTCCCTTGATTGCCCATCTGCGTTTCACCCCCAGCCATCATCCTGCATAGATTAAAGCAAAAGCACTAAAAGCTGGAGTGAAGCGTATGAGTGCGTCATTTCTTTCACTATTGTTAATATATATCTGTATTGGTGTTATCTACAGTCTTATGCTGTTGAAAACGGCAACATATACTGCTTCTAGCGAAGGATTCAAGTGGGTAAGTCTCATAAGCATCACTTTTTTCTGGTTTCCTTTAGCATTGATTTCAATGCTTGTCATTCCGGTTGTTCGATGGTCTGATCAGTCTCCATAAAGCATGGAGATTTTTTTTTGGCTGTTTACATGTTTGATGGGAATAATGGGGAGTTTACAAGGGAAAAGAGGTGGTTGTGATCACTACAGAAAAACATAACTATCATTCAAGTGATGTAACGGTGACCTTTGACCCTAATCGGTGTAACCATTTGGGATATTGTGTCAAGCATTTGCCGAATGCTTTTAACCCCGAGAAGAAGCCGTGGATTAATTTAGAGCGAGCTGACGTTGAGGATGTCATACAAACGGTTGAGATGTGCCCAACAGGAGCGTTGCAATACGAGCGTCATGACGGAGGACCTGGAGAGGTATCTCCTGAATTAACAACGATCCGTGCGGTCGACAATGGACCACTATTTGTTCATGGACATGTTCAAGTTGTTGATAACGACGGCCAATTCTTATCCAAGGAAACTCGGGTGGCCTTGTGCCGCTGCGGTTGTTCCGACCAACAACCTTTTTGTGATGGCACACATAAAACATTATAAAGTCATCGACCTGATTTAGCCGCGGAGAGAAGCCCGCGGTTCAATTCATTTTTATATAAACGTATGATGACCTTTGGGCATATATTATAAACAGAAATCTGCTCCAGAGTTACCCGGGGAGGGTCTTAGATGGAACGGAATCATATGTTTGTAAGAAGTCTACTTGAGCCAAATAAGTTGTTAATATCGACGACGGTCGTTAACCGCATGTCAAGGATCTATGTCTTCCAACCTGACTTGATTATGAAATCAACGGATATTGATCGATGGGTTGCTCAATTGAATGATCCCCCAGAATCCATTGATTACTTTTTGAACACGGTTGATGATTCGTTTATCGATGGTTTTATCATTTACCCCCATCATCTAATGTTTGTTAATAAGCATGTTATAACATACTTATCTAATTTTGTGTTTGGGCCGTATGAATATATTGAATTAAGAGACTCCTTTAAAGGAGCTGCTTTAACAAACAAGGGGATGGATCAAGCCATACAACATGCTCAAGACCAATTTCAGTTTGGGAAGGAACACCTTAATATTGTCCGTTCGATTCACAATCAGAGTGTTCGAAAGACATGTGTTAAGCAATGGTGTGATGACATCCATCAATACCTGTTTTCATCCAATCACATCCATGAAGGTCACCGGGAGTTACCGAATGCCTATTACGGTTCCCATTCGTCAAAAGGTCCCGTGTTTGCAAATTTTAATGCACTGAAATATATCCATAAACAGTTGATATTAAAAGGTGTATCCAACCCAACAAAATCCCATATTTTAGCACGGATCGCTCAGTCAGCCACCGAACAAGGCTATGTCGTCAGTAAACTTTATTGTCCGCTTTATCCCGATGATATTGATGTGTTACTGATACCGGAATTAGAGGCAGCGGTGGTTGACAGCGTTCCTCCTCATTCCATTGAACCCGTGAATCCAAAAGATCGTGTGTTCCATTTTGATCACGATTGTTTGGAACAAACAACACTTTTTAGCCAAACACCTGAAATCAATGAAGCTTCTTCTAAATATTCGCAGCATATGCGACAAGGTATGCTGTCTTTACAAAAGGCAAAGAAGTATATGGACCAAGTTCATTACAATACACTTGAACAGGACGGTCATTTTGAAGGATTTGTAGGCAAGCTCAATCAATGTCTTAGTAGCTAAGAAAAGCGAGGGGATAATCATTCAATATAGTGTCTACCTTTAGAAGTCAAACGCTTGAATATTAAAAACGCTTGGGAAGATCACCCAAGCATTTTCTTTTTATCGATTATCAATTTTTTCTGGATACATATCATGTTGCGCGAGGCGATCAGCGGCAATGGTTTCCCACTTCGTCCCTTTTTTTCCGTAATTGACATAGGGATCAATGCTAATACCACCTCGAGGTGTGAATTTTCCCCAAACCTCCAAGTATTTCGGATCCATAAGCTTAATCAAGTCATCGGCAATCGTATTAATGCAGTCTTCATGAAAATCACCGTGATTGCGAAAGCTAAATAAATATAGTTTCAGTGACTTACTTTCAACCATGTTAATCTCCGGCACATAACTAATATAGAGCGTCGCAAAATCCGGTTGATGAGTGATTGGACACAGAGTTGTGAATTCAGGGAAATTAAACTTAACAAAATAGTCACGATGCTGGTTTTGATTCTCAAACGTCTCGAGTAAGTTTGGATTATAATCAAATGTATATTCAGTTCCTTGATTGCCAAGGTGAGTGATATCACTGATCGAATTGTTTTGACGAGTCATAGAATGACCTCCTTATCGTTTGGCCCATTTAACGACAAGATAGACAATGGGCGTGCCGATAACGGCATAACTAAATTTAATGGTATATTCCGAGAAAATCGCTGTTAGAATTGTGCCGACGGGCATCACACCTAAGAACGCGACGAACATAAACACTGACGTATCAATCAGCTGGCTGACAGCTGTACTCCCCCAACTTCTGAGCCATAACATTTTACCCTTCGTTTGCTTTTTTATATTCGCAAATAAACGAACATCGAACGTCTGTGAAAGAATATAAGCGGATAATGACGCCGCTACCGTTCGTGGAACACTACCTAAGATGCCAGCAAAAGCATCCTGTTTCGCCCATGTTTCTGCAGGTGGCAAATGAATAGCGAATTGGAATAGGATTAACATCAATACGTTACCGGCAAGCCCAATCCACACAACCCTTTGTGCAAGACGCCGGCCCCAAATTTCTGTTATACTATCGAGGATTAAGGATGTGACAGGATACATGATAATTCCGGCGGTCATGGTGAAAGCACCAATATGAAACATCTTAACCGCAGCAATGTTAGCGGTCATAATGAACACCATGAACATCATAACTAAGCTCATTAATTTAATGGGGTTGCCATCATCTAATAAGGTTGCCCATTTTTTTGACATATCATCAACTCCCGTAGTTTTTTTGCTAAAGCAGAGGAGGGTCTCGAACTCTGCTGATAACACGGTTATTGATTATACTAGATTTTGCTTAGAATGTACAAGCGTAAAACCGTTCATGGAGGCAATCGATATGCAGCAAACTGGATTGGTACTTGAAGGCGGGGGAATGCGCGGGATTTATTCCGCTGGTGTCCTCGAATTTTTTATGGAAAATAATCTTTACTTTCCTTATGTCATTGGCGTCTCCGCAGGTGCCTGCATGGCAGCGTCCTATGTATCACGACAACCCGGAAGAAATAAGATTGTTAATATTGATTATGCTGATCATCCCGACTATATTTCATTTAAAAATTGGCTGTTCAAGAAGCAACTATTCGGTATGGATCTTATTTTTGATGCGATCCCGAATCAGCATGAACCGTTTGATTATGACACCTTCTTTCAGCGTACAGAAACGTTTGTTATTGGTACAACAGACTGTCACACAGGGAACTCTGTCTATTTTGATCATTTTCATTCAAATGGTGAGATTCTGACAGCCTTGAAGGCATCAAGTTCAATTCCGTATATGGCACCCATTGTTCAGCTTGGCAACTATGATTTACTGGACGGCGGCATCAGTGACCCAATTCCGCTTAAAAAGTCGATTCACGATGGTCAAGAGAAAAATGTGGTTATCCTGACAAAGAATGAAGGTTACCGAAAAACCAAACCCCGGTTAAACAGTTTGTTAAAATGGACCTACAAGTCCTATCCGGGATTAAAAAAAGCGATTATGAACCGGCATCATAATTATAATCAGACACTGGATGAGATAGCACAAAGCCCAGATACATTTGTGATTCAACCTTCCGAACCTTTAGAGGTCAGTCGGATTGAACGCAGCAAAGAAAAATTACAACATTTGCATGATATGGGTTATCGCGATGCTGAACGGTTGTATCCAAAATTGAAAGCCTTTCTTGAATAGTTACGAAAATTTCGCCCCCAGTGATAGAGCTGGGGGCGCTTGTTTAATCTAAAGGCTTTAATGATTCGGTACCATCGAGCGAGAGGATCATCTCTGTTAAAAGTTCAATGTCTTCTTCAATGTCCTTGAGACTAACGGTTTCCACAGGAGAGTGCATGTACCGCAGCGGCAATGACACTAAACTTACAGGGATGCCGCTAGCGGCAAGCCGCATACGATCAGCATCTGTACCTGTATTTCTTGAAGTGAGCTCATATTGAACGTTCATATTCAACTTGGCCGCTGTTGTCTGTAGTAATTGGTTTATTTTAATATTGATGGGCGCCCCTTTAGCTAAAACGGGCCCATCATCCAGCCGAAGATCACCATGCTTGTCCGTATTGACACCGGGGTAATCCGTAGCAAAGGTGACATCGCAGGCAATTGCCATCGTAGGATTGATTCCCGCGCTGGCAAAATGAGCACCACCCATGTTGGTTTCTTCGTTGACTGTGCTTACAGAATAGACTCCGACCTTTGGCCGTCGTTCACCAAGGCGTCTTAAGACTTCAGCAACGATAAAAGCACCAGTGCGATTATCCAACCCACGGCCACTTAATCGGTTGTTCATAAGCCATTCCGGATCACGCTTGTAAACAGCTAAATCACCGATCGTGACGTATTCTTCCAACTCTTCTTTACTTTTTGCACCGCAATCGATGTATAGGTCATCAAAACTTAAATCATCTTTGGCTCCGCCGTGATGTTCAGCGTTAGCGCCTATGACCCCGGTGATTGTTCCACCGTAGCCAAGGACGTCAACTTTCATGCCAATCGCGGGTTTGGGACTAATGCCGCCCATTTTATCCATGCGCAGAAAACCACGGTCGTCAATTTTCTTAATAACTAGGCCAATTTCGTCACAGTGACCGGCCAGTAACACTTTAAAATCAGCATCGGGATTGACGATTCCAATCGCATTTCCGGCTGTGTCCGTGTCAATTTTATCTGCATAAGGCCGAACGTAATCGATCCATTTCCTCTGGATATCCATTTCCTGTGAGGAAGGGGAAGGGGTGGTGAGCAATTCTTGCAAGAAATCGTTGTTCATTGAATCATGACCTCCTATAATTACTACAAAACGATTAATTCCATATTAACATACACCTTTATAATACCTAGTTATGTTAAATTATATAGAGAACGTTTTTTAGAAACCATTGGAGGATGAAGTACTGTGTTTAGGCCATCTAACTCACAAGATAATAACGATATCAAGAATTTTGTCGCCTTTACCAATTGTTTTTCGGATATGATATCCCGGATTTCAATCGCAGACAGTTCGATTATATACGTCTCACCATCTTGCAAACGTTTATTAGGATTTACATCCCAGGAACTTTTGAATCATTCCTTATTTGATTTTGTTCATCCGAACGACCGACTCAAGGTTGAACAAGCCTTTGCTGTGAAAACTCATGATACGGACAAGGTTGTTTATAGGATGAAACGTCAAGAAGGTGACTACATATGGGTGGAGACAACGTTTTGCCATTACGAATATTTGGAGAGTCAAGATCATGAACAATATTTTTGTTTAACGCGTGATGTGACCGATTTAAAATTAACAGAAGAGCAATTAAAAGAGAACCAAAAGAAATACCGCGACCTTGTAGAACATTCCCATGATACGATTGGCGTTGTCACCTTTGACGGATGTTGGATTTTTATTAATGGGAGCGGGAAGAAATTATTCGGCATTACCCGGATAGGAGAAATGATCGGTCGGTCGATGTTTGAATTCGTGAAAAAACAGGATCATGAGAAATTGGAAACAGCTATCAATGAAACGATTAAGCAACAGTCGATTCAAGAGTTACGGGACATTACCATCAGTCGAAGTGATCACGAAATGCGGCAGACCGAAATCAAAATGATTCCTACATCATACAAGGGGCGGGAAACCATTCAAGTCGTCCTGCGTGATATTTCAGATCGAAAAAAAACCGAAGAAATGCTGCAACAAACAGAAAAACTGTCGGTCGTAGGAGAGCTAGCGGCTGGTATTGCTCATGAAATTCGAAATCCGCTGACTGCCGTCAAAGGGTTTGCTCAATTATTAAAACAACATAACTACGCGGATGTGATGCTTCAGGAATTGGATCGGATTGAAGAAATCGTTAACGATTTGCTCATTTTGGCGAAACCTCAGGTAACCAGTACTGAGGTGACGGACTTAATTAAGATTATGAATAAAACGGTGACTTTAATGAATCCACAAGCCATCATGCATAATGTCACCATACAAACTCAGTTTTCAAGCGAAGAAATAAAAGTTGAATGTGAAGCGGACCAATTAAAACAGGTGTTTATTAATGTTATAAAAAATGCGATCGAAGCCATGGAAAATGGTGGAAATATCAATATTTACATTGATGATTATCACCATTATGTTATGCTGCGGTTTATCGATACCGGTACAGGCATTACGCCAGACCGACTCAAGAAACTCGGGGAACCCTTTTATAGTACTAAAGAGAAGGGAACGGGTCTTGGCTTGATGACGAGCAAGAAAATTATTGAAAATCATCATGGACAATTTAACATTGATAGTAAGGTTAACAAGGGGACAACCGTGACGATGACATTACCGAAATCATTGGCGACTAACTAATTTCAACCAATGATAACAGCATCATCAGCTGTATAGTTGATAAAAACTCCGATTTCTGGATAAGAGATCGGAGTTTTTTGCTTTTTTGTAAAATAGTCTCTGAAGGTTAGAAAGAAATTTCCCCATCATGATCATGTTCATTCTTTTTACCTTGGATATCCCTTAGTTCCTTAATACGATCTTCTTTTTCTTCAAAAAATTGGATAAGATCATCAATACGGTCAATCGCATCCCAGCTTAAATGGTGTTCAATACCTTCGACATCACTGTATATGTTTTCTGAATGAACGCCAATCGTTTCTAAAAATCGCTCAAGTAATTTGTGGCGATGTAAAAGTCTCTTACCAAATTTTTCTCCTTTTTTCGTCAATACGATTCCACGATATTTCTCGTAAATTAAATATTTTTCTTGATCCAATCTTTGAATCATTTTTGATACAGCAGGGCGCTGGATGCGAAGAACGTCAGAGATATCCGAAACTCGCGCATAGCCTTTTTGTTGGACCAATAAATAAATGGATTCTATATAATCTTCCATAGTCGGCGTAGCAGTCGACACGTCAATTCCTCCCAAGTTTTCAGATGAAGCGATGGATCAAAACCTTGACATTTTTTTAATTAAAACATATCATATTTCTATAAAGAACAAAAGTTTCCTTAGGGAAACATATTGTCCGCAACGAAATAATTTGGGGGGTGTACTTAGTATGAAAACGGAAGTTGTCGATAAAAATCAAGTTTATTCTAAAAGCAAAACATCAGACCTAGCGAAAGCAGCACTAGAAGGCAAAACAAAAGGTTTAAAACAAATTACTCCATTTCTTGGTCCTGCATTTATTGCAGCGGTTGCTTATATCGACCCCGGAAATTTTGCAACAAATATTGCCGCTGGTTCCAAGTATGGATATTTACTCTTATGGGTCATAGCTGTTTCTAATCTAATGGCGATTTTGATCCAATCTTTATCAGCAAAGTTGGGAATTTCGACAGGCCGAAACCTTCCTGAGGCCTCTCGTGATCGCTTTCCAAAATGGGTGTCCATTCTTCTATGGATTCAAGGAGAAATTGTTATTATGGCTACCGATTTGGCTGAATTTATCGGTGCGGCATTAGGCCTTTATTTAATTTTTGGTCTACCAATGCTTCCGTCTGCACTTATCGCAGCGGTTGGCTCATTTGCCATTTTAGAAATGCAGCGTCGAGGATTTCGACCTTTGGAAGCAACAATTACTGGATTTATTTTTGTTGTGGTGTTGGCATTTGGGATTCAAGTGTTTTTTGCCAAGCCTGAAATGACGCCTTTGTTGGCGGGATTGTTCACACCAAAGTTTGAAGGCGTAGATAGCATCATGTTGGCTGCAGGGATACTTGGAGCGACTGTCATGCCTCACGCGATCTATTTGCATTCCTCATTAACACAACGTCGGGTGACGGGAAAGACCGATCAAGAACGGCGAAAAATATTTCGATTTGAGCTCGTTGATATTTGGATTGCCATGGTTATTGCTGGAGCGATTAATGCCAGTATGCTTATTATTGCAGCGAGTTTATTCTTTACAAACGGACTAAATGTAGAAGACTTGGAAATAGCATTTCATCAATTCCAATCGATGATTGGCTCGTTGTCAGCTATGTTGTTTGGGATTGGCTTACTTGCTGCTGGTTTATCTAGCTCATCAGTGGGAACGATGTCTGGCGACGTGATTATGCAGGGATATATTAAACGCCGGATTCCGATTTATGTTAGACGACTTATTACCATGATCCCACCTATGGTTATTATTATCATGGGTGTTAATGCCAGCCATGCCCTTGTACTCAGTCAGGTGATTTTATCATTTGGTATTCCGTTTGCGCTCATTCCACTAGTTATGTTAACAAGTAACCGAAAGTTAATGGGCTCACTTGTTAACCACCGTATAACAACGATCGTCTCTTGGAGTATCTCGGTATTAATTATTGCTTTGAATTTCTTTTTGTTGTTTCAAACATTTTCTTAAAATAAAATCACTTGACAGCATCTTTTTATGGCGTAGACTATATGCACATTCAATCCATACGTTTAATATCGACGACAAAGAGAGTAGCAATGAAGTCATTCCAAGGAAGGATCAATTAAGTGGTACCACGGGATCAAACTTCTGATGATCAATTGTTGAAGTTAGCTGTCGTTAATGTTGTAAGAATTGTTTTAGCTGATGGATGGGTATTACTCGGTATTGAGGCACCTGAGCAAATGTAAACGCGGCTGTTATCCAGAATGGGTTCTCGGTTGAGTGGGATCGCAATTGGGTAATGGCTGTTCTTGCGATTCCGCTAACTTGATTAGATAATAACATTCTTCCCGCGCCATATGATCAGCCATAAGCGGTGTTAAGACGTCAAGAACTTCACCTTTTAATTCCATTTCTTCTAATTCACGGAGAAAATCTTTGAATATCGCCATTTCTGTATTGGCCTGCTGGTTAAACCGTTGTAAAGCTGGGAATTCATTGACATGAGTGCGTAAATAACCGGCCATCTCAACAGCTTTAAGATAGAAATGTTGAAAGGTCTTCGTAAATGACTGCGTTTTTTCTTTAAGCGTATATTCCGTACCGTCTAATTGGTCATTGATAGCTCCTGAATGACCATAAGCATCTTGCAGCCATAACATGTGATGGTGAATTTCATGTGGCACCTGTGGTATCTCACCTTTCATTAGATATTTTAACACCCTAATGTACTCTTCAACTTCATTGACCATATGATTGATGAAGGTAGGCGAAAGGTGAATATTAACATCAGCGTATAAGTGATCCGACAGGATTTTAAGCTTAAAAGCGCGGATTCTCCTAGCATACTGGTCCGCCGATTGGGTCAGAGATACAATTTCATCATCTGATAAACCCGTTTGTCGACTCCTCGTAAGTAATTGATCAAAAATCTGAATGTAACCCTGGGCTGTGCTAATATACTGATTCTCATTTGGGCTTAAGGATGAATGAATAAACCGCGCATGGTCACCAAGAATTTGTAACCAAAATCGATGTTCAAATAAAGTCGTTTCGATATAACTCGTTTGGTTCACATCAAACACTCCCTTATTTAATTAATTTTACTACGTCGACCTTCCTTCCCCGCTCAAATGATAGGGTAGTAATTAGCGAAGCGGGCGAAGTGCCCCTTTCTTATAACGGTATATGATAATCAGCTTGTCAAATATGTTAAAAATATGTATTCGCCCTGTTCGTTTGCCCCATACGGAAAGTAACTGACCATCATAGGATGTGAGTAAGGCTTTGCATTGATTGACTGAATCTTGTCCCAAAGGAGCGTGGGTGCATGCCTTTTGAGCATATCTATCATCAAGCTTGTCAGCATATCAATAAACCGGTGGAAATCGAGTGCCATGACGGTATGATTCACCGAGGCATTGTTCATTCCGTTGAAAGGGAGACGGTATTTATAAGGAGAATGGGTGATGTCGGTGGCGGTGCTGGCTTCGATGGCCCCGGAATGTTTGCCTGGGGCTATGGCGGCGGTGGTTCCTTTTTCGGTGGTTTTGCCGGAGCATTAACAGGCGTCGCTTTAGGTAACATCTTTGCCTTCCGTCCTTACCCTTATCCTTACTATTACTAGGTAAATCTGCAAACACGAGTCCACCTCACGGTCCATTTCCGTGAGGTTTTTTTATAAAGATTCATAATAATAGATGATAGGCTTCTCTTAGTTATAAAGCTTCTTCAACATCTCTTCTGCCTTTATCAATATCGATACGGCTAAGTAGAAACATACCCATCACGAAAAAGAGGATTAATGAGAGAATGCCAATCCGTTCGGAATGAAAGAGTTGGTTCGTCAAAGCAAAGACGAAGGGACCAACAATGGCTGCTAATTTTCCGGAAATATTATAAAACCCAAAAAACTCAGCGTGTTTGTTAGCCGGAATCATACTGCTAAATATAGACCGACTTAAAGCTTGGGCACCACCTTGAACAAGACCAACGACCGCAGCGAGTAGATAGAAATGGAGGGCGGTGGTCATAAAATACCCGAAACAGACGATAAAGGTATAGACAACCAAAATCATCGTTAACGTTTGTTTAGGGCCGATTTTACCCGCAATCCATCCGATAAAGAACGTGCACGGAATACCGATAAATTGCGTGATGACAAGCGCTAAAATTAAATCATTAGTCCCGATGCCAATGCTGCTACCGTAAATGGTAGCCATTTTCATAATGGTAGAGATACCGTCATTATACAGCCAGTAAGCAATTAGGAAAGTTAGCAAAATTTTATATTTACGTATATCGCGAAACGTATGACGAATGCGCCCAAGACCAATGAGGACAATATTGCCTGGATACGTTTCCATTGCCGGCTTACGTTCTTTGACATTTCGAAGCAAAGGTAGCGTAAAGACGAGCCACCAAAGCCCCACAGTTATAAAAGTAACTTGCGTCGCTGCCGTTTTGCTTGAGAAAAATAGATCCCATTTCGAAATCATTAGCATATTTATAACCAATAGAATACCACCGCCAACATAACCGAAACCAAATCCTTTACTGGAGATTTGATCGATTTTATCTTTGGGAGCAATTTCCGGTAAAAATGCATCATAGAAAACATTGGCGCCTGAAAAGCCGACCGTACCTACAATTGTAAGGAGAGACGCCATGATATAGTTACCTTCACTGACTAATGCAAGAGCGCAACTCGCCAAAATTCCCATAAAAGCAAGACTTAATAACATTTTTTTCTTTGAACCAGAATAGTCCGCGATCGCACCTAGGAATGGAGCGAGAACAGCTACAATAAATAATGCGGCTGACTGCGTGTAGCCCCAGTAAGACAGGGCAAGACCTTCTTCCAAGTTTTTAGCAGCCACTGTTTTATAGAACACCGGCAATACAGCAACCATAATGGTTGTGGCAAATGCTGAGTTACCGAAATCATAGAACATCCAGCTCCATACTTCTTTTCGATTCATCGACATGTGCATGCCCCCAATCCCTTTGACCTGCATCTTTCAGACTATCAGAAAGCGCTTTAATTGCCTACGGCTTTCATACATATTTTACGCTCATTTAACAAAAAAAAGACCAACACCAGGAGACGGTGTCAGTCTTAAATAAATGATTGCTTATTTTCTGGTAAATTCTTGGGACCAATAGGTTCCGTACTTTCCGCCTTCTACATAGCCAAGTCCAATATGTGTAAAACTGTCATTAAGTATATTCTTACGGTGACCTTCACTATGCATCCAAGCTTCAACAACCTGTTCAGGCGTTTTTTGTCCGGCAGCGATGTTTTCACCAGCAGCAGTAAAGTGAATATCAAATTGTTTCATCATGTCAAAAGGGGATCCATAGTTTGGTGATTTATGATCAAAATAACCGCTATCGCGCATATCTTCTGATTTTTTTCTGGCCATTTTTGAAAGTTTTTTATCGATTTTCAACGGATTCAAACCACGTTTGGTCCGCTCTTTGTTCGTTAATTTCACAACTTGTTTTTCAAAAGGTTTAATCGCGGAATCGGATGAATCCGGTTTTTTTTCCTTCTTATCCTCACCAGGTTTCTTAGTTTTTGTTGATTGTTGTGGTTTTTGATCCTGTTCTGACTGAAAGCGATTCCTCATCTGTTGCCATTCAATATTAAAAGTTTCGCTGAATTGTTGAAACCATTCCGGTTGATGAAACGTCCTTTGATGCCCATCTGTATCAGCATCAACTGGTTTAGAAAATACTAAAGGAATAACAACTACAAGGGCGACAACCAGGGCCATGAATTTTCTCATACTTGAGTTGCCCTCCATCTAACTAAAATTATTTTGACTATGTTGTAGATTTAGCCGACATTCTTTTCTACATCGTAAAGTGATAGGTAATGCTTAGCGAAGAGGGTAGACCTCTTATTGATATAATTCGTTATGAATGCCCATAATAGGGGGATAATGCTTTAATTAGTTAATATTACAGTAATAATGATACGGTGACAACATAGATATGTATAAAACTTGCAGATGCATAGGAGGGAGCCAGTTTGCAACGCCGACACCGACCGGTTAACATATCTTATGATGCAATCAAAAAAGATCGAAAACCATCATTTCAATCTAAAAAGCACATAAATCAGCGGTTTCAGGCGAACCACCACGAAGCCATTGATCATTTTGTCTATCATATGAAATATGATTGGATCAACTAACATAACAATTTAATGATTGTTGATTAAGACAGAATCCTGAAACGCATGGGGCAAACTTCAGATCTTCGTCATATTAATCCTTAACAATTTTAATCATATACAGCATGGCTAATGTTAGCCAACCCTAAACCTATAAAAGTCAATAATTAAAAAATCGACGGAATGTCTTTTCTATCCATGGAATTGTGATAGAATAAAGGGGGAATTTAAAAGAAATGAAATAAGAGGATGACAGGCATGAATATTTCTAGTATCAGAGAAATGATGATGGCGCGTGCGATCCATCGTTTAAGCTCGACATCCGGATACAGTCAAACACCAACTTCAACGCCGACAAGCGGTTTGTTCGCTAATATTTTACGTTCATATCTAACCATCAAGCAGTCATCAAACGAAAACAAGCCTACAATATCAGAGCCATTCGATCGTTCACTTATACCATTTCAAACCCGATCTGTGCCCGAAACTAATGGATCAAATAGTGAATATGACAACATCATACGAAAAGCGTCTGCTCAATACGGTGTGAATGAACAGTTGATTCGTTCGGTCGTCCAACAGGAAAGTGGATTTAATCCATTGAGCCAAAGTAAGGCAGGCGCCGCAGGTTTGATGCAATTAATGCCGGCAACCGCACAGTCTCTGGGCGTCACTAATCGTCTTGATCCGGAGCAGAACATTAATGGAGGTACGAAATACCTTAAACAAATGCTTGACCGGTTTAATGGTAATAAAGTGCTTGCTTTAGCAGCTTATAATGCGGGGCCAGGCAATGTTGAGAAATATAACGGTGTACCTCCTTTTTCCGAAACACAAAATTATGTTAAACAAATTCTCGAAACATATTATAGTTAAAACACCTGTCTTAGACAGGTGTTTTAGTGGTTTACCAAAAGAAGAAGGGTAATAAAGCGAGCGCCCAAATTGAAGCCCATGCAATCGGTCCAGCACCGTAACCATAACCTCCATAGCCACCCGCACCATAGCCCCATGCAAACATACCGTAGCCCTGACTGTCGTTATCACAGCCACCGGAGGGAAACTCACCTAAATAGAGACATCTCTCGTCCACTCGTTCTATAATACCACGTCGAATCGTCCCATCATGACAAGTTATCTCTACCGCTTGCCCCATATTTTCATTACACAGGTCATAGTATCGATCAAAAGACATTTTTGGCCACCTTTCCAAGTACTGTCATAGGTTATATTTATACCTTATGTTTGGATACAACAAAGCGGAAAGTCATCTGTGGAGGGCGTTTGCGCTTTTTTATCAGCCATAAAGAGGAGATTGAAATGTCGATGTAGAAATATTGAATAATTTAATAAGAACGTTCAAGCGATCAATTACTAGGAGTTGATGTTATGTTCACATTACATATTGATAGAACGCTACAATTAATGTTGTTAGAAACGAGGCACGCTGACGACGTTTTTAGATTGCTGGATGAGTCCAGGGAACATTTGCGGCGTTATTTATTTTTTGTTGATGATACGAAAACACCTGAAGATACGAAAGCCTTTATTGAAAAATCTTTACAATCCTTCACTGAAGGAAAAGGCTTTCAATGTGGCATTTTGTATAAGGGGCAACTCGTTGGACTCATGGGTTTATCCAGTATTGATTGGCGAACGAAGAGTGCCGAAATCGGCTATTGGATTGGTGAGAGGCATCAAGGACAAGGATTTATTACCCGATCAGTGAGAGGCCTGATCAAATTTGCGTTTCAGGAACTTCAATTAAATCGAATCGCAATCAAGGCCGTTGAAGACAATACCAAAAGCCGTGCTGTTCCCGAACGGCTGAATTTTACCGTGGAAGGACGTCTACGACAGGCTGAGAGAATTGACGGCGTATTTTATGATTTTATCATCTACAGTATGTTGAAAGAAGAATGGAATGAACATGATTAATGAAGCAGATTGAGGATGGGGCGTTAGCTCAATTGGAAATGCGCTTGCTTCGCATGCAAGAGGTCACGGGTTCGAGCCCCGTAGCCTCCACTAGTAAAAAAGCTGTAAATGCTGATATCACAAGCATTTACAGCTTTTTTCATCATCACCTCAATAATAAAAATCAGCAATCAAGATAATTTTGACTAAATTGATTTTTAAAAATTTATTGAAAATAGAGAAATATTGTGTTAGTTTTAAGTGAGAAACTGGTACTGACGTCAGTATCAATTCCTGAGGGGGGATAAAAAAGTGGGTTGGTATTTAACGTACACGCTAATTTACTTTATTTTCATGTTCTCAATGGGATTTTACTTTTTCACCAAAATCAAGACCTCTGATTCCTATCTCATTGCCGGTTGGAATGTGGGATTTTGGCCTATCGTTGGCACAATCATTAGTACCAATTGTGGCGCAGCCGTATTTATTGGTTGGGTTGGAATGGGATTTAATGTAGGCCTTTCAGGATTTTTTAAATTTGCTTTTCCAGCCTCTATATTCGGTCTGTTGTTGGTTTTATTTTTAGCTAAACCATTGAGAAGACAGAAGCTGTATACGATTGCTGACTTATTTAATGAACGATTTGGAGGAAGATCAGGTCTGCTGCCATCGATTTTGTCTGCCATCATATATTCTGTTCCAACGACTGCATTA
Organism: Tuberibacillus sp. Marseille-P3662; assembly: GCF_900178005.1. Lineage (NCBI taxonomy): Bacteria > Bacillati > Bacillota > Bacilli > Caryophanales > Sporolactobacillaceae > Tuberibacillus > Tuberibacillus sp. Marseille-P3662. The sequence continues at coordinate 1,023,399 of NZ_FXBS01000006.1, read as the reverse complement.
CAGATGATTGGCATGACAACTGTTTTTCAATTGGCTTTCGGAATGGAAATGGGAACAGGCATATTTCTATCTTTCATCATCATCTTAGGATTCACCATTTTGGGAGGGCTGCCGGCAACCATTATCACTGATGCCATTCAATCGGTTGTTTTAATCTGCGGCATTATCATATTGTTCATTACAAGTATTGTTTATGGAGGTGGTTTTGGAGACATTCTTTCAAATACACCGACTGAGTACTTGTCTCCGTTAGGGCCCAATGGTTTGGGTGATGTTTTACTTTTTGCATTATCTGTTGGTCCTTTTTATTTAATTTGGCAGTCGACATGGCAGCGAATTTTTGCTTCCAGAACCGAAAAAATTGCTAAAGGGGCAGGGCTTACAGGATTACTTATTGTAATGGTTATTTCGGTCTTACCTTATTCTATAGGTCTTGCTGCAAAGCATTATGTCCCAGAGGACATAGATCCGGATTTGGTATTCTCTTATGTCACTACTGACATGTTACCACCGGTTATTGGAGGAATAGTATTAGTAGGTTTGCTCTCCGCACTAATGACTGGTGCTGATTCCTTTATTCTTCAAGGTAGTTCCAATCTAACGAGAGATATTTACCAACGCATCATTAACCCCAAAGCGGGTGAAAAGAATCTAATGTTCATGTCCCGATTAACCGTTGTGATCATATCTGTACTTGCCGTAATTATAGCCTACAATATCACCGATATAATTACCTTGTACCAAGGAGCGTTAAGATTATCTGCTACGATATTAGTGCTTCCCTTTTTGGCTGTCATGTTTTGGAGGAGAGTAACAAAAATCGGTGTTTTATCAAGTATGATTTTAGCTTGTATCGCAACAATAAGTTGGCCATACCTTGGCATTAACCTCAATCACACGATATTCGGTTTTTTAGTTTCCTTACTTAGTCTCGTTGTAATCAGTTTATTAACTCAACATTCCAAAACTGAACAGGTGCGGGCTGTCTATTGGGAAGACCTGAATTCAGCAAGGGGTAGAGATGATGAAACGATTGTGCCACCTCCAGATGATAAGAATGTTGAAGTGTGAAGAAATATTTTAAAATGCTCAATTTTCACAGTATAAGGAGAGGTTCCAAAAATGAAGGAAATAGATTTACTAATAACTAATGCCAATATTTTAACGCTCGATGGTGAAAATCGAAAGGCAGGTTCCGTAGCTGTAACAAATGGATCTATTAGCAGAATATGGACTGAAAGGAAGCCTAGTCGGGATGAAATTAATTTAACCCAAAAAACAGAGATGATTGATTTAAAAGGAGCAACACTATTACCAGGATTTATTGATACACATAATCATATACTAATGTATTCTCAACTTCGGAATCAAGCGAATTGTAGTACCCCACCGAATAAGAACATCAGTGACATTTTAGAACGTATTCGCACAAAGGCTGATAATACTCCTAAAGGACAATGGGTTCAAGGTTATGGTTATGATGATACGCTTCTAGAAGAACAACGCCACCCTACAAGAGAGGAGTTAGATAAGATAGCACCCGATCATCCTGTGTTTGTTAGCCACATATCTGCTCATTTAGCTGTTGCGAATTCAGTGGCAATGGATTTGGCAGGAATTGAAGATGACAACTCGGATCCACAAGGAGGACATTTCGGACGCGGAAATGACGGACGTCTAAATGGGGTCCTATATGAGCATCCGGCAATGGCTCCCATTCAAGCGGTCATTCCAAAACCGACAACTGAAAAAATGATGACGCTCCTAGGAGACGGCGCACAAGATTATTTGGCCCAAGGAATTACGACGAATACGGATGCCGCTGTTGGGATGCATCTTGGAGAGAGTGAATTGGAGGTCCATCTTAAAGCAGCGGCACAAGGTGTCAATCCAATGCGTACACAACTCATGATTATGCATACGCTTTTACAAGAAAACAATATGTTTGCCGGTTACACCGCACATCAACTTGACGCCGAAATTCGATCGAGATCTAATGGTAAAGCCCGTTTAGACAGTGCAAAGCTATTTCAAGATGGTTCAATTCAAGGTCTGACTGGAGCTTTGAGAAAGCCCTATTATAATGAACCAGACAAAGTGGGTGAATTATTCCATGAGCAACAAGTATTTAATAGAGAGATAATAGACTTACACAAACGAGGATTTCGAATTGCTATTCATGGAAATGGGGACAGGGCCATTGGTTCCATCCTGGAAGGGTACAGTAATGCTTTGAATAATGTTCCACGAGACGATCATCGTCATCGCATTGAACATATCCAAACAGCTACGCCGGAAGACTTAGATACGATGAAAAATTTGGGTGTTTGTGGTTCTGCTTTTATCAATCATGTATACTATTGGGGAGATCGGCATCAACGGCTGTTTTTGGGGCCGGAACGGGCAAGAAGAATCAGTCCATTGCGTGATGTCGTTGAACGAGACTTACTGTTTACTTTACATTCAGATTGTCCAGTAACCCCAATATCGCCTTTATTCTCTGTATGGGCCGCTGTCAATCGCTTGACAAGAGAAGGAGAAACCCTTGGCCCTGAACAACAGATTGATGTCATCACCGCCTTAAAATCAATGACGATTTATGGTGCTGAATTAATTTTCGATGAAAAAAATACTGGTAGTATAGAAATAGGCAAGCGGGCTGACTTTGCTGTATTAGAAGCGGATCCAACAGATATTGACCCAAAGAAAATTAAGGATATAACAGTGCTTGCAACATTAATTGATGGGGAAATGGTATATGAAAATAAAGAGATGTTCGCAAAATAAATTTATATGGAGTTAATTTACAACAAATTCGCAAGTCAAAATTATTCTTTTTACTAAACACAAACCGAACGAACCCAAAATGGGAAGCTTGGTTTGTGTTTTTGATAGATTTCATCCGAAAATCGGATTATAATCCACTCAAATATCTATTTTGCATATAAAGGGTTATTTATAATATAATTAGAGTAATTGATGGGGATAGTTATAAGGAATTATGTGCGGAAGTAGTTCAGCGGTAGAATACCACTTTCCCAAAGTGGGGGTCGCGGGTTCGAATCCCGTCTTCCGCTCCATTTCGTGGACGTAGCTCAGTTGGGAGAGCGCTTGCTTCGCATGCAAGAGGTCACGGGTTCGAGCCCCGTAAGCTCCACTAGTAACAAGGCTGTAAATGCTGATATACAAGCATTTACAGCCTTTTTTTAAGGTCACTGCATGACCCTCTATCATTAATTTGTGGTTCCAAGGCATGTGTAAATGGTGTTGCCATTGTCGCGGGATTCTCGATAAGATCTAGCAACATGTCAACCATTTGCTTAGATAACTGGTCAAGGGGTACCCCAACACTCGATAATGGGGTTTCTAAAATCCCCATATGTGGGATATTATCATAACCCATGATAGAAATATCTTGAGGGACACGAAGATTTAATTCTTTGATACCATGTAATATTCCCACACTGATTTCGTAGCTGCCACTAATGATCGCCGTCGTCTTATCTTTATACGCAAAGTGTTTTTTTACGGCACGGTAACCGTGATCCCAATCTAAACCTTTCGTATCAATAGAAAATGGTTTTTCTGAATTCAAACCAAATGCTTGAATAGCCGTTTCAAATCCTTTGTATTTTTCAATTTGTCTTCGATCAGAAGTGGACAAATGGCCAATATATGTGATATCTGTATGGCCCAATTGATATAAATAATCAACAGCAGCAAAAATTGCCTTTTGAGGGTTTGCAGAAATAGCGGGATAGGCATGGTGTTCTGGAACCCCGTAGGATAATATGGGCATATGTGAAACATTGTTTGGATCAATGGAACTATCCCAATCTTCTTCAAAAACAATAATTCCATCAACCTGAAAGCGTTTGAACATTTCAATCGCAGCATCCATTTTGTTAACCGATAAGATCATTGAATAACCGTTATCCTCAACTGCTTTGTTAACCTGAGTCACCAAAGACGATAAAGCAACCCGTTCAATCGTTGGCCATACAAGCCCGATCGTTTTACTTTTTTTAGAGACTAGATTTCTGGCAACAAAGTTAGGTGTATAGCCTAATTCTTTAGATGCCTTTAAGATTTTTTCTTTTGTTTCCGGTTTGACAAGTGGGCTATCATTAAGTGCTTTAGAAACGGTTGAGTAGCTAACACCTGACATCCGTGCAATATCTTTTATGGTCACTCCCATTTTCCAGTCCTCCATTAATTTTTTGAAATAAAAGGTTGAACATTTTTTGAATAAGGTATATGATGACTAATAACAACGTTGTTAATTGCAGTTTAAACTTTTTAAGAGCAAATAACAACGTTGAAATTTTCACCATTAAATAACAACGTTGTTATTTAAAAATGGGAGCTGTGATGTTAAATGACAAATTCATCCCAAATTCGAATTCATGATGATGATTCCGCTTTTATTACTTTGAAAGCGCAATCAAAAGGAACGACCTTAGTTGTAGGCAATTCCAAGATCACATTAAAGGAGGATGTTCCACAAGGGCACAAGGTTGCGTTGAAGCCAATCAGCAAAGGGGAAGATATTTATAAATATGGCTATCCTATAGGTATTGCGACAGAAGCTATTGGAAGTGGTGAATGGATTCATAGCCATAACATGAAAACAAAGCTTGAAGGTTTACTAGATTATGAGTATCAACCATCATCAGATAAAGCTGCCACATACAATCCCGTTGAAAACCGGACGTTTAAAGGGTATATCCGGGACAATGGTGAGGTGGGTATTAGAAATGAAATCTGGATTGTGAATACTGTTGGGTGCATCAATAAAACGGCTGAACTTCTAGCCAAAATGGGACAATCAACTTATGATACCTCTGATGGCATTGACGGTATTTATAATTTTCCGCATCCCTACGGTTGCTCACAGTTAGGTGATGACCTCCAAAACACCCAAAAGATACTTGGTGATTTTGTCAATCATCCCAATGCGGCTGGAGTTCTCGTTATCGGACTGGGATGTGAGAATAATAACATTAAAGCTTTTAAAGAAATTATTGGTCACTATGATCCTGATAGAGTTAAATTCTTATTCGCACAAGAAGCCGGTGATGAAATTGAGGAAGGCCTTCAGTTGATAGGAGAATTAGTTGAAAAGGCAGCGACATACAAACGACAGGATGTTCCAATATCCAAGTTAAAGGTTGGATTAAAATGCGGGGGATCAGATGGTTTTTCTGGAATAACCGCAAATCCTTTAGTTGGGGCTTTTTCAGACATGTTAATTGAACATGGCGGTACCACCATCCTAACCGAAGTTCCGGAAATGTTCGGTGCTGAACATGTCTTAATGGAAAGAGCGGCGGATGAGAAAGTATTTAACGATCTGGTCAGGTTAGTTAACGGATTTAAAGAATACTTTATCAAACATGATCAAGAGGTCTATGAGAATCCATCGCCTGGTAACAAAGACGGTGGCATCACCACATTAGAAGAAAAATCATTGGGGTGTGTGCAGAAGGGTGGTTTCGCGAAGGTAGAAGATATCATTCCTTATGGCAGTCGTGTATCAAAAAATGGTTTGAACATTGTCCAAGGACCAGGTAACGATTTGGTTTCTGTTTCAACTTTGGCAGCAGCGGGTGCTCATATTGTGTTGTTTACGACGGGGAGAGGGACGCCCTACGGCGGTCCTGTTCCAACAGTGAAAATGTCCACAAATAACCAACTGTACGAGAAGAAGAAGAATTGGATTGATTTTAATGCAGGTCCCTTAGCGGAAGATATAGAGATGGAAACGATCAAACGGCAATTTTTTGACTATATCGTCGATGTTGCCTCAGGGAAAAGCTTGACCAAAAATGAACAAAACGGTTTCAAGGAAATAGCTATTTTCAAAGATGGCGTGACATTGTAAGTCTTATTATATTGCGTGGAGGTGATCACTGTTGCAGCAACTCAATAAGCAAGTCGCAGAACATCATGACACGTTCTTGGAGGCTTATCCTGAAAAAATTGTGCAATTTGGGGAAGGGAATTTTCTAAGAGGGTTTATTGATTGGATGATTCATGAACTCAATAAACAGGGGTTATTTCAAGGTCGAATTGCAGCGATTCAACCCACACCTCATGGAAAAGTCGTTCCCAAGCTTAATCAACAGAATGGTCTTTATACCCTAGTTTTAAGAGGTGTGGAAGATCATAAAGAAGTTTTTCGAAGAGAAATTATATCCGCTATCAGTCGGGGAATTAATCCTTATAACCATTGGGAGGAGGTCCTTGATCTCGCTGAGAACCCTAGCATACAGTTTGTGTTCTCTAACACAACTGAAGCCGGATTACAGTATACAAAGGAACCTTTTACAAAAGGAGAAGCACCGCTCTCTTACCCCGGAAAACTAACCGCCTTTTTGTATCACAGATATCAAGTAACTGATGGAGCACGGGATGCAGGATTAACCATCATTCCGTGTGAACTTGTTAATGACAATGCAACCATTTTAAAACAAGCTGTGTTGAAATACTCCAATGATTGGGAGCTGCCTGCTGAGTTCATAGATTGGTTGGAGACTTGTAATGATTTTTGTCACACCTTAGTTGATCGCATTGTTCCGGGTTATCCCAAGGACGAAGCCGATCAAATGGAAAAGGACATGGGTTATCATGATGCTTTGTTAACAGTCGGAGAACCCTACCATTTATTCGCTATCGAAGCCAATGACCGCATTGCTCAGTCACTGCCGTTTCAGAAAGCCGGGCTTAATGTTCATTGGGCAGATGTCACACCGTTTCGTCATTTGAAAGTTCGGATACTGAATGGCGCACATACCCTCATGTATGCTGCTGCCTATCAAGCCGGAAAGGACACCGTTCTTGAGGCCATGGAGGACACCAATCTAAATGCATTTATCAAAGCCGGGATTTATGAGAACATATTGCCTGTTTTAAATATGAATGACCATGAAAAATATGCATTCGCTGATGCTACCGTTCAGCGGTTTCATAATCCTTATAATAGACACTACTTATTGGACATTGGCTTACATGGTGTTTCAAAATATAAAACTCGACTGTTGCCAACGATTCAGACTTGGATACAAGACCACAATCAACTGCCGAAAACGATTTGTTTTTCTTTAGCTTCAATCATAACGCTATACCGTTCAAATCAAATAGAAGATCATCATTTAATAGGAAGGCGAGATGACGGTGCAAGCTACACCATTCGCGATAATGCCAGTACGCTTAACTTCTTTAAGGAGGTGTGGCAGGATTATCAGTTCGGAACCAAAGATATTAGCGATGTCGTCAATGCTGTCCTAGCCAATGAAGAGCTATGGGACATGAATCTTACAACCATTGATGGCCTGCCAAGGGCAGTTAGTGAATACGTCCAATCCATTTTAGAAAATGGCATGGTGAAGGCGATTCATCAGTTTCTTAATCCACAATGAATGAGAAGATGATGCTTTTGTTGTAAGCGTTATCAAATCAGAGGAGGTTATTCTGTTGTTACAAACAAATCCATCCGTATTTTTTAAGTCGAGTCAAGAAGGGTTTAACGGTTATCAAGATATCATTAGCAGCGACTTTGAGCGTCTTAACTATTTAGCACTTGGGAAAATTGCCTTAGAAAAAGGAAAAGACTATGAGGGATTTACAGAAGAATATGAAACTGTTCTGGTGATTCTGTCTGGTAAAGCATCGGTGACTTGTCAAGACCATCAGTGGCATAACCTAGGGCAACGTAACGGTGTATTTGAAGGGAAAGCGACAGCCGTATATCTTCCATGTCAAGCTGATTATGCGGTTGAAGCGGAAGCGGATGTTCAGATCGCCGTTTGCAAAGCAAAGGCAGAAGATCAATTTGAACCGTTTGTGGTAACACCTGAGGATATTGTTATTAATCATCGGGGGAAAGATAACTGGACAAGAGAAGTTCATGATATTATCCCTGACAATGCTGAACACCGGGTGCAGCGAATCATACTCGGTGAAACCTATAATCACCCCGGCAAATGGTCCAGTTACCCGCCGCACAAACATGACAGAGATCAATATCCCGAAGAAGTGAAGTTGGAAGAAGTCTATCACTATCAAATCAATCCTGAACAAGGGTTTGGTGTCCAACTTCATTATACAGATGATGGTGACATTGATGATGCGTATACCGTTCGTCACGGAGACAGTTTTGCGATCGACAGGGGGTATCATCCCGTCGCAGCAGCGGGAGGCTATCAAGTCTATTATCTTTGGTTCCTGGGCGGGGAATCCCAACGTGCATTACGCCCCTTTGATGATCCAGAACACAAATGGTTGAAATAAAGGGGAGCCATTAGCATGAAAAAATTATCAATTTTCGGATTGTTGATACTATTGGCCATGAGTTTAATCGCGTGTAGTCAAAGTTCATCAAAGGCAAGTAACAGTAAGAATAATGGAAAAGAACAAATGGTCTTAAAACTTGCTGAAAACCAACCGGAGGATTATCCAACAACACTAGGCGCCAAGGAATTTGCTCGCCTTGTTAAAGAAAAAACAGACGGCAGAATTAAGATTAAAGTGTATGCCGGCGGCCAGCTAGGCGATGAGAAAAGTGTCATTGAACAAGTACAATTGGGTACTATTGACTTAGCCCGAGTGAACGCGACACCGTTAACCGAGTTCTCCGATTCCATTGGTGTTTTATCAATGCCATTCTTATTCCGGTCCGAAGAGCATAAATGGAAGGTGTTTAATGGGGATATCGGGCAAGAGCTGCTGAATTCATTAAAGTCTTCGAACATGATCGGGCTTGCTTATTACGATTCTGGTGCCAGAAGTTTCTACAACTCGCAACACCCTGTCAAAAAACCTGAGGATCTTAAGGGCCTTAAGATAAGAGTTCAGCAATCAGAGATGGCCATCGATATGGTAGAAGCATTAGGTGCATCAGCTACACCTATGGCTTTTGAAGAGGTTTACTCAGGAATTCAAACAGGTGTGATTGATGGTGCGGAAAATAATATTCCTAGTTACTTTACCACGGGGCACTATGAAGTGGCGAAATATTATACCATAAATAAACACTCATCTGTCCCTGAAATTGTTATTGCCTCAAGTAAACTTTGGGACAAATTGAGTGATAAAGATCAACAATTGATTCAGGAAGCCGCAAAAGAGTCTGTAAAGCTTCAACGAAAAGAGTGGAAAAAGCTTGTCGAAGCGTCACTAAAAAAAATTAAAGCCAACGGTAACGAAATGATTAAAATTGATGATACTTCTGCTTGGCGTGAGGCAGTTCAGTCGGTTTACGACAAATACGGCGATCAATTCGGTGACATGATCGAGAAAATCGAAAATGTAAAATAAAAACCGGGTGGGGGAGTGATTCTCTGCTCCCCCTACCATAAGTTTTGAGGAGAATGATATGATGAACCTATTTTTAAAAGTTTATCATTGGCTGAATCGACTAGTGGATGTTTTCGCGATGATTTTATTAGCAGCGATGACAATGATTATTTCATATCAAGTATTTATGCGCTTTATTTTCAATCATACCCCTTATTGGTCAAGTGAAACAACGTTACTTTTAATGGTGTGGTTTGGATTTATCGGTATGTCGATCGGATTTCGGGATCATCTGCATATCAGTGTTGAAGTCGTTTATAACAAAATGAATCCTATTTTTCGTTTATTTTGCGATATTTTGATTGATTTACTCATTATCGGCGTTGGCACTTTATTCGTTTCAGAGGGGTTAAGATTTACGGCACTCATGGGGAATTCAACCATGTCGGCTACGAAATTGCCATCAAGTTATTTGTATGCATCGATTCCCACAGCCGGTGTGCTTATGATTCTCTATGGCTTAATACTTTTAGTCAAACAATTGATAGTTTTAAAAATGCGTAAAGCGGGTGACAGTTAAATGGGCATCAGTATACTAATAGGATGTTTTATTCTACTTATTATGATTAGAGTACCCATCGCTTTAGCTTTAATTGTTTCTTCGTTGGCAACAGGTCTCTATCTAGATATTGACGTTGCCGCTTTAATGCAACGTATGGTGGGTGGGTTAAACGCTTTCTCCCTTATCGCAATACCGTTCTTTATTCTAGCCGGTGAGATCATGAATGAAGGTGGCATTTCCCGACGGCTGATCAACTTTTCCAACTTGATTATCGGTAAAATTCGCGGTGGCCTGGCTATGGTTAACGTTTTAACCAGTACATTCTTCGGCGGGATTTCCGGTTCTTCTGTTGCTGACACGTCGTCGGTTGGCTCTGTTATGATTCCAATGATGAAAAAGAAGGGATATGACACGGATTATTCGGTCAGTGTCACAGTTTCCAGTGCAGCCCAGGGCGTGATTATCCCGCCAAGCCATAATATGATTATTTATTCAATGGCAGCCGGGGGTGTATCCATTGGTTCGCTCTTTATAGGCGGACTATTACCAGGAATTATCCTAGGCTTAGCATTGATGATAACTACTTATATCATTGCTGTAAAAAGAAATTACCCAAAAGAGGAACGGGTACCAGCTAAAGAGGTTCCGAGGATTGTTTCTGAAGGTCTTATGGGATTACTAACACCGATCATCATTATTGGCGGCATTGTAAGTGGTGTATTCACGGCAACGGAATCCGCCGCGATAGCAGCCGTGTATGCCTTTATCATAACATTTTTTGTGTATCGAGACGTCCCGCTGTCACATGTTAAAGTTATTTTATTCAGAAGTGTGAAAACACTTTCAATGGTTCTATTTCTAATTGCGGCTTCGTCTCCTTTTGGATGGTTATTGGCATACTTACGCGTTCCGGCTCAAATTACAGAAGGATTGGTGAGCTTCTCGGACAATCCAATCGTGATTCTATTATTGATTAATATCATCTTACTCATGCTCGGGATGATCATGGATATGGCCCCATTAATATTGATTGCCACACCTATTTTATTACCTGTAGTTACAAGTCTGGGAATGGATCCCGTCCATTTCGGTGTTCTACTAATGCTTAATCTATCCATTGGATTAATTACACCACCTGTTGGATCGGCATTATTTGTCGGGAGCGCAATCGGGAAACTTCAGATTGAAAAATTGTTTAAATCGCTCATGCCATTCTATATAACCATGATTATCGTATTGCTTATTGTTACTTTTGTGCCACAAATGGTTATGTTTCTTCCCGATCTAATCGTTAATTAACGTTAGAATTTACAAAAAGACGTTGAGGAGTGAGTCCCTTTGACAAGCGAAACGGACTTTAAAATCGGCAGACTACGTTCATGGTTGGAAACAAGCGATTATGATGCTTTAACCCTAACGAGTCAAGCGAGTTTTTCCTGGCTAACGGGTGGCCGGGGACATATTGGGATAGCCAGTGACCAAGCTTGTGCAAAATTTATTATAACCTTAGATAACACAACCTTAGTGACGAATAACATTGAATCCCAAAGACTCATTGAAGAAGAGATACCGTGGCCATGCGACATTCAAACCTATAACTGGTTTGATCCGCAGGGTGAGCAACAACTTTTTGATGCTTTTCAATTCAAGAATCCGGTTCTTGAAAGTTCAGTTCTTTCGGACATAGCGCGTTTAAGACAGCCTTTGACAGCTGAAGAACAGGAAAGGTACAAAGCTTTGGGCAAAGATGTCGGAACGATTATTGAAAGGGTATGTGAGGATGTAAAGAGAGGAGATGCAGAGTTTGAAGTGGCTGCTAAGCTTGCAAGCCTTTGTATCCAATCATCAATCGAACCAGTAACTAATCTGATTGCGGCAGATGAACGGGTATTCTATTATCGTCATCCGTTACCAACGCGTCAAATGATTCAAAAATATGCTTTAATTGTTATTGGCGGCCGCCGCCATGGTTTAATTGCCTCAGCTTCCCGCCTCGTTCATTTTGGCAAGGTTCCAGATAACATTAAACAAAAACACCGTGCCGTCACCAATGTTGATGCAACGTTCATTACAGGCAGTCGACCGGGCGTTAAAGTTGCTGATTTATTTCATGAAGCGGCCTATGCATACAATTATTTCGGCTTTAAAGATGAGTGGAGATGGCATCATCAAGGAGGTTTAACAGGTTATGTTCCTAGAGAGTATCGGGCACATGGCCAATCAACTGAAGTAATCGGTGCTCATCAAGCCTTTGCATGGAATCCCAGCATTACAGGGGTAAAATCCGAGGATACCATTTTGGTCGGCACCGAAAACAACGACTTTTTGACCCGAACAAACCAATTTCCTGAGATTAAAATTGAAATGAACGGGGATCGTGTCTATAGACCTGACATTCTTGAAAGACACTCTTGTTAATGATAAGGAGGATAAAGATGCGAAAATTCTTTTTGTTGGCCATGATGTCGACTTTTATTTTAGGTGCCATTGGGGGCTTTCCAAATGGCACAAAGGCTGAAACAGCACAAGGTTGGGAGAAAGTCCCGAAAATTTTAGATAGCATTGAGTCTCCGACCTTCCCTGATCAAGACTTTCTCGTTACAGACTATGGTGCTGTGGGAAACGGAGAGACAGAGTCAACGGAAGCATTTAAAAAAGCTATTCAAGCGGCGCATGATGCAGGTGGTGGTCGTGTTATCGTTCCAGAGGGTACCTTTCTAACCGGCGCCATTCACTTAAAGAGTAACGTTAATTTACATGTCACAAAAGACGCCACGATAAAGTTTAGTCAAAATCCTGACGACTATCTTCCCGTCGTTAAAACGAGATTTGAAGGTGTAGAACTATATAATTATTCCCCGTTTATCTATACAAACGGTGTGAAAAATGTAGCAATCACCGGTCAAGGGATCCTTGACGGGCAAGGCGATAACAATCATTGGTGGCCCTGGAAAGGACAGGAGGAGCATGGTTGGGATGAAGGTGAACCTAGTCAGGGGAAAGATAGAGATCGATTATTTGAAATGGCAGAGAATGGCGTTCCCGTAAAGCAAAGGGTATTTGGTAAAGGCCACTATCTAAGGCCCAATATGATTCAGTTTTATAACAGCAATAATATTCTAGTTCGTGGCGTAACCATTCGCAATTCTCCAATGTGGCACATCCACCCGGTATTGTCAGAAAATATAACCATTGACAATGTTAGCATTATCGGTCATGGACCGAATAATGACGGCATTGACCCGGAATCGAGTCAAGATGTTCTGATTAAGGACGCTTTCTTCAATAACGGAGATGACAATATTGCCATTAAGTCGGGCCGGAATGCGGACGGTAGGCGGATTGATGTCCCAAGTGAAAATATCATCATTCAAGGCAATCACATGAAAGATGGCCACGGTGCGGTTGTAATGGGAAGTGAAATAACCGGGGGTGCCAGAAATATTTATGCAAGGAATAATCTTATGGACAGCCCAAATCTTGAAAGAGCTCTCCGCATTAAAACGAATTCGGTGAGAGGCGGTGTCATTGAAAATATTTATTTGAAGGATAATGTGGTTAAGAGTGTGAATGAGGCTGTTATTAAAGTCAATTTCCTCTATGAAGAGGGGGACGCCGGTCATTACACGCCCGTTGTCCGGAATATTGAAGTGAAAAATCTTCAAAGTCATGGTGGGGAATACGCCCTGCTTCTAAAGGGTTACAAACGCTCACCGGTTAGCAATATCCGAATCATCAATTCCACATTGAATAATGTTGATAAGCCAGCGTCGATCTCAAATGTGGAAAACTTAATGTTAGACAATGTCCGGATTAACGGACAACTGGTTACTGATTTATTAACGCCGGAAACCGCCGCGAAGATTATAGGGAAAACGTTACCTGATGGTTCTTACCTACACCAGGCAAAAGTAGAATTGACAGCTATGGATGATGTATCAGGTATTGATCACATTGAGTACCGTATCGGGGACAATTCCGACTGGACAACATATACGGAAGCATTCCTTATTTCAAACGAAGGCACAACCGACATTGAATACCGGGCAGTGGATCAAGCAGGTAACGTTGAGGCCATTAAAACGAAGACCGTTACGGTGAAACCGGCTAACTTAGATCACTTAACGAACATAATAGAAACAGGAGACATCGACCCGAAAGGTATTAGACAATCTATGCAGGCTCGACTAAGTAATGCCAGCCACGCTTTGTCAATGGGAAAAGAAACAGAAGGCTATAAAAAGCTAAAAAAATTAACGCAGTTTATTGGGAAACAACCTGCCCATCATATTCCCGTTCAAGTAAAAGAAGAGCTTACAAAAGTGCTGAATTATATAATGGAATACAAAACGATGTAAAAAATCGAATAAAATTCACTAACACAAAAAGAACGCGAAAATAAACGTTCTTTTTGTGTAGCATTTTTTCTTCAAGACTTTTTGTCATTTTGGTAGAATAGTTAATAGTGATATGTTCAAACTTACGTGGATGAAGTGAGGGGACAAACCGTGGTAGACATTTTTGTATTAGTCATCTTAATCGTATTTTTATTTGACTTCACCAAAATGAGAAAACAAAATCAAACAATAATCAAACAAAACGAAAAAGTTATTTCTCTGTTGGAAGAGATTAAGAATAACCAAAATTAAACGCAAAGAACAACTGCACAATGATATACTATACAAGCGACCCAACTATTATTTAAAAGGTCGCTTTTGTTATATAGTATAACGGCATAAATATTTGAAATCATTATCCTCATGGATATAGACTTTCAATTTTCTAATTATTGGTCTATTCAGTATCTATATGATAATATAACTCCATCTTTTTCTTCAATTCTATGGCTTCTGGGTAACTGTCAAGGTTTGTCAACATTCCTTTGATGACAGGCATTCGGGGGGATTTTCGCTTCATTTCCTCCTCCAAAACATCAATCGTAACCCTAAGATCTTCGTTGTTTGTCTTTTCTTTCAGTTGATCAATCGCTTTCTCCACTGATATTTGATCTACTTGGTCAACACTTCGCCGGATAAGTTCATCCATTTCATTCCTAGATAGCACAGGACGTTCCTTCGTATCGAGAAGGCCTTCCAATAAATCATCGGCCCGGTTAAGCATGAATTGCGAAAGGTATTTCAGGTCGATGTTAACTGTTTCTAAGGTGATCAGATCAAGGTAAGAATGAAACGTTCCCTGCAAAATACATGTTAAATCCCAAAGGTAAGGTTTGACACGTTCTCCATAAATGTCAAGGAGGTTTTTCTTATAAAACATATAGTGATTCGCTTTTATATTCTTTATAAAATGTGCGATATCTTCATTGAAAGGGATGGCCTGCTCCCTAACTTGCATGATAATAAATTCTTTATGTTCCTTCATTTCATGAAAATAAACCGTCAACTGTTGCTGGAATTTTTCACGGGAAGGTAAATTTTTATTTTCTATATCTTGAATCTTGTTTTGAATACGTTCGTAATAATAGGTGAAAATCGCAAACAATAAAGCATCTTTTGATTTGAAATATAGGTAGAAAGCTCCTTTAGACATACCGCTTTCTTGGACGATCTCCTGAACTGAGGTAGCAGTGAACCCTTTGCTAGCAAATAGTTTAATGGCCGCTTCTATAATTAACTTTTCTTTTTCTTTCATTTTATATCCTCCTAGAAAGGATCTTTCCTTTGTATTATAAACAAATTCATCATCTTTTTTAAACATGATTGACCATCTTGACAAGTGACCGACCAGTCATTTATATTTTAGATTGTTCAATTTCACACGTCAATTATAGAAAAAAGGAGGGGATTCCATTGAACAAGTTAATCAACTTTACATTAAAGAATAAGTTTGCTCTTTGGTTGATGACGATTATCATAGCGGCCGCAGGTTTATATGCAGGCCTTAATATGAAAATGGAGACCATACCGAATATCAATACTCCGGTTGTGACTGTCACAACGCCCTATCCAGGTTCCACACCTGAAGAAGTGACGGATAAGGTTACGAAACCGATCGAAAAATCGGTACAGAATTTGAATGGCGTTGATATCGTGAGTTCATCTTCTTACCAAAACACGTCTTCCGTTCAAATTCAATATCATTTTGATAAGAAAATGGATAAAGCGGAAGAAGAAGTGACAGAGGCGGTATCTAAGGTCAGTTTTCCGACCAATGTTCAAGATCCGGAGGTTTCCCGGTTAAGCATGAACAGTCTCCCTGTCATTACATTAAGTGTTACAGGCGAGAACCAATCTTTGGAACAATTAACAAATAAAGTGGAAGATGACATTGCCCCTTCATTTGAAGGACTTCAAGGCGTGTCTTCTGTTAAAGTTGCGGGGCAGCAAGCAAATGAAGTCCAGCTGACATTTGACCAAGATAAAATGGCATCGTTAGGTCTTCAAAAGGATACGATCAAGCAATTGATCAAAGGATCCGATGTCAAGGTGCCACTCGGTTTATATACATTCGATGATACAAAGAAATCAATCGTCGTTGATGGTAACATTACAACACTTAAAGACTTAAGGCAATTGCAAATTCCTGTCACACCTTCGTCAGAACCATCAACTCAAAGCCAAGGGATACCGCAGAAACAAAATGACAGCGGTTCGCAAGTACAGGAAAGTCGGAATCAGGGGGCTGCACAGAAGACAGCGAACATCCCGACGGTGGAGCTTCAAGAAATCGCCAATATTAAAATGGTGGGCAAAGCCGAATCTATCTCAAGAACTAATGGGAAGAAATCCATCAGCATACAAGTCGTCAAAACAGCTGACGCCAACACGGTCGATGTCGTTAACCGTGTAAAGGAGCAAATGAACGATTTGGAAAAAGACATTGATGGGATTAACATGATCTCGTCTTTTGATCAAGGAGAACCAATCGAGAATTCTGTTAATACTATGCTGAGCAAAGCAATATTTGGCGCTTTGTTCGCTATGATTATCATTTTCATGTTCCTGAGAAACGTGAAAACCACGCTCATTTCTGTAGTATCCATTCCATTATCATTACTTATGGCGTTATTGCTGTTAAACCAAATGGATATTACCTTGAATATTATGACGCTTGGGGCCATGACAATAGCCATTGGGCGTGTCGTTGATGACTCTATCGTTGTTATAGAGAATATCTATCGCAGAATGGCTTTAGAGGGTGAACAACTTAAAGGTCGAGCGCTAATACGTGAAGCGACGAAGGAAATGTTTCGTCCGATTGCTTCTTCAACCATCGTCACGATTGCTGTATTTTTGCCAATGGGGCTTGTCAGCGGCATGGTGGGTCAACTATTCATGCCGTTCGCATTAACTGTTGTTCTTGCGTTATTGTCTTCCTTATTGGTAGCTGTGACTGTAGTACCCGTTTTAGCACACAGTTTTATGAAGCAAGGTCCCCCTTCTAAAAAGGAAACGACGACGCATAATGAAGGGCCCGGGAGAATGGCACGGGGATACAAACGCATCCTGAACTGGACATTAAATCATAAGATCATCACGTCAGGCCTGGCTGTTCTGCTTTTAATTGGAAGCTTGGCGCTTGTACCAGCTATTGGTGTCAGTTTTTTACCTTCTCAAGAGCAGAAAATGATGATTGCTACTTATAAACCAGAACCCGGTCAAACGTTGGATAGTGTCAAGAAGCGTGCGGCTGATGCAGAAACGTATCTGGAAGACCGTGAAAATGTCCAAACCATTCAATACTCTCTTGGCGGGGAAAACCCGATGAATCCAGGGGCTTCGAACCAAGCAATGTTCTTTGTTCAATATGAAGATGATACTGAAAACTTCAATGAGGAAAAAGAGCAGGTTATTAAAGATCTGAAATCACAAACAAACAAAGGCGAATGGGCATCCCAAAATTTCACATCGACAGGTGGAAGTAATCAAATCCAACTCCTCGTCAAAGGGGATTCCATGGATGCGATCAAACCGGTCGTCCAAGATATCGAAAAAGTTATGCAAGATCAGGACAACCTGAAAGATGTCGGTTCAAGTATGTCTGAAACTTATGATGAGTACACCCTTGTTGCCAATCAGAAAAAACTGAGTGAACTAGGGCTAACAGCTGGGCAAATCAGCCAGTCATTAAATCAAACTCAACAAAGGCCTATGCTGACAACCATTCAAAAAGATGGAGAGAGCGTCAATGTTTACCTTCAGGTCAATGAAAAAAATTATTCGAACATCAATGATGTTAAGAATACAGACATTCAAACGCCTGTCGGAAAAACAGTGAAGGTCGAAGATGTCACGGATGTAAACAAAGGAGAAACATCTGATACCATTACGCGCCGGAACGGTTCAACCTACGTATCGGTGAGTGGCAAGCTGACAACCGATAACGCAACAGCCGTATCACAAAGTCTGCAGAACGACATTGATGAGATGGATCTGCCTTCGGGTATTGAAGTTTCCATGGGCGGCGTCACTCAAGATATTCAAGAATCGTTTACACAGCTCGGCCTCGCTATGCTCGCAGCCATAGCAATTGTATACCTTGTTCTTGTCATCACATTTGGTGGGGCACTCGCACCGTTTGCCATTTTGTTTTCCCTGCCGTTTACAATCATTGGTGCACTTATCGGCCTGTTGATCAGCGGTGAACCGTTGGGTGTTTCCGCAATGATCGGTGCGCTCATGCTCATAGGTATTGTTGTCACCAACGCGATTGTATTGATTGACCGTGTCATTCATAAAGAGCAAGAAGGTTGGAGCATTCGCGAAGCACTACTTGAAGCTGGAACTATCCGTTTGCGTCCTATTTTGATGACCGCTCTTGCTACCATCGGAGCACTATTGCCATTAGCTTTAGGGCTTGAAGGCAGCGGATTTATTGGTAAGAGCCTTGGTATAACAGTCATCGGTGGTCTGACAAGTTCAACATTATTGACATTAGTCATCGTTCCGATCATTTATGATGCGCTCAGTAAACTAAGAAGAAAGAACAAAAATAGAGATCGTGAAGCATAAATTAACAGTGATGCCGTGTCATCCGGCATCATTGTTTTATTCCATCATTGGATAGCACTTATTAACAAAGTGATGGATTGACTATTGAATAAATGTTTTAACACTTCTTTTTTGACTGACTGGTCATAAACATATATAATATAACCCGTTGGTCAAATTAATAAAAAGCCATTTCATCGTCTAGAAAGAACGGACACTTAACTATTTTTGATTATATTAATTTAACAATCTTATATCAGAGAAATAAATAAAAGGAGTGGAGTCAATATGGCAAATGAACAGTCATCGTCTCATCAAAACTTAAATAAACCCGTCATTATTGCTGTGATTCTCGCGGGGGCATTTGTTGTCATTTTGAATCAGACGCTGTTAAATACCGCTATACCCAAAATCATGGCTGATCTATCCGTTTCTGCCAATACGGCTCAATGGCTAACGACTGGGTTCATGCTAACGAATGGGGTGATGATTCCGGTTACCGCCTTTTTAATCCAAAAGTTTTCGACCAGGCAACTATTTATTACGGCTATGAGTCTGTTTGCGACCGGGACACTGATCGCTGCATTTGCACCTAGTTTTCCGCTCTTGTTAATTGCAAGAATTGTGCAGGCAGCGGGTGCAGGCATTATGATCCCATTAATGCAGACGGTGTTTTTACTTATTTTCCCTGTCGAAAAACGCGGTGCGGCCATGGGAATGGTAGGATTAGTCATCGCTTTTGCTCCCGCAATTGGACCCACACTTTCCGGTTGGATTGTTGAGAGCCATTCATGGCGAGTACTGTTCTATATGATTTTACCAATTGCTTTGCTTGATATTATTTTTGCAACCTTTGCATTGAAAAATGTCACTAAGTTAACCTATCCGAAAATTGATATCGTGTCGATCATCTTGTCGTCGCTTGGATTTGGTAGTTTATTATACGGTTTCAGCAGCGCAGGTAACAACGGCTGGAGCAGTACAGAAGTCATCATCGCTTTAATTGTCGGTGTTATCACACTTGGCTTATTTATATGGCGACAGCTAACCATTCAAACTCCGATGCTTGAATTCAGGGTATTTAAGAACAAGATTTTTGCGCTAACCGTATTGATCGGTATGATTGTTATGGTATCAATGATTGGCGTAGAACTTCTGTTGCCGCTTTATATGCAGAATGCACGAGGTTACTCACCACTCGAGTCTGGATTGCTGCTTTTACCGGGCGCAGTTGTAATGGGGATTATGTCACCAATTACTGGGAGAGTCTTTGATAAGATCGGGGCACGACCACTGGCCATTATCGGTCTGGCAGTTGTTTCTATCATGACATTCCTATTCAGCAATATGACCGCTTCGACGACATACACGACCATGATGATCATTTACGCCATCCGGATGTTCGGAATATCTCTTGTTATGATGCCGGTCATGACAGCCGGATTGAACCAGCTTCCGGATCAGTTAATTCCACACGGAACGGCCATGAATAATACGATGCGACAAGTTGCTGCCTCTATTGGAACGGCAACACTCGTCACAGTAATGACGAACAACACAAAAGATGCCGTGCAGGAACACCTTTCACACCCGATGATTCATGGGGTCTCGGTTGCCTTTATGGTCGCTGCTTGTCTGGCGCTCTTTGCCTTAATCTTGTCTTTCTTTATTAAGCCGATGAAAACGTCAAAAGAAGACACAAAAGAATCAATGGAGCCTGTTGCTGAAAGTTAATAAATAGGGGAGCGTAACGTCATTTGCAGAACTCCCCTAAACGAATATGAGCCAAAGCTAGCATCCTTTCATTTCCTATTTTCATGTGTTTTAGCTGATGAAGAGGTTAATGGACGTGCAGATGTCTAGCATGGCTCTTTTTTTATAAAGTCTGTATTATTACACTAATAAATTATACTATTACAGGTGAGAAACCTTAATAAGAATCAAGAATCGTGTCCAATCTACATTGCTATATTCTTGATAGAGGTAGTACAGCCGAACCGTTTTCAGAGGCAAACAATAAGGAATATGATCTTTAAAACCGATTACTCCTTGAAGGAATAATCGGTCTTCGGTTAGGTTCTTGTTTATTTTTTATAGTTTAACTCACTTTAGGGCGTTAAGTGCGACTTTGGCAGCCTGCGCAATTAGCGTATCATCATATTTGGCATCTTCCGTATCATGACGGGACATAATCGAAATAACGATTGGTTCCCTGTTTGGCGGCCAAACAACTGCAATGTCATTTCTCGTTCCGTAATTTCCGGCCCCACTCTTATCACCGACTTCCCATCCTTTCGGTGCGCCCGCGCGAATCAGCGTATCTCCTGTCGCATTTCCTTGAAGCCAATTCGTGAACCGTTCGCGATCATCATTCGAAAGCAAGTCGCCGACTGCGAATGCCTGAAGGTCGGTGGCAAGAACTTTCGGTGTGCTAGTGTCACGAGTATCTCCCGGGGTAAATTCATTCAAATTGGGTTCGTATCGATCCGCTTGGGTAACGTTATCGCCGATTTGCCTTAAGGCTTGTTCAAATCCGTCAGGACCTCCTAGTGCCTTAAGTAAGAGGTTCCCTGCGGTGTTGTCACTGGACCGAACTGCCGCCTCGGCAAGTTTCAAAAGGGCCATCCCGGTATCAACGTGTTTCTTGGTAATTGGAGAATAGGGAACCAAATCATCCTTGGTATAGGTGATGACTTCCTTAAGCTCTTCCATAGTATTCTGCTGTAATACGATAGCAGCGGCCAATGCCTTGTAGGTGGATGCAAAAGCGAAACGTTCATCTGGTCGATATTCGATGGTCTGATTCGAACCAGTATCAATCGCATAGACACTGAGCCGAGCATTAAACTCATTCTCGATTTGGTCAAATTTTTCATCTGTTTTTGTTGTTTGTCCCACTTCGTTTTCCTCTTCAGATGAGACATTAGTCGAATTGGTTGAATCCGTGCAGGCGGCGAGTGTAATCAATGCGAACAGCGACACAAACAATGTAAACTTACGCAAGCTGAATTTGGATTTATATGTATTTTTCAAATTGATAACCTCTTTCTATTTTGGTCTATCGAAAATTGAACTGGCTTCTTTGGTCTAATCTAACGTTGTATGAACTTACGGCACGTCTCATTATGAAGCACGACTTTTCCATTCCACGACAGGCGATCGCTAAACATCTTACTACATTGTAAAATGCAGGGTTTGTAAAATCAAAACGAAAGGGACAATATCGAGTACTTATGTTTAATCATGAACCACTTAAAAATTTGCTGAAAGGAGAATCATTTTATAATATCGGGACAGGACTTTCTGACGAATGTGTGGGGTGTTTGACGTGCAAACGATTATTAACGCAACACCATGAGTCACAAATAACAAGGGAGGCAACAACAGTATGAAAATCGTTGTTACCAGTATATTCGTTCAAGATCAAGACAAAGCATTAGAGTTTTATACAGAAACGCTAGGCTTTGTAAAAAAGCATGACGTTCCTAGCGGAGAATTTAGGTGGATAACGCTTGTTTCTCCCGATGATCAGGACGGTACAGAGCTTTTACTCGAACCGAATGACCATCCTGCTGCCAAAGAGTATCAACAGAAGCTATTTGCTGATGGCATTCCAGTAACAATGTTTGGGGTTGCAGATATACACAAAGAGTACAAAGAATTAGTAGAAAAAGGCGTAAAGTTTACTATGGAGCCGACAGAAATGGGCGAAGTCACAATAGCTGTCTTCGACGATACATGCGGCAACCTTATTCAGATAATAGAGCAGTAGTAACGTTATGACGAAAGAACCTAGATTCTAAACAACACTATTGGAAGTTTAAGACTGGTGAAGTGTTATTTCAAATTTAACCAACTTTATGTTAACCCTGTCCTAATTTTAGGATGGGGTTATATATTTAATGCTCTGAATCCAAAAATCAATTAGTTCTTCTTGAACGAAACCCCGTCAGTTTAAGTGAACATATTACATTTCTATTGTTGTGAAATAAAAACTGTTAATTGACCAGTTTGGTCATTTGTGTTACATTAAGTTGACCAAACTGGTCAATTTGATCGTAGCCGAAAGGGGATAACCATCATTACTTCCATATTTAATAGCATAAAATCAGAGAAACAAGAGCTTATAATTAACGCCGCAACAAAAGAATTTATTCAAAGTGGTTTTGAAAAAGCATCCACAAATGAAATTGTGAAAGAGGCTAAAATTTCTAAAGGTTCATTGTTCAATTATTTCAATAGCAAAAAGGATCTTTACTTATATTTAATCGAATATGGGGTTCAAGTTGTCGAGAAAATTTATGAGCAAATAGATTTGAACGAAACCGACATTTTTAAAAGAATCGAGAAATTAGGATTAAAAAAATTGTATGTCCATAAAAAATTTCCTCAAGTATTTGATTTTCTTTCTTCTTTAGCCCATGAGGAATCTGATGAAGTGGAGGAGGACATTAAGCAAAAAGTTAATTCTATCGTTGAAGAGGGGATTGAAAAACTATATAGGAATATAGACTATTCAAAATTTCGTGAGGACATTGATATTCAAAAAGCGATTGATATTCTTAATTGGACGATGTTCGGATTTGCGGAAAAAGCAAGTAGTCAATTAAATACCTTTGAAGATGTTGAAGAAGGATATCTTAAAGAATGGGAGAGTTATTCTAAAATACTGAAGTATAGCTTTTACAAATAAGAAGAGAGTGAAATATGACCGAACTAAGGGATTTACCTTTAGAAAAGGATTAATAATGAACTTGGGTTTAAAGTTAACATTGAAAACGACAATACAAATCAAATATTTTTCGTCAAAAAAGAGGGAGTGTGAGTATTATGACAAAAATTGTAGAGGTCCAAGGTTTACAAAAAAAATTCGGGAAGATTCAAGCGCTAAATGACGTGACATTCACGGTAGGGACTGGAGAAGTGGTAGGTTTTATTGGCCCAAATGGAGCTGGTAAATCGACAACTATTCGTACATTATTGGGAATTATCAGGCGAGATGCGGGCAATGTGGAAATATTTGATAAGGATGTTTGGAAAGATAGCCTTGACATTCATAAACACATTTCTTATGTCCCTGGAGATGTCTCTTTGTGGGGAAATCTAACAGGTGGCGAAATTATTGATCTATTCCTTAAATTGCACGGTGGCGGAGACATGCAAAAACGCGATTATTTAATTAAACGCTTTGAATTGGACCCTAAGAAAAAAGCCAAAGGATATTCGAAAGGAAATCGTCAAAAGGTCGGTTTGATTGCAGCATTATCTGTTGATTCGGATTTATATATTTTTGATGAACCAACGTCTGGTCTTGACCCTTTGATGGAAGCAGTCTTCCAAGAAGAAGTTGAAAAAATCAAGGAATCAGGTAAAGCCATCCTGTTATCCTCTCATATCTTGAGTGAAGTAGAACGCTTGGCGGATAAGGTGGTTATCATTCGCCAAGGCGAAATTGTGGAAACTGGAACCCTTGATGAACTACGACACTTGACTCGTTCTACTGTAACAATTGCAACAGAAGGTGATGTGGCTGAAATGGCCAGTGTAAATGGAGTATTTGATTTCAAACAAAAAGATAATCAAGCGACATTCTCTGCGGATAATCATTATCTCAATGATATTTTGATGGAAGCAAGCAAATTAGGTGTCAAGACATTTGAATCTGTACCACCAACCCTTGAAGATTTGTTTATGCGTCATTATGAAGGCTAAAGGTTCCAGAAAGGAGGGTGAAATACATTGAAGGAAAAGTTTGCACGTTGGGATACACTGTTTGTACAATATCTAAAACGTGATTGGAAAAAAATTATTGTTTGGGTTTTAGGACTTGGCTTGTTTTCAGCTGCTTTTGTTCCAGCTTTTGAGGAAATAGCCAAAGGACAAGGTTTGCTGGGAATGTACGAAACCTTGCAAAATCCTGCTATGATATCCATGGTGGGCCCTACGCCAGTTGAAAAAGCAATTGATTTTACTATAGGGGCAATGTATGCGCAGGAAATGTTGCTATTCTGTGGTTTGTTTGCGATGATATTGGCTGTTTTGCATGTGGTAAGTCATACTCGTAAAGAAGAGGATCTTGGTCTTACTGAGCTTGTACGCGCATTTCAAATAGGTCGTCAAGCAAACGCTCTCGCTGCAATTATAGAGACAGTTCTCGTTAGTATTTTATTGGCACTCTTTGTTGGTGGAGTAATGATGAGTTTCGGTGCCGATACGATTTCTGTAGAAGGTTCATTTCTATTTGGGGCATCAGTTGGAATTGCTGGGATAATCGGTGCTGGGATTGCTTTGGTTATGGCACAAATTATGCCAACTTCATCTGGTGCAACAGGTTCAGCACTTGGAATTGTAGGCTTACTTTATATTGTTCGTGCCGGAACAGACGTCTCAAATGTTGATTTATCAATGATCAATCCCCTAGGTTGGACATATTTGACCTATCCCTTTACGGAAAATAACTGGATCCCACTAATTTTTGCCTTGATTTTCAGTGTGATCGTGGTAACCATTGCTTTTGCCCTTGAAGGTAGCCGTGATATGGGAGCTGGCTATCTTCCTGAAAGAGAAGGTCGAGAAAGCGCAAAGAAATCCTTGTTGTCTGTCCGTGGTTTATTTATCAAGATTAACAAAGGCGTGATGATTGGTTGGTTGATTGCTTTTGTTATTATGGGGGCGGCCTATGGTTCGATTTATGGAGACATGCAGACCTTCCTTGAAAGTAACGAAATGATGAAACAAATGTTTACTCATTCAGGCGTTTCCATTGAAGAATCGTTCACTGGAACGATTATGATGGTCATGATTAGTTTGGTTTCGATTTTGCCAATTGCCCTTGTAAATAAACTTTTCTCTGAAGAAAGCCGATTGCACTTAAGTCAGCTTTATGCTACAAAAGTGACCCGCAGCCAATTTTATTGGACCAGTATTAGTTTAGCAATTTTTGCAGGTTTAGTAGGAATTTTATTAGCCGCAGGTGGTCTTGGAAGTACAGCTATCACAGCCATGGGGGATAGCCGGGCGATGGATATATTTGATTTTCTTGCTGCTGGCTACAACTTCTTACCATCAGTATTATTCTTTACGGGTCTTGCGGCTTTAGCCCTCGGCTGGGCACCGAAACTAGGTAAAGTGGTTTATGCTTAC
Organism: Tuberibacillus sp. Marseille-P3662; assembly: GCF_900178005.1. NCBI lineage: Bacteria > Bacillati > Bacillota > Bacilli > Caryophanales > Sporolactobacillaceae > Tuberibacillus > Tuberibacillus sp. Marseille-P3662. The sequence goes on along the minus strand of NZ_FXBS01000006.1, from coordinate 997,446 downwards.
CTTGGCTACTCCTTTGTACTAAACTACTTTGGCGGTATCTTGGATTTACCAGAATGGTTTTCCAAAACAGCCATTCAAAGCTGGATTCCACAAATGCCAATGGAGGCTTTTGATGCTTCAATTTTCATTACAGTAACTGTCATTAGCATCGCTTTGATGGTCATAGGTTATCTTGGTTACAGTAGACGGGATATGATTTAAGGAACTTAATAGTAACCAAGAAGTAAGTGAAATTAGTAACTATAAAGCATCGAACGCGATTGTTGAACAACAGTAAAGAACTATTTTTTGAAATAAGCCGCATTTTTCAATGGAAGAATGCGGCTTTAAACTATTAATAGATCTTCATTCGTCTTTCCTCCTATTGCAGCATACTTGATCAGTTTTATTTTCCTCAATATCCTTTTTAGTGTAGAAACTTTAAAAGAACAAGTAGGAACTATTAAGATGGTTGATTTCTGATGTAGGTACTTAGAAAAATAAAAGTGATCGTTCGAATTCAAATAACATGAAATAGACTATTTCGGGTAGTTACCTATGAGATAGGAGTTATGTGCATTGAAAAAAACCGATGATATACTTAATTATGTAAGTGATAGATTATGAGAAATGTTAAGATTAATACCAATAAGGGAAAATTAGCATCGCTGTTCTAAGTGCTTTATAGTAATCGGTTATAAATGAATTTGATATAAAGTGGCATTTGTAAAGGATGATTCAAGTGAAGATTGGAATACGAACACTTAAAACTGCTATTGGTTCAGGTCTGGCGATTTTTATAGCTCAGCTTATGGGCCTTCAATTTTACGGTTCAGCAGGAATCTTAACAATTCTTTGTATTGAAAAAACAAAAGTTAAATCAATTCAAACAATGCTACACCGATCGGCTGGTTGTCTTGTTGGTATGGTGATTTCCGGAATTATATTTGAAATACTTGGATATCATCCGCTGACTTTTACACTCCTTATAATCATTTTAATCCCAGTCCTTGTTAAGTTAAGGATTCAGGGTGGATTCATCACGAGCATCGTCATTATTTTACATATTTATTCGTTGGAAAACATAAGCCTCTCGATTGTGGAGAACGAATTGTTTCTAATAATCATTGGATGTGGTACAGCCCTGATATTAAATAGCTTTATGCCTAATTTAGAGAATGAGTTATCGCAATATCAAAAGGAAATTGAAGCTAATTTTAAAAAGATTCTTTATGAATATTCCGTTTATCTTTATAAGGGAGATCAAGGCTGGAATGGAGAGGAAATGGTTGAGCTGGAAGGGGTGTTCTATCAGGGGAAAAGTCTAGCGATTCGAAATGCCGAAAACCATATATTAATAAAAAAAGATAAACATTATCTTTATTTTGAGATGAGGGAAAAACAATTTAAAATCTTGGAGAGAATGCTGCCAACAATATCAAGGCTCGATGAAAAGGTCCCCCAAAGAAATACCTTGGCAAAGTTTTTTCACCAATTAAGTAGAGCTGTGAAAGAAGAAAATACTGCTTATCAATTCCTGGATCGACTTAATATGCTGCACGATGAAATGAAAAGCCTTCCTCTTCCTCAAAGCAGAGAAGAATTTGAGACTCGAGCTTCTCTATTTTATTTAATGAAAGAGATGGAGCGTTATTTGATTATTAAGGCAGGATCGAAACAAAGAATTAAAAGTCCTTAACATCAGCCGCCCGTTCCTCTTCGGCTTGTTGTTGAAATATATAGATATACTATAACCATAATAAGTAAAAACCCAAAAAGGGGAAACGACTATGACAAAGTAAAATAATAGAATGAATCCGAAGGTTAATGTCTTTTTAAGTAGAGCTGATAAATGGCGGGAAGAATTTGAGACATTGCGAACAATCATTCTTGACTGTGAGCTGACCGAAGAATTCAAGTGGGGTCATCCTTGTTAATACGTTTGAGAATAAAAACATCATATTAATCCATGGATTTAAAGAATATTGGGCACTTCTGTTTCACAAAGGTGCCTTGTTAAAGGATCCTAATGGTATCCTCATCCAACAAACGGAGAACGTACAGGCGGCGCGCCAGATTCGGTTTACCAGTGTTCAAGATATCATTGAAATGGAAACGACCTTGAGAGGTCTATGAAGCCATTGAAGTTGAAAAAGCCGGTTTGGAAGTGAAAAAGAAAACAGAATTCAATATTCCTGAAGAATTGCAAACTAAATTCGATGAATTCCTAGCCTTGAAAACGGCTTTTGAAGCATTGACGCCGGGACGGCAAAGAGCATACATTCTTTATTTTTCTAAAGCCAAACAGTCCAAAACTCGAGAGTCAAGGGTTGAAAACTCGTCACATGAGATGAATACGAAGAAAAATTAACTGAGTTTTGTGAGCAAATCAACCTGTTTAAACGCTTGTTGCGTTTTTTGAACAAAATCGAAGCTGGAGGAAGGCTGGAGGAAGGCATTCAACCCAATATTCTTCACGCGGATACACAAGGACAGAGTGCAACGGTTTTTGGCCTGTCCGCTCTGTGTTAGGCATTGAGCTGATGCCTCGGATTCGTAACTGGAAAAACCTTAAGTTGTTTCGCCCTACAGCAGAAGATGAAGTTTATGACCATATTGAGGGCCTGTTTTCTGATGAGATTGATTGGGAACTCATCGAAACACATTATCCCGACATGTTGCGGGTGGCCATGTCCGTACAAACCGGAAGAATCACACCTTCTACGATTCTTAATAAATTAGGAACCTACACCAAAAAGAATAAACTGTTTCAAGCCTTCCGGGAACTTATGCGAGTGATCCGCACCAAATTTTTATTAAAATATATGTCGGATGAAGAGCTAAGAAAAACCATTCATTCAGCCACCAACAAAAGTGAGGCCTTCAATAATTTTACGAAGTGGCTATCCTTTGGTCGTTAAGGCATTATTGCTGAAAATGACCGGGTCAAACAACGCAAATTTATTAAGTATAACCATCTGGTGTCCAATTGCCTTATTTTTTATAACGTATTCTCTTTGTCCCGTGTTCTACAGGAGTATATGCAAGAAGGGCATGGATACGATGATGAACTAATTTCCTATTTGAGTCCTTATGTCACGGCACATGTAAACCGGTTCGGAAAGTATCGCATTGATCTCAATCGCAAACCACCGGAACTTCCCTTTGACATCCCCGTTGCCCAGAACAACGGTTTATCGGTCATATAATAACGAAAGGAGCAAACCCATGTTAGGATCCACGTTAGATGAAGAAAAAATTAAATGGATGATGCACCGGTGGGATGACCGATGGTGGGAAGAGGATTCCTGGGATATTTATGTGAAACTGAGCAAAGACATGTACGAAACCATGGATTTTCTAGAACGTTGTACAAAGGAAGAACTCGATCGGTTAGATGCCATCATTATTGACCTGCTTGATGATTTTGATGACCATGATAACGGTGAATATATGGCTTTTCTTGAAAGGTTGGCCGATTCTCATTCTGACGAAGGATTGAAGGATTTGTTGAATGATATTAAAGAATCCCTGTATGAGTATTATTAAAATCCTTTGTTCCGGAAAAGGGCCATTTAACGGAATAAGACTTAAAGCAAGACAAGACACTTATGTTAATATTGGATTTGTGAAAAAATGTACTTAAACTAATTGACAGTAGGCGAAGGGAGTTATGGAGTTATTTTATTTTCTACAATAATTTTGGGATGGATAGGAGTTTTGATATTTTTTGTAATAGTTTTTACGTTTCAAAAAATGGCAAGAAATAATGAATACGCTTTCTTGCATTTATTGATGGCGGTAATGTATGCAATGTGGTTTCCATTACCATTGGCATTATATCAATTATTAAATTCGGATATTTTGCTAGTAGGTACTATATTTGGATTAGCTTACTTAGTTTTATTAGTAATTACAATGACACTACAAACAGGTCATATTACATTTATAATAAGGCATAACGAAGATCACTCAATTACAGATAAACATGGGGATTACATGATGGCAACACTAACTAATCCATTTGAAAGCTTATTGGGTGTTTTTAAATGTATTTGGGCCATATTTTTAGGAATAACCTTCTGGCAAAGTGGCGAAATATTAATGACAATTTTAATGCTTCTATTTGGTTTACTGATTTTTTATTATTTGTTTATTATGCTAGATGCAAGTTTAGTAAAAAGAGTGAAATTGTTCTCAAAGGTGAAACCAAATCCATTTATCATTAACCTTGAAACCTTATTTTTCTTCATAATTTTAATGAGTTACGTTACCTTCTAGTCTTTAAGTCATAATCTGACTTATGAAACAATGTACATATGTTAAAGTAACCTTTTCAGTAATAACGGTCTTCCATTAACGGGCGCAGTTGCGGAATAAATTTGTTTATCAGTCGGGCCAGTTTGTTGCATAATAAGTTGATCCTACACAAGTGTGCATGATAAGTCGGATAGATTCTTTCACTTCCTGCTATTCTGTTGATGTAAGGGAGGTCATTAAAGTGGATTCACTTAAAAACATGAATGATGCTTTGAGTTTTATTGAAGAAAATCTCACCAATAGGATTGACGGTCATGAAGTAGCAAAGCAGGCATTGTGTTCAGAGTATCATTTTAAACGAATGTTTTCGTTTCTGGCAGGTGTAACGTTGTCGGAGTATATTCGGCGAAGACGTCTCACGCTTGCAGCCTTCGAGCTGAACAATAGCAATTTCAGGATTATTGATGTTGCTATGAAATACGGATACAATTCTCCGGACTCCTTTACGAGGGCTTTTCATAGCCTTCACGGGATAACACCATCAGAAGCCAGAAATAATGGTCACACAATAAAAGCCTATCCGCGAATGACCTTTCAGTTATCAATTAGAGGAGGAATTGAAATGAACTATCGAATTGAAGAAAAAGAGGCATTTCGCATCGTTGGTATTAAAAAAAGAGTTCCTATTATTTTCAACGGAGTTAATCCGGAAATTGCCTCTATGTGGGAAAGTTTAGATGATGAAGCGATAAATAAACTTAAAAAACTCTCTAATGTCGAACCTATGGGACTGCTTAGTGCATCCACAAACTTTTCTGAAGGGCGGATGGAGGAAAAAGGGGAACTTGATCACTATATTGGTGTGGCAACAACTAAAACATGTCCTGATAACCTAACACATCTTGAGGTTCCTGCTTCATCATGGGCAGTATTTGAAGCAATCGGGCCATTTCCAGACACGCTGCAAGATGTATGGGGACGCATTTATTCTGAATGGTTTCCTTCATCAAATTATGAACAAATAGAAGGTCCAGAAATCCTGTGGAATAGGAATAAAGATGTAACCTCGCCAACTTTCAAAAGCGAGATATGGATACCGATTTTAAAAAAGTAACAGAGTGACAATCTTCATCAAACGGGCGCTTTTCCCTAACAAGGATTAGCGCCAATATTGCATCACTTCGCAGAACATCTTTAATTTGGATTTGAGGGTGGTTCCTTATTAAAGAATCACGAATTTCATCAATGACTGTACTTTCCCCACCGTTCACCACGGCAACCTTTTCTCCATACAAATCTTTGATAGACAATGATTTGTATGGAGCCAGCAGATGGTTGCGAGATACTGCAAAGCAAAAGCGGTATCTTCCGAGTTCAAACACACGGAAATAATCCTTCCAAGTGTCTACAAGGTATGGCCCTACCATGAAATCAAAGTGTTTGCCAATGGTACGATAAGTGGTTGAGAGTGTATGAGCATCATCCTCAAAATGGACGATTTGTATTTTGAACTGCGGATATTGGTCACTGATTCGAATGTTTCCAATTATTTCAAAAATTGGAAGGCTATTTGTCGTTCCTTATTTTATTGTATCATGTTCTTAAGAACTTTTTTAGCCTTAAGGGTTGACCTCTTATTAGCTGGTATTGTGGAATAAGGGAATATTTCGTTTGGTGAAGGAATAAGTTCCATTATTTAATAGTATTCAGGTTCAAGATTCCTACTTAAGTTTTACATCTTTATCTCATCTTTACATCACCATGATATTTTCTTGGAGACCAACCTTTTAGAATCGTGAGGGAAAAACAATGCAAAAAAGAATTTTAATCGTGGAAGATGAAGATATTTTACGTGAAGTGGTCAAAGATTACTTTTTAAATGAGGGATATCAAGTTTTGGAAGCGTCAGACGGAGATGAAGCGTTATTTTTATTTCAAGAGGGGGACATTCATTTAATCATTCTCGATATCATGTTGCCGGAGTTAGATGGTTGGTCTGTTTGCCGAAGGATCCGTAAAACTTCGAATGTCCCGATCATCATGTTAACAGCTCGGGTGGATGAAGATGATACACTTCTTGGTTTTGAGCTGGGCGCAGATGATTATGTCACCAAACCTTACAGTCCCCCCATTTTGTTGGCAAGAGCAAAACGTCTGCTTGAAAGTCGACGCCATACAGATCATCCTGCAAATGAAACGTTATCTAGTCAGGGGATTCTTGCAGACCTTTCTTCACGGACAGTCACCGTGGATGGTGAGCCTATTCGTTTGACTTATACAGAGTTTGAAATTTTAAAGTATTTCATGCAAAATCAAAGGCTTGTCATTACAAGAGATCAATTAATTACGAGGCTTTGGGGCTATGAATATGTGGGTGATGATCGTACCGTGAATACCCATATTCGTAATTTAAGAAATAAACTAGGCGACAAATCAAAACTGATTAAAACCATGATAGGATCTGGATATAAATTTGAGGGTGACGGATGAGGAACCGAATTGTTGTCAAATTGTTTTTGCTTACAACAGCCTTATGTTTGTTCATCTTGGCTGCCTTTCTGATTGGACAAACCCTGTTCTTTAAAAAATATTATGTAAGTCAGAAAATAGAGGATATGAAAGCGAGTATCCATTCTTTTGAAAAGGCGTATTTAAAAAACAGCGGACATGAAGAAGCCCTTCAACGGCTTGAACGCGATTTTTACCAAAAACATCACGCCTGGGTCACCACATTGGATCGTTATGGGAACTTAGAGAACGCGAATGATTTTTATTTAGAAGTCAAACTGAATCCCTCCCGAAATCAGGAGTTCACAAAGAAAAAAATTGAAGTTCCATTATACAATCTTGTTAACACAGAAGACGTTGCAACCGGGGGTTTACCTTTTTCCCGCGGAACGGAAATCAGTATTTACGGTATCAAGAAGGGGCGTGCATTTGTTCCTTATATAATCGCTAAAGGGGGTACTTTTCCCCGCGGAACGTTTGGGACATTGACGCCTAGGCAATTGGAAATTAAAAAGGGGATATTTTTGGAAAACAAGGTGCTGGAAAAAAAAGTGGGACAAATGCTTGATGAGGAACATCCAGTAAAACATGACACTCAGCCACCTGTGACAATAGTAAACGGTACCATAAAGGATGTCGTACAACCGAACGGCAATGTGCCATTTATCTATTCCAATCATTTGTTTATGGAAAGGATCAAAACCTTTCAGGCCAATTTACTGTTGGGCAACGTCCAGTATCGCGATGATTCATTTCATGTCCTTGATTTTAAACGAAACGGGATCAAGTACAAACAGTTCATTAAACCAGTCAAGGATAAGAATGGGGCCACAACTTATATTTTTTCAATGGTATCCTTGCAACCCGTCGATGAGGCGATACAAATGTTCAAAACTTATTCCGTATATATCATAGGCTTTGTATTACTTCTTATTATTCTGGCTTCCATTTATTACTCAAGAACGATTGCAGGTCCCCTGTTACGAATAAATAAGACAACCAGGAAAATTGCAAACCTGGACTTCTCGGAAAACGTTGCTGTTAAATCAAAAGATGAGATTGGAGACTTATCCAGAAATATCAACTTACTATCAGACACCTTACATTCGCACATTGACCAGTTACAACAAGACATTGAGAAAGAAAAAAAGCTGGAAGACACAAGAAAAGAATTCATTTCAGGGGTATCGCATGAGTTGAAAACGCCCTTAAGCACTATAAAAAGTTGTATTTCCGTTTTAAAGGATGGCGTTGCGAGCCACAAGAAAGACCATTACTTTAAAGCCATGGAAAAAGAAGTGGACAAAATGAACCTGTTGGTTGTGGATATGCTGGAGCTAGCAAAATTTGAGTCCGGTACGTACAAAATGAAAATGGATGCTTTTGATATTGCTCAAACCATTGAAAATGTATGTGAACAACTATCTTTAGATATAACGAAGAAGCATGTCAATGTTTACACCTATCTTGATCGGTTGAAAGTGATGGCCAATCAACATCGTATTGAACAAGTCTTGACAAATTTTATTACAAACGCCATCCGTTACACACCGGAAAAACAGGACATTATCATTTCAACCGTAGAAGATAATGAACAAGTAAAAATATGTGTAGAAAATAAAGGTACTCACATTGAAGTAGAGCAGTTAGATAAAATATGGGATCGTTTTTACCGCGGAGATTCTTCCCGAAGGCGTTCCGAAGGAGGCACCGGACTGGGACTTGCCATTTCGAAAAATATTTTGGAGCTTCACGGTGTTAAGTATGGCGTGTCCAATACGGAAGATGGCGTACTGTTTTTCTTCTATTTAGACAAAAAAGGGTAGACATAGCATTTCAGATGAAAGTTGCCATAGATTAAAATCGAATGTTCAATGTAAAAGGCCATCCGTTCAATCATCTCAATGAACGGATGGCTTTTCATACGTACTGACAGTTTATAAGCCACATGAATGTTAACCCACAACGCATTTTGTGATTCTTTAATTCAAATCAATATCATCTTTACCTCATCTTCATCCCTCTCTTTTAACCTTTTTAAAGTAAGAGGGGCCCAGGATTTCTTAACAATCGTTTTTTCCAATTTAAACCTTTAAGAAAGGAGGTTTGAACCATTAGATTTGCCTTTCAAATCATTTCCCATTGATTATAATGTTTTTGACTGTTAACAGGATTCAATTCCTCTCTCAGTAGATGAAGGAGAATAAGTACTAGATGACCCAAAGAATACGCAATCTGTCCGACTCCAGCTAAGTCAAAGCAAGTTAATCAAAATTTAGGAGGTATCATTGACATGATTAAAAAAATATTTCTCAGTTTGCTTATTGGAACCCTCGCAATATCTACCGCAGCTTGTGGAAGTAAACAGAATGAAAAACAAAGCGTTTCTACAGATGAAGAAGACTATGACAAATCTGTTTTTAGTAACAGTGTATTTTATGGAGATTCCTTATTTAAAAGGTTATCCGAGTTGTTAAAGGATTCAAATGTAATCAGTAATGCAGGTGCCACTGCTCAATTCGCGGTGCAAGATGTTGATCAAATAGCAAAAAGAGAACCGCAAAATGTCTTTATCTTGCTAGGGTCGGATGACATACTCATGCCTGTTGACTACCCCATAAAGAATTCGATGAGTCATTACGCGACATTCATAAAAAAAATAAAGAAGCAGTTGCCGGATACGAAGATTCATGTCTTATCGGTTACCCCGGTGACAAAAGAAGCCATAAAGAAAGAGCCGCGTTATAAAAATATTCCGGATTATAATAAGGCACTTAAAAAGATGGCAACGAAGGAAAAGGTCGATTACATCGATTTATATCCGATGTTTAAAAAGCATCAGAACCTGCATTCCAAGGATGGTGTCCATTTCAAAGCGGATTTTTACCCCCTTTTACTAAACTATATTGAAAAACAGATCCAGTCATCCAAGAAACAATAAAGGAGGGCATAATGATGGATCCAAAAGAAACAAACGTTAATAAATTCTCCCAGATCAAGAAAAGCCGTTATATGCCGGGGTTAGATGGGATAAGGGCGATCGCTGTATGCGCAGTAATGGCCTATCATTTCGGTTTTAAATGGGCTCCCGGAGGATTCTTAGGTGTAGGCGTATTTTTTGTCTTATCCGGGTACTTGATTACTGATATTTTGGTTAGACAATGGGGAAATACAGGGCAGATCGACTTGCGAGATTTTTGGCTTCGGCGCGCCCGTCGTCTGCTGCCGGGATTGTTCCTTTTACTGATCGTGGTGGCGGTATGGATGGGGCTGTTCCACTTTTCCCGGTTCGCTAACCTCTGGGGGGATTGGCTGGCTTCGTTTTTTTATGTTACAAATTGGTGGTTTATTTTCAGTGATGTCGGCTATTTTTCCCATTTTGGACAGTCTTCACCCTTATTACATCTTTGGTCCCTGGCTGTTGAGGAACAATTTTATCTGTTCTGGCCGTTTTTACTTTTATTGGGATTGCGTTTCATTCCAAAATGCAAGTGGCTCATCTGTGCAATCGTCCTCGTTGCACTGATTTCTGTACTTGATATGGCATTCCTCCATCAACCAGGGTTAATGGATACAAGTCGGGTTTATTACGGAACCGATACCCGTGCGTTTTCCTTATTGATTGGTGCAGTACTTGCATTATGCTTGTCCAGTGAAAAATTGACAGGAAAAGTTACTAATAATAAACGCTTACGAATCACCTTTGACACAGTGGGTATAGCCGGTCTTGTCATCCTATTTTGGATGTTTTGGCAGACGAATCAATACGATACGTTTCTTTACCGTGGGGGAATGGTTATTCAATGTTTGGCTACAGTTGCAGTAATCACCGCTGCGGTTCACCCGTTAACTTGGATCAGTCGTATTCTGGGATGCAGGCCACTCCGTTGGTTGGGCGTTCGTTCATATGGCATTTATCTATGGCATTACCCTATCCTTGTGTTGACTTTCACCTCTTCAACGTCGGGAGGAGTGCAGGCGATATTCCATATGATCATACAAATTGCAGCTGTATTTCTGATTGCTTCGATTTCCTGGAAATTTATTGAGAAACCTATCCGTTATAAAATGAAAGGAAGTATATGGAGGAAGAGCGGACGTTCCGGGGGCATAACAAGCTAAGCTGGGAAGCAATAATGAAGCGATAGTCATCATCCAATTTGGTAGTTAAAGAGCTCCTGTCGCAGGTACCAACATCGTTGAGAACCGTCGTCTGATGCCCATTTACATCTGGGATCATTGGACGACGGTATTTGTTATGACTAAATGTTTTTGGATGCCCTGAATTTGACACCCGAGGACTCACTTAAAAGCCTCCACTCATACTTACAGCCGTAGACAAGCCTAGGCCTTTTAGTGCAAAATCACCCTCTCAGGCCGTTAAAGACGATCGCAATCCTTGTCAGATTCTTTAATTGATATTCACATCATCTTTACCTCATCTTTTTTTCTTCCTATTAATCTATCCATATAGCAACAAATCATTGAAAAGAAAGGATAGCTAAAACCATGACATCAAGACGGGTTGGCAGTAGGAATCGTACAAAAAGAAGATTAAAGAGGAACGTTGGTATTAGTTTGGCCGCCCTACTGTCTATTGCCTTCCTAGTATGTTATTTCGCTTGGAATTCTGCTTCTTCATCCACGAAAAGTGAGCATGAAGCAATTGTGAAAAAGATATCTCAAGTTAAACCCGGAAAAGAAACCAAAAAGCTATCAACTGATTCAAAATCATCGGAAAGAAAAGTCGTTTACTTAACCTTTGATGATGGTCCTTCTTCCGTAACAGACGAGATTCTTGAAACCTTACGAAAATATCGTGCCAAAGCGACGTTTTTTATGCTTGCACCTCACATGAAGGAGCGTCCCGAGGTAGTAAAACAGATAGTTAAGGAGGGGCATGGGGTTGGTTTACACGGTGTAACACATGAGTTGGGACAGTTCTACCGTTCCAAACAAACGGTTCTCCATGAAATGAACATAGCCCAAAAAACACTTAAAAACATCACAGGCTTTCGTTCCAATATTGTACGCGTTCCGTACGGAAGCGTACCCTATTTGATTCAACCATTCAGGAAGGCTCTAAAGTCCCATGGATACAAAATATGGGATTGGAATGTCGACAGCGATGACTGGGATCTACCAGGCAAGGCGTATGTGACCAACACGATTCATCAAACCCAAAAATTAGAACAGGGCGGGGTCCGATCGATCGTGTTGCTTCATGACACCTCAAATACAGCGAAATATTTACCGAAATTACTGGATTGGCTGACGAACCATGGATTTCAAATGAAAAAAATTGATGCTTCCGTCCCGGTGATGCACTTTAAATGTTATGACCGTTGCCACCGTTTAAAGACCTAATCATCCAAAATTGATCAAGATCGATAAAATAATGAAAGAAGGTTAACTATGAAACAAAAACAAAGTATTTTAATGATCATATTGATTTCAATTTCCGTTTTGCTGCTTACTGCTTGTGGCAGCAACGATAAAGATAAAAACACTGCCAAAGGAGATAAGGACGATGACGTTTATAAGGTTGTCATTGATCCGGGGCATGGCGGCAAAGATAAGGGGTCTACAAGTGCGAGTGGCCGATATGAAAAAGCGTTTACTTTAAGCCTTGGTAAAAAGGTAGAAAAAATGTTAAAAAAAGAACCTGACATCAAGGTTTATATGACAAGGGATGATGACAGTTTTATTTCCCAAACAAGCCGATATAGACCCAAATTTGCCAATAAGCTAAATGCGGATATATTTATATCCATTCACGGAAATACCTTCTCTAATCCAGATGTTTCGGGAACCCAAACGTTTTATTATCACGACGGCTCCCTTCCTTTGGCCGAAACGATGCAAAAACATGTAGCCAAAGCCACTGGATTCTCCGATCGGGGTGTTAAGCGGAAAGATTTATTTGTCGTAAGAGATACGAACATGCCAGCCGTTTTGATAGAGGTAGGTTTTCTTTCGAATCCTCAGGATGAGGCCAAGATGTACACTGACCCCTTTCAAAAACGAGTTGCCGCTTCTATTGTGGATGGAATCAAAGAATACCGATCACAATCAAAAGAACAGGGTATCGGAGACTGGTTCTTTTAGGAGCTTTGAGGTTAGGCGCCATTCTGAATAATGGCTTTCTTTATTAGTTGGGTTATAATACGAAAATGGAGTGGTTAAGCAATAGGTCTGAAAAACGAAATAGTTGCCACTCCTTTTGGTTACTTTAAATTTATTGAAGAAATATAATTGCATTTAAGGAGAAGAACGAGTATGAATGGAAAGACAAGCAAAAGTAGGCATTTGATCGACCCGGAGATTTCCGGCGTCATTGATTTAATACCAACAAATGATCTTACTGAATCTATGCTTAAGGAATCACGGATCCAAACATTAGAAATGATGCAGAAGCGGGATGTCACGCATGAATTTCCAGTCACACTTGAAGAAAGGTATGTGCCAAGTTATTTTGGTGGTCCAGATATTCGATTAGAAATCATAAAACCTAGACAATTAAAATATGAAAAAATGCCTCTCTACTATTCGGTTCATGGCGGAGGTATGGTTATGGGAAGCGCAATGAGTGAACGTCCAGCTAGGTAACAAGATGGAAACTTCCATTAAAAAAATAAAGTGAGAAGGTTTTGAATGGTCACAATTCCATTATCGGGCGCAGTAATTGAATAAGCGGGCCATATAGTTGAATAAAATATAACTATTAAACGAGCGTTTTTGGATGACAAAAATTTTGACTTATCATTCAACTTACTTCATAATAATTTATACAGAACGTATGTTTTGTTGGTTAAACCGTAAAACGAGGGGGGGAGTAAAAGTGGAAAAAATAAAGTATCCAGAAGTATGGAACTTAGATGTATTTTTCCCAGGAGAGAGCGAATCACCCCAGTTGCAAGAGCATTTAAATTACATAGAAAAAGAAGTAAGTGATTTTCAGAGAAAAGTAGATACCTTCCGCACACATTGACTGGATTAGTTCTTTTCCTCAAAGATATAATATCAAAGTGGATTTGCAATGTAATGATGGAACATTATATTAGAACATTTATAAAGAAGTTATTCAACAAACCAATCAGCTGTTGATTAGATTTGTAGGGGGGAAGTCAATTATGCAACAAAAGAGGTCAAAACAAAGAAATGAAATAATTGGTTCTATTGTTTCTATAATTATTATTATAGGTTTTTTATGTCTTGATTTATATAACTTTTTTAATAAAGATTCGATTGTCGCTAAATCACTTGCAGCGGGTTCTTTTATCGTATTTATGTTTCTTTTTATTCTATTCTTAAAATCGGTTTTAAATCAGAAGGGTCCAGAAGGCTAATTATTGTCGGTATTTATATTGATTCCGATAATATATATTATGTAAACTAAAATTAAAAAATTCAATTTAAAAGCAATCCAGGTCAATAAAATACTAATCATCAATAGTGATTACAACGAGCGCTAAGCTATAAATAAAAAATCTCAACAATACAATACATTAATTAATACTTAAAGACTTTATTTCAGATAATAAGTTTGGTTGATGCTTAGCAAAGATATAACGATATCATGATCTTAATGAAAAACAAACTGATTTTGGAACACTAATGTAAAATGCTTTATTAATGAATAAAAATTAAAGTATTGCTGATTAAATATCATCAATGAATGTATAGTTTAACTGCAAAACTGAGTTCATCCGCAAAGACCTGATTTTTACAATGATATTGATTGTGATTGACTGAAAAAGTCATTTTAAGGCTTTTACTACAGTTTACCATTTATAACCAAACATAATTACGCAAAAATAACATTTTACGTAATTATTTTAAATCCTGCATTGTCGTTATGTCTTTACTTATCGATAAAAATTTAAGTCATTTTGACAAGAAAATTTGAACTTCCTTTTTCAAAAATAAATAGTAATTAAGTTGATTCACTCAAACATAAAAAGCTCGTCAGTTGTTTCGTTATTCCTATGTTGTTACATATTTTAATGATTAGAACTGGTTGAGTGTTAAGTCTTCCCTTTTCTGGATTAACTGCTTTGCATGGTTAAGCACTATTTAAGTACATTAGTTAACATGAAAATATAAAAATAACAATGCCGATCCTTTTAGTTTGAAGTCATATAGTGTAGCGTTAATGGCTGATTTTCTTCAATAGTCGCTTTATATAAACTTATATTTCCGACAGTTGGTTCAGAAGCATCTGAATGAACCTCAAAGTTTTCATTTAATGATAGGGTCCACACAGCTTCATTATTTTTCTTTAAAACAACGGCAAGTGTACCAAACTGCTTGATATTTTCCCACGTAAACAATTCAGTTTTATGATTTTCCGTAACAGAGATTCCTTCTGAGTTACTAATCACTTCGATGTTTTTCCCTTGCCATTTCCCGTGTATTTCCGCTCCAACGTAATAATAACTCGTACCATTTCCTCGATCCCCGTATGTTCCGATAAATTGTTGAATAGTATCATCACCTGTTTTATAAGTAACGGCTGCAATATCATTTGCTAACCACTTTACTTTATAATCTCCAACAATCTCATCTGATAATTTATCTTTTGGACGTGCGAAAATCCCGTAATACGATCTATAGTAAACGGCCTCCCCATTCTCTACATTTTCTTTAATGGATAAAACATTTGAAATCAGGTGATACGCTTGTTATATTCTTAACTTCCCTAGTACTGTCAACCAGTAGTACCACATGAACGATAATAAATACGACCACCATACTGACATCTATTAATTTATAACCTTTGGTGAGTCTAAGTAGAAGTGAGATTGCTAGAAACAAACAGATAACACAAACAATATTTATAATGTAAAATAATCGATTATCAATATACTCTAATTGAAATCTTTCATGAGCGAACAAATACCCTAATTGCAGACACAAGAAGCCAAATGCAAGAAGAAATAGAATCCATCCCATCACTTTTCGTATATGTCTATTCTGCTTCATTTGGCTGTACCTCCTTCGAAAAATCCCATGTTTTTCCGTTATCTTTTGATATCAATTTGCCTTTCACTTCTCCACCTTCATAATCACCATTAGGACCTTGATTAACCAAAACGGACAAATGATCACCTTCTTTTACGGGAAGTTCAGCTTGAACAAAGATTCTATCATACTTCTCTGGAATACTCATGACTGCTTCACTCCAAGTATTCCCTCCATCTTGTGTAACGTAAAAGTCCGGTTTCTGAGGATTTATCGTCCCAAAAGACAAAAATCCTGTCGTTTCATCTATAAACCCACCATCTGAAATTAATCTCGTTACTCCTGAATCGGTTGTTGCTTCCCAACTTTCCCCTCCATCATGCGTTAAAAAAACACGTGAATATTCCTGAGACATGGTTCGATCACCAGAAATAATTACATAACCAAACTGATCATTTAAGAAATCAACTTTTCTAAAACGCATGGATGGGAAAGATTCCGTAACAACCCCATCTTTCCACGTTTTCCCTTGATCGAGGGAGTATTTTAGTACTATCCTTTTTGATTCCCGGTTTGCACCTTCCGAATATAAGAACGCAGCACGATTTTCCGTAAGTATGTAGCTACCTTCAATCAATTCGTGTTTGTTTCCCCTGTACTCCCCTTCAAATAATAAGTCTTTTTCAATTGGAACTTTCACCCAATCATTTCCTTTATTGTAAGTCATGTTTAACTCGTTGTTTTGTAAAGTATAACTCATCTTATTATTATTTACTGGTTGTAACGGCTCAGGCTGAGGCTCTTTTCGTTCATTTGCTGATTTTGTATGCTCTTGCATTTTATTTGGATGATTCAGTTGTGGAAAAGTAATATGGTCTTGATTTTGGTATAAGCAAATACAAAAAATTAAGCCAACCATCATCATAATAGATAGGCTTAGGATAAAATATTTCATAAGCAGCCCCCCATATGTGTCCATTATTAATTTCTCTCATATTTCTTGTTAATGATAGTTTTTCAGTTTTTGGAGGTCATAAATGAAAATGCCGTGACGATCCGTTTCTAACAAGCCTTCCTTTTTCAATTGTCCCAATACCCGATTGATCGTTTCGCGTGTCGATCCAACCATGTTGGCAAAGTCCTGGTTAGTGATTGGCATATTTATACGCACCTCTTGATCATTTGTTTCACCCACTTCGTCGGCTAGTCTTAGCAACGTGCGAACGGTACGGTGGAAAGTATCCTGAGAAATGAGTTCTTGAACGCGTTGCTGTAAATTTAGTAACTTTTGCCCCATAATCTTCATGACCTTTAAAGCAATGGCCGGTTGTTCAATCAAAAGGTTATCAAAATCATCAATGCGTATAACAAACAATTCTGCTGTCTCGATAATTTCCGCAGTTGCAGGGTATGGTGTCGTATCAAAGAAGCCGATATGGGGAAACATTTCCCCCTTCTGTAGCAGATTGATGACCTGCTCGTTGCCGTTTTCATCAACCTTGAATATTTTAACCGATCCTTTTTGGATAAAATACACAGCCTCGCGTGGCTCGCCTTCCATGAAGATATACTGACGTTTTGAATACGTCTTTTTTTTCGTAATGGCTTCTAGTTTTTTCAATTCCTCATCATTCAGTTCACTGAACAACGGGAGCCCCCTTAAGATGTCCATCATATGCGGCATCTTCATCCCCCTTTTACAACGCTTATTCTACTGCACTTATTTTAATATAAAACTAAAAGGATGAAAATTGAAGAACTGTCAGTGTTAGAATTTGAAAGTTGAAGTTTTGTGAACACTTCATCTGTGTTAAAAGAGCCAGGGGAGCACCCTGACTCTTTTAGAACCTTAATTATTCAGGTCATCCGTCCCTTTAAAAAATTGAGAACAACATGTGCGGCAATTCGGCTTGTCATATTACGAAAGTCAACTGTCGGGTCAATTTCAACAATATCGATGGCGCCTATGGATGGTTCACTTCCAAGATACCCCGCGGCCTCAAGTAGAGTTGCACTGTCCATACCACCAGGACCGATGGCTGGACATCCCGGAGCAAATGCCTGGTCCAACACATCCATATCGACTGACACATAGATCACATCGACTTTTTCCTTCAAAGCATTCACGCTTTCTCGTAAAATGTCAGTGATGCTTCGTTTGCGTACATCTTCCATCGTATGGATAGATACTCCATGATCATGTCCATAATCCCGATATTCCCGGCTGTTTGAAAAATTACGGATGCCGATTTGGACAAGTTGTTCCCCTTTGATCGTGCCTGATTCTATCAAATTGCGAAAGGGTGTTCCGTTAGAGGGTCCGCCGTCTGTTAAATTGCGCAAATCATGGTGAGCGTCAAATTGAATGACGCCCACGGTTCCCTTAACTTTGGAAAAAGCCTTGATACTGGGAGCACTAACCGAATGATCCCCACCGAAAATAATCGGGAACATGTCCGGCTGTGATCGGAACACGTCATAAAATGTGTCCTCGATGCGTTGCTGTGACTTAATAAGATCAGTCACATGCATGCTAACATCGCCAAAGTCGTGTAATTGGGTCGATTTTAAATCAACATTGTCCTCAACCGCATACGTCGTATAGGAAGAAAAAGCTGATCGAATTGTCTCGGGCGCACTAGCCGCACCGGAATGACTGATTGATGGTTTGGATAGCGGCGCACCGAGAATACCGAATCCATCCACTTTTTCCCCGTTCCACGGTTTAATGATTTCGTGGGCTTTTGTGACTTCACTGTCTTTAAAACCAGCTTTTCCGGCAGAGTATAAATGTTCAAAATCAGCCAATAAGACCACCTCTTTCAAACACCTTTTCACCACTTTTGAAGACTGTGTTCACGTGATTCACACCGTAATGATACGGAATGTAAAGATAGTTGTCAGCATCCCAAATGACAATATCTGCGTTCCTGCCAACAGCAATTTTCCCTGCTTGATCACCACGACCAATGGCATTCGCAGCATTAACGGTCACCGCATGCCAAATTTCTTCAGGCGTCATTTTCAGATTCAAAGCAGCGAGATTCATAATGAATTGCAGATTTTCTGTCACCGAACTTCCCGGGTTAAAATCAGTCGATAGCGCAACCGCCGTACCAGCTTCAATCATATCTCTTGCCCGGGCATGGTTTTCTTTACCAAGATAAAATGATGTTCCTGGAAGCAACGTTGCAATGACACTATTTTCAGCAAGCATTTTCATGCCTTTATCAGATGTACCGACAAGATGATCAGCTGAGATCGCTCCTAGTTTAGCAGCCAATTCCGCTCCGCCAAGCGGGTCAATTTCATCGGCATGAATTTTGACGTTAAAGCCTGTCGCTTTTGCTTTTTCTAAAAAGTTCCGTGACTGTTCAACACTAAATACACCGGTTTCACAAAAGATATCAACATATTCGGCCAGTTGTTTTTCTTTAATTTCCGGGAGCATGGCAGCCATTTCATCTAAGAAGCCATCAGGGTCTCCCTTATATTCCTCTGGTATCGCATGAGCCCCGAGAAACGTCGATACCATATCCATTTTGTGCGATGCTTTCAATCGATTGGCCACACGCATTTGTTTCATCTCAGTTTCATAGTCAAGACCGTAGCCGCTTTTCGCTTCCATCGTTGTAATGCCGTATGACATCATCCGATCAAGATGGAACGTCGCTTTTTTAAACAGATCTTGTTCCGATGTTTCTCGTGTTGATTTGACGGTAGACAGAATGCCGCCACCCTGTTTTAAAATATCAAGATAAGGAACTCCCTGCTGTTTTAATGCCATCTCATGTTCACGGGAACCGCCGAATACTAAGTGTGTGTGAGGTTCAACAAGACCCGGTGTCACGAGCTTACCTTTACAATCAATGCGTTTTTTTGCCTGGAAATAATTCAAATCGGTTGTTGTTCCAACCGCCAGCACTTGACCGTCCTTGACAGCGATAGCACCATCTGCAATGACATCCAGTTGACTCATATCTTTTCCTTTAACAGGTCCATCATCTCTATCCATCGTTAATAATTGTTCGATATTATATAAAAGAATATCTGCTTGTGCCAATGTTTCCCTCACCCCTATCAAAATAGTACGGAAAATCGGCGAAAGAGATTCACCGCTCTTCCTTTATTTTATTGATCTAACATTGGAATACGAACATGCTTTTCTTTAGCTGTTTTTTCAGCAAGGTCATACCCAGCATCGACATGGCGTGCAATACCCATGCCTGGATCGGATGTTAGGACGCGTTCTAATCGTTTGGCGGCTTCTTCTGTCCCATCGGCTACAATAACCATACCGGCGTGTTGGGAATAGCCCATACCGACGCCGCCACCATGGTGTACAGATACCCAACTAGCCCCATTCACACTGTTAATGAGAGCATTTAAGATTGGCCAATCAGAAACAGCGTCGCTGCCGTCTTTCATGCCTTCAGTCTCACGGTTCGGTGACGCAACCGAGCCGCAATCGAGGTGATCTCGACCAATGACAATCGGAGCGGAGATATCTCCGGAAGCCACCATATCATTGATGATTTTGCCGAACTTGGCCCGTTCCCCGTAACCAAGCCAACAAATTCGTGACGGCAGTCCCTGAAATGCTACTTTTTCCTGTGCCATTCTAATCCACTTGCACAAATGCTTATTATCAGCAAAAGCTTTTAAAATAGCCTCGTCAATTTTTCGGATATCTTCTGGGTCACCCGAAAGCGCGGCCCAACGGAAGGGGCCTTTCCCTTCGCAAAACTGCGGGCGAATAAACGCCGGTACAAAGCCTGGAAAATCAAACGCGTTTCCAAGGCCTTCATTATAGGCTTCTTGGCGAATATTATTGCCGTAATCAAACGTTACAGCGCCTGCCTTTTGCAAGTCCAGCATCGCTTGTACATGATCGACAATACTTGTTCTAGCTTGTTTTAAATAGTCATCTGGATTGGACTTTCGGAGAACTTCCCCTTCCTCAGGTGTCATGCCTTTTGGCAGATAACCGTTCAATGGATCGTGCGCCGACGTTTGATCAGTGACAAAATCAGGCACCTCTCCACGACGGACCATTTCCGGTAAAACTTCAGAGGCATTGCCAAGCAGCCCGATGGAAAGCGCCTCTCCGTCTACCATCGCTTGTTTTGCCATACGAAGGGCTTCACCCAAGGATTCTGTCATGACGTCACAATACTTCGTATCAATGCGACGCTCAATGCGTTCTTTATCACACTCAATCGCAATGACAACCCCTTCATTCATCGTTACAGCGAGCGGCTGAGCCCCACCCATACCGCCAAGACCAGCTGTCACCGTTAATGTCCCTTTAAGCGATCCGTTAGTATACTGGCGCGCGGCTTCCGCGAACGTTTCATAAGTGCCTTGTAAAATGCCCTGTGAACCGATGTAAATCCAGCTTCCGGCTGTCATTTGTCCAAACATCATTAGACCTTTTTTCTCAAGTTCACGAAAGGTTTCCCAGTTGGCCCATGCCGGGACGATATTCGAATTCGCTAGCAAAACACGCGGGGCATCCGTATGTGACTTGAAAACAGCCACTGGTTTTCCGGACTGAACGAGCATCGTTTCATCGTTTTCAAGTATTTCAAGCGTTTCAACGATTTTGTGATAACTTTCCCAATTTCGTGCTGCTTTGCCAATCCCACCGTATACCACGAGATCTCCCGGTTTTTCAGCAACTTCAGGATCAAGATTGTTCATAAGCATGCGATAAGCGGCTTCCTGAATCCAGCCTTTTGTGTGTAATTCAGTCCCCCGCGGTGCTCGGATTGTTTCTTTTACATTGGACATGATACTGCCTCCCATAGCTAATATTGCTCTTTACAAAAGCATTTAAAAACATCTTCAAGTTATTAATTGTCCTACTCTATCTTCCACTTCTTTTAGAATTTCTTCTGTTTTTATTAGTGTTTCTACCTTTTGAATATCACTGTACATGACCCTGTCCTTCTTTAGCTTAGGTATATAGCTTCTTAAAATATTATGAGTAATTTCTATACCTGGGCTCGATTTTAAAGGCCGCAAATAGTCTATACCTTGACACCCACACATTAACTCTATCCCTATTACTCTTTGCGTATTAGCAATAACTTTTAACGCTTTCAAAGAAGATGATGTACCCATACTGGTATGATCCTCTTGTCCTGCTGCGGTTGGGATAGAATCCACTACAGACGGATTAGAATAACGTTTATTATCGGAAACCAATGAAGCTGCAACGTATTGGGGGATCATGTATCCTGAATTAGCCCCTCCGTTTTCAACTAAAAATGGAGGCAGATCACTGTGCTGAGATGATACAAGTCTAAAGACTCGTCTCTCCGATATATTGGCTATTTCCGTTAAAGAAATGGCCAAGAAGTCCAAAGCCATAGCCATTGATTCACCATGGCAGTTGGCTGATGATATGGCAACACCACCCGATTCACTATCAAATACCAGGGGATTATCCGTAGCTGAATTCATTTCCCTTTCAATCACTTGTTTGGCGTAATTTATCGCATCTTTACATGCTCCGTGAACCTGAGGAATTGATCTAATACTTAGAGCATCTTGAGTTCTATGACCTTTAAATTCCTCCGCTATTTCGCTACCATTTAATAAGTTATTCAAATTAGTCATTGTTGCTTTCTGTCCTGGATGAGGTTTCACACAACTAATTCTTGCATCATAAGCATCATTAGTTCCTCTTAATGCTTCAAAACTTACCATCGACACTAGATCAGCCGTTTTAAGAAGATTAATAGCATCATAGACTGCAATAGCTCCAATTGCTGTCATATCAACCGTTCCATTAATTAAAGACAATCCTTCTTTTTCGTATAAATCTATAGGTTTCAATCCAGCCCTCTTTAAAGCTGTTTCTCCTTCCAACAATTCCCCTTGATAATAAGCTTCACCTTCCCCTATAAGGACCAGACTAATATGTGCCTGATAGCTCAGATACCCCAATGACCCTTCTCTTGGAACTAATGGTATAACATTGTGGTTGACTAGTTTAATTAAGGATTCCACTGTTTCCAATCTAACGCCTGAATAACCTAACGATAAGTTTTTTATCATCATTACCATTACAGATTTCGTCATTTCCTTGTCTAAAGCTTCACCAACCCCGCATGCGTGACTGCGAAGTAGATTCTTTTGTAACTCTTTTGATTCTTCTCGATCAATTTTGATTTTGCTATTATCACCAATACCAGTTGTGATGCCATAAATAACCCGTTGCTCATTAACAAATTTTTTTATTAAACTTCTTGCCTGTTTAATTTTTTCTTTTATGTCATTCGATAGTTTTAAGGACACATTAAATCTTGCTATCGAAATTAAATCTTCAATACTTAGGTCACCTCCAGATATCGTTATCCTTCTCCTATCTGTTGTCATGAAAGCACCCCCGATACTCCGGTTACAATGTTATTTAGAACAACTATTATATTTATCATAAATTAGTCGTAGAAGATTCGACCTCAGTATTTTGTCCTTTGACATAAGTGTTTACTGTTGTCTTACTGGGAGGATCAACCTTGTCATGATTAAGAATTGATTTGACAGTAGAAAATATTTGCATAATTATCAGGAAAAGGACTGGAAATCCAGCTAACGTCGCCATTTGTTTAACAGCATCGATACCTGAGATTTCACCACCAGTACCAGACGTGACTGTTAGTAAAGCCATTAATCCCATAACCGATCCCCAAAAAATTTTAATTCTTGGCGGCGGTTCTGGATTCTTGATCGTGTTCCCGGTCGTCGTTAGTGAAGACATTGTCGTTGTTAATGAATCGGCTAATGTTGTGAAAGAAAGGTAAATGGCAACAAGTATCACCCAACCGATTATGGTTGAAAGGGGAAACTTTTCTAGAAAAGCAAAAAGTGATAATTGTAATCCTCCATCTTCAGTGCTAATAATATTCCAAAGCTGGCCGCCACTCTTCCAGTCGAAAAACATTGCAGAACCACCAAAGGCCCAAAACCATAATGCACCAAATCCACCGGGAAGCAATAAATTAAAGGTTACAAATTGCCTTAGCGTTCTACCGTAAGACAACCTCGCAAGAAACATTCCAATAAGGGGAGCATTTGCACCCCAGAGTGCCCATTCAAAAATTGGCCAATCTTTCGACCAACTCGATCCTTCCATTGGACTTAACCATAAATGTAACTTTGCCATATTACTTAAATAACTTCCTGCCCCCTGTGTACCAATATTGAAAATAAAGGCAGTTGGCCCCATTATTAACACAAAAATCAATAAAAATATAAATATCTTTGCATTGTTATCAGCAAGAAATTTAATCCCTTTTTGAAGGCCGGTATAACTAGAGATAATATATGTAGCTGTTATAGCAAGAATCAAAATAGCCCACAACACCGGACCGTCATTGATTGATGTATAATGTCCAATTCCGCTACTTATTTGCAATACACCTTCCCCCAGTATCGCAGCCATAGCACCCGCAATCGCAAACATACATACATTGTCAACAATTGTACCGGTTAATCCAAGGGCTCTTTTTCCCAAAATGGGGTAAAGTGTAGAGCTTACACTGTAGGGAAGTTTTAGATTATAGTGTGTATAAGCTACTGAAATCCCACAAATGACGTAAAGAGCATAAGGAGCAAGTGTCCATTGCATCATGACTGCAGCCATCGAAAAAGTTGCAGCCTCCTCTGAACCTGCATCAATTCCTAGTGCTTGTGGTGGATTCATAAAGTGCGTAAGGGGTTCGGCCGTTCCCCAGAATAAAAGACCTGTACCGATCCCGCCTGTAAGAGATATCGCAAACCATTCCCACTTCTTTATGAAAGGTTCTGCATCATCACCGCCAACCCTAATATTACCAAATTTTGAAAATCCTAAGAACAGGCAAATAAATATTAATACAAAGACAACTAAACTAAATAACCATCCAAAGTTATTAAAAGCAAAATTCACAATGACTGTTTGTAAATTGTAAAAACTAGTAGGTGCAATAATCCCAACAAGGACTGTTCCAATCAATAAAATAGCCATTGGCAAAAAAACGCCCCAACGTACCCTTTTACCATTCAATGTATTCCCTCCTTATATTTCGAATCCGCTTTCAATGATCATATTAATTTATAAACCTTTAAAAAAATAGATGTATTATATTTGAATAAAGCTAAATATTTAATCAATTAAACAAAACAACAAAAAAAGCAAGGTCAAAACCTTACTTTTCTTTATATTACTTACTTTTTTCGTGTTGTCTAAATTGGCGAGGAGATAAACCGAAATTTCTTTTAAAGACTCGACTAAAATAATTAGCATCACCATAGCCCACTTTATCCGTAATCTCCCGTACAGTCATCGTTGTTTCTGTCAGCAACCGGCAAGCCTTTTTCAAACGAATGTTGGTTAGAATTTGACGGAAGGATTGTCCTGTTTTCTTTACGATCAGATGGCTGTAATAACTTGGACTCATACCAACATGTTCCGCTACATCACGAAGTTCAAGATGACGTCGGTGGTAATGAGCTTCCATGTATTGCAATCCTCTTTCAATCACATCCGTGGCTGCATCTTGTTTTTGTTTGGAGGCGCCATCCATTAATACAAATACAAATAGAATCATTTCCTGAATAATGCTGAACATCACAGGGGCTGTCAAAATGGTCTGGAAAATATCATGATAATGCCTCTCAACTTCCTTCTGTTTATCTAAATGATACGTTTTCATAAATCGCCGAAATTGTGCCAAAATACTAGTAAACCGGACGCGTATCAATTCGGGATCAGGATAAGGGGATTGAAAGTCCGAAAAATTTTGATACAGCCAGTTCTTGACGCCTTGTTTATCTCCCTCTTCCAGAAACGTCATCCATTTCCTTTGCTCCTCAGGTGTCAAAAAAGGATCGATGGAGACAAAATCCATTTCATGGTTGACCCAAAATAGCTGCTGCATACCTTTGAAAAAACTGAGTTTAAATAGATTAATTGTTTTCAAATACATTGCATGTAAACTTGCTGACTCAACTGAAGCCGGATGAATGGCTAAATTCAGGCGGCGGTTGGGATATTCACTCGACCATCGCTGGATCATGCGTTGGCCTTCCTGTTGCAGGATAATGGTTTCATCTTGTTTTGGAACCCGCAGCACACAAGCAACATCTTTTCTTAGAACAAAGTATGTAACCGGATACGGCGTGGGATATTGGTCTAACCATTGATATAATGTCGATACATGGTCGGTCTTTTCAGGACGTAATAAAATCAAACTGTATTCTTGCTGTTTTAATGGCTGATTGATAAACAAGGATGGATAAGATATATGTGTACTGGATGGTTGGGTTCCTTTGTCCTCTTGAATTTTACTAATAGAGCTTTTGGCGGCTCTTTGCAAAGTTAATTTTAATTGTTCATGTGATAGAGGCTTGACAAGCAGGGAGATTGTGTGTAATTCAATAGACTGTACAGCTCTTTCAAAAACGGCTTCCACAGTTAAACAAATGACGGTCGGTACATATTGCCGAATCGTTAACACGATGTCGGTCATTCGATTAGATGGAATCATTTCCAATTCCAAACACACGACGTCAGGTTGATAGGATTCAATATATGACAGAGTATCATCAATATTGCCTGCTTCTCCTATTGATTCAAATGGGATACGATTGGATTGAATAAACCAACGTATCCCCATTCGTTCCGTATGATCTCGATCTGCTAATAATAGACCCGGCATCATTTCACCTACTTATTTGATGTCATCTTTATGATTTAAGTCTATATTAACATGCATTAATGTTATAGAGGCGGTAAATCGATTTTCCCTTCTGCCATAAATTCTTTAAACATATGTTGGGCGTACCGGGCCGCTTGACTAAAGGTAATCTTGGCAGGCATAGGGGCTTCCTCAGCGTCAACCACAACATCAATAATACAAGGCTTGTTTGACGCGACCGCACT
The DNA here is from genome assembly GCF_900178005.1 of Tuberibacillus sp. Marseille-P3662. NCBI lineage: Bacteria > Bacillati > Bacillota > Bacilli > Caryophanales > Sporolactobacillaceae > Tuberibacillus > Tuberibacillus sp. Marseille-P3662. The sequence continues at coordinate 970,802 of NZ_FXBS01000006.1, read as the reverse complement.
TTTAAATGCCGGGAGCAAATCCTCTGGTTGTTCCACGCGAAAGCCGATGCCGCCACATGCTTCGGCAAAACGAGCGAAATTTGGATTATTTAAATTCGTACCAAATTCAGCATTGCCCATCGATTCCTGTTCATACTTAATCATGGCGATCTTATCATTGTTAAAGACAACGACAATGATCGGAAATTGATATTTAACGGCGGTAACAAAGTCATTCATCGTCATCCCAAAACCACCATCGCCGCAAATAGCAAATACCTGCTTGTCAGGATAGGCTATTTTTCCGGCCAGTGCTCCCGGAAGACCGCAGCCAAGCGTGGCCAGCCAACCCGAAATCACAAACTTCTGATGGGTCATGCGAAAGTTTCTCGCCATCCAAACGGTGACATTCCCAACATCCGTCGATAAAACGGCATCCTCATCAACCACTTGTTGGAGGGCATGAATGACCCGCTGGGGTTTAATAGGTACTGATGCATCCGCTTCTTGCTGATCCATCTCCTTCCACCAAGCGTTCATATGTTGTTGGCATTGTTCTAGAAATGATCGGTCACTTGTCCTTTCAAGGTTTGTGTTAAGCCAATTGAGTGTCCGTTCAGCATCACCCGCAAGCCCAACATCAATCGGATAACGCTTACCGATTTCGGTGGGATCAACATCAATATGAATGGTATGAGCATCAGCAGGTAAGAACTCGACAAACGGGAACGATGTGCCTACCATCACTAATGTATCAGCCTCATTCATGGCTTGGTACGCAGGTTTTGTTCCTATGAGCCCTAATCCACCTAAGCAATAGGGGTGCTCATCCGGTATAATCCCTTTTCCAGGGAGTGATAGCACAACCGGTGCTCCCAACGTTTCCGCAAAGTTCAGCAGGGTGTCCTTTGCGTCTCGCGAACCCTTTCCTGCCAAAATCACGGGCTTTTGCGCTTTAGTTAATAATTCTTGTGCTTGTTCAAGATCTTTTTCTTCTGGAAGAGGATTGGATTCTACCTTAAATGACACCGTGTGGCGTGCCGTACTATCCACTTCCATTTTCGGAATATCGTCCGGAATCGTCAAAACGGCGACACCTTTTTTTGAATAAGCTTCGCGGATCGCCTGGTTCAGAACTGTTGGCAGTTGTTCTGCTGACATCACCCGCTCGTTATACACAGCAACATCGTCAAACAGTCGATCTAAATTAACTTCTTGGAAGAAGTCGGTTCCTATCAAGTCCGTTTCTACTTGACCAGCAATCGCAAGTACAGGGACTTGATCCAATTTGGCGTCATATAAACCGTTTAACAAATGAATGGCCCCAGGGCCAGCAATCCCTGTACAAACACCGAGTTTCCCCGTTAATTTTGCATAGGCTGCAGCAGAAAGCGCTCCAGCTTCTTCGTGTCTAACCTGCACAAATTTGATGTCATCCTGCACTTTCCTAAGCGGCTCGAAAATGGAGTTAATAGAATCCCCTGGCATGCCGTAGATATGATCGACGCCCCAATCGATCAACAGATCCATCATGGCTTCGCCGGCTTTTTTCCGAAACATCGCCTAACCTCCTTTAACAATTGTCCTATCCTCTAATATTGACCATTTGCATGGATTATATTGCAAAAAAAGACTGTTACCGATCTTTTGACCGATAACAGTCTTTCGCCATAACTTTTTTTAAGTTTAAAAGTGATTTTTACTCAGGGACAGGTTATTACCTTTTAAAAGCTGCTTGGAGGGACTCAACCACACTGGGATCAGCGAGTGTTGTCGTATTGCCGATGTCACGACCTTCTGCGATATCCCGCAAGAGTCGGCGCATAATTTTTGCACTCCGCGTTTTCGGAAGTTCGTTGGTTAATACTAGCTCCTCCGGTCGTGCAATGGCACCAATCTGATTAACAACAACCTGTTTAAGTTCTTTTATAATTTCGTCCCCTGAAGTTACGCCTTCTTTTAATGTGACAAAAGCAGTAATCGCCTGACCCTTAACTTCATGTGAGCGGCCAATCACTGCTGATTCTGCGACGGAAGAATGACTGACCAACGCACTTTCCACTTCGGCCGTACCAATACGGTGTCCGGAGACGTTAATGACATCATCCATGCGACCAAGAATCCAAACGTAGTTATCCTCGTCCTTATGTGCACCATCTCCTGGTAAATAGATACCAGGGAAGTCGCCAAAATAAGTGTTACGGAATCGTTCATCATCTCCCCAAATGGTTCGAAGCATCGATGGCCATGGTTTTGTGATCACAAGAGAGCCGCCATTACCCGGTTCAACCGAATGGCCGTCATGATCAACAACATCGACACTAATTCCCGGAACCGGTTTTGTTGCCGACCCCGGCTTAGTTGCCGTTATTCCTGGTAAGGGGGCAATCATGGCACAGCCGGTTTCCGTTTGCCACCACGTATCGACAATGGGTGCCTTTTCTTTGCCAATGTACTTGTGAAACCACATCCATGCTTCAGGATTAATCGGTTCTCCGACGGTTCCTAGTAACCTCAAACTATCAAGATTGTGTTTTTCGACATATTCAGGGCCCCATTTCATAAATGTCCGAATCGAGGTTGGTGCTGTATAAAATGTTGTCACGCCATATTTTTCAACAATGTCCCAAAAACGGTCACGGTCAGGGTAATTGGGTGCACCTTCATACATCACGGTGGTTGCACCTGCTGAGAGCGGACCGTAGACAATATAGGTATGGCCGGTGACCCAGCCAATATCAGCCGTACAGAAAAAAACATCTTCATCTTTGAGGTCAAACACCGTTCGCATCGAATTGTTCACACCGACCATATAGCCGCCTGTGGTATGAGTCACACCTTTGGGTTTGCCCGTTGTTCCCGATGTATATAGAAGATATAACACGTCTTCCGTATCCATTTCTTCTGCAGGGAACGGTGTAGAGGGTTGTTTCGCTATTAATTCATGCCAGCTAACATCACGATCCGGATTCTTCTCAGCTTTAGCCTGTTCGCCAACACGATCAACAACTAAAACATGTTCAACCGAGGTTCCCGCTACTGCCTCATCCGCGTTTGCTTTAAGCGGCAGCGGCTTACCGCCTCTCCATCCCGCATCTGCCGTAATCACCAGTTTGGCATCAGCGTCAACAATGCGTTCCTGTAGCGATTTGGAAGAAAAGCCGCCAAAAACAACTGTGTGAATGGCTCCAAGTTTAGCGCATGCTAATAAGGAAATAGGCAGTTCAGGAATCATTGGTAAATAAACCGCAACCCGGTCGCCTTTTTTCACGCCGAGATTGCTTAACATGTGGGCTGCTTTATCGACTTCCCGCCCGAGCATGTCATAAGTCAATACTTGACTGTCCCCAGGTTCACCTTCCCAAATTAGGGCAGCTTTATTTTTTCTTGACCCTTCGCGATGCCGATCAACACAGTTGTATGCTGCGTTTAATTTACCACCGACGAACCACTCAGCATGGGGCGGATCCCACTTAAGAATCTTATTGTATGGCCTGAACCATGTAATGTTCTTCGCCTCTTCAGCCCAATAAGCCTCTGGATCAGCTGCCGCACGCTCATAAATATTTGGGTCGTTGACGTTGGCTCGTGCCTTGAATGCTTCCGATGGAGTGAATGTTCTATTTTCCGTCAAAAGCGTGTCTAAATGTTTTTCCTCTTCAGGCATATGGTTTGCTCCTCTCAATTGTATTACGGGCGTTTTCTAAGATTATATTCTAAAAAAAGTGGAGCATGCCCCTAAAATTCTTAACTATTGACTGTCTTCTCCGGCCTATCCTTTCCCATAATCTCAATGAAGGGTTTGCTACAGACGAATAAACATATTAATATATACTAGTAAATAGATATTGATGACCTAGAGAGGTTGACAACCTTTGGATTTACTAACTGCTTTTAAAAACAGTCTTTTATTGCCTAAAAAAGACGTCATATTCAGGCTAAATCGTGTCAATATGGGTTATGTGATCAGTTATATCTTTATACTTATGTTCATCCCATTGCTGCTAAATAGTCCTGAACTTATTTCTGAGCGGGAATTTACGAATGATGTTCCACTTGCTTTATACTTAGTCTATCTTTTATTTCTTTATTACCTTCCGCTAGTTATCTTATGTATTATGGGCATATCGCTCCTTGCAGCCATCTGTATGATATTAAGAACACTCTTACACAGAAAATTGACATACAGGCAATTATGGAAAATATGTACCTTTGTTTTAACTGTGCCTATCCTACTCTATTTAATTGTGGATCTATTACACCTTAACGATTGGATCTTAAATCTCGTTCTCCCTATCTACTTCATCATCACAATCGTACGAATGATTACCATCTACCCTAAGGTAAGACACTGATAGTTGCCAGCACAAAAAAAGCCTCCCGAGTCAGTCGTCGTGACCCAGGAGGCTTTTATATCGTTCCTGACAGGATTCATTCCTTCACTCTCAACAATCTTAGGGCGTTTAACGTGACGATCACGGTGGCTCCCATATCGGCAAACACTGCCATCCACAACGAGAGCCAGCCTGGAAAGATCAACAAAATCGCGACAGCTTTGATAGCGAAGGCAAAGGTCATATTTTGCTTGATAATGACGAGTGCCCGACGACTGAGTTTAACGCTGAACGGCAGTTTATCCAAATCATCGGCCATTAAGACAATGTCCGCGGTTTCCAATGCCGTGTCGGTTCCAGCCCCGCCCATCGCAATCCCGACAGTCGATGTAGCCAAAGCTGGAGCGTCATTGACACCATCACCAACCATGGCGATTTTATCATCATTTTCTCGTTGCAGTTTAATAGCTGTTAACTTATCTTCCGGTAACAATTCGGCTTGAACATCCGTTATTCCGATCTGCTTGCCAATGGCTTGGGCCGTTGCTTCGTTATCTCCTGTTAACATCACTGTCCGATTAATGCCTAAGCCATGAAGTTTTTCAATGACCTTCTTCGCGTCTTGTCTGATCACATCTCTGACAGCAATAAGGCCCATAATCTCTTTTTCTGTTCCCAACACCATCACGGTTTTTCCTTCCATCTGTAGGGCATCAAGAGTGTTGTTCACTTCTGACAAATCGATTCCCAGTTCTTCAAACAAAGATGGATGACCAACACGATAGACGGTTCCATTCACTGAAGCTTTGACACCCTTACCTGTGATCGAAGAAAAATCATTGACCTCTGACTTAGACAGGTCGATGTCCTTCTCTCCAGCTTTCAGCAAAATAGCGGATGCAAGTGGATGCCCGGATCCCTTTTCAAGGGTTGCGGCCATCGTTAGAATGTCACTTTCACTGGCATCTCCAAAAGGAATCAAATCTGTCACGGCAGGTGTGCCTTTTGTCAAAGTCCCCGTTTTATCAAAAGCAATCGTATCTAACGCTCCGGTTTCCTCTAAATACACGCCCCCTTTAATCAATACACCGCTTTGCGCGGCATTGCCGATGGCCGTTACGATTGAAACGGGTGTGGAAATGATCAAGGCACAAGGACAACCAACAATTAATAAAGCCAATCCGCGGTAAATCCAAGCATCCCAAGCGGCACCAAACAAAAGCGGTGGTGCAATGCTCAGGATGATAGCCACGACCATAATAGCAGGTGTGTAATATTTCGCGAACTTATCAACGAATGTCTGCGACGGTGCTCGTTCAGCTTGAGCTTCCTCGACGAGATGAATGATCTTCGCAAGGGTCGTATTATCGGCTCGTTTTGTAACTTCAACTTCCAGTAGGCCTTCCTCGTTGAGGGTACCGGCAAACACCTCATCATCAGTCGTTTTTGTCACCGGGGCAGATTCACCGGTAATAGCTGCCTGATTAAGGGTTGATGTCCCTTTAACGACAGTCCCATCCATCGCCAGCTTCTCTCCCGGCTTAACAATCATGATGTCACCGATTTGAATATCGTCAATAGGAATGTTTAGTTCCTCATCACCACGCCTTATCATGGCTTCCTTCGGTGCAATCTCCATCAGTGAACGGATCGAATCTCGAGCCTTGTCCATTGAATAATTTTCCATCATTTCACTTATCGCAAACAAGATAACCACAACCGCACCTTCACCCCAGGCACCAATCGCAGCCGCTCCGATGACAGCAATCGCCATCAGTGTATTCATCTCAAACTGTAACATTACGAGGTTCTGAAGTCCTGTACGGAGGAGCTTATGACCGCCAATGATAATTGATGCGACATAAGCGGTGATCCCCACCCCACTCATTTCCTCGACTTGCGTTTCCATTAACCAACCGGCTAGAAATAGCAAGGCAGACAACACAATCTGTAGAAATTCTCGGTTTTTCCATACAGGTTGTTTTGCTTCGTTATGTTGTTCGTTCTCTGGATATACCTTCAAGTTTTCAAAAGCACCGGCTTTTTCTAACTGTTTGATGTTAGCTTGACCGTAAACTGTTAATTTGGACGCACCAAAATTGACCGAAGCATCTTCTACGGTCGATATATCTTTAACGTTCTGCTCGAACCGAGCAGAGCAGTGCGCTCAGGTCAAGCCTTCTATGCGATAAATATTTTGTTGATCAACCGTTTGTTCCAATGGGGTTCACCCCCTCCTCCTGGGTTGTAAAGGCTTGTAGAATTAATTGTTTGACGTGCTGATTTCCAAGTGAATAGAACACCAGTTTCCCCTCTTTACGAGAAGTAGCAAGGCCGATGTTTCGCAATAAACGAAGATGATGAGATGCCGTGGCCGTTGTACAGCCAATGGTGTTGGCAACATCACAGACACACAGTTCTGTTTCGATACAAAGGGCATAAGCAATCTTAATTCGGGTCTCATCAGCCAATGCCTTAAAAATATTCACCACTGTACTTTCATTGATATGGGTTAATTCGGCCTTTAACCGGTTCACCTTATGTTCATCGTAACAAAACACGTCACAGCGATCGTGAGGCATACCCTGCACCTCTTTCATTCAAATAATCAAATAATCATTTGAATATTAGTGTATGTGATGAACTTTATCCTGTCAAATATGTTGTAAAACATTCGGTTTCGTACTGAAAAAGAATTTGTTATTCGTCAAACGTCATGATTGGAAGATACCTATAAGCGGAGAGACACTGAATTCTTGGATGCAGTGAGCTTTAACATACACCTTTCAATTTTTGGGGATTAATAGTAATCAGGTGAAACGCTTGTTATTGCGGTGCTTCGAACTTATATCCCAGACCACGGATGGTTTTAATATAGTTGGGCGTTCTCGAATTCTTTTCAATTTTATCTCGCAAATGACTGACATGAACATCAACAATTCTTGTATCACCAACGAAGTCATAATCCCAAACGGCATTCATCAAGCGTTCTCTTGATAGGACCCGTCCTTCATGTTTCATCAAGTAGACGAGTAACTCAAACTGTTTCAATGTCAATTCAAGTTCTTCTCCCCGGAAATAAGCTTCATACCTCTCCGTGTAGATAACCAAGTCTCCAATGATGATGCGGTCTTCAGGATGAATGCCTTCACCGGCTCCTTGAGAAACTCGCCTAAGCACAGCTTTAACGCGAGCCACAACTTCTCTTGGACTGAACGGTTTAGCTATATAATCATCCGCACCCAGTTCAAGACCGAGAACCTTATCAAATTCACCATCTTTAGCTGTTAACATCACGATGGGAATCATCTGTTGCTCTTGCCGGATTTGCTTGCAGACATCTAACCCGTCTATCTCTGGAAGCATGAGATCGAGGAGGATTAAATCGGGGGTTTCTTTTCTTGCCAATTCAAATGCCATATTCCCGTCCGTTGCCGTGATTACCTCGTATCCGGCTTTATTCAAATTATATTCAAGCAATGTGACAATTGAGATTTCATCATCTACAACTAAAATTCTTTCACTCATTTCACAACCGCCCTTATTCGAATTGACTTGATCTATTGAATATATAAGCATCTCACAACTACAATATTAATAGATCATTGTAAATGACGGGTAAAGCTAGTGTTAAGAGTTTGTAAAGATGTGCTGTATTATCACATTTTCCATATTCCTAGGAGAATTAATATAACTCCAGGAATGAAAGAGGCGTTCTTGATCCATTTTACTTCCGAAAAACAATGGCCGAATGACTTACCTGCCCATAGGAATAAAGCACTCATACATGCCACGATAAAAGCCGTCAAAATAGGTGAGTACCCCATGAAAGCTACCCCAATCCCTGCACCAAAGGCATCAAATGAAAGCGCCATACCTAGCAGAAAGGCTTCTGTTCCTGAAATAGTACCAGACTGGTCTATATCTGCTGCTACCGGTTCACGGAAAATCTGAATAACAATACCAAGTTTCTTCAATTTTAAATTAACAAGATATCTTGGAGCGTCTTCTTTTTCTCGATCAGGCCGAAAGAACTGAAATAACGCCCATAATCCAATTACAATCAGAATCCATCCCCCTATTTGACTGACTTCCTTTGGGGAAATGAATTCAATAGCTTCACCAATACTCATTGAAAGCAAAAGCGCAAAAGCCGAGCACCCCGAAATAATCACAATTGACAAAAAGGGAATGCTCATTTTTCGCAGACCATATGTTGTACCAACACTAAAACTATCCAAACTTACTGCAAAGGCCAAAACTAATAAAGAAAATAAATGCATCGATGGATAACCTCCTTCTACCCTGTTAAGGATAGTATATGGAGAGAACCCATCCTATGTTATTTCATCATTAAAATGGTTCCTTTTCGAGGTTATGAATAAATGTCATATTGACTGTCTTCCTTCACATAACGGTTGTAGCGGCGTTGAAAGAGATAATAAGTATGACCGGCGACAACCTTTAAAATCGCATAGCCCGGGATTGCAATAATGATCCCAAGGACTCCGAATAAATGACCAGCTGTAAGTAAAATAAATATGATGGTCACAGGATGAATATGGAGTCTTTTTCCCATTATTTGTGGTGAAATTAACTTACCTTCCAATAATTGAACAACTGTCCATACAACAATCAGTTTGAAAAGCATAAATGGAGATGTCACAATCGCAATAATTAAGGCTGGAGTGATGGCAATCGCCGGCCCAAGGTATGGGACAACACTCGTGACACTCGCAATCGCAGCTAGAAGGAACGGATAATTCAATCCAATAATAAGAAAACCAATCCCCATCATGACCCCTATACTGAAGCTGACCAACATTTGACCTTGTATATAGGCTGAGAGCTGATGATCAATCCCTCTAAAAACATCCTTTACATCTGATCGCATTTTGGGCGGAAGCAACTTTAGCACTTTCTTTGGGAACTTTTCCCCTTCTTTTAACAAATAGAACAAGATAAAAGGAAGCGTAATAATCGCAATCACAACGCTAGTAAGCTGAGAAATAAAATTGGTGACGCCTTCAATCGCTTCCCCTTTATAAGCGGACAGATTCTTCAGAGGAGAATCGAGAACACCATTCAGATGAGAAAAAAGATCATCATAATAATTCGCGAACATAGAGTTACGGATCCATTGGTCAATACTATTGCCCAACTCCTTAAGATATTGAGGGAACTCCGCGGCAAGGCTCATTACTTGTCGTTGAAAAAAAGGAACCATTAAGACTATAAGTAAGCTGATCAAGCCTATTAAAACGACAAGAGCAATCAATATCCCCCAGACCCTTTTGATACCAGCCTTTTCCATCAACCCAACGAGAGGGCGTAATAAATAATAAGCAACGGTGGCCAAGACAGATGGAAGAACGATTGTTTTGATCAAAGTAACAAGAGGATGAAAAATAAACGAAACCTTTGTGTAAACAAGAATATTCAAACCAACGAGTAATATAACTCCTAAAAGGTAAATGAGGTTTTTACCTCCAAAAAAACGTATCAACGAAGAGGAAGCCCAACGATTCATAGTCATGATCCTTTCTATCACATGTGAGAATAGCCAAAACTATCCTATTTTATACTATATCACACTATTTACTACATCTCTTAATAGTTCACATCCTACTGGGCATTAAAAAATCCCCTAAGACAAGCATTTAATCTTAGGGGATAGACCATAATTTATGCAATATCGTAGCCTTGTTCTTCAACAGCCTCTTCCATTTGTTTGATATCAACTCTATTTGTATCATAAGTGACATCGACTTTGCCACTGTCTAGGTTGACATCAACGTCTGTGACACCGTTGAGATCTTTTAAAGCCCCTGTAACGGCCTGTTTGCAATGGGCACAAGTCATACCTTCAACGTTAAGCGTTGTATTTTCCACGGTAAGAACCCCCTTTCTTATAGGATAAGGGAAGACAAGTGTCTGCTATTATACCTTGACGCGTTTTAGGCGAAGTGAATTGGACACAACAGAAACCGAACTAAAGGCCATGGCAGCACCAGCCACCCAAGGGGCTAATAAGCCAAAAGCGGCAATGGGAATTCCAATGGAATTATAAAACAATGCCCAAAACAGATTTTGTCTGATATTCTTCATAGTCTTCCGGCTTAATTCTATGGCTTTCGGAATGTGGTCAAGGTCACCGCCGACCAATGTTATATCAGCCGATTCAATGGCGACGTCGGTCCCCGTACCAATGGCCATGCCAATATCAGCCGCTGCCAATGCTGGTGCATCGTTAATGCCATCACCAACCATGGCGACTTTTTGACCTTGATTTTGAAGGTCCTTCACCTTAACGGCTTTATCTTCAGGTAACACTTCTGCAAACACTTGGTCAATACCCGCTTGGGTCGCAATCGCTTGAGCAGTACGCTCGTTGTCACCTGTGACCATGTAAACAGCAAGACCTTGGTCTTTTAAGGTCTTAACCGCTGGTTTTGACGTTTCCTTGATGGTATCAGCAACGGCAATGATCCCTTGGATTTGGTCATTATAAGCAATCAACATAGCGGTTTTGCCTGCATCCTCTAAATCGGCCATGGTATGGTCATAGCCTTCATAAGCGATATTTTGATATTCCATTAATTTCCTTGTTCCGATAAAAATGATCTGATCGTTCACGGTTGCTTTGATCCCGTGACCCGTTATTGCTTCAAAGTTATCGGCATCTGGTAATTCAATGCCTTTATCTTGACTATGCTCAACAATCGCTTGTGCTAACGGATGTTCAGAGGCATTTTCAGCAGCAGCGACTTTCTTTAACAATTCATCTGCACTCGATTCATTAATTGTGATCAAGTCAGTCACTTCCGGTTGGCCCTTTGTCACCGTACCCGTTTTATCAAGCAAAATGGCACTAAGTCCTTGTGTCGCTTCCAAATACTCGCCACCCTTAAAGAGAATGCCGGATTCAGCTCCTTTGCCTGTACCCACCATAATGGAGGTCGGCGTAGCAAGGCCTAACGCACATGGACAAGCAATAACGAGAACAGCAATGGTCGCTTCCAATGCTGGCGGCAAATCTCCTGGCGTTACTAAAGTTATCCAGATAACAAAGATCAGAAAAGCGATGCCAACAACAATGGGAACAAAGTACCCCGAGATAACATCAGCCATTCTCTGGATCGGCGCTTTGGAACCTTGGGCTTCTTTCACAGTTTGGATAATACCTGCTAAGGCTGTATCTTTACCGACTTTCTTTGCTTTCATTTTGAAGCTGCCGTTTTTATTCATGGTTGATCCAATGACCGCTTCATCTTGGGTCTTCTGGACCGGGATCGATTCGCCGGTGATCATCGATTCATCAACGGATGTTTGCCCCTCAATCACAATACCATCCACCGGTATTTTCTCCCCCGGTCGCACCATGAGTACATCGTCCACTTGCACATCATCAATCGGGATCTTTACTTCCTCGCCGTTACGAATGACCGTGGCGTCTTTAGCCTGCAAGTCAAGCAACGACTTAATGGCAGCCGTTGTCCGGCCCTTCGCACGTGTTTCAAATAATTTACCTAACAAAATTAAGGTAATCAGAATGGCGCTTGTTTCAAAGTAAAGGTCCGCTCCATACGAAGGATCAATCGTTGCACGAATCGTTCCATATAAGCTGTAAAAGTAAGCTGCCGATGTACCTAATGCGACGAGCACATCCATATTAGCACTTTTGTTTTGAAGCGCCCTAAAAGCGCCAATGTAAAAGGGAGCACCAATATAAAATTGTACAATACCCGCTAGGACAGCTTGCATCCATGCATTTTCTAAAAAGCCTGGAACAGGTAAGCCAAGCTTACCCACCATCATATAGATAAAAGGAATGGAAATGATAGCTGACATGATAAATTTAGTGAGTTGTTGTTTATATTCCTTTTCTTTATGATCTTCTTGCGCCTGTTCTCCAGCTTGAAGTTGCGCTTCGTAACCTAACTTTTTCACCTTTGCTTTGATATCCTCGACTGTGACCATGCCCTCATCATAAGTGACCGATGATGATTCTGTAGCAAGGTTGACCGTGGCCGTTTCCACACCATCCATTTTATTGAGCACTTTCTCAATTCGGGCCGAACACGAGGCACACGTCATACCATGAATATCAAATTCAGATGTTGCCTTACGCACATCGTAACCGAGCTTTTGAATTTTCCCGACAATGTCTTCAGTATTCACCGCATCGTTTTTATAATGAATCTTGGCAGTTTCTAAAGCAAGATTGACATTCGCTTCCACTCCGTCCATCTTATTTAAAACTTTTTCAATCCGGGTAGAACACGCGGCACATGTCATGCCTTCAATACCTAATGACACTTCCTTTGTTTCACTCATATTATCCCCCCAGTCTATTTAGAGAACTGCTGGACAACCTTCATCAATTCATCAATATATGCTTCGCCGTCACCTTCCTGGATAGCATGGGTTACGCAATGTTTCGTATGCCGTTCCATTAACGAATAACCGACTTTATCTAATGCTGATTTAATGGCGGAAAGCTGAATCAAAACATCAACACAATATCGGTCGTCTTCAATCATCTTCTGTATACCCCTGACTTGACCTTCTACACGTTTCAAACGGTTCATCATCTGCTGTTTTTCGTCAGATGTTCTTGGTGTAGCCGGCTTTTTATCGGGCTGCATGGTTAATTCCGTATTGTTTTGGACATCATCCATTGAAAAATCACCTCGGATTGGATTCTATATTAATCATACCCCTATGAGGTATATTGAGTCAAATGGTTTACATGAATAACGTAAACTAAAATGGCTGATCCTAAATTAATTACTTTGTTTATTCAATGCCTGGGTAGGGTATATTTTTTATAAGACGTTTTAAATTAAGGTGAAAGGATTGATGATATGATCGGGTTAGAAACGATAGCATGGATCGCTATTGTCATAGGCATTCTACAGGCCATTGTGATCACGATAGATGTAAGTCGATATCCGCAAACAATGATGCCGATCATGAATATTGTTTGGCCGCTCACAGGTCTATACTTTCCGATTATGGGCATTTGGGCTTATTATGGATTGGCAAAGAACAATGGAGATGATCATTCGGAGCATATGGAGCACGATCATGGAAACATGAACCATCATCATAATCACATGGGACACCATGGCCATAACAGCAAACCTTTTTGGCAAAGTGTTTTTGTTTCAACAACTCATTGCAGTAGCGGTTGCTCATTGGGAGATATGATCGGTGTTCCTATTGTTGCTCTAACAGGTCTAACGATCGCTGGAAACACTCTGTTTGCTGATTATTTGGTTGAATTTATTCTGGCTTATATTTTTGGCATTGCTTTTCAATATTACGGGATGGGATTTAAAAAACAGGATGAACCAGGAAAAGCTCTAAAGAATGCGATCAAAGCCGATACCTGGTCACTGATTGCTTTTGAGATCGGTATGTTCGGATGGATGGCGCTTGCTCATTATGTGTTTTTCGTTCAAATGCCTGAATCCACCACCGCGGTCTTCTGGTTTATGATGCAGATCGCTATGATGCTAGGATTCCTTACAAGTTATCCAGCCAATTGGGTGTTGGTAAAGAAAGGTATCAAACATGCCATGTAGTTAATGGCTTCTATCATTCATGGTTATAACATTCAATCGTCAAAAAGAGCCCCTTTGACATGGAATCGACCTTTTTTATATAAAAGCCAGTATTCTCAACTAACGTCAACGTGTCCCGGTTGAGATGACAGCCGTCACAAAGTCGTTTCCATAAAGGGGTTAATGCGTCCTGTAATTTCGAAAGAACGGGATGATCCATACTGACATGTTCAAATAATACAAGACTTCCACCTGGCTTTAAAACACGATGGATATCATCCAATGCTTTTTGAGGATCCGGAATGGTGCAAAATACCAACGTCGCTACAACAGTATCAAAGCTATTATCCTTGTAGGGAAGCTCCTCTGCTTTCCCTAAATGGATATCAATTGGCACTAACGAATTGTTAATATTATCTAGGGAATTATTGATCATCTCAGGATTCGGTTCTATCGCTGTCACATGACAAGGTTGCAAATAATAAGGAAAATTGACACCTGTACCACTACCGATCTCTAATACATGACCTGTAGCTTTTCCGAGCAGATCCCTTCTGATCTCTTTAAATTTTTGGCGCTCAAGCGGAGCCATCAATGTATCATAAATGGCAGGAAACCATTTGCCCAATTTATTTCACTTCTTTCTTAAAACTCTGGTATTTCTTATTTCATACTATCATGAATTTGATTGAACCTTTTATCATTTTCATACCAAGCGACCACTCCACCAATAAAACTAATGAATAGGATTAATAATAACTTTGCAAATTAAGGCAATCATTAAAAGAACAGCCCCAGTGTAATAGAACATCTTATAGTAGATGGTTGTAAACACAGGTAAAATGATTAAAGCAACGATCAATAAGATGACACCGATTATACGTACAAACTGACTCGTGGTCATACCCTTTTACCTCCTCACCTATCAACAATAACAGCCTGTTTTTGACGTATGCATCGCCTTCGTCATCTTTAATTTTTGCAGAGCATAAGGAATGCCAAAATGATGTAGCCCACGCTTGATCCATTATACTGATACCATGCTTTACAATAATTTTTAATTAATCCGCTTCATTCCTTTTTTCCACTTTTATCTTAAGTAAAAGGACCATTTTATCCTTTTTTATTATTTTTTTGATAGCATCTTCACTTTGCAGATCAAATGTTTCTAAAGATTTTTTGGCTTGCCTGTAAACACCTAATATTTCTGTTTCTCCCGCATCTAAAGCTTCCTTTCCGTCTCCAATAGCGTAATCCCACATGCTAATTCCTTTAGAAAATGCGATGTTATTTTTTATCTTATGTGGGCTTTGCATTCCGGGAGGCGCGTATATAAATAATGACGGGGTTTTATTAGGGCTTATGATCCCAAATCCTAAATGCCCACTTTGCTTTTGTTTAGGGCTCAAACCATAAGAGAACTCAGTAAGATGAAACGGATCCATTTTTTCGCCATTACGATAACCTTCAACCCAAACCGTTACCCAACTTTTATCTGCATGAGGTTGTTCGATATCAAAATCATAAAGAATCCCTAGATTTAAATCTTTGAATGTGTTGACGTAATCAGAATTCGTATTGGATGAAATATAAGCTATATGATCATCTTTACTAGTTTTACTACTGCATCCCACACCAATAATCAAAATAAAAGCAAAAACTATCGTTAGAAATAAATAAGATTTTTTCAAGAGGAAACGCTCCTTCACATTATTATAAAAATACAGAAGAAATGAAGACAAAAAGTTTATATCAATAAGCCCCAAAAAATGCATTTACAATCAACCACTGAATTTTATTCGCTTTATACATATCCTTGTCCTTAATCCTCATTGCCTCAATACCTGCTCCAAACCCCATTATCTAAAAAATGTCTCCTTTATTAAAAATTTAACATTTATCGTTAAAACTTTTTAGACGTATCCTCTTTTTTGTAAGTATTAATCTCACCTCAATGATACATAGCAGTTTTTCATCCGCTTTACCCGAAAGCCTAAAATTATAAGAATTAATTTAAAAGAAAAACCAGCACATTTCCATGCTGGCCTAAAAATTACGTGAGAATATGGTCTCTATCAGTGACGTGGCGCCCACAGCATCACTGATACACCGACTAAACAAATCCCAGCGCCAATCCAGTCGTATAGATCGGGAACCTTTCTATCAATGCCCCAACCCCACAAAATCGAGAGAATAATAAACACCCCACCATAGGCAGCATAAACCCTTCCAAAAGAAGGAAACACTTGAAACGTCGCGATCACGCCATACAAAGCCAGAGTTAGACCACCCAAAAGTCCCCAATAGAAAGAGTGACCTTCTCTTAACCAAAGCCAAATAAGGTACCCTCCACCGATTTCAGCCAACCCCGCAAGTATAAATACCAGAACAGAATACATCATGGTTTGACTCCTTTTTCTACAGAATTGCTGTCACTTTGAAAGCCGCGCAAATTGCTTGATACGGTCGCCAATGTCATCACGGACCCGACGATACACATCCCATCGTTCGTCTTCGGTTCCTTCTGCTTGAGCTGGGTCTTCAAATCCCCAATGATCACGCTGGACATGAGGGGGCGTCATGGGACATTTGTCTTTCGCATCCCCACAAAGGGTAATGACATAATCAGCCTTATTTAAAAGCTCAGCATCAATGATCTTTGATTCCTGATCGGAAATATCGATCCCAACTTCTTTCATGGCCTCAACCGCTTTCGGATTCATCCCGTGCGCTTCGATGCCTGCGGAATGGACCTCATATTGACCGTCCAAATATTTGTGCCCCCATCCTTCAGCCATTTGACTCCGAAAGGAATTGCCGGTGCAAAGAAAATAAATGATCGGTTTTGACATGGTTGATTCGCTCCCTCTACAATCATTTTTACTACGTCGCTCTTTCTCCTCTGCTAAATGATATGGTAGTACTTCGCAAAGCAGGGAAGGGCTCCTTTTATTTTTTAAAATCCTTAACCTGTTATAATGAAACTTCCCTATGAAATCACCAGAAGCCAAATATATAAGCTTGTCAGTGTGATGAACAGCGTGGGTACAGTTAAGACGATGCCAATTTTAAAGTAATAGCCCCAAGAAATCTTGACGCCTTTTGACGCCAACACATGAAGCCACAATAAGGTAGCCAATGACCCAATAGGGGTGATTTTCGGTCCTAAGTCAGAACCAATCACATTGGCGTAAACAAGACCTTCTTTAATGATGCCCGTCGTGTTTGTGTCCGCAATGGCAAGGGCATCGATCATCACCGTCGGCATATTGTTCATAATGGAAGAAAGAATGGCTGCAATGAATCCTGTTGCAATCGTTGCAACAAATCCCCCTTGTTCAGCAGCTGCCTGAATCACATTGGCCAGCACACTTGTTAGCCCGACATTTTGTAAACCATAGACCACAACGTACATCCCAACAGAGAAAAACACAATATCCCACGGTGCACCCTTGATGACTTGTTTTGTCGGAACAGCTGAACGCCGTTGAGCCATGATCAAAAAGAAAATAGCAATGATACCTGCTACAATTGATACAGGAATGTCAATCAATTCACTGCCGAAATAGCCTGCAAGTAATACAGCTAGAACAGCCCAGGACAAGCGAAACATCCCGTGATCTTTAATCGCCGCTTTTGGATGCTTCAATTGACTAAGATCATAGTTTTGAGGAATACGTTTGCGAAAATATACATAAAGGACAACGATACTAGTAGCAACTGAAAACAAATATGGTACAATCATCCGTGACACATACTCGACAAATCCAATTCCGAAAAAGTCGGCAGAAACAATATTGACCAAGTTACTGACGACTAGCGGCAAAGACGCGGTATCAGCAATAAATCCACTGGCCATGATAAACGGCAGAACCATTTTCTCTTCAAAATTTAAGTGCCGAACCATCGCCAACACAATCGGTGTCAGTATCAGCGCCGCACCATCATTGGCAAAAAATGCTGCCACGATCGCCCCAAGCAAAATAATATAGACAAACATTTTAATCCCGTTACCCTTTGCAATTCGGGCCATATGTAATGCCGCCCATTCAAAAAAACCAATTTCATCGAGAATCAATGAAATCAATATCACGGCAACAAAGGTTAATGTCGCATTCCAAACAATACCTGTCACCGTTACGACATCACCCCAGTCAACGACTCCGACAATCAAGGCCAGAATCGCGCCACCGCAAGACGTCCATCCAATGCCTAGGCCTTTTGGCTGCCAAATGACTAATACCAGTGTGATGATAAAGATCAATGATGCTAAAATTACAGAAGAAGTCAATCCAATACCTCCATTAATCACAGCAAATTCGTTTGCCTTCAGCCTCCAAAGCATCAAGCTTTTCCTGTTGATCTGGAATATGCTTTAACAACATCTCGATCAACGGATAAGACTCACTTTCTCTATTCAACGAATAGAAAATCCATTGCCCCTTGCGTCTTTCTTTCACTAATCCTGCGTCACGAAGTTTACGAAGATGTTGGCTAATTGAAGGTTGACTCATTTCAAAAACCTCAACCAATTCACAAACACAACACTCACGTTTCAACAACAAGCCAATCACAGTTAATCGGGTTTTATCTCCGACAAGTTTTAGAACACTAGCAACTTTTTTAACCTCTTTCTCCAATTGAATCACCTCCAAATGAATCTTTTTATTAATATATAAGTATGTACTTATATTAAACAACAAGATTATTGTATAAGCACATACTTATTTATGCAAGCGAGTCAATTTCATAAATGCTTATATTCATCATTGATTCGAACACTCGAACGGTCTAATGTATTAGTGTTTGTCAATTCAGCGCGTTAACATCGTTGATTGGAACGGCAGGCGGCGACTCACGGGAATAGCATGAGTCTTGAGACCCCGCAATGCAATCAAGGATGATCAGCTCATGTATTGTTGTTTTAATTGATTTTTACAAACAGGAATATTATAATTATTTTAGGAAATAAAATAAAAGGACGTCGATGCGCTAACATCGACGTCCGATACAGCTACTCCGCAGGAAGTGCGGTGGCTTTCAGGAAAAGTAATCCATTGACCCTACTGGCCGGCAGGGTGGGTTACTTTTTTCTATTCATAAGGACAACTAACGTCGCAAAGCTGATCATAAGGACCAGTGCTTGATAAGTTGTCATTCGGCAACACCCCCTTTCTCGCTGCGACATGCACAAGACGAGAAACGATAGACGGGTGCCACCGCCCACCCTGCTTATGTAGCTGTACCATAATTATAGCATAAATAACGACATTCGAACATATGTTTTATCTAGTAATAAAAAGATTTGGAAGTAAATGGGTAAAGGCCGTCAATCTAACTGCTACAAGACAATTAATGTAAGCAAAGCTTTCAGCCTGTCTTCGGATTGACCTCGACAGGCTGATTTTTCATTCCGTATTTCGATAATCTCTAGTCCTCAGGATTACCTTCCCATACTACGCGTTCTTCACGGTTCGGATCTTTCTCTATCCTACTTTCTACATTAAAAAGCATAGTTGATCGATCGTTGGTATCGTAACCTGGCCAGACAGGGATTTCTTGTGTATTGGGGTTACCACTATGTGCAAAGCTGATCCAAGCTTGGTGCATCTGATTAGCCATTTCATATCGCGTGGACGATTCGCCCGTAATATTACCCGCTTTCGGTTTGTTGATGTTATGCCAAACAAATGGTAGTTCCGAAGCGTGAAAAGCTTTTAACTCTCCATTAAAAACCGGACTCTGCCAATCGAAACGGTACATCCATACTGTGGCGCCTTGTTTGACTTGGGTCTCCGCCAATTGTATTGCCGGAAAAGTAAACATCTTAAATGTCATCAATCGATCAAAAAGTGATTGGCTTAAAGTCTCATGATTATTTTCAATAAAATGATCCGACAACTTTGGCCAAAGTGCACCAAATACTTTTTCGAAACGGAGAGTCAGTTCCTCCTCACTCAATGTTTTCCAGCTAGAATCAAAAAAAGTAAACAACCGAAATTCATCGAGGTTTGTCCCTATCATACTAGGAATATCTTTAGCAATACCGCTAGATAAGGCTTCTTCGGGACTCTCTGGTAGTGTGACTCCGTCAATAACAGGCCCCAATCCTAATGCAGGCAAATCTGAAGCAGCTTCTAATAGTTGGTCAACCGGCATCTGTTCAAGTTTTGCCAAGTCATCAGATGCTACCTCTACGGCATTTAAAACGATGTTAGCCATTTGTGTCGCTGTCGTACGCGTCAATACATTACTCGCGGCGCCACTTTGCAAAATAGCCTGGTTAAAGAGCCCCTGTGCTGAGGGCATCGCCATTAATACGCCGATACTCATCGCACCCGCTGATTCACCAAAAATCGTCACGCGATTCGGATCACCGCCAAATGCTTCAATATTATCTTGAATCCATTTTAAAGCGGCCACTTGATCGAGTAATCCGCAGTTACCAGAAGAGGCATATTTTTCACCATCAACATCATCCAGGTGCAAAAATCCTAAGATACCTAATCGGTAATTGATCGTAACGACGACCACATCACCTAGGGATGCGAAAGAGATGCCATCGTAACCATCACCAGAACCTGAACCATTCGTAAATGAACCCCCGTGAATCCAGACCATCACCGGACGTTTCTTATTATCCGCTCCCGGCGACCAAACATTAAGATACAAACAATCCTCGCTCGTATGTTCTGGATCATCTCCCAAAAATGCCATGATTTGTCGCGATGTCTGCGGGGCAGCTGGACCAAACTCCGTCGCCTCCCATATCCCTTCCCATGCTTCAGGCGGTTCAGGCGGACGAAATCGCAGCGACCCAACCGGCGGGCTCGCATATGGAATCCCTTTCCAAACATAAACCCCCTCAATTTGTTCCCCTTTGACTTGTCCGTAACGCGTTTCAACTATAGTGGCTGACATCTGCATCTCTTCCTCTCTTAAAATGAAAACGCTTTATTATGTTTATTATATAAAAAATGCAACCATCAAGCTAATAAAAAGCATAACGATATTTGGCTCTGAAATATCCAAACTAGATTGTTTCAAACAGGAATAATTTAATTGTTTTAGGAAATAAAAAGAACGCCGATGCACTAACATCGACGTTCAATAGCTACTCCGCCACATCAATCGTTCTTCAACTATTTGTTCTTTAATTCCACAAGTTCATCTATAAGCGAAGCAATCAATTGGTCACTTTTTTCTAATTCTTCATTAACATGATCGGGACGATTCCCCGAAAAATATAATATATATTTCACTCATCGCTTTCCGAATCCATTCGATCCATATGATCAATGGCGCGTTTCATTTCTTTGTCGGTCATATGCGTGTAGATCATCGTCGTCTGTACTGACGAATGACCTAGATGTTTTTTTAACTTGGGCACATCATTATTTTCCATATGATAGCGCGTCGCAAAGGAATGTCGTAACTTATGCACAGTTAAGGCCGGTTTTCCAAAGGCAACTGCATATTTTTCGATTAATTTTTCAACGGCTCGATTTGACAGCCTTCTTGATGTTTTTCTCGGACCAATCGCTGTTGATACAAAAAGCGATTTTTCATTCTTGGGTAACCGATAACGATCTTTTCGAATCCGCAAGTATTCATCTAAATCAACCATGGCTTGTTCGCTAAAATAAACGAATTGTTCTTTACCGCCTTTGCGAATGACGCGGACACTGTGTTTTTTAAAATCAACATCATCGACATCTAGATTGACGACTTCTGACAGTCTCAAACCGGAACCTAGGAGCAAGGATACGAGCGCTGTATCCCGTTCGCGATTTTTTTGATGAAAATGATACATTTTTTTATTATCTTGGTGCTGTTCACCATAGTCTGCCGCGACAAATTGGCGGAATTGTTCGTATTCGTCGTTATGTAGGATCTTACCTTCAATTCGATTGGCCACCGTTTCCATGGTCTCTTTGACATTGTTAAAATCAATTTTCGCTAAAACATTTCGATAGATATAAGGTTCAAGTTCATCCGTCTCCGCAATATTCTGCAAGAAATGAAATAAAGCCTTTAACGAAGAAATCTTACGGTTGACCGTTCGTTTGGTATTGCCAAGCTGCAACTCCAAATGGGATAAAAAACTTTCAATATGTTTCGGTGTTAATGTTTCCAGTACACTCATTGGACACTCGCTTCGATTGCCTTGATAAAATCCCTCGGTCCGGAGCCAATCTATAAAGATGATATAATCGTGACAGTAATTTAATAGTGTCGACGAGGACATCCTCCGACGTTTATGATCAATGAACTCTTCCACATACCAAGGAAGCTCCTTGACCTTCTCTACTAGACGATGGTAATCATGTTCCTGACTCATATGTTCTCACCCAATATTAATATTACCATATAAAATAACACAAAATGAATGTTAAGGGTTTAATTGGCGGCTTCCGGACTAGCATTCACTGGGGTGGACTTCTCTAGTGATTCAATATACCGATTCACTTTGGTGCTATAAGTAAAATCCCCATAGCAATATGGGTACCGGAAGTTACTTTTGTCGCCTCCACAGTCATAGAGTTCTGGTTTCCGTTTAACTTGCATCATCGAAAATTTCTTGGCCAGTGCCTCACTGTGTTCCCCACCATGTTTGGCCACATAGTCAATATAGCCTGGCCCAAAATTATAGGCCTGCATAATCGTGCTAAAGTCAACTTGCCTGCGTTTGCCACGCTCTAATATACTTTGAAAATGTTGAATCCCTTGACGAATACTTTTTCTCGGGTTGTCAATGCTTCCCGGGGCAAGGCCTGCTGATTCAGAAGCCTGCATCGGATCGCCGCCTTTTCCTCTGCTCTCTTGCTGCATTAATGCAAGAATGACGGGTGTATATTTTTCAAGGTCATGTTTGGCCAATATTTTTTCTATCATGGGTTGATAATCTTTTACGTTTTCAAATCGATCTCTTTTATTTCTGTCGGGTTCACCAGAGTGAGAGTTGATCACTCCCCCGATGGTAAAAATGATCAACAACAAAACGAGCCATGTTGCTAAGGGACTGCTCTTTTTGCTTGTCTGTTTCATGTCCTATCTCCCATTATCTCTTCTCTAATCTACCTTCATTATAAAAGAAGATTGAACACTAAAAAAGACCCATAGTTAATGAGTCTTTTTTCATCATAGTATATTTTTTTTATCACTGATTGACACTTTTCATTGCTTGTTCAGGGTAACGCTCACCAGCAGCGACGCCCTTGGGTGCAATCGATTCAATGTCATTTAGTTCATCATTGCTAAGAGACACCTCAACCGCTTCAATGTTCTCAAGCAGATAGTTTTCTTTTTTGGTTCCAGGAATCGGTACGATATCTTCACCCTGAGCCATCACCCAAGCAAGTGCTAACTGGGCAGGTGTGACCCCTTTCTTATCCGCAAGGTCTTTAATTTTGTCAACCAGCTGCAAATTCTTATCGAAGTTTTCACCTTGAAACCTTGGAGAGTGACGACGAAAATCATCTTCGGCAAAATCCTCAGGTCTTTGGAAACGTCCAGTTAAAAATCCTCGGCCTAGTGGACTATATGGAACGAACCCAATGCCTAACTCACGGCACGTTGATAAAATATCTCCTTCCACATCACGACTCCAGAGTGAATATTCAGATTGTAACACTGTAATCGCATGTTCTTGATGAGCACGTCGGATCGTTGTCGCTGCGGCTTCGGATAAACCGAGGTAACGGACTTTGCCTTCCTTGACCAAATCACCCATGGCCCCGACCGTTTCTTCAATAGGAACATCCGGGTCCACTCTATGTTGATAGTAGACATCAATATAATCCGTTCCCAATCTTCGCAAACTTTTGTCACAGGCTTCCTTAACGTATTCTGGACGTCCGTTGATCCCTTGAATCGAACCGTCGGATCCCATGACATTCCCGAATTTGGTCGCCAATGTGATCTGTTGCCTTTTCTTTTTTAAAGCCTGTCCAACCAGTTTTTCATTTTCACCAACGCCATACATATCAGCTGTATCAAAAAAAGTAATACCTGAATCCATCGCTTTATGTATGGTTGCAATGGATTGTTCGTCATTCTTTTCTCCGTAAAAGGCAGACATACCCATGCAACCGAGTCCGACAGCGGAAACCTCGGGACCCCTTTGTCCTAAATGACGTGTTTTCATCTTTGAAATGCTCCTTTTTTATTAGTCAAGGCTTATCATCATATTTCCCCACTTTAAGCCTTAGTAAAATTCCTTTGTATCGCTCCTTATTGACATTTCGGAATGTGATCCCAGGTCTTTGGCTAACGATAAGACCGCTTTATTGATCCGCCAAATGTAATATAGATCGTGAATGAGTTGTTTCGCAGTGTTCAAGTCTGGTGAACGCTCGATGAATTCACGTTCCCTTTTCAAATCCAACACCGCCTCATGCTCTTTCGTGTTTTCATTTAGCCATTCACATAGGATATCGATATTTTTGCCAATATCCGCTTCGACACCTTTTAATGCTTGCTTAATGTCGTCATTTAATTCTGCTCTTTGTTCACGTTTCGTAGATGACACAAGGTGCTTAACATAAAAATTCATCGCCGTCAGCACCGTTAATTGATTTTCAATACCTGAGCGACCAAAGTTGCCCGGTCTTTTTAATAAAGGATCGGCATCATCTCTCACTTGCTGTAACTGCTCGTCTAACTCTAAAGCTTTATCAGCTAAATCAGTTGTATTGGTTTCTCCTATATACTTCTCTAAGTAAGCTTCAGTATACACCTTAAGATTGTCTAGAAATTCCACCATTGAATCTCTTACTTTATCCCTTGTCTTATGGGGGAAGAGAAAGGCTGTTACACCAGCACCAAGACCAGCTCCAATGAAAGTATCAAGGACACGCGCACCAAGCAACTGCTCAGTAACCCCGCCAAGAAGAAAATCATACATAATCGCAATCATCATGGTAATCCAGAAGATCATGAGAGCATACGAAATCGATAGTAGATAAAAAGCCATAAAAATACAGAAAAATAGGACCGTAATTTCAATAACAATATGACCAGAAATTAGGTGAGCTAAACCAAAACCAACAATGGCCCCAAACAGCGTTCCCGCAAACCTTTGGCCTGCCTTCACGAATGTTCTGCCAACAGACTCCGTCCCAAACAGGATGACAAAAGCTGACAGCAGGATCCAGTATTGATGGGCAGGAGACACAATATAACCGAGCACAATCGAAAGGCTTCCAGCTAAGGCTGCTTGAAAGGCTTTTTTTGTCGTTGGCTGTAGCCCCGGTTCTAACTCCTCCTCAGAATCCTCTTCATCATCATTGGCTTGTTCATCATCGTCTTGTGATGAAAGACTGTTATTAGAATGGTCATTCAAATGTTGATTTCGAGCTTCTTGTATACTTTTCGCTTCCATGACGATATGACTGGCAATGGATTCAATCCGACGCAATAGATAAAGCCACTTTTCAAAAGCTTTATCATCTGATTGTAGCTGATCCAACTGCTGCTTCAATTGAACCACGGTGTTTTCAGCGTTCTTTAAATTAGCAGGATCAAAGGATTCCCGCAGCACTTCTGCATCTCTTAAAGACTGCATGACTTTGAGAAGCGAGTCCCTGACATCGGCCTTCTCCAAGGCATGTAGATCCTTTAACCGCTTCAGCGTTAACGGTAAGGTCTCAACGAGCATTGCCGCATCAAAAATGTAAAGACGAAGTTGATGCTTTTGAATGCCGGGCCATACTACGCCAGGATCTGTTGATTCAAAGTGACCTGACACCATCCTGACGTACTCATTAAGTTTGGTAATATTTCGATTCAAACTTTTAACCCGCTTCTGACTCGTTTTTAAATCCCTAATCATATCAATCATGAGATCAAATGTTAAATTGATCTGAACATGAAACGATGACATGCTTCGTTTTAAAAGTCGCTCTGGCCGGTCTTTAAAGAATATGAAGTTAAAAGTATAAGCAACCGAGACTCCAACAAAAATAGCAACATAGAACCATGGTAACTGCGCAAATTGAATCTGCAGTAACGATGAGAAATAAAATGATATAAATCCGACCATACAAAGTGAGAAATAGCGTGAACCGAATCGACTCAAGTAAAATGTTAAAAAGACAATACTTAATAGGACGAGATCAGGCAAATGAAAACCGACTAATGACAGCCATGACGCCAATGTGATAAAACTGGAACTCGATAAAGCGAGTAACCATGTTGTGATTTTCTTCTCCTTGGCTGTCGGGTCGTTCACAACCAAACTTCCTATCAAGCCAAGAACTCCGGAAAGAATAGCAACGGTCATCGGCGCATGAGCCAAAAACATATTGACCAAATTCATAACGAGGACAGCTGTCATCACACTTAGAGTGACCCTGGATGCCCGTTGCAGACGTGTTAACCCTGGATCTGACGCCAGTAATCGAGCCATCCAGTAACGAATCATTTGAAATCTTGTCATTTTTGAATTCATAGTACCATCATAAATGAAAGAACCATTTTAAGCCAAGTAATAAGAGTGTGTTAATGGGACACAACGGTTAGGACAACATATTAGAGAAATCAACATGGGCGTATTATTACTCGTCTATTTGTCCCCCCCTTCTGAATACATTGATTTCAGAGGTGAAAATCATGAAGGAAGCTACGATTGACAAATCTCATATTTTTATTATCATGTTCTTAATTTGTCTTGTCATGAGTATTCAATCCCCCATTTTTACACCCTATGCCGCTGGACTGGGTGCATCAAGCATTCTAATAGGGATTATCCTCAGCGTCTCTTCAATGATGAATTTGGTAGGTAATTTGCTCGCTGGACCATTCATTGACCGTTTAGGTAAGAAAATGTTCATCACTTGTCCACTTTTTGCTTCTGGTGGATTGTTTATTGCCCACGGTCTAGCTTCAGACTCTGCTAGTTTATTGATACTCCGTGGATTAAACGGATTTGCACTAGCATTCTTAATGCCCGCAGCCTTAGCTTTACTTTCCGGTTATGCAACCAGTAGCCGGCAGCAAGGAAAAAACATGGCCGTGAACGGCATGTTATTCACAGTAGCGAGTATCGTTGCCCCGCTCATCGGAGGCAAAATGGTTGTTTTAATTGGATATGTGAACACGTATTTTTTCATTGGCTCCGCTATGATTTTGACAGGGATGTACGCCATAAGCTTTTTACGAGAACGGCACATTATTGTGAGGAATCGAAATCAAAAACAAATGAATATGATGAGTGTATTAACAACGCCTAACCTGCTAATTGTTTACTTATCAGGTTTTGCGGTTATGTATATCCATGGGGTCCTCATCTATGAGATCCCATATTTAACCGTTGAAAAAGGCCTTTCCACATTTACGACTGGTCAGTTATTTAGCTATATGAGTCTTGGAACATTAATCGTCCTGTCACTCTTTTTCATTAATCGCTTCAATCCCTTTAAAAGAATGATGGTTGGCCTGTTTGGCATGTCTATGTCAATCTATGCGATGTTCAGTTTGTCACTACCTCTGCCGGTATTGTTATTCTTGATTGGCTTATGCTTTGGTCTGATGATGCCTGCTCTAGCAACCGCTGTTACAGAAAGCGTATCAAAGGACATCTATGGAAGAGCCTTTGGGATGATGTCTGCCGTATACTCCCTAGGTGTGATTATTAGTACTTTCTTGACCGGTGTTATACGTGACGTGGTTTCTCCCTATTTCATCGCCTTTTTAATCGGCATGATCATTCTAATCATCATCGGTTACATCCAATTACAATTGTCACAAACAACCCAAAACAATTTACAATGATCAGTTTTTTAGTTTCTCAAAATTATTGCTATTGACCTATGAATCAAGTAAAATATGGATGTATTCTAGAAATTTTGGTAAAAAGGTAAATGATTGAGTGAGGTGAATCTTTTGGAAGAACAAGTTTATACAAATGGCACGAATCATCAGAGAAGCCTTGTATTAGCCTATGTACTGTGGTTTTTCTTAGGGCAACTCGGCATTCATCGGTTTTACACCGGACGTGTTGGTTCAGGAATCGCCCAATTACTATTAGGTGTAATTGGATATTTAACCGCGTGGATTCTGATTGGTTGGTTATTCCTTTTTATTCTTTGGATCTGGTGGTTTATCGACATTTTCCTTATTCCCGGTATGTGTCGCGAGCCGCGATAGCATGCCTTCGCCACTGGCGGAGGTTTTTTGTTAGTAAATCTCTGACTAGCATGCACACAAAGAAAGTCATTTTCATCCTCTTACCTGAGGATGAAAATGACTCCATTGAGAGAAGCGACCTTATCTAACCTTCTAATCGTTTCGTGCTTCTAACCGCAAGAACCATATAGCCGATCGCGATTAAATAATACACAAAAATATTAAGGTTGATACCAAATGCCTTAATGGCAAGATCAAACAAAATGGGCAGCGTCAAGGCATATATAGCCGTACTATACAAGCGGCCGAAAGACATATTTGCTTTGTACGTACTTCTTGCAATCAAGCCGATAAGGGCGACAATCAATGCACTGACGATCTTCCCTGCAAAGAAAACTACCCATGCTAAGATTCCAACAATCCACCCTACCCAGTTTAAATAAGGTAGGACATTAACGATATCACTTTTCGTAAAAGTGATACCAAAATCACTAAATTGGTACACTTGGGTTTGCATGCCATTTTGCTTGTTAATAACTTGATGCTTTAAGATTAAAATTCCCGTTTGATATTGATCCAAATAACTTGGGTCAAGTTTGCCACTCGTGTCGATGACAAACGCGCTGTTGGCTGTTTTATCAATAACCATTGGCATATCGGCTTCCACATGCATTGTCCCATTCTCAAGCCTAAATTCCGGAATATCATTCTTAATATGATCAGCGAACCGACTGACGGATTGATTGACATGAAACCCTAAGACAACACTGTAGATAGTCCCGAAAATCAACGAAAAAAGAAACAAGTACAGAAAGGCTTTACCTGTACCGAGAGCAGTCATGTTCGGATACTTATGGACATTGGTAATACTGTAGTGCAGTTTTTTAATAAACGACACCGAACTCCCCCTTGAACACGATGTTTATCATGATTTATATTCGATATATCAGAAGCTTAGCATGCCAAATCTCATAAGGAAAGAGCCTCTTGGGGGTTTACATTTTTCTAATTATTTAAATATCGGAGCACTAAGGGAAGGATGAGTTTATTTAGGGACTATTTCTTCAACAACCCCCATACATTGCCGAAAGGATTTTAATTAGCTGTCTATTCTGGGATCTATTTAACATTTTGGAGCAGCCAGTTTTCTGCAAAGTCGACAGCTTGACGTTGACTAAACAAGACTGATGAAGCTGAGCCAACTTTACCCCTTTTTACAGGTGCCTTTTTCTCAAATTCCGCTCCAATTTGTTCGAAGCA
Source organism: Tuberibacillus sp. Marseille-P3662 (assembly GCF_900178005.1). Lineage (NCBI taxonomy): Bacteria > Bacillati > Bacillota > Bacilli > Caryophanales > Sporolactobacillaceae > Tuberibacillus > Tuberibacillus sp. Marseille-P3662. Next base: position 941,533 of record NZ_FXBS01000006.1, on the reverse strand, counting down.
ATCTGAATCCAATTCGACGTCCTCAAAGGTTTTCCAAACACGATGATCATTCTCTATAATCGGTGCTCCATTTATAACCTTGTTTCGCACCTCGGATCGGGTTTCTCCCAAGTGAAAGGAAGTATTGGTGTCATATCCTGTTCCGATGAATAAAACCCAACCGTCCCCCTCGTAAACACGAGCGAGTGGAGAACCTTCACCCATTCCATATTCCAAGGTTTGATTGCTCGTCATCTTTTCCGCATCTTTCCCCCATGCCGCCATTGAATAGATAGGGTGGCTGCTCCGCTTAACGAAAGGAAAAGTTCGAAATGTCTCAACTGTTGTTCCCATACTAGCAGTCGGAGTAATCTTTGGATCATAAGCTGGCATTGTCTCACGAATTTCCTCATGCCAAGTTTGTGGAAGTGGGGGATTTCCCATGTTGATCGGGTCTGAAATTGGAAATGTGTGTGTCGGCATTACGATCGTTCCCTCTTCTGTCACGACATCTATGAGAGCTTGTACCACAGCTATTGCCCCACCTGAAATCCAACCAATTGATCGGAGTGAGGAATGAACAATCACCGTCATTCCCGCTTCTAAACCAAGTTGTTTCAGATCAGTTGTTAGACTTTCTCGTGTTCGAGGTTAATCCTCAATCCAATAATTTAATCGAAATTGCAACTGTACCCCATTCCTTTTCTCTATCTGGACTATATATTTGATAAGTTTGTTCTACCATTTCATCAATTGAACCACCTACAGCATCAAGATCATTTGCGGGGATACTTTCATACATCTTTTTGAAGGTTGGGTATTTCCTTAATCCAATAACCTCAACTGTTATTGTTTCATTGCTATCTGGGGTTTTAGTAAATTTTATGGTGTCCCCTAACTTTAACTTTCTCCTTTTATTATCGTATAATCTTACTTCTACTGTCTTTCTACCTGACTTAATTGAATTAAAAGGGATTTCATATAGTCCCATATTGTGCTCCATTTTCTCCACTCCCACTTATGTGATTCTTGTTTTGTTAAATGGCCGTTCTGGACCGGACGCCGATACGGCTTCTGTGTGATGAATGACCTACCTGTTATGACTAAAAGATCAATATCCGTTTTCGCCCAATTGCTTAACTTGATTTGTTATTTGTACTTATAGATTGTCTGATCAATTCAATTAGGACTAAAACAGAAACAATAGCCATCACGGTTCCATTAAAATAACTGTCATCTGAAAAGTTTAAGAACATTACAAAAATAGACAAAATAAGCGATACAATCAAAGGTATTCGTTTCAAACTTTCACCTCTTTCCCTTATGCGACATTCCTACGTTGAAAAACTGGCCCCTGGACGTGATATTTATAGGGAGCCGTTAACCACTCAAATAAACTTAATGTCTCGAATTCGTACAAAACCTCATGGTTGTTATAAAATATTGGCTTCAGCGACAGCCCCAACTCGCTCAAATGAGTGTCCTCATAATTTTTTACGGCCATTCTTAAGCATCCTAGTTCTACCTATCCAAATCCCAAAAGCAACAATCAAAGAGGCGATCCCCGCCCATAAAATGGTCCTTCTAACACTAAAATTTTCTACGAGAAACCCTCCTAAAAGTTGTCCCAAAGGTAGACCGGCCGCTGTCAAGCTATTGATCAGCCCTAACACCCTGCCCCTTAAGTGATCGGGAATTGAGCGTTGTTCATATGTCGTCGTCACGACATTATAAGGGCCAAACACAAAACCAGCCATAAAAATCGCGCCTAAAGCCATAATGATGCCATCGGTATTAGCAAATCCAATATTAGCTAACCCCCATAAAAATATGATGATAGAAGTTATAGTAACAGGGTTCCATTTCGGATTTACTTTGACCCAAATTAAAGTACCTACAATCATCCCGATTGATAACGATGTCCATAAAAATCCCAACAATTCAGGCCCCGTTTCTATGACATCTTTAACGAACACTGGAAGAGCTGGTTCTAATGGTCCATAGGTGAGGTTAAAAAATAACGTCGCTCCGGTCATGATAAGTAAAAGTCGATCCTTAACAAGAAAACGCATACCATTTTTCAATGAGACCATGAAACTTTCTTGGTTTTTCAAGATTTGTCTTCCCGAATCTTGAGCGCTGAATGGATTGAGAGTGATAGTGAGTAACAGAGCTGTAAATACCCAAAAGGTGACGCCATTCAAAAATAGCGTCGCTGGTGCACCGACCAAACCTGTGAAGACACCTCCGATGGCCGGACTAATAAGTACGCTATTTGCCAGCTGATTTGCACAGAAGCATTCGCCTTATCTAGCTCTTTATGACTTACAATATTCGGAATAACTGAAACACTACCGACTCTTGATACGGTCGACAATGCACCAGCGAGCACCATGATTGACATGATGAGCGCTATATTGAAAAAATCAATGTAATACAAAAGCGGCATGCTTGCATATAAGCATCCTCTAATCCCGTTGTCAATAATTAATAAAGTTTTTCTTGAAAAACGGTCAAGTAGCACTCCCGCATAAAAACTGGCGATTAACATGGGAATCGCATATGCAGCTAACACAGTGCCGACCATTGCAGATGAATCCGTTGTTTGTAGGACTAACCATGAAATAGCCACCGCGCCAAACTGATCACCCAGTTGTGATATAAATGAACCGATCCAAAACTTAATGAAGCTGAAATTTTTAAACGTTTGTATGTCCCCTTCCATTGTGACAGCCCCATGTCATTCTCTCAGATACTCTCATTGTAGCATCAAAAAAACATAGGTTGGAATAAAAAAACCACCAGGATTTTACCCTGATGGTCTTTACCAGCTTGCTTTTTTGACGCCTGGGATTTGCCCTTTATAAGCCAATTCCCTGAAACAAATGCGGCACAAACGGAATTTACGTAAAACTGAATGAGGTCTGCCGCAACGTTCACAACGTGTATACTCTTGAACAGCAAACTTTTTCGTTTGCCTTTGCTTTGCAACCATTGACTGTTTGGCCATAATTTTCCTCCTTTTTCTTGTTAAAATGTCTATTTGTGAGTCATTATATTAATAGTTTATTAAACAACCAAATTACTATTATAATCATTTTATGTTAAAAGGTCAACAAAAAGATTCAACAGGTCGATTCAGAAACCTGTTGAATCTTTTTATTATCTTATCCCTCAATTGTCCAGCTAACATCAAGGGTGAGAACGAGTGCGGAATCATGCTGCAAGGATGTTTTTTGGGCAGGATCGTTACATAAGTGAATGCGACTCAGAGCATCCGTGTACATATCTGAGTCAATCTTATATTCCTGGACCAACTCCTGTAAGGTATCCCGGGTCGACTCTAACAACGCTTCACCGAACACGCCATAAACATCAACAATCACGACATCGTTAGATCCTTCCAGCAATGTATAGATAACCATTTTTACAGGTTGATCAACAACGTTTTTCTGCTCTGGCTCTCTTACTAAAACTTTATTCATTCCTTGACCTCCATGCCGATCATGACTCGTTGTCAATTTGATTTAGCAAACTGTCTCTCATACTCCTTCTTTAATTGCCCAGCGATAATATTTTTCTGAATTTCCGATGTCCCTTCATAGATTCGTGTGATCCGGGCATCTCGATAGAAACGTTCAATTGGATATTCAGATATATACCCGACGCCGCCATGTACTTGAACCGCTGTATCAGCAACACGGTTATAAACTTCAGAACCATATAATTTCAACATAGCGGCTTCCTTAATCACATTCATGCCTTGGTCACTCATCCAAGCCACTCGGTAGGTCATCGATCTTAATGACTCGATGTCTGTTGCCATATCAGCAAGATAATGTTGAATGATTTGCTGCTCAAAGATAGGCTTTCCAAACTGTTCGCGTTCCAGCGCATACTTAACGGATTGGTCTAACAGGTACTGACTTGAACCCAGACATCGTGCTGCGAGTCCGGCACGACCGTTTGCTAGAATTTTCAAAGCATTAACATAGCCCGCACCTTCCGTACCTAATACATTTTCTTCGGGAACTTCTAGATCATCAAAATACAATTGTGCTGTATGTGAGCCGTGAAGTCCCATTTTCTTTTCAACGCTTCCAACATGAAACCCCGGTGAATCTCGATCAATAATAAATGATGTGATCCCTTTTGATCCCTTATTAGGATCTGTAGAAGCCATGACAGTAAATACATCCGCAATCGGGGCATTCGTCGTATAAATTTTTTGGCCATTTAAAATATAGCGGTCGCCTTTCTTAACGGCTGTTGTCTTAACATTTGCCGCGTTGGAACCTGCCTGCGGCTCGGTTAAGGCAAAAGCTCCAATCTTCTCACCTGTTGCCATTTTCGGGAGGTAGCGGCGTTTCTGTTCTTCATCAGCCAACTCAACAATACCAACAGAACCAATGCCATTATGGGCACCGAGAATAGTTGTATAGCCATTGATTGTTCGGCCCAATTCTTCAAACAGCGCGGATTTCCCCACCATGCTCAGACCCATACCCCCATACTCCTCTGGAATGCTGAGACCAAACAAGCCTAATGCCTTTGATTTTTCCAATAACGTTTCAGGCACACAATCATTGTCCTCAATGGTCATGGCCTGTGGTTCAACCTCATTGTCAATGAAATCACGAATGGTTGTCTTCATCTGTATTAGTTCATCTGATAACTCAAAGTTCATATTTATGTCCCCTTTGTTCCAACGTTCCGAAGAATTTTTAACGAGTCAAATGCCCTTGTGCATATTGCTCTCTCAAAGTTTTTTTAGAAAACTTGCCAACACTAGTCTTTGGAATGTCATCAATAAAAACAATGTCATCAGGGATCCACCACTTGGCGACTTTGTCCGCGAGATCATTAAAAAGATCTTCCTTCGTTACTTGCTCTTTGGCGTCAGGCTCTAACACAACGCAAGCTAACGGACGCTCCTGCCATTTTTCACTAGAAATGCGGATCACAGCCGCTTCAGCTACCTGCGGGTGATCCATAATCGCATTTTCTAAATCAACTGAGGAGATCCATTCACCACCACTTTTGATTAAATCTCCCGTCCGGTCAACAACCTGGAGGAAACCGTTTTCATCAAATGTCGCAATATCCCCAGACTTGAACCAGCCATCGACAAACGAAGCTTCTGTTGTCTTGGGATCTTTGTAGTATTCATCAATCACCCATGGACCGCGCAATAATAATTCGCCCATTTCTTGACCATCATGGGCAATTTCGCGACCATCATCACCCACAATTTTCATTTCAAGCCCAGGTAAGATCATCCCTGTTTTTGTACGGAGACGATATTTCTCTTGATCTGATACATGGTCGACACTGCTCTTCAAAGGAGATACAAAGGTCACGGGGGTTGTTTCTGTTTGACCATAGCCTTGATACAATTTGACCCCTAACTCTTTTTCATAGCTTTCGGTGAGAGAAGCAGGTAATGCAGCTCCTCCGGACATCAGGAAGCGAATGCTACTGAAGTCATAACACCCTGGATTTTGGCGAACGTGATTTAACAAAGCCATCCATATCGTCGGTACACCGGCACTAAACGTCACTCGTTCGTCATGGATTAACTGTGCGAAGTCGGCTGGTTGCGGACGGCTGCCAGGATAGACTTGTTTAGCTCCTACCCACGTATCCGCGAAAGGACGCCCCCAAGCATTGACATGAAACATGGGAACGATCGGCATAGTCACGTCCCTTTCATACGTACCCAGCTCTCCAACCAAAGCCGTTAAGCAGTGGAGATACAGCCCGCGATGGGAATAAACAACACCCTTTGGCATTCCTGTTGTTGCTGATGTATAAGCAATAATGGCTGGGGTTTCTTCATCAAATGTCGGAAACTCATAGGCAGGTAGTTCACCATCAATGAGGTCTTCATATAAATAAACATTGGGGAGGGGGGGTTCAGGAAGTTGGTTCTTATCTGTCATCACGACGTAGCTCTTAACCGTTGTCAATTGATCAGCAATGCCTTCAATGACTGGAAGCAAGTCTTCATCAATAAAAAGCACTTTATCTTCAGCATGATTAATAGAATAAATCAGCTGCTCTTTGAAGAGTCGAATATTCACCGTATGCAGAACTCTCTGAGAACAAGGGACAGCGAAGTATAGCTCTAGATGGCGATGATTATTCCAAGCAAATGAACCGACATGATCCCCTGGCATAACACCGATCCGCTCTAAGGCATTAGCCAATTGACACACGCGCTTATACATATCGCCGTATGTATAACGAAAAATGGAAGAGACATCACGCGAGACAATTTCTTTTTCCGGAAATACTAAATTTGCACGGTACAGAACAGACTTTAATAGCAATGGATAATCCATCATAACAACTCAACTCCTATTCTTATCATGTCGCGCTTTGGTAAAAAGAATATATGACATTTACAAAACAATCTTTCTAGGACTATACCTTCTGTACTTCATCAAACAATTGGAATGTCACGCTTCCTTTAATAGCTGTTTTGCCATTTTGTTTCACAGCTTTGACATCAAAATGGAGAACATCCTGCTCTTTAGCTCTCAATTGAGCATGCAGAGTGACAACATCATCTAGAAACACCATTTCTGAAAAACGAGTGGTAAAGGTTTGCACAAACCCTTCTTCAAAAAAAGGGGTGAATAATTGACTTAAGTTGCCCATCGTCCACATACCATGAGCGATAATCCCCGGGAGACCGGCACTTTCTGCTGCTTTATCAATGGTATGAATGGGGTTGTAATCCCCTGATGCGCCTGCATATTTGATTAAATCAAGTCGAGAAACTGGCTCTAATTGGACTGATGATAACGATTCCCCGATATTCAGTGTTTTAATGTTAGGCATGCTGCATCCCCTTTCGGACCGCTTCAGTGATCACAATCACGGATCGAGAAGTGAAGACTTCCTTACCCGACTCGTCCTCTCCAGCATATTTCATCGTTAAAAATCCTAATTTCCCAGATTGGGCTTGCTTCTCGACGTAGTTTTCAACCTCGGTGTAACAATACAAGGGCTCTTCAACAATTAACGGCCGCTGGTACGTAAATGTCTGTTCCCCATGGATTAGCCCAGCCTCAGGTAAGGTTAGCGCTTCAACCGTGCCATACTCAAACACACGAGGAAATGTCGGTGGTGCAATGTTATCTTGATACCTTGTTTTTTGAGCAAACTCACGGTCTGTATAAATCGGATGAGGATCACCAATGGCCTCAGCGAATGTTTTAACAGCCCCTCTTTCTACAACATTTAATACGCGATTTGACTGTTTACCGATGACATGTTCAAACATTATGGTCCCTCCCGTATGATTAATCTTTAGGTCCGCCGGCCACGTACATGACTTGGCCGTTGACAAAGGATGATTCTTCCATAGCGTAAAATAGGACAGCATTTGCAATGTCCTCAGGCTTACCGCTTCTACCTACGGGAATTTGACTTACACTGTGGCTGACTAATTCATCAAATGAAATACCAATACGCTCGGCCGTTGCTTTGGTCATGTCTGTTTCGATAAACCCTGGTGCCACCGCATTAACAGTTATGCCGAACTTTCCGAGTTCAATCGCCAAAGTCTTAGTGAATCCTTGGAGTCCCGCTTTAGCAGTCGAATAGTTGGCCTGGCCACGATTACCAAGGGCAGATGTGGAAGATGTATTGATGATACGTCCAAACTTATGATTGACCATATGTTTTTGCACAGCTTTCGCACAATTGAACGATCCTTTCAAATGAACATTCATGACTTTATCCCAGTCATCTTCTTCCATCTTAAATAACATGTTGTCACGAATCACGCCAGCATTATTGACGAGAATATCAATCTTCTCGTATTCAGCAACGACGGCATCAACAGCAGCCTCAACTTGCTTTTTATCAGTGACATCAGCCGTTTGTCCAATAACATCATACCCCTGGTCTGTTAACTCTGACACTGAGGATGACAATACCTCTTCATTAATATCAACTAGACAAACTTTCGCTCCTTCTTCAGCAAACTTCGTCGCAACACCTTTGCCAATCCCTCTGCTCGCCCCTGTTACAAATGCCACCTTGCCTTCAAAACGTTTCATTCATCCTTCCCCCTCTGATTATTTATATAAAAAATTGATACGCTCATTCATCGGTTCTCACATAAAGCGGTTTCATTTTAAAGAATACTAACCAGTCGGTATGTTATAGAACCTATATTTTACCGTTCAAGGCCATTCAAAATCATCTTGACGTAAATACTGGCAACCTCTTCATCAGAAACAGGTCCGTCTGGATCAAACCAAAAATAGCTCCAATTACAAACGCCTAAAATCGCAAACGCCACAATGTCAGGACGAAGATCATCGCGCAGCTCTTTTTTCTCAATGCCAATCTCAATCACTTTTTGAAGATACAAACGAAATTGATCTCGTTTGTCGACTACCTCAGCAACCTGATCAGGGTCAAGATTACGTCGATCTCGCAAAAACACCCGTGCCTCAGCGCCACGTTTTTTTATACTGGTGATTAACATATTCACGATCTCATAAATTTTTGTTTCAGAATTTTTACTCGTATCCGCGAAAATGTCTTTCTCTCGTGTTAAAATATCATCAATAAACAACAAGTGGATATCAGCCAAAAGTTGTTTCTTTGATGAGAAATAGTAATAAAAAGTGCCCTTCGTCACCCCAAGCGCATCAACGATGTCTTGAATGGATGTCTCTGTGAAGCCTTTTTCACCGAATAATTGAATACTTTGTCGGGTGATTTGTTCTTTCATTGTGTGACCTTCTTCCGATGGAGGATACTAACCAGTAGGTATGAATATAATCTAAGTTTATTACACCTATTCAGAAAATTCAAGAACACTGTTAAAAAAAATCAAAATTAACCATCCAGAAATCAGTTATATCAACAATGGAAGGAGAATTTCATGTCTGTAGAAAAGATCGGCCCAATTGAAATCATTATGGGAGAAACCAAAAGTAAAGTCCCGTTCTCAACATCTTTGTTACTGGGCGGAGAAAACGAATCCGTTCTTATCGATTGCGGCGGGGGACGTGATGCTTTTGCCTATCTCACGCAAAAAGATATCAGCACCATCTATTTAACGCACTATCATCTCGACCATATCTGGGGAGCCCATCTCTTCCCCAATGCCAATGTCAGCATTAATCCCTATGACTTAAAAAAAATATGCAATCCTTACGAATTAGCGAAAGCAAGCGGCCAATACGCATTGTATGGGAAAGAAAAAGCTCAGCGCCAGGTTGAGCATCAATGCCATCAATCGAGAAATGACGAACTCAAGCCAAGATGGGGTCCCGTCATCAATATTGCCGATGACTGCTATGCATACGATCAACCCATAGAAGTAGCCGGAACGACCATGACCATGCTACATACCCCTGGACATACGGAAGGGTTTTGTTGTCCTTATTTTCCCGAATATGGCGTCCTGTTTGTCGGCGATTATGATTTGACTTCATTTGGCCCTTGGTACAATGATGCTGATTCAGATATCAATGATTTTATAGCATCAGCTAAACGAACACTGGAAACAGATGCCGAATATTTCGTGACTGCGCATCACAAAGGTTCATTTTCAAGACAAGCGTACCAAGAGCGATTACAACAATATATTGATAAAATCTATGAACGCGAAGAAAAGACAAAACAAGCGGTTCAGCGCGGTGTGCAGCCAAAGGATATTGTTTATGAGGAAATTTTTTATTTTCGTAAAAACCATCGGCAAAACAGGCATTATTTGGGTTCAGAAATTCTTGGCATTGCAAAGCATATCGAACGGTTAATTGCGCAAGGATATGACTTTGTCGACTATTTCGAACAATTCCGTTCCCATTTTCACTTGGACATAGATTTTCTGGATTACAGAAGCCAGCCTGACTGTAAGATGCTTTAAATTAAGCAAAAAAGTATATAAGTCACAGAATCATCCGAACTTGTTTATGAATCCGTTCGGATGATTCATTTAAAATGATAGTTCCTGTCATCGCTTCGTCAAAATCCTCGCTTGCCGCGGGCACGGCCTCAGCTAACTTGGTCAAGAAAGCCCCTTGACCAAGTGGATCTTCGGCTCGTGCTCCTGCATCTTCAAGCCTTTTCAGAGAAGCAAAATGCTTCGTCGCAGTCCAAAGAGGCTTATTCTAAGGCGTTCGTGCTCCTGCATCTTCAAGCGACGCTTAGAACGTGCTTTCATATCTTATTGTTCGGCTTCCTGAGTATCCTAATTTAGATGTGTCCCTTTTACTATTCATCAAAAGCCGAGCGTAAGGCTTGAGCTGCGTCTTGCAGGGCCTGTTTCCCTTTATCTAACTGCTCAGCCATGCTGATGAATCCATGAATCATGCCATCGTATCTTTTTGCTATTACAGGGACACCTGCTTCTTTTAATCGACGCGCATAAGCTTCGCCTTCGTCACGTAATGGGTCATATTCGGCAGTAACGACCATGGCTGGCGGTAAACCCGATAGATCTTCAATAAGATATGGGGAGACTAATGGATCTTCGGCATCTTCGACCGTTCTGAGATAATGATTGCGAAAGTAAGTCATACTCTCAGTTGTTAAAAAGTAGCCCTCGCCATTTTCACGGTGTGAGGCGGTATCAGCCGAGATATGTGTCGATGGATATAGAAGCAGTTGATAAGCTAATTGTGGTCCTCCCCGCTGTTTAGTTAAATAAGAGACAACAGTTGATAGATTTCCCCCAGCACTATCCCCGCCCACGGCAATGTGTGATGAATCAATGTTCAGCTCAGAAGGATGTTCAGAAACCCATCGCAAAGCCGTATAGCAATCATCAACGGCAGCAGGGAATTTATGTTCAGGTGCAAGACGATAATCCACGGACACAACCACAGTGTTTGCCAAATTGGTCAAAGAACGGCACATATTATCATGACTGTCCAAATCACCGATCACCCATCCGCCACCATGATAAAAAACAAGCACTGGAAAAGGGCCAGTTCCTTCTGGCGTATAAATCCTAATCGGAAGATCCCCGCCCGGTCCTGGTATCACTCGGTTGCTAAGGTAACCCACTGGTTCAAGTTCCTCAGTGGAAGAGTCATTTAATGATTGGAAGCCTGCCCGAGCTTGTTCAGGTGATAAGCTTTCCATCGGCGGCACATCGGAAGCTTCCATTTGTTCAAGTAAAGCTTTGACTTGTGGATCGAGCACCATATTTATGCCTCCTTAAGGTGTTTTTAGAATTGACCAGATAGTATGCTGATTCTATTTTATGCCTAACTTGGAATAAATTCAATCAAGGCATCCCTAGGACTATGCTTTGACCTGACCCGTTCCCCGAATCATATATTTCGTTGACGTTAATGCAGGTAACCCCATAGGTCCACGAGCATGCAGTTTTTGTGTACTAATACCGATCTCAGCACCGAATCCGAATTCGAAGCCATCGGTAAATCGCGTCGAGGCATTATGATAAAGGGCGGCAGCATCTACTGAATTGAAAAAAGCTTGCACATGGTCTGCCGACTCAGAAATAATCGCTTCTGAATGCTTGGAACCGTAATGATTGATATGGTTAATCGCCTCATCAACGTTTGATACGATTTTAATAGCTAAAATTTTATCTAAGTATTCCGTTTCCCAGTCTGTATCATTTGCCGTGAATAGATTGTCTGTGATGGCTCGTGCCTTGTTATCAGCACGAAGTTCGACATCCTGACTTTGCAGACATTGAATGAGCTCAGGTAGGTGTTCCCTCGCCCAGTCTGCCTGAACAACAAGGCTCTCAATGGTGTTGCAAACGGAAGGTCGCTGTGTTTTAGCATTCACAGCAATATCAATCGCCATCTGTACGTCAGCTGTATCATCAATAAATAAATGACAATTGCCTGCGCCTGTCTCAAGCACAGGAACAGTGGATTGCTCGACCACAGTTTGAATGAGCTTTTGACCCCCGCGCGGGATCAGAACATCAAGGTATTCATTAAGCGTAAACATATGGGAAGCCGTTTCCCGACTCGTATCTTCCAGAAGTTGGACAGCAGCCACAGGAAAATCACAGGCCTTGAGAGCATGGTGAATAACAGCAACAATAGCCATGTTAGAGTTTAAGGCAGACGAACTGCCACGTAAAAGAACGGCATTGCCCGTTTTTAAACACAAACTGGCAGCATCAACGGTCACGTTTGGTCTAGCTTCATAGATCATGCCAATGACTCCTAAAGGAACCCTAACCTTTTCAATATTCATGCCATTTGGGCGATCCCACGATTCCAAAACGTCGCCAATGGGATCAGGTAAGTTTGCTAGGTGTTTAAGCGCTTCTGCCATATCATATATTCTTTCCTCACTAAGTATGAGGCGGTCAATTAAAGTCTTAGATAAGCCGTTCTGCTTGGCTTGGATAACATCTTTCTCATTTTCTTGTATAATAAAAGCTGTCTCGTTAGTGAGTTGCTCAGCCATTAAGTGCAGGGCTTGATTTTTCTGATCCGTGTTTTTCATGTTCAATTCAAGGGTGGCTTCTTTCGCCTGTTTTGCTTTAGTGAGCAATTCGTTCATGTGAAAACCTCCTCTAGAGTGATAACTAACCGGTCGCGATGGATGGTTTCAGGACGTTGCCTTTGTGTTTTTAACATGGCCTCCCATCCAGCGCGTCCTTTTACCGTCTCTAACTCCTCAGATGAGATATTGACTTGACCTTTTGCGATGACCTTATGATGTTTATTAATAATCTCAACGACGTCACCTTCCGCAAATGAGCCATTGACCGTTGTTACTCCAGCTGGAAGCAAACTTTTTCCACCTGAAACAATCGCTTGTTCCGCGCCTTCATCAATTTCAATTTTGCCTGAAATAGATGAGTGAAAAGCAATCCATTGCTTCGGTTTTCGCACATTATGATGGCTATCACCAATATATGTGCCATCACCATGACCATCCAAAATCCGGATAAGTTTGTCGGATCCTGATTCCCTACCTACAAAGACGTTAACACCAAGTGATACAGCAGTCTGCGCCGCTATTAACTTTGACTTCATCCCGCCTGTGCCGAATTTAGATCCCGTTTCACCCGTTTGCTGCAAAAGTTCATTGGAAATATTGGGTAAGAAGTCATAACGTTTGGCTGATGGATGAGTATAAGGATTATCTTCATACAGACCGTTAATATCAGTCAACATGATTAAAAAGTCAGCATGGACAAGACCGCTGACCAAAGCTGAAAGCCGATCATTATCCCCGAATGTTAATTCATCAACAGCAACGGAGTCATTTTCATTAATCACCGGCAAGACGGAACGCTTCAGTAGCTCAGTTAGGGTGCCGTAGACATTACTGTACTGATCTTGGTCGACAAAAACGTTTCTTGTTAATAGCAATTGCGATGTCACGATGCCATGTGCTTTGAGCGCTTCGGTATAAGCTTGGATGAGCAACCCTTGGCCAACCGCTGCAGCCGCTTGTTTCCCTGCTGTTGTAATGGGCCGAGATACATAACCTAGATTACTGAAACCAGCTGATACAGCTCCTGAAGAAATCACGATCACGTCATGACCCTGTTCCTTTAAATGCACCAACGCACGGGTATGTTCCTGTAATTTTTCTCGACTAAGGCCGCCGTTCGCATTGGTTAATGAACTGCTGCCGATTTTGACGACAATTCTTTTTTTCCCCATAGACTCACGCCTTCCTCTAAACTAAAAAAACTCTTCCCGCCTTTGCCAGATTTAGCAAAGGACGGAAAGAGTATCTGCTCCGCGGTACCACCTTTTTTGACATTTAATGTGATAAAGCATCAATGTCCTCTCTTCCCTTTAACGCTGGAAAACGGTCAGGTTATTCGCCCGACAGCTTAGAAGGGTAGGTTCAATTATTTGAAAAACGATGGCACCTTTCAGCCGATGAATGCCACTCTCTTTCGTCTCAATCATAATTTACTAGCCCTTTTCGAGTGCCGAATATTGATAATTTAAAATTTATTATGTTGCACATGACCTTGAATGTCAAGGTTTTATCATTATAATATTGATTTTTTAAATATTGTCATTGCAGGCCTCATCTTTAACGCTTTTGATTTTTAGGTAAAACAATATTAAAACGTGTCCCTTCATCCAACTTACTTTGAACGTTAATCGTACCCCAATGTTTGTCAACAATCCATTCAGCAATCGACAACCCTAACCCTGTGCCCGCTTCAGCCGTTCTCGACTGATCGGTTTGGTAAAAACGTTCAAAAATTTTAGAGATATCACGATCGGGTATCCCCACCCCATTATCATTAATTTGTATAGATATAGAATGATGGCTTTCAGATAAAGAAAGTCTAATGTCACCATTCTCCCCAGTAAACTTCAAAGCATTGTCGATAAAAATCACCATCATCTGATGCATGCGTTCGGGATCGCCATTAAAAGTCACCGGCCCTGAAGTATCTAGTGTTAATGTTTTGTTCTGATAAGACGCAATCTCCTGATAATGATCAACAAGATCTTTAAGCAGTTCATCTAGTGAGAAAAGCTTTTTGTCCATTTCAAGTTGATCAGAATCTGATCGTGCCAAAGTTAATAATTCTGAGACCAGCCTAGTCAGTCGTCGACTTTCATTAAGTGCGACAGAAATATCCTTAGCTTTGTCTTGAATCGAGGATGATGGGCTTTGAAAGAGCAGCCCGAGCTTGGATTGTATGACGGATAAAGGCGTTCGGAGTTCATGAGATGCATCAGAAACAAATTGCTGTTGTTTTTGCCATGCTTGATTAATGGGAACCAGTGCTTTCTTCGACAAGAAAAGTCCAGCTATAACAGCCAATATAATGCCAATGCCACATCCGACGATCATAATAATAACTAATTGATTAAGCATGTCTTTTTCGGACGTGACGTCACGAAGGACTTGAACATTTAAATCACCCATCGATCCTTGGACAGGAATCGTCAGCGATTTAAAGTAATAGTTTTTAACTTGGATCACTTGTAGTTCATTGTGCTGTTTTTGTACAAATTGAGATTGATCTGTATGAAATAATGTATTTTGAGGCACCGGATTGACAAGGTTATGATTGTCATCCCAGATCAGTACTGTCATCCTCGGGTTACGGGCCAATTGGGAGATTTGCGGCAAGCGATCGACTGTTTGAATGCGATGAACCATTTGATCGATCGAGCGATCAATGTTTTTATATAGGTAAGTCTTCGAATAGAAATAAACCACGCTTCCTAAGATACTGATGAGTAAGATAAAAACACAGGCATTCCAGATGGTTAATCGTACTCTTGTTTGTCGAAACATAGGATTCCCCTTACTGATCATTTAACATATACCCAATGCCCCGGATTGTTTGTATATCCTTATCATAGCCGAAAGGTTCAAGTTTCTTTCTTAAGTGATGAATAAACACTTCGACAATACCAATAGTTGTATCGGAATCAAATCCCCAGATTCGATCAAAAAGCTGTTCCTTAGTTAGGATTGTTCCGGCATTATGAATGAGGTATTCAAGCAACTCATATTGTTTAATGGTCAATTTTATCTGATGGTCATCAACTTTGAGAGACTTCTCCGCAGTATTGAGCTCGATACCTTTATATTTCAAAGTAAGATGTGTTGTTAAATAACCACTGCGTCGTAGTAACGATCGAATTCTCGCCTTCAACTCATCAATTTCAAACGGTTTGACTAAGTAATCATCTCCTCCGAAATCAAGACCATTGACGCGATCATTTAATGAATCTTTAGCCGTTAAAAACAAGACAGGGGTGGTCACGCTTTTTTGACGCATGTCTTTCACGATCTCGAACCCGCTCATCTCAGGCAACATCACGTCTAAAACAATCGCATCGTATATATCTTGCATTGATAAAAAAAGGCCATCTTCCCCGTTATCTGCTGTATCAACTTGATATTCAGGTGATAAAATTTGTACCAATGAGTTTAATAAATCACGATGATCTTCCACAATAAGTAATCGCATAAAATGATCTCCCTATAATACTATCATTATTAGGCGATCGTCCACTGACGACCGCCTAAGGAAAACAATTTTTTATTCATAACGAAGGGCTTGTATCGGATGCAATTTTGCGGCTTTAATCGCTGGAAATACACCAAATACAATTCCGACAATGAGTGAGAAAAGAAAGGCTATACTAGGAATACTGACTGAATAGACCGCCGTCATATCCATGGTGATGGATAAAAGCTTGGTGACAGCTAAACCAACTCCAACACCGATCATCCCTCCTAAGCAACTAAGCACAACAGCCTCTATCAAAAATAATTGCAATATATCCCGTCGTTTGGCACCAATCGCTTTATGAATGCCAATTTCTTTAGTGCGCTCTGACACAGAAACAAGCATAATATTCATAATACCAATACCCGCGACGAGAAGGGAAATTCCGGCAATACCACCGAGTAATGTCGCCATTGATTGCGATACGGAGTTCATCGCATCCATGGTATCCTCCTGACTAAAAACACTATAGCTGTCGTCTTTATCCGGATATTGAGTTGCCATCGACATCTTAACGTTCATCATGGTTTGATCAACAATATCCTGAGATTGAACATTAAGTTGAACCGTCGGGATATCAGTGGTATTGACAATGGTTTGGGCCGTTGTTAGTGGGACAATGACAACATCATCACCACTTTGACCCATGGAACCGCCGATTGACTTTAACACACCTACTATTCTATATGAAGTGCCATTAATTTTCACTTGTTTGCCAATAGGATCCTGGCCGCCAAATAGGGTTTGCGCTGTGTTCGCACCTAGAACAGCGGTTTTTAATCGATATTCATTGCTAATGTCAGATAAAAATCGTCCTTGGCTCATTTCTGTGTGCTGTACGTTTGGATACGCACTTGTCGTCCCCGTCAGTGATATCTGGGTTGATGTCTCACCATGAGCAACCGTAACCCTTCCTGATACAACAGGAGCAACGCTTTCAACCCCGTCTAGACTTCCCAGCTTGTCCACATCGTCTCTTGTGAACTTAATCTCATCCGAGTCAGTAATATTAACGGTTAACCGATTCGTGCCAAGATTATTAATGCTGCTTTTAACGTCTTGACTGGAACCTTGTCCTAAGGCAACTAACGCAATGACCGATGACACACCAATAATCATGCCTAACATGGTTAAAAATCCACGAAATTTATTTCCCTTTATATGACGTAATGCCATCTTTATAGATTGCCAAAATGTCAATCGACTCACCTCCTCTCATGATATAATTGGCCATCTTTGATTTGGATCCTCTTACTAGCTGCTTTCGCGACATCCATGTCATGACTGATTAAAATAATGGTGTGGCCATCTTGATGTAACTGCTTCATCGTATCTAAAACCTCATGGCTTGTTTCACTGTCGAGAGCGCCCGTCGGTTCATCAGCCAATAGTATCGGCGGCTGACCGACCAAGGCCCTGGCAATGGCCACTCTTTGTTGCTGCCCACCCGACAGTTGATTAGGCAAGTGGTTGGCTCGTTCTGACAGACCCACTTGTTCCAGGCATGAGAAGGCAAGCTCCCGACGTTCTTTAGTGCTGATTGCGCGATAACTCAAAGGTAAGGCCACATTTTCCAGCGCTGTAAATTTTCCGAGTAGATTAAAATTTTGAAAGATAAAACCAATTTTTTTATTTCTGATGTCAGCTAATTGATTATCATTCATCTGAGCGACTTCCTCGTCGTCAAGTAGATAACGACCAGAATCTGGACGGTCAAGGCAACCAATCATATTCATAAACGTTGATTTTCCTGATCCAGAAGGACCGATCACAGATAGAAACGCTCCTTGATAGACTTTCAGGGATACATCGTTGAGCGCTAGAACATGGTCGTCACCTAACTGATATGATTTCATCATACGATCTAATTGAATAATAGGCTTTGTCATTAGTCATCATCTCCCTCTTGATGCCCCTCCAGAGGGACCTCCTCCAGAACCTCCGGGTCTCATACCTTCAAATCCGCCCCTGTTGTTACCAACTCCACCCATGCGACCTTGCATTTGTTGGCGAGCGTTACTATCTTGTGAATCATTTGCAACGGGTGGCAGTTGGATGAGGTCCTCTTGTTCTAGACCTTTTGTAATCTCAACATATTCATCATTGGCAATACCTGTTGTCACCGTTTGCTGTTTCGTCTGGTTCGCTTGATTATTCTGTCCTTTTTTGGTAACTAAGAGAACATACTTCTTATCACTTTGTTCATGGATAGCGGAAACCGGCACATATAAAGCATTTTTTTTACTCTTGGTTGTGATACTAGCTTCTGTCGTCATACCGACTTTAAGATCACCGGCTTTTTTAATATGAATCGTGACATCAAATGTTGACACACCGTTAGATACATTTCCTTCTTTAGCCACACGGGTGACTTTACCTGTAAATGACTGATCCGGGAACGCACTCACTTTAATTGTGGCGTTTTGTCCTGTTTTGACTTTCGAAATGTTCATTTCATCAACTTGAATGGTCGTTTGCAAGTCATTGTAGTTAGTTATGTGAGCAATGGCTTTCCCAGCTGTCACACGATCTCCTTCTTCCAATGAGAACTTTGTAAGTGTCCCTCCTATGGGGGCCTCTAGTTCCGTCCCATCTGAAAAAGTCAATAACGTATCCCCTTGATCGACTTGATCATTTTTGGAAACATCAACATCATAAACCTCTTTATTTTCATCTGTGCTGACATCTTGACTCGCTGCGGATGATATAGATCCTGATCCACTAATGTTAACTTCTAACTTTCCTTTTTGAACAGAAACGGTTGGGGTCTTGGCCATGGTTTTTTGCGGTTCATCTTTCAGAAAAAACCATGCTCCCGTGCCAATAACTAAAGCCAATATCACACCAATCACTGACCATTTTTTCATATGTATTCACTCCTCTCTCTTGTTTTAATTGTTATTTCTTTGGCCTTGACCGTTAAAATTGGACGGCATGTTTTGCCCGAAATTTCGGCTCATGTCCGGCCTTTGCTGGTTCTTGTACACCAAATAACCTACACCAACCATTGAACATATGCTGAACAATAATGTTAAACAGAGGATAATGGATAGCCACTTTTGTTTTATTTCCACGATGATCACTCCTTTGCTTCCTGGGATAAATTTATTATGAAATAGAATTCTTAACTTTTACTTAAAAAAAGATAAAAAAATAGCACCTCATATGATGAACGCATCAATGAGGTGCTGCTGGGGTTATTGTTTCTTATCGTCTTTTCGGTGATGGTGTTTATCCCATTTTGGAATAAACCCATTCTCTTTCATGTGATTAAAGTGGCTATCCATATGTGTGATAATTTTTTCGCCCTTTTCCTTAGAGACAATACCGAATTCAATATACTTTTGGATCAGTTGTTTATTCGTTTGGAGCATGTCTTTATGAAGTTTTTCCAATTCTCCTTTTTGTTGCTCTGACAGTTCTACATCTTTAAAATCGATGGGTTTGTGATGTTCCTCGGCCTGAACTGGAGAGGTACCAAATAGGGTGAATCCAAGAACTAGGGCAATCATTCCTTGTGACAATAACTTTTTCAACTTAGGTTCCTCCTTTTCTAAGTATTATTGTTATTATTTGTATTACTGATGATTTTAACCATAAAATTGATTATTATTTATGATCAATCATTGTCCAAAAGTATTGTCTATTGTACTGTCTTATTCCATAATGAATTTATTGACAAAAGGGAGAAGAGAACCATGAACAAACGATTGATAATAACATTGATTATTGTGTTGTTAGCCATTATTATGGTCGTCGTATTTAGCTGGGGACATGACGGGAAACGTAACCAATCTAACAAAGTCGATTTGTATGTTCTCGCGGCGGCCAGTCTAACGGATGCCATGCAGGATATTGAACAGACCTATGAGGCCACCCATCCTCATATCAACTTGTTGATCAGTTATGCCGCTTCGGGCAAATTACAGCAGCAGATTAGTGAAGGAGCCCGTGCTGATGCTTATTTATCCGCGTCTGTAAAATATATGGACCGGCTTGAAGATCAAGACCGTTTGATCAATAGAGCTCCCATACTGAAAAACCGGATGATTTTAATCGCGAATCAAGACACACCAAAAGTAAAAAATCTTCACGATTTAGCATCGTCCAATGTTGGGAATATCACTATCGGTTACCCGGATACCGTTCCGGCTGGTAAATATGCAAAGCAGATTTTAACAGATCGTCATCTATGGGAATCCTTAAAGTCAAAGATGGTATTTGGAAATGATGTTCGCCAAGTACTAGCGTATGTTGAAACAGGCAATGCCGAAGCCGGTCTCGTCTATCAAACAGACCTGCAAGCGGCAGGTCAAACGGTTAAAAAAGTGGCTGTTATCAATGAAGCGTTCCATCAACCGATCATCTATCCGGCTGGCATGATTAAAGGGACAGAGCATTTACAACAAACGAAAACTTTTTTCCATTGGCTACAGACGGCTGATGCCATGAAAATTTTTAAATCATATCAGTTTACACCGTATTCACAGGAGAGAGCCCAATGACCCTACATCAATTTTGGTCTCCAATCATGATCTCCCTTCAAGTCACCATTGTAGCCAGTATCATCGCATTTATACTCGCGATATCCGCTGCGTGGCTTATGAAAAAGCGATCATTTAAAGGGAGAAGTCTCATTGAAACGATGTTTCTATTGCCGCTCGTTCTTCCTCCTTCCGTTGTGGGATTTGGTCTGCTCGTATTGCTGGGACAGAATAGTTGGTTCGGGGTATTTATCGAAACGATTTTTGAACAATCCCTCGTCTTTACTAAAGGCGCCGCTGTTGTATCAGCTTTCGTGGTGGCTTTTCCACTCATTTATATGACATTAAAATCAGGATTCGAACAAATTGATCATGAGTTTGAAGATGCGGCTCGATCCATGGGAGCAGGTGAGATGCAAGTCTTTTGGTACGTCACACTACCCATGGCGTGGCGGTCACTCATCACGGGCTATGTTCTTGGATTTGCACGAAGCATTGGGGAATTTGGAGCAACGTTAATGTTTGCCGGGAATATTCCAGGGAAAACCCAAACACTCCCCACAGCAATTTACCTAGCTGTTGAAGCCGGAAACAGGACACAAGCTTATTACTGGGTCATAACTATTGTTATTTTTTCGTTCTTTCTCTTAATGTTGACTTATATCGTTAAATCCTGAGGAATACTGGTAACTGGGACCACGGTCTTACAACAAATAGGGCTGTATTGCGAAGGCAAAGCTCATCATATGAATTAAAATGATAATACTGACAATCCTTTGAGGGGTGACATTTGATGACCTATGAAGACTATGCTCGTCTCCAATGCGTCAACTGGCAAAAAAAAATGCTTAAACCGTCTTGGGGACTGGGTCATGCAGCGAAGTCGATCCAAAATAAAATGAATGAAAAAATCCCGCAAAAAGTTCACGATATAGCCACGGAAAGCATTAAAAATATGGTCAAAACTGTCCTGTTTGGATCGGAAATAACCACCCGTCGGCAACCACTTAATGGCTTATCCTTACAAGCACGCGAAACGCGCGTACGGGAAAAATTAAAAATCTACAAACGGACAGCATCGGTTGAAGGTGCTGGGACAGGGGCCGGTGGATTTTGGCTGGCTCTAGCTGACTTTCCCATGTTGCTCAGCATTAAAATGAAATTTCTTTACGATGTAGCAGCTATCTATGGTTATAATGTACGTGACTACAGCGAGCGATTGTATCTCCTGCACATCTTTCAAGTCGCTTTCTCCAGTGAAGAAAAGCGGATTGAATCTGTTTGGCAATTAAAACACTGGCAGACAACATTACAGGCCTACCCTTCCCTTGACAATCTTGACTGGCAGGCATTTCAACAAGAATATCGCGATTACATGGACTTGGCTAAATTGATGCAACTCATCCCCGGATTTGGTGCCATCGTCGGTGCCGTTGTTAACTACCGATTTCTTGACCGATTAGGAACGACAGCCATGAATGCTTACAGACTACGTATACTCGATTGTTAAATAACGTCCAGCTATCTGGGCGCTTTTATGTTTCATTAGAAATATTTTGTGCAAGTGAAGCAATACTATAGATGTGCCATTTTTAATACTGAAACGGGGTGAGAACGATCGATCATGAACACGATATGAACAATAGCATGGATAAAAAATTCATACCTATGACATCGGTAACAAGTGGGATTGGACAAGCGGTATTGCCTGATGTCTATGTACTGCCCATTCAGATCGTTAATGTCTGTTTCGTTGGAGATCCACAGAAGGAGCAAGATTGGGTTTTAGTTGATGCAGGAATGCCGGAATCAGCTGATGATATCATTGCTGAAGTCAAAAAACGCTTTGGTCAGGATCGTGCACCAAAGGCCATCATTCTAACACACGGACATTTCGATCATGTCGGAGCTGTCATTGATCTTGTCAGACACTGGCATGTTCCCGTATACGCTCATGCAAAGGAAATACCCTATTTGACCGGTGAATCCCGTTACCCGCAGCCCGATGCATCGGTTGAAGGCGGCATGATAGCTAAAATGTCAGCATTGTTTCCAAACGAACCTGTCGATTTAGGTCATCATGTCAAAACCCTTCCCAAGAACGGAAATATTCCGGGAATGGCAGGTTGGCGCTGGATCCATACACCGGGTCATTCACCCGGGCACGTTTCCTTGTTCAGAGAAGAAGACCGCACCCTCATTGCTGGTGATGCGTTTATCACTGTGAGACAGGACGCACTCTTAAAAGTCTTTACACAAAAACAAGAAATCAGCGGTCCGCCTAGATACCTCACAACCGACTGGCAAGCGGCGTGGGATTCCGTCAACCAACTGGAAGCTTTAAAACCGGAACTAGCTGTCACTGGTCACGGATTACCAATGTCCGGGACGGAGCTGTCCATAAATCTGCACAAGTTAAGTGAGTCATTTGAAAGTCTGGCCATTCCTGACCATGGACGTTACGTTAATCAATATAAGCATTAATAACTAATGGTCCTGTTCATACAGGGCCATTAGTTTTCATTCAGCGCCTGATGCATCGTCACGATCTCCTGAGCCAAAATGGAGATTCGCTCCAAAATGGTCGGGTCAATCAACTGATTGTCATTATCAAAGCAATTTTTTAAAACATAGGTATAGCCTGGAGCAATATAAGACCTAAAATAGCTCAGTATCGGCCGCAATTGATTTTCCACAGCCAAATAGTGATGAGGGCTGCCCCCATTAGCAATAATGCCCACGACTTTATGACGCAAAGCTGCCATGGGTAATACATCAAACAGATTTTTCAAGGCACCGGTTATGGATCCTTGGTATACCGGACTGCCGATCACAAAAGCATCTGCAGCGAGCACTTTATCAATCACAGTTTTGGTATCACCTTTATAAGTAAACGGATCTCTGCCATCACAAAATTGGACTTGATAATCCTTTAAATCCAATAACTCAACATCAGTACCTGTTTGTTGTTTAGTGGTATCTTGAAGCACATGTTGAACAGTGAGTGCGGTCTTCGATCCTGCCGCAGAGCCTGAAATGCCTAATAGTTTCATAGTCAAAACACCCTCCTAATGGACGGCATATATCTCTCTTCCATGATCAATGATAATCTTCATATGAGGATGGTTTGCCGCTTCATCTAACGTGAACTCATTAACATAGTAACAGTGTATGGTTAAACAATTTATAATGTCAATTCGCAAACCTCGGGATCCTATAACAATAAAAGAACCCAGCCATCTTAAAAAACGTTCAAAACGGCTGGGTTTAGGCCTTATTTCGGATCTTTTACTAAATCAGGATCGGTTGTACTGTCAACGGGATATTTAATGTTATCGACTTTTTCTCTGATAGCTCCATAAATCTCTTCTAGAGTATGCAATACACCTTCTTGATCTTTATACACAATGTGTTGCAGGCGAATTTTCACAGGTGAATCAACACCCGTAGAGGCGGCGAGACGGAACAAACCTTTGCGTAAGGTTGTGACAAAGTTAGTGACGCGGTATTTTTTTTCATTGACCACTAACGCATTCTGAAGGTTCGGATCTGTTGTCGCTACGCCAACAGGACAGGCGTTCGATTGACATTTCATCGCTTGAATACAACCCACGCTAATCATTAAGCCGCGGGCGACATTGACAAGATCTGCTCCCATCGCTAACGCAACAGCAATGCGATCAGGTGTGAACAACTTTCCTGAGGCAAAAATTTTCACGCGATCACGAACGCCAAAACGCCGTAATGTGGCATCAACAATAGGTAGAGCGGTTCTTACTGGGAGCCCAACACTATCCATTAATTCTTGATAAGAGGCGCCTGTTCCACCTTCAGCTCCATCTACGGTGATGAAGTCGGGTCCCTTTCCACTTTTCTTCATATAATCAGCCAGTTCAAACAATGAATCATAGCTGCCGATAACCACTTTAATACCAACGGGCTTACCTGAAACATCTCGGAATTTTTCAATCAGATCACACATTTCCTCTGGATTGCTAAACTGATGGAAACGGTTAGGACTATCAACCGATTGATGAGGCTCAATCCCCCGGATATCGGCGATTTCTTCCGTGACTTTTTCAGCGTCGACGTGACCCCCACGCGTTTTCGCCCCTTGAGCCAGCTTTAATTCAAACGCTTTAATTTGATCCATTTCCCCTTTTTTCTTAACCTCATCCCAACTAATATCACCCTCTTGACTACGAACGCCGAATAATCCAGGTCCTACCTGCATGATGATATCTGGATTACCTTTAGTATGATAAGGTGATAATCCACCTTCACCGGTATTCATCCATGTCCCGGTTGCCATACCTAATCCATGAGATAAAGCTGTAATGGCGTGTTGGCCTAATGCGCCGTAGCTCATGGCCGACATACCGATTTGACCCCGAACTTTAAATGGTTTCCGGGCGGTTTTTTCGCCGAGAACAATGGTGTCTCTTTTATCTAACAAATAGGCAAGATCCTCATGTTCTTCAAATTCTTCATCTCGTTGCGCAAACAAGGTGTCCCGCAACAATATGTAGCGCTTGGTTTTCACCTTGCTTTTTCGATCGAGGACCATTTCTTCTTTCAATTTCGGAAACATGTTATTTCGAATGAAGAAACCCTCTGCTTCAAAGTCCCGTTGAGAACCAAAGGCTTCGACATCACGACTGTATTTTGCTGTTTTAACAACATGTTCATATTCGTGTCGAGAAAAGGGTTTCCCTTCCGTATCACTATTGAACCAGTAACTGCGCATTTCCGGACCAATTTTTTCAAAAAAGTACCGTACTTTTCCTAAAACTGGGTAATTCCGGAGGATCGGATGGCGTTTCTGGTTTTTATCTTTGAAATACAAGACAATATAGGTGATTAACAATGCCAAGATGATAACGGCTGCGACAACAAAACCTATAATTGTAAAAAGATTGGAAATCCAGTTCCACATAATAAGCACCTCCTAAATTGACAGACTTAGTTTGTGACATTTTTCGTGATTTTATTGCAATGAATTTCAATTAAGTAGTAATGTAACAAAAACACCAAGACCAATGAAGAAGTTTGTCTTGACGGTGATTAAAATCCGTGATACTCTGAATCATGTTTTAATACATTAGTTAGATAAAGTGATAATGCAACAGTGAACCAAAATGAGGTGATTCGTTATGGAACGATATAAAAGACATATGACATTTGGTTTAGCAATCATTCCTTTCCTGGTCATGATTGCTGCAATGGCATTTACGATTCTTTCATTTGACGGAAGCCCGCACATTCCCATTCTTTTAGGTGCAGCGGTAGCAGCTCTTATTGCATGGGCATGCGGATATTCATGGGACGATTTGGAAAAATCTATTTATGAAGGTATAAAGAAAGTCCTTCCTGCTGTCGTTGTTTTGATGATGGTTGGTATCATCATAAGTGCATGGATCGGCGGAGGCATTGTCTCCACAATGATTTATTATGGGTTGGAAATCATCAGTCCTTCCTATTTTTTGGCCGCTATCTTTGTGATATGCACGATTGTTACATTAGTGATGGGCAGTTCTTGGTCGACGATAGGTACAGTGGGTGTCGCTGGAATGGGCATTGGCGTTAGTATGGGGGTCCCTTCTGCCATGACTGCCGGTGCAATCGTTTCCGGAGCGTTTTTTGGGGATAAGATGTCACCTCTTTCCGATACTACCATCCTTGCATCTGGCATTGCGGGATCGAAATTGTCTGAGCATATTCGCCATATGCTTTATACAACTGTCCCTGCAGCTGTCATCGCGCTCATTGTGTATACAATTATGGGCATGAAATTTGTAGGAAACTCAATAAATCTACAGGATATTAATGCCGTTATGGCAGGTCTGCAACAGCATTTCGTGATATCACCGTGGCTATTACTCATCCCGCTTGTTGTTATTCTGCTTGTTGTGAAAAAAGTTCCTGCATTACCGGCGCTAACAGTGGGGATCATTCTTGGCTTTCTTGCGAACATCATGATCCAGGGTGGCAATATTGGAAGTGCGGTCAACGCTCTACAAAGTGGCTACCAAATCAACTCCGGAAATGACACGGTCAATGAACTCTTGAACCAAGGCGGACTAAATTCAATGATGTACACCGTGTCATTAGCTATCGTGGCTATGGTTTTCGGCGGCATTATGGAAAGCACAGGCATGTTGAAAGTGATCGTTGAACAAATCTTAAAGATCGCTCGAACCGGTAGAAGTTTAGCAGCTACAACAGTCATTTCATCATTTTTGACAAATGTCATTACTGCCGAACAATATATATCCATTATTATACCCGGAAGAATGTATGCAAAAGCCTATCAAGATAAAAAATTACACCCGAAAAACCTGTCACGTGCTCTGGAAGACGGCGGGACCATTACTTCTTCTTTAGTACCTTGGAGTACAGACGCTGTCTTTGTCATGAACACATTAGGTGTTGGCGCATTGGCTTATGGCCCATATGCCGTATTAAACTATTGCGTACCGATCATATCTATTATTTTCTCCTTAATTGGATTTTCTATTGTTTACACCAAGAAAAATGGTTATTCAAACCAAAAAGCAGATGCTGGGGTCTGATTACCTGTAATATAAAGTAATAAAGAGATCTGTCATTAAGACAGATCTCTTTATTGTGAAAATGACTCCAATAAGGAGCCATTTTTTATTATATCAAGGTTACTAAATCATTAATGATCGTCAAACCGACATCATCGTTCATCATGAGTAACGATTCCGGGTGGAATTGCACCCCAAAAACAGGCTGTGTCTTATGTTCTACCGCCATCGGAATCCTTTCGTCAGTATACGCTGTCACGGCCAAATCTTCTGGAATATCACCCGCATACAATGAGTGGTAGCGACTCACAGCCATTGATTTTGGGAGCTTGTGAAACAGTTTTGACGCCTGGCTTGTTGTGACGGTTGTTTGTTTCCCATGTGTGGGTGTGATCATTGTATCAATCCCGCCGCCAAAATATTCAACAATACCTTGCATACCGAGACATACACCGAATATTGGAAGGTTATGCTCTAGACTAAGCTTGATCGTTGTCTGCATGTCGAAATCATCCGGTCGCCCAGGACCTGGTGACAGCACAACACCATCAAAAATATTCGCATGTGATAACAGCAATTGCTGTGCCTGGCTCTGCCTAACCGTTTGTACGGTTGCCCCTGTTTGGCGGAAATAATTGGCCAATGTATGAGTGAATGAATCTTCATGGTCAACAAGTAACAATGTCTTCCCGATACCGCCGGTCAGTTTTTGTAAATCAGATCCGTCATCAGCAGTGGACGACTGTTCGTTCCGGACCGTTTTTAACATCGCCTGGGCTTTGGTTAAGGTTTCTTGCTCCTCATCATCAGGTACAGAATCATGGAGTAAGGTTGCACCCACTCTTATTTCGGCTAAACCATGTTGTAAGCGGATCGTTCTGAGTGTTAAGCCCGTATTCATATCACCATTAAATTTCATATAGCCAACCGCACCGCCATACCATTTCCGCGGCGATGCTTCATGATCCTCGACCCACTGTATGGCGGCTCGTTTCGGTGCTCCAGTCACTGTGACCGCCCACATATGGGTTAAGAACGCGTCCAAAGCATCATATCCCGATTGAAGCTTGCCTTCCACATGATCGACAGTATGGATCAGGTGCGAATACATCTCTATTTGCCTGCGACCGATAATATTGACAGACCCTGGCTCACATATCCGTGATTTATCATTACGATCAACATCCGTACACATCGTGAGTTCGGTTTCGTCTTTTGTTGAATTCAGCAATTCCCGAATTCGATCCGCATCTTCTACAGCATTTCGACCTCTTTTTATCGTTCCAGAGATTGGGCATGTCTCCACTCGATCCCCTTCAACCCGAACGTACATCTCTGGACTCGCACCGATTAAATGTTCATCACCTAGGTTGATTAAAAATCCATATGGGCTTGGATTCAGGTCTAATAGCCGGTCAAAAATATCGGCTGGATCATCCTTACACGGTTCATAAAGCGTTTGGGATGGGACCACCTCATATAAATTCCCTTGGTAAAACGCCTCTTTAGCCTGCCTGGCAATGCGAGCATAATTGCCTGATTCATAAGATTTAACATCTTGATAAACGGGTGGAGTCGCTTCTGTCAACGGATGATGACGCAATAGACCTTTTGTGCTGATTGTTTGATAGGAAAATTCATAAGTTAACTCATAAGCCGCATCCATCTGGTGGTCAACGACGGTTAACTGGTCGGGTAAAAACAGTGTGATGTCCGCTTGATCAGCGTCACGTTGTTGGGTTTGTGGGATGGATTCAAATTGAAAGACTAAATCGTAACCGAATGCCCCATATAAACCTAAATAATCATCTTCCGTCGAGTAAAATAATGCACTTATGGCACGAATCACCGTAAACACTGATGGTTGCTTACTCCGTTGTTCTTCAGTAAACAGTTCCTCAGTTTCCCCAACATATCCCGATAATGTCGTCCGTGTCACCCGCAGGCTGTCAATGTCAGAAGTTGTTTTTAGACTATCTGCCATTGCCTGTAGTAACACTTCGCCACGTTCATTCAACGCATTAATGACAAACTGCCTCTCATAACCTTTCAATTCAATCGGCGGGTCGACGAAACCGATATCCCATCTAGTATATCGACCTGGGTATTCAAAACGACTAGTGAATAGAGCGCCCTTATGCTGATTCAGGGCCGGTAACAGATCTTTTTGCGCATGATCTTTACTGATGGGGACGTGCGTCCGTTCGACCTCGATGTAACCAGAAGTCTCATACTTAGTGGTTTCAGTAGTAGCAGAAAAATTAGATAATAAACTCAAAAAAATGTCCTCCTTAACTTGAGGAGAACAGGAAAAGCAATATCTTCCTTGTCTCATCTCACGCTCATCTCTTAATCTCAAAAACTAAGCTAATCCTGTCTCAACTCATCTAGCGGTTGTTAGCTATTTTAGAATAAAAATGGAAAGATTTCAAATAAAATTTGGGGTGAGGGATGAAAGGAGAGCACGTCCCTATTCAAATTTATACCCACCCTTTTAAATGGATTGCTTTCGATGGGTTCCTAGTGTTAATATCTTATCCCATTTTCCATCTTTCATCCATAAGGCAACGGTCTCAATGTCTTTTGAAAAAACACGGTCTTTTGTAATAGCCTCCACGACGTCACGGGCCTTTCTATGAATCTTGCGTGTGTGCGGAGCCATTTGATCCATACCTTGAATCTCTGTGGCCTGAAGTGCACAAATCAATTCAATCGCAACGACGTTTCTTGTATTAGCAACGATCTGTAAAGCATGTCTTGCGGCAATCGTACCCATACTCACGTGGTCTTCTTGATTAGCTGAAGACGGAATGGAATCGACACTTGCCGGGTGGGCGAGTGTTTTATTTTCGGACACTAGTGAGGCTGCAGTATACTGCATGATCATTGCCCCGGATTCTAGTCCTGGCTTTGCACTCAAAAACGGCGGTAAATCATTTAACTGAGGGTTAACAAGGCGTTCAATACGTCGTTCTGAAATATTGGCAAGTTCGGCAACAGCAATCCCTAAGAAATCCATCGCCAACGCGATCGGCTGACCGTGAAAATTGCCACCCGAAATGACTTTTTCCTCATCAGCAAAAATGAGTGGATTATCCGTTGCCGCATTCATCTCAATTTCGAGTTTTTCTTTGACATAGTTCATGGTTTGCCATGTTGCGCCATGGACTTGAGGAATACAACGCAGCGAATAAGCATCCTGAACACGGATGTCTCCTTGTCTCGTGATGAGTTGACTCCCAGTTAGATATTGACGCACTCTTTCAGCAACATCGACTTGTTCTTGATAACCCCTTGCGATATGGAGATCCTCATCAAAAGCGTCGATGATACCGCGTAATCCTTCCATTGTCATTGACGCGACTGCCTCAGTTTGCTGGGCAAGTTTTTCCGCTTCCAAATAGGCAACAACCCCAACCGCTGTCATTGCCTGCGTACCATTAATGAGGGCTAGGCCTTCTTTGGCACTCAATGTTATCGGCGTGATGCCTACAGCGCCAAAGGCTTTCATTGTCGGCATGCTTTCACCCTGGTAAAAAACGTCCCCTTCCCCGATTAACACAAGGGCTAAATGAGACAGTGGAGCAAGGTCGCCGCTTGCCCCGAGTGACCCCTGCTCGGGCACGACGGGATGAATGTGTTCATTAAGTAGTACCAACAGTTTTTCGATCAGCTGTTTGCTTACACCCGAATATCCCTTTAAGAGGGCATTGACTCTCAATAGAATCATTGCGCGGCTAACGATTTCAGGAAACGGCTCGCCGACACCGCAAGCATGGCTTCGAATCAAATTTAACTGTAAATCTTCGACATCGTCTCTTTCAATTAATACATCACTCATCTTGCCAAATCCGGTATTAATACCATAAACGGTCTTACCATCACGAACAACATTTTCTACAGCTTGACGGCTTTTGTTAGCACGCTTCCAGCTCTCATCTGAAGCCTGTACTTTCTCTTTCTCAAACAGCACTTGTTTGACGTCATTTAATGTTAATGAATGCCCATCCAATATCATCATTGTCTAGGTCCAGCTCCTCTCGCTTCACCGTAATAAAGTAACAATAAAAAAAGAGGTTATACCGACGAAATCACAGTGATTTCATCAATACAACCCCTATTAACCCGTGTATCGGTTTCTTTACCAAAGGCAACTAATATCGCCCGCTTACCGATTTGCCGATTATCGTATATAGACATTGCCATTCACACTCTCCAATAATCTAATAACTGCTTTTATTGTAATCGGTTTCAAATGGAAAGTCAATGAATTTATCCCATATTTTAGTGTGTTAACACAATAATAATTTATTGAGTTAATTTTTCAGTGTACTGAATTAAAGCCAAAATATTCTTTTAACAGGGTATTTCTACCTTCTTTATCCCAATGAAAGACATTCCTAGAGTATTCTAAATAACAGGGTAGTCAATTCGATAACTGTTGCCCAGCTACTAAAACCAGCTTTTATAAAAGCTGGTTGCGTTAAAACTCAATTGATTTGGAATGATAACAATTTGTTAGAAAAGTCCCTTCAAAGGGCTTTGTTTTCTTCTCAAGGTCTTTACAGTAGTCAGTATAAACTTTATCCCTCGAGTTTTTAATTCTTGTGCTGTCAGCACGATAATAAATGAGGTCTCCGTTAAATTGATATTCCTTAATTAATGTGCCGCTAGGGAAGAATTGAACAAACCGGATAAAATCTGGTTTATTATTCCTTACGTTTGCCATAAACTGATTAATTTTTTCTCGTTGTTTTTGCGTTATATGCTCTGGTGTAATATCGCCATTCTCTAAGGCATCCTCTCTGCTGTAATTTTCAGGAACTTTATCTGTTAACTTTTTACCGAAATTTTTGATCTGCTCTTCAAACGTTGCATGATTAACTTTATCGTCTTTAGCAGATGCTTTTTCATAACCTAACGCAAATGTGTTTATTAAAACAAATAGGATTATTCCTATTCCAAGCATTCGCTTTTTCAACTTAATACCTCCATATAAAGACGGTTATATCAGAAAATCGCTTCACTAATACGGGGGTTATGACCAAGATGTACCCCTATATACGAAGTGTCTATTCTAATAACCATTTGGTCCATTTGAACTTTTTTGTCAAGCTCACCTACATGGACGATCATTTCTATTTGAAATCACTCATCATCATGATCATTTATTATCTTTTTCCAGTTAATCTCTTAATATTCACAATATAACCCTTAACACATAAAAGAATCCCCAAGGTCATATGTCCCTTGGGGATTCTTCCTCTATTTTATTTCCAATGTCCGCAATCGGTTCAAACTCGCAGCAATTTCAAAACGTCTTGGACGCGCCAGTTCACCGGGATGTCCTTTATAGGCGCCGAATGTATCTAGGCCTTTATCATCCATGGCTTCCTCCACTTGATCCAACCATTCCGATAAAGTCCGATTTTGTTTAAAGGTCTGTTCTTTCGCGACGCTGCTTAAAATTTCCGCAATCATCCGTGTTTGACTATCTTCAACGATTTGTTCGACGTGACTCAAGGCGATGGTTGTCTTACCCAATTGAATCGTGTACTTACTCCGGGTTTTGACTTTGTTCTTCCGGTCATTCAACATAGCCACACTTTTTTCTGTTGGCGTACGCGCTTGAATATCACCAAAACCAGAGCCGCCTTCTGATTGCCGTTGATACACGATATCTTTAGCAATTGATTTCGCTTGATCAGTCACATCATAAGGAACATATTTATCCATTTGAATCACTTGATCAGCCACATCAAAATAATCGCCGGCACCGCCCATAACAAGAATCGTTGAGACACCGTAGTCAGCATACAATTGTGTCACTTTATCAATAAACGGCGTAATCGGTTCTGTTGCTTTGGCCACAAGTGCTTGCATACGGGCATCGCGGATCATAAAATTCGTTGCACTCGTATCCTCGTCAATGAGTATCGTTTCCGTTCCTGCTTCCAAAGCTTCAATAATATTAGCCGCTTGTGATGTACTCCCGCTGGCATCTTCACTTGTAAAACTCGCGGTATCTTTATCATACGGTAAATCATTGATAAACGGTGAAATATCAACTTTTTCAACACTTCGTCCGTCTTCTGCCCTGATTTTCACAGCTGTCGGATCGGTACAGACAAACTCCCTGCCATCGCCTTCAATATGGTCATAAACACTTTTCTGCAAGGCTTCTAACAAAGTACTTTTGCCGTGGAAACCACCGCCGACAATCAATGAAATCCCCTTAGGAATCGCCATACCGGTCAAAGGCTTGTCTCGGTAAGGAATATCAATACTTACCTTCATTGATTCAGGACTTTCAAATGGCACAACTTTTCCTTTTTGGAGCGGACGGTCGTTGACACCACTTGCACGAGGGAGAATCGCGCCATCAGCGACAAACGTTATGTATGAATGATCTTGCATATATTGTCTGATAGCTTGCTGTTGATCCGCTAACTTTGTCACACGATCAACCTCAGATGCTTGAATTGATAAAACCGACTGCCTGATCACGTTCGGTAATAATGTTAAAAATATTTTCTCAGCTTGTTGTCCAAGAACGCGTCGCCCCTGAGCTGGCAAACCTACGGACAAACAGACAATGATACTTTTAGGAGTCAATGTCACGGCTGTCCGCTCAATCACTTCCTGTCCCGGTACGTCAATGGTCAACAAACCACTTTTTCCAGAGCCTTTTATACTTCCGGACTCTTTTTTAATCGCACGGTCAATGAACCGCGTAATGTCGTCTTCACTGGCCACTTTTCGAGACTTCGTCGCCGTGGCTTCATCACCAAAAGCTGATGTCTCCCTCGGTATAATCACCCGGAATTTTGATGGGCTGGCGAAAGGGTCCCCTTGGACATAATCAATCGCCAACTGATAATCCGGAAAACGATAATTCCCCTGGATATCTTTATAAGCCTTATACCCTTTACCATCAATTCGTTTGAGGGTGGATTTCAACTGTTGCATGTGCGTCGCCTCCTCTTTTTCCATTCCACCTTTTAATTTAAACCATATTTTACGCTCAAATCAAACAAAGGGAGGCTATCAGAAACAAAAAACGCCCTCAAATGAGAGCGTTAGCATATTAAGCGTTTTTAAATTCTTTCTGCCATTGTTCAGCCAATTGAATAAATATATCTAAAATCTCAGGATTTTGCATCGAGCCTTTATTGGCAGCCTTATTAGCAGGGACGCCGCTTAGTATTCTTTTTACCGGAACCTCAAGTTTTTTACCGTTGATTGTCCTAGGGATATCATCGACCGCATAGATCTCATTCGGAATATGCCGCGGTGAACATCCATCTTTAATATTTTGTTTGATTTTCCCTTTCAATGCATCATCCAGTTCTGTTTGGTCCTCTAACGTGACAAACAGTGGCATGAATGACCGACCCTGTGATTGTTTGACATCAACGATGAGACTATCGGTAACTTCTGAAAGCCCTTCGACAACGCGATAAATTTCACTTGTTCCCATACGGACACCGCCGCGGTTAATGGTTGCGTCTGAACGACCGTAAATCACACAGCTACCGCGGGAGGTGATTTTAATATAATCGCCATGCCTCCAGATGCCTGGATAGACATCAAAATAGCTATCTTGGTATCGCTCTCCGTCAGGATCATGCCAAAAATAAATTGGCATAGACGGCATGGGTTGAGTGATTACGAGTTCCCCGATATTTTCAAAGAGCGACTGACCATCATCATCATAAGCCTCAACAGCACACCCAAGACCGCGGCATTGCAGTTCACCCGCATGAACAGGTAATATAGGACAATTGAGGATAAAGGCCGTACACATATCCGTTCCACCACTTACAGAGCCAAGCGCCAAATCTTGTTTGACATTCTCATAAACCCATGAGAAGCCCTCAGGCGGCAGCGGAGAACCTGTTGAACCGATACTTTTTAAACGGCTTAAATCAAAGGTTTTGCCCGGTTCGAGACCGGCTTTCATACAGGCCGTCAAATAACCAGCACTTGTACCAAATACGGTAATCCCCGCATCCTCGACAAACTGCCACATAGCATTCAGATCAGGGTCATTGGGGCTGCCATCATATAAAACGATGCTGGAACCTGTGAGCAATCCACCAACTAATAAGTTCCACATCATCCACCCCGTTGTCGTGTACCAAAAGAAGCGATCGTCATTTTTGAGATCACTATGCAAGGTTAGGGCTTTAAGATGCTCCAATAAAATACCGCCCTGGCTTTGCACAATCGCTTTGGGAATACCTGTCGTTCCAGACGAATATAAAATCCATAAGGGTTGATCAAACGGCACATGAGTAAAAGAGAGAGTGTCTGATGCATAGGTTGCTAACATGTCATCCCAAAACATCGCATTCTTCAGTGCCTTAATATTGGGCTGTGATTTTAAATAGGGAACAACAATCGTATGCTCCAGACTCGGA
This sequence comes from Tuberibacillus sp. Marseille-P3662, assembly GCF_900178005.1. Taxonomy (NCBI): domain Bacteria; kingdom Bacillati; phylum Bacillota; class Bacilli; order Caryophanales; family Sporolactobacillaceae; genus Tuberibacillus; species Tuberibacillus sp. Marseille-P3662. The sequence continues at coordinate 906,117 of NZ_FXBS01000006.1, read as the reverse complement.
ATCGCTTGCTGAATCTCGCGAATAACAGACATCCTATCGTAATCTTTACCCGCAAACCGGTAACCATCAACCGTCACCATGACCTTGGGTTCAATTTGTTTAAAGCGGTCAACCACACTGCGAGAACCGAATTCCGGTGAACAGCTTGACCATATTGCACCGATGCTGGCACACCCAAGAAAAGCGACCACGGCCTCCGGAATATTAGACACATAGGCTACAACACGATCCCCTTGCTCGACACCGATTTGCTTCAATGTATTAGCAAATGCTGCCGTTTGTCGGTGCAATTCATCCCATGTCATCGAGTCTTGAACACGTAGTTCTGATGCATGGATTATCGCCTCGCCATCATCCTTCATATTGCGGAATACATGTTCAGCATAATTCAGCCTTGCTCCAGGAAACCATTGTGTCGCAGGCATAGGATCATCACTCATAACCTGCTCATAAGCAGTCGATGTTTGGATATCGAAATAATCCCAAAGTGAAGCCCAAAATGATTCAGGTCCATTCACAGACCATTCCCATAGTTCTTGATAGGTTTTGACATCTATTTTTTTCTCAGTTTTAAGCCATTTCATATAATCGGCCATGTTCGTTTCATTGATCCATTCTTGCGACGGTTGCCACAGCAAATCCCCTTCAGTTGTCACACAGCGTCCCTCCAGTTTGTAAGAACATAAGTCCAGTTGTTTTTAGAAATTTAATTCATTTTGGATTACTTTAATTATAAGTAAGCCCAAAGCCTGTGTAAACCCTTTCAAAATTATGCTTGTAAATAGCTATTGATGAATAACCGATGACCTTATATAATATAATATACAAGGTTTTAGGCGTTCCGAACTTTACTAACTACCAAGCATTTAACATTTTCATAATACCGGGATGTAGCTCAGCTTGGTAGAGCGCAGTGCTGGGGGCGCTGAGGTCGCAGGTTCAAGTCCTGTCATCCCGATTCAAGAACATTATTTAGCATATTATGTGTCTCCATTTAACCTTCATTGAACTGACTGGAATTTTCAAGACAGAATGAATCTAAAATATTTAATTCATTAAACAAAAGATCCGTATCACTATTAAAGTTGATACGGATCTTTTTTTGGGTTGAGATATACTTTACAAATTGTTGCAAGCCTTCAAGTTCATTTATTTTGTTTTTCGTTCCGGTATGACAGGGACATTATCATAGTTTGGAATATCATGCTGATCAATTTTGAAATGTTTGTTATACAGTTCCGGATCTTGAATCGCCTCAGGTTCCGTCGACCTCCAAGAAAATAGGCATGTATGACACAAAAACATGTCCCATTTTCCGCTCACCGGAGATTCCGCGATCTTTTCTACTTTTTCGCTTTCACAACGCGGGCAAATTTTTTTCATGGCTCCAACCTCCTCACTTATTTACTCATCATGTCAGAAAGTATTTTTTCCCATTTCTTCGTATCCACCGGTTCGTCTAACTGTTGGGAATAATGGCCGCGATTTTCCGGTGCTTCAGGTGTTGTCGCATCAAGGATTATTTTGTCACTAATTCCTGCCGGTTCTGACCCAGGATCCAAAGGTGCAATTGAAGCATCCGGAATTGTGATGACATCGTGTTTTGGGTGCATCTTAGTTGATAGTGCCCACATGACCTGCGGCAAATTAAACGGATCAACCTCCTCATCAACAACAATCACAATCTTACAATAGCCAAGGCCATGATGGGTTGTCATTGTATGCATGCCAACAGCCTTGGCAAACCCGCCAAAGCGTTGTTTTGTGGAAACAATCGCAACAAATCCGTGGGTATACATGGCATTGACGGCCTCAATTTCATTTGGAAACGCTGCTTTCAAGTCTTTATAAATCGGGACACAGGTGTTAATTCCTACCATATAGTCCACTTCTGTCCATGGCATACCGATATACAAGTGTTCAAAGATCGGGTTTTTACGATGGTAAACCCGGTTAACTTGAATGACTGGCATTTTTCTTCCACCAGAATAATGACCAGTAAATTCTCCGAATGGCCCTTCTACTTCCCGTTCACCAGCAAGAATTTCACCTTCTAAAACGACTTCTGCTCCTCTCGGAAGGTCTAGATCCACAGTTTTTCCCTTTACGACCTTGTAGGGCTCTCCCTGAATGGCTCCTGCCATTTCATACTCCGATTGGTCATAACCAATCGGCGATCCGCCGATTGTCGTAATCACGGGTTCGTTACCAAGTGCGATGGCAACCGGAAGATTTTCTCCTTTTTCTTCAGCCATCCGTAAATGAATCGCAATATCATGCATTGGGACGGGCTGAATACCAAGACGATCTTTTCCTTTCACCTCCATACGGTAAATACCGACATTTTGTTTATCAAAATTGTCCGGATCGGATGGATCCTTAGAAATGACACAGGCTTTATCAAGGTAAGTCCCGCCATCTCCTCTATTCAGCCGGAACAGCGGCAGGATTTCAAACAGATTGATATCCTCAGTTATTTCGACTTCTTGGAATGGTGCTGTTTCTACCCGTTCTACCTCGACTGGATAATGATCCCATCTACGAGCAAATTCAAAAAATTGTTCCTTTACCGGTGTATCTTTCGGCAACCCCATCATCAACGCATGGTTGGGCCAAGATCCAATCACATTCATGGCTACTTGTGCATTCTCATACCCATTAATGTTGTTGAACAACATAGCAGGAGAATGTTCACCAAGATTCGTGATTGCCCTTCCGGCTGCTCCTAAATCCGGTTCGGGCATGACCTCATCTTTGATCGTTAACAACTGTTCTTCTTCTTTCAATTTATCCATATATTCTCTTAAATCTTGATAAGCCATGGTACTCCCTCCGATTATCGATTTTTTGTTGTAGCATGAATGCCGTTCCAACGTTTCGCTTCTTCGGTATCAAGACCGAATTGGTCCAACGTTCGAACCACTATGTGATTAACCAGATCGTCAATGGATTGAGGATGATTGTAAAAGGCGGGGACCGGCGGTAAAATCGTGACACCCATCCTTGACAGATCTAGCATGTTTTCAAGATGGATATCACTGAATGGCATCTCGCGTGTTAATAACACCAACTTTTTTCGTTCCTTTAAAAGCACATCAGCTGCTCTTGTCATTAAGTTATCAGCCAGGCCGTGCCGTATCGAAGCCAATGATTTCATGCTGCAAGGAGCGATAACCATCCCATCGACTTGGAAGGACCCGCTGGAAATTGAAGCAGCCAAATTTTTGGGTGAGTAAACATATGATGCAAGCTGTTTTATTTCCGACATCGTATAGGATGTCTCCAAATGAACGGTGACTTCAGCCCATTGGGATAAGATGAGGTGCGTTTCCACTCCCGCTCTTTGCAGGAACTCAAGCATTCGGATGCCGAAAATGGCTCCTGTTGCTCCGGAAATCCCCACAATTAGTCGCAAGCTGCTCCCTCCTTCCTTGCCTTTTATAAGTAGCAGACATTTCTTAGCCATAAAAATGACGCCGGGAGAACCCGGCATTCATTTTTAATGAGCCTTTCAACACTTAATGATGCCTCGAGGTATTCAATAACCAAACTGGGTCATATTTTTCAAAGTGATCTGTTTGCTCAGCAATCCCCGGCTCCATATCGTTGAAGTCGACAAAACCCAAATAATCCAATTGATAAGAAGAAGCTTTTTTCTCGTTTTCGAGTATTTCTTCAATCTTTGAGCGGGCTTCGTCTTTGTTATAGCCATCCGATGTACAAAATGTCATCCATGATTGGTCAGGAGATTCCGCCAAGAAAACATTACATTGTTTTTGTCCCATAATTTGAACTCCTTTCATGAAAATCTACCGGTATTGTTCACACGTCTTCATCTGTTTATGTGACATAGAACTCGTATTTGTAGTTTTTAAGAAGCAGCTCAAGACGACACATGAATATTACGACAAATCGAAAATCTAAGGAAGTAAAACAGTTATAAAAATTGACTCATACCTTTCCTAGTGTAAACATTTCCCTTAGCTTGCTTGAGCGTCGCTACTATAAGAAAGCTAACAATCACTAATAAGAGCCATGAACTCACCTTTCCTAGATGAACGAGACTCCATGCATCGGTTTGATTTGGATATTCCCAAGCTCCAAAGAAGGTTGCGATATTTTCGGCTATCCATATAAAAAATCCGATCAGCAGAAAAGAAAGAGCGAGTGGCATCCGGTAACGGGCTTCGCCAACTTCGTATGTAACCTTTGATTGCCAGAAGACGATCATGACAAGCCCAAATAGCCACAGGCGGACGTCAATCCAATAATGGTGGGTGAAAAAATTCAAATAAATTGCAGCTGCAAGAGGAACTACGACCAAAAACGGTGGCCACTTTACCAGTTCAACATTAAGCCTCCTCCACGCCTGACAAAGATAACTCGCTACACTTGCGTACATGAATCCGCTGTACAAAGGCACTCCAAAAATTTTGGAGTACCCTTCCTCTGGATAAGACCAAGAACCCATATGTACCTTAAAAAGTTCAAGAGCAAGTCCAATCAAGTGGAACAATGTGATAACCTTGAGTTCATCTCGTGTTTCAAGCCCAGAGCACACCATCCACCACTGCATAAGAAGGCAGATGATGAGGAGCCAGTCATACCGTGGTAGTAAGGGAAGTGGCATGATTTGTGTAAAAGCCAAAGAGGCAAAAATAACGACAGGAAACAAACATGATAGGGCCTGCTCCCAACCAAAACGAATGAGTTGTATTATTACTCTCATGATTTGTCCCTTCAAAGTTTTTTTCTGAGAATCATTTTGAATGAAGTTCATGAGTAACTCCTCTGTTATGAATGTGGATTCATTGAACGATTAATCTTAGGTGTCTTCATCACTTCGGTATTCTAAAATATCTCCAGGCTGACATTCTAAAGCCTTACAAATGGCCTCTAAAGTTGAAAGTCTAATGGCTTTTGCCTTTCCGTTCTTCAATATAGAAAGGTTAGCCATCGTTATTCCAACCCTCTCCGAAAGTTCTGTTACACTCATTTTCCTTTTAGCCAGCATCACATCTATATTGATTATCATTGCCATGTTATCACCTCAGACCGTCAAATCATTTTCTGATTTTATATCAATCGCTTCTTTTAACAGTTTTTGAAGAACAGCGGCAAAGACGGCAATCACCAATGAAGCAAAAATAATGACCATTCCGATTAATATGATACCTGGGGCGTCATCTTTCTCCCCCATGAGATAAAAGAGTGGCATGCCCACTACATACAGGATACTGATTGTAATTGCACAGTGTTTTATATTTTTTAATGCTCTTACAGATAATTCCGAGAACGCTTTGTTCTTATCAATATAGTGTAAAAGTTTAAAAGCTTGATATAGAGCAAAGTAAAAAGGAATCGCCGCTGCATACAAATCGATTAAAACGAGATATTTCATATAAGTCATATCTGGATACAATTCTGCTGCATAACTCGCTATCTCAGGCACTAAAAAGATGCACACAGCAAGAACTGGGAGTCCAATAAGAATAACAGCTATCTTTAAAAAGAACGTTGACACTCGTTTCACAGAAAGCACCTCACTTCGTTATTGTCAATTTGAATTTAACACATGTTTTATCGATTTACAATAAATAATTATTGTATTTAATTGCATTTATACTGTTATGGGAATCACTCAATTTCTAGACAAGACAAAAAGCATTCCTCATAACAAGGGAATGCTTCATAACTTTAAACGATTCAATTTATAACCATGCAACAAATCTGCTTCTTTAGTTTTAGTACATGAGTCAATTTCATCATTCAAGACTAAAGCAGAAAACCCAAACATTTGTCAGTGTGCTTGGCCTGTTGATATCTACTCTAGGCGGACGCCTTCCGCGGGCATGGCTTGAGCCTCATGCCCACAGGATGTGGGTAGGATCAGCGTTGTCACAGGACGTGACGCATTTAGCTGATCATCCTTGATCGCATTGCGGGGTCTCAAGACTCATGCTATTCCCGCAGGAGTCGCCGCCCGCCGTTCCAATCAACGATGTTAACGCGCTGAATTAACAAACATTAATACATTAGACCATTCGAGTGTTCGGATCAATGATGAATATAAGCATTTATGAAATTGACTCACATGAATGATTATTTAACTGTGCAGCCACAAAAAATCACTAAATCGTAGTTTTCTGTTAGATCATCCCACAATTCCATGGAAGAATGATAAACGTTCCCGAACGTTTCGCCATATATACATCATTAAAAGTTAAATAATGTTATAATTAAGTAAATTTACTTTAAAGGATGTCTTATTTGAATAAAAAATACAGTATATGCTCAGTTGCTTTAGTTGTTATCGGTTTGTTTATAGTAATTGAACCACTCTCGCCATTAGATTTATGGTCAGCAACAAGCTTGTCAGACTTTTTATCGGCGATTTTTGCTGGCATGGGTATATACATTATTGGAGTTATCCTTGGAGTTGTTGCTTTTGCAAGAAGAGAAAAAGGTTTTTTAAAATATGTATCAGTTGTTTCAGTGATCATCGGTATTTTCTTTGTTGGTATTGTAAATTAGATGACTAAATGACAATGGGTCTATACTGAAGGTAAACAATTGTGAAGAACGTGTACACCTATGTTGTGGGTCATAATAATTTTGACATTAAATACTCGTTGAAAAATGCACCATCGATTACAAGTGAATGTCTTTTCATACCTTCTATTTCAAATCCTGTTTTCTTATATAGAGCTACGCCTGCTTCATTTTGAGTGACGACTGTCAGCTCTAATCGTGAAATATTGTGATTGATGGCCCAGTCTTCTACGCGTTGAAAGAGCTTTGTTCCTATTCCTCGTCCCCTGTACTCTTCTAGAATACCAATAACAAGATACGCAGAATGTTTTGTTCTCTTTACACTTCCACCAATAACAACCAAATAGCCTACTAACTTTCCTTCTTCCTGTTCTGCAACAAATATTGTTGAATGACTTTGCTGTTCCATACGTTCTAATTGTTGACGTTGTTGTTCTATAGAAGTCTTTCTTTCTCCGGACTCCATAAGCATAAAATTAGCTTGAGTTTCAACTTGCTTAATTAAACATACGAAGTTTTCAGCATCTTCAGGTCTTATCTCTCTAATTAACATAAAGGCTGTTTTCGTAAACTTTGTTGCTATTTCAGAGGAGGGGTTGATTTCCGCTCCAGGATGCTCGCTTTCCGCGGGGCGGGCGGTGAGCCTCCTCGGCGCTCTGCGCCTGTGGGGTCTCACCTGTCCCGCTCCTCCCGCAGGAGTCTCGCACCTTCCGCTCCAATCAATAATTTTCGACATTTTAGCTGTCATAGGTCCTATTTAAAAAACAACACTCTTTTAGAAAAGAGCCAACATAAAAAACTCTCCCCCTCATTAATCGGGAAATTGGTTGACTTGTCTCTGTAACATCTTTCGTAACATCTTAATTTATCCTCTATGATTAAATTTCATCTTCAAATACGTGAAACCAAATAAAGTAATTGTTTGAGATATTGCTGCCCCTCGTACAACATATTTCATACCTTAACCCCATTATATACACATAAAAACCTTTCTACGTTAGGGTACTTTTCACCCAAACTTGTTATATTAAAACCCAACCTTCTATAAAAACCAACTGCGTCTTGATCGGTTTCAGCAGAAATCATACTCAACAAATGCTCTTGGCAGACAAACTTTATCATCTTGCCTCCTATCCCGTTTCCTCTTTCACTGGGAGAAACAGCAATATGTTTGATCTCACCTTTATTTGAATTGAAAAACTTAATGCCTATACAACCAACAAATGTTACTCCTTGCTCAAATCCATATAATTTTAAATGTTGAGAATGTTTATATTGCTCATATGATCCATCAACGTTCTCTTCGGAAGTAGCACAAGAGAGAAGGTTCTTTATTGAAGAAGGAATCGTTTTAGAGTTAATGGCTATCATGAAATGATCATCTCCGATCAATTGATATCCCCTAAACAAATAACAGCTTTAACAGAATTTCGTATCTTCATTTTTATCCATCCCTCGTTTTCAATTCCAACCTGTGCTTTAAGTACTTCTACTAAAAATTTCAATATCCTGCATGCATTGCTCGAAAAATGTCTTGTATTGTCGACAATAAATTAGCATAACTGGGTTCATATAGTAAGATGTTCAGAACATAAATTCAGAAATATATTGCGAATGCGAAAAATATGTAATATCATTCTTTTTATATTACTTTTTAAGGGGGCATTACATGAAAGCTTTAGAGCGTTTAAGTAATTTTGTTAGCAGTACATTTGCGGTATGGGTGATTTTATTTGCCATTTTGGGCTTTATGATGCCGGGCGGTTTCACGTGGATCTCTGCTTACATTGTTCCACTTTTAGGTATCATCATGTTTGGCATGGGTTTGACGCTGTCGACCCAAGACTTTAAGGAAGTCTTTAAGCGGCCAAAAGAAGTGGCAATCGGGGTATTGGCTCAATATACCATCATGCCATTGTTAGCGTTTTTGTTGGCCACCGTATTTGCGGTATCTCCTGAAGTTGCGGTTGGGATTATTCTTGTCGGCTGTTGCCCCGGCGGGACAGCGTCTAACGTTATGACCTATTTATCCAAAGGAGACACGGCATTATCCGTAGCGATCACTACGGTATCAACATTGTTGTCACCGATTTTAACGCCAGCACTTATATTATTATTTGCCAGCCAATGGTTATCGGTTTCAGTGACGTCCTTGTTCTTATCCATTATAAAAATTGTCATTCTTCCGATTATATTAGGATTACTAGTGAAAATGCTGTTGCGCGGAAAAGTTGAGGCGGGTGTCAAGGTTTTACCCCTTGTCTCTGTGATTGCTATTGTCGCTATCGTCGCCGCGGTTGTTGCGACGAATAATGAAAAAATAGCGAGCACCGGACTTGAAATCTTTGCGATCGTGATGCTTCATAATCTTCTTGGTTTGCTTGTGGGTTACGGACTAGCAAAGTTACTTAAGATGACCCCTGACAAACAAAAAGCTGTCTCCATCGAAGTTGGCATGCAAAACTCCGGGCTAGGAGCAAGCTTGGCGGTTGCTCATTTTTCCCCTTTAGCTGCGGTACCAAGCGCAATCTTCAGTGTGTGGCATAACTTATCTGGCCCTATTGTTGCGACGTTGTTTAGAAATAAAAAAAATAAATCAGTCGAAGCGTCAAAGTCAAATGAACCAAAGACTTTCAACTAAAGACATTAGGAATTTCATTAAGAGGTATGGGAGCTTCCCATATCTTTTTTAATGGGATCCGAGCACCAGCTGATTTCTTTTTCCAACTCACTTAACGTCAGCTCATGTAAATCACGACTGGCTTTTTTATAAATACCAGCTTTTTGAAGGATCTCAATATACGCTGCCTTCCTTTGCTCAACCGCTTTTCTAAGTTCAGTCATAGGCATTCTCCTCAACCCGTTTTGGTTCAAACTAATTATATAAATGACATAAACTGATTTCATTGAACCTGTTATAAGATTTCACGTGCTTTTATTAGATTGGCTATTTAAAGGCCATTGTTGTTTTTTGTGCCCTTCGTTGATGGGAGAGAAATGCGTGAGACTGCTGCGGGAACAGCAACAGCTGAAGACCCCGCAGGATATTCCTGTGGACATGAGGAGGTTTGAAGCGTTACCCGCGGAAAGCGAACCCCTTGAGGTGAAATCAACAGTCACGTTTAACAGAGCCATTAGATTAAAGAGGAATGCCCATACAGCTTGTCGAATGAAAAACTTGAATCGACATAACGAAAAAAAGAGTGGCCCGCAAGTATCATCCTTGCGGGCCACATTATAATGTTATTTTTGTTTCGCTATTTTAACCGCATTAAAAATACTCGCTCCAAGACCGCCCCAAATAATCACCATTCCGATAACCATCATTGTAATAGCGCCACCGCTCATATTAACTGACCTCCTTATCTTGCTTTTCTAGACCCGACTTCCATTTCACACTGGTAAAGATAAATCCGGCAATCAAAGTTAGAGCTAGCATAATCCAACCACAAATGATGAGGAACGACCATGGATAACCGCTATATTGCTCAGTCAAATCCGTATAGATGGATTGAGCCATCATAAACGTCATCAAGATAGGTGTTATCACCGTCAAACAGATGACCCACCAACTGCCAACCTTAATATCAGAAAGCGCATTGTTATATTCCTGTAGGTTCTTGACCTTACGCAATACCCAAGCAATGACAATGACTTCGACTAATCCAGCTAATCCGACGCCCATTGATAAGACAAAGTGATCAACGGTGTCTAAGAAATTAAGACCGCCTTGGGTGGCGTAAACTAGTGAAATAACGGCTGAAAGACCGCCGCCGATCGCGACTGCTTTTGTTCTAGAAATATTGAATTTCTCTTGAAAAGCGGCAATGTAAGTTTCGCATATTGAAATCAGTGATGACATTCCTGCCAAAACGAGTGATGCAAAGAACAAAAATCCGAATAATCCTGGTATACCGGGAATTTGATTAATGATTTCCGGAAAGACAGCAAACGCTAATAGGACACCTGAATTCACAACTTCTTCAACAGGCTGCCCAGTCGTATTGGCCATAAAACCGATGGCACTGAAAACACCAATACCCGCAAGTAATTCAAAACTGGAATTACTAAAACCAGCAATAAAGGCGTTATTATTGATATCAGATTTTTTAGGCAAGTAACTGGAATAAGTAATCATAATCGCAAAACAAATCGATAAGCTAAAGAAGATTTGACCATAAGCAGCAATCCATACATCCGCATTCGCAATTTGCGACCAATCCGGCTGAAACATCGCGTTCAATCCTTGCAGTGCTCCATCCAATGTCACAGCGCGAATAACGATAATTAAAAACAAGACAAGTAATGTCGGAATAAAAATTTTATTGGCAACTTCAATCCCTTTTCGAACCCCTTTAAATAACGTTCCTAATACAAGAACCCATACAATGATTAAAGGAATCAAAACGCTTGGTACAAGACTTCCAAACTGGCCGGCATCAACGAGCTTAAGATAGTCGCCTGTCAAGAATCCTGCTGTATCATTTCCCCATGAAAGATTAAAAGAAAAAATAGCGTATGCCATTGCCCAAGCAATAATAACAGCATAATAGGTTGAAATAATAAATGCGATAAAGACTTGCCACCAACCAAGCCATTCTGCTTTTTTATTCATTTTTCTGAACACTAATGGTGCCGACCCCCGATACCTATGACCGAGCGTAAATTCCATAATTAAAATCGGAATACCAGCCGTCAAAAGTGCAATTAAATAAGGCAGAAAGAATGCACCGCCACCATTGTCATAGGCAACGTAAGGAAAGCGCCATATATTGCCTAGACCAACTGCTGAACCGACGGCAGCCAATATAAACCCGGCGCGCGTCCCCCATTGCGAGCGATTTTCCATAGACTTTTGTCCTCCCCTATAAATAAGAATATAGTCCTAGATATTGCCAGAAGGTTATCTTGTTTTTGGCTTTTCTGACAATTTCGTTATTAGTATAGCTATTATGCGAGTAAATGTCAAAGCATTCCTATTTTATATTTTTAATACCATGGAGAACATTTCGGTTTACAAATAGGTATGAATTTACTATGATAATTTAGTACTATTAATCCGATATAATTGATAAGAATTGGAGGCTTTATATATGGCTATGAATCAATCAACGATGCAGACTAAGCAGCACCAGTTAAATCAGACAGTGCTGCCCCATCCACAGAAACTATTGATTGGTTGCGGTCTGGTTGTTGCTTTATTGCTGAGCTATGCGATTTTAAGTGTTGTCGACCTACGACAATTACTAACGTTTTGGCTTGGTATTGGTTTTGGTTATACATTATTCCATGCACGTTTTGGATTCACATCAGCATTTAGGCGGTTGTTAGCCGTTGGAAACGGTCAGGCGATGCGGGCACATATGATTATGCTTGCCGTTGCTTGTACATTATTCGCACCCATTCTAGCGAGCGGATTCGCCTTCTTCGGTCAGACAGCCACAGGTTATGTGTCTCCCGTTGGTTGGAGCGTGGTTGTTGGGGCCTTTATGTTCGGTATTGGCATGCAACTTGGCGGCGGCTGCGCATCAGGAACTCTCTATGCAGTTGGCGGTGGTCGTTCGGCTATGTTCATTACCTTAGCCGCTTTTATCGTCGGATCCTTTTTAGGAACCTGGCATTGGGGATTCTGGGTGAATGAACTACCGTCCTTCCCTGCAATTTCATTAGCTGAAAGCACAGGGCTTGGCTTTTTAGGTGCATGGATCGTTCAATTAGCTGTATTTGCCGTGATCTTTCTATTAACCTATGTCATCCGTAGAAAAAAACAACCGCCACAAATTAAACCATTACCGACAACAAGTGGCGTTAAACGGTTCTTCCGTGGGTCATGGCCGCTTTGGGCGGCAGCCATAGCGCTTGCTGTATTAAATGCTGTTACTTTAATGGTTCGCGGAAACCCATGGGGCGTCACATCCGCATTTGCTTTATGGGGAGCTAAAGCCGCACAGGCTGTTGGTATCGATGTGACACAGTGGACGTATTGGTCGGGCGCTAAGAGTGCATCTCTTGATCAATCAGTGCTTGCCCATTCGACAAGCGTCCTTGACTTCGGCGTCATTTTAGGAGCTTTTCTTGCTTCGGTTGCTGGTGGATTGTTTGCGATGAAAAAGGTTCCATTCAAGCGAGCGATCGCTTCCATTGTCGGTGGTCTTCTTATGGGTTATGGTGCTCGGATTGCCTTTGGTTGCAATATTGGTGCCTATTTTGGCGGTATCGCTTCTTTCAGTCTGCACGGCTGGGTATGGATGATTATGGCGCTAGCTGGTACTTTTCTTGCGCTATATATTAGACCTTTGTTCGGCATGTCTGTTCCAAAATCCAAAGACAGCTTCTGCTAGTCATCATAAAAATCCCGCATCCGCGGGGTTTTTATTTTTTGTTCACAAATCGTAAATATTACTATTTACATTACGCTTTTTCTTATATATACTATAATTCGTAATGATTATGATTTCGGATGTGACCTTATGACAAATGACAGTAAATCCATTATCGACGTTAGTAATGTTTCCTATACTTATGACAAACAACAAGTTTTAGATCATATCAATTTAACCATAAATAGCGGTGAGGTTATTGGCTTAGCCGGTCCTAACGGTTCTGGAAAATCCACTTTAATTAAAATTATTTTAGGATTATTACGAGATTACAAAGGGCAAGTCAACTTGTTTGACCAACCACAAAAGATATTTCGTCATTGGCATAAAATCGGTTATGTATCGCAAAAATCAAATAGTTTTAATTCTGGATTCCCCGCAACCGTGTATGAGGTCGTTGCCATGGGTTTATATAATCAAAAGAAAATATGGCACTGGTTAAACCGGCAGGATAAACTACAAATCCAAGAGACGTTGGCTACGGTCGGCATGGCTGCACACGCCAAACGGCCGATTGGTGAATTATCTGGTGGTCAACAGCAACGCGTTTTTATCGCCCGTGCTCTTGTCAGTGATCCCGATTTGCTGATTTTTGATGAACCTACCGTTGGGATTGACGAAGCGTCAGTCAAAGCTTTTTATGAACTGCTGACGTACCTGAAAGCGGCCCGGACATATACCATCCTACTCGTCACCCATGACATCGACGCTATGTCAGCCATCGTTGACCGCATCACTTATTTGAATCAAGGATCGGCACATGAGACATGCCAGATCAAAGAAGGTGACCCGGATGAATGCCATTGAAGCGTTTTTGACGTACCCCTTTTTACAACGTTCATTGTGGGCGGCTTTAATCATTGGCGGTTTCTGCCCGCTACTGGGAGCATTCATTGTTGTACGCAGACAGGCTTTGATAGCTGATGCAGTCTCCCATCTTGCTTTTACGGGACTAGCAAGCGGTTTTGCGATCAAATCTTTCTTTCCGGTATTTACTTTTATATCACCAACTTATTTTGCCATGGTGTTTGCCTTTCTAGGTTCATTTGTTTTTAAACCTTTATCAAAAGCGTTTCGATATTTTGAAGAACTATCCATTCCAGTCGTTTTATCAAGTGCTTTAGGATTAGGTATTGTTTTACTTAACTTTGCAGACGCTGTTAACACCGATCTAAATGCTTATTTGTTTGGAAGTTTGCTGACAGTAACCCGAGAAAAGTTGATGGTGATTGTCAGCTTGACTATGATTGTTGGTTGTCTCCTATATTTGTTTCGCCGTCCTTTGATCATTATAGCCTTTGAACGAGACACAGCATCATTGCTATCACGGAGGCAACAAAGTATAACCGAATGGTTATTTTTATTCATGACAGCAGGTGTCATCAGCGCCACGATGTTGATTGTTGGCGTGCTGCTTATTTCCGCAGTTGTTGTTTTGCCAGTTTTAGCAGCCTTAAACTACGCACGCAGTTTTCGGCAGTTGTTACTTTTTTCTGCCCTCTTTGGTGAACTCGAGTTATTAACCGGGATGATATCGGGATTCATGCTTAATTTGCCGCCTGGCGGTACGTTTGCCGTTTTAAGTTTTATTGTGATGACGGCAACAACGGTTCATAAACAAGGAAGAAAAAAAATGGGCAAACAGTTATCCCGAGGTTATGGGGGTGAGCATGGTGCTTGATTGGCTCACAGATTATGACTTTTTACTAGAAGCTCTTATTGTCGCGGTTATGATTGGTATTAGCGCTCCCTTAATTGGGGTTTTTGCCGTTACGAGACGGGTTGCTCATATTAGCGGGGCCTTATCACACATGACACTAGCCGGGATTGCCTTGGGGGCCGTCGTCGGAGACATCCTCCCTTTACCGACAGCCGTACCTCCGCCAGTCTACGGAACGCTCTTCGCGTTCGCAGGTGCCTTCCTTGTTGAATGGTTGCGTGATCATTTCAAAGGATTTGCTGACGCCGCTATCCCCGCTGTATTAAGCTGTGGTATTGGACTCGGAACAGTTATTTTCAATATCGTTGATGGTTATAATAATACGTTTTATAATGCTCTGTTCGGTAACTTGCTTGCCGCGACACATGGGGATGTTATAATGACAGTAATCGCAACGATAATGGCATTGGTTTTCATTATAATATTTTATCATACTATTTTGGTCACGACGTTTGATCGAGAATTAGCCAAGGTTAACCCTCAACGCTATCGATTGGGGAACGTATTGTTCACTTTGGTTTTATCCATTGTTATCTCTGTCTCGGTTCAAGTTGTCGGCGTCATGCTCGTTGCTGGATTGATGATTCTGCCCGCAGCTGCCTCATTAGTCATTGCGCATAGTTTCAAGCAACTCGTTCTCGTTTCCGTGATCACCGGCGAGACATCTGTATTATTGGGATCATTATTATCATTAGTTATTGACATTTCGACAGGCGGCGCGGTCATCATAAGTGCTGCTGTGATACTCTTATTCTTCATCCTATATCGGCATATACGGGTGAATGCTAAACGGGGGATGCTCCATGGAAGTCCAAAAGGCTCTTAATATTCTAAAAAAACACGGCTATAAGTACACAGATAAACGGAAAATGTTGGTTGAACTATTTGCTCAGGAAGATCGTTATTTGACCGCCAAAGATGTGCTGAGATATATGCAAACTGAATACCCTACACTCAGTTATGATACCGTTTATCGCAATCTATCCCTTTTTGAAAATATCGGCATTTTGGAAGGTACAGAGTTAAGTGGAGAAAAAAATTATCGTTATGCTTGTGGTCATCAGGGTCATCATCATCATCTCATTTGCACAAAGTGTGGCAAAACAGAGTTCATTGAATTTTGCCCAATGGAGACCATTAATGAGCATATCAATGACTTTGATATCAGCGGCCACAAATTTGAAATTTACGGTCACTGTTATCATTGTCAATCCTCATAGAAAATCACACACTAAAGCAACCGGATCACCATCCGGTTGCTTTTTTAATCTTTTAAAGCTATTTTCAATTGATTAAGATTGTCTCGCATTAAACTGAAGTAACTAACACCGCGGTCATCAAATGTTTGTTTGCTAACATTAGCGATTGGGTTTAATACAAGGGGGTCTGTACCGAGCCTTTCCTGCAAAGCTTCGGCGACTTCCGTATTAACCAACTTTGAAAAAAAGATATACTTGATATCATGACGCTTAGCTTGCTCAATAGTGTGCTTTAATTTTCGTGGGGTCGGTGTTTCATTCGGAGAAATACCTGATATTGGAATTTGTTTCAAACCATATCTTTTAGCAAGATAACCGAACGCGGCATGAGACACAAGTATATCCTTGTTAGATGTCGTATTAACCAACTTGCTATAAGCTTGATCTAAATCATTTAATTTCGCAACGACGGTCTCGTAACGCTGCTTATAAATCGCTTCCCCTTTAGGATCTAACTTGATGAGCAAATTTTTAATGGATTCAGCCATCGTTTTAGCCCGCATAGGGTCAAGCCAATAATGAGGATCATTCTCACTTTCATGATGGGATGAATCTGCATGGTCATGGCCAGTTTTCTCAAGGGGAATGAGATCAATTTTTTCACTTAATTTCACAAATTCAACATTCGTTTGCACTGTTGTTTTAGCTTGTTCGGCCCATTGTTCTAAACCCGCACCTAAATAAATCATCGCATCAGCATCATTCAGCTGAATCAAATCCTTGGCTGTTGGTCTATAGGCATGCGGCTCAACGCCAGGGGGAATGATTTGCTTAACATTCGCTCGCTCTCCAGCTATTGTTCGTGTAAAATCGTAAATTGGGTACATGCTCGTATAGATTGTTAATGATTGATGTCCGTTATCCTCATTCCCTTGATCCAGATATCCGCAAGCTGACACACTCGCAACAACCATCGCCAGCATTATGAGTATATATACCTTTTTTTTCAAAGCCTGTCACGTCCTCTATTCTTACTATTGCCATCAACTTCAAATCATAATCATTACGATTAACATTATACATAGTAATCTACTCTTTTGTAAATAGAAATGATTACGATTCACTGCCTTTATTGATATTTCCTTTTTTACATAAAAATACTCCCTCGAAAGTCGAGAGAGTGTTGAATCTTTTATTTATGATTGTTTGGCTTTTTGCTCAAATAACGTTGTACTGTGCATAGGTTGTCTGCGCGCGCCCGGGTCAATGTTCATCTTGATTTCATTGATGGCAACAGGTGCTTCACCGAATCCTGTCGCGATGAGATTAATCTTGCCATCATACGAATTGATATCACCGACCGCGTAAACACCTTCAATATTCGTCTCGTATTTGCCATTCACGACAATCGAATTCTTCTCGATATTCAAGCCCCAGTCTTTAAGCGGCCCCAATGATGATACAAACCCATAATTAACAATCATATCATCAATCTTGACCGTTTGAACATCTTCAGGATCTTTTGGATTGGCGATGGTCACCTGGTCAATATTGCCGTTATCGCCTTCCAGACCTGCGGGAACGTAAGGAGTCATAACCTTAACCGATGATTCATGAAGCTTAGTGACGCTTTGCTCATGAGCCCTAAAACGGTCGTTCCGATGAATTAATGTTACGGATTTCGCAATAGGTTCAAGCATTAAAGCCCAGTCGACAGCTGAATCGCCACCGCCGCATATGAGAACATCTCTATCCTCAAATTGACTAACGTCTTTCACAAAATAATGCAAATTACCATTTTCATATTGTGTTGCTTCATCCAATTTTAATTTCCTTGGTTCAAACGCGCCAATGCCCCCGGTAATAATAACTGCCTTGGATCGGTGTTCAGCTTTATCTGTTTGAATAACAAAACCATCGGCATCTCTTTCAATACCTTTCGCTGTTTCCGATAAGGCGATATCTGGTGCAAATTGCATCATTTGGTCAGTGAGTTGGTCAACGAGATGTTGTGCTTTTATTTTAGGAATACCACCGACATCATAAATATATTTTTCCGGATAGACAGCCGAAAGTTGCCCGCCCAAATGCGGCAATGCCTCAACGATGTTCACTTTCATATCGCGCATACCCGCGTAAAAAGCGGTGAACAGGCCAGCCGGACCTCCACCGATGATTGTAACGTCATATCGCGTATCGTTCATGTTCCTTTCCCCCTGTATGTCAAAACAATTATGCTTTGAAAACGATTATCAATTATCACTATGCTAGTATGACGCAAAGGAGGCTCATTTGCAAATTTAAATCACTAATAATTAATCGTATGATCCTTCCCTGTTTTTGAGCATACGTTTGTAGAGTTGATAATTTTCTTCGTCATAACAAACAAAAAACACTTTACGAATTGAGGACTCAGGTTGAGTTTGAAAAAAACGTTTCACCGTTTGGATGGCGACGTCTGCTGCTTGTTGTTTTGGATATCCGTAGACCCCTGTACTGATATTCGGAAAAGCTATTGTTTCAACGTCAAGCTGTTCAGCCAACATTAAAGATTGGTCATAGCAACTTTGCAGCAATGCTTGTTCGGTTTGACTATCCCCTGACCAGACTGGCCCAACCGTATGAATAACATATCGTGAAGGCATATCTCCTGCTGATGTATAAACGGCATCTCCTGTTGGGCAGTTGTTTTGTCGCTTCTTGATGATCTGACATTCCTGTGAAATTTGCGGACCACCTGCTTTATGAATAGCACCATCCACACCCCCACCGCCAAGTAATGACTCATTAGCAGCGTTAACAATGGCATCAACATCCAATTTCGTAATATCTGCTTGAAGCAGATTTAACCTTGACATACCCTCACCCTTAAAGTTTTTGAATCGAACACACACTCTGTAATAGTACGAATCAACAGTGCCTTAGGTTTCAACCATTCGTCATTTTCTTCAGTTTAACACGAAAACAATAAAAATAGGGACTGATCCGTTTATAGGATAGTCCCCTGCCAACCTGAGTATTGGATCACTCAATGTTGTTTGATATAATTATTATTGAACAAATTTTTTAGATTGCTCGCCATTGGTGCGAGCTTTTTTTGTGTTTGCTTTGTTACGTTTCAAAAAGAAGTCTGGAAGAATCCCCGGAGGAACGGGTCGATTTTCAGCCGCCGACACATTTTTTAACTTTTTCATTTCTCATTCACTCCCTCTATAATTCAGTTATACGATGATTAGATGGAGATATAACCATTTAATCGCAGTATATCACACTATATTCAATAAATAACCACAAAATACTTTAAAATCGTCTAAAATAAAATTAAATTGGTACTCATCATCTTAAATACCATTATACTATGCCCTTTTTCTATTTATTCTCATCTGGAACTCCATAATGAGTTCTCTCCATCTTATCCGGTGTTTTAGCATATAGATAACTATCCGCAAGACGCCCGTCCATGAGACGGTCTTCATTTTTTAAAACACCTTCCAAAGTATAACCAGCTCTCTCAGCGACCTTCTGACTTTTCCTATTGTCAACAGCGATAAGCATTTCCAACCGTTTTGCCCCAACATGGTGAAATGCAAAATCAGTCAATCCTTGAACCGCCTCAGTCATATAGCCTTGACCCTTTTCATAACTATTGAGCCAATACCCTATCATGAATTTGGGTAGATCCCAATGCGGGTGACTCAACCCCGCTGAACCAATGAACTGACCTCCCTCTTTATGAAAGATATGAAAGCGCAAAGCTTCTCTTAATATAAATTTAGCACAGGCCTCCCGAACATTTTTTTCACTCTCTTCAACTGTTGGAATGTCTTTTGCAAAGGCCATCCAAGGTCTTAGATCATTAATTGAATGACAGATGGCTTCGTTAATGACTTGACCATCCCCTGGCTTTGGCATCCGCAGAATCAGTCTACGCGTCTTAATTTCTGAAGGGAAATCCAATAGAATCGGATCCAACTTTATCCACACCTCTTTATAATTGATGATGTTACTGATCTAACTGCCCATTCATCTCATTACGAAAAGCATACGAAAACAATAGTGACACAAGAATCGCCCCGCCAATGATATTACCGATACTTGCAGGAATTAGATTAAAGAACAAGTAGTCAGTCCAGCTATATTGATCTGAGGCAATCACTCCAAGACTAAAATATCCCATGTTTGCAGCACTATGTTGGAAATTCCCGGCAACGAACAAGATCACCGGAAGTGCCGTACCCGCCATTTTGCCAATTAGATCCCGTGCGGATGTCGTCAAAAATGTCGCCATGCCGATCAACCAATTGGCAACAATACCTGATAAAACCACCTGAAGCCATCCCCACCAGCCGTGTTCACTGAATTTCATTTTATGACTCAGAAGCGTCTCCAGCTCTTTTGAAAAACTTGGATCCATCGAGTCGGAAAAAAGAATGAGCATCGCAACAAACAACGCACCGATGATATTCCCTATATAGGTAGCAAGCCAGAATTTTAAGTGACGTTTTTGAAGCCAATAAGGTTTTTGTAATAGATAGGTAGGAAGCAGTACATTCACTTCTGTAAATAAAATAGCTTCAGACATAAATACCATTAAGTATCCCGTCGCAAACCCAAGACCGGATAACAAATAAGCTAAGCCCTGCTGATTAACGCCCATGGTCAGCAAAATTGAAAAAACAGCACCAAACGTCATAAAGGCTCCAGCTTTTATTGAGAGAATAAACTGCGCGGACATCTCTTTTTGAAGGTGATCTTTCCCTTTCTGGCTAAATGTATTCATGATTTGCGAAGGGACAAAATATTGTCTTGAAGGTTGTATTAGTTTATTTTCTTGATTATTTGACTTGTGATTATTGTAAGCCATTTGTCACCCTCCGACTTTATTAGAATATGGGTTGTTTACCCGTATAGCTAAAGATCATAACATTTTCCGTCTTCCGTCTACATAACATTTATATTAAGACTAAGACATTTTCTTCATAGTGAGGGCCAAAAAACAAGTCTTTGTACCTGGCATTTTTTATTCATTTCTGTGGAAACAAGAGCATATTCGACTGTTATAGAGGATATCTAGGCTATTAAAAGAAAGGTGCATTTAAAACGTTCACACCTTTTAATTTTCACAATAATTACTATATATCGAATTTGAACGAGTCATAGCTTCCATTTAAAGTTATATACAGGCATAGATTACGCTACATCTTTCATACTTTACCATTTTTTATGGAGGTGATGTCTACATAACTATTGTGCACAAGTGATCGTCGAAGATCCATTAATTTTTAAATTTTGAAACAAGCATTGTTCAAAAATCGTTTTTTCATCAATGCTTGGTTCGAAATACTATGGGGGGTTAAGAAATGAGAAAAATTACAACAGTTTTGGTGTTATGTCTATCTCTGATTTTATTATCTGCCTGCGGTTCTTCTGATGAAACGAGCAGCGGTGATAGCGACAGTGGAAGTGGAAACGGAAGTAAAAGTAAATTAGCCGAACTAAAAGATAAAGGGACGGTCACCGTTGGGTTTGCGAACGAAAAACCCTATGCCTATAAAGAGGACGGTGAGCTTAAAGGTGAGGCTGTAGCTATTGCTAAGGAGATCTTCAAAAACCTTGGTGTTGATAAGATGAAAGGTAAGCTTGCCGATTTCGGCCAACTCATTCCAGGCTTAAAAGCCGGTCAATTTGATGTCATTACTGCAGGGATGGCTATTCAGCCCAAACGATGCGAAGAAGCAGACTTTGGTGAACCGGAACTAAAATACGGCGAAGGTATTGTTGTCCAAAAAGGCAATCCAAAAGATATTCATAGTTATGAAGATATCGCCAATAATTCTGATATAAACGTATCTGTCATGTCTGGAGCAACAGAAATTGGCTTTTTAAAATCCCAAGGGGTCAGTGAAAAGCAAATTAATCAGGCTCCTGATATTCCGGCAACATTCTCTGCTATCCAATCAGGACGTGCTGACGTCACAACAGCAACGGAAATGACATTGAAAATGGCCGTTGAATCAGCTGACCAAAGCAAACTCGAATTCGTTACTGATTTTGAGCAGCCGGATGTTGAAGGTGTACCAAGTTACGGTGCCGCTGCATTCAGTAAAGATAGTGATGAATTAAGAAAAGCTTATAACAAAGAACTTAAAAAGTTAAAAGACAATGGCAAACTTCTGGAACTTGTCAAACC
Source organism: Tuberibacillus sp. Marseille-P3662 (assembly GCF_900178005.1). Taxonomy (NCBI): domain Bacteria; kingdom Bacillati; phylum Bacillota; class Bacilli; order Caryophanales; family Sporolactobacillaceae; genus Tuberibacillus; species Tuberibacillus sp. Marseille-P3662. The sequence continues at coordinate 884,076 of NZ_FXBS01000006.1, read as the reverse complement.
TTCTGGATTTGGTGAAAGAAACCTTATTAAAAAAGATCTGACGACTGAAGACCTTTGCAAAGGATAAAGGGATATTGATTAGGATGGGCAGATCCCTAAACAAGGGATCTGCTTTCCTGCTACAGAAAGGGTGAGCCGAATTAGTCAATATAGCGAAATCTTCTCAGTATTAATTAAAGGCATCGATATCACGCTATACGTTTTAGTCCTATCCGCTATTTTGGGTTACTCAATGGCGTTTATCGCCGGTTTTGGCCGGCTTTCTAATAATAAATTGATTCGCAAGTTTACCGGTTTTTTCGTAGAAATTTTCCGGGGAACTTCCTTAATTGTCCAATTATTTTGGTTCTATTTTGCCCTGCCAGGCCTATTTGAAAGTATCGAAAGTATGCCCGGTCTTTGGGCAGGCGTTTTAGCCATATCACTCAATTATGGCGCCTATATGTCAGAAGTGGTACGTGGGTCGATACTGTCCGTTAGTAAGGGGCAAACGGAAGCCGCAACTGCCCTGAATATGTCACGGTTTCAGCGTATGCGTTTAGTGATTTTTCCACAAGCCGTTCGCATGATGCTTCCCGAATTTGGTAATTACCTTGTTCAAATGTTGAAAGCGACATCGCTCGTTTCCCTCATTGGCTTATCTGATATTCTATACCATGGTGACATTTTTAGGAGTACTCATATTTCATTGGCACCAACCGTTTTTGGGTTAATTCTTATCTTTTATTTTATAATGGCACTGCCATTAATTGGATTAACAAAATGGTTAGAACGGTTGTCATCGAAAGGGGTGGCGAGTGAATGACTTGGGATTGGAGTACCGTATTTGATTGTTTTCCCTTGATTTTCAAAGGTATGTGGATCACACTTGGACTCACCATCGCCTGCTACGTATTTGCTTTAGTTTTTGGTTTTTTCTGGACTTTCGTTAAAAGAATTCCATTAAAGCCGCTTCAATGGGTGATAACGACTGTTATTGAATTCATTCGGTCAACACCCCCTCTGGTTCAGTTATTCTTCTTATACTATGCATGGCCAATGGTGCCCACTGTAGGCGTAACTTTAAATCCGATAACAGCTGCCATACTGGGATTAGGGATTCATTTCAGCACCTATATTTCAGAAATCTATCGTTCCGGAATAGAGTCGGTTGATAAAGGGCAATGGGAAGCCGCAACAGCATTGAATCTATCAACTCGGCAGAAGTGGACTAAAATCATCTTACCACAGGCGATTCCACCAACGATTCCAATGCTCGGTAACTATTTGATTATTATGTTTAAGGAAGTCCCTCTGGCTTCAACCATTAGCGTTTCAGGTATGCTGTTAATGGCGAAAAACTTCGGTTCAGCGAACTGGGCTTATCTAGAACCCTTAACTCTTGTTGCTGCCTTTTTCCTTATTCTGAGTTATCCTTCAGCCCTACTTATTAGTAAACTTGAAAAGAAACTGAACCGCCGCTTTGATAAGAGCCAACCTACAGGAGCAAGCAAGATTGATGATGAAGGAGTGGTCGCAAATGGTTGATCCGATTGTCAGTTATAAAAACATTCATAAGTCATTTGGGGATGTTGACGTTCTTAAAGGAATTGATCTAGACATCGCCCCTGCTGAAAAGATTGCACTGATCGGCCCAAGTGGTTCCGGAAAAACAACGATTATCCGTATGCTCATGACACTGGAGCAGCCAACCTCTGGCATCATCGAGGTCGATGGTCATTCACTTTGGCACATGGAGAAGAACGGTAAACAAGTGCCTGCCAATGAAAAACATTTGCGCCAGGTCCGTGGCGACATCGGGATGGTGTTTCAACATTTTAACCTATTCCCTCATATGACGATTCTAAAAAATTGCATGACATCTCCGATTCACGTCCAAGGTATCTCTAAGAACGAAGCTAAACAACGTTCAGTCGAGATGCTAGAGAAAGTCGGTTTAGGTGATAAATTAGACGTCTATCCAAACCAACTTTCCGGCGGACAAAAACAACGTGTGGCCATGGCTCGTGCCCTTGTCATGCGTCCGAAAGTGATGTTGTTCGATGAAGTCACTTCTGCGCTTGACCCGGAGCTTGTCGGTGAAGTCCTTGAAGTCATCCGTGACATAGCCAAAGAAGGCGAAATGGCAATGATCTTGGTCACACATGAAATGGAGTTCGCTCGTGACGTCGCTGACCGTGTCCTCTTCCTAGATAATGGTACAATTGCCGAAGAAGGGACACCAGAGCAAGTACTAGAGCATTCGAAAAGCGACCGATTACAGTCGTTTCTCAGCCGGTTCCGCGCCGGTTAAAAAAGAGCGTGTCCTTCAGGACGCGCTCTTTAAATATGTTCCTTATTGATTTAAATGGATGGATAAAACCCATTAATTATAATGAGATAAATGCGACACTTGATTAAACGCCTTAACCTGCCACTGCTCTTCTAAATACTCGATATTACTGATGCACGCGTTAATAAGCTTCGTCTTCCCAGACCCTACGTCACCATCCGACAAAGTTGTTAAAATCGCATTAATCACGGCACCGTGCGCAACAAGTAAAATTTTCGCGTTATGATACTTCTCATTGATGGCATGAATGCCCGCCATCACCCGATCGCGCATATCTTCCCATTCTTCCTGATCGGGATAGGTTCTACCTGGATAGAGCTCATCACGCTCAGGTATAGTTAGGCCTTCCCCTTCGCCAAAAGATCTCTCTTGAAATTCATTCATGACTTCAAGAGGCGCTTGTAAATTTTGATTAATAATGGCAGCTGTTTCCTTAGCCCGCTGCAAAGGGCTTGTTATAATGACATCCCAATCATCATTTTCCAGAAACTGCTGACACTCTTTTGCCTGAAGTCGCCCCGTTTCATTTAATGGAATATCGGTTTTCCCCTGTAATTTTCCTAAAGCATTCCAATCCGTCTCGCCGTGTCGCACTAAACAAATTGTTGTTATGATGTCCAACCCCTTTTCTATCAACATTCCTCAAGTGTTTTTAATATCAGAGCTTCATCGACAGGAATAGAGTAATGACTATTTTCAAATTGCTTCATATTCCCGATTCGATCTTGAAACACGAAACGAATACTTCCTTTTCGAACTTTTTTGTCAGTATACATTTTTTCTAATAAAGATTCATGACTTATATCACTTGGCATTTGCACCGGTAATCCAGACTTTTTCAGAAGGGAAATGATTCGATTTACATCTTCTTCAAGTAAAAAGTCCAATCTCTGTCCCAATTTGGCTTGAATTACGAGACCAATCGCAACCGCTTCTCCATGAAAAAGTTGATAACCACTTAAAGCTTCTAAGGCCCTACCTGCTGTATGCCCCAAATTGAGAATTTGCCGTAAATTGGTTTCCAACTCATCCTTTTCAACGACACTATACTTGATTTCACAATTTTTAAAAGCAATATGTTCACAAACAGCTTGATTCAGTATAAGTGTGCCATCAGTAGAGACAATTTTATCAATGTTCTCCTCTAGGTAAACAAAAAACTCTTCATCGGCCAGGCAAGCATGTTTGATCGTCTCAGCCAGTCCACTTCTTAATTCACGAACGGGCAGCGTTGACCAAGTTGCCAAATCAATATAAACCTTCTCAGGTTGATGAAATACACCAATTAAATTAGTAGCTACAGGTGTGTTAACAGCCGTCTTACCGCCTACCGACGCATCTGCGGCAGCTAACAAGGTTGTCGCATAGTTGATGCAAGGAATACCCCGGCTGAAGGTACCGGCAACAAAACCCGCTAAGTCAGTCACCGCACCACCGCCTATAGCAATGATACAACTATCCCGGCCGAATGACTTCTCTAACATTAGATCTTCAATGCTTGCTTTCGTGTGCCGAGTTTTGGATGTCTCTCCTGATGGAAATGAGAATAATTCAACATCAAATCCTTGCTGTTTCATTTTTTCTAAAAGTTGATCACCATAGATGTCTTTGACTTTTGAATCTGTTATAATCGCATACTTATTGACACCCGTGACTAGATCACTTTTCAAATCATTGATTAGAACATCAACAAGATGAAAACCGATTTCAATATCATAGGACTGATCAACCACTTTTTTGATGGGTATATGTAACTGTGCCATGGCAAATGCCTCCTGCTAATAATCATATTACAAATATCGTCCATCCCTTGCCAACTGTTCCATTTTCAAATCAATCATTCATATATTTTTAATTTTTTTGACAACCAAAAATGCGATAGTTCCTGCTAAACCAGTGCTGATGATCGTTGGAATGATTGAACCATTCCCATTAAAAGTCACCTCATGTGATAAGTTTTCACTTTGATACCAAGCATCAGAGATATCTGGTGTATAGGCCAACGTCATGATCCATCCTGATAACATTTGAAATACAGCAAATAACAGCAAAAGACTTATTATAAAAATCAGATATTGCTTCATTTCTTAATCCCCCAATCTCCCAAGTTTGTTAGTCACAAAATCGGCAATCCCACCTTTTACTTTTTCCACCTGCGTTTTAACAAAATGAAACAACTCAATAGCACAATGACACAAATCAGCTTAATCAAATAACTTGCCATAAAAACAATGAACAAAAATGACAGGACAATCAATGCCGATAACAAAAGACGAGTCTTCATGAGACGATTCATACCGAACACCCCTGTCACTTATGCCTTCATGATAAAGAAGCTAATAAATCCGATAACTTGACGTCTGCCATGGAAGCAATGACGCGATCACTTCTATCAAAATTCAAACCTTGGGTAATTTCATTAGGAACAACGACACAGGTCGTCCCTGCCGTTTTTGCTGCATGCAAACCATTCAGTGAATCTTCAAAAACAACCGTATGATTTGACGCTACTTGTAATTTTTCCAAAACTTGCAAATAAAGGTCAGGGGCTGGTTTGACTTGCTTGACATCATCTGCGGTTACAACAATATCAAAATCATCAAAAATACCATGATTTTTCGTATGAAACGACACCCAATCAAAATCAGAACTTGAAGCAAGTCCGATCTGCAACCCCATTTCCTTGGCTGATCGCAAGTAATCTTTCACCCCGGGTCTTAATGTTTCTTTCTCCATGAGTGCTTCCTGCGTCCTCGTAGCAGCCTGAATCAAATCCTCAACTTCGACAGGTTGATCCAACAAATCGCGCAATTGTTCGTAAGGATTGAAGGCATCAAGTGACCCGCCGACACTTTGTAAGTATTGTTCGAGAGAAATATCGTGTCCATGGTCATGATACAGTTGTTTAACCGCTTTGTACCATGCCGTTTCTGTATCAATCAACAAACCATCGCAATCAAAAATAACAGCTTCAAACATATGTATTGGCCTCTTTCAACCTTGTTTTATAATCTAGAATCTTATATGAATCATTACCTGAATTATACCAAAAAGCTAGTTGTCATGCTTGAATGATTTAAAACAGTTTACAATAATATCGGTTCAAGTTTTTTATTACAATGGACCTAAATCAAATGACTCTTTAAAATCTAGGATGCATTAACTTAAAATGGAATTCTAATCATAGTAAACTTTTTTAAAGAAGGGATTATAATGGCAAAGTACTTGTATATCAATCTCCCAGCTGAAGGACATGTCAATCCAACCCTTGCCGTTGTTAAGGAACTAGTTGAAAGAGGCAATCAAGTGGTCTACTATGCCACTGACGACTTTAGTTCCAAAATCACGAATACGGGTGCTGAATTCCGATCTTTGGGTTCAGGGATAAACATCAATCAAATGATGGAGGAAAAAGAACCCAATGTGATCATGGACCACTTTGTTCAAATGATAGAAGGCACCGTTGATAAGGTTTCTGAGGATATTAAAAATGATTCGTTTGACTGTGTTCTATATGATGCCAATGCATTACCAGGGAAAATGATAGCCAAACAACACCAATTACCCTCAATATCAACATGGAGCATTTTTGCCATCGATGATCAGGGAACGATGTTCGAAAAATTACACGAACAATCCCAGTCCCAAACCATAATAGATCCTGATCGCTTAAACCCATGGATACACCATTGGCGTGAGAAGTATGACCTTGATCTACCTGAATTTCCCCAAGCGATGCTTTGTGAAGGGGATTTAAATATTGTTTTTACTTCAAAATATTTTCAAATGGAAGCAGAGAAGTTTTCAGATGACACTTATACCTTTGTCGGTCCTTCCTTGACTGAGCGGGAAGACAGTGAATCAACATTCCTCCCGTCGACTGCTCATCAGCCAATTCTTTTCATGTCGATGGGAACCGTTTTAAATAATCAACCTGATCTTTATCAAAAGGTCATTGAAGCCTTCGCTGATTTTCCTGGGACGGTTATTATGAGTGTCGGCAAACAAATTGATATCTCTAGTCTTGGAGCTGTTCCCGATCATTTTATCGTCAAACCTTATGTTCCTCAACTGGAAGTGTTGAAACATACGGATGTCTTTATTACCCATTGTGGTATGAATAGTACAAATGAAGCGCTCTATCATCAATTACCGCTTGTGATGTTACCGGCCGGAAACGACCAGCCCATCATAGCCCAGCGCGTTGAAGAACTCGGAGCAGGAATTCGCTTAAATATCGATACCGTTTCTCCAAACGACCTTCGTCAAGCGGTTAATGAGGTGATCAAAAACTCGACTTACCAACAGCAGGCTGCCAAAATCAGTGAATCATTCAAAAACTCTGGTGGTTATAAGCGGGCCGTTGATACCATTCAGCAATTTATGGAGGATTATCATTTCGATCATGAAGATCATTCAAAAAAGTATTCAGAAACGACATAAACTAAAAATCAACATATTAGCTAACCCCCGACTGAACAATAGTTGGGGGTTAGTTTAGGCTGATAGGAAAGAACATCAGCTTCCAGTCTTCTGAGAGTATCCCGGGTTTACCGTAACAAAACACTTGCTGACCGTTCCAAGCCGCTTTTTACTATCATATTTTAAGTGCAATTTGTTGGATATCTTTAAGTTCATTCGCGCTATTAAAATTCAATAAATAAACATCAGGATTTGAGAGGCCTTCCCAGTCTGAAAAGGAAAAATCAGGTTGATAGTGTTTCAAAATGAGTGACATCAAGCCTCCGTGGGTCACGACAGCTGCGGACTGATCATTTTCTGCATATAATATGTCGTTAATCACGTTCACTCCCCTGTTCATGCCTTCTCTAGAGGATTCGCCCCCTTCATATGTCACATCCAAATCTATAAACGACTGTGCTAATTTTTCATACCAGTCTTCCATTGGATGTCGACTCAGCACCCTTTCGCATAAGCGTTCATCTGTTTCAATATTCATGTTTAACATCGTTGCTAATGGCTGAATGGAAGCAATGGCTCTATTAAATGAGCTCGACTTAATTTGACCAATGCCCTTATTTTCTAATAGATGAGCCAATTTATAGGCTTGCCTGTTACCGTCATCTGTCAATGCGGCTTCATGGTCTTGTCCTAATGCCTGGCAATGTCGAATTAAATAAATCTCTTGCATAAATGATAGATCTCCTTTATATCCCTATTAATTAGTTAACATAATATTATTATATTCACCCTTTGATTCCAGTCTATATTTGTTGAAATAATTCAAAAAATATATAGTATAATATAAAAAACGATGTAAAGAAAGGAATGTGAATGATGACTGACAAAAAAACTCATATTGTTCACGAGCAACCCTTTTCTAGGGATAATATGGATATTCGTATTTATCTAGCTATCCTCTAATCGCAACGTTTCTAAAACCTTTTTGCCGAACCCGCCTAACTCTTCTTGAGCGTATGCACGAATCACTTCTGGAGCCAAGGATGTGAGCATTCTTTCAACATAGATAGGATCTATGTTTTGAAATTTCGCCTCAGCTTCAAGCTCAGTGGCCATTTTTAGCGCATAATAGGTTGCGAGTTTGTTGCCATTGGAAACAGTCTGTTCTTCATCAATGACGATGTTCCCGATAGCACTGAAAAGATGATTGACAGGTTGATTAACGGGTTGCTCGGTCACAAACAAACCGTTTCCCCGAAGCTCCAAATCGGCGGCATTTCCCATTAACTTCATGGCAACAATCGATAATTGGGGAAACTTTTGTTGGATCTCCTCTGTATCTTGGGCCGTTGCCATATTAATAAAGGTTGTCGCTTTCAAAAAATGGTACTCATGCTCATTGATAAATTCCGATACCGCACCAGGCGGTATCGCTAAAATGACTGTTGAAAAACGATGAAAATCATCCAATGACACTGCTTTAGCAAGCTCATATTTCTGTGTGAACGAATGTTTCTTATCAGAATGAGGATGAAAGACGGCAACTTGAATGCCCGCTCGATTCCATTGTGTCATGAGGGCGTGACCCAAGCGACCGATGCCAACTAGTAAATAACTGATAGCAATCCCTCCGTACCTTTTATGTATGAATGGGTTTATAGTGATCTTGATATTCTTCTAGATTTAAAACTTCAATCACTCCGGACTGATGCAAGACGGTTTCGACGAAATCCTGAACATTGAGATCAGGCAATTCATAGTCCTCAGCAGTATTAACCGTCCCAGTTGCTTCTTCAATGAAGGTCACCTGATACCCGCGATCATAAGCGGCAATTGCCGTGAATTGACAACAAAATTCCGTGTTATAACCCACAATGGTGACATGGTCAATCTTTAATTGCTCTAATAACGGTTGTAGACTTGTGTTAAAAAAAGCGCTCGGCGTTTGTTTTTCTACAATATGATCAACGTTAGCCTCAATGTCAGGATGAAGATTGACACCAGACGTTCCTTTTTGCACCGGACTGCCTTCTGCTTCATCAAAATGGCGCATTGCAATGATCGGCTCTTTCTTAGCCTGAAAATCATTCATAATTTGTTTAATACTTGCGACTGTTTGATTAGAATCCGTCAACTGCAACAACCCTTCTTGCACATCAATCACTAGCAAAGCTCGCATACACCATTCCCCTTTTTAATCAAAATCAGGTTCAAACGTACTAGTATCCCTTGCCTCAAAACACATCTTTAACTGTTCATGATTTGTGCGACCTTCAGATAGGGGTGGCAACTGATTGTAGGGAAAAAATTGCGCGTCACTTGTTTCAATATTGGTTTGAAAATCACCACCATACCCGTCACATTGAACGAACAATTTATAGATGCCATACGGCGCGATTGGAACATTATGGTGTTCAGTGTCATGAACGGCAAGGATTCGTTTTGGCTGTACGTCGATCCCCGCCTCTTCCTTTGCCTCTCTTCGTACATTTTCACTCAATGTAAAGCCGATATCAGCCCAACCCCCGGGCAAACACCACTGCCCATCCGATTTTTCTCGGACGAGAAGAATAGCGTCATCCTTAAAAACGACAGCACGGATGTCAATTTTCGGTGTTTGATAGCCTGATTCATTTGCAAATAAATCTCTGACTTTCTGCTCATCAAGCTCCGTATAGCGACTCATGATGTCAACACTCATTGCCCGAATCTGCTCATACCGCTCTTTGTCAAAAGCATCATGACCGTAATGAAGTCCAGCTTGAGCAATCGCTTGCAATTGTTTGGCGTATTGAAGCCATTGAGGTTCTTCGACCATAGAATCTTCCTTTCTATTGTGGGGTTAGACCCTTCATTATAAATTCAATGGTACGATCCATTTCAATCTCTTCATTCCATTCAACTTCTGGTAGCAGGACAAACCTTGATAAAAGGTAGCCCGCAACGGACGACGCCGTCATCCTAATGACAGATGACGCCGGGATATTAATAATTTGGCCTTTGGATTGATAATGTTCAACAATCACGGCCAATTTATTAAACACTTGCCTACCTACATGTTGTTTAAATTGTTCTTTCAATTCCGGCTGAAATGGGATTTCCTGCAGCATAATTTTGAGAATCGGCAAATTCTTTTTTAGGAACACTTGTCGATTCAGTAGCAAAGCTTTAAGGAAATCACCAAAGGTTTCATAGTCGTGATCAAGAACCTTGTTAAGATCTTGGATTAAGAAAGGGGCAACTAATCGACTCATGACGGGTGAAACAATGGCGATGAGTAACGCCTTCTTCGTGGTATAATGCCGGAAAATCGTCCCTTCAGCTACCCCAGCTTGTTTAGCGATTTCACTTGTAGACGAACCTGCAAAGCCTTTTCTTGCAAAGATATCAACCGCCGCTTTGATAATGTTTCGCTGCTTTTCAGTTAATTGTTTGTTGTCTTCTATCGTTAATTCATATATGGATTCGACTTGATCCTTATCAACCATAATATCAAAAACCCCTTGCTTACTTCATTGTCTCCATTATAGCCGACGATGCTTCTTCAATGCCAGCACATTCAGTGTCATAAATACTAGAGCGAATCCGAGTAACACATAGATATTAAGTGCGATTTCTTGCCAGCCGTAGCCTCTAATCATGACGTCCCTTAAAGCATCAGCGACATAATAGAGAGGTGTCATAGGACCAATCCAACTGACCCAATCAGACACCGTTTCTAAATTGAAAACGCCAGAGAAAAAAAATTGTGGAACAATCACTAAGGGAATAAATTGAATCATCTGTAACTCATTATTAGCAAATGCTGATAACAATGTCCCTAAGGTTAGCGCTGTAAAGGCAGTTAACAGGGTTACTAAAATCACATACATAAAGTTTCCAACCATCATCATATCTAAAATATAAATCGCAAACCATGCCAAAACGAACGTTTGAATAGCTGTAAAAAATCCAAATCCAAGAATATATCCAACAACAATTTCAAACCGGCGTAATGGCGTTGTCAACAACCGTTCCAATGTTCCAGTGGTTCTTTCCCTAAGGAAGGATACACCAGCAATCAAAAAGACAAAGAAAAACGCAAAAAAGCCAATAAAAACAGGTCCAAAGTTATCAAATGTATTCATGTCTTCTGAACCATGCAAATAGTTAATATCAATCGATTGGTTAACTGTCCCTTGACTGCTTTTAAACACTTGTTGGATGGCCCGGAGCGTAGCCCGATTCGCACTAGGATCACTGCCCTCTATGGTTAACATCGGTTTTTGAGCATTAAAACGGACGATGGCATCCAACTCTGTGTCATGCAATCGTTCACTGGCTTCATGTTCAGGTAACACTGTAACAGTGGCCTTTGTGGTCTCGATCTTATGTTCAAAGATTGCTGGTGGATCGACGAGAGCAATATCCGGATGATAGGTTTTATCTGTAAAAACTAAGGATAATAGAGTTAATACAAATAACGGGGCAATAATTAAAAGGGCTAAAGTTCGTGGATCGCGAAAAAATTGCTTAATAATTCTGATAAACATCGCTTGAATTCGCATCATTCTGTCCCCCCATAGTATAAAAATGCACTTTCAATGGTTGCCCTATCTGTTTCTGCTTTGAGTTGTTCTGGCGTCCCTTCAGCCATTAATCTGCCATCACGGACCATGCCCAATCGATCACATTTTTCCGCTTCGTCCATCACGTGTGTGGTGATGATGATGCATGTGCCATTTCGCTTGAACTCTTGAAATGTTTTCCATATCCGCTGTCTTAGCACCGGATCAATGCCTACTGTCGGTTCATCCAAAATTAATAAGGCCGGACGATGAATCATTGCAATCGCTAACGATAGACGACGTTTCATCCCCCCGGAATAATGACCTACTTTTTGATTGATCGCATCCTCTAATCCAACACTGCTAAAAGCTTGTTCCAAACGATGGTTAATGGTTCTTTTTTTCAGTCCATACAATGAGGCAAAGAAGTTTAGGTTCTCTTTCGCTGTCAATTCACTATACAGAGCATCTGACTGTGCCATATATCCAATCTTCTCCATAACCTTTAAATGAGGCATTTCGGTATTCAAAACATAAATTTTACCAGTACTTGGTGATTCAAGACCAGCAATCATCTTCACCAATGTCGTCTTTCCCGCGCCTGATGGTCCTAACAATCCGTAAATTTCTGGCTTGTTGATATTAATATTAATATCTCTTAACACCTGATGGGATCCATAAATTTGACTGATACTTTTAGCTTGAAGAAAATGGGTTTCCACAATAAGGCCTCCTTTTGATGAGTGATTACTCACTCTGTATTATAACATGCTTATGGCCAATTTTGGGAACACAGAAATGATATAGTCTTGTCATTATTAATTTGAACTTTTTGGGCAAACTAAACTGTAACTAACTTCGACACCGTAAAGGGAGATATCAATGCACATAACAATCACTATATGGGCATTATTTGCAGCCTTGCGATGGGGTGACTGGGAACATTTATATGAATATCACACCACAATGCTCTATATGTCGACCATGAATTTATTATATTTTTTTCTAACATTCCAATATCCTTTGTGGGAAGTTCAGGCTCATTTAATTCCTTCCTACACGATTGTATCCCTTCTCTATACATTCATTGTTTTCCCGTGTACAGTCATACTATTTTTATCTAACTATCCTACAACTTCTATAAAGAAGTGGATTCATATCGGGAAATGGATTGCGATCTATATAGGGATTGAATGGATCGGGGGACTCTTTGGGCACATCATTTATCATCATGGCTGGAATTTGAGCTGGTCCTTGATATTTCTTTGTATTATGTTTCCCATGTTAAGACTTCACCATCGAAGACCTTACACTGCATACCTTATCTCTATTTTTATTATTATCTCTTTAATGATGATTTTTAACGTCCAATCATTCGACATATAAGGCAACAAGATTGCTTGAAGGAGTAGGAGCCTATGAACAGATTATTACTATGGATATTTCTTATTGTTGGCTTCATACTATTGTATTATAGTTTTAAACAATCTCCCAGAAAAAAAGAATCGCTGATCGTTTTCTTATTAACAGCCTATATCGACTCTTTTCTTGGTACATTAGTTGTTGGAGCAAACCTTGTTCAGTATCCTGTCAAGTTTTTAAGTCAATATTTCAGTTCAAGTATTCTTTTTGAATATCTTTTACTCCCAGTTGTCGCTGTATATCTTTATAAGAGAACTTATCAATCAACATTTACCGAGATGATCCTACACACAGCTCTATACACCACTTTATTAACAATCATTGAAGTGAGCTTCGAGAGATATACTGATCTCATTAAATATCAAGACTGGTCATGGCTGTTCACATTCACAGGTGAATTTATACTTCTTATTCTAATTCGTTCCTTCATGCGATTGATCAATAAATAGGAATAAAAAACCTTATTAGGTTAAACTGAGCCTAACGATCGAGACTGAGTACGTCGAATGACTTTTAGCCTAATTCCAATAATCAGCCATATGTACCAAGGGAGTTATTCATTGTTCATTGAATGTTTATGATGAATCTAATTTTGAGGAGGTCAAACATTCAATGAATCATTTGTTAAAAACTTGCATAATGGCAGTGACAGGCATCTGCCTAATCCTTGGTATGTCAGTTCCTTCCGTCCATGCTCAGGTTGGTTCCATTCCTAAAAACACTAATCATACAGGTAAGGATGTCAACGTACCGCAATCTACATTTAAACAATATCTGAAGGCACCGATTAAGCCATCTTCTGTTGGTTTAGGGCCAGCAAAACCTAAATATGATATGGACATCCGGTATGATGCTGAAAAGCATTCAGTAGCAGGGTCGATGGAAGTTAGTTTTAAAAACAATCTTGGTTCTGATTTGGAAAATGTCTACTTCAATCTCTGGCCAAATGCCGATGTATTTACAGAAAATGATGGCGGTATAACGGTCGAAAACGTTAAAGTTAACGGCAAACAAGCAAATTATAAAGTCAACAAAACCAAGTTGCACATTTCTGACGTCAAACTAAAAACAGGAAAACGCGCCACTGTTCGCATGGACTTTAATGTCAAAGTCCCGCACCAACAGGATCGGTTTGGTTGGTACAATCAAACCGTATCACTTGGAAACTGGTTCCCTATTCTAGCTGTCTACGATAACGAAGGTTGGAATCTTGATCCATATTACCCCTACGGTGAAGCTTTCTATTCATTGACGAGTCAATTTGATGTCACACTGACGACAGATGCGTCTCAAGTGATCGCGACAACGGGTACTGAAATCGGTCAACCGAAAGTTAAAAACGGGAAAGCGACGCACCGTTACAAAGCCCATCATGTCAGGGACTTTGCACTTGAGATGGATCCCACCTATCATAAGGAAACGAAAAAAGTGAACAACGTCAAAGTCAATGTCTATTATACGGATCAATACGCAAAACATGCTGATGCGCTCATGGCATCAGGTGAAAGAAGTATTCAACTCTTCAGTGATAAATTCGGGCGTTATCCTTGGCCTGAATTGGATATCGTCAGCATGGAAGGATGGTTCGGCGGCATGGAATATCCGCAACTTGTCATGATCAGTTTTGCCGGACAAACAACGGATCAACAAGTGGAGTCGGTGACCGCCCATGAGATTGGCCACCAATGGTTCTATGGCATCATCGGTAATAATGAACATGATGAACCATGGTTGGACGAATCATTTGCCACTTATTCTGCGGCATTATACGACGGTACGCTTGATCAACTCACAACACCGGCTCCGGAGGCGGACTACGCTCACCTATCATCACCGGTAGCAACATTTACTGAGCATGCGGCTGAAGGTGGCATCAATACCTATTACTCTACCATTTATGATTATGGTTCAAGAACGTTGAATGACTTGCGCTTAAAACTCGGTGATGACGTCTTCTATGAAGCCATGAATGATTATTTCAAAGCTAAAAAGTTCGATGTCACAACCACTTCTGATTTCATCAAGGCCATGGAGACATCCAGTGGAAAGGATCTTACCGAATTCTTTAATAATCACAGGGTGTTTATTTCAGATCAACGATAGCAATAATCAATCCCGTCTAAGAAAGGTAGACGGGATTGATTAGTTTTATAGCCTTTTAGGTTTATTTTTTTCCAAGCCAACTACGAAGCAAACGGTAAACTAAAATGATGGCGATTAAGATCAAGCCGTTTTCGGATAATAGAAAGTCCCATAGTTGACCAACCATATTAAAAAACTTAGCCAATGTAGAAAAGACGATATCTGTCAATAGATTGGCATCTCTTTGGATACCCAACTGTTTTTCTACGATGGCTATGATATCGATTTTTGCCCAAATAATAAGTAACACAATGATAGCTAACAATAGACCGAATTTCCGGTTCATATTGGTCTCCCTTTCCTAAAAACGGTTATTAAAAGTGGTTCTTCGGTATGTTATATTCAACGTCTATACCTTTATCACCTGCCTTTTTTAGCACAGCTTTCTTATTATGTCTATTTTCAGTACAATATGATATATAGATTAACTATGTCAGGTAAAAAGGTGAATGTCTATGAAACCCTTCTCTGTAAATCGTTCGGCTGTCCGTCGTTTCCTGCTTGAGAAACAGGGGCTAGTTTCTCATCATGAAAGTACTCCAGCTTCTGATCCTGAGACAGTACTACAAATGATCTGCCAACTTGAGTGTGTCCAGCTTGACCCCGTTTCCGTCGTGGAGCGTAACCAACATTTGGTTTTAGGCAATCGACTGTCGGGATACAAACCCGAACATTTAAATATATTGCTAACCCAAGGTAAAGTCCTTGAATACATCGCTAATGCTGCATGTGTGATGCCCATCGAGGATTATTCAATTCTTGGACCTGTTCGTGAACGCCTACAAAGGCAGGTTGAGCAACCGCTAAAGCAATTGGATCACGTTGCCACAGCTGTTCTTAATCGTTTGGAAACTGAGGGACCGCTGCCATCGCGCGCATTTAAATCAAACAACCGCGTGCATGGTTATTGGGATAACCAAACACCAAACACAAAAGAAACATCACAGGCTTTGAATCTTCTGCTTGATGGTGGTTTTATAAGAGTTGTCTATCGGGAAGGCAATGAACGCTTTTTTGCTATCACCAAGCGCACGATTCCTGAAAATATTCGTCAGCATGCGGAAACTCTCAGCATGTCGGAAGCTCAAGCATTACTTACTAAAAAATACATGCGAGCGTACCGCCTGTTTGACCCGCAGGATGCTCGATTTGGGTGGCAAAAGATGACGGCTGCTGAACGTCGTGCCGAGATTGACGAACAAGTTTCGGCAGGTACCGTCATACCCTTGGATATTAATAACGTCAAACGACCGTATTTCATTCTAGCTGATGACCTTGACAAACTTCGAGAAATGGATCGAGAAGTGTCTAAGGATCCAGTGTCTATAGATGGTCCAATCCGGTTTCTATCACCTTTAGATAATTTACTGTGGCGCCGAGAACGTTTAGTGGATCTGTTTGATTTCCGTTACCGATGGGAAATTTACACACCACAATCGAAACGGCGTTACGGACCATATGCCATGCCCATTTTATACGGAGATCGTTTGATTGGACGCATCGACCCACGATTGGACAGAAAGGATCAGCGTCTCCTTATCCGTCTGCTTCAACTTGAACCTGATATTGAATTAACGCCGGAAATGCGCCGTTCTATTCAAGACGAACTGAATAGGTTCGCCGCTTTTCACCAAGCCCGTGATATTGTAATTGAACAAACCGAACCGAATACCCTCAATATCTAATTCAAAGCATACAAAGACGACCAACCTAAAATGGTTTCTTGCACATCCAATCGCCCGATGCGAATCGTTTGATAGCCAAGTGGCTGTGCTCCCATTCGTTGGTAGAAACCAACTGCAGGATTCTCACTTAACACAGCGACGGTCATATTATCGATCCCATGCTCATATAGATGTTCGGCACCCTTTTTCAATAACCGACGGCCATATCCTTGTCCCTGATAGTCAGACAATAAATAAACGGCATAGAGCTCACCCTCATAAGCATATGGTTCAAGACGATTCGATCCAACACTCAAAAAGCCGGCCATATCACCGGTATCATCGAAAGCAACGAATGTTCGGTTCAGCTTGGAATCTTGGTCTAGAATTTGTTGCCATTGTTTCTCTTTCTCATCGTAAGATAATTGCTGGAGCACATCTTGATCAACAATGGACCCGTAGGTTGACCGCCAACTGTCAACGTGGACTTTAGCAATGCTACTAATATCTGTTTTTAACGCTTCTCGTATCATATAATGACGCCTCGCTTTCTCTATCATCATGACTTTTAAAACTGACCTTTTTAATAAATTCTCTGCTCAATAGAAGAAGCCTGCTTAGAGTTGAGTATTTTAAATGATGATGGGTTATTCCGCAAATCATGTGTCAATTCAGCCAAATCGGCAATTAATCCCGCGAATTCAGTCGATAATCCCGCGAGTTCAACTCACAATCCCGCCAAATGGTGTTGCCACCTTTATTTATTGTAAAATGAACAAGAATGGAGTTGACGATCATGCAAAAGCATATTGAATATAAATCACCTCAGTCAATACTGACGAAAACAGGTGGTTATCTTGAAGGATACTCACATTCGTTAAATCCTTACACCGGATGTGCTTATGGATGTGAATTTTGTTACGTAAGGCAAATGCCTGTGGGGTTATTCCGGAAAGAGGCATGGGGGACCTGGGTTGACGTCAAGCAAGTCACACAGGACAAGTTATACCGTGAACTCAGAAACGCCAAGAAAAAAGGACCGGTCACCATCTTTATGTCATCCAGTACCGACCCTTATCAACCTATTGAAATGAAAACTACAACGACACGACATTTATTAGAGGTTTTAGTGGATGAGGTGCCGGACTTTTTATTCGTGCAAACGCGGAGTCCATTTGTAACACGTGATCTAGATTTATTAACTCAAATGAAATCACGTGTTCGTATCAGCATGACGATTGAAACTGATTGTGAGGATGTCAGACGCGCATTTGCTCCCTCGGCACCGCCGATTCAGGCACGAATGCAGGCCATTAAGACGTTTACGGACGCTGGGTTCGATGCACAAGTCGCGGTCGCACCTCTTCTCCCACACAGTGATAACTTCGCGCAACAGTTAGCTGAAATCACGTCCCGTGTCTGCATCGATGACTTTTTCATGGGTGACGGCAGCGGCGGCCGCCGCACCGAGCGTATGGGAATTAAATCTATCTATGATCAACATCATTGGAGCCATTGGTACCGACGGAATGCTCACCACTTCTTATTGGCGCAATTAAACAAACACTTTGATAACACTAACATCTTTATTAGTCAAGAAGGCTTCCTGCCTTTTTAAAGGTTCAAGAAATCAAACCGAAGTCAAGCGTCAGTCCGTATCGCTTGAGAAAATCCGTCCCTAAAATCGCGTCAAATCCGTATTGACCTTGAATATCACCTAATTGAATGGTAAAAGACGGAAACGTAACATGATTAAACGAGATATCATGAATCAGCTGCTGATAAACCCATTCACTCTGACCGCCAACCCCATACATTTTTGCGGGCTTTCCCGAGAGTACGTGGAACATAACCCCTGCTTCTGAGGCACAATCTGTATCAAGTACGGTAGCTGCGGATCCCGTATCAATTAATACGTGATTCAACTCAACTGGCTCATGGTTCAGATATTGAAGACTTAGTTCTGCAATGGGTAATTGGTTTTCTATACGAATATGCATATCATCACCTACTGACTGTTAATTATTAAACTCTATTCATCAGCATTGTCGGACATGCATCGCTTTTTTAAACACACAAAAACGGCCAATTCATATCGCTGAACTGGCCGTTTCTATTAAGATAGCTTGTTGCCGTAATCCCAGAAAACTTCACGGCTTAACCAACCGTATAATTGATTGTCCTCTTTTGGATTGTTCGTATCATATTGTGATAGCATGATCTCTGTCTGTGAGCGATGCGCTTTAAGCGCGGCAATTTTACGGTCAAACTGATCGCTAACATCCATCTCGATATCATGTGGTCCCAAAATCACTTCGGCATCATCAGTAATAGCTTTGCAATATAATTCGGGCCGTTTTTCCTTTGGTAACTTGGCAACCGCTTTGACAACCGCAAGGCCGTAAGCATCGTGATCAGGGTGAATCGCATAACCAGGGTAAAACGTCACCACTAATGTCGGCTGCACTTCAGCAATAATTTCACCAATTTTGTCAGCAACCTCATCCGGATCTTCAAATTCAAGCATTTTATCGCGAAATCCCAGCATGCGGACATCGGTCACACCTAATGCGTTACAAGCAGCAAGCAATTCCTCTTTTCTTACATTCGGCAGCGTTTCCCTATTCGCGAAAAACGGATTTCCCATGTTCCGTCCCATTTCACCCAGGGTACCGCATGCGTAAGTGACGGGTATCCCTTTGGCTACAGATTGAGCCATTAAACCGCCCGCTGCAAACGACTCGTCATCGGGATGGGGAAAAGCGATGAGTACATGTTCGTTCATAGTTCATCCCTCCTAATAAAATACGATTAATCAAATGGCTGTTCACTAATCTCTAGCGCAACTGCTAACCGACCTTGATCGTCATGACCGGCCAGCAATAAGCGCTGTTGTTCATCAATCTCCCAATCGGTTAGACCCTCTGCATAGACCCAGCCTTGATCAAGTTTTAAGCCGACTCGAAAGGGCCCTTCTCCAGAAATGACAGCACGCGTGAACATTACTTGTGTATTTCGGATATAGGCACTAGCGGTTAAGGATTGGTTCCGATAACCTGTGTAGGCACCGCTTGTTGTTTCCAAATGCAAATAGACTGACTTGTTATTATAAGCTTCCAAGGCCACTTGTACATCCCGTTTAGCTATGGCTTCCATGTCATTCTCCCCTTCCTCTACAATTATTTTTACTTCGTCGACCTTTCATCCCTGCTAAAATGATACGGTAGTGCTTAGCGAAGCGGGGAAGTGCTCCTTTATCCCAATTTTGCTTTGACAATATCACTAAACTGCTGTAATAACCCTTCACCGCTAAGTAAGGCCTTTCCGCCCCCTTGCGCCCGATTGCTATTACCGCCGCCCTTACCGTCAATCAGCTTGAGCCCTTGTTTCATAATGTCGTTCATATTCAGCGGATGATCCTGGCTGCTGGCTGCCACAACATGGAGACGTCCCTCATGTTTGGAAACGACTAAGCTTATTGTTGACGTCCGACCCTCGGTCAACGCTCCGGTCATGTGTTGCAATTCCTTGATGTCATGAGTGAAAAACACACCTTTAATCAAGGTTGTCCCATTAATGTCCGAGGCTCGACTTAACATGTCTTTCATTTCATAATCCATAAGTTCTCTTTTCGTCGCCTTCAAAGTGTCGTCCACTTCATTGTAATTTTGCATGAGTTTGTCGATTTTTTGTGGCAGTTCTTTAGGCGAGCCATCAAATTTTTGACCGGACGCTTGTAAAATCTGATTTTGTTCGGACAGAACATGTAATGTCCGGCGGCCACAAACGAATGTTAATCGGATTTTTTGACGATGACGTTCCCAACCTAAAATTTTTATCGGGCCAACTTCAGCGGTCATATCTGGATGCGTTCCGCCGCAAGCATTATAGTCGATCCCTTCAATGACGACCAACCTCAATTGACCGTCGACTTCAGGGATTTTACGCAAAGGGTAATCTGGGATTTGATCCTGATTCACCCACTTTGTCACTATGGCACGGTTCTCAAACACAATGTCGTTGGCAAGACGTTCCGCTTCCTGTGCTTGGTCTTCCTCTAAATGATCTGTGTCTAAGTCAATCGTGACATGGGTTTCCCCCAAATGAAAGCCAATCGTCGGCATTTCAAATTCATCGGCAAACACAGCTGATAAAATATGTTGCCCACTATGCTGCTGCATATGATCAAAGCGCCGCTCCCAATCAATCAAGCCTTTGACATCAGTATGATCCTCTGGCAAAGGTTTTTCCAAATAATGCCGAATCCCTTCTGCCGTCTTATCAACATCAATAACTTTAATGCCGTTTAAAGTTCCTATATCATGCGGTTGACCCCCGCCCGTTGGGTAAAAAGCTGTTTCATCTAAGATGACAAATGATCTGCCGTCGTCATCTTGACCTTGCTTGGTGATATGGGCGTCAAAGGCCGTTATGTAAGCATCTTTATAATATAATGGCTTATGTGTTGACATGATCTTAACCTCCCACTTGACCTTTTCACTTGTCTAGCGTCCCTTATTATATCATCATTTGCATATGAACATAAATTTTCCGATATGGCTTTTGCAAAATGACCTATGCTATAATCCTGATGGTCACTAGATGAATGGGTTTCAATCGACCTTCGTTAGTGGGAAGGAGGCGAATCATGCATCAGACTCATACGCTTCAAGAAAAATGTAAACTATTATTTTCAATATTACTCCCGATACTGGTTACGGAATTAGCGACCTATGCTATGAATTTTATCGATACAGTAATGTCCGGTCAGGCAGGAACTGACCAATTGGCAGGCGTAGCCATTGGTTCAAGTTTGTGGGTGCCGATTTTTACAGGTTTGACCGGAATTATTTTAGGTTTGACACCTATTATCTCACAATTGATTGGCGCAGATCATGCTGATCGTGTCGCCTATCCATTGTTGCAGGCGATTTACTTATCCATTGTGATTGGTCTAATTGTTATTGGGCTGGGGACCATCTTTCTCGAGCCAATCTTACAAGGATTAAATGTGACACCAAGTGTGCAATCAATCGCAACAGGCTATTTAGCCACTTTGGCTGTGGGAATTTTGCCATTATTTATTTATACTGCGATCCGCTGTTTTATTGATGCCTTAGGACAAACGCGTGTGACGATGATCATGACCCTTGTCTCTCTACCCGTTAATGCCGTGCTTAATTATATGTTTATCTTCGGACATTTTGGCGCTCCGGCGCTTGGAGGTGTCGGGGCCGGGGCTGCTTCCGCGTTAACCTATTGGCTCATTATGATCATCGCTTTATACATCGTTATTCGGGTTGAGCCGTTTAGGGACTACCAAGTTTTTACCAAGCTCTATCGCGTATCAATCAAAGCCTGGTCTGACCATCTAAAATTGGGCTTACCAATTGGTTTTTCAATCTTTTTTGAGACGAGTATTTTTTCTGCGGTGACATTTTTTATGAGTGATTACTCAACCGTTGTTCTAGCCGCCCATCAAGCGGCGATTAATTTCGAATCGTTTCTATATATGCCGCCGTTTAGCATTTCCATGGCCCTCACCATCGCGGTTGGCTTTGAAGTCGGGGCCGGGCGTCATCGAGATGCGATCCATTATAGCTATTTAGGTATGGGAGCTGCTGTTCTGTTAGCGGTTATGTTTTCCGGGCTCTTATATCTATTCAATGACTCGGTTGCTCGCATCTATTCACAGAATCCTGAAGTGATTACGATGACGGCTCATTTTCTCATCTATGCAATCTTTTTTCAGCTTAGTGATGCAATAGCCGCGCCCCTCCAAGGTGCCTTACGCGGATATAAGGACGTGAACATGACCTTTGTTGTCGCTCTAATTTCCTATTGGCTGATTGGGTTGCCGTCGGGGTATCTCATCGCTCATTACACACAGTTTGGACCTTTTGGCTATTGGATTGGTCTATCCATTGGGTTGACAGCGGGTGCGGTATGTCTATTTATCAGATTGCTTGTATTACAGTCAAGACATAGAATGCCTCAATCATCTTAAGAGGGATGTCTGCAGCAGACATCCCTCTTAACTCGTCTTCTTCGTGAATTTGTCTGCGACTGAACTCGCACCAAAAGAATCCGGTTTTATTTTCGGGGTATAGCCAACCGCTGTGACCCAACCGACAATTTCTTTAATCAATGTCCTTGTCTTACCATGATTCCCAATATCTAAATGGATTTCAACAGGCCATTCCGAGAGCTGAGTGAACACGCCTTTGTTTTTAAAATACTCAACCGTCATTAGGCTAAATTCTGTTTCTTTGTAAATGCGGTAGCTTAATTGATGAACTGGCTTCTGATTAAATTTCCGGAAATAAAACCGGGCGCCTTTTCCCACCCGATGAACAATCAATGCTGTGACAAAACACGTTGAACGTGAACTCGTCTGTGAGTCGGTACCCACAACGATTCGGTAAGGATCATTAGGTGCTTCATTGATAAACGCTTTGATTTGTGCCATCACTTCGTCAATAGTCATTTGGCCTGTCGTTGGACTCGTAAAAAGCATAAACAGCCCCCTTCTTTCCATACATCCAATTAATATACAATATGCATACTAAGACAATCATATATCGACATATACCTAATTAACGGTTAAACGTAGTTATTAGGCTCTAATAAATGCAAGTTATATTTTGAAGACAGGGCTTCTAAAACATTCATACCGGCAATACTGTTACCCTTCTGATCAATCGCAGGACCGATGATACCAATCCCGATTCGATTCGGAACCAATGACAGAATACCGCCGCTCACGCCACTTTTAGCCGGCAATCCCGTCCGCATGGCACTTTCACCTGATTCATTGTACATCCCTGCTGTCAACATAATCGTTGTGACGACGCGAATAATATCACCACCAACCAACCTTTGATTACTAACAGGTATGACCCCGCCATTGGCGAATAAAGCCCCTATTTTTGCTAAATCACTGCAAGTAACCTTGATTGAACACAGCCGAAAATAAAGATCAAGCGCTGCCTCAACATCAGTATTAATAACCTTTGTGCTTTTCATAAAATAAGCCAAGGATCGATTACGATCACCTGTTCGTTTCTCTGATTCATAGACACTGTGATCAAACTCAATGGTTTCTGCTCCTGTCATGTCTTTAAGAAATTGGCTCACCCGTTCGAACTTGTCTTCAACGCTTTGCCCTTGAACCATCGAAGCAACCGCAATTGCTCCAGAATTAATCATCGGGTTTAACGGTTTATGACTTTCGACGGTTTCCAACTTGGAAATCGAGTTAAACGGTTCACCGCTTGGTTCCATACCGACTTTCGAAAAGACATAATCGTAACCATGATCAACAAGCGCCACCATAAGACTAATGACTTTGGAAATGCTCTGCAATGTAAACGAATGCTGGCAGTCACCCACACTTATTACTTGTCCATCTAAATCGGCTATAGACATGCCCAAAATTGACGTATCTTGTTTGGCGAGTTCTGGAATATATCCTGCTAACTCCCCTTCGTCCGTTAAATGACGGTTTTCACGAATTAACTGTTCTAAATCGGCTGATGTCATGTCAGCTGCCATTATCATCATCCACCCTTTTGTAGCCCATTATCCCCAATAGTATTTGGATACCCTAAAATGGGTATTCAATAGACATAAATTTATTAAAAAAATACGGACTGTCGCATCACAGTCCGTAGAGGTTCTATTTAATACTGAATGAGATAATATTTTTTCTTACCGCGGCGAAGAATGATAAACTGGTCGTCAATTCGATCATCGGCTGTTAGCGTATATTGCATATCTTGAATTCGTTCACCATTGACATAAATCGCTCCATTTTTAATATCTTCCCTCGCTTGTCGTTTGGAGCCTGTTACACCCGCCTCAACAAGGACATTCAGCAATCCAACATCTTCTTTTGAAGTCATGGTATAGGATGGCACATCTTTAAAACCTTGCTCAATATCCGAACCTGACAATTGTTTGACGTCACCACTAAATAGAGCTTGAGAAATTTTAACCGCCTGTTCCAGCGCGTCCTCACCATGAATGAAACGGGTCATCGCTTCAGCAAGAGCTTTCTGGGCCGGACGCTGTTCCGGTGTTTTTTCTTGCTCCTGTTGTAAAGAAGCAATGGTGTCCAGACTCAGGAATGTAAATGACTTCAGAAATGGAATCACATCACGGTCATCCGTGTTATACCAGAATTGGTAAAATTCATAAGGTGTTGTCTTTTCTGGATCAAGCCAGATAGCGCCACCCGCTGTTTTGCCAAACTTCGTACCATCACTCTTCGTGATTAACGGGACCGTCAAACCATAAGCCGGTTCCTCATGACCCGTACGACGGATTAATTCTAATCCAGCGGTGATATTACCCCATTGATCACTGCCGCCAATCTGCAAGCGAACCTTTTCTTTGGTATAAAGATTCAAGTAGTCATAAGATTGCAGCATCATGTACGTAAACTCAGTATATGAAATACCTTCCTCTATACGCGTCTGTACAGAATCCTTAGACATCATGTAAGTAAGCGGAAAATGTTTACCTGTATCCCGTAAAAATTCAACTAATGTCAATCCACCTAACCAATCATAGTTATTCACAACCCGTGCGGGATTATTGTCCCGTTCGAAATCAAGAAACCTTGATAACTGATCTTTAATTTTCTGTCCCCATTCACGTACGATTGATTCCTCATTGAGCTGTCGTTCTGATGTGCGACCACTTGGATCACCAATTAATCCTGTGCCACCTCCAACTAAACCAATCGGAAAATGGCCTGCTTCTTGAAAACGACGAAGCGTAATAATCATGAGCAGATTGCCAACGTGTAAACTGTCACTGGTCGGATCAAACCCACAATAGAGATGAATGGGTTGTTTTAAAGCTTCCTTTAGCGATTCAATATCTGTGGTTTGATAAATAAGCCCTCTGGCCTCTAAATCTTGAATAATATCCATTTGTCATCATGACTCCTTCTACAATCATTTTTACCAAATAAAAAAAGCCCTCCTATATAAGGAGCGCTAATACGCGCGGTACCATCCTTCTTGAATCTTTGCAAAAAAAAAGACTCCGGCTCATTCATATAACGGCTGTCACCGTCTTCTGTTACTCAGTATCATTCACAGAAGCACTCCGGGAGGTAATTCGCTTATAAGTCTGTGCCGGTTCGCAGCAACCACCAGCTTTCTGAAACAGGGACATATTAGCTACTGGCATCCCATCCATGATTTCTACTATAATATTGTATATATACCCTTTTACCATAAATTATAATGAGGGTCAACGATTGATCATACATTTGGACAGTTAGTGAGTGAAGACAATGAAACAATTATTATTAGTTGGAGCTGGACTGGCTCATTTACATATTATAAAACAGTTGCGTCAAACAAATCTGCCCGATACTGAAGTAACACTAATTTCACCGTCTCCTATCCATTACCACGCTGGGTTGTTTTCAGGATTTGCTGAAGGTATCGATGCTTTGGACGATATCAGCCTAGCGATTGAACCTTTAACTGAAGCTGCTCAGGCCACTTTTTTACAAGATGCTGTTCTTTCCATAGATCCGAACACGAAGCAGGTCCTCACCCAAACCGGCCGTGTTCTTTCCTTTGATTTGATTTCATTTAACAATGGCACACTAACCGGTGAGACCAATATTACGGGAGCGCGTGAATCGGCTCTAACAATTAAACCAGACTATCGCTTCCCAGAGGTGATTGATAAGGTACGCACGCAAGGTGAATTATCCATTGTCGGTGACGATAAAATGACCATTGAACTTGCTGGAGCCATTAAGGCATGGCGACACCGCCATCACGTGACTGAACCCGTTAGAATACTCGCAAACGGCCGTTTGCTGGCGAACCATCATCCAAATATTAGTTCCAAAATTGAAAAACATCTTGGAAAGATGGGAATTGAATGCTGGTTAGACACGCCGATTCAAGAAGTTTATCTAAATGGTGTCCAAGCTAAAACCGGACAAACGATCCCTCATGATCACTTGCTCTGGTTAATGAATGACAAAGCAATGGACATGTTTCGAAAAGCTAAATTACCGACCGATCAAAATGACTATTTACTTATCGAAAATACCTTACAAGTCAAAAAGTATCCCTATATATTTGCAGTAGGCCGGACAGCAACGATCAATCAACATCCCAACCACAGCTTATCAGCAATGGATCCCCTACAAATGGGGGAACTTCTTTGGCAAAATATTAAAGGTTATTTGACTAACGGTGAGGGATATGTTTTTGAACCGTCAATGGAGATCCAAACCACTATATCCTTGGGTCAAAAGAAAGCTTGTTTGATTAATAAAAACAAAGTATCTATCAGTCGGCGGTTATGGGCCGTTCATCATCGGCATCAGAGACACATCCTTTCACAAATCAAACGTGGCGACGTTTAATGCGTTCTGTTTCCTTCTAATAATGGTAATAATTTTTGATAAATCGCCACAATTTCATCTAATTTCATTCTGACAAGCCCGCTGGAGGAGGGAGCAACAAAATCGATTGTCCCTGGTATCATCGAAGTTTCTTGCTCCCCCCATAACACTTTTCGTCGACCGCTGAAGGCTTGATAAACCCCTTTACCGACGTAGCAAACAATGGCAGGGTGCAAGGTTTCAATCTTTCTCTTCAATCTTTCCGCGCCTTTCTTATATTCGTCGTTAGAAATCCCTTCTGCCCCTTTGGTCGGACGATCAACGATATTCGTTAAACCATAATGATATTTTAAGACATGAGCGTCCTCCTCTGGTTTTAGTTTTCGCTCAGTCAAACCAGATCGATATAGTATCGACCAGAATCGATTATTCGGATTCGCATAGTGATGACCCGTTTCACCAGACTTTAGGGACGGATTAAAGCCGACAAATAATAGGTTTAAACCAGCTTCAACATGATCTTCAAGCGATTTCAACATCAACACTCCTCTTATTTTTACCTCGCACCATACAAAGATGGGTTAGTGTCGACTAAAATAATATGGTCGTTACTTAACAAAGCGAGGAAGTAATCCTTGAACATTGATTATAATTACGCCTCATAATAGATATAACATACACACATTAATCCTAAATCACGAATAAATGTATACAATCATGAATCTCCTTTTAATTATTACAAAAAATAGGTCTTAATACCCCATTGTCGTAACAACTAATAACACATACAATAAGGGACAAGGTTACAACACATTACATTCTCCATTCAATTTATAATGTTTGTATAAATTTTAATCAAATGAAGCTTGGAGAATCTAAATGAAGCTCTAGAGGGACATTGCCAATATTTATTTAAAAAAATATCTTTACAAGAAATTCATGAAGGCATATTATAAGTCATATGGTTGAAAATGTGTCGACCTTGAAAGACAAGGAGGAAACCGGCATTATGATGGATAAAATAAAAAATGGTTTCAAAAATGGACTCAAAGGGTTAAATAAGTATAATTTTTTCATGATAGCCATTCTCTTATTTTGGTTGAAATCTTATATCGTATTTAACTGGGTTCTTGATTTAAACATTGAAAATAGCATGCAGGCATTTATCTTGTTTATTTCGCCTCTGAGTTCGGCTCTCTTCTTTTTCGGATTCAGCTTATTTTTTAAAGGGGTGTGGCATCGCGTTGCTATAATAGTCATTCAAGTCGTGTTGACAGGCTTACTATACGCCAACGTTGTCTACGGCCGCTTTTTTAATGATTTTCTCACGTTTGCCGATATTTTTATGTGGAAAAACGCCGGTGATTTAGGCCACAGTACAGGATCATTAATCCATGGCTTTGATTTCATGTTTTGGCTGGACGTATTTGCAGTCATTGCTTTAGCTTTTTTCATGAAAATACGTCAAACCAAAAAATCTCGGTTTGCTGTTCAAATGACAATTTTTGCTTTAGCTATCGGGATTTTCATGGTCAATCTTTCACTTGCTGAAGGTCAAAGATCACAGTTACTAACGCGCGCCTTCGACCGCGCTAAACTTGTAAAACTGCTTGGATTATATAATTATCACGTCTATGATATCGCCATGAATGTCAAAGCATCGACACAAAAGGCCTTGGCGGATTCAAGTGATGTTGTTAATGTAAAGAACTATGTTAAGGCGCATGATGTTCAACCCAGTGACAAGTTTTTTGGTGCTGCTAAGAATAAGAACGTGATTTTAGTATCAATGGAATCGACACAAAACTTCTTAATTGATTACAAGCTAAACGGCAAAGAGGTCACACCGTTTCTAAATGATTTGAAGGACAAAGTATTCTATTTTGATAATTTTTACCATAATACGGGACAAGGTAAAACATCCGACGCTGAGTTCCTAATTGACAATTCATTATATCCGTTACCAGGCGGATCTGTATTCATGAACTATCCGTCGAATGAATACAACGCTACACCGGAAATCTTAGATAAACAGGGTTATCAGTCCGTCTCTTTTCACGGCAACCATGCAAGTTTTTGGAATCGCGACATTATGTACCAAACCTTGGGTTATGACAAGTTTTATTCGGAAAAATATTTTAACATGAAACCAGATAATACGTTAAACTATGGTCTGAAGGATAAACCTTTTGTTAAACAAGCTGTACCTATGTTAAAGGATGTTGAGCAACCGTTTTATTCTAAATTTCTTACACTGTCTAATCACTTCCCGTTTCCACTGGATCCTGGAGAGGCATCGATTGAACCAGCTAATACGAATGATGGTGTCGTGAATCGCTATTTTCAAACAGCGCGGTATCAAGATGAAGCGTTAAAACAGTTCTTCCAAAAATTAAAAGACGCTGGAATATATGATGACTCCATTATCATTCTTTACGGTGATCATTATGGTATTTCAGAGAATCATAATAAAGCCATGACCAAAATTCTTGGTGTTGATGAAATTACTCCATATCGTCATCAACAATTACAAGAGGTCCCGCTTTTTATTCATATTCCTGGAATGGACGGGAAACAATCAAAGGTCATGCATACCGTTGGCGGTCAAATTGACTTGAAAAGTACGATTCTTAACTTATTAGGGGTTAAGGCTGAAGACGATATTGCGTTTGGCTCTTCCCTATTCTCACCTGAACATAGGGATTTCACGATTTTCCGTGATGGAAGTTTTGCGACTGACCAATATGTCTATTCTGCCAAGCATGAGATTTGTTATGAAAAACAGGATGGCGAGAAACTTAAAGGCAAAAAAGTTGATATTAAGTCTTGTCAACCGTTCATCAAGGAAGCTCGACATGAGTTAAATCTCTCAGATAACGTCATTTTCGGTGATCTTCTCCGTTTTAATGACGAAGATAACGCAGCCAACAATAGTAATAGTAAGAAGCAGAAAGCTGATAACAAACATTAATAAAAGGCCCGTGAACAATTGTTCACGGGTTTTTTTGGGCTTTATTATTTTATCCAATTAACTGCTGAATCAGCCTTTCCAGCTTTTGTTCCTTTAAATAACCTTTATGGACATAAACAATGGTGCCATCAGCATCAATAAAAAACGTTGTTGGAATGGGTCTGATCCAATACTTTTCCGACACTTTTCCCTTCTTATCCATTAATACGGGAAACGATAAATCATAGGTTTTCATAAATTGTTTGGCGGCCTTGACGTTATCTTTTTGAGTTAGATTAATGCCGTAAATCTGTACATCATCTTTATATTTCTGATACAACCCTTGAAAGCCTGAAGCTTCGTCTTGGCAAGGTCCACACCATGATGCCCAAAAATTGAGAATCAAGGGTTTGCCCTTGGCATCCTCTAAACTGTACGACTTTGCTCCATCAACTGTTTCCAGATGAAACGAGGGCGCGGGATGCGTCACCTGTGGTGCGGCTTCCTTTTTGGAAGGCTGACTTGATGACGTTTGGGTCGACAATGATTCATCTTTACCGGCATTGGTATCATCGGAACCCAACGCATCATTATACTGATTCAAGTAAATTGTAATAAAAATGACGGCTGCGGCTACCACAAAAATTAGAATCCATTTTTTATTCAAACCATCATCACACCTTCACTTTACAAACCTTGAAAACCTGTGAGCTTACTTAAATAGACCGTTATTAAACTTAACCAATCAAAAAATAACATGATACCAAGGATTATCATGATGATTCCGCCGACTTTCATAAATGTTTGTGAGCGTCGCTGAATCCACTGTAATTTTCCAATGAAGAATGCCAGTAAAAAGAAAGGAATCGCAAAGCCGATCACATATAGAAACATATAAAAATAGGCCATACTCGGATGTGTGGCTGCCATTCCCCATACGGCTACTAATATCGGACCGGCACACGGGGTCCATCCAGCTGCAAACCCCATTCCAATCAATACCGAACCAATCATACCGCTTGGACGATTCTTAAATGATAACCGGCGCTCTTGCATCAGAAACTGGGGAGTAAAGACGCCAAGAATCATCAACCCCATGATTATGATGAGAACAGCACCAATATGTCTAAAAATATCCATGTTTTTAAATAAAAACTGTCCGATTAATGTAGACGTAAATCCGAAAGCCGAAAAGACAATTGAAAACCCAATGAGAAAAAACAATGTATGTAATAAAGCACGCTTTTGAATAATGCCCTTTTGTTTCAATTCATCAACTGATAAACCGGTAATGTAGGACAAAAAGGCCGGATAGAGGGGTAAGGTACATGGTGATACAAATGATAGTAACCCCGCACCAAATGCCAAAAAAGCATTGACGTTGACACCCATTTTAAAACCCTCCCGGAACGATTATGGTTGAATCTCTTTCATATAATTTAACACTTCTTGAGTACTTGTCATTTCTCCCTTCTTAACTTTAACGACCTTACCTTGAGGGTTAATAAAAAAGGTCGTTGGTATTGGTTTGATACCATAAGCATCCTTTACGATACCATCCCGATCCATGAGAACCGGAAAGTCCAGTTTGTAACGGTCAACAAATTGTTTAACGGTTAAGGAAGATTCTTCAATATTGACTGCAATAATTTCAACATCATTCACTTTATCGCTATGATAAGCAGCATTTAAGTGCGGCATTTCCCGTTTACAAGGATCACACCAACTTCCCCAGAAATTCAATACCACCCCTTTGCCCCGATAATCAGACAACTGGAGCTTCTCGTCATCAGCCGTTTTAAGCGTAAAATCACGTGCCATATCATCGGCTTTAACGGGCTCTTCATTGGTGAAAATTTCATAGATTGTATAGCTAATTGCCGCAACCAAAAGGATAAGTATAATCGTTCGGATCACCAGCCGACGATTTTTACTCATGTATATTTTTTTTCGCTTTTGTTCATCCATTGGTGTAGTGCCTCCTAAGACTCAAAAACCCACTTAATCAATTGTACCATATCATGATTACCTGCTACCGTGAATCATAAAAGCCATTGTTAACATAGTTGTCAGAAAGATGTCAAAAGATGCTAATCATAAATTGCCCAATCCTCATACCAATGAAGGCCAGAATAAGGCCAAGACAAAAAGTGAGTGTCATATAAAGCACCATTTGGCGCCAATGTTTTTTTAACATCCCTTCTATGTTCTCCACATTAAACGTCGAAAAAGTCGTTAACGATCCCATGAAACCTGTGCCTAACATTAAACGAGTTTCCATAGATAATGGCAAGGCAATAACGATTCCAAGCAAAAGCGACCCAATCAGATTAGCAGCTAGTGTGCCTAATGGAATCATTCTCCCTTTATTCCAACGACTTAATAAATATCGTCCAATCGCACCAAAAAAAGCTCCTATACAAAGGCCTATCCAACCCATCATTGATGTTGCACCTCTTTATGATTCCGATAATGGCGCTCGCCGAGTTTGTAACCCATATACGCCGCAATTAAACCACCTAGAGCACTGAAAAGAATATAAACAAAGGCTAATGGCCACGAATCATAGAATAATTGCACGGTCTCAGTACTCAACGTTGAGAAAGTGGTATATGAACCAAGCAAACCAGTACCGACACCATTTTTAATATAATCGGATACATCAAGCTTTTTGATATAAGAGGTTAACCATCCGAGCAGGACACAACCGGTTAAGTTGACCAGTAATGTGCCATAAGGAAAACCGTAAGCTGACACATTCAACCAAAGACTGATAACATACCTCATTGATGCGCCTACCATGCCAAACAGGCCAATACAGATCGACATTTTCATTGGTGTCACTCCGTCTGACAAGAATTCAAAACAAACCCCCGCCATTCATTGACAGGGGTTGTTTTGTATGAACAAATTGTATCCGAACTGTGTCTATTCGTCAATTATATATGTTCAGCCTGTTTCACATATTCACTAAACACATTAGATAGAGCTTCAACCGTTCGATTGAGTTCAGCTTCTGTGTTATCAACACCGCCAATTTCTATCAAAATTACATTGGATCCTAAATCTTGATTATAGATCCCGTTCCCTTCTGTTTTTCCTTTTCCGAAAACCCCGAGACTCAAACCCGGATATTGATCATTGAGCTGTTTATTCAACTTTTTCATAACACTAAGATTCTTCTGGTAACCATTATGGGCTTCACCGTATATGAATGATACTCGAGCATACTTTTCACCATTAATCGTTGCTGTGGTCTCTTTTTTTCTTTGTGAATCCCGGTGAATATCGATCAATAGGTCATAGTCCGTTTTACTATTAATCGCCGGCTTCACAACAGTTCTTGAAGCTTGGTAAGAATCATACCAATCCCAATTTTTATGTTCTTTCAATATGCGTGGCACATAAGTTTGATCATGAACTGCTTTGACCCCTTTTTGGGACAACTGGTCTTTCAACATTTTTCCCACATGTAAAACACTCTTACTAGCGTCATTAGATGAAGCTTTAGCGGCGCTATCAGCACCTTTTAACCCTAATAAAGGAAGATACGCTTCATAAGAATGCGTGTGATACATAAAGACCTTCGCCCCCTGAACATCTTCCGATTGTACGGGCGGTTGCTTCTCATCATTCTGTTCTTGATTTCCAGCTTGATTACGCTGATCTTTAATATATTCCATCGGTGGCGGTGATTCAACAGGAATATTGGTATAATCGGTCCCTTGGCCAGCTGCCAAAATTTTTGTATCAAATATTGAGAAGCCAGGTAATTCATTGCCAAGAAAGCTCCGTTCATCTTGAAAATTAATATTCGTTACGGCTGTTAATGCTTGCTGCGAAAAGCTATTTTCTTGATAGTTTGCAGGTAATATTTCTGCTAAATAAGGATTCTCCGCACTCATCCAATCAACAATAAACTCCGCTTTCAATTCGGTTAAGGCTTGGTTAATCTTTCCGACAAACAAGACGTTGTTCAGCATTTGTGACGATAAAATCCCGCAAATGATAAAGATGCCGACAAGAAAAGCTATAAATAAACCGGAAATTTTTCGAAGCGGCGCATTTTGTTGAGGGGTTATCGGTTGAAACATGAGCATCTTCCTTTTCTCATACTCTGGCTATGAATTCTATTAAGACATATATATTAGCTAGTCTTTGTGATTATGACTCATCTGATAGAATTAAGAATGAGAATCTGATTTCACTGTTAATAGCGTTGTCATTAATCCGGCTAAACATACAATCACAGTAGAAAAGGCTAGGTTAATCCCTGCTGTCTCCGAACCGATTATTAAGATGCTCGCATCCATTATAAGTATAATAATCCCTACATTTAACGGCCATTTGTCAGCAATAAATAAGGCCAGCAGATCAAGGCCACCGGTACTTGTTTCAAATCGAAGCAAGGTACCGATACCAATACCGACTAACAGACCTCCTAGAATCGCGCTCATGATTAATGGCAAATGAAACTGGCCTCGTAACGGCGCAAACAAATCAATAAAAAACGATGAGATAAGTAAACCGTGTAAACTATTATAAAAGTAACGACGCCGATAGAAAAAAATAAAAATGTAGATCGGTAAGCTGAAGAACAAAATCGTCAAACCAGGCCGAAAGCCAAATGTATATTTAATAATTAAACCAATGCCGATCATACCGCCATCCAGAAGTTGATAGGGAACAATGAAACCATCGATGCCCATCGCCAATATCATACTTGCCAATAAGATTGCTGTGGCTTTTTTTATCATCAAAAGATCCTTTCAGTGCTTTTTAATTATATATATGAGACAGGCTCGATGACCTTTACAAAAAAGCACAAGTCTATTGATGATATGGCAATGTTGCTTAAAATCAACCCGATACAGAACAGCCGTTATTCAGTGATTCCTGTTTGGACAATATTAACTTTTACATGAATGTTAAACTGAGCACGACTATATAATTCATCACGCCACTCGGAACTATCAATACCTCTCACCTGATGCTTAAGATCACTTCCAAAGCCGAGTGGATCCACATGCTTTTCCTGAAGAACTTTAAGCATGTTTAATCCATTCTTCTTAACCGAATCTTCCATTTCCTTTTCAACTTTCTTTATTGTCTTAGGATCCTTTAAGTTAATATCCTTAATGTTTTCATTAATTTTTCCTCTTATCTTGATAGTAATATCGAAAACGGGAGTGCCTGATGTCATCTTAACCTTCCGCTTTCGTTTAGATTCCAAGGTTTCGACAACAGCTGTATTAGGACGGCTATAATCACCAAATTTGATCGGATATTTCCCAGAATCGGAATCATGAAGCATTGACTTGAAAACATAGGCCTGATGCATATTGATTTTCCCGACATATTTATACCCATCAAATATCGCTAGACCTACAACATTAACTTTATCTTCACTTAATTTAAGCAGGGGTAAAAATGGATCTTGAAAAGGATCGTAATACTGATTCACAAAATAATGCAGATCGGTTCTCGGCAGATTATCCCCATTAATATTCTGTTTAATAAGATCAGAAATATATAACGATGGTGAATCTGCTAATGGGTAACTTTTTTCCAGGAACTTACCCGCTTTACCTTCCGTTACGGCTAAATAGAGTCTTGTCCCCACACTTGGATCCCTGTATAAAGTATTAATTGTATGAACAACACCATTTTCTGCAAGTTCTTGTCCAAATAATGCCACCCGGGCTTGGCCACTTGTAATGGCTTTGGGTGAAGCGCTATTGGCACTTAATCTAAACGATTCGTTCGATGGACTTACTTTTTGAAATACAGATATATCAACGGTTTTGTCTGGGTTGAATTTTGGCATTGTGAGCGTTCCCTTAACGCTGTCATCATCGACATAGTCAAAAGCCACACTGTGAACGGATTGAACTTGGTCGAGAATTCTCTGTTGGACACAGCCAGATAACATCAAACATGTCAGGATAATGATAACAATACGAATCATTCCTTCGTCCGCCCTTTCCCAAAAATCAGTGACAACACGAATAAGCCAGGGATATAAATATAGGTGAGAATCGTACCAAATAATGCTGTCTGTGTGTTCAATTGACTGATCCCCTGACGTGTGGTTATTAAGACTGAACCGATCATTGAAAGAATCAATATTAAAATAAGTGCATGCTTTTGTTTGATAGGATAGACTCTTTTCAATATCCGGCTTGCCGCCCAAAATGAAACAGCTATATTAGGCAGGACAATTAATAACCAAAATGAGATATAAATAAACTCCAGCCGTTCAAGAAACGGAAATTGCACGTATTTAACAAGACTTAAAGTAGCCCAATAAGTATCATTCAATTGCCCTTCACTGAAAAAAGCAATGGCTACCACAATAATTAATGTATAAGCCGCTGTGGTTAAAACCGCCCCTAAGTGAGCCCATTTTTTTGATTTATTTCCATCTTTAATAAAAGGATAAAAGATCATCAGTGAGCTAAACCCCAAATAATTTAACAATGCCACATTTGATCCCTTTAAAATCGTTGTGGTTGAGTGATCATAAACTGGAAAAATTGAGGTGAAATCTGAAAATGGAATATTAAAAAACAAAATCACAAGCAGCCAAAATGGTACAGCAACACCAAGAAAGACGACACCATTGACGATGCGAAATCCACCGGAAACGATATAATATATTAATAAAAGAATCGTTAACACAAAAAAGCTTGTTCCTAACTTCGGAAACACCCAAACTTGAACAATTTCTGTGTAGGTTCTTAAGACAGTCACACCCACCGTTATAAAATAAACAGCATAAATCGTACTGATTAGCCCACCAATCCACTTTCCTAGATAAAGACGATTCACCTCAACGAGATCACCTTTATGTTTGTCTAATAGCTTAAACATAAAAAAGAGAATCACATTAACGGACAATCCCGCAATCAAAACAGATATCCAAGCATCATTTTCGGAGACATCGGTCACATATTTCTGATAACCAAGCATACCGACACCGGCTTGCATCGTATGAATGAGATAGAATAAGTAAAACCCAGACACTTGTCTGTTTTCCGGAACATGTACCTTGCCCATCAGTCTTCCTCCCATTGCATTGAATGATTACTCGTCGATGTCTTTCCTTTTGGCAGCACGCTTCGAATTCACACGGTTTCGATCTTTCGGCCTCATAAGCATCGGACGACGTGTCGACCGACTGAATGGCATTCGTAATATCGCATCACTCACATCCGAGAGTCTTAATGGATAAATGGGTTCCATATAAGGTCGACCTAATGATTCCAAGCGTATGAGATGCGTGAGTAGAAAAGCCAAACCGATCATAATACCGACAAGTCCCCATATTTGTGCACATATAACAAACGGAAAACGCAATAAACGGATGGTATTGGCCATTTTATAAATCGGGGTTGTAAATGAAGCTAGGGCGGCTAAAGCCACAACAATTAACAAAATATTACTTGTCAAACCCGCCTCCACCGATGCCTGACCGATGACGATCCCACCCACAATACCGAGTGTTTGTCCGACTTTTGTCGGTAATCTTGCTCCTGCCTCACGAAGAAGCTCAATCGTTAACTCCAAAAATAAGACTTCCAGTATAGGCGGAAACGGAATGTTTGCCCGTGACGATATCAATGTGCTTAATAAGTCCTTGGGAACCATTTCAAAGTGATACGTTAGAACCGCAACATAAAGCGGCGTCGCAAATATTGAAAACATTACAGAGA
Organism: Tuberibacillus sp. Marseille-P3662; assembly: GCF_900178005.1. Taxonomy (NCBI): domain Bacteria; kingdom Bacillati; phylum Bacillota; class Bacilli; order Caryophanales; family Sporolactobacillaceae; genus Tuberibacillus; species Tuberibacillus sp. Marseille-P3662. Next base: position 846,498 of record NZ_FXBS01000006.1, on the reverse strand, counting down.
ATAATCGGATGATTCGGAAGGCTGTTCCCATAATCCAATTAATATAATAATCCTCAACGGCTGAAAAAAACTCGGTAAGGGTGGTCGGCATAATTAAGACAGAAGGTGATCCACTGGTTAACACACATACTTTACCTTCTGCAAGAACTGCCGCCACCCTGTCTGGCCGTTCCGTATTAATGAATAATGGAAAAATGGATGACGAGTGGTCCGAAATCAGTTGCATAAGATAGGTGCTATCATTGATTTGATCAAACTCTAGGTCTTCTAATCTTTGCGTAATGGTGTTAATATTCTCGTCATTGGCGATACCTTTGATATAACAGACAGAAACTTTTGTCTTCGTCAATTTACCAATGGTCATTTCTTTGAATTCTAACTGTGGTAAAGGCAATCGTTTGCGAATCAAATTAATATTCGTGTCCATATTCTCAATAAAAGATTCCTTGGGCCCCACAACCGAAAATTCAACTTCTGATGTACTAATTTGTCGGCTTTCATTTTTTGGAATATTAATGATGAGACAATTTCCGTTTTCCCGATCCTCTTGTATAATCACTTTACCACGTAAATATTCTGCCTTTATCTTATCTACATCATTAGTCACCTTGATATCTTCAATAGGAATGACATTAACGAAACTTTCAAACGAGTCAACCTTTTTATGTAAATAAGGTAATACACTTCTATTAAGTGTCTCATTATTGATTAGCGTTCTTAAATAATAAATCCAAACCTTATGTTGACCCGCTTGATATGTGTATTGGGTGAAGTCAAAAGAACGGCTTGCTCTTTTCATTAACTCTTGCAAGCTTTTTTTATCATTTTCTTTGCGTTTGTTATTAAAGAACATCATTTAACCGTCCTTTCCATTTATCAATTTAGTTATTTTACATCATGAGGCATTTTATACATATATATCAAAGCATAAAAAAAGAAGGTGCTCGTTTTAGAACACCTTCTTTAGATGAAATATCGTCTTTATTTTTCCTGATTGTCAGGATAAGTTAACCAAAGTTCCTGAACTTCCCCTGATTGGTCCTGGTCCAAGACATAATGACCATTGCTCAAGCGGTCATTCGTACGCAATTCATCCACAGCAACATCGACTTGTTCAAGGCTCTCAGTTTGTAGATGAATCGTTTCTTGACCGTAGACTAAAGCAATACCAGCGATGCGGTGAGGTTGTTTTTTCAACTCACGCAGGCTCAATGCACCTCTTTTAGCGCGTGATGATTTTTCCAACGTATGATAAATGGCCATCTTTTTTATCGCACCACGTTGAGTTGCTATCACAAGATTCGGGCGCTGCCCGACGCCAAATGTTTTTGCACCCACGACGTAATCTTCATCTTTTAGTTGAATCCCTTTGACACCAGCCGCCCGCTGACCTACGAGTTTGGCTTCTCCTTCATGAAACCATAGCGCATAACCGTACCGGGTCATAAGCAACAAATCATGATCACCATCTGTGAGATGAATATCAATTAATTCATCGTCATTCTTAAGACGTAAAGCCATTAACGGTTTGGCATGTCGTTGCGCTTTGTAATCAGCTAGTGGGGTTCGTTTTACTTGTCCATTTCGTGTGATAAACGTTAAATAATGATCCTCAGAGAATTCTTGAACCTTAATCGCATGCACGACACTTTCATCTTGATCAATAGGCACAAGGTACGCTAAATGCTGACCTAGTTCTTTCCAACGCTTTTCCGGTATTTTGTGTACAGGTAAATAAAGATAGTTTCCTTTGCTAGTAAAGACTAATAACGTATCGGTTGTATTGATTTCTTCTTTCAATAGCATACGGTCCGTATCCTTCATGGGGGCGTCTTCACCGTTGCTTGCCATATAAGACCGTAGACTGGATCGCTTGATGTAACCTTCTTTTGTCAAGGAAAGCATGACATCTTCAGGTGCGACCATGACTTCCAGGTCAATTTTAATCTCTTCAATCTCATCCTCAATCTTCGTTCGGCGTTCGTCCCCATACGCTTTCCTCACTTGCTTAAGCTCTTGCTTGATGACTGATTTAAGTTTCGATTCACTGTTCAAAATCGCTTCTAATCTTTCAATGGTTTGATTCAGTTCTTCCGCTTCTTGCTCCAGTGTTTGAATATCTGTATTCGTTAAACGATACAGTTGCAAGTTAACAATTGCTTCCGCCTGCGCTTCTGTAAAGCTATAAGCGTCCATCAAGTTTTGTTTCGCATCTTTTTTATCTTTGGAGGCACGGATCGTTTGAATCACGTCATCAAGAATAGAGACGGCCTTAATCAAACCTTCAACAATGTGCTGACGATCTTTTGCTTTATTCAACTCATAGCGGCTGCGTTTTGTTACAACATCCTTTTGGTGATCAATATAAGATTTCAGGATGTCCATTAATCCCATGATTTGCGGTGTTTTATTCCGTATAGCCACCATATTGAAATTATACGTGATTTGCAGATCAGTATTTTTATAAAAGTAGTTTAAAACACCCTCGGCATCACCGTCTTTTTTCAATTCAATAATGACTCGCGTTCCGGTTCGATCCGTTTCGTCGCGAACCTCTGCGACACCTTCGACTTTTCGATCAAGACGCAATTCTTCCATCTTTTTAACCATATTCGCCTTATTGACTTCATACGGGAGTTCATCAATGATGATCTGCTCACGACCGCCGCGAAGGCTTTCGACTTCTGCCTTCCCTCTAACGACAATTCTGCCTTTCCCAGTGCGGTAGGCTTTTTCAATTCCTTCTTTGCCTTGGACAATACCACCAGTCGGAAAATCGGGACCTTTCAACACGGTCATCACTTGCGCCAAATCAGCGTTAGGTTGATCAATAAGCATCATGGTCGCATCAATGACTTCTGACAAGTTATGCGGTGGAATATCTGTCGCATACCCCGCGGAGATACCCGTTGACCCGTTCACGAGTAAATTAGGGAATTTAGCTGGTAACACAATCGGTTCGTTGATAGTGTCATCAAAGTTGGGAACAAAATCGACAGTTTCTTTGTCTATATCTGTTAATAATTGTGAAGCTATGGGGGCCAAGCGCGCTTCCGTATAACGCATGGCTGCGGGTGGATCACCATCAAGGCTCCCGTTGTTTCCATGCATTTCTACGAGAAGATTGCGCACTTTCCATTCCTGACTCATACGAACCATCGCATCATAAACAGATGTATCACCGTGGGGGTGATAATTTCCGATGACATTACCAACCGTTTTCGCAGCTTTACGATAAGGCTTTTCAGATGTATTCCCGTCTTGATTCATCGCGTAAAGAATCCGCCGCTGTACCGGCTTCAATCCATCGCGAACGTCCGGTAAAGCCCGTTCTTGGATAATATATTTACTGTAAATACTGAATCGATCACCGATCACTTCTTCCAATGGAAGATCCAACAACTTCTCTGAGTTTGCCATAAGTTACTGATCCCCCTCTATTTCAGTCACAGACAAGTTTTCGTTTTCAAGTATATTTGTTTCTTCATCCAAACCAAATGCAACATGGGATTCAATCCATTTTCGACGGGGATCAACTTTATCCCCCATCAAGACAGAAACCCGGCGTTCTGCACGGGCGACGTCGTCAATTTTCACCCGAATCAAGGTGCGCGTCTCTGGATTCATCGTCGTTTCCCAAAGTTGCTCAGCGTTCATTTCACCTAAGCCTTTATACCTTTGTATCGCGTAACCTTTTCCAACCTCTTTGATGGCGGCCTGAAGACCGTCCTCATTCCAAGCATACTCGACCTTTTGTTTCGCCCCACTGCCTTTGCTGACTTTATAAAGCGGCGGCAAAGCAATGAAGACCTTTCCGGATTCAATCAATGAACGCATATAACGGTAGAAAAATGTTAAGAGCAACACCTGAATATGAGCCCCATCCGTATCGGCATCTGTCATAATCACGACTTTATCATAACTGGAGTCTTCTAAATTGAAATCTGCGCCAACACCAGCACCAATCGCGTGAATAATTGTGTTGATTTCTTCATTTTTAAAGATATCACCGAGTTTAGCCTTTTCTGTGTTGATGACTTTTCCCCGAAGTGGCAGAATCGCTTGAAACTTACGATCGCGGCCTTGTTTCGCCGATCCACCAGCTGAATCGCCTTCAACAAGATATAGTTCATTTTTCTCTCTGTTTTTGGATGCTGCTGGTGTCAATTTTCCACTTAACACCGATTCTCTTTTCTTATTTTTCTTACCGTTGCGGGCATCTTCTCGCGCTTTTCTTGCCGCCTCCCGAGCTTGTTGAGCTTTAACAGCTTTTTTAATCAACATTTCACTCACTTTTGGGTTTTCCTCTAAAAAGTAAGTTAACTGCTCGGAAACAATCGTATCAACAGCTGAACGTGCTTCACTTGTACCTAACTTGCTTTTCGTTTGCCCTTCAAACTGCAGCTGAGCCTCAGGGACTCTAACCGACACAATACCTGTAAATCCTTCACGAATATCACTGCCATCCAAGTTTTTATCCTTTTCCTTAATCAGACCTGTCTTACGGGCATAATCATTAAAAGCACGGGTGACAGCTGTTTTAAATCCGGATTCATGTGTTCCTCCATCTCTGGTCCGAACATTATTAACGAATGATAGAATATTCTCAGCATAACCATCATTAAATTGAAAAGCAACGTCAACTTCAATATCGTTACTATTCCCTTCGAATGCAGCCACTGCGTGCAACGTATCTTTGTCTTCATTTAAGTAGTCAATAAAGGCTTGGATACCTGACTCATATTGATAGGTCTCCGCTTCCTCTGTACGGTCATCTTTCAGAGTGATTGCTACCCCTTTTAGAAGAAAAGCGGCCTCTCGTAGACGTTCACTTAATGTTTCATGATGAAATGTTGTGTTAGTAAAAATTGTAGGATCTGGTTTAAAATGAATCGTTGTTCCTGACTTCCTCGTATTCCCTTTATGCTCAAGTGTGGTCACCGGACGTCCGCCATTCTCAAATCGCTGCCGGTATTTTTGACCATCACGGAAAATCGTCACTTCTAACCACTCGGATAACGCATTAACAACAGACGCACCAACACCATGTAAACCGCCACTCGTTTTATATCCGCCTTGTTGTCCAAACTTACCACCGGCATGAAGAATGGTGAAAATCACTTCAGGTGTCGGTTTGCCTGTTCGGTGGGTACCTGTAGGCATTCCCCGGCCATAATCAGAAATGCTGATGCTTTGATCATTATGTACGTGCACATCTATAACATCACCGTAACCTGCCAATGCTTCATCAACCGAGTTATCAACAATTTCGAAAACTAAATGATGTAGCCCTTTGGCATCAGTTGAGCCTATATACATTCCCGGTCGTTTTCGAACGGCCTCAAGCCCCTCCAAAATTTGAATGGAATCATCATTATATTGATTCATCATATTTGTCAAAGTCATCGTTCTCCCTCTGCAATCATTTTTACGACGTCGACTTTACTTCCCTGCTAAAATGATATGGTAGTACTTAGCGTAGCGGGGAAGTGCTCCCTCTGCAATCATTTTTACGACGTCGACTTTACTTCCCTGCTAAAATGATATGGTAGTACTTAGCGTAGCAGGAAGTCTCCGCTCAGTTCTTCTGAAAGCTCTATATACAAGAATATCAGAACGCCTGTTTCCTTAAAAGACTTTATTTTTTATTTTATTTTATAAAACCACGGGTGGTGAAAAAAACACCCCATCTAATCGAACAGATGGGGTGAGTACCAACCATTATAGACCGGTATGTTCAATTTTTATACATCGATCCATAATCACCGTTTTGTCATGCTCTTGCAAGAAATCATACGTTTTTTCATTCACTAAACCCAACTGTGCCCAGAAAACATCAAAATCAATAGACACAGCTTCTTTGGCTACATCAAGTAAGTATTCACTTCTTCGAAAGACATTGACAATGTCCACATGACCCTGTATGTCCTCTAATTTGGAAACAGCGTTACAACCAAAGACTTGATCCACATTAGGGTTAACGGGAATAATGTCGTATCCAGCGTCATGGATATATTTTGCTACTTGATAGGACGTACGCTCGGGTTTATCAGATAATCCAACAACAGCAATGCGTTTCGCCTGATATAAAATCGTTTGAATATCTTCATGGTCGGGATTGACAACTGTCAAGAAGATACCTCCCTATAAAACGGATGCACCGTTTATAATTGATAAATCCCTTTGTATTTATTCGTTAAATAATTTATTAAGTATTTGGCATTCATCGGCTCACCGGTTACATCACGCAAAATTTCTTTCGGTTTTTTCATGGCACCATATTGATGAATATGCTGTGTTAACCATTCTCTAACGGGCGCGATGTTCCCTTTTTCCAAGTGTTGTTCAACGTCAATTTCTTGATCCATTGTATGCTTAAATTGAGCTGCGTAAAGATAACCTAAGGCATACGAAGGAAAATAACCAAATTCTCCTCCGGACCAATGAATATCTTGCAAGACGCCCTCCCGATCTGATTGGGGTCGAATACCTAAATACTCTGCCATCTTCTCATTCCACAACCCTGGAAGATCAGCAACTGTAATTTCGTCCCTAAACAAAGCCCGCTCAAGTTCAAAACGAACAATTATATGGAGAGGGTAGGTTAATTCATCCGCCTCAATACGTATAAACGATGGACCAGCCACATTAATGGAACGATAAAAATCATCAAGCCCCATGTTATTAAATTGACCGTTTGTGTAGGTTTTAAAATCGTCGTAGTATCGCTTCCAAAAACCATAACTTCGACCGACAAAGTTCTCAAAAAACAGGGACTGGGACTCGTGAATACCCATTGAAGTTCCGCCAGCCAAAGGTGTGCCTTCAAGTTCTCCACCAATATTCTGTTCATAAAGCGCGTGGCCGCCTTCATGAATGGTACCAAAAACAGCTAGACGGAAATCATTTTCATTATAATTCGTTGTCACACGAACATCGCCACGGTTTAATCCGGTTGCAAAAGGATGGGACGTTTCATCAAGCCGCCCTGCTGCAAAATCATAGCCCATTTCATTAAGAATATATTCACTAAAAGCTCGCTGTTTTGCAGCGGGAAACGACTTTTGTAAAGACTGGGTTTCCGGTTTGTTACCAGCTTCCGAAATCGCTTGGACAAGCGGTGTAATATGCTCACGCAGCTCATTGAAAACACGATCAATGTCGGTTTCTTTGACGCCTGGCTCAAACATATCTAATAAAGCATCATATCGTGAGCCTTCAGGTTCCCAGTAGTCCGCGAAACGTTTTTTGAATTCAACTAATTTCTCAAGATAGGGCTGCAACAAGGAAAAATCGGATTTTTCCTTGGCTTCTTCCCATACATTTTCTGATTTTGATTGCAAAATAACGTATTCTTTAAATTCATTCGCTGGAATTTTAACATTCAAATTATAATCTTTTCTTGATTCAGCTACAGACCTTTTCGTGATGTCCGATAACTCCGATTGCACATCGGGCGTTTCAAGGGCATCTAAGTACGCCTTCATTTGATCCGATGTTTGCATGTTATAAATGGTTTCCGAAAGTGTTCCGATCACTTCTGAACGTTGTTCAACACCTTTTTTCGGAGCACCGGTGCGCAAATCCCAGTTTAGAACACCGCTGGCTTCTTCGTAATGTTGCAATTTATTAACATAATCAAAGTATTGTTGTTCAATCTCTCGAATATTGGCCATCCCATTCACCTACTTATACTTTTCCTTATGATAATAACCTTTCGCTACTTATAGCTGAATTCCTGCCCATCCCAAGATATTTATGACTTGGGTGACTTTTTTCCGAAAAATTGATAATAATGGGTTTCGATTGTTCCATTAAATAGTTTTCTTTTTTTTGAAGCCTGACGTCCAAACAATGTTTCAAAGTCAGGATGAGATGTTAAAAAGTAAAACGACCACGTTGGATAGTCATTTAGAACTTTCCCCATTTGCTGATATAATTCTGCGACTTGCTTTCGTTCGTTCATTCGTTCACCATAGGGCGGGTTGCCCACCATATAACCTGATGATGTTTGCGTGTTAAAATCGGTAACTTGCATTTGTTTAAAGCGAATCACATCATGCAAGCCTACCTCTTGGGCGTTGCTTGTCGATAACTCAATCATGCGGTGGTCAATATCATGACCAGTAATATCTAATACACGATCGTAGTCAGCGACATCTTCCACTTCTTGTCTCGCCCGATCCCAAAGGGTGCGATCAATATTCGGCCATTGTTCAGAGATGAAATCACGGTTAAATCCTGGAGCGATGTTCTGCCCAATCATTGCTGCTTCAATCGGCAATGTTCCCGAACCGCAAAACGGATCAACAAACGGCTTATCCGGTGTCCAATTGGTTAAGTAAATCATCGCTGCTGCCAAGGTTTCCTTTAGTGGTGCTTCGCTATGGTAATAACGATATCCGCGAATATGCAGACCACGACCGGTGGTGTCAATGGATAACGTCGCTTGATCTTTATGTAAGGCTACTTCAATTTTATAGAATGGACCCTTCTCTTCGAACCAAGACGTATTGTATGACGCTTTCAAATTCTCAACAATCGCCTTTTTCACAATTGCTTGGCAATCGGGCACGCTATGCAATTGTGATTTAACTGATTTTCCAACAACAGGGAATTCAGCATCTTCAGGTAAAATCTCTGCCCATGGCAGCGCCTTCGTTTTCTCAAACAATTCATCAAATGATGTTGCCTCAAATGTGCCGATTTCCCACTTAATCCGCGCAACCGTTCGTAACCAAAGATTTAAATAACAAATATCCTTGAAATCACCTTTAAGGGTAATTTTCCCATTTTCTACTTCAAAATCCCGATATCCTAAATTCAGTAATTCCCGTTTTGCGACGGATTCCAAACCCATAGCTGTTGTCGCTATCAACTTGATTTTAGACACAAAGTCAGAACTCCTTCTATCATCATTTTTACTTAACGTTTGTGTATAGAATTGGCAATAAAAAAAGCCCTTAAACAGGGCCTTTGTCATTAGATTAGTTTTTGGGTTCATCATGTTCTGTAAGCCATGTTCTGTTCCGGCGTACTCCATCGAAGTAATCACTTCTTGTACCTCCGGCGACAATCATCTATCTGCCAATGATAGCATCATCAGCCCCTCCATCTGTTTAGTTCCTTCAGGAAGGTTCCTCTACCAAATTTTGAGTTTCTCGCTCGAGGGGTTTACCGCGTTCCACTCCCATCGTTTCCAATGGGACTACGTCACTGTGGCACTTTCAAAGGAACCACACCTTAGCATCTCAAAAAGATGCGTTAGGTGATTGCCTTGCCGTTAGCCTGATAATCAAGCTACCCCAGCTTATTGTTTCGCTGAGCACGAACACTACGACCATCTCAGGCCGTGCGAGCATGGACTTTCCTCTATGTCCGATAATGAACACAGCGATTGTCTAAACATGAATCACCTTGTATGACAGAATTATATTATAATGGTTACACAGGTAAACGTCAAGCTCATTCACTCAACCGACTGCCAAAAACATGTTTTTCCAAATTAGACAATCGTTTAAGAATATCGTAGTTTGTCTGCCCTTGCCCGGTCATTGGGCGACGTTGTTCAGATTTTTGCTGACTGATATCTTGTTTTAACCGTTCATTTTCCTGACGAAGTCTTTCAATTTCATTCGTCATAGCTTCATAGTCTTTTATAATAACATCTAAAAATTGATCGACTTCCTCGGATTGATAGCCTCGCAAGCCCGTTTTAAATTCTCTTTCCAAAATCTCTTTCGCAGTTAACTGCGTCAAACCGTGATCTTTCTGCTCCAAAAAATCACCTCAACGTATGTTCATCATAAAGTTTATTTTTTCAAATTCATACTCTATTGTCAACCAAAAGAATCGTTATTGACTCCAATAATTAGGATCGAGTTCTTGAAGATCTTGCGCGGCCACATCCAAATCAAACCGGTTAATGGTGATAATGGGGTAATGGGAGTGGCTCGCTTTATTTTCCGCTGGCTGCAAATAATAATCGGGCGATCCCGGTGTCTCCTCATCGTAGATAATCAACAGTCCATCACTTTTTCGAATCAAAAAGTCATTCTTTAATCGTAACTGTGAAGGGTGCTCATAAGGACGCTTGGTAATACTATCCACATGGTCGGCTGTCGATAATATTCGAGTGTACTGTTCCTTGACTACATCGGGCCACATAGATTCCTGTTCCAAAAAGGGGGTTAGAATAGACAGTTTCAACTCAGGATAATCTTGTTTTAAATCAAGCACAACATCACATGCCCATAATTCTACCCCAGATTGTCCGCTTGTCAAGACCCATTCAAGATTATAATCAAGAAGTTGAATGAGTTGCATTTTTATCGCGTGTTTGATCACTTCAATACCTTGATGTTGATTAGAGAATATGCCTAATTCTTTTGGCTTATAACCCGTGATCACATACACTTGTCCCATCTACATCCTCAACCCCATTAAATGGTATTCATCACCAAAAATACAGCTCCTACCATTACAAAGTATAAAACCACTATTGTCTTTGCCATGCTGCCTATTCCTTTCCTGTCATTAAGTTACTTCTATTTTACAATGTTTTGTGATTCCGCAAAAGCCGTAATGAAGCGATAAAATTTGACATTTTCATGACTTTATTTACGAATTTTAGCTGATTTTGCGCTTACCCGGGGAATAGTCTACCGCTTATAATCCACCTTTTTTTCTGACACGTTCGAAACGCCGACTTAAATCAGCCATAATCTTTTGTGACGGATGGTCTTGGGAATCGCAACAGTCTCTCGCTTGTCTTGTTAATTTAAGCGCCAAATGATAATCATTAAATTGATGCTCGGCTAATTTTGCCGCTTCAATATAGACTTCGGGATTGCCGCAGCTGTTATGGATAAGCTGCATATAACCATCAAACGAGCGATGGTAATCGCCAATTTTTTTATACATGCGTGCCAACAATTTTTGTGCATCACCTTCATAATGACTTTGAAGTAACTTATTGTCCTGCAAACAAGCAATCGCCGCTTCAACATTTCCTAGGTAAGCATGCCACCGACCGATCTGATATCGCTCAATTGTCGTTGCTCTCGCTGGATCAATGACTAAGTTTGAGAGATGACTATAGAGAGCCACCAAGGTCTTAATATCATCAACATTGTGTTGTAGTATGCCTTCGATCAAGGCAACATTGGGCCTTTTAAGAAATTGGAAATAGAGAAATGGGGCCATATGACCAGGGACATCCCCTACCCTATCCATGCTCAAAACCGATTGTTCAATCGTTTGCAATTTAACTGATGATAATTGATCTTTCCATAACCGGCGTGAGGCATGCAAAAGATCAAAATGACCGAAGGCAGGCAAGTGCGGAACTTGATGTTTAACAAACTGATGTCTCGTTTTGACCCGTGGCCAATCAAATGATTTTCCATTAAAAGTAACTAAGTTTTCTAATTGATGGACATCATCTAGAAAATAATGATAGAAAGCGGCCTCGTGACCTGGCCCCGGCAGGAAGTACTGTCTGATTCGTAGATGATGGTCTAAGATGGTCCCCGTCCCTAATAAAAAAATCATATGTCCAGCGCCGGCGGCAAGACCGGTCGTTTCCGTGTCGAAAAATAGGAGATCCTTGGCAGAAAGACCCTTTGCCGATAAGGGATGGTCGCCACTAACCTTTTGCCACTCGTTAATCGTAGGATAAATTGTGTGCAACGGCTTCCCGTTATAAACCTCGTTTAAGTCAACCATGGTTTCTTTAAATAATATCGCTTGACCGTCATACCACTTAATGTCAGCCGCCAATTGATCAGCAGCCTCCATGATTCCCTTAGGAAGGCCGTTGCCCGTAGCATCCGGTTGTGGCCGGCTTCCTTTGTCTTCACCAGGTCTTTTTAAATGTTGTTTATATCTAGCGAGTTGTTTTTTCAGCGACAAGACTTAACTTCCTTTATATGGGAAAGTAAGGCAAGCACCGTCGATTTTCCCGCCGTTTGGTCACTGTCAGGTGTACCAATACATGATGGACAACCATCACGACACGAACAGCGATCAATCATTTGTTCAACTTCATTGATTAAGAACGACATATTTTCATAGAGTTTATCACTTAACCCGATCCCACCTGGATACTTATCATAAATAAAAATCGTCGGTTGTTCATTATGTGACGCTTTAATTTTTGGTACAACTTGTAAGTCAACAGGGTCACACATCACAAATAACGGTGCGGCGTGCCGCAAGACGTGGCTAATGCCAAGCAAAGCTTGTTCGAAACGCTGCTTACCAAATTGATCAATCAATTCCGGAGCAAAACTCACCCACGCTGAACTTGTATGGGTCTCTTCTTCAGGTAAATGGATCGGCCCCCACCCAACATTGTCATGTGTATCAAAACGGATTTTTTTAAAAATTGTTGGCTTAGCTCGAACCGTGACATCCCCATACGCAACATGAGCTTGATCATGATGTTGTTTGCTCTTATCAATGTCAAGAACATCAAGCTGTACTGCAAGATTGGCATCCGTATAGTAATTGACACTAACAGCCTTGACATAAGCTTTTTTCTCATCCCAATCCAGCTCTATTACTTGATATTGCTCACCTTGATGAATATAAATTGCTTCATCATGTAGCAACGTCATCGCGCTAAACCGGTCCATTTCACCAATCACATGTGTTTTGGCAGTGTCCGTTTGATCAATAATAACAACATTTTCCTGGGACGCCGAACGCAGGCTTACATTATTAGCAGGAAATGCATCATTCATCCAGTACCATTTTCCACCTTGATAATGCAGTACATCCTCATCCGCTAAATAAGTGCATATTTCATTCACTGCAACATCGGGAGCGAAATAATCGTCTTCATGGAATGGTAATTCATAGGCTGCACATTTTATATGATCGACGAGAATAATCAAATTATTGGCATTGATCCGAGCAGACTCTGGATTTCGATTAAAAAAGTAATCCGGATGTTGAATAATATATTGATCCAGCGGACTAGAGGTCGCAACAAGCACAATGACAGCCTCATCCTGACGGCGGCCTGCCCGTCCTGCTTGCTGCCAAGCACTGGAAATAGAACCAGGATAGCCCGTCATAATACACGCCTGAAGCTGACCAATGTCGACACCAAGCTCCAAAGCATTAGTACTAACGACACCTTGAATGTCACCGGAGCGTAATCCTCGTTCAATATCCCGTCGCTCCGACGGTAAGTAACCGCCGCGATAGGCACGAATCGAAGCGCGGTCACTCCGGCCTGTATTGATACTCTGCATATAACTTAAAAGCAGTTCAACGCGCACGCGGCTGCGGGCGAACACAATCGTTTGAATTTGATTCTGTAGAAATTGTTTAGCCAGTTGTTGGACTTCCAACGTTGCACTGCGGCGGACATTCATAGCTTGATTAACAACCGGCGGATTGTAAAAAGCGAAGTGCTTCCGTACCGACGGCGCCCCATTGGTATCAATTAATCGCATTCGTTCACCTGTCAGCTGTTCAGCATGTTCTTTCGGGTTGGCAATGGTTGCTGACGTACACACAAATACAGGATCACTCCCATAATAACGACAAATCCGTTTTAAACGTCGGATGACATTCGCGACATGGCTACCAAACACCCCCCGATAAGTATGCAGTTCATCTATAACAATGTAATGCAGATTTTCGAACAGTGACACCCACTTGGTATGATGTGGTAAAATTGATGAATGCAGCATATCTGGATTCGTGATCACAATGTGACCCGCCTGTCTCACTTTCTGGCGAATATTACCCGGGGTATCACCATCATAAGTATAACTTTTCAATGGAATACCGATATCGTCTATCATTTCATTCATTTCACTCTTTTGATCTTGCGCCAAGGCTTTTGTTGGAAACAAATACAATGCCCGGCGGTTATCATCTTCAACAAGACTCTGCAGCACAGGTAGATTATAGCACAAAGTTTTCCCCGAAGCCGTCGGCGTCACGGCAACAAAACTCTCGTGGTTCATCGCGTGTTGAAGCGCATCCGCTTGATGGGAGTAAAGGGCGTCAATCCCCCGATTCTTTAGAGTTTGTTTGATAGATTCATTGACCCTGTTCGGAAAGGGACGTGTCTTCGCCGGTTGACCCGGCATTGTATGCCAATGGACAATATTCTCATCCTGTTTCAAATCTTGAACTAGCTCACTCATGGATTGTCTTGTTTGCATAACTCCAACCCCTCTATCCGTTTGCTTAACGAATAAACGTTCGTTATTTTTATTATATCACGTTTTCCTTATTATAAAAGACATTTGGCCAAATAAAAAAGCGACTGCTTGCAGCCGCTTTTATAACGCTTGTTTAATTAACGAAAAATCAGTTGTGGGTCGTTCACACATAAAATCGTGGCACAGGTAATAAGTGGTACGGCCGTCTTTAGCGTGAAACGATTGGGTAAACGGTGCCGCCTGTTGCAGCTCTTCAGCTTCACCAGCAACGGCAAACAGTTCAGGATGAAAACCCGTTTGTAACAACGTTAACGCAAGATGATAAGCCTCATCATCTTCTCCCTGAAGAATCGCGAGTTCTTTGGTATTCGCGTGCATCGTCATGTAAGCCGTTAACAACCAGGTGAATCCTGATGGATGTTGATTGATCTCGTCAGCAAAAAATCGAATGGTCGGCTCAGCGTAGGTTTCAAATTGATGAATGCCTGTACGACGCGCCAATTTGAATAACATTAAGCTGGCTACACTGTTTCCCGACGGCAGCGCGCCATCATAAGCTTGTTTTGGATTATAAATCAAATCATGATAGGGATTATTAATTAAAAATCCGCCGTTTTTGTCATCATAAAACGTCCCAACAAGAAGGTCAGCGTATAACCTCATACTCCGCAGGTAGTCAGTTTGATAAGTCGCTTCATAAAGGGCATCACAAGCCCAAAGCATATAAGCATAATCATCCAGAAAGCCTTCATACTTCACGTCACCGTCCCGATAACGGGCCATAAGCTTGCCATCACGCGTCAATTCGGTTTGAATGAATGAAAACGCGCGTTCAGCCATATCCAATGCTCCCCGATGTTGAAATGCCGCTCCTGCTTTAGCTAAAGCTGCGATCATCAGCCCGTTCCACGCCGTTAAGATTTTATCATCTTTATGCGGGTGAACACGTTTCTCCCTGTATGTAAACAACCTGTGTTTGGCGTTATCAAGTTGTCTTTGAACATCGTCCACAGTTAAGCCATGCCGATCCGCTAATGACTGTTTAGATGTATGAATCCTATTAGGAATATTTTTTCCTTCGAAATTGCCATCCTCAGAGATATCATACGCATCACAGAACAATTCTGCTTCATCAGCATCCAACAATTGAACAACTTCTGCTTTCGTCCAAAGATAAAATTTGCCTTCTTCTCCTTCAGAATCGGCATCCTCCGCACTATAGAAGCCGCCGTTAGGACCGAGCATTTCCCGTTGTAAATAGTCAATGATCTCTTCAATCACCGATCTATAATCCTCACGCCCTGTAACTTGATAAGCCTCAGTATAAGCCATCATCAGCATTGCTTGATCATATAACATTTTCTCAAAATGCGGCACAAGCCATTTCTGATCAACGCTATATCTTGCAAAACCGCCACCGATATGATCATAGATACCGCCAGCCGCCATCGCATCTAGCGTCTTCAACACCATTTGTAACGCTTCGTCATGACCGTGCCAATGGTGATAACGGAGCAAGAATAACAACTGATGGGGTGCCGGAAACTTCGGCGCCTGACCAAATCCACCGTACTGATGATCGAAGTCTCTCGTCATTTGCTCGACACACGTCTCTACTACACCTGGTTCTAAAGCCACACCCTCACGTTCATTCATTTTGGCTAATGCCGAAGCCACTTTCGCCCCTGTTTCATCAAGCTTATCCCGGTTATTTTGAAAATGGTCAGATAACTGTGTTAAAACATCAACAAAACCCGGCAGACCATAACGGCTCTCCTTCGGAAAATAAACACCTGCATAGAACGGTTTTTGTTCCGGGGTTAAAAACACATTCAACGGCCAACCGCCTTGCCCGGTCATCGCTTGACAAACTGTCATATAAATCGCATCCAAATCGGGCCGTTCTTCCCGATCAACCTTAATCGAAACAAATTTTTCGTTAAGAATATGTGCGATGTCCGGATCTTCGAATGATTCTTCTGCCATCACATGGCACCAATGACAAGTTGAATATCCTATGGAAACAAATACGGGTTTATTTTCAGCTTTAGCCTTGGCAAATGCTTCATCACTCCATGCATACCAATCAACAGGATTATAAGCATGTTGTAATAGGTATGGACTTTTTTCATCGACCAATCTGTTAGGCTTACGAAGCTCTCTAGACATGGTGGCATCATTCCCTTATTTAGATGATTCTTCCTGTTTACCCATAGCTCATTTTATCCTATTCCCCAATATTATCAAAATTATTTAAGGCGTTATCAAGTCTCCAGAGGCTTATATTTATTCTCCTGATGAAAAAACACTCAAATTTTTTCGTTATGAAGAGAAAAAAATGGCAACAATAAGTCATATGATGTTTCAAAGTAACGGGAGACGGATGCAGTATGAAATTACAGTTGCTTGAGATTTATGCTCCAAGGGATTTTTTAAATATGGAGGAAGTCACGGAACGATTTCCTGTTGTCTCCTATTGGATTTTCGAAGAATCAAAGGAAAAGCGACTGACAAGAATTCTTGTGGAAACAGATGATGTAGAAAAAATCCTCAATTATTTAGAAAAAATCCCTGGCGGGGAAGATGATTATCAAGCCATGTTACTGCCTGTGCAAACTTATCTTCCTCGTAATGAAGAACAACAAAAGAACGAAAAAAAAGAGCTACAGCGAGCCAGCAGACATGAATTATATACAACCGTTGAAGGATCAAGCCAGCTAAGTGTCAGCTATATGTTGTTTATTATTTTTTCAGCCATCGTTGCAACGATCGGCATTATAAAGAATAGTCCTGCAATCGTCATTGGGGCCATGGTTATTGCTCCAATTATTGGACCGGTAACCGCAGTTTCATTTGCTTCAGTTCTCGGCGATTTCAAGTTAATACGCAAATCTTTACTCACATCGTTATTTGGTGTATGTATTCCTATATTAACCGCTGCTTTGTTTGGTTTTTTCTTTCAAATTCCGGCATATAGTGATGAATTTCTCTCTCGAACAAATATCAAAATTATTGACGTTGTTGCTGCGCTCACTTCAGGTGCTGCAGGGGCACTTTCTTTTATTAAAAGGAATGAAGGAGCACTTGTGGGTGTCATGGTTTCCGTGGCTTTACTGCCGCCAGCTGTTGTTTTGGGTATGATTCTCGGTACGGGGAATTGGTCTGAAGCCGTTGTTCCGTTTATTCTGTTAATGGTCAACGTTAATTCAATTTTGCTGTCTGCAGTAGTCGTATTCTGGTTAGGCGGCATTAAGCCCGTCAATTGGCAAGATCTACAGAAGGCAAATATTTCACGCAAGTTATCTCTATTATTTATTTTTATCATAAGTATTTTGCTTATAACAGCTATTATTATTATAAACTTTGTCTAATCCGCACTAAGGATTAAAGGGATACTTTAATTGCGATTTTCCTTTTTAATTGTACAATAAAGCCATATTGTTTGCACAAGACTGAAGATGATTCCCACAATCGTAAGGACGGACGTTTGTTTTTGCTTGGATTTTATCTGAAACATCTCAAATCACCTCGTTCATTTATCTTAACAGTTACTGTACCCCAATCTGATGACATCAACAATTGGTAAAATATATAAATTATAGCTGATGTGACTTGTTTTGAAACAATAGAGTTTTACGAGCAATGATTTAGCCAGAATGGTTCCATATTTTCTTAGGCATTTATTCCGTGAACTGCCTTGAAAAATTAAAAATCACAGCGGTCTGACCGATCCTTATGAAGCCGATCAAACCACTGCGATTACTCGATGTAATCGGCTCCTGGGCCACCAAGTTTCATACGATTATACTTGCTCATACTTTAATTCGCGAGCGAGATTGAGAGCTCGATTGACGACAGTGGTGGTTCCAATACTTTCAACGGTGGCAAATGGGATATCATTGGCTTTGCAATGTTTTTTGGCTACACCACTGCCTCTATGGCTAACAGCCGGGATAATAATAAGGACCAAATCTGCCCGGACAATCATGGACGATACGCGTTGCTCATCTTCAGTGCCATCCAATCCCTGAACGACAGCACCTAATTGAGTCAGATGATCCTTATAAATGGTCTGACGGTCGATGCATCCTATGAGCGTAATTGTTTTTCTTTTCAGATCAGGATGTTCTTCGACTGCCTTTATAGAAGAAGACTTATCTTTATAAACACTTGATGGCAGTGGCGTATGATAGATCTCATCTTCAATTTCATGTTTCCAATTGACGCGACTATTGACAGGATTGTTCGCATAATAGGCAACATCAACAATATCCCCCTCAGCTAAGCGAAATTCCTGAACTTCGGATTCTCGAATTCTAATTGTAAACGGCATATCGTCAATCCTAATGTTCTCACCAGCAAGGTTCTTTTGACAAACCCATAAATTTTGATCTTTTTCTACAATACAATATTTTATTTCACAACGATTGGGATCATTTTGCCCCTTTCCCTTTTGTGCCAATTCATAATGATAACGAAGACGCTGTTTGTGATCCAACCCTTTTTCTGTAGCCTTAACTTGATCTCCATCCTTTAAGTCGAGTGACCTGACAATTGTCTCAGGAACGTAGGCATCAATATCCGGGAGATAGCCCCCTTTTAATTTACGTTCAAATGAATAAACAGGCTCTTCCTCCATAGGTTGACTGTTTTCAAAATTTTCCTGCTCATCAATGCATGTCTCTTCCTTGTTTGGCTCATCATCACAAACGCCTTCAATAGCGACAAGCGATTCTAGAAAAGTGATATATTGTTGAATCTGTTTGACATTCGTATGTAAAGATTCAGGCTGCATCTGTTCTATCAATTGTTTAAGATCTGTTTTTGCCATTTCAAAAACTTTCAATTTATCCATCAGTATGTAACCTCCTTGTTCATATTGAATTCTCTTTTCAAGAAGAAAATCCTTTTTAAATCTGATATAACTAAAAAAAGCCGCCAATCCAAAAATTGACGACTTCCCAAAAATATTCTATCTAGTAATTAGCATCATTGGTATCTGTTGTATCATCAACGCCTAACAACTGCCTTAATTTTTGCCCAACCTTATGAAGACTGTTCTCATCCGGAACAAAATAGGCTGACCCATTAATCGTTTGATTCTGTCCGTCAATATGAAGTGTGTTTATCGACTTACTCATAGAAGAGTACTGTTTTTGTAGCGCATAGATTTCCCTCGGTCCAAGATTGGTATTAACATGTTCACCGAGCACGTTAGAAATGTCATCGACTTTAAAAATCGTCCCTGCTGAAATCGTCTGATGAATCGCAGCTTTAATGAACTGCCGCTGTCGTTCATCGCGGGAATAAATCGTATTCACATCCCGTTTCCTCATCCGCGCAAAGGCTAAGGCTTCTTCACCATCTAATTTAGTATTACCTTCTTTAAAATAAATGCGTTTATTATCGTTAAAGATGTTCTCTTCCCAAAAACCATGTTTAATATCAACCGTTACACCGCCTAATGCATTGACAACGTCACGAAAGCCAGCAAAATCAACGGCAACAAATTTATCAATCGGGACATCAAGCAATTTTTCAACAGTTTCAACGGCTTTTCTATTTCCGCCGTAATCCGTTAGTTCACCATAGGTATATGACGAGTTAATCTTATGATCACCTGAATATTTGCCTATATTATTCAATTCTACTCTTGTATCACGAGGGACAGTGACCATTGTCATCTTGTCCTTTTCAGGATTCAGTGTGACAACGATTTGCGTGTCGGCACGGCCATTCTTTCCACCTGATGAATAATTTTCAATACCCATTAGCAATATTGAAATTGGGTCATCCCCAACGGTGACCGCTTCATTTCTCAGCGCTGATTTATCACCTGATCGTCCTAAATCTTCATGCGCATCTTTATAAGCACCATACGTTTGGTATAATACGTAGCAACCATAAATGACACAAATTAACACAATGACAAGAACCGTTAAAAGCGTTCTTTTCAGCCATTTTTTTGGTCTTTTTGCCTTTCTTCTGGTCATCCTTGATTCATTCAATGTTAAATACCTCGCCTTTATGTTAAATGGGTTGTAAAACACGTTAGGTTTCCTTACTAAATATAACATAGTAGAATATCAATGACATCATTTGATTAACATTAAGCAAAATGATTCCCGAAAAAGTTTCATAGAATACCACTATACATTAAAGCAAACAAAAGTGCTGCCCCATTCCCTTATGAGGCAGCTGCTCGAATAAAAATTATTTTTATATTAAGGGCAAGCTATGTGCCCTTAACCTGTACCTAGCACCGCCTACGCTAGATACGATAACAGCCACGAATGCTGTTCAACCTATGATTCATTATAAATGAAAGCGTTTACAAAGTCAACATTTTATTTACCTTTATTGACATTTGCTACATCTATAAGCTTACAAGCTGGATTAAAAAGCTTTATAATGAATATAAGGAATGGGGGATTACAATGACTCAGAAGTTGGCTGTTGCCATCATCCATGGTGCCGGAAGTCAAAAAAAGACCTTTGCCACAAAGATGATTAAAAAAATTGACAAGCAGTTCAATAAACGGCTACAAAAAGACATGAATGTTACAGAAACCGGACTCGTGTTCCAACCTGTCTTCTGGTCATCCGTCTTTGAAGAGGAAGAGAAAGTCTTGCTGCAAAAATTACAACAAGGCGGAAACTTGGATTATCATCGATTACGACAATTCACAATCGAATTTTTGGCAGATGCCGTCGCATACCAACCAACATCCTTTCGAGACCATAACTATGACAAGGTCCATAGTGTGCTAGCGCAGTCTCTAAGGGAACTCTCAATAAAAGCTGGACCTCAAGCGCCGTTATGCGTGATTAGCCATAGTCTCGGATCCGTCATTGCTAGCAACTATTTTTATGATTTGCAATTCAAGCATTCGAATATTGGTATGTTGACAGAAGAAATGAACAGCCACACACCACTTGAAAAAAGTGAAACATTGGCATTGTTTTATACCCTTGGCAGTCCATTAGCCTTGTGGTCACTTCGATTCAGTGATTTCGGTCATCCAGTGAAGATCCCAGCGCCCTCAATCAACCAATATTATCCTCACCTTAAAGGGGGATGGTTCAATATTTATGACAAGGATGACATTCTCGGATATCCTTTAAAAGCCTTAAACAACAAATATGATAGGGCAATCACGAAGGATATTCAAGTGAATGTTGGCGGTATTTTCACGAGCTGGAACCCCTTTTCTCATCTCCAATACGATACAGATGAAGCCGTGATCAAACTAATTGTGGATGGTCTCATCAAAACTTGGCAATCTGTCAACCGTTAAACATTACATTCAAAAGCCCACCTCCATAAGGAAATGAAGTAGGCTTCAAATTATAAAAATATTAAACCAAGCAGGAACGTTATGACAATTCCAGTAAGACCTTGAACTAATGTAGCCATCGTATGTGCCCGATATGCAGTCATCACATCCATTCCCGTAAACTGTGATACCACCCAGAAGTAGGAATCATTAACGTGACTCACAACCATTGCCCCTGAACCGATGGCTAATACCGCAAGCACCTGACCAATGGGGATATTACCCATCATGACATCTAAATCTAGAATAGATAGAAGTGGCATTGCGATGGTTGAGGTAACAACTAAAGCCGTTGTGGAACTACCCTGTGCGGTCTTCAATAGTGCAGCAATCAAAAATAAAATAAACAAAGCACCTGCACCAACAAAAATCGATCCACCGTCAAGCAGCGTTTTAATATAATCGGCAATCGGGGTCGCCGCGATTATTGTACCAAAGGCACCGCCAGCACCGGTAATCATGATGATAATAGCAGCATCAATCATCCCGTCACCGACCCATTTTGTTAACACTTCTTTTCCACGCCCTCTTGCCAGTAGCAAAAATGCAAAGATAACACCAATAAATAGAGCATTAACAGGTTGGCCGATGAAATTAATCACTGTGTATAGCCATCCGGAAAGGAGTGTTTCCTTCGTTCCGTCAGGCAATGATCCAACAGGAAAGTTGGCCATTGAACCGAGAGCCATTAGAACAATCGGAATGAGGATCGGTGCAAACGCTTGGAAGGGTCTCGGAATATTATTGAAGCTCGCCTTGTATTCTTCAAAGGTTTCCTTTGATTCCAGAAGATCAACCTTTAACTTCTTTGAGAACTTGGTTGCCCAAATATAACCAGCGGCCATAGTAAAAAACGATACAAATGCCCCAAATAAAATAACCCAAATCAAACCGTTTGCAGCAACACCTAAGTTACCTGCTGCGGCGATCGGTCCTGGTGTCGGCGGAACAAATGTATGTGACGCATACAAACCGGTTGCTAATGAAACACTTGTTACAATCACATTAACATTGGCCTTCTTGGCAACAGATTTATTTAGTGATGACAACACAATATAGCCTGAGTCACAATATACCGGGATTGATACCACCCAACCAATGATCGACATTCCCAAAGCCGGATAACGGTTTCCGGTCCACTTTAATACTGTTTCGGCCATCGTTACGGCCGCGCCGGTTTGCTCGAAAACTTTTCCAATAATGGTACCAAATATAATAACTAACCCAATCTCCGCCAAAATCCCACCGAAACCGGAAGTTATAGTTTGTGAGACACTATCAATAAGCGGCTTCTCAAACATAAATTGCCCGATAAGATTAGCACCGAGACCAAATACATAAGTTGCTGCAATAATTGATAAAAATGGATGTAGATTAACCTTTGATGTTAACAAAACAATAACGGCAATACTGATTAATAATAAAATTAGTAAATAAGGGCCTGCACTTGCCATAGACGACTCCACGATATTTCCCCTCCTAGAATGTAACTGAATACAACCGAATCATTTGTTCCACTTGCTTTTCTATCAAAATGTCTCCATTGTCCATCGCATTATCCAAGGACATCGGTCCGTCAGTGATACTAAATGCTGCTGTTAGTCCTTTTTCGTACAAGGGCTGTAGATCATCTTCAACTGAACCTGCAATCGCAAGGGTTAATAGATGATATTGTTGAGCAATGGCGGCCAACCCGGCCACAACCTTTCCTGATGCTGTTTGCCCATCAATTTTTCCTTCTCCAGTCAATAACATATCAAATTGACCATCCTTGAGTTGATCTCTGAAACCCACAGCTTCTGTAACAACTTGAATGCCTGGCTTAAGTTCTGCATTCAAAAATGCCAGCAGTCCTGCAGAGGTCCCCCCAGCGGCACCTGCCCCTGGCCATTGGTGAACCGATTGGCCCGTTTGTCGCTCAATACAATCCGCAAACACGGTCAATGCTTGATCCAACGATTGAACCATTTCCGATGTTGCGCCCTTTTGGGGTCCAAATATCGCGGATGCTCCATTAGAACCTACCAATGGATTATTAACATCACAGGCGACTTGAAAAGTTGCTTCATGCACTTGTGACTCAACCTGGCTGCTGTCTATGATATGCAGACGTTGCAGGGCAAGGCCCCCAGGTTCTAATTCTCTCCCTTTCGCATCAAGAAAGCGATAACCAAGGGCACGAAGTAAACCAGTGCCACCATCATTCGTCGCACTGCCTCCGAGACAGATTATGAAATGACGTAAACCCTGGTTCAATGCATCAAGCACCAACTGTCCTGTGCCATACGTTGAAGCAATACGAGGATCTCGTTCTTCTGCTGCTAATGTGTCTAATCCTGACGCGGAGGCGAGTTCAATCACAGCCGTTTGACCGTCTCCTGTCACACCGTACTCTCCCAAAATGCTTCGTCCTAAAGGATCCACAACTTCAACTTGATAAACAGAACCGCTCGTGGCATCAACTAAACTCGTCATCGTTCCTTCCCCACCATCAGCCATAGGTATCATAGTCACCACGGCATCCGGATGGCCTTTTAAAACTCCCGATTTCATCGCTTGGGCTGCGGCTTTCGCTGTAACGCTACCTTTAAATGAATCCGGTGCAATGAGTATATTCATAAACATCCTCCAATAACTGAATGCGTTTTCAATCTAAGTTCATTATATTTTTAAAACCTATTCCTAGGGTATCGGTAAAATTAACAAAAATCACGACCACAATGTCGTGATTTTTGTGCACTTTTCCTTATATTAACACCAATCAGCTAACTGCAGAGCAACAGCATCTTGAAAGTTCCTCGGGTCGTACCCAGTCAGGTCTTGAATTTTTTCTATGCGATAGATGAGTGTATTCCGGTGCACAAACAATTGCTTAGCCGTCCGGCTAAGATTGAGATTGTTCGCAAAAAACACAGACAGCGTGATTTGCAAATCTTTAGAAAGGGATTTCATAACTTTGTGTTGATACCTTTCCCGTTCTGCCTGACTAATTGTATATAGTAAAAGCTGAGCTTCATAATCACTCACCTTTACATACGCTTGATCCGAAATATCCATCGCAAGAACGGTCTCTTGGTAATGACGATGAATCGCATTCGATTGCTTAGAAGTCCTTCCAATGCCTGTTTGCACGTCTTCATAAAAATAGGATAACTGTTCTTGGACCTTTTTGTAGATAAGCGGATCATCGGTTTGACTAGATAAAATCACGACAAATGTCTCAGCACCAACAAAACCGTATATCCCTTCTGAAGCCGGCAAAAGATGCTCGACTTGATCATAAACTTCATGAAGAGAAAATCGCTTTTTAGCTTGATTCAAACGGTACACAAACACTGTATAAGGGGCATTTATATTAATATTTAGCAGTCGACATTTTTGCTCAATTTTTTGATATGGAGGATGTTCGCTTAAAATATCTTCCAACAGAAATTCTCGGGTCCGGTATTGCCATTCCACTTGTTTCATTAAATAGATTTGTTGCAGCATGAGTTCGGTCATCGTAACAACAAGTGAACCAAAGTCTTTGACCTCTTCTGGAATTCCAGAAATACCGACCACTCCAACAACTTCACCCTGAAACTTGATAGGCAAATTCATGCCGGGTTTCGTACCACGCCACATCCTTTGATTCGCCGTATCAATAACAAGCGCTTCACCCTTCTCAATGACCTCATTAGCGGCTTCATGGAAGGTATCGATTCTTTCCGGATCTCCAGAACTTAGAATAATGCCCCGTTCATCCATAATATTAATATTGCGTCCGAGGGTCTTCATTGTCTCCCGTCCAATAGTTTCTGCAATTTCAGGAGTTAGCATAGGACTCACCTGCTTATGATATGAAAACTTTTTCATTTCAATTATAAGCGATGTCCGTTGTTAACAAAAGATAGAAAAACAATAATACTTACCAAAAAGTCAACGCTTGGATAATATTATCCAAGCGTTGCACCATGCTAGCTCGCTAGCTCCCTTTGCTTTTCAAGAAACAAGTTTGCCTACACTTTGTATATACGTTCTTCTTCCACATTATGATCAGAATCTAGTATGGATAAATGACTTGGCCGATGATCCTTTGCAATATGCACGCCAGCGTCAATCGCTTTATCTTTTTTATCATAAAGTTCTATCGGAGCGGTATCTTCAATTTTGACATACCATCCTAATGCGTCTTTATCCGGTACAACATAATACTGATTCATGCTTGACACGCCTTTCTTATCATTTTCATCTAAGTTACTCTATTAACCCATTCCCGAACATGGACAAAGATTAAACATACTTATTCAAACGTCGTGGAGGATTTATCCCCATGCACGAAAAAACCGCTCAAAAATATGAACGGTTTGAGGAAAACATGACATTTTATTCTTCGGAATCCGTATCATGCAAAGGGTCATGATCTAATTCATCGATTGCAACATCCATTTCGCTTTCGTCGTGCGGATAACTGCCAACATAGTAGCCGCCGAAATCAACACATTTGACGTTGCGCTTCCTTGGATTCACGTCTTATCACCTCTTACAGATAGCATGGACATGATCCAAAGTTGTTATGTGTTGTAACCCATATCCGACTTATGTTCCCATACATTCACCCAGAGCAAACACTCCATAAATTGACACAGAAAATGATCAAATAAAAAACCCTTAGTCAACATAGGACCAAGGGAGTGGTATTAAGTATAAAATCAGCTTTGATGTTATTGTAAACTCGAAATCGTATATTCTCCGCGACTTGTTTTGAGATAGACTTGACCATCAGTGACGTTAAACGACTGAATATCTTCTAGCGGAATATCGTATGAACTATACGGTAACGGTTCACTGTTTTCATCCGTTATTGTTTCTCCACCGCCTGCCAGCTGCAGGGTTGTAACAGATAAGTAATCATCCACGGGCCGTTCATAATTTTCTAAAGCAAATGATTCTAACTGCATCGACGTTTTATCGCGATCGTCGATTTCATCTTTAGTAATGATCACGCCGTTACCTTTCAGCCTATCTAAAGCGGATGTTATTGTTTCTAACGTTTCCAGATCGACACTCATTACCATCACCTCTACGATTATTATCCCCCATCAAAAAGATTTTATTATAAAATTAACGATAATAATATTATGTAAACTTAAATGCTCTTATAAGAGCATTCATTTGATGGACACCTTCTATAATTCAGCATTAAAGCTTAATTTTTTCAATAAATCTGCTGCTTGCTGTTTCTCCTCGTCACTTAAGCCGCCGAATATGCGCTGTAGCGATTCGTGATGCTTTGGAAAAATGTCATCCATTAGGGTTTGCCCGGATTCAGTAATTACTGCATAAGTTACCCGGCGGTCATTTGGGCACGGCTGCCGGCGTAAATAGCCCTTGCCTTCAAGCCGATCAATAACATATGTCATACTACCACTGGCCAGCAGTAATCGGTCACCGATCTTTTGTATCGGCTGATCTCCTTTATGATACAGTAGTTCCAAGACAGCAAATTCGGTCGGGTTTAAGCCTTGGTTCTTAATATCTTGACGAACGAGTTCAGCAATGGTTTTATTCGTCCGTGATAATATGATGAATAGCCGTAGTGACGGATCTTGATATTCACTCATCCTCATCTCTCCATCATCTTGAATTAAAGATATATTATAATTCAGCGTTTCACCGCTGTCAATCCCTGTATAATCTTTTGACTGTATTGATAAGCTATAACAAAAACATGGAGGGATAGTTCTATGAGCCAACCCTATTTATGCCCGAACTGTAAAACCAATAAAACAAGATTCAATATTATTAATCAAGTCCCACAACCGGTTAAATTGGATCCCCACACCGGAGATATTGTTGAAACATTTACGAACACAAATCCTGATCCACATCATATTCGTTATCAAGGGCCGGAACGAAAAATCCAATGTGGCACGTGTGGTCTGATTGATGAAGAACAAACTTTTGTGAAACGAGCAGCGTTTGCTAAAAAGCAAAATCAGGAGCTGTGAGCCATCTCATTTATCTTTTTAGAGTAAGATTTTTTAATTTGAACGATCACACCCTGCTCAACATAAACTATTGTAGATGTCAGCATTTAATAAAAGGTGTTGGTGATATGCCTGGATTTGTTGGTGCCGTAAAAATCAATACGCTTTCTGGGGGATCCGTTTTTAATATTGGTGATACTTATCGTGTCGCACCTTCTTCAGCATCAAAATCTTTTGCCGGTGCAGGGTCTTTTAATACAGGGGACCATATCCATACGGAAACGAATCAAAATCAGACCCAAACCTACGATTCCGATGTCTTTGACCAGAATATTTAATCCATTAAAATCATCATCTAGGCAAGCACCTATTCCATGTTCTTATCATAGGATGGGATCGAGGTGATGCCAATGAACGCTCCATATAACTACTACCATCCAGCCCAACACATCAAACAATTACAAGACATCATCCAGACACAGGATAGACGAATCAACGAACTCGAGCAATCGGTTAATCAATTAAATCAATCAGTCGAACAGTTGAATAAAAAAGAACCAGTGACCGTTAATTATAAATTTGACCAATTGAAGATTGAATCCTTAGAGGGCACACTAAATATTGGTTTAAATCCTGCAAATAATGACGAATCGATTGAAGATTTCTCTGTCGATCAGGAAACGATTAGAACTGACTCCCAATCCGTTTCATCAGATCAAGAATCAAGTGTGTCTCATGGGAAAGATGATTCATTGTATGATGATATTGAAGAGCAGCTGCAGAACTATTTTAATGAGCATGCATTGAATGATTTACAGTCTATAGAAAATCATTTTCAATATACGCTTGACCCTCCCTATCGCACCTTTATTATAGATGATGTTAAAAAACAGCTTGGACATCGTATTCAATATTACCTTAACCAAATCAAAGATCAAACAAAGGATCGCCATGAACAAAGGCATCAAGTGACTGAAAAAGTCATTAATGATGTTCGCGGGGCATTTAAAATGTTCATAGAAAACTTACCAAAAGGACGTGATCCATCTTGAATTTTCAAGTCGTCAATAGAGGAATCAATGTGGGTGATATCAATATTATTGGTGTTGCTTCAGCTTCAGTAGTGTTAATTGGAGATGCGGAAACCATTGGTTCGTCATCCGTATTCGATACACCTCCTGAGTCAATTATTGTTGGAGATACTTATGTACCGTTTGCATCACAGGGATCATGATGAAACGCTATTCGTTTGTGAATGAATTATATATGAATTCAGTCTCCAACAGCTCTGTCATTGAGGTCGGCGATTCCAAATCCCTTACACCAGTCAGCCGCGTATTCGCCCTACAAAGAGAATATCCAATGTTTTATGAAGGCGAAGCGTCATTTAAGGCGTTCCCTATTTTTACCGACCCTATACCCAAAGCGCATATTTATGAGCCGGTACACACAAGTTTCATCCATGAAAATCCGGCCATTAGTGTTGACTCTCTACGGATCCTAGGTACATCATCATCAGTCGTCATCCAGGTGGGTTCGACTGAAACCGTTCAGACGGAATCAAGGCTGAAGCACATTCGCCATTTTTTAAATCCACCCAATTCTACAGAATAAAGGCTGCTATTGTTATAGATAAACCTAACATAGCCCATCAGCCATGACTTTTGGAGCGATGCAACCATGAATTTCTTTATTAACCAAGACATTGATATAAAGATGCTTAAGATCCAAGGTTTATCTAATTCATCAGTGCTTCAAGTTGGAAGTTCAGGCATGATTAAACCAATTTCCAATTTGTATAATACAGGGGGATTTTCAGCTCCAGGTCCAGCATTAGAACAACCCTCCTATGAACCCTCTGGATCTTATGGTATAGAAGCCCCTTACGTCCCTCTTCCTGCGCCGTCATAAAATCGACGGCTTTTTTTATATAAACCACCAAGGACATCTATTAAAAAATCTATTAAAAGTGTCATATACGAATGTGGACAACCATATGAATGAATTAAAGACCAGCGGGAGGGTTGTCCATGTTAGCCGAAAAATTTCGCCAGTTTCACAGAATTGAAGAAAATGTTGCCCAAGAAGCTCAAGAAATCGAACAGCGCGTCAATCATATGGGCAGTGAAGAATTGTTAGAGAGCATCAGCTACTGGATGTTTAAACTAATTATGATAATCGGTATTCCTTACTTTTTATTCGTACTAGTTAAGTTCATTATTTTTCTGTAAAAAAAGCCAACGCACGGCGAACCGCGCGTTGACGCTATAATTGTTTCAAAATGGTCTCCAAAACATAGTCTATGGATTTTATGGTGTTGATAAATCGACGCCGTCGCGTATCTTTTTGCCAAGCCGTGACTGATGTTATCTCAATATTATCGTACGTATCATTAATTTGGACATGATAAACATACTTAGGGTGTTCAGCATTAATCCATTCCAAGACCAGCGGCTTCCATTCATCAATAACCTGCTTCACACTATCAGCAAAAGGTTTGACTTCACCATAAAAGTCAACTTCATAATCTTTTGATTTAGAATATGTCACAAATTGGTCATAGGCTTGGTCATTATATGTTCGTAACTGTTCGGTCAGTTCTTTTAAGCGTTCTCTATTTTTCGTTTCCAAGGCTCTGAGACACCTCCGTGTCTCCATCCTAACATATTTATATCATACATCACGACTTGATCATATTATGTTGTAACAGCCAGCCTCAACGAGTCATTTCTGCTGTTTTTTTCAGAGTTACCACTAGTAGACGCTTCTGTGAATCTGTTAAGCTGTTCTTCAATCGCTTTCATCTGTTCATCAATGTTTTCGATGGCTTCGTAGATATCATCAATTTCCTGACGATGATGCATGATCTGTACTGACACAATGTCATCTGCCTTATTCGCGATTTTCCTTTCCACTTGATCGACACGCATTTGCAAGGCATCCATTCTAAATTCAAAGGTTGCACGATCGACCCCTTTTTGTGGCTCTATGGATTTCATCTGAGTCGCCCTCCTTAATTGAGATTCGCTTAGTTAAATACATTCTCTTCATCCCTATCAGTCCCTTCCGACTTGACAAAAGAAGTGCCGGTTCGGCAAAGAAATTGTTTCTTCTCGGAGGCTTACCCATTTTTACGACAAACCAAAGGGAATGTGTGCGCTCCAGTGATCAATTCGCTGTTTTTTACGGTTATACCATGATGACAGGATATACTTAGGAATACGCGGGGGTTGATACCAGTTGCTCTTGATATGACCGGTAAACCAATCCAAGGGTTGCAAGCGTTTATGATGAATGGGGCTATACACATTTCTAAGCGGTAAATGATCATGAAGGGGTCCATGGTCAAAAAATTGTTCATAATCATAACGCGCCCCTGTTGGCTCAACGCTAAGAGCAAACCGTTTTATCTGCTTACACTCAGGTGAAGCGAATAGTAACCATGTCAACTGTTTTCCAAGGTCAATTCGCTTAGATAGATGACTAAAGTGAAAGACAGAAAAGCCGTATAAATCACCCGTCATTGTCGGAAAAATGACGGCATTCATTCGCATCATATCTTGGAGATAAAACCAAATGTTATCGAAAACCGTCGAATGATAGAACGGATGGTGTATGACAGGTGCTTCAATCACGTTCTGTTCATTAATAATTTGCCCAATACACAAAAGACGACGATGTCCCGATAGCCAAAATTGATTCCACTCGCGTTCCATAAAGACGGACGCATGAACCCATTTTAATAAATGAAACATAGGCACCTGACTCTTTTTTGAGTGCTCGTAAAGGAGCAGCTGCGGGTACGCATCAGCAAAAATCAACCAATTGGGACGTTCATATGTATGAAATAGAATGGTTTGCAACTGATCTGATAGGATCCTTTGGAACGGATGCGTCTGTAAATCGGTCATATTCCAGCCGGCATTCCTGGAAACCATGCTAGCGAGCAAAGCCCATTCAATTTCAGGGTGGCGTTTGTAGAAAGCCAAATAAGCTTTGGTACGGGAAATGTTGTCGACATTTTGCTTGTTTGTTTCCGCATGAATGTTTTTAATCAATTGGCGTTCATTGAATGATGGTACCAACTCTCGGCGTTTTTCTTTGATAAGGGCAAAGTCTTTTGATATCATAAGGCAATCTCACTTTCCATTTGTCACAAAATCTTGTCGTTATTTTTTATCATACGATCGATTTTGCGTTATAATATGTGATGAATGTTTACCTTAGGAGATTTGATTATGGCTATTTACTACCCTAATGGAAAACGGTATATTAAAAACGGTCAGCAAAACCAACCGCGAGGAAGCCGCCCGACTGATTACGGCAACCGCGGTATGACATTTGAAGAAGATATCGATAAAACAAATGAATATTATCGTGATGAACAAAAGGCTATCATTCATAAAAAACCGACTCCCGTCCAAATTGTCAATGTTGATTATCCAAAACGAAGTGCGGCCAAAATTACTGAGGCTTATTTTAGAAAGCCGTCAACCACGGATTACAACGGAATTTATAGGGGTTATCATCTCGACTTTGAAGCTAAGGCAACGCAGAACAAAACTGCGTTCCCGCTACAAAACATTCATGAGCATCAAATTCGTCACATGATTAATGTTAAAAAACATGGTGGGTTGAGTTTCCTGCTTCTACAGTTTACGAAAAGTCACCAAATCTATCTTCTTGACGCCGATGTATTGTTCAATGTTTGGGATAATAAATTGAAGGGCGGTCGAAAATCAATCCCAAAAACGGTCGCTGAAGCTTATGGTTACCAAGTCCCTACAGGATTTATGCCAAGAATCGATTATTTAAAAGTGATTGACCGCGTCTATTTAGACACAAACTAACAAATACCTACGAAATTTGTATTTTGAACAGGTTTTTGATTGAAAGGTGATGAATATGTCTGAATACAGATCAAGAACCGAAAGAAGGCAAGCCCAACAAAGCAATCAAAAAAAAGGCAAAAAGAAAAAACGTGGCCTCTTTAAGAAAATTATCCTTAGTCTCGTTCTATTATTTTTGCTAGCTGGACTCGCGGGTACGATTACAGTTGCCAAAATTATCAGTGATACCCCGCCTTTAGACATGTCAAAGCTCAAAGCTTCCGGTACTACAAAACTCTATGATGACGAAGGTCAATTTGCGACAAACGCTTTCGGTACTAATGAGCGGACACATGTTAATTTGGAACAGATACCTAAACTTGTTCAAGACGCCGTAATCTCCATTGAAGACCGGCGATTTTATCAACACCTTGGAGTTGATCCCATTAGGGTCGGGGGTGCCGTCGTTGCCAATATAACGGAAGGTTTCGGTGCTGAAGGTGGCTCGACAATTACCCAGCAGCTCATCAAACGCGCCTATCTGTCACCGGAAAAGGCATTAACGCGCAAGATTAAAGAAGCTTATTTAGCAGTTAAACTAGAACAAAAAAAATCTAAAGACCAGATCCTCGAATTATATTTAAACCGGATTTATTATGGTCAAGGAGCATCTGGAGTTGCTGCTGCTGCACAGAATTACTTTGGTTTAGGGCCTAAAGAACTTGATCAATTATCGCTTGCCCAATCTGCCATGTTGGCTGGTTTACCAAATGCACCATCTGCCTATGATCCCGTTGAGCACCCTAAGAAAGCTAAGGAGCGGCGTGATCAAGTGCTAGACGCAATGGTCGATAATGACAAGATTAGCCAGAAAGAAGCTGAACAAGCTAAGAAAGTCTCCATCAAGGAAATGTTAGAAGATAAACCTGAGAAACAAGATAACACCAAGTATGCCGCCTTTGTTGACTATGTTGAACATCAGCTTGTAGAAGAACAAGGTGTCGTATCTCATAAAGATTTCCAATCCGGTGGATTAAAAATTTATACAACCTTGAATCAAACGGCGCAACAGAAGGTTGAAAAAGCACTTAGTAACAAGCAATTTTATCAAGGTATCGAACATGAGAAACAGTTTGAATCCGCAGCAACGGTTATGGACACTAAGAGCGGTGCCATTCGAGCAATTGGCGGAGCTCACAATTTTACAAATGGAGATATCAATTACGCTTTCAACAAACCTAATAATGGATTGACAGAAACGAACCAAGTTGGCTCAACCGCCAAACCAATTATGGACTATGGTCCAGCTATTGAGTATCTCTATTGGCCAACGGCAAGAATGCTTGTTGACGAACCCTATCAGTATAATGATGACAAAACGTTAAAAAACTGGGATGGTGACTACACTGGTAAACACACAATCAGATATCACCTTGCTAAATCCCGGAATGTCCCTGCGTTTAAGACAATGGAGACTGTCATGGATGAGAAGGGAAAAGATCAAGTCCAATCGTTTGCTAATAATCTAGGCATCGGTATTAATAAAGTGGTTCCGTCCTACTCCATCGGCACTTTTAACTCAACGCCTGTTAAAATGGCTGGTGCTTATGCATCTTTTGGTAACGGCGGCGTTCATAACGAGCCGTTTGCAGTAAAAAAGGTCGTATTTCCTGATGGACGTACCATTAAACTTGATCACAAAGATAACGCGGCCATGAACAGCTATACAGCTTACATGATCACAGACATGTTAAAAGACGTAGTTGAATGGGGTACCGGGACGAATGCTAATATCCCCGGGGTTCCTTTAGCAGGTAAAACAGGCTCAACTGATTTTGGAAGTACCATGGAGGACCAATTTAGTTTACCTAGCGGCGCAGTCAAAGATGAATGGTTTGTCGGCTATACACCAAAACTAACCACTGCTGTTTGGTCAGGCTATTCAAGAAACACTGTCAAAGAAAAAGACTCAGACAAAACCATTCCATTATATATGGCGGATAGCAATGTCAAGCATTTACCACAAACATTGTTTAAAAATGTCATGACTGGATTGGTTTCACAGAGTACGTCGGATTTCGAGAAGCCAAATACCGTCGTACGGATGGGCGTCGAAAAAGGCACGATGAAGCGGCCAAGTGATGGTACACCAGAAAACCAGATTGATTATGAGTTATTTGTTAAGGGACATAATATTCCGAATGATGTTTCCAATAAATTCAAGCAACTCGAATCAGTCAAAAATCTGAAAGCATCATACAAGCAAGAAGAGAAGACAGCCGAAGTCACTTGGGACCATGATACGAGTTCAGATGGTAAAATTGAATTCATCGTCAAGCAAAAAATTGACGGTAAGTATCAGCCATTGGGGACTACAACAGATCAAACAATGACCGTCGACAATCTAAAACCTGGAACTCATACGTTCTCAGTAACGGCTAAACTCATTAATGAAAGTGATGAATCACAGAACCGAATGAGTGATCCGCAGACCGTACAAGTGAAGGTTCCAAAACAAGGGATCCCGGATATTCCACCTGAGCAGAAGAACCCAAAAGATAACGATGGACCAGGTAAGCCAAATAATCCTGGTAATGGCCCATCTGATAACCCGGGTCGTGGCAATCAAGGTGAAGACAATGGTCCACCTGGTAACTCTGGTGATGATGAAACCGGAAATGAAGGTAACAATGATGAAGATAACGGCAATCAGACGGATAATAATGATCCATCAACGCAAGAAAATGATGAGAACAATGACGAAACCACATAAGGGAAGCTCTTTCCCTTATATCGGTTCTCCCTATGACATTTAGACAAATGAAGCCCTCCTGATTTGAATCAGGAGGGCTTTTTCTATGACTCACACCTATTTATTCCCTTGGTTCCAATGATATATCTTACTTTCCGTTTATATTTGTGTTCCTTATTTTTCAGGAATGTCCCTTAACATAAATCATGGTGCCTACATCCCTATTATTGCTCTTAGACTTATTGTTGTACCGTAAATTCACTCGTTACCAGCGGCCAGACAGCTGGGAACTGAAAAGCCAAATTCCAAAAGTTAATTCCCCCTAAGTTATAGTCTTTTACCAGTTGAAACATTGCAAGCATCGTTCGTAAATCTTCGAACCAAACAATATGCTCAGAACCTTGGTTATCCGTATAACGGAAATACGGCGCCGCTTCTTCTTCATCATACTTAATACTGACGTTATTTTGTAAGGCTATACGTACAGCCTGATCGGTCGACACAGCAGTGGCAAATTCACCGCCTTCCTGATAAGGCAAGGTCCAATTATAACCATACAAAGGGATGCTCATGACAATCTTATCTTGAGGCATCACACTTGATGCAAATTGGATCACGTTTTCAACTTGCGTAATCGGACTAACTGGCATTGGCGGGCCACCACTCCAACCCCATTCATAAGTCATAAGGACAACGAAATCCACTGTTTGACCATGAAACGCATAATCGTGCCCTTCATATAAGGTACCAGTTTGTTCAGCACTTATTTTCGGAGCTAACGCGGTACTCACGATAAAATTTTCTGCATGTAGACGTTGAGTGAAACTCTCTAAAAATTGATTATAGGCTTCTCGACCTTCAGCACCAATGAATTCAAAGTCAAGATTAACACCTTGATAACCCTTTTGTCTTAGAACGGATAATACATTACTAATAAATGTATCTTGAATATCTTGGTTGTTAAAAATTGACAAGGCCACGTCTTGCTCAAATTGACCTTCTACAATATTGGTAATCGCCATTAACGGTGCTACAGCTGACTGCCTAATGGCTCCTAATAGCTCGGATTCGTACGCACCTGGAGGGGTTAATTCTCCCTGTGCATTTACTTCATAGCTGAATACACTCAAATAGGTTAAGGCGGACTTTGCTTGATTAAATGACTCCACGCCACTTTGCGATGGATCCAGATAAGCATTGACAATAATCTCAGGGGTACTGTCTTGAGGTAATTGAATCACCATTCCTGGATATAATGTCTGGCCTTGAAGTTGCGGATTTGCAGCAACAAGTGAACGATACGAAACTCCTAATTGCTCGGCAATCGACCAGAATGAATCACCGGGCTGTATCGTATAAGTATTTTCAGACGTCGGTATAAGCAACGTCTGCCCAACAACTAACTGACCGGGATTCGCTAATTGGTTCACAGTCAGGATATCTTGAGATGACACCCCATAATTTCGAGCAATTTGGTAGACGGTATCCCCGGATTTAACAACATAAACGTCCATAGTCAAGCCTCCTTCTTTGACCATTGTTCATGTTGTATTATATGTCTAGGAATTTGTCCAGGTGTCACCTTTGCTTATGACGATTCAGCATCCACTTTAGCCCTCTGCCGCATCCGCTTTTGTCCTTCCCGGCATAAGTCAAGTAATGGACATGTATCACACTGCGGCGATTGTGCTTTACAATGATAACGCCCGAAAAAAATCAACCGATGATGAGAGTCAGCCCAAAGAGATTCAGGTAATTTTCTCATCAAAGTTTTTTCAACTTCAAGGACACTATCCTTCCAACGACAGATCCCCAAACGTTTGCTTACCCGTTCAACATGTGTGTCAACAGCAATGGCTGGGTGGCCGAAAGCTACTGAGGTCACCACATTAGCTGTTTTCCGTCCAATTCCAGGTAACGCCATTAGAGCTTCACGCTTCTCAGGAACTCTCCCATCATAATCATCAATGAGGATTTGGCATAACTTGCGGATATTCTTGGCTTTGTTGCGATACAACCCGATGGAACGAATATCTTGTTCTAACTCATTCAATGATACCGATAAATAATCTTCCGGTGTTTGATATTTGGAAAATAAAGACGGTGTGACACGATTAACAAGAGCATCCGTGCATTGTGCCGAGAGGATCACAGCAATCGTTAGCTCAAAAGGATTGCTGTGAGTTAATTCACATTTTGCTTCGGGAAACATCTCCCCGAGTGTGTCTAGAACATAAGTGACTTGTTTTTGATTCAGCAAAGACCCTTACCTCCCATTTCCACCTGATGATTCCAACCAGTTATATAAAGGTAAATGCATGGCCGGTTTTTTTTCATGGCTGGTCATTGTTTGTTTATTTTTATAATGTTTGCGTACATTCTCACCGAAGGCTTTGGCTTGTTCTAATGTCTTGACACCCTGCTTTTTCCACTCAAATAATATCCGATCAATATAACGAAAGTTGAGTTTACCGGAAATGACCGCTTCTCTTAAGGCAGCCTTAATAATCTCCGGTTCATGCTGATCTTGATCAACCCACATGCCTAATGTCTCACACTCAATGGGGGATAACGGGCGTCCGAATTCATTTTCAAATAATGTATATAAGGACATTTGTTGTTGGTTATCTTGCTGGGTTTGATTATCTTGACTAAAAAGTTGAACGATCCGTTCCCACAAAGGCATAAGTGAATATTCTTCTGAATACATATCTTGTTGATCAGACTGATTCAATGACAGGAGTCCTTTTTGGACGAAGTGCCGTAAATGACGAGCACATTGTTCTGTTGTTACAGTCATTCGTTCAGCTAGCTCGTCCGGGGTGGGAAAAGTATTACCATCGCTAATATATCGATGGATATGAATAAGAAGCATGCACTCTTCTTCATTCAAATCGAGTTGCTTATAATAATCCAATAATAACTTGGGGAGCTGCAATTGATTGTTCATCAATAAATGAGTTAATACGTTTTGTTCCATATTCGACACCTCTGGATGTATTATATCATGCCTGATGGGCCAATAGTAAAAGTTCTAAAATTCTTTCCAAATCAAAAAAGAAGCCCGCCGTTATGGCAAGCTCCTTTAAATTCATTCAACCAAAAGCCTAGACTTACGGATATAAACGATTTAATAACCTCGGAAAAGGAATTGTCTCACGAACGTGCTCGATACCGCAAATCCAAGCGACTGTTCTTTCAAGCCCAAGACCGAAACCAGAATGAGGCACAGATCCATATTGACGCAACTGTAGATACCATTCATATGCAGGATCTGTGAGTTGGTGCTCGTCATATCGTTGTTTCATCAGTTCTAAATCATCAATGCGTTCACTGCCGCCAATAATTTCTCCGTAACCTTCTGGTGCAATTAAGTCGGCACAGAGAACAACATCGTCATTGTCGGGATGAGGTTTCATATAAAAAGCTTTAATATCTTTTGGATAGTTTGTGATGAATACGGGTTTATCAAAACTTTCAGCAATGGCCGTTTCATGCGGTGCACCAAAGTCTTCACCCCATTCGATATCATCAAATCCTTTTTCCAACAGTAATTGAACCGCATCGTCGTAAGTAATACGTGGAAAAGGAGCTGTCACCTGACCTAATTTTGTAACATCACGGTCTAACGTCTGTAACTCCTGTTTACAATTATCCAAAACAGACTGAACGACATAGGAGACATAACGTTCTTGTACCTGCAAACTTTCCTCATGATCCATGAACGCCATTTCCGGTTCAATCATCCAAAACTCAATCAAATGGCGACGTGTTTTCG
Organism: Tuberibacillus sp. Marseille-P3662; assembly: GCF_900178005.1. Classification (NCBI taxonomy): domain Bacteria; kingdom Bacillati; phylum Bacillota; class Bacilli; order Caryophanales; family Sporolactobacillaceae; genus Tuberibacillus; species Tuberibacillus sp. Marseille-P3662. Next base: position 807,647 of record NZ_FXBS01000006.1, on the reverse strand, counting down.
ATTTTTCAGCACGAAAGGTCGGACCAAACGAAAACACTTTTCCAAAGGCCATTGCGGCCGCTTCCATATAAAGTTGTCCACTTTGCGATAAATAGGCATCCTGATCAAAATATTGGGTGTGAAATAAATCTGTAGTCCCTTCCGCTGAACTCCCAGTAAGAATTGGCGGATCAATTTTGACAAATGCTTCGTTATTAAAGAACTCATAAGTCGCTTTAATAATTTCATTACGAATACGCAAAATCGCGTTCTGCCGACTAGAACGGAGCCACAAATGGCGATTATCCATCAAAAATTCCGTTCCATGTTCCTTAGGTGTAATTGGATAATCTTCAGCGATATGTATAACTTCGATATCATTAACCGTCAATTCAAATCCTGACGGTGCCCGATCATCCGCTTGAACCGTTCCGTAGACATAAAAGGAACTTTCTTGGGTCAGTTGTTGTGCCGCCTCCCAAGCTGCTTCAGAAACGGCTTTTTTAACGATGACGCCTTGTATAAAACCTGTTCCATCTCTAAGTTGTAAAAATTGAATCTTTCCGCTTGAACGTTTGTTGGCCAGCCAAACACCGATTTTAATGTCTTGACCGACGAATTGATGCACTTGCGAAATCGTCGTCTTCATGCGACTACCTCCAACCCAAATTGTTACTAAATATGATCTTCCATGAATTGGTTAATACGATCTAGCGCTTCTTTCATTTGTTCCAATGATATGGCATAGGACAATCTTACATAATCAGGAGCGCCAAATCCTTCACCTGGGACTAACCCGACTTTCTGTTCTTCAAGCAATGCTTTAACCCATTCCGATACATGATTAAAACCACACATCTCACTTGCCTTACGTGCATTTGGGAACAAGTAAAAAGCGCCTTTAGGTTTTATGCATGCTAATCCTGGAATATTAATAACACGCTCAAAGGCATAATTCAGTCGTTCCTCAAACGCATCCCTCATGTCCTTCAAAGGCTCTTGAGGTCCTGTATAAGCTGCCAAAGCAGCATGTTGGGATATTGATGCCGGATTAGATGTACTGTGACTTGCAATATTGGTCATAGCTTTAATCATATCAGACGGTCCCGCTGCGTATCCAATACGCCATCCTGTCATAGCATGTGATTTAGAAACACCATTTATAATAACCGTATTGTCTTTCAGTTCAGGTGACAAGGAGGCCATTGATGTTACCTCAGCACCATCATAAATCAACGTCTCATAAATTTCATCTGAAACCACAGTTATGCCATTTTCTAGACAAAACTTACCAATAGCTTTAAGTTCTTCAGGTTTGTATATCATCCCTGTTGGGTTACTCGGTGAATTGATAACCAACGCTTTCGTTTTCTCGGTTACGACGCCTCTAAGTTGGTCCACAGTTATTCTGAAGTGATGATCTTCCAAAGCGGGGATAACTACCGGATTTCCGCCAGCCAATTTTACTTGCTCGGGATAGCTGACCCAATATGGTGCCGGAATGATGACTTCATCACCTGGATTAATCAAAGCTTGAAACGTTAAATATAAGGCGTGTTTGGCTCCCGTTGTCACGATAATATTATTGGTTTCATAATTAAGCCCTTGATCATTTTGGAACTTATCTTTAATCGCTTCCTTTAAGGCCGGCATGCCACCTGATGGGGTATATTTCGTATGACCATTCTTAGCGGCTTCCGTAGCTGCTTGAATAATGTGGTTGGGTGTATTATAATCTGGTTCACCTGCTGCCAAACCGATGACATCGTGCCCTTGGCTTTTTAATTCATTAGCTTTAGCTGTGATGGCTAATGTCGATGATGGTGTAATTTGTTCCGCCCGATTGGATAATTCCATAAAAATAAACCGCCATCCCTTCATACTAACTAATTTTAATATTGTTCATATAATCACCATTTGCAAATGCATAATAGCCAAATACATATTGATCGTTTTCAGTGATATATTTGATCTCCCATGCTGGTATTCCGTTAAACATTCCTAATGTCACATCGACCACCGACTTAACACCTTCTGTCTTACGAACCGTTTCAGCAACTTGATCCGCCGTCACACCTTCTTCAGCTGATTTGACAACCACTGTTCCATCATCTGCTTGAGGTAACCAAATATAGGCTTCAGAACCTTTTTTAAGTTTTACATTGGCAATCATATACGTTTTCGATCCATAGTACGGATGTATATTCTTAATGGTTTTGACATCCGCTCGATTCTTAAGTGTCTCTTTTGCAGCATTGATTTGCTTATTCTGATAGCCTCGAGCATCATCATAAATACTCCAACCTTGCCAAACGAGCAAGGCTACAACGGCTAAGATCGAGAAAATAATTTTTTTCATGATGATCCATTCACTTGTGTCTGATAAATACGAAACACCCACTGTTCCTCATGCTGCGACAATCCAAATATGTAGCCCTGATGCTTCAACGTTTTATTTAGAATATCGATGATTTGATATAATTCATCCATGCGTTGAATATTGACAGTTGAAACCAATTCTGCTTGTTCTCCCATTGATATCCTCCTTGACACAAAACTTTCTATTCATAGTCGCAGCAGGTGGTGCTTACACTATAACTACCCAGATAGCAAAGGGAAAATCACCTAACCTAACCCAGACACTTTTAAACGAAACCTTACCGCGGGTTTCGTTTTTTTCATCTCTTATCGTAATCAAAAACAATCGATTTGGCAAGAATCAACTCATTAAAGTTCAATCACAACATTATCGATCAGTCGAGCTTGTGAATATTGAATGGCAACAGCAATGATCATTTGGTTAGCTGTTTCAAATTGAAAATTAAGTTCAGGATAAGTGTAAACCTCTACATAATCAATGCTTCCATTCTTAATATACCTATTTAGTTCATTTAAAACGGTCGATTGAATCGACTGAATAGCTAAAACCCCTTGTTCATAATCATGTTTCGCCTTTTCAAGCACTTTAAAAATATGAACGGCCTCTGTCCTTTCAATGTCGGTTAAACGAACATTGCGAGAACTTTTCGCTAACCCATCGGCCTCACGAACGGTCGGACAGCCCACAACGGTCACAGGCATATGAAAACTTTCAACCAGACCTTTAACAACTGCCAATTGTTGGGCGTCCTTCATGCCAAAGAAAGCAGTATCCGGTCGGATGATGTTGAAAAGCTTTAACAACACTGTCGCAACCCCGTCAAAGTGACCTGGCCGACTGGCTCCGCATAAGACATCAACACGATCCAAAACATTCACCATAAACATCCGGTTATTAGGATACATATCCTCCACCTTAGGAATGAATACGATATGGACGCCATATTGCTCAGCTAAAACCTTGTCTCTTGACAGATTCCTTGGATAACTGTCAAAATCTTCATTCGGGCCAAATTGGGTCGGATTAACAAAAATACTCATAACAACAATATCAGACTTTTTTTTAGCCTTATCAATCAATGATAAGTGACCTTCATGTAAAAAACCCATCGTTGGTACGAAGGCGATCGATTGACCCTCATTTTGATAATCAGCGATTAGCGATTGATATTCCCTTGGAGTTGTAACCACTTTCATGATTGATCCCTGCTTTTATTAAGAGCCTTTAATGTATCCTCTTGCATGTTGAAGCTATGATCATCGGAAGGAAAGGCGTCATTTTTAACATCTTGAATATAGTCCAAAATCGCTTGCTGAATCGTTTCACCCACTTGAGCATATTGCTTCACAAACTTTGGAACGTGCTCCACTCCATAGCCAATAACATCATGATAGACAAGCACTTGGCCATCAGTTCCGGCACCAGCTCCAATACCGATAACGGGGATTGTTAAGTGTGTTGTGATTTTCTGTGCAAGTTGTTGTGGAACACACTCCAAGACCAAAGCAAATGCGCCAGCGTCTTCAACGGATTTGGCATCATTGATTAATTGCTTGGCATCTTTCAAACCTTTGCCTTGTACCTTATATCCTCCCAGTACACCGGCGGATTGGGGTGTAAGTCCTAAATGAGCAACAATGGGTACACCAGCTCGTGTTAAAGTTCGAATGTGGTCACAGATAGGACCTGCCCCTTCCATTTTGATAGCATCACATCCGCCGTCTTGCATTAATCGCCTAGCATTTGTCAATGTTTCAGAAATCAATCCATGATAAGTCATAAATGGAAGATCCGTGACGGTAAAAACATGTTTGGCACCGCGTTTAACAGCTTTTGTATGTAGCACCATATCATCCAACGTCACCGGTACCGTTGAATCATATCCCATAGCCACCATACCGACGGAATCCCCGACCAATATCATATCGACATCAGCACTTTCGACGAGCTTAGCCGACGGATAATCGTATGCAGTAATCATAGCAATCGATTCATTCTGTTGCTTCATGGTCCGAAACGTTCCAATGGATGTCATCATCAATGCTCCCTTCGTTATTAAACCGAACGAATATTAGCGGACAAAACCTTATATTGCGTTCCCTGTTCATCCTTAAGAAGTAATAGCCCTGCTTCATCAATGCCTTGGGCGATGCCTGTCACCGTTTCACCGTTAGTCGCTTGTGCTGTCAAGGATTGACCGATTGTTAAAGCATAGCTTTCCCACATCAATCTAATGATGTTAAACCCTTCTTGTAAGTAAGTCAGATATAGCGATTCAAAAGCTTCTAAAATACACTGTATCAGACGTATCCGATCCACCTCTTCACCCTTGATGATCTTAAGCGAAGTCGCCACGTCATGGAGATTCTCTGGTATGTCTTCCTTTGATTGATTGACATTCAGTCCGGTCCCAACCAACACAGCCCTGATTGAATCCGTTTCCGTCTGTAACTCTGTTAAAATGCCGACAAGCTTTTTGCCCTTATATAAAATATCATTCGGCCATTTAATTTGACATTCAATGCCTACAGCCTTTTTTATTGCTTTGACAAGAGCTACAGCCGTTAATAGTGTCAACTGCGGGGCTTGGCGCGGTTTAATATCAGGTCGGAGCATCGTACTCATCCATATACCTGTTCCTTTTGGAGAATGCCAGGCACGGCCTAAACGGCCCCGTCCTTGTGTTTGCTCTTCAGCAATTACAATTGTCCCTTCTTCTGCTCCTTCCTCCGCGAAATAATGGGCTTTTTTTTGCGTTGACGGCAATTGATCATATAAATGTATACGCGTCCCCAATGTTTGTGTATTCAAGCCTGTTTGAATTTCAGTAACCGTTAGTTGACCGCTTGAACTTAATAAACGATAACCCTTTCTATTAACGGATTCAATCTCATAACCGCCATGAATAAGCTCTTTAACCTGTTTCCAGACGGCTGTTCGGGAACAACCAATGGCATCGCTAAGCATTTGTCCGGAAACATATTCACCTTTATGGATGATAAGTTGCTTCAAAATTTCATTTCTGGTTTCAGACACGTTTCCACCCACCTTCTGATGGCATCACTTTGATTTAAAACCTGATGCGAGGTGACAGCTTTTTCAATCCGCTCTAGAGCTTCCGCAATCCATGGACCCGGCTTCTGCTCAATCCAACATACCAAATCATGCCCATCGACAAACAATTCTGCTCTGGAATGAATAGGAAGTTGTTCAATCATTGCTTCAACCCTCTGTACATATGTTCCCTCTCCCGAATTTAAAAGATCTATTATGGCACTAATTTGGCGCGAGGCTTGAATACCTGTCCGATAGATCAACCATGGCGTTAAGTGTTCCCTTCTGAAGGTTTTAAGTCCATTCACTAAGACTTGAATATGCCCAGAACTTTTTTTGGAAAATCGCCATCGTTTTAAAAAAAAGGCCAGATCATCGCCTAAATCCAGCCGATATAGGCAAGCCGCCCAGCGTTGATCATTCGTATCCAATTGCCAAAGATGGTCTTGCCCCAATTTCAATAATTCATCGGATCGCCGGGCCATATAGGGTAAATAATGATGCAAGTTCGTTTGAATCAACAAATTAATCCCATGTTTTAAATAGCGGCCCGCAAGCAGCTTTGTGAATTCAGTATGGATTCTTTCAATCGCAATTTTTTCTAAAAGATGCGCCTGATTTTGCATCGCTGATGTTGTCACTTCAGTTGGAGAAACGCCTAATTGGGCAGAGAACCTCGTCCCGCGTAAAATGCGAAGCGGGTCCTCTTGAAAACGGTCATTCGCTCGACCTACTGTCCGTAACAGATACTTGCTTAAGTCAACACGACCTCCATAAGGGTCCAATAATTCTTGATGCTTATCAAGTGCCATTGCATTCATGGTAAAATCGCGGCGTTGTAAATCGCTCTCAATAGACGTTTCAAAGCGGACCGTTGATGGATGCCTAAAATCATCGTAATCCGCTTCTGATCGAAATGTGGTAATCTCATAATCGTTATGTTGAAAGCGAACCAAAACAGTGCCATGTTCAATACCGATGGGAAACGTTTTGTCAAACAAGTCCATAACTTGATGTGGCGTTGCCGATGTTGCAATATCGACATCCGCAATATCCCGACCTAAATAGAAATCCCTGACCGAACCCCCGACAAAATAGGCGGCATAACCCGCCTCGTTTAATATGTGTAAAACAGGTGCAGCTTGTTCAAATCGTTGGGACATCACTGTTAGACCTCCTGACCCTCTAACACTTGATGATACACAGCTTCGTATTGTTCTACAATCTTGTCTGAATGAAACCGCGTTCTCGCAAGTTCAACCGCGTGACGGGCCATAGATTCATGAAGTGTTGAATCCGTCAATAATTGCACAGCCTTTGTGGCGGCGGCTTCCGTATCTCCCACATCAACGATAAATCCGCTGGCATCATTTTCAATCACTTCAGGAATGCCGCCCACCGCTGTCCCTATGGCTGGCACTCCGCATGAAGCCGCTTCAAGCAAGATCAACCCAAAGCTTTCCTTAGCTGATAGCAGCATGGCTAAGTCGCTGATTGATAAGATATCAGAGACATTTTCCTGTTTCCCTAAAACAATAATGTCATCGCGAATACCAAGCTGTTCAGCTAAGGACGTTGAAACCGTTAATTCAGGTCCATCCCCAATTAGAAGTAACTTCGCTTTAACTGACTTACGAATGTTTGCGAATGCCTCCACAACATCAGGTACACGTTTCACTCTTCGGAAGTTCGAAATGTGAACAATCACCTTCTCATCTGCTTGAATGCCCAAATCTGCTTTTAAATCACCGGAATCAAGTTCATGGTAAGTCGCCTCATCAACAAAATTGTATACAGGTATAATCGGTTTTGACGTTCCTAACAGTTCCTGTGTTTGCCTAATCAAGTCATTAGATACAGCCGTCACCGCATCCGAGTAGTCAATACCGAAACGAATCATATGGCTTAATGAGGGATCATAGCCTAAAACCGTTATATCAGTCCCATGAAGGGTTGTTACAATTTTGAGCGAATCGCCAACCATTTGTTTGGCAAGATAAGCACAGACCGCGTGTGGAACAGCATAATGAACGTGCAATAAATCTAGACCTTCCCTTTTAGCTACTTCAGCCATCTTACTGGCGAGCGTTAAATCATAAGGTGGATAACGGAAAACAGCATATTGGTTGACTTCCACCTCATGAAAGTAAATGTTTCTAGGGGCTTTTTCCAGTCTAAAGGGGAGGCTGGATGTAATGAAATGAACTTCATGACCTTTCTCTGCCAACTTCTTTCCTAACTCGGTAGCAACGACCCCGGAACCGCCTACCGTTGGATAACAAGTAATACCAATTTTAAGTGTCATATAGCTCTCCCCTATCTCTTTGCTAATCTTGTTGCTGCCTAGAACGAATGACCTCACGCCAATGCAGCTCACCGCGTTCAAGGGCATGCATCAAAATTTCAGCGGTTGCCATATTGGTTGCGAGCGGGATACTATACACATCAGCTAAACGAATCAAAGCATTAATATCCGGCTCATGAGGTTGTGCCGTTAGTGGATCACGAAAGAAAATAATTAAGTCCATATCATTTTGGGCAATCCGGGCCCCGACTTGCTGATCGCCACCTAATGGCCCTGATTGAAAACGGTAAATATCAAGACCTGTCGCTTCCATGACACGACTTCCGGTTGTCCCCGTAGCAAACAGTTCATGATCCTTTAATATCGGTTGATAAGCTAGGGAAAACTGGACAAGGTCGTCTTTCTTTTTGTCATGAGCAATTAAAGCAATTTTCATGATCATCCCTCAATCCATTATTTGATCTAGGCCATATACAATTGTGTCTAAATTCATGACAGTATCAACGGCATAACGAACACCCGACATAAATGACTTACGATTAAACGAATCATGTTTGACCGTTAATAACTGACCGTCTCCGCCAAAGATTACTTCTTGATGAGCCACCAAGCCAGGTAAACGGACACTATGTATTCTTAAACCTTGATCTTCCGCACCGCGAGCACCTTGAATAAGCTCTTGTTCTTCGGGATGACCTTGTGTCATCTCTTCCCGGTTGTTATGAATCATTTCAGCAGTTTTAACCGCCGTTCCAGATGGAGCATCTTTCTTCTGATCATGGTGTTTCTCAATAATTTCGACATCCGGTAAATATTTGGCAGCCATTTGACTAAATTTCATCATAAGGACAGCACCGACAGCGAAGTTAGGTGCGATCATTCCCCCCAACTCTTTTGCCTTAGCTTCCTTTGTAAAATAATCGACATCTTCACTCGTGAATCCGGAAGTACCGATTACGGGACGAATATTATAATTAATCGCTTTTTGAATATGTTTTTTACCAATATCAGGATGCGTAAAATCAATTAAGACATCTACCGTTTCATTGGAAAAGCAACGGTCAATATCTGTATAAACGGGCCGTTCTAATTCGGGCAGCCCCGGCAGATCCGCCACCATTTTTCCTTCATGCTTGTGATCAATGACACCAGCTAAGTTAAAATGAGACGTTTCTTGAATCATATGTATCGCCTCAGACCCCATTTTTCCTCTTGGACCAGCCACGGCAATGTTAATGGTTTGTGCCATTATCTATCCCCCTCTGTATCAATTTTTGTCCAGCGATCTTGATCACGTGTATTGAACTTGTCCAACACACGCTGTAAGGCTTCACTTAAATCAATATTTAATGAATTAGCCATACAAATCACAACGAATAATAAATCACCCAATTCTTCTTCCACCGTATTCGCTGCTTCCGTTGATTTCTTCGGCTTCTCACCATGATAGTGATTGATTTCCCGCGCAAGCTCACCCAACTCTTCCGTTAGCCGGGCCGTTAAGGCGAGTGGTGAAAAGTAACCTTCTTTAAACTGACTAATATAGTCGTCAACTTGTTTTTGCATCAATTCTATCGTTTGTTTTTCTGACATTTCTCAAGTCTCCCCTAATAACCCTTATGTAGTTATATTAGCGGATTAAGACAGCGTTTGACAAATAATTTAATGTTTGAAGGATGCGCGAAGTTTCATTATACTTGTATCGTTGTGGCAAATTAATCTTGGAGGGTTAACATGCGCATACCTATCAAAACAAAAAATGTTGTCTTTATACTATTGGGATCATTGATTTTTGGCTTTGGTCTTGTCAATTTTAATATGCAAAATAATTTAGGTGAAGGCGGGCTCACCGGGATTACCCTGATTTTATACAACCTATTCGCGATTGATCCCGGTATCAGCAATATTATTTTAAATCTTCCCTTGTTTATCATTGGTTGGCGCCTGTTGGGTCGATCGATGTTTATCTATACCATTATTGGTACAACTGCTTTATCCATTTCAATTTGGATTTTCCAATATTTAATCACATTTAATTTTCCTCTCCAAGAAGATATGACGCTTGTCGCGCTATTCGCCGGTGTTTCTATCGGAAGTGGTCTCGGTATTATTTTCCGTTATGGCGGAACAACAGGTGGTACGGATATCATTGCACGTCTCTGTAATAAATATTTTGGTATGCAAATGGGCAAAACCATGTTCGTTATTGATGCTGTTGTTATCATATCGTCTTTAATTTATCTTGACATCAAACAAGCAATGTACACGCTTGTCGCGGTTTTTGTTGCAGCACAAGTGATTGATTTTATTCAAAAAGGAGCTTATGCAGCCAATTCTGTCATGATCATATCCAATCATAACGAAGTGATTGCCCAAAAAATTATTAAAGAACTCGACCGCAGCGCAACCCTGCTTTCTGCACGCGGCGGCTATACAGGTCATAACCGCGATGTATTATATTGTGTCGTCAGCCGTAATGAGATTTTTCGATTGAAAAATGTCATTACAAGCGTAGATCCTCATGCATTTGTCGCCGTGGAAGATATCCATGATGTCTTAGGTGAAGGATTTACGCTTGATGAAAATAAGCGGCCGCTCTTCGACGAATAAAAACGTCCACCGATCGAGCGGTGGACGTTTTCTAATAAATCGAGTAAGACTTCTCTCCTTGATATTTACGCCAAGCAACGTACAATAATGTTAAAATGATAAGTCCGCCGATTGGAAGCGCTGTCCATTGAAAAGAATGCAAGTTTTTATTTGACGAATGAGGCATTTCAAAAGCCGTCTGAACACGGTTTTCCAAAGTTTTCAGCGATTGTGATTGTGATTGGCTGTTTGCACTTAGTTGATCGCTTTGAGTAGCCAAATCTTGAACTGCTTGTTGAACCTTTCTCATCGATGATTGATCGACATCAATCAACATGGAAGGATATAGCATGTCATAATCATTCATAAATTGATTTAATTCATATTGAAACTGACTGCTACCATCCGCCTTCAAAGCTTTTGTCATTCGCTCAAAATGACTGTTCATATCATCATGAAACTGCATCCACATAGGTGTTGAATCATCTGTCAGAGCGTTAACGACCAGCCGAAACTCCGTAGCTGCCTCTTGTTTTTCTTCCTTATCAAAGTCCAAAGAGTCCAGGTATTGCTCCAACTTACCAATACTCGATTTGAGAATACGTTCATGATTGTCCGGTGTCATTTTTGTCAATTCACTATAATCCTCCCACTGTTCCTCGAAGCGATGTAACGCATCAGCAGCGGCAGGATAATGACCACTTTCCGTAAGTTGAAAGACCTGGTCAGAAAGATCAGACAGTTTGTCCCAAGCTTCTTCAGGCTCCTTAGCCAAACCGGTGGCCGGTATAAGCAGAATGAACAAGAGCGTCATGCCACAATAGACAAAACCCTTCATACGTCTCGTCCCCCTCCCTTACAGTCATTTTTATGCTAGATGGGACGAGAGTAGACCTATTGTTCAGTTAAAGCATGGTAACGATGATACTTATAAATAAGGTCGTGGAAAACGAACGCCTGGAGTGAAATCAACCGTCACGTTTAACAGAGCCACAAGTGAAATAAACTAAAACAATCGTCAATACACTTAACCAGAAAGTTAAATAACCAATAACGGACTGATACTCATTAAGGAACGGATACTCGGGCATTTGATCAAATATATAATCAATGATTTCATTGTGAACTAACCATAAACCGGCCACCCATAGATGAATCGGTTTAACCCGATAAAACGGCATGTATAGCAAGCCCTGAATCGCCATCCACGCATGAGACACAATGAGCATATAATGAGTGAATGTTAACGATTGTCCCAGCAATCCTGATGTAATATTCATGCCGACAGCCCAGACGCCATACTTAAATAGGGTCATCACGGCTAACGCTTCCATTAGCGGAAAATGTTTGTTCATAAGAAAGCCCAATAGAACCAAGCAAAAGAACAAGCTTGCTGTCGGACTATCCGGAACAAACGGCATAAAATACCAAGGTGTATGTGACAATTGACTCCCATACCAATAATACCCATAAACTGTCCCAAGAACATTACCGACAAAAAGCAGCCATAGCAAAGGTTTTTGTTTCAAAAAATATTGATAAAAGCCCATCTTGACGTTCCCTTCCCTTGAATTAAGAAAAAGCTGACTAATTAAATTAGCCAGCTTATTTCTTACTTACTTTTGATACAAATTCAGCAAGTTGTTTCAATTCTTTATCTGTCCCTTTAAATACACCAGCAGGCATATTTGGCGGGACCCCGTTTTTCGCGACATCCGCTACGTGATCAGGCTTTAAGTTCTTTCCAACAAGCGATGGTCCGGGACCATCACCTTGCATATTACCGCCGTGACAACTGACACAATTATTTTCCTTGAAAAGCTTATATCCTGCTGAGCTTTTATCAATGTTTACTTTCTCAACAATTTTTCCTTGTTGAGCTGCCTGTTTCCAGTTATGAGTAACACCGGATTCCCAAGTTAAATAGTAGACGCCTACAATTGCCAATAACATTGCCAACGTCGCAACCGGTCGTTTTAATGGACGGCGATCAAAGCCACGGTCGAGCCAAGGTGCAAGTAATAAGGCCCCAAAAGCCAAACCAGGGATGAGAATCGTTCCAATCACTTTATAATCACCGGAAGCATATGGATATTTCAATAACTGATAAAGAAATAGAAAATACCAGTCAGGCAGCGGTATGTAACCGGAAGCTGTCGGATCTGCCTCTTTTTCCAACGGCGGTTCTTCCGCTATCGTCATAACTAGAAATCCGACAAGAAATACAGCACCAACCATCCATTCTTTTAATAAAAAGTTAGGCAAAAATGCTTCAGTTTTATGCGGATATTCTGAATAATCCTTTGGAGGTATGAACCCCTTCTTTTGAGGAACACGTGAATCACCGACAAACTTCATACCTTTACCGCGATGCATAAGTCTCCCTCCTTTGTTTTAAAAAGTAACCTAAAGTGGTCCAGAGATCCCTTGTTTCCGAATCATAATGAAGTGTGCTCCCATTAAACCTAGTAAAGCTGCAGGAAGGAAGAACACGTGAATAGCAAAAAAACGCGCGATTGTCTGAGCACCGACAACATCGCTTCCTTGTAATAATAATTTCGCCCAATCGCCAATGAACGGTATCGACTCAGCAATCTGCAATCCTACCTTCGTTGCAAACAAAGCTTTCATGTCCCAAGGGAGAAGGTATCCAGTAAAACCTAAGCCAAGAATGACAAAGAATAGCAAGACACCGACAACCCAATTTAGTTCACGTGGCTTTTTGTAAGCACCGGTGAAAAAGACTCGGAGCGTATGTAGGAAGACCATAACAATCGTAACACTAGCACCCCAGTGGTGCATGCCACGAACAATTTGTCCATAAGCCACTTCATTCTGCAAATATTGAACAGAGTCCCAAGCTCGACCAACGTCAGGCACATAGTACATTGTTAGGAACATACCGGATAAAATTTGAATCACAATGGTAAAAAACGTTAACCCGCCAAAACAATAGACAAAGGCGGAGAAATGGTAGGCGGGGTTAACGTGCTCGGGTACTTCATGATCGGCTAAATCACGCCACATGGGAGTGATATCAAGCCGTTCATCAACCCAATCATATAGTTTGTTCAGCATCGATTAAGCCCCTCCTCTCGGTTTAGCTTCACCTAAATAAATATAACCATCATCTTTAACTTTAACCTCGTAGGCATGAAGCGGTGCCGGAGGCGGGGTACCCGGCAAGTTGACACCATATTTGGTATATGTGCCGCCATGACACGGACAATAAAAGTGATTCGCGTGTCCAGAAGCTTCCCAACCCACGGTACAACCAAGATGGGTACAAATTGGCGAGAGAGCTAAAATACCGCCGTCTTCACCTTTAAGTATGTAAGCCGTTTTCTCCTCTTCAAATTCATGCCAGCCATCAACAACATCTCGGGTAAGTGTTTTCTTAACAGGGGTTTCGGTCACATCGCTTTCCTTCATATCTACTTGTACAAACTTAGTTTCCTTATCTTCCTTCAACAATGGATCTACCGCAAACCTTACCATTGGCATTAACATGCCGGCTGCCATAAAGCCACCTACGCCTGTTAATGTGTAGTTGAGAAATTGACGCCTGGTTACGTCATGTTTTTCGTTGCTCATCATTTTCCCCCCATTCTACGTAGGACATTCAGTTATTAGATATGACACACATATTACTAGGACATACTTATGATAGCGCAACCGTTCTGCGACTGTCAATATACAGCCGTAGTTTGACTAGGTCACTGTTGAGTTCCTTGGGTCCAGTGATCTGTAATAGTTTTGAGAATTGATCCCATATTTTCTTCCAAAAAGTCGGCTCGATGCCGACTATCCATATGTTCAAGTGGAACGGCTGGCATCCATAATAATTCACCTAGCTCAGATTCTTTTTGCTTCCAGTCAACATCAGATGTCATAAAAATGACATATTTAACGCCACTGGATTTTATTTCATCTTTCCACATTTGAATCCGTTTCATTCGTTCCTCAAGAGATTCCTGTTTTAAATAAGTAAATGGCGGACTTTCAACAATCCGTCCTTTAAGTTCTTTTTCAATCGCCATAGCCATTGTTTGGATATATCCCCCTTCACGAACCGTATTCACCATTGTTTCACTCCACTCCACAGGTACAAGCGGAATGATTACCGTGTCAATATATTGCTTGTCTGACATAAAGGTTTGCATGTCTGAGGCCTGCCATTTCATATTCGATCTTCCCTTCTTAATCAACCTTGCATAGTTATTGTAAACGAAATTGAATCAATAATAAATAAAAACCCCTAGCTTGGGGTTTTTATTGTAAATCTTTCAATTGTCTGGTTAAATGATGGAATGCTTTAGAGTCGCCTTGATCCAGTGCCTGATCAATCGCGTGATAAAGCCTCTCTTTCTGAAAATGCTGCTCAGCATATTCCAATACGTCGCGAGCCGCTTCCCCATACCAATTACCGATATCGCGATGGTCTTCATAAAAGGGGTTCTCTTCCAATACGGCCACGAAAGCCGGCGACTGGAATGGGGCAATAAAATTCAATTGAATATAGATGGGTGCATCCTGATCCATTCGAATATCGTGAAAAGCCTTTTCAGGTTGTGTGGTTTCGATTTGCTGTTTTTTGTACAGAAATGGCTGCTTATCCATATTAGTGTCGGTGATCACCATTGCTCTTGGACAATCAGATACATCCTCAACAAACTTCATCAAATTAAGCAATTGTTCATCGCTTGCCATATAATTTAACAACCATACACATTCACGATTCTTTAACTGGTAGTGGCTTAAAAACCACTTTAAAAAAGAACGTTTTTGATCAGCACTTATAACTTGTTCCAACCGCAACCATCCCCTTTAAAAGGTAACATCTCCTCTTATTCTAACGAATTCTTGGATTAACTTAAAAATCCTGCTCAATTCTTTCGACAAATAACGCCAATTCATTATTATCAGGGTCCAGAGCCAATGATTGTTTCAAATGACTCAATGCTTTGTCACGCTTTCCAAGTTGCCAAAGAATTTCGCCGTACTCCTTTTGAAAACCGGGATCCTCAGCAAAATTAGCATTCGCATTTTCGTAGACCTTCAGCGCTTGTTCCATGTCATCTTCTTCAAAATATGCTTTACCCAAAAACCAATTTAATTCAGGATCATCGTCATTTCTGGATCCAAGCAAATCAATGATTCCTTCATAGTCCTCAAGCTCTAGCCGCAACAAGGCAAAGGATTTTAGCGCGTCCTCATTATCAGGGCTAATGCGAAGCAATTCCTGATAATAGTTGACGGCTTCATCATATTTGGAAGCGTTCTTAGCGAGTTGAGCAGCTTCTTCATACAAGCGTTCATTGTGTTCATCCAATTGTATGCCGGACTCTAATGTTTGTAAAGCTTCTTCCACGGCCCCTTCTTCCTTATAAGCACCGGCAAGCACCGGATACAATGTACTATATTGCGGATCCATTGTTTTTAAATCTTCTAGCACTGAAATGGCTGTTTGATATTTTTGTGCTTGATAAGCCGTCACACCATAACCGAACAAGCCATCTAATGTTTGATGTTGCTCAATCCCTTTTTTATAATAAATTAGTGCTTCTTCAAACTGACCGTTAAGACTTAAAACTTCCCCCAGCTTCAGCATGACATCTTCATGTTCTAATTCTTCTGCATGCATTGCGTCCTTATAATAATTGATAGCATGGTTCGCTTGACCGCTTGTCCGGTAAAATTCACCCAAGGCATAAGAAAGGACAGGATTATTAGGTGCCATTTTATAGGCCTTCTTCAAACGGGATTCAGCCGCTTCTTCCAATCCTTGAAGCTGGTATAAATCAGCGAGCAATAGCTGAGCGCTTAAGTAATTTTCATCAAGCTCATGAATCTTTGTTAATAAATCAATAGCCTCTTCTTCTTTGTCATCATCAATTTCTATTTCGGCTTTAAACAAAACCAGATTGCTGTCATAAGGATGTTTAACCAATAATCGCTCAAGAATATCTTTAGCTTCGGGTATACGCCCCCATTCGAAGTAAAGTTGGGCTATATTAAACAGCGTATCGTCATCAGCTGTCTGAGCCACTTGTTTGAGGATGGCCATCCCTTTTTCATAATCGCCGTTTTGGACATGAGCGATCGCTGTATCAATTTCGTTCATTCGCTAACTCTCCCTCTAATTAAACCGTCAGTCGTTTCGGTTTTCTTACCGTTAATTCTTGACCATATCCGGGATGATAAAAATATTGATTCGCGGCTTTAAGAACCCGGCCTCTTAATGTCACGATATCCATTTCTTCCTCTCCATCATAATGAAGATTGCCCCTTCCATCAAATGATTCGATATAATAATCACAATCACTCCCGGATGATAAAGCTCCTTTAAATGGATAAAGCCCCAAAGCTTTTAAAACTGATGGATGGATAGCTTTACATTTGTGAGGGGGCGAAAAAACATTTAAATTCAAGCCCTGGGCAAATGATAACCACTTTCGCTGGATTTTACGCAACTTCCGAGACGATAAAGGCTGCACTTGATCATGCTCTATGAAGATAACCGGTTGATAGTCATTGACAGCATCACGAATCCATTGCCACGGTTTATTATAGAGATCTGTATCATTTGAAAATGAAACAACAATGAAGGGCAATTTTTCTTTAGCACAAAGTCGGTATAATTCGGGGGTTAGACGATTGACATCCGTTAATGCACCGATAACAAAATCGACAGGGCAATTAATCATACGATGACGGGCCTGTTGTAACTTTGTTTTAAACTCTTTGGGTCTCCTTACCTTAAACGTTGTCAATAACGTCGTTACACCTTGTCCAATCAGGTGCTTATACCATATCTTTTGTTGATTAAAATCAGTGAACGACCCAACTTTAGGCTCATAATAAACAAGACCAGGCTGGAGATCAACATCAGCTGCCTCAACCCTAAGGAGATTGAGTTGTGATGGACCATAATGCCGATGAACGATCTTTCCATTCTCTGTTACAAATAAAGTTAGGTTGTCCAAATATTTGGCACGAATAGCATATTTCACGTCTCTCACTCCAATCGGCTATTACTATCACGCTATGAAGTAAAAGCAAAAAAAATAACCCGGTTATAACCGGGTTAACATGTATGGATGGAGTGGAGAGAAACCATTGACCTTATTATAAATGGTCTCAGTAAATAATTCAACAACTTTTCTAAAAATTATGTTTTATTTTATACTATTCAATATTGATAGAAATCCGGGAAATGATACATCAATGGCTTCAATATCGTCAATCGTTACTGGGGTGTCAGCATTACATGAAGCTACCGCCAGCGTCATGCCGATGCGATGGTCACCATAACTCGTTGTTTTGGCCCCCGTGAACGCTTGACCAGGATGTCCGTGTATGATCATCCCGTCACGGGTCTCTTCAATTTCAACGCCCAACTTACTTAATTCAGTCACCGTAGCATCAATGCGATTGGTTTCCTTTACCCTTAATTCTTCGGCATCACGAATGGTTGTTGTTCCTTGAGCTTGTGTGGCCATTAACGCAATCACTGGGATTTCATCAATTAATCGTGGAATTAAATCTCCTTCAATAACAGTGGATTGTAATTCTGAATAGCGAATACGTAAATCAGCCACAGGTTCTTGATTAAAATGAGTTTCATTAACCACTTGATAGTCAGCGCCCATGGCATCCAGCACATTCAGAATACCGGTGCGGGTTGGATTCATACCGACATTGCGAAGCATGACATCACTTCCAGGTGTTATTAGCGCAGCAGCAATAAAAAACGCCGCTGAAGAAATATCTCCTGGAACTTTAACATGAGCCCCGTGAAGCATTTGCGGCCCCTTGACGGTTGAGGTAAGTTCATACTGCTCCAAGTTCCCGCCAAAAGCAGGAATCATCCTTTCAGTATGATCACGGGACTGAGCAGGTTCTGTCACACTGGTGCCCCCATTCGTTTGTATACCAGCTAACAGAATCGCTGATTTGACCTGACCACTCGCCATTTGTGATTCATATGCCATGGCCTGTAGCGAACCGCCATTAACAGTTAGTGGGGCTAAGTTTCCACGATCCCTGCCCAAAAACGATGCACCCATTTGTGATAGCGGACGGATAACCCGGCCCATGGGCCGTTTATGTAAAGACTCATCACCTGCTAAAACCGAATAAAATGGCCGTGCCGCGAGCACACCAAGCAACAGACGGATCGTTGTACCAGAGTTACCCATATCAAGGACACGCTCGGGCTCAGTAAAAGCGTCGTATCCATCACTTTTGATGGTGACAACGTCATTTTCTTTATTGATACGTACTCCAAGCATTGAAAGACTCTCAAGGGTTCGTAGGCAATCTTCTGATGACAAAAATCCCTCGATAATAGTTTCTCCTTTAGCCATAGCACCAAAAATCGCCGCCCGATGTGATATCGATTTATCACCAGGGATTTCAATGGTGCCTGCTAGGGATCCAGTAGGTGGTGCTAAAGTTGTTGTTTTCATGTCAATCACCTAATCATTAATATAAGTTTTATATTGATTGCCCTCTAGAATGGCCGTCGCTGCTCGACGATCAGGTTCACGGGAAAACGTCAACCTTAACACGCCTAAAATATTTTCACGCCATTCAATCACACCAATATTTTGAATATTGACACCAGCGGCACCAATCATTTCCGTTAATTTAGCTATCACACCTGGTTCGTCATTAACATCAACATACAAATCATAAAATGCCGGCGCCACTCTCTTGTCTTTGACAGGGAACTGGTCACGGTAAACTTTAGCATCGGAAAAATAGGTATAAATTTGTTCCCAATTGCCAGTTTGGATCATGGATTTAGCACGATCCATCACTTGTTGCCATTCCTCAAACAAGTCGAGAAGCACTGATTGATTGTCAAGAACAATATCCGCCCACATTTTTGGATCTGATGACGCAATCCGAGTAATGTCACGAAACCCTCCTGCCGCTAACTTTCGGACATTCTGGGAACCCGTTTCAGCAACATTCATAAGGTGATGGACAAGACCCGAAGCGGCAACGTGAGGAAAGTGGCTAATCACACCGACGACACGATCATGTTCATCAGGTGTAATCGGTGTGAATTTGGCACGAGTGCCTTTTAATAACTCAATCAATTGGTCTAGTGATGCTTTATCTTCGACGTGAATCGGTGTCAAAAAATAATAGGCATTTTCAAACAGATGAGCTTGTGCGGCATCTACACCCGTTTTATGAGAACCCGCCATCGGATGTCCGCCAATAAAGGTGTATTGTCCAGCAAAATCCCGTTTGGCTGCAGCGGTAATATTCTGCTTTGTGCTGCCAACATCCGTGATAATGACGTCATCCTTAAGATCATACCCTGACAATTCTGTCATTAATGACAATATGTTGTTTACTGGAGCGGCTAAAATGATAACATCAGCCGTCTTGGCAGTTGCTAAACTTGTCGTTGTTTCATCGATAACACCTAAGACCTTAGCCCGGTTCAGAATATCTTCATCAACATCATAACCCATCAAATGGACATCTGGATGTACATTGCGAATGGCCTTGGCCAACGAACCGCCGATGAGTCCAAGACCCGCAATCAAAACCTTATCTGTCATGGATATAATCCTTTAAATGTTGAATAACCGCTTCATTATCCGCTTCTGTCCCGATTGTTATTCTTACACCATTGGGATAACCTAACGCTTCTCCCGATCGAACAATATAGCCTTGCTTTAATAGATAGTTATAAATCACATCACCGGACACACCGAAATCAATTAAGATAAAATTCGTCTGTGATGGAAAATACTTTAACTGAAATATGTCACAGAAGTCATAAAAAGCTTCAAGGCCCTGTCTGTTTTTTCGAGAACATTCATCGACAAATGAATGATCATCCAAAGCAGCAACAGCTGCAGCCTGGGCTAATCGTGAAGCATTGAAAGGTTCCCGAGCCGGTTCAATCCCTTGAACAAGATCCGCATGCCCTACCCCGTAGCCAATCCGAAGGGCTGCAAGTCCATAGGCTTTGGAAAAAGTTCGAGTCACAAATAGCTGACGATACTCATTGGATAACGTCACAGCATCAGGAAAATCCGAAGCTGTGACATATTCAAAGTAAGCCTCATCACAAACCACTGTTACATATGCTGGAACTTGATCCAAAAAAGTCCTGAGTTCATAATCTCGGATATACTCTCCCGTCGGATTATTCGGGTTACATAGCCAGATGATCCGTGTTTCATCATCAATGGCGGCTAACATTGCCTCTAAATCATGACGACCGTCTTCTTTTAAAGGAACTTCTTTGACTTCCGCCCCCTCTATAACGGCGTTTCGTTTATATTGTGGAAACGTCAAATCAGCCATTATTGTATTAGTCCCAGGTTCTAGCAAGCTTCTCGATAAAATGTGAATGATTTCATCAGTTCCATTTCCAAAGATAAGACGATCTTCAGACACACCCAGGTGGCGGCTGACCTTTTCTCTTAAATCAGCCGCATAGCCGTCAGGATAAACCATTAGTTCACCAAATACGCGCTCCATCCCTTGTATAGCATTAGGTGAGCTGCCAAACGGATTTTCATTAGATGCGAGTTTAACAACTTTCTCCAAGCCTAATTCAGCTTTAACATCTTCAATATTCTTTCCCGGTTTATAGGGTTGAAGTGTTTTGAGTTGCTCCTTCATCATTCACCAACTCCCTGCTTATCAAAAAATTTATTCCACAACCTTTCACGGATAGCTGCGACAACTTGTTGTCTGGAAGTTGGCTCAAGCAAGCCATGCTGATTGTTTTCTATCTCTCGGACAATCGCACTGCCGACGACAACGCCGTCGGCATCATCTTTAACATCCATCATCTGCTTCCGTGATGACACCCCAAAGCCGACAGCAATCGGAATGTCACTATAGTTTTTAACACGCTGTAAAAAGGTATAAACACTTGGTGCAAATTGTCCGCGTTCTCCTGTAACACCAAGAGAAGATACACAATATAAGAACCCATCAGCGTTTTGACAAATGTTTTGTAGACGCTCTTCACTCGTTGTCGGAGCGACTAAATGAATCAACGCTAGTTTGTTTTCATTTAATGAACGTTTCAGTTCGTGACTTTCCTCAAACGGAAGATCAGGAACAAGCACCCCATCAATGTCGCAATCATTGGCCAAATTAATAAATTGCTGCTCTCCCAATTGTACCAAAGGATTATAATAGGTAAATATAATAATAGGGATTGTCACACCATGCTTCCGCATTTGTTTAGCTAAGTTCATGGAGGTTTCTAAAGTAACGCCGTGTGATAATGCCCGCGCAGACGCTCGTTGAATCACAGGTCCGTCAGCTAAAGGATCGGAAAATGGAATGCCTAATTCAATTGCATTCGCCCCTAAATCTTGCAACATCAACGCCAAATCGATCGTCACTTCAGGAGATGGATCACCTGCTGTTATAAAAGGTATAAATAAAGGATGATCGGAAAGATGGGTGTCGAGTCTAGTCATCGCTATCACCTTCTAACATCTGCTGAATGGTATAGACATCCTTGTCGCCCCGCCCAGATAAACAAAGTAAAATAGTTTGATCGGCAGGACAGTCTTTCGCAATTTTCATCGCGAGAGCTAGACCATGTGCACTTTCTAATGCCGGTAGAATCCCTTCGTATTGTGTTAAGACTTGAAGTGCGTCGATGGCTTCATTATCTGTGATCGCTTCATAGGCAACCCGTCCGGAATCTCGCAAATAGGAATGTTCAGGGCCAATTCCTGGATAATCCAAACCTGCTGAGATCGAATAAGGTTCTTGAATTTGCCCATATGAATCTTGTAGAAGATAGGTCATCGATCCATGGATGATGCCTTTTCCCCCATGAGTTAAGGTCGCAGCGTGTTCTTCCGTATCAATGCCATGACCAGCGGCTTCAGCCCCATGTATTCGGACACCCTCATCGTCTAAAAATGGATAAAAAGTTCCCATCGCATTGCTTCCGCCCCCGACACAGGCAACAATATGGTCGGGAAGTCGATCCGTTAATTCGAAGAACTGCTCTCGAGCTTCATCGCCAATGACGCGTTGAAAGTCGCGAACCATCCGTGGATACGGATGAGGTCCTACAACGGACCCGATTAAATAGAATGTATCCTCGACATTAGCGACCCAGTAACGCAAAGCATCATTTGTTGCATCTTTTAATGTCCGACTTCCTGATTCAGCAGGAACAACTTCCGCCCCCAAGAGTCTCATTCTGAATACGTTCAATTCCTGACGTTCAATATCTTTTTGGCCCATAAATATTTTGCAGCTCATTCCGAAATAGGCCGCCACCGTTGCCGTTGCGACGCCGTGTTGACCTGCACCTGTTTCGGCAACCAATTTATTTTTGCCCATTCGTTTGGCTAGTAAGGCCTGACCGATCGCATTATTAATCTTGTGCGCACCCGTATGGTTTAAGTCTTCCCGTTTCAAGTAAATCGTCGCCCCACCCACTTTAGCTGACAGCCGTTCAGCTCGGGTAACGGGAGTAGGTCGACCAGAATAGGCTTGAAGAAGCTCGTGATACTCGGTCATAAAGGCCTGATCTTGTTTGGCTTCTTCATAAGCTACTTCTAATTCTTCTAAGGCATACATCAATGTTTCTGGAACAAATCGTCCGCCAAATTCACCGAAACGTCCCAAATCATTAGGCAAACTCATTATTGTCAACAACCTTTCTTTCTAATGCTTCCATTAATGCCGCAGATTTCATTCCCTGCACTTCAATACCTGAAGCAATATCGATCCCATCCGGTTGATAGTCTAAGAGTTCTTGAACGTTATTAACCTTAATGCCACCAGCTATAAAACAAGGTTTACCGTACACGTGAGCTATTTCCGCATATTGAGGAATATATGACCAGTCAAATGCTTGTCCCGTGCCGCCCCATTCACCATGAACTTTTGTATCAACAAGAAAACCATCAACAATTGTTCCATAAGTTTTCAACAGTGTCGCAGTTTCCGGGGTATGCGACACTGTTTTCCAAATCTGCACATCACTATTTTTCCGCAATTCCTTGATATAAGCGGTTGATTCACTACCGTGAAGTTGAACGATGTCTAACGGTACGGTTTCTACAGTCTTTATAACAACCATCAGTGGCTGATTGACAAAGACACCGACGAGCTGTTGATCAGGTTTGGGTGGCAACGTTCGCACCCATTGTTGTACTTCCTGAGCAGTCACCGTCCGTCTGCTTTCTTGTGTAAAAATGAACCCAATATTATCAGCATGGGATTCCCGACTTTTTTGATAATCAGTTAGGCTTTGATTTCCACAATACTTCAGCATCATCGTGATTCACCGAACAAGTTACGGATGCCTTCTTCAGGAGTTGATGAGGTCATCAGAGCTTCACCAACCAAAACACCATGAACGCCAAGACGCTTCAGCCGCCCAATATCATGATTGTTTTTTATACCAGATTCACTGATTAATAGACTTTCAGGCGGTACGTCGCTCAATAAATCTTCGGTATGCTGTATATCGGTTTTAAAGGTTGTAAGGTCACGGTTATTGATGCCGATGATTTCGGGAACGAAAACATCTAAGAGTCGAGCAAGCTCATCGCCGTTATGGACCTCAACTAAGCATTCTAAACCAAGTTGTTTTGCCATTTGATAAAATGTATGCAATTTTTGAGGCGATAGGACCGCAGCTATGAGTAAAATCACATCGGCGCCAATAGCATCACTCTCGGTAATCTGCCGCTCATCAATTATAAAATCCTTACGTAAAACCGGTATTTGAACGTGGCGCTTGACCGAGATTAAATTGTCAGCAGAACCTTGAAAAAACGATTGATCAGTCAAGACCGAAATCGCATCCGCCCCAGCTGCTTCATAGGCTGAAGCAATTTTTTCTGGTTCAAATTGTTCGGCAAACAGACCTTTTGACGGCGACGCTTTCTTCACCTCTGAAATAAGACCAACAGATCGATTGGCGTTCTGCAAAGCTACTTTCAATGATCGGTGCGGACTTTCTCGATTCATGATTTTCCGGGGTGCATCTTTTTTTAGCTCTTGGTTTTTCTTAGCAATGATGTCATTAAGCATGTTGTTCAGTCCTTCTTCCATCCATCTTCAAAAGTTTAAGTTGCTCATAGGCCGCTCCGTTAATTATATATGTCCTTGCTTGATGCACGCCCTCACTAATGGTCGTTGTTTTTCCAGCGGCATATAAAGCTGTGCCGGTATTCAGTAAAACAATATCAGTTGCGGTTTCTGGACCATCTCCCTTTAAGATGTTTTCAATCAACGCTGCACTATCTTGCGCCGATTGGACTTGAATATCTTCAAGCCGTCCAGTGGTTAAACCGACATCTTCAGGTGTTATTGTGAATGCTTCAATCTCATTTTGGGTCACTAATAACCCTCGTGTCTGGCCTGTAATCGAACATTCATCCAATCCCTGGTCACCGCTCACTAGAACCGCTCTCTTCACACCCAGATTTTGCAGTGTATAAGCCATCTTTTTAGCTAGTTCAAAATCAAAAACACCGATAATCTGTTTTTGGCTATTAGCTGGATTAATAAGCGGACCTAAAATATTAAAAAACGTCCGGAATCCTAATTCTTTTCGTGGATGCGCCGCATATTTCATTGAACGGTGGTAAAGAGGGGCATATAGAAAACACATATTGTGCTGCTCTAACTGTTCATAGGCCTCATCCATAGTCGTTTGGACTGGAATGGATAAATGATCCAGAACATCGGCAGACCCACTTTTCGAAGAAACAGCACGATTGCCATGTTTGGCAACTTTGACATTCATGGAAGATAACAAGATCGCGGTTGCTGTAGAGATATTAAAAGTATTTAATCCATCACCGCCAGTACCGCAAGTGTCGATCACATCAAAGGAATGGGTCAACGTCTCTGCGTGTTGACGCAACGAATCCACAAATCCAGTGAGTTCATCGACAGTTTCATGACGGAAACGAAGAATTGACAATAATGAAGCAATCTGGCTGTCGGTTGCTTCACCTAACATAATCGTATTCATAACTTTCCTAGACTCATCTCGGCTTAATGTTTCACCACTGACTAAGCGGCTCAATTGTTCTTTCATTCAACTCAACTCCTACTCGGCTATGCTCAATAATATTTTAAAAAACCACAGGCTGAGCCTATGGAGGTTTCTTACATGATTCTAAGATTCATCTCAGACTCGGCTAAATTCTCATCTCATACTCTGGCTCTTAAACCATTCAGTTTTTAATTATCCTTTATCGTATCGAAGCCCTCTATAGTTTGTCAAGAGATGATCCATTCTCTTTCCTATAAAGATTTCAATACTCGATCCTTCTAACTATTCCCTTAAAAATCAGCCATCCATTGACAGTAATTTTCGTAATTAACGGTAATCTCACCGAGTCGATCTCCACCGAATTTTTCTAAAAACGCATTTGCGATTTCCCAGGCGACGACGTTTTCACAAACGACACTGGCTGCTGGAACAGCACAATTATCTGTGCGTTCAATACTTGCTTTAAACGGTTCTTTACTATCAATATCAATGCTCTGCAATGGCTTGTAAAGGGTAGGAATAGGCTTCATCACACCACGTACAATTACAGGCATTCCCGTTGTCATACCGCCTTCAAAACCACCAAGATTGTTTGTACTTCTAGAGAAACCAGCATCTTCATAGGTGATTTCATCGTGGACTTGACTTCCAGGTTTCTCAGCAGCGGAAAATCCAATGCCGAACTCCACACCTTTAAAGGCATTGATACTCGTGACAGCCATAGCCATCCGCGCATCCAATTTTCGATCATAATGGACGTGCGAACCTAATCCTGTCGGCACACCGGTAACAACTGCTTCGACAATCCCCCCCACGGAATCACCATTAGCTTTAGCTTCATCAATGACAGCCATCATCGCATCTCCCGTTTCAGATGTCATACAGCGGACAGGAGATGCCTCAGTGACGGTTTTTAGTTGCTCTAAGTCACCATCAAAAGTATATGAATCGCGGACACCACCGAGTTCCGCTACTCGACCCCCGACATCAATTCCAAATGATTTCAATAACTTCTTAGCAATCGCTCCAGCGGCAACTCTAACCGTTGTTTCCCGAGCTGATGAGCGCTCCAAAACATCACGCATATCGCGATGGCCATATTTAATCGCTCCATTTAAATCAGCATGTCCCGGACGCGGCCGGGTCACTTGTTTTTTCACTTCACTATCAACCGGATCAGGGCCCATAATTGACTCCCAGTTTTTCCAATCTTTATTCTCAATGACGATGGCCACTGGTGCCCCTGTCGTATAGCCATGACGAACACCGCTAACAATCTGAGCTTGATCTTTTTCGATTTTCATCCGTCGACCACGCCCATAGCCGCCTTGTCGACGCCTTAATTCACCATTAATATCCTCTGAAAGCAATTCTAAGTTGGATGGCAGCCCTTCTACAATTAGAGTTAATTGTGGCCCGTGTGATTCCCCTGCTGTTAAAAATCTCATAATATCCTCCCTCATTAATCATTTTACTATTTTTCCATTTTTAGGATACGTCCCTTATCTCCCAACTAAAATGATAGGGTAGTGCTTAGCGAAGCGGGAAAGTGTGCCTCTTATATTTTTTGATAGATAAACTTACCAATAGCTTTCAAACCATAGACTTCAGGTTTGAAGATTTGCTCAGTGCTGCCGACAAACAAAATACCATTACGATTCAACGCTTCACTAAATCGCTTATACACACCCATTTTCGCTTCGTCAGTAAAGTAGATTAAGACATTCCGGCACACAATTAAATCGTAACAGCCTTCATAAGTAGATGATAGTAGATTATGTTGACAGAATGTTACGCTTTGTTGATACACCGGTTTAATCATATAGCCTTCATCTTTTTTAATAAAATACCGCGACACTTCATCAGCAGATAATTCTTTAAACTGACGGTAATCATAGATCCCCTTCTCAGCAGTTTCCAGCACCTTTTCATCAATATCAGTAGCATAAATCCTATGAGGTATCGGGAGCATTTGATGAAATAGAATAGAAAGTGTGTAAGGCTCTTCCCCCGTTGAGCATGCAGCACTCCAAATATTACATCGCTTCTTATCCGTCCACAACTGGGTCAATGTCGCAACAAGATCCTTCCAGCGCTCGCGGTTACGGAAAAATTCAGAAACATTGATCGTCATCTTATCTAGGCATTCGTGTTTGATTTTTTGTGATTGCTGGATGAGCGTATAAAAATCATAAAAATGATCTAATTGATACTTGTTCCTGAGCGATGTCAATCGTCGTTTCATTTGTTCTTCCTTATACTGGGTTAAATCAATCCCTAACACGTGATTGATTTGCTTAATAAACCAGTCATAACCATCTTCCAATTAATCCCCCCCATTTATATTAAACTAAGGTTTATAGTGAATAATTATACTTTCTCACAATCAAAAAAACCAGCCTTTAAAGGCTGGTTTTTTTCAAACTTAAAGAAAATATAAAAACTTTCTTCAATAAAGAAGTTCGGCTAAGATAAAGGATGTTCAGCTAAAACGCCACTCTTGTAACAACGTCGAACGAACTCGCATCATGTATAACTAGATTGACGATAAGCCATGTTTTCATTAAACCCATTGATTAATCGCTTTTTGATAACCAAGAACATCGCTATCATTAAAGAACAAATCGATTTCTCTTTCAGCACTTTCTGGAGAATCGGAACCATGAATCACATTTTGACTTAACTGGACCCCAAAGTCGCCTCGAATCGTGCCCGGTGCCGCTTCCTTAGGGTTGGTAGCTCCCATCATCTGGCGGGCTGTGGCGATGACCCCATCACCTTGCCACACCATAGCAAAAACAGGACCCGATGTAATGAAATCAACCAAATCGTTAAAGAACGGCTTGTCCTTATGTTCTGCATAATGCGTTTCCGCTAACTTTCGATCAATCTGCATTAATTTGGCACCCGTTAGTTGAAATCCCTTTTGTTCAAATCGTTTGACGGTCTCACCCATTAAATTACGTTGAACCCCGTCCGGCTTAACCATTAAAAATGTTTTCTCCATCTCAGCATCCTCACTTTCTATATCTATCTAAATACCTGTCTATAGTCTACCAAAATGTAAAAGCGATTACAATCCTATTTAACAATTGTTCGGACCCCACTGACTGCCAGTGACATCCGAAGAAAACGTACGTTTAATACTTACGTTTGCCAATATAATCAGCAATTTTGCGAAGCGACGATTTAGCCGGCTCGTCCGGTAATGTATGAAGAACATCATAGGCCTTCTGTAAATAGCGATCGCTCAAACCCTGGGCATAATCTATTCCGCCTGACTGTTTGATGACCTTGATAATCTGATCCCATTCATCCTTTGATTTATTAGTCATAGTGACCAACTGCTGAAGCTCATTTTGGTTCTCACCCCATTGATAAGCATAGAGAGCTGGTAGCGTTAAGTTTCCCTGCTTAATATCACTGCCGGCCGGTTTACCCAATTGAGCCTCAGTTCCTACAAAATCGAGAATATCATCTGTGATTTGAAAGGACATTCCAGTGAAGTAACCAAAATAGTAGAGTTTTTTATGAATAGAAGCACTGGCACCTGCTGCCATGGCTCCTAACTGACAACTTACAGCCATAAGAATAGCCGTCTTACGTTTAATTCTTAACAGGTACTGTCTGAGATTCTGCTGCCAGTCTCCTTGGTTTTGACTTTGGACAATTTCACCGAGAGACATTTCTTTAATCGCTTTAGAAAGAACTTCATGAGCTTTAACATTTTCAAATTCCGACATAAGGTCAAGGGCCTGTGCAAAAATAAAATCCCCTGTATACATAGCAACACGATTATCCCATTGCGCTTTAACCGTTTCTTTACCCCGTCTAAGATCTGCATTATCAACAACATCATCGTGAACAAGAGAGGCCATATGAATCAATTCTAATGTGACAGCCACATTATTCACTAACGAACGTTGTCTATCACCAAATTCAGACGACAACAAAACAAAAACAGGACGGATTCGTTTCCCTCCTGCCTTTAATAATTGTAAAGACGCTTGTTGTAAAATAGGGTGCTTTGCCGTAACAGCCGCTTCAAGTTCGGTTTCAATATTGTTCAAATCTTTTTTCAATTGTCTATAGATGGCACTTAAACTCATAATGTTCACCTTTATATATAAGTTATCATTCAACAGATTTTTGACCGGTATGAATCGCTGCAATACCGCCCGTTAACGAGTCATAGGTCACACTGAAAAAACCAGCTTGTTGGAACAAATCGGCTAGTACTTGCTTATTAGGAAAATGTCGAGTTGATTCCTGCAACCAGACATACTCTTTATAACTATTGGCAAAGACTTTACCCAATAACGGCATCAAATATTTGAAATAAAAGAAATATAATTGTTTATAGACCGGAATGGACGGCTGGGATGTCTCCAGACAGATCACCCGTCCACCGGGTTTTAACACACGATGCATTTCCTTCAATACTTGCAAATAGTCAGGTACATTGCGAAGGCCGAAACCTACGGTAACATAGTCAAAACGATTGTCCGCAAAAGGCATGTTCATGGCATCCCCATGGACAAATTGATAATTATCAAAAGAAGAATGTTCGGATTTTTGCTTCGCAACCTTTAGCATATTATCACTGAAATCAAGACCGATCACACAACCATCTTGACCAAGTGTTTGTGAGAGTCCGTAGGTCCAGTCACCGGTACCACAACAAACATCTAGCGCCTCACGACCAGGTTGTGGGTCAAGAAGAGCCATTGCCTTCCTGCGCCATAATTTATGTTGATTAAAACTTATTAAGGAATTCATAAAATCATATTTTTTATAAATACTTTGAAAGACGTGATGAACTTTTTCTTTTTTGGCATCTGGCTGCATTAAGATCCTTCTTCCGCAATCAATTTATGCCCTTGAAACTGATTGAGCCATTGATTTCGCTTTATGACATCCGATATCAAACGAGGAAGTGGCTTCTGTCCATTAACAAATATCGGCAACAATCCTTGGATCGCATCTTCAAACACTTGAATAATCCCTGACCTAATATCAGGACGTTTTTTGAAGGCTTGTTCAAATAATGACGACCCTTCTCCTTGCACCAACAAGTTCTTTTCCTTCCATAACCGTTTGAGATAGAAATAATCTTGGATGATGCGCCGATCTTCACTGTATCCTAGGGACAAGCACACCTTATCAATAATCGTTGTCTCAATGACTCTTAATGTACTCAGCATTTGCGCCCACGATAAATCATTCTTATATAAAGCCATCTTGGCTTCATTAACGGCTTTAATACCCTCAGAAACGGCTTTGATGGTTTGGTTATCCTTCAATGTTGATAGCAAATAATAGTAAAGCGCACTATAATAGTCACCGGCTAATACCGTTAACTCCCGTTCTTTGCCAATCACTTGGGAAGCATCTACTGAAATCGTATCATGTGTATTTAACGCTGTTTGTACAAGGACGATTGATGCCACGTAGTCTTCAGTATTCTCATGTATCGGCTGAGCAAGTTGATATAACAGGTCAACTTGTTCCTCATCAATGTCCGGTGCCTTGATAAACCGGGATAAATAAGGTTGCTGTATGTATTGTTTAATATGATCCATCAGCTGTTTCAACTGGCGATTCTCTGTCATCATAGATCCCCCATGCGAATGATCGGCTAGCTATAGGTTAAGCACTTAAATCATTATAGCACAAATCAACCAAACCCATAAAGCCAAAATACAACCCTATTAAAGATAACCCGGCTTATCGCCAAGCATTAATGTCGAAAGCATTAGTTGACTTATATTTTTCTTTAAGTGATATAAAAAATGGAGGACCTGCCTCCATTTTTTATATCACAATTTTTAATCGGCTTCTGTTTCGCCGTGCCTGGTCTGAATCGTTGCTTTTCCTCGAACTTTCACAGCACCCGTATGTTCCGTGAATTGGGCAATCATCACTTCACCTTTATCAAGTTTTTCAGAGTGGTGAAAACGGGTATCCGCTCCACGCGTTAAACCAATGACATTAACGCCATCTTCATTCGCTTTGACAACAAAGAATTCATTACTATTATTTTGCTCCACAAGCACACCTCCATCTACAATCATTATGAATAAATTGTCTTGCTTCCTCTGTCGATTCTTGAGCTTAATCTCTAATGAGTGACATGGCTTCAGACCGTGATGAAACATCTTGTTCAAATGTCCCTCTTACAGCAGAGGTAACAGTTTTCGATCCTGGTTTTTTGACACCTCTCATGGTCATACACATATGTTCAGCCTCAATAACAACAATAACACCGTGAGGGTTAAGACTTTCTACAATGGCATTAGCAACGGTCGTCGTCATTCGCTCTTGTAACTGAGGACGCTTAGCCACTGCCTCGACCGCTCTTGCTAATTTGCTTAAACCCGTTACTTTCCCATCACGCGGAATATAACCAACATGTGCGTTGCCATAAACCGGGAGTAAATGGTGTTCGCACATAGAATAGAATGGAATGTCCTTGACTAAGACCAATTCCTCATGCTCTTCGCCAAAAATGGTTTCAAAATATTCCTTAGGATCTTGATCAAGACCAGCAAAGACTTCTTCATACATTTTGGCTACACGTTTAGGTGTATCAATGAGTCCTTCTCGTTCTGGATCCTCACCAATAGCATCAATAATCATTGTAACAGCTTGTTGAATTTTTTCTCGATTTATACTCAAAGATTTGTCCTCCATTCAAGGCACATATCGTCTTATAAGATTATACACCAAACGTAAATATTCCATCAAATCTAGCGTTCATAACGTAGTCGAGCCTACAAAAGAAAAAGAGCCACTATAAGTGGCTCTTTTTCTGCCCTATGTATTACTTTACAGCATCTTTAAGGGCTTTCCCAGGTTTGAATGCCGGAACCTTGCTGGCCGGAATTTCAATTTCATCTCCGGTTTGTGGATTACGTCCTTTACGCGCTGAACGCTCACGGACTTCAAAGTTTCCAAAACCAATTAATTGAACATTATTACCTTCTGTAAGTGAATCAGTAATTGCGGAGAACACTGAGTCAACGGCATCGGATGCATCTTTCTTTGATAGTTGAGTTGATTCTGCAACTGTATTAACCAATTCCGTTTTATTCAACATTCTCACCTCCTCTCGAGGAATGCTGTTCATATGATTTTCAAAGTCATATACCTACTATCAACGCTAATCATAAAGGAACTTAGGACATAATTCAACAATTTCTATGGAATTTAGCTAAAAAAGTCCTGAATTTCCTTCATTCTATTAACATTATAGCCCATTTTACAGAATTATAGACAACTTTTTTTAAACAATAAAAAAGCTTCCTGTCCATGTGACAGGAAGCCTTTCAGGTTTTTTCTACAAAATAATAGCAATTAATCCGCCGGA
This sequence comes from Tuberibacillus sp. Marseille-P3662, assembly GCF_900178005.1. Taxonomy (NCBI): domain Bacteria; kingdom Bacillati; phylum Bacillota; class Bacilli; order Caryophanales; family Sporolactobacillaceae; genus Tuberibacillus; species Tuberibacillus sp. Marseille-P3662. The sequence goes on along the minus strand of NZ_FXBS01000006.1, from coordinate 774,937 downwards.
TCCTTCGTTGATAATTCTTTCAAGTGTTTCCTTAAGTTTATACCGGGCGTTTTCCGGCATTAACGATAATTTGGCGGAAATACCTTCGCGGACAATAGAATTTAAGGATCGACCGAATATATCGGAATTCCAAATAGAAAGTGGATCATCTTCAAAATCTTGCATTAAATACCTTACTAGTTCCTCACTTTGCTTTTCGGTTCCAATAATCGGTGAAAACTCGGATTCAACATCCACTTTGATCATATGAATGGATGGCGCCACCGCCTTGAGACGAACACCAAAGCGTGACCCTTGGCGAATAATTTCAGGTTCATCCAAACTCATATCTTCCAATGCCGGCGACGCAATACCATATCCGGTTTGTTTGACCATTGTAAGGGCATCCGACACTTGATCATATTCACGCTTTGCCTCAGAGAATTCCTGCATTAACTGTAAGAGGTGATCTTTTCCCCTGATTTCAACACCGACAACTTCTTTTAACACTTGGTCATACAGGTCATCGGGGGCGTAAAGATCAATCTCAGCCACCCCTTGGCCCATGTCAATCCCTGCAAGAGATGCATTATCAATGAATTCATAATCATCAAAATGACCGACCACGCGATCAACATCACGAAGGCGTTTAATATCTTGAACGGTATTCTTCACCGCTTCCTCATAGCTTTCTCGCAACCAATGATCTTCACGGAGGACCATTACCCAGCTTGGCAAGTTAACATTGACTTCCAATACCGGAAATTCATATAACGCCTCTCGCAGAACACTGTTAATGTCATGTTCCGTCATATTTTCAACGCTTTGCGCCAATACCGGAATATCATATTTTTCATTAAGCTGTTTCCGCAATGCCTCTGTATCCGGATGGTGCGGCTGAGCCGAATTGATCACCATAATAAATGGTTTACCGACTTCTCTAAGTTCTTCAACCACACGCTCTTCTGATTCTAAATAATCATAGCGCGCAATGTCTCCGATCGTTCCATCTGTGGTGACAACGACGCCTAATGTTGAATGCTCTTGAATGACTTTTCTCGTACCAATTTCTGCAGCCTCTTGAAATGGAATGGGTTCATCATACCACGGTGTATTGACCATTCGCGGCCCATTCTCATCTTCAAATCCTTTGGCACCATTGACTGCATATCCGACACAATCCACAAGTCGGGTATTCACTTCCAAACCTTCATCAACATTCACAGAAACCGCATTGTTTGGCACAAATTTAGGTTCCGTTGTCATGACTTGTTTGCCTGCGCCGCTTTGCGGTAGTTCATCTTGTGTCCGCGCCCGTTCGGATTCATTTTCTATGTTGGGTAAAACCACCAACTCCATAAACTTTTTGATAAATGTGGATTTACCAGTCCTGACAGCACCAACGACACCAAGATAGACATCCCCACCTGTCCGCTCGGCGATATCTTTAAAAATATCGACTCTTTCCATTCTATACCCTCCCGTACAGCATAATGAATCGACTTCAACCTGATTCGATACTATATAACTATGACTTTGTCCATTGATTATGCTTTTTTTATAAAAATAGATTTTACAAAATCATAGTTATGAATGCGATGGATCCAGGCAAAAAAACCTCTCGCTTTATCCCTATTTGGAGCGAGAGGTTTTCATACCAATTATTTTATTAAAAATACAATGTCACCATTCTTTAACGTATACGGCAAGGACTTTACAGGCACATACGGGGAATTCTGAACTAAAACCTGACGCAAATCTTCACCTGGTTTATAGGTTTTATCAGTATTATTCAGTGTCTGATAAATATCAGGTAAATAGTTGATAAACACTTGGGAATCGTTATTTAAAACAAACCCCAGTGGTTGTCCACTGTAAGGACTTGTGACTTTGGGCGGACTGTCATACCCCAACTGTTCAAAATTGATCTTATAACGTCCTGGTGTAATCATATCAGCAAGTGGCGCATAACCATGGCGCGCACGAAATCGATCAACTTTCTTTTGTATGCGTTTTACTTGGTTGTAAATCGCCACATCCAAAACCTTAACCTGGGGTTCTTGTTCAGGATGAACAATCACATATTGAAAATATCCACCTTTTTGATAGGCATTCGCAGGCGGCTTTGGCAAATAATCTGGAACTAAGCGATTAAAATCAATTTTGTACCTTAGATATTTTGGTGTATCCTCATTAAAATTCTCAATAGGCAAGCCTATCTTCGCTTCTTTAAAAGCGCGAACAGCTGCTTCAACTGTATTAATATCTGTTTGATAAGCCTTATGAGTTTGCGACTGATTACTCTCAGGATCGACACAACCCGTTAACGCAAAAATCAATGTCATGGTTAATATGTATTTTATAATTCGCTTCATGTCAGTTCTCCCTTACCACTAAACCGGACTCGAAAAGATAATCATAATCATAAGAATGCCACCAATAAATAAAAACGCATAGGCAATAAAAGAGACAATCAAACGGAAAAGGCCCGATAATTTATATCGACTCAACATTATGAACACCGCAGCAACCACTAATAAAAATATGGCCAAAAATGAAATCCACATCTTCATCAAACCTGGGGACATGTCTCTCTTCCTCCAATCCATACGTATTATAGCACATTTTCCGGGCCTGACAATATCATTTCTATTTTGACAAAGGTCTGCCGTATGGCTTGACCAAACATAAAAAAACTGAAAGGAAAGGCGAACCTCCCTTTCAGTTTTAATGACTAAAACCTTCCATACACAAAGCCCTTCGTTAGAATTGATTTGTGTATTCATGATTAGCGTATGCCGTTGTTAGCATGAATGTCGCAGACGATAGCCCAGATTTTTTACTTTTTATCAAACATTTTAGCCAAGGAAGAAAAATCCATCGGCACATCATTGTCAACAATGGCTTTCACGATTTGCTCTTCTTTGTCTTTGGAAATTGACGTATTCGCCATTTGAGCAACGCGTGAGACAATTTGGCGAACCGTTTGTTCATCTTGAAAATTGGCATTGGCCACTGAATTGGCCAAAGAAAAGATGTCTTCCTTTTTAACATTTGTGTTCTGTTCAATCTTATCAAAAAATGGATGGTTTGGGTCCATGGAAGCCCTCCTTTTTCCCATGCTTTCAAGACATTATATGCAGAAGGGCTCCTAGTGTGATGATTAGATCCTAAATCTTAATCCTTTTCGTGCAGGGAAACATTAGACAAAATATGAGTTAATCCCCCATGTTCACTCGTCTTATCACGATTCATTAACTCATCAACAGCCGTTTTTGGATGTTTTTCACGAAATAGAACTTCATAGATAGCTTCGGTAATGGGCATTTCAACATCAACCCTTTCAGCAAGAGCAAAAGCCGCTTCTGTCGTCCGTACGCCTTCAACAGCCATTCCCATTCTATCAAGAACGTCATCAAGTTGATGACCTTGTCCTAATAAATGCCCCGCTTTCCAGTTACGGCTATGAACACTTGTACATGTCACGATCAAGTCACCCATGCCGGCTAGTCCCGTAAAAGTCAATGGTTCGGCACCCATTTTCGTACCTAAACGACTGATTTCGGCAAGCCCACGAGTAATCAGCGCTGCTTTTGCATTGTCACCATAGCCTAATCCGTCAGAAATACCAGCACCAAGAGCAATAATATTTTTCAATGCGCCTCCGAGTTCGACACCGACCATATCTTTATTGGTATAGACCCTAAAATGTTGATTGATAAATAAATCTTGTACCTCTTTAACAACATCAGGATTTTCAGAAGAGGCAGTCACCGTTGTCGGCTGTTTACGGCTCACTTCCTCAGCATGACTCGGGCCGGATAGTACGGCGACGCCCCTTAATACAGAAGCAGGCATTTCTTCCATAATGATTTCGGTAACCCGTTTGAACGATTGCGGTTCAATTCCTTTGCTTCCATGCGTTAATGTCACCGGTGTCGTTAAACACGCCTTCAACTCGTTCAATACACCTCTGAGACTTTTAGTTGGGATGACCAGAATAATATGCTGGACGCCTTCGACAACATCTGCTATTTGCTGATAGGCTTGGATTTGTGTTGGCAAAGTAACATCAGGTAAGTATTTATGATTCGAATGTTGGTTGTTAATTTCATTGACTTGCGCTTCCCGTCGAGCCCATAGTTTGACATCATGGCCATTATTGGCAAGCACCATGGCTAAAGCCGTTCCCCAGCTGCCAGCACCTATAACTGCAATCGCGCGCATCCTTTGACCTCCCTAAGATGTTTTCTTGCTTTGTCCTAATTTACTTTCCTCGCCTTTTATGAGTCTGCTGATATTGGTCCGGTGTTGCCAATAAGAAAGGACCATAATCAGACACTCAACAATAAGAAGCGAAAGAGAATCCTGACTATAAAAATAAGTCATAAAAGGGGTAACTGTAATCAGCAACAATGATCCAAGTGATACATAGCGAGTCACCGCAATCACAATAATTGTGATAATCCCAGCTAAGAGGGTCGGAATAACATTCAAAACGGCAAAAACACCAATCGTTGTGGCAACACCTTTTCCGCCCCTAAAGCCGTAATAAACCGGCCAGTTATGGCCAAGGATGGCAAATAACCCAGCAGCCGCAGCAGCCCAATCATCTAATCCCAATAATCGTGCTAAAACAACAGCGACGATGCCTTTAGCAACATCTAATAATAGGACAGTAACAGCTGGTCCCGTCCCAAGAACCCTTTGCGTATTGGTCGCTCCGGCATTACCACTACCAAGCTGCCTTATATCTACTTTTTTAATCTTTTTTGTCATGAGATAACTAAAACTAATCGCCCCAATAAGATAGGAGACGAACCAAGTTAACGCAACAACCATGTCATCCTCCCCCTTAATCGTCGCTCCGTTTCCGTGTGAAAATTTTAATCGGTGTGCCGGCAAAACCAAACGTTTCTCTAATTTTATTCTCAAGATACCTTTCATACGAGAAATGCATGATTTCAGGATCATTGACGAAGAAAACAAACGACGGTGGTTTAACTCCCACTTGTGTCGCATAATAAATTTTAAGCCGTCTCCCTTTAGATGTTGGCGGCGGTGACATAGCCACAGCATCCATAACAATATCATTCAAAACACTGGTTTGAACCCGCATACTATGATTCTCATCAACAGTGTTAATGACAGGAATCAGTTGATGCAGCTTTGACTTTGTTTTAGCAGATACAAATACAATCGGCGCATAACTAAGAAATTGGAATTCGTCACGAATCTTCTGCCGGAACTCATCCATCGTTTTATCATTTTTCTTAACGGCATCCCACTTATTAACAACAATAATCACACCGCGTCCTGCTTGATGAGCGTAACCCGCAATCTTTTTATCCTGTTCAATAATACCTTCTTCCCCATCAATGAGCGTTAAAACCACATCAGAGTTTTCAATCGCTCGCTGCGCACGTAATACGCTGTATTTTTCAGTCTTTTCATAGACTTTCCCTCGTTTACGCATCCCAGCTGTATCAATAATGACGTAATCCTGGCCATGATTCGTGAAGGAGGTATCAATTGCATCCCTTGTCGTACCAGGAATATCACTTACGATGACTCTATCTTCTCCCAATATGGCATTCACAAGCGATGATTTCCCAACATTCGGCCGACCAATTAATGAAAACTTCTTAACGGTTTCATCGTAATCAGCACCAAGACCTTCATCAAAATGATGAATAACCTCGTCCAACAAATCTCCCAAACCTGTCCCATGCTCACCAGACATAGGGTGTGGCTCCCCTAAACCTAATGAATAAAATTCGTATAATTGGACGGTTCGGCTGGGATGATCAATTTTGTTGACACCTAGCACAACGGGTTTATCAGACCGGTACAACATTTGAGCCACTTCCTCATCGGCCGAGGTTAAACCATCCATACCATCCACAACGAAAACAATGACATCGGCTTCATCAATAGCGAGGTTGGCTTGTGCTCTCATTTGCTCAAGTAACGGTTCATTCCCAACTTCGATGCCACCCGTATCAATAATGTTAAATGTATGATTTAACCATTCTCCCGTTCCATAAATGCGATCGCGCGTCACACCAGGTGTATCTTCAACAATAGCAATCCGCTCACCGATAACCCGGTTAAAAATGGTCGACTTTCCAACATTAGGTCGACCAACGACGGCAACAACAGGTTTTGACATATCACAGACATCCTTTCATCAACCACTTATGTAAAAAAACAAATTATTTCTGTTGTTAAGGCTTTCTTATCTTAACAAAAATCATAACCCCGTACAATTAAAATTTTGACTGTTTGTTCATATCCGATTGCACGCGACTAGCCATATAATAATGCCATTGTTTTGTCAGATTACCGATCGTATGTCCCGCTACAACTAAAACTAGGACCATCGCCATTTGGTTAAGGAATCCTGCATGACCTACGGTATGGTCAAAGCGATAAAAGACAACCACCCGAAGAAACTCACCCATACACTGGCCCATAATCAATGAGGCACATCTCATGCGGTGATCTTTAACTAATAGACAAATAATAAGAAACAAACCGATCGCCAAAGCCCAATCGTCAAACAACAAAAAAATAGCTGGATCATATAAAACATAGATATAGTATAAGACGTATAGGAGCATTAAACTAAAAATGATAAACACATAGTAGAGTGTTAACCGCATCTTCTTAGGTCGAAATAAATACAATCCAACAAAGAGGAACAACAAATATGTGACGTTAATATCCAAAGTTGGTATCGATACGGAAAAAGTCGCACAACTAATGCTCGCTAATAAAAAAATTACAACATAATCCCGCGTTCTGTTCTTTTTAGCTAAAAACGTAAAATAGACCCATAAAGACCACATAGCCCAATAAAAAATAGTTAGCGGCAATCGACTCACCTCACTAACCATTATAGGTTGGCGGATCCCGGTGTAAACATATAAAAAGGTGCGGCATTAAAACCGCACCTCTACCTTATTTCAATTTTTTCAGCTGATCACCAATCACATCACCGAGTGAGAAGCCATTGTTATCTTCATCCTCATATTGGATCGCTGGTTGTTCATTGGCTGATTGGTCTTCCAATTCCCTAATGCTCAGTGACACACGCTTTTCGCTAGCGTTAACATCTAAGACTTTAACTTTAACATTTTCACCTTCTTCAAGAACTTCATCAGGAGTTCCAATGTGTCGATTGGAAATCTCTGATATATGAACCAACCCTTCAACACCTGGGATTAGCTCAACAAAAGCGCCGAACGGAACAAGGCGTTTCACTGTTCCTTCAACTACGTCACCAACATCCAATTGTTCCGCTGCCCGTTCCCATGGACCCGGTTGAGTGGCTTTAACTGATAGAGAAATGCGCTCGTTATCACGATCAACGGATAACACCTTAACTTTGACAGATGCACCTTCTTGAACGACATCTGAAGGATGTTCAACATGTTGATGGGCCAACTGAGAAATATGAACCAACCCATCAACACCACCAATATCAACAAAAGCACCGAAGTCAGTTAGTCGTTGAACGGTCCCTTCATACACCCGACCGGATTCTATACGACCTAGAATATCCTCTTTCTCTTTATTGGCTTCCTCATCCTGTACAGCCCTATGTGATAAAATTACTTTCCGGTTTTCACGGTCTAATTCAATAATTTTAACATCTAAGGTTGCCCCTTTATATTCGGAAAAATCCTCGACATATTGACGGTCAACCAAAGATGCTGGAATAAAACCGCGCACACCTAAATCAGCAACTAAACCACCTTTAACAACATCGGCAACTTCAACGGAAATCGTTTCGTGATGGTCATATTTATCTTCAAGGTTGTCCCAAGCTTTGTCAGCATCGACTTCCTTTTTAGATAAAACCAGCTCTTCATCAGTGACTTTTATGACTTTCAGTTGAAGTTCATCATCCTGATGGACGACATCTTCCATTTTTTCGACATGCAAACTTGATAGTTCGCTGATCGGTAAAATCCCTTCAACTTTATAACCGGCGTCAACTAACGCATGTTTGTCTTCAACTTTTGTGATGGTTCCGGTTACAACATCCCCTTCTGAACGGGATTCAAATGTCGTCATTTCGTTATTCATTTCTTCAACCATTGACAGTGACCTCCTTTAATTGAGCAAAAACAACACTAATATAAATTGTCTCCTTTTAACTTCTAACAAATGTAAGCGTTTGTCAAGCGGAATACACTAAAAACCTTTCGAGCGGTGTCTTAGTAATTATTTTTCACTCTGTCTGAGTAATTAATAATTGGATATGTTCCATAATAACTTGTACCGCTTCCTTTGGCTTAGCTTTTTGTTCCCTCATGTTTGAAAAATCAATTGTCGGGCCGAATTTTAAACGAACCTCATGACCAAACTTGTAATTTCCAATTACAGCACACGGAACAACTTGAGCTTGCGTTCGTAAAGCAAAATAGCCGGCACCCGTTTGGGCTGTTCCAAGCGATCTATCATCGCTCTTATTCCGATTGCCTTCTGGGAACATGAGGAGCGCCCGACCTTCATTCAAAACTTCTACGGATTTTCGAATCGCCTGCCGATCACCTTTACCCCGCTTAATGGGAAAAGCATTCAGCGAGGTAATCAGCCTGTTAAACCCGGGTACCTTAAATAATTCTTCCTTCGCCATAAAACTTAATTCTCTTTTTCGTAAAAAAGAAGCGATTAATGGCGGATCAAGATTACTAATGTGGTTACTACAGACGAGCAGACTTCCATTATCCGGAATATGCTCCTCACCGGTTACACTGATCCGGTACAACGTATTAAAATAATTTCTGGCTACCCATTGCCCAAAAGAGTAAAGTTTCAATGCATTATACCCTTTCTTTTATGACTTCAAGAATTCGAAGAATGACATCATTTATACTAAGCGAGGTCGTATCAATTTCAACGGCATCTTCAGCCTTGATTAACGGAGAAACTTCACGTTCACTGTCAAGCTTGTCTCTCTGGCGAATATCCGCTTTTAATTGTTCCAGAGATGTTTGCAGGCCACCCGCTAACTGCTCTTGATAACGACGCTCAGCTCGCTCATTCACTGAAGCAATTAAGTAAATTTTAACTTCAGCATTAGGAAGGACATGGGATCCGATATCCCGGCCGTCCATAATAATGCCACCGCCGGCAGCCATTTCTCTTTGGCGATCAGCCATCACTTGACGGATGGCTGGGTATTGAGCAACAAGTGACACATGGTTCGTTACACTCTGTGAACGAATCTCTTTAGTCACGTCTTCCCCGTTTAGCAATACGGTCTGTCTCCCCTGCTTAACGGGTTCCAGTGTTATTTCAGAAGCATCTAATAGTTCCGACAAACGTTCTCCGTTATGTAAATCCGTATGGGTTTTTAAAGCGTGATAGGCAAGTGCTCTATACATGGCACCTGTATCGATATAAATGTATTCCAGCTGTCCAGCAACTTGTTTTGCCACTGTGCTTTTTCCAGCAGCCGCTGGCCCATCAATAGCAACCTGTAGCCTTTGATTCATTGGAAAATTCAACGCCTTTTTCAGAAAAAAGTTAGAACACTTTTAACAAGTGCAAAATAAAAAGCAGGAGGATACCTGCTCTCTCCATTCTATTTATTTATATCATACCACATGATAGGCGCTTCTTCCATCGTTTTCACTGCTTTTGTCTGTTTTTCTCCAATAACGCCTTCATATCGGACAGCTTTATTAATATAAGGAGCCATTTGCTCCTGTGTCACCAACAATTGACCAATCATTAATATGACAAATTGAATGCAAACGAGCCTTAAAATCCATTTCTCTATTTGTTTCATCCAAAATGCTCCTTCTACAATCATTTATACTGCGTTGAGACGCACATCATTTCATTTGCCGATAATACCGTTCCCGATCAAAGCAAAATTGGATAATTTTTTGTTGATCACTCGGTGATACATTCAAAAAATGAATTGATGCTTTCTGGTGATTTGTACGGTCATCACAAAAAAGTCGTTTGATTTCGCCATTTGCTTTAACATAAGATGGATTACCATTATTTAGCCGCAGAACACACCAACAAACAACCTTGTCACCTTGGTAAAGTTCATGACCAGCAGGTAAGATAGCGGCGAGTCCACCTCCGCTTATATCCGTACTAATGGTCGTGAATGGCTGTTTCTCTTGATAGGCTGGATGAACGGCTACATCCACAGCCGCATCGACCCGAACAAAATCCCGTCTTTGCACCTTCTGAATGCGCGCTTGATCTGGAACTTTTAACAGCATTAACGGCAGATTTGTCTGATAGTCTTTACCAGTGACTTCAGTTATAAACTTGTATATTTGTCCATCAGCATAATAATACGCCTGTAACATGGTGCCATCATGAAGGACAGATGTTTTTTGAGTGGTTTGATTTAATGGGAATTGTATATGTAAGTGGTCATGCTTGTAGTCGACAATCTTGCTCGTATATTGATATGTCATTTGATTATCTGTTAATTCCAGTTCAATTTTCCCCCCGATTTTAAACATAAATTGACCCCCTAGTATTTCCTTTCATTATCTTAATTATGGCATTTTTATAAAAAAAGAGAAACCCCCTTTTGAGGGCTTCTCTTTCCTTTACTTTTTCAAGAGTTCAACTTTTTCCTCTTGGCCATTGTTCGCGTTGATAAAAATCCGGTAAGTGTCTTGTTTTTTAGTGACTAGAAATTCATAGCAAGGTACGAAATCACCTGATTCATTCTGGAAAATGGCATGATGTGTTTCCTGAACTTTCACCTTACCGTTTAATTGTTTTAATGCTTTTTTCTTCGACAACTTAAATGACTTATCTTTAACGTTAAGATCTTTATTAGCGAGATAATCTGTTGCATCAAAGGCGAGGACATGACCGTTATCAAGCGCCACTTTTAGGCGGATTGATGCTGGATACAGTCGCTTATCTTTTTTCGATTTAACGAACGTTAACACGCCATGATTATTATATTGATCACTTTTGACTAGCTGCATATTCTCATATCCAAATTGTTTTAAGTATGCTTTTGCCTTTTGAGAAGCTTGATATAGACTAAGATTTGCGTTCTTGATATCCCGATTTTTCATAAATGAAACGATATGACCGCCTTTTTGCGTCATCGTAACATCAAAGGATGTTCCTTTTCCGGCAGCATCCATATTGATGTAATAGGCCTTGTAGTCAGAACCTTTCCCTGAACGCTGCACTGCTACATTACTGACATCTGTAACTTTTAAATATTTCTTCGCTTTTTTCACTGCTTCATCTTTAGACATTTCTTCACCATCTAGTTTATTGAGAGCCCCGGCATCATCAAAACTTGCCCTATCCATTTCTGGTCCCCAGTCATTCTCGAACTTAGCGACTTTTTGATCAACAGACTGAATATCGCTAACCAGTTGATTATCTTGTTGCTGATCATTGGTTTTCCCAGCTTGCATCCATTTCAAATTATTGTTGACGACATCTGATTGCACTTTACGTAAAGACTTTTCAACTTGATCTGATTGCGAATACAATTTCTCTAAAGTCTGATACTCTTTATCTGATAAAGTGGTTTTTCCTTGGTCTTTAATCGCATTTTGGTAACTGAATTGTCCAATGTTTGATAGGAATTCTTCCGTATCATTAAAAGACGTGATGGTTGAAGGCAATTGCCCAACGTTACTGTGAGCCATGGCTGTCAAACGCCAAACATCCGCTAAAGCTGGATCTACGGACTGACGTGAATTCATGGCCAAAGTTGATCCTATCCTGTCATGGATTTTATCCACATAGTAAGTGAGTTCATGATAAGCCCCTTGATAGTTACTTTCTGTCATATTCTTAATATTTTCTTTTTGTTGATGTTGCTGATACCCCCAGTAACCTGACCCGGCTAGGCCAACGACAAGGATGCCGATAATAATATTCTTTACCATAAATTTTCACCTCCATTACTTAGCAAAAATGTGTTTACCGATTTTGCCGATTTGCGTCCGTGACCAAATCCAATCGCTTGTAGCTGTATTGGGATTAAAATAGTAAATCGCCCCATGTGATGGATCCCAACCATTCAAGGCATCCATTACCGCTTCCTTAGCTTGTTGATTCGGGGTCAGATAGATTTGACCATCTGCAACGGCAGTAAACGCACCTGGTTTAAAAATAACCCCTGAAACAGTATCGGGAAATTTGGCACTGTCAATGCGATTCAAAATAACAGCAGCGACGGCAACTTGACCTCTGTAAGATTCACCTCGTGACTCACCGTAGACCGCATTTGACATTAACTTGACATCATTTTGCGTAAAACCTTCAGGCAGATTGTTAATCGTTATTTTCTGATCTTTTTGATCTTGTTGCTGCTGGCGATTAGCTTGATTGTTTGTTTGTTGCTTTTTTGGCTGTTGTTGTTGCTTTTGTTGTTTGTTTTGATTATTGTTAGGGGCAGGTTGTTTAGCTTGATTATTCTGTTTTTGCCCCTTACCTTGATTCGCATCTTTTTTCCCATCACCATCATAGGATTCATCAGTCTGCTTTTTCAGTGGAACATCACCATAATAAGTAAACTCGTTGCCATTCCGGACGTTATTCAACACCCAATCTTTGTTGTACTGGCTTTTCGACACGAGTTTCTGCTTAGTCTTAGTCCCAGCAAGGCCATCCACTTTAATTCCAAAATCCTTTTGAAAGTTACGAAGAGCCCAATAGGTACCCCATCCAAAAATACCGTCTATATCACCTTTGTAAAAGCCAATATATTGAAGCCGGGCTTGTAATTCGATCACGTCTAATCCTGTCGAGCCCTTTTGGATGACTTGAGGGGAAAATGCCTGCGCTTTTTGCGGCTGGCTATTATAAATCGGAATTATTAACAGCGCTAGGACAAATATCAGACCCATCCGACGTAAGTTCTTCATCATCCATCCTCCCTATGAGTTGGTTAACTTATGTATGTGTAGTTTCTGTCAATGTTGTATTTTTATACTTATAGATCTCTTAAACATAAAAAAAACGACCCAATAAGGTCGTTACGTTTTTAGGATTTTTGTTTGGAAGCAGGAACCGTACGCATCCAATCTTGCTGGTGAAGATGAGATAACTTCACTTTCTTTAAGGCACTCCACCACAAATAAACCATAAATGGAATAAGAACATACAACCAAGCTTTTTGAGCCGATAACATAAAATCATAAAATCCGTGTAGAAGAGCGGCGGACATTAAGGCATAAAAAAGAAACGTTTTCTTTTTTGTGGAAAATTTTGCTTTACCAATATAATACCCCATCGAAACGCCAAACAAAGCATGACTTGAGACAGGCAGTAACGCTCGATACAGAGCATAATCGATACCATAAGCATATAAGTAAAAAAAGTTTTCAACCGTTGCAAAACCTAAAGAGACGGCTGTCGCATAGACAATACCATCATAACGTTCGTTAAAAACAGAATGATGGTAGGCACTATATATGACAACAAACCATTTCACAAATTCTTCTAATAACCCATTGACTACAAAAGACTGAGCAAGGGTACCTTGCCAGACACTTTCTGTTTCAAAGGCAAACTGAATCATCATCACCGGAAACACAAGTAATGCACCGTATATAAATGTTTTTAAAACCATGCCTACAGGTTCGCTCTCGTATTGATCTCTTAAATAAAAATAACATAAAAGAGCAAGTCCTGGTGCAAGTGCCGCTGATATGACCGATAACATTCTTGTCACTCCACTACTTGTGTTATTCCTATTATTAATTATAACAAGAAATATCACATTGGGCGATTATGTTTTAAGCGCAATTAAAACGACCTCCCAAATTTTTATGGGAGGTTCCTGATTTAATAAAACATCTCTTCTAAATTTTGATGATTGGAGGCTAAAGCAACAGCTAACTTAATACGTGCTTTTTTAGAATCGTAATCTTTCCCAAGAATAGCGCCTTGATTTTGCAGATCAAACGTACTGCCCTTATAGTCATAGGTTGTGTATACAGCACCTTCCTCAGAACTCGTCGTTATGACAATATTAATCCCGTCGGCTACTGCCTGTTCTATTTCTGGCATCATGACCGGGGGTACTTGCCCGCGTCCAACGCCTTCTAATACGATGCCGGCAACACCGCTTTCTCTTGCTGCTTTGATGAATTTCCCATCGGCATTTAAGTAACATTTAATGATATCAATTTCAGGGAGTTGATTTGTCAATTCATACGTTTCCCTTTTTATCGGTTTTTGGAAAATCTCAACAACATCGTTATCAATGATCCCTAAATAACCGAACCCAAAGGCATTGAAGCCTTGGATATTTGAGGCATGCTCTTTTTTGACGTATTTCGCAGCAAAGATGCGTTCATTAAAGCAAACGACGGTGCCCGCATCATGAAGTTCCTTACTGCAGGCGACATAAACCGCATGCCTGATGTTAATAAAAGCGTCACTTCCCAGCCTGCCCGGTGGACGTTGGGAACCCGTTACAACCACTGGGCGTGAATCAGCAATCGTTAAATCTAAAAAGTAAGCAGTTTCTTCCAGGGTATCCGTCCCATGGGTGACAACCACACCCTCAACAGATGGATCTTTTAAATGGCCTTCTATGCTCTCTTTTAATTCCGCCAAATGTTGAAAAGTGATATGCATGCTCGGCACTTGAAAGACAGAATCAATTTCGATATTTATATCATTAGGTAAATTACAAATAGATGCAAGCTCTTCACCTGTCATCGCACCCGAGGATAATTTTCCTGAGTCTTGGTTCGTTTTACTCGCAATGGTACCACCCGTCGTGATTAAGACCACTTTACCCATTGACATCACCTATCATCATTTATTTTTCCATCTCGTTTGGCGATTTCTTTAGCGATGGCGTTCCCATGAAAACGTCCGTTCTCAATAAAAATTTCATTGGCATTATTGCCCGCGGCAATAACACCGGCAATAAAAATACCAGAAATATTGGATTCCATTGTTGCCCCATTAAAGGTCGGACGCCCTGTTTCGTCTTCAATATCAATGCCCATATCCTGTAAAAAAGAATGATCAGGATGATACCCCGTCATCGCAAAGACAAAATCGTTATCTAGACATACAACCTCCCCTGCCTTCGTTTGATAAGTCACAGTATGAGGCTTGATTTCAATCACGTTAGCATCAAAGATCATATTAATATACCCATTCTTAACCAATGAATGAAACTGTGGTAAAATCCACGGCTTGACACTCTCAGAGTATTCCGATCCCCGATAGATGACAGTCACTCTGGCACCTGCCTTGTTCAATTCCATGGCCGTATCCACTGATGAATTTTTTCCACCAATGACAACAACATCGCTATCAAAGAACGGATGAGGTTCCTTAAAATAGTGGTACACTTTTGGCAACTCTTCACCGGGGATATTCATAAAATTAGGATGATCATAATACCCCGTAGCGATCACGACGTAGCGTGCTTCATACCTTTGCTGAAGCTGGTCACGGTCTGATGTCACAACCGTATAGGCGCCCTCGCTGTTGTTACGCACTTGAGTCACTTCTTCAAAGGAATGAATCCTGATATGCTTCCTTTTGACAACTTCACGATAGTAGGACAAAGCTTGGTTGCGACGGGGTTTATGTTCCTCAATAACAAACGGCATGTCGCCGATTTCAAGTTTATCACTCGAACTAAAAAAAGTTTGGTGTGTCGGATATCGATAAATGGTTTGGACAATATTCCCTTTTTCGATAACTAACGGCCTGTAACCTTGTTCTTGCAAACGGATAGCGGTCTGCAGACCGCATGGACCGGCACCGACTATAATAACATCTTCTCGCTCTACCATCACCGACAACTCCTATTGTTTAACATTTACAGTAATTATTGTATCAACAAAAAACTTCCCCTATAAATCATAGGGGAAGCGTTAAATGGTTGCAAGTCATCCGTGCTATACCCAGCCGCGGAATCGGGAGGCTTCGGCCATTTTCCGCACGCCGACCATATACGCGGATAAACGCATATTAATTTTACGGTTCTTGGACGTATTATAAACATTTTCAAAGGAATTGACGAGAACATCTTCTAAACGTTTTTCGACTTCTTCTTCCGTCCAATAGTAACCTTGATTATTCTGTACCCATTCGAAGTAAGAGACGGTAACACCGCCGGAACTGGCAAGCACATCTGGGACAAGCAGAATATCTCGATTCGTTAAAATTTCTGTCGCCTTAAGCGTGGTTGGACCATTAGCTGCTTCGACCACGATACTCGCCTTCACTTTGGACGCATTCTGCTCCGTGATTTGATTCTCAATCGCTGCCGGAACAAGGATATCACAATCAAGCTCAAGAAGCCCTTGGTTACTTATCGTGTTCTTAAACAGTTTTGTGACGGTTCCAAAACTGTCACGCCGGTCGAGCAAATAATCAATGTCCAAACCTTCGGGATCATGCAAAGCACCATAAGCATCCGAAATACCGACGATTTTCGCTCCTGCATCGTGCATGAATTTAGCGAGAAAGCTTCCGGCGTTACCGAAACCTTGGACAACCACTCTCGCACCTTTAATATCGATATTCTTTCTCTTGGCAGCTTCGCGAATACAGATAGTGACACCCTTGGCCGTTGCTGATTCACGTCCGTGCGAACCTCCTAGCACCAAAGGTTTGCCGGTAATAAAACCAGGTGAGTCAAATTCACGCAACCGGCTGTATTCATCCATCATCCACGCCATGATTTGTGAATTGGTAAAGACGTCAGGGGCCGGAATATCTTTGGTCGGACCGACAATTTGACTAATCGCCCGGACATAACCACGGCTCAATTTTTCCAGTTCTCGGAACGACATTTCCCTTGGATCACAAATAATGCCACCTTTTCCCCCGCCATACGGGAGATCGACGATACCTGCTTTCAAACTCATCCATATTGACAGCGCTTTCACCTCTGTCTCTGTCACGTTTGGATGAAAGCGGACACCACCCTTTGTTGGTCCAACAGAATCATTATGCTGGGCACGGTAGCCTGTAAATATTTTTATTGAGCCATCATCCATTCGTATCGGAATCCGGACGGTTAACAAGCGCATCGGATCTTTTAATAATTCAAACACTTCTTCAGGATAACCTAATTTCTCCAATGCTTGACTAATGACTGTGCGGGTAGACTCCAATACATCAAGTTTTTCGTTTGTTTGTTCACTGTTTTCATTGGCTACCATAGTTTACCTCCCAAAACCTATCCTCAGTTGAAATTTATCTTTAAACAATGCCATTCAAGCTACGATAATTACAAATTAAATATAGAGAATCTCATTCCGATTTTCAATACGTTTGGACAAAAATTCCCGAGAATTTCATATTAATAAGTATCTTAAAGTCAATATACATTTAGACAGGTGATTGTTTGGATGTAATGGATTGCCTAATCAAATGATCAATCATCTGTTCGTATGATAATCCGATAGCTCTTGCTGCATCTGGATATAAACTTGTTGGGGTCATACCCGGAAGCGTATTAACCTCCAAAATGACAGGGAATTCATCGTTTTCAGGCCAAATAAAATCAACGCGTGAATACGTTTCACATCCCAAAATATTATGGGCCTGAACTGCCCAATCTTGAGCCACTTGCATCACAGACTCAGGAATTCTTGCCGGTACGAAATGATCACTCATCCCTGGCGCATATTTCGATTCATAATCATAGTATTGGTTTTTCGGGACAATTTCAACAACCGGCAGGGCCCGAGTTTTTTTATCCTCCTCAATTACCGAAACGGTTATCTCATTGCCACTTACAAATTCCTCCACTAACACTTGTTGATCAAACTTAAAAGCTTCATTAATTCCCTTCATAAAAGTGTCACGATCATGCGCAATGGTTAATCCGATCGTTGAACCTTCACTGTTCGGTTTGATCACAACAGGGTACCCAAGTGGAGAATCCTGTAAAGGTAAATGATCGGCCGCGATCGTCAGTCCTTTTGCTGTACGAATGGCTGCCTGCTCAAATAACACCTTCGCTCGAGCCTTGTCCATAGCTAAAGATGATGACATAATCCCGGAACCCACATAGGGGATGCCGAGAATCTCAAGCAAACCTTGAATTCGTCCATCCTCTCCATATTTTCCATGTAAGGCGATAAATACTAAGTCCACCTCTAGTGATAAAATCGACTCAAGCCGATCAGGGTGAAAATCAACTGCTGTGACTTCATATCCATTTTGTTTCAGTGCCTGAATAATGCCTTTACCTGTCGACAATGACACATCACGTTCAGATGAAGTCCCTCCGTAAATGACACCTATTTTCATGTAGATCCTCCCACTGTAATCATTGTTATCCTTCGTCCTGATACCAAAAGGTCTGATTACAGAACTGCTTATAATAATTATGCTATTAATGGTCCAAGAAAATATTCAATGATCCTGCCATTGTTCATTCGCCTTATCTATCATAACACGAATAATTTCAGTCTGTAGAACATAAATGTATAAAAGAAAACCTCACCAAATGTGAGGTCATTATTAAAAGTATTCTGTTAACCGCCGAACGGCCGAAAAGGTCAATATTGGATTGCCATATTCATTTAGGTAATGGTCGGTCATGGTTGATGGACTACCATATTCCGATAATACCGCAATCATGACATCGTACTGTTCAAGGAAATCAAGTTCCTCAAATATTAAGTAATATGTGTTGTTATACGAATATAATTGTCCGCCTGTCACTCCCATTGATAACAGCTTTTTGGACAGATCAATGACAGGCTCAATATCATCAAATCGATATAAGATATCATAACTCTCATCTAAAGTGACTTGCATTTCTATGAAGTCATTGGGTTCGTCAATAAAGTCATATTCAAGGCTCTTGGAAACAATAACCACCATTCCCTGTGCCGGTAAGGAAAAGACTTCAACTTCAATCGGGCCTTCGGCGACAAACCCTAATTCATCATCCGCTTCTAATATCATCTCTTTAAATAATTGCTGAACTTTCGGTAAGTCCTCCCAAAGATCGTCTTTCGAAATACCTCGTTCGTTAAGGTCATCAAACGTTAGAAAAATTTTGATCTTATCACCGTTTAACCGTTCCAACCGCATATAACCGTCCTCCTTACCTGTGGCATCTCTTTATATACTGTATGCTTAATATGAATGTCCTGTTCTTCTAATGACTCAATTTTACTCGTCATTTAAAGTCGAAACTAAAGTCACAAACCTTGTATCCGGCGGAGCACCAAGACGAAATGGAAGTGTTGTTGTCCCATAGCCATTGCTGATGATAAGCGGTCCAAACGGCTTTTGTTTAATCCCGCCATTTTCTCGAGGGCCCCAGCCAAATACTCGAATTTGTCCACCATGAGTATGTCCTGATATCACTAGCGCAATCTGATGATGCTCCCGAATTTTTTCCGTTATATTTGGATTATGACTGATTAACAAACGAATACCTTTTTGTGTTGAATCTAACGCTTGCTCAAGGTCATCTTCTTCATTGGTTGAGTCATCAACGGCTACGATATTCATGGCTTCGTTGTACCGTGTTATTGTTTCTGAACGGTTTCGTATTATTTTAACCCCGTGCTTTGTTAATATTTGTTCTAATTTTTGACTATACACATACACATCATGATTCCCACGAACGAAATATACAGGAACGCCGATTTTACTAAGCCGGCTTATATTTTTTTCTGTCCGTGATAATGGTACGTAGCGTTCTGTTAAATCTCCACCGATTACAACGATATCTGGTTGATGCGATGCTGCGAGCGCCAACATTTTATTGGAAATCACCCGCCGATGAACATCTGATATAAAATAAATCTTGAACCCGCAAAATGAAGCGGGCAAGTCATCAATTGTGACATGGTTATGCACAATATGATTCCAATGCGCTTCGTAAAACATAAACATGATAGATAAAATAATGACAATGAACGCAACTATAACAATAATAAGCAAAGCCTCTACCTTTCTTCACGCTGGACAGGACGCCACTGTCCCATGGATAACATTAAATGCATGATCGTAAGTCCAAGAGTTATGGCCATATAGACAGGAAATAATATCAGACATCCGATACTCGTCCCCAAAAATAACAAGAAGCGTAATGATTCATTTGATACCAAACGCTTCCCACGTTTTAATAACAAGATGTTCTTTAAATCGTATCTTAAACGATAGGAAAAAATCAAGAAAGACGCGACAATAAAGACAGCTACGCGGACGAAATCGATAGGGCTAAAAATAAAGAAAACCAAAGTATCAGACAATGTCTGGGATGTTGGTGATAATACGGCCCCCTGGTACATGCATGCAAAACCCATAAAATACCACATGACAGACGACATCATAACCCCTCCACACAACCATTCTATGTTTCCCATACACGACATTGCCCCACCAAGCAAACTAATTCTCGTGAGAATTTATTGAACATGTGACGAGCCGTTCCCTCATATACAACAAATGAGTAGCCAATAAAGGAGGGACATGATGGATAGATTCACGACCCAAAAAACTTATGAACCCTATGTCAGCCCGTTTGATCCATGTGAACCGATTCGGGTCAAAACGTACCAGACACCACCTGAGCTATATGTGGGTTTTCAGCCCCCTAACCTTGAGCAATTTTCACCGCAAGAAGCGCTCAAACGCGGAACCTTATGGCCGCTTCTATTTGGACCTTATTCAAATCCCTATGAAGATCATTGGAAGGGGTGATAATCAGTGTCACATAAGCAAATGCCTGAAGAATATTATCGTATGTTAGAGGAAATTCAAGAAGTGGACTTTGTGATCGTGGAGTTAAACCATTACTTGAACACACATCCGCAAGATCTAGAGGCCCTAAAGCAATATAATTCATATGTTAAGAAGAGCAAACAATTAAGACAACCATTTGAAGAAAAATTCGGTCCATTAGTCCAGTTCAATAGCTATTCGACTTATCCATGGGCATGGAAGGATGCACCGTGGCCTTGGCAAGTATAGAGTATTATAATGAGAGGTGGTCATACTCGTGTGGGTATACGAGAAAAAACTGCAATATCCCGTTAAAGTCAGTACATGTAATCCGACACTCGCAAAGTTTCTAATTGAACAATACGGCGGGGCTGACGGTGAATTATCTGCTGCCCTTCGTTATTTGAATCAGCGATACTCGATTCCAGATAAAGTGATCGGAGTCTTAAATGATATCGGTACTGAAGAGTTTGCCCATTTGGAAATGATCGCAACCATGGTATATAAACTTACGAAAGACGCCACAGCCGAACAAATGAAAGAAGCGGGTCTTGGTGGCCACTATGCTAACCATGATAAAGCGTTGTTTTATCACAACGCCGCGGGCAGTCCTTGGACAGCAACCTACATTCAAGCTAAAGGTGACCCTATTGCCGATTTATATGAAGACATTGCGGCCGAAGAAAAAGCACGGGCCACGTACCAATGGATTATCAATATGTCCGATGACCCGTTCTTGAATGAATCGCTTCAATTTTTACGGGAAAGAGAAATTGTGCATTCACAAAGATTCCGTGAAGCTGTAGACATATTAAAAGATGAGCGCGATCAACAGAAAATTTTTTAATTTTTATGAGATGCTTTTGCCCAGCATCTCATTTTTTATTTATGAAATAAATTGATATCATAATCCTTTTGCAGCTTCCGGCACACCTTTGTCCGATGATCCCCTTGCAGCTCCGAACCCCAAAGTTCTTCACTGCGATCGATCATTTCAGCACGTAAAGTGTTATAGTCGTCATCAGCATCATCATGCTTATCATTTAATATTTTCCAAGCAACAGAACCCACGGCAATCCCAAACAAGCCAATAACAACGAATGTATTGGCGAACAGATCTGTTAGTTGTTGTAAGTTGGTATAGGAGCCAAGCAGATGATGATATATATAATACAAAGCCAAAAAATAGATCGCCAACATCACGAAACCAAAAATATTACGGACATGTTTCAATTGTTGTTCCTTATCTTTGTTCTCCTTCAACTTAACTAACAGGTCATAGGTATAACCCGAAAGTTCACCCTTCTGCACCATTCGTCTGAACTCATCCATCAAAGTCCCTACCTCTACAACATATTTCTACGTCGCGACGCACAGGATGTGCTAGCGTCGGCGTCCGTACCAGAACGGTGCCGAGTTTAAGCCGACGTTCCTTACTTCCCTTTTAAAATGATATGGTGATCTTATCAAACCGGGGGAAGTACTTCTTGTACAATTTATGAAGGAAGCCATGAAAATAGGACAAGAATTTTAAGACTCAGTATATAAAATCCATCCGAAGATAGTGAACAACATGACAAAAAAAAGAACTAAAATGGCACGAGCAATGAAAACCCCGTCATTTTTGTGTTGCTTTTCTTGATGATCTTTTCGTTCCTTCGCAGCATTTCCTTTTTGATTGGCCTTCTTATGACGAACACGGCGCGGCGGTAGAGAATTAACATCCGAATTTGTTTTTTCAACCGTCATGATCTGTCCCCTCCTTACCCCATTTCTCTTCATGTTTTACATATAATGCTAACCCGACATTAATCGTATAATGTGCGGCGATAGGTACCCAAAGGCTATTCGTATACTGAAACAACCAACCGAGATAAAACCCTAGAAGGATAGCAACAATAATCAGTAACGGTCGCTTAATATAACGAACATGGACGAGGCCAAAACAAAAGCTTGCAACGACCAGTCCATAAGTTGTCTGCAGCAAAGCCCGGAAAAATCCTTCCTCTACAAAGGCAACGACTAACATGGCCAACCACATATGACGCATAGACAACGCGCGAATCATCCGATCATTAATACCGCCATCATCTAGCCAGTCATTAGGCAAAAACATCTCCAGAGCGATCTCTAAAACAGCAATGCCGATACTTAATAACACCCCATAGATCAGAACATCAGAGCCGTCCCATCTCCAAAAATCAAACAGATTTTCTTCAGTCGGGAATAATAACCAATAGAATAACAACCCGATAACCGCCATCAACAGCTGGGAATAATATAAAGAAGCGATTATGTCTTGATCAGTCAATTGCTTGATATCCAATTTACGCCCCATGATTTAGCCACCTGTCACTAATAGATTTTGTAATACTGTGCGCCAGTCGGGTATCTGCTGCGGTCTCACTGCGTTAGTTTCTTCTTGCATAAATACCTCGACATCCAATCCACATACATCACAGCATCCATTGATAGCCGTTTCCTTTTGCTCGCCAAAATGATGGAGGATGCTATCACGCCGGCATCCATGGCCTTTGATCCAGGCAACGACATCCTGAAGTTCTTTTTGCTTGATGTTTAAACGTTCAACCATTTGTGACTCGATTTTGTCGCGTAATTGTCCCTGATCTTGTAGATGTCCCCATTTCTGTAGTTGCGCTGCTGTAAAGCGTGCAGCTGTTTCGCTCATACCAAGTTCTAATCCATATGTCGTAATATCCGCTTCCGAGGAATTGCTCCGCTCTTGATACCAGTCAAGCAAGGCAGCCAACATGGCCCCATTCGGATATTCTGATTGAATGAGCTTACTAGGCAGATAAACATCTTCTTCTGCAAAGAGCATAATGGCCAAACTTGGCTTGCCGTCACGTCCTGCTCGACCCATTTCCTGAATATAGGTGGTGATATTTTTCGGCATGTCATAATGAATCACGAAGCGGACATTCGATTTGTTCACACCCATGCCAAACGCATTGGTGCAGCAAATCACATCCAATTGATCATTGATAAACTGCTGTTGAATCAACAAACGATCCTCCGTATCCAATCCCCCGTGATAATAAGCCGTTCTGAGCCCTGTTTTATCAGCAATCAATGCTGCTCCCCGTTCCGCCCACTCTTTGGTAGAAAAGTAAACAATCCCCGGAGTCTGTAATCGATGGGTGTATTTAATTAATCGCTGCTGCTTATCTAACACCCGTTCAAACTTATCCACTTTCATAGCAATGTTTGGACGGTCAATACTGTCTATATGTTCTCTTGTGTTCGTAAGCCCTAAGTACTGAATAATATCTTGTTTAACCCGTTCATCGGCAGTAGCCGTTAACGCCAGACATTGTGGGTCGCCCAATTCATGGCGGACGTGCAAAAGTTTCATATAATCTGGTCTGAACTCATGTCCCCACTGTGACACACAATGGGCTTCATCAACGACGAACAGGGAAACTTTAACGTTTTTTAAATGAGATAATAGTTCAGCCTGATTCAGTGCTTCCGGTGACACATATAAATAACGGAGTGATGACAACTGCTGTAAGATCCTTCGTTTATCATACAGTGTAAGAAAACTATTATAAGCAGCCACGCGTCTCTCACCCAAGGCCCGTACACCTTGAACTTGATCTTCCATAAGTGCTAGCAACGGTGACACAATAATAGTCAATCCATCGTTAAGTTTGCCAGGTAACAAATAACACATCGACTTACCACTTCCCGTCGGTAGCATCGCAAACACGTCATGACCGGTCAAGATGTCCATAATTACCGCTTCCTGTCCAGGTCGAAACGAGTCATAACCGAAATGTTGCTTAAGCGTATGCTCCATTATTGCTTTCACGATGAACCCCTTCCCTTGGCTAACACGAGCCTAATATCAAAGTAACGGTAATCATCTGGTAACTTTTCCTTAATGTCACGCAACCGCTTGGAATGCGTCATTTGCACCGTTTTTAGGATGTATTGCTGTTTATTAAGATCAACATAAACCGATATATCGAAAGATGGCCGGTTCATAGCGATCTCAACAATATGATCTTCAATCGTATTCCGCTTTAATTTACGCAGCTCTGCTATTTGATTCAACATGTATCCCTGCTCTAGCATTCGTTCGGTCTTCAAAGCGGTATAAGTCAACGCCCCAGTTTCATGTCCAGCAAGCTGATATAGATGAGGATAGTCATCCACTGATATCGTCTGTAAAATATAGTGAAGGCGATTCATCAACAGATGCTCGGCTTGCAAAGGCTCCAATTTCAGACGTTGAGCAACTTGATAAAGTGTTAACCCCGAAACACCTTTTCCTGATAACTGACGAACAATTAATTCCGCCTCGACTTCAGGGGCTGATCTTAATAATTGTTCTAGCTCATGATAAAGTGACCGTGCAACCTCCCACCGTTCAGCTCTCATATGTAGCAAATACTCCCTGACACTCTGCAGGACATCGTAATCCGTGATAACCGGCGAAAAACCGCTATGGTGATTGATTAAGTGCGAAAGTGTTTGCACCGTCAATCGTAATCGTTGCCAAAACAAACGCGCTTGCTCACGGTAACGCCAACCGTTGATATGGGGTGGGAATTGAAAAGGAGCGGCAGCTAATTGGCTTAAGCCATTATCGGTTACTATGTAACAGCCATCATCGGCCACAGAGTGGATCCATCCCTTTTGCTGAAGATCACCCACCATTTGTTCAAGCTCATGTTTTTGTAGGTCACTCCCTGTTCCAAAATAGGATTGAAGGTTAAAAATTGTGGCATCTTGGAGAGTCTGTGCTGATTTCTTCCCTTTCAATAAGTGATAGATACCATATATACTCCGTTCCCCATTAAACAGCTTCAAGAGGTGCAATAACATTTTTTGCTGATAAAGCACACACAAACACCCCGCTCCATAAGTCTATCACTATTTTATCAAAACATAGCGAACATTGTCGCTTATCCGGGAATGAATGCTATTGAAATATTGAGTTCCACAGGTTAGTGATATGATAGATGTATACAAAGGCTGTCCCACCGACTCTATTCGGGTTGCTGATGCTCCTTTTAACGGGGATCCAGACTGGTATCAATAACGGAATATCATGATCATATTCAGGAAATCTTTTATCATTCAGCAAAAGTTGCTATAATAATCATGATGATTATTAAGGAGGTCATAACATGACAGATAATAGAGTCGTTGACGTATTTGTCGAAATTCCAACAGGCAGTCAGAACAAATATGAGTATGACGAGGATCAAGGTGTTTTTAAATTAGACCGTGTTCTTTACTCACCCATGCATTATCCAACCGAATATGGTTACATAGACAACACACTTGCGCTTGACGGTGATCCACTTGATGTTCTCGTCTACACAACATTCCCGACATTTCCGGGATGTGTGATTGAATCACGCATTATCGGCGTATTGAACATGAGTGATGATAAAGGTCAAGATGAGAAACTTCTAGCTGTACCGACTGAAGATCCTCGTTTTGATGACGTCAATACATTGAATGACGTTCCAAAGCATGTCCTTGATGAAATCGGACATTTCTTCAAAGTGTACAAAGACCTTGAAAACAAAGAAACAAAAATCGGTGATTGGGAAGGTCCTGAAAAGGCGGCCCAACTCGTTGACGAATGCATTGAACGCGCGAAAGGTTAAGGCGATAATGAACAAGGGGACTGACTCAAAAAGTCAGTCCCCTTGTTTCATTAAAACCTGATCAACGTGATAGATCACATGCTCTTGATCAATCGTTTGCCTTCTACCCATCTTCGTTCCGAGAATGATATGGGTCTGTCCTTGTAATCGAATAAGGAGACGATGATATAATTTAAGCATATCTACCTCTGATACTTCCGCTTCTAAAATCACAAGGATGACGTCCATAGATTGTCCAGCGTTCAGCCAATAGATGTGCTCGGTATCACCTTCAAATTGTTCATGCAGACAGAACGTACTGGTACCATTTCCATCGAATTGTAATGGTAAAAACGAACTTTCCGGTTGATTGGTCAAGGATAACCCCTTATACCATTCAAAGGCCTCACTACGGTTAAATTCACTATAGATTTTCACAGGGGTTGACCACGTTAACACTGACGCATCAATCTGCATGTTAAGCGAAACCCAGTCATCTATTTGCCGATTCATATAAAACACAGGTTTATGAGTCTGGACATGACTTTTCCTGATGACGGCAGAACCGTAGACCTGTTCCAGCAAGTCAGGGGTTAATACTTTCTCAGGCGGACCAATAGCTTGGGCGCGACCTTCTTGTAAAACTAAAATACGATCACAATAAAGGCTCGCCAAATTAAGATCATGAAAAATGGCAACAACCGTGATATTCCGCCGTCTTGCCATTGTGTCAATTGTATTAAGCAGGTGGATTTGATGATGAACATCTAAATGGTTCGTCGGCTCATCCAGCAACAAACCATCGGCTTCTTGAGCAAGAGCTCTCGCAAGCAATACACGTTGCCATTCACCACCGCTCAGCGATGCGATCGAGCGCGTCGACAAATACTTAACATCGACCGCTTCCAAGACTTCATTGACAACTTGATAGTCCCTAGCCCGCAAAGCATTTAGCCAACCTTTTTGCTGGGGGTATCGCCCCATTTCAACAATTTCCTTGACAGTGTAGGCAAACGGCATCGGATTGCGTTGCATTAGGACTGCTAGTTTTTGTGCCCGTTCTTTTGCAGACATCGCCTTGATTTGATCATGGTCGATGAAGATATCACCACTAAACGGTATTGTATGCGTTAGTGTATTGAGTAATGTCGTTTTACCACTACCATTCGGGCCAACGATCCCGAAAAATTCACCTTTTTTAATAAATGCGTTTATATCATGTAAAATCCGTTTGTTTTCATAACCCGCATTCACATTTTGTAGATATATCATCCTTGCCTCAACCCTTATGCTTTCGACTTTGAATTAAAATGAGGGCAAATACTGGTGCCCCAACCAAAGCTGTGATGACCCCCAAAGGTAATTCCTCCGGCGATAGTAAGATTCTCGCCAACCAATCGGTGACTACTAAGAAGGTCCCGCCGTTCACAATGGATAAAAATAGCAGATGTTTTTGATTTGGACCTGCCATCATCCGGATCATATGAGGGATAACGAGACCAACAAATCCGATTGTACCGGATACAGACACAGCAGCCCCTGTCAGACATGAGCACGCTATAAGGATCCAAAGTTTCGTTCGTGCAACATTCACCCCCATGTGATGTGCAGATTGTTCACCGGAAGCAAAAATATTGATTTCTTTAGCACGAACGGCTAGCAACAACCACCCGATCAAAAAAAACGGCAGCGTCATCTGTACATGCCGCCAGCTCTTCATGGCGACGCTGCCTAACAACCAAGAAACGATGGCCCGCATATTCTCTCCAGATAAAGCTATCATGAGTGAAATCAATGCTCCCAAAAAAGAACTCACAATAATGCCTGAGAGAATCACCACTTCATTGGATAGATCTTTCCGAACGGCCCGGGCTAGTCCGATGACAATGAATAAGGTCAACAATCCTGCGGTAATACTCATCACCGGTAACGTCAGGGAACCAAGCATCGGCAACGACCAACCGGTATAAATGACAAAAACAGCACCAACAGAAGCCCCTGAGGACACACCAAGTGTATAAGGGTCAGCCAATGGATTTCGCAATAATCCTTGCATCGCACAACCAGCGGCAGCTAAGGCAGCTCCAACAAGAAAGGCGACCAGCACACGAGGCATACGAATCAACCAAATAATGTTGTCACTAACAACCGGATCACCAGATACTGGACCCCAAAACAAATGTGAAGCAATAATATCAATCACTTTAAAAAAAGGGAGTGCCACACTCCCACTGGCAATCCCTAATACTATGGCTGTCATCGCTAATAAAAAAGTGCATAGGTAGAGAAGGACAATCCGGTTATTGCCCGAAAGCATCCGGATAAACGCGCTTCGCAAGTTCAACGACTCCTTTAGAAATCCGTGGACCGGGCCTTGAAACGAGATTAGTATTTATGGTGTACACACGTTCGTTCTTAACCGCGCCGACATTTTGCCAAGCTTCACGGTTTAACACACTTTGCACTGCTTTTTGATCACCATAAGTTAATATGATGATATCGGGGTTATATTTAACAGCTGCTTCTTCGGTCACTTTGGGATAACCTTGCAAATCACTAGCAACATTATTTCCTCCGATGATTTGGATAAGTTGATTCATAAATGTCCCTTGACCCGCTGTATAAATATTGGGTGAGGCCGATATTTCTGTCCAAATTTTCTTTTTCTTAACATCAGCTTTCTTTACCTTTTGTTTAACATCAGAAATCGTTGTTTTCATATCCTCAATAACGTGCTGACTTTGATCACTCATACCTGTTAACTTGCCGATAGTTGTTATAGAATCGTAGATACCATTAAGCGTTGTTGGATTTTTGACAACAAACACTTTGATACCCGATTGCCGCAGTTTCTTTATGGCCTTAGGTTTATTAATCTGTTGCGCGAGCACGAGATCAGGATTTAACGAAACAACCTTTTCAACATTAATTTTTAAACCGCCAACTTTAGGTAAATCTTTGACAGCTTTTGGATAAGTATCATTGTTGGTAACACCGACCATTTGATCATCAAGACCCAAAGCAAATGCGATTTCCGTATTACTTGGAAGCAAGGATACGATCCGTTCCGGGGCCTGTTTGAGCGTCACTTGTTTTCCGGTCTGATCTTTCATCGTTACCGGGAAAGCCTGATCAGCTTCCTTATGTTGTTCTTGCTGGTCGCCTCCATTATCTTGGTCGGTTTGATTTTGCTTTGACTGATTGCCACATGCCGTCATGATAACCAGCATGAGGGTGAGTAGAACTAAAACTGTTAAACGAAAACATGATTTCATAAAAAGATTCCCCCTTTATAAGTAAAAAAAGCCCATCCATTGGATGAACTTTCGTCACGACGGCACGATTCAGTCATCGCAAAAATCCGTCGTTTCCAAAACTCAGAGCCCCGAAGTATAGAAACACTCTCGATGCGTAGGCAGGTCTCCTGACTCATGCTTCATCCTACTAGAACTCTTCCCGGGCTCGCAGCACCCAGTGATGATGTTCATTCGTCAACAATAACAGTTGCGGGGACAGTTTTGGTCTCACACCAAATTCCCTATTAAGTCTAACGACACCTACACATCCACTATTCTATTTTCTACACAAGTCTACAAAATTCACAACCCTCTTGCAATGATTATCCACGAGGCAACGTAAAAGCAAACGTCGTTCCTTTCTCAACTTTACTATGCACCGATATTTGACCGCCGTGAGCTTCAACAATATTCTTTGCGATGGCCAGTCCGAGACCTGTTCCTGACTTACCGCGCGTTCGTGCTTTATCGGCTTTATAAAATCGTTCAAACACAAACGGTAAATCTTCTTTTGGAATACCTGATCCCGTATCCGTAATACTTATGCGGATATGGTCATGCTGCTCACGTGCCTGAACTTTAACATAGCCCCCCGCCTTGCTATGGCGAATGGCATTGTCAATGAGATTCGTCACGACTTGTTCGATACGGTCAGGGTCTATTGTTAACATGATATCATCATGTTTCAGGCCATCATAGAGCAATTGAATGCCTTCATCTCGGGCCATGGTTTTAAATTTACTAACGACTCGTTCAGAGAACTCATTCATACGAATGTCCGTTGTATTCAGCTGAAAATGACCTGTTTCAAGACGCGCTAAATCAAGAAGCTCATTCACAAGCCTCCCCATTCGCAACGACTCTTCATAAATGATGCGAGCAATTTCCTTCTCTTCCTCTTCAGAACCGGCAACATCATCAACAATCGCTTCACTATATCCTTGCAGCATTGATATGGGTGTACGTAGTTCATGGGATACATTCGCGATAAATCCCTTTCTTAATTGATCGAGCCGGCGTTCTTCTGTCATATCACGCAATACGGCTACAGCACCACGAACTTCCGTCTGATTATAGAGAGGTGTCATTAGGAGCACCCAACTACGGCCCTGGTAAGTTACCTCTGTTACTTGTTCCTTTTCCGTACGCGTAACTTCTTGGAACAACGTTTTAACCGGCTCAGGTAAGGGCTTGTCGTCCCTATCAAAAACATTTTTCTCATACATCCAAGAAGCAAGAAATTGTTCAGCCGGAGGATTCGTGATTAGCATTTCACCCTTCTCGTTTAACGTCATCACGCCGTCGGCCATACTGCTAAGAATCCCTGATAATTGTTCCTTTTCTTGATTCAGCGCCGTAATATTTGCGGTCAACTGAGTTCCCATTTTGTTAAAAGCAGTCGCTAATTCACCAATTTCATCCTTAGTCAGAACCGGTACATGGGTATCAAATTTACCTTCAGCTACCTCTAGAGCTGCTTGACGCATGTTCCTAAGTGGAGATGTAATCCGGGTTGATAGAAAGAAGGCAAAAATCGTTGTCAAAATAATGGCAATGCCAGCACCAATATAGATGATTTTCTTAGCATTATCAGTTGTCTCCTCTATTACATCCAAGGATTGATAGACATACACTGCACCAGGCTCTCCGTCAAATGTTTCAATCGGAACGCCAACGATTAAAATGCGGTTATGCTGGGCTTGACCATCTATTTCAAACGAAAAGTCCCCTTTTTTCGAAACTGTTTCTTGTTCTGTTAGCACATCAGATAATTTCGGATCGTCGGTAATCGCAGGTTTCGGTAATTTTGGAAGGTTATTCTTAGCAGGTGAAATCCAATAGGCACCGTCACGATTAAGAACGATGGCACGGGCCGAATAAGCATCGGTGATTTGTGACACCGCCTCTAAAGCAGAACCTGTCTTTTGGTGATCTGAAACAATTTCATTAACCTTCACACCAATTCCTTCCATCTGATCCTCAACTTCATTGACGTGAAAGTTCTCAAACAACTGCAATAAGAGAAACGTTAAGAAAAATAAAACAACGGACACCAATAACAAAATGGTGCCCCATAGTTTAACAACAACGCTTTTCCAAAACATCAGCTGTTACCTACCTCAAATTTATAACCAACGCCCCAAACCGTGACAATGATATCCGCTGCTTCCTCCGATATGTTATTGAGTTTCTCACGTAATCGTTTAACATGCGTATCAACGGTTCGCAGATCTCCAAAAAACTCATAATTCCAAACATCGCGTAGCAAATCTTCCCGCGAAAAAACTTTGTCTGGAGCATTGGCAAGATAATAAAGTAATTCGTACTCTTTAGGGGTTAAATTAACGTATTGATTGTCAACTGTGACGCGATGAGCATCGTGATCAATGGTTATATGCGGAAAGACCAAAACTTCTTTTGTTTTAGTTTCTGTTTCTAGAAACTTCGTCGTTGAAGAACGGCGGAGTAATGCTTTAACCCTAAGGATAACCTCGCGCGGACTGAAAGGTTTGACGACATAATCGTCAGCACCAACCTCAAATCCCTGGACACGATTCGTCTCTTCACCTTTCGCTGTTAGCATTAATACGGGCGTCGCTTTTTGCTCGCGAAGCTTGGCGCAAACTTCCTCCCCATCCATTCCTGGTAGCATGAGGTCAAGGACAACTAAATCATAGTCATTGTTAATCGCTAACTCAAGCGCATCTTCACCGTTATCAACTTCTTCAACCCCGTAACCTTCACGTTCTAAGTACATTTTTAGTAAGCGACGAATCCGCTCTTCATCATCCACAACAAGTACCGTTTGTTGTTCTTCGCTCACAACAATCCCTCCAGACGAAATGAATATAACCAGTGATGACAACACTAACACAGTTTTTTAAGCATAAGAGTGAAGTCCAGCAATAACTAGATTCACAAACACGAGATTGAACATGATAACGACGAAACCTATAACGCTGAGCCATGCCGCTTTCTCACCACTCCAACCTCGTGATAGACGGAAGTGCAAATATGCAGCATAAAACAAGAACGTGATTAAGGCCCATACTTCTTTAGGATCCCAACCCCAAAAGCGTCCCCAAGCTTCTTGAGCCCAAATCGCTGCAAACAATAGACCACCTAATGAAAATACGGGGAATCCTATCGCAATGGCTCGATAGCTGATTTCATCCATTAATGGTGCATTAACTTGACTTAACAAACGATTCAGCG
This sequence comes from Tuberibacillus sp. Marseille-P3662, assembly GCF_900178005.1. NCBI lineage: Bacteria > Bacillati > Bacillota > Bacilli > Caryophanales > Sporolactobacillaceae > Tuberibacillus > Tuberibacillus sp. Marseille-P3662. Next base: position 742,116 of record NZ_FXBS01000006.1, on the reverse strand, counting down.
GCCGGCTTAAACGCTGTCGAATAGCAAGGCGCAATAATCCATACAAGACCAAGCCCCCTAGAATGGACCAAAGCATTGTATTGAGTTTCCTCGGCGCATTGGCACCATTCATCCATGACGGCGCTTCAAATAGCGGCCCGAATCCTTCATCAATCATCTCTCCCCCATCGGGTCCAGCGATAGCTGGCATATGATAGTGAAGTTCAGCTTGAACATCTTTTTCATTAACCCAATTAAATGCCACATCATAATTCATTTGCTTAAAGGTAAAGGAAATAATAACAAAAGCTAAAGTACACAGAATCGTATACATAATAAATTCCAGCCAGAAAGTTTTCTTTGACCGGTGACTTTGATCAATCACCCGGATGAGATAAATTAATCCTGCAATAAAACTCACAGATAAGATGCCTTCACCAAGCGCCACTGTGGTCACATGAATATATAACCAATAGCTCTGCAAGGCCGGAATAAGTGGTTGAACTTCGGATGGAAAGACACTGGCATAAGCAATAATAATCACAGCAATCGGTAAAGCAATCACACCAAGACTGTTATTTTTGTACATACCATAAATGATAATAAAACCAAGAATAAGCGTCATTGAGAAGAACGTCACAAATTCAAATAAATTACTGACAGGAATGTGATGACTAGCAATCCACCGAAGGACAAAAAAACCAACCTGTGTAAGAAAACCAATGATTGTTATAATATAACCGCGCCGCCCTAATCGATCAGCAGGCGTTGTTTGCCCTTTTTTCTTAAAATTTTTCCCAGTCACTGCAACAGTAAAAACAATCGTTCCAATCGTATATAAAATAAATGATATGAGTAACAAGATGCTGCTGCTTTCTACGAGAGTCATGTCCCGCTCCCCCTTTCTTCCTCAGTTGATTCTTGATCATCTAACCGATCAACCGGTGGATTTAAGTCAGCTTCTGAGGTAACATCGTTTATATCTTTTTTGATGCTCATCCAATTTTTGTTCGTTAAGGCAGCTAACCATACTTGACCATTTTTATGTTGGAGCCAAATTCGGCGATGGTTCCAATACATGCCTTGAGCAACGCCCATTAAAAATATAATCGCGCCCACAAAGGCAAGTGGAAGAGCCAAATTCTTATGGACAACTAAACCGGACATGGGTTTGGTATCGGCATTGACAAACTGAATGGAATATTTATTATCACCGAAAACGTCATAGTTTTTCTTTATCCCGATAAAATTAACTTCACCCTTAGGCTTATCGGGAGCAAAAAGTTTAAAAATAAATGCCGGATTATTAGGCACCGGTGATCGGGTTGCAGGTTCATCGTTCTGATTCCAGTAAAAATCCGGGAAATACTTAATAACTTTGACCTTGTAACCATCCTTCAGCTGATAAACAGATTCAGGCTCGTCCAAATTAACAGTGAACTGACCATGGGCTTTACCCGAATCAGGGTTGACCATTTTAAAGGACATCTTATATAAAGGAAATTGATAGGATTGCTGATAAACTTTATAATTGCCAAACTCAAGCGGGTGATTAACCTTAATATCATCATCCTTAACTTTTGACAGTTCAGGCTCTGATCCTAACACATAGTTCCCTTCTTGCTTATAGAGACTGACGTTCGTTTGATAATTTTTAACGACACCGCCATTTTTCTGAATCGCTTCCTGATATGTCTCATTATTCTTATCATAGTTTTCTACGATAAATTTATGGTTCCTAATATAATATTGGTGATCCGTCGCGGGAACGGCGACTTGTTCCCCTTCGCGGACCCACATTGATTGATTGACATAGACGCCCGGAAATAGCAGAAGCATGCCGGATATTAAAATCAATATCAGACCAATATGATTAACATAAGGTCCCCATCTCGAAAATCTCCCTTTTTCTGCTAACAAATCGCCATTATGTTCCGTTATCTTATATCTTTTGTTCTTTAAGGCCGCCTTAACTTTATTCGAAATCGCCTCTCGCTGTTCATCGGAATCAACCATCGTCTGACTGATGACACGCTGGCGTTTAATGAATCGCTCATGCCGGGTTACACTCTGATTTTTAAGTGCTCTCCTTAGCGGAACGAAGCGATCAATACTAGCAATAATTAAAGAGGTACCAAGCAACCCTAATAATGTGGCAAACCACCAAGATTTGTACAATTCATGAAAACCAAGTTTGACGTAGACTTTTCCGACAGATCCATATTGCTCTTGATAGTATTGTAAAGCGGTATTTTCAGTGGCTGGCGTATATTGTAATTGCGGCAAAATCGTCCCAATCGCAATCGCAACTAGAATAAGAAGGATTAAAGTAATACCAACTTTTACAGACGAAAATGTATTCCATACTTTATCAATGATCGTTTTCTTATAAGTTTGCGATCGTCGCGCGCTACCTTCATATCGCATCGTTAGTAATTGTTTTGTTTGTGAGTCATCTAGCGGTTTCCCGCAAGCCTCACACAAAATCGTCCCCTCAGGATTCCGATGCCCGCATTCACAATGGATTGTCTGACTCATTTGTTAACACCTCTAATACTACTACGGGACTTTATCAATTCCACATTTATGTATCATCGTTTACATACAAAGCAACCAATTCTACTATAACGTTAAAAACCATCCATTGGAATCATCGATTTATGACACTTATGTGACAGCTAGTTGGTAAAGTTGCTTGATTTCATAAGGCTTTAACATTCGGTAATCACCAGCATTAAGTGATCCTAGAGTCAATGACCCATAGCGTTCGCGTTTTAATTTGATAACGTCATAGCCCAGCACCGCAAACATCCGCCGAACTTGACGGTTTTTTCCTTCTGCAATGATGATCTGGATGATTGCAGTCTGTTTTTGCTTATCTGATGACAGCAGTTTAACCTTAGCAGGCGCCGTGACCCCATCCTCCAATTTAACACCTTTCTGTAATTTACGAATGTCTTCTTTTGACGGAATGCCTTTAATTTTAGCAATATACTCTTTTTCTACCTTATAGCTTGGATGCATCATCTTATTAGCAAAATCACCGTCATTTGTTAACAATAATACCCCTGATGTATCGTAATCTAATCGACCAATCGGGAAGACGCGTTCGTCAATCTCAGGAAGATAGTCGGTCACAACTTTTCGATCCCGATCATCTTTTACACTGGAAATCACACTTGTTGGTTTATAGAAAAGCAAATACACCGGTTCTTCCTTTTCAACTGGGACGCCATTCACTTCGATTTTATCTGTTTCGGCGACCTTTGTACCTAATTCAGTCACGGTCCTACCATTGACAGTGACCTGTCCATCTGTAATTAGTTGTTCAGCTTTTCGTCTTGATGCAATTCCTGCTTTCGCAATCATTTTTTGCAAGCGTTCCATGGTCTCACCTCACCGTCCATCATACTCTTAGGGGTCACTTTTCTCAAGTATCAGTATCAATCATTGTTAACGAAAAGTTACGCCCCCATTCCTTAGATTGCTCCCACTAAAAAAACCACCCGAATCATTCAGGTGGTTATGACGCCTAGCACCGGCGTTGAAGGGCGTTTTAACCTTAGTCGATAATGCTTAACTAAACACCCATGTCACAATTGCAATCGCCGCAATAGCACCGGCAAGGTCAGCCAATAATCCGACTTTTAATGAATCGCCAATTCTTTTAACACCGACAGCACCGAAGTAAACCGTAATAACGTATAGGGTCGTGTCGGTACTGCCTTGTAAGGTTGACGCCAGACGTCCGATAAATGAATCCGGCCCATATGTTTCCAAAATATCTGACACCATGGCAAGGGCGCCGTTACCTGATATGGGGCGAATCACGGCCAATGGGACAATCTCCGCCGGAACACCGACGATATTTAAGACAGGTTTGATGCATTGAATAACAAAATCCATTGCACCTGATGCACGGAAAACAGAAATGGCCACGAGCATCCCTAACAAATAAGGAATAATCGAAACCGCTATATTAAAGCCTTCTTTTCCACCTTCGACAAACGTTTCATAAGTAGGTACTTTTTTTAATGTACCATAGAGCAACACAACGCCGATAAGAACAGGAACAATCCAGACTGAAATCGTCGTAATAAGACTCATGGGCTATTCCCTTCCTTTTCGCTTCCGCCGGTAATAGAAAATACGATCAATCATAATCGCTGCGGCTGTTGAGCAAGCCGTTGCCGCTATCGTTGTTCCTACAATTTCTGTAGGATGAACGGATTCAAATTTCATCCTAATCGCAATAATCGTTGTAGGTATAATCGTTAAACTAGATGTGTTCAATGCAAGTAGGGTAATCATTGAACGGCTCGCTTCCGGACGCCCATCGTTTAATTGTTTGAGTTGTTCCATCGCCTTGATCCCCATAGGCGTTGCAGCATTACCGAGGCCAAAGATATTCGCGACCGTGTTTGATAAAATATAGCCCATTGCGGGATGGTCCTCGGGGACATCCGGAAACAATCGTTTTATTATCGGTTTGAATAATTTGGCTAGTCTCTCTAACAGGCCCGACTGTTCTGCGATCTTCATAAGACCTAGCCAAAACACAAGAATACTCACTAAACCGATACAGATTGTTACGGCTTCGTCAGCCGAAGTGAAGATCGCTTGATTGACTTCATCCATAGTACCATGAACGGCAGCATAGCTGATCCCTATTAAAAACAGGCTGATCCATATTAGATTAATCATGACCCTATCCATCCTAAGCTGCTGGTAAATAGCTTTTTAAACAAAGACCAAAATCCGCCGCTTTCATCCTGTTCCACTTGTTCCATAAATAACGGCATACGCGTAAGTGCTTCATCACCACTCTCTACATTAAGATAACCAATTGGTTCGTGTTCCGGCCATTTCGACGCCTCATCAAATTTATATAACTTTAGATGAGTGGAAAGGTTCTCGTTTTCTTTATCGGTTAACGGATAAACCAACGATCTATGCGTATAGAGACGGTCTTTATAAGCTTGTTTCTCAATGCCTGAAATCTTACCCTTTTCTACAATCGTAACCATATCATAGGTCTTAAAGCCCCAGTTAAACAGATTTCTGTGATCTTCCCAGTCATTGCCGTCATCGAGTGTAACGACCACAAGGTCCATATCATCTTTTGTCGCTGTCGATATCAATGTTCTTCCGGCTCTTTTGGTATACCCCGTCTTCCCCCCTGTAGAATAGTCATAATTGAACAATAGCTTGTTCTTATTCTTCCAGCTCCGATCCCATTTATCATTCGGGTTAGGCGCCTTATAATGTTTCGTTTTAAAAATCCTTCGAAACGTTTTATTGGACATTGCATACTTTGTTAAAATGGCCATATCATAGGCAGTTGAGTAGTGATCTTCTTGAGTGTCTAAACCATTGGGATTAGCGAAGTGTGAGTCGAACATTCCTAATTCCCGCGCCTTTTTATTCATTAAGTGAACAAAACCTTGGACACTACCACCGACTTTTTCAGCTATCGCCACGGCCGCATCATTTCCTGATTTTAGCATCAAACCGTAAACAAGATCCTTGAGCTTAATTTTCTCACCCTTTTTCAGATAGAGAGATGATCCCTCGGTCCCGTACGCGTTATCACTAACCTTAACCATCTCATCCATTTTGCCTGATTCAATCGCCAAGATTGCTGTCATGACTTTGGTAATACTTGCAATCCTCATTTGTTTATGTATATTTTTAGAAAAAAGAACCCGGCCCGAGGTTTGATCCATTAAGATCGCCGCTCGTCCTGACACGCTTATATTCTTGTTCCCTTTGTTCGCAGAAACTTCAATAGGGGTGCTCGATATAACCAATAGCATGATCAATACAATCAATAAAACTTTTTTGCTCACGATTCATCCCGTCCCTTGGTCAAACCTCATTTAGGCTCTCCTACTTAATTCTTAATACAGTATTTGTACAAGTCTATGCAGAGACGGCTTGTTTATGAATCGATTGGGTGTTTTTTTCATTATTCTTTTAGATCAATAGTTGCCCTTGAACCAGTAAAATTGACCAGATTGTTATCCCAATACCACTGGCTATCGCCCAGTAAATGACAAAACGTCGATTATCCCGCGCTATTCTCATAGCTAATAAGAATGGTGTTATCATCCAAGGTATTGTTAAAATCAGACTAAGTATCATCGTGAAAAGGCTCCACGCTGACCAGTAAGCCAATGCCGAACCAATAAAGAATACAGGAAACACCGTGAATAGCGGACTGAAAATAATCAATGTTTTAACAAGCCTCATATACGTTTCCATGAACCTGTCAAGATCCGTGAACAGATAATTATTCCAATTATTAATCATTTGTACCATTATACTTGTCCCCCTTCTTATTATCCTCTTTCCCTCTGTGAACACGCCATACACTTGAAGCAACTTATCCTTTTTTATAAGTATGATGGTCATATCTAGCTATGACATCAATGCATACACACACAAAAACCCGGCCAAAAAAGGCCGGGAAGCAACTATTCAGAAGTGATGGCTTATAAATCATCAATTGTTTGCTGGAATTTTTCAAAAAACAAATCAGAATCATGTTCATTATCCAACGTCTCATCTGAGGGCATCGGCGGTAAGTCGTCAAGCGATCTTAGCCCAAAATAAGTTAAGAACTCATCCGTTACCCCGTATAATATCGCACGTCCTGTTCCTTCTGCACGCCCGACTTCCTTAACCAAGTCACGGGAAACTAACGTATGAATGGCTTTCTCACTTTTGACACCTCGAATTTCTTCCACTTCCGCCCGGGAAATCGGTTGGTTATAAGCGATAATAGCTAATGTTTCTAATGCGGCCTGTGACAATGTTGACGGCCGCGGGGCCTGTACCATCTTTTCTATGTAAGGGGAAAGTTGCGTTTTCGTGATTAATTGATAAGTCCCGGCAATTTCTTGAAGTTCCAAACCACGATCATCACGGTTTAATAAATCATTGAATGCTTGAATGACGTGCTCAACATCATCTTCAGCTAAGGCTGTCTGAATTTGTTGCTCTGTCAATCCATCATTGCCGGCCAAATAAAGCATGGCTTCTAATGCTGCCAGTTTCTCATTATTCATAGGCAACGTCTTCTCCTTCGGTCAACTGTACCATAATGTCGGAAAAATTATTTTTTTGTGTGCAGGTAATTTGCCCCTCCTTCATCAATTCCAAAAGAGATAAAAATGTCACAACCATATGCGAACGGCTTGGATAAGGAAACAGCACGGCAAATGGCTGAGGCTCCTGAAGTATGCTTAATGTCCGGATAACTTCTTTCATCCGTGTCCCAATCGGCAGATCTTGCTTTTCAACTTTCGTTTGTAACGGTGCTTCAAGCTTTCGTCTCCGAAACAAATGCTGCAGCGATGAGATCATATCATAAAGGGAGACATTGGTCACTTGTGGTTTCATATCGGTGTCATGCTGAAACTCACTTAAGTCACTCGGTGGCTTCACATATACATGGCTTTGACTAACTTCCTTATCTTGCAGTGCCTCAGCCACTTTTTTATATCGTTTATAATCCAATAACCGGCGCATGAGTTCTGCACGGGGATCTTCTTCTTCGACAGCGTATTCATCCTCTAAAGCCTCTTCTTCAAGCTCTTCTTGTTGGGGTAGCAACATGCGGCTCTTCAATTCAACCAGCGTCGCAGCCATCACAAGATACTCACTAGCCACATCCAAATGGAGTTCTTGCATTTGATGAATATACTCTAAATATTGCTCAGTAATGGTCGCTACTGGAATATCATAGATATCAATTTCCAACTTTTTTATTAAATGTAAGAGCAAGTCCAGCGGCCCTTCAAAGGCATTAATTTTAACTTTATACTCCAATTTATCACACCTACTAAAACTGACAGTATTATAGCATAAGCTCATTTTTTTGTTAAAAGTTCATCTCGGTGTCCAAAACGAATGCTGAACAATGAAGGCCCTCACCATTTAAGCGTCAAAAAATTAAGAGAAACAATGCCGGCTAATGGTACGGTCATGACATGTTGTTTGGGTTTCACTAGCAACTTCAGTTCGCGTTCGATAGCTTCAAATGTCTGCAATTCTATATAGTTATGATCAACCCGGGTCACCAGTCCTTGATAACTTGCTCCATCCGTTGTTTCAAATTGCACTGCCTGGCCCACCGCCTTTGAACAAATTGAATAATAATCGTTCCCCATCACACATCCCACCTCAGTAAAGAATAGACATTTATTCTATGTTAAACTATGCTTAAACCTTATAAATTGTCTAGATGAATGTCATAGTCAAGAGTGGAATTGTGACTGTAGGAGGAATCGTCAGTGTATCCACACCGCTACATCGAATTTTTATATTTATTTCAATGTCGCAGGGATTATTTCGAATGCCACGAAGTTTTGGAAACGGAATGGAAACAGAAGCCCAAAGGCTACCGGGACATTCACTGGGTTGGTCTGATTCAAGTAGCTGTGACCTTATACCACTACCGCCAAGGAAATTTAATTGGCGCCCAAAAAATGATTCGTAAGGCGATTAATAATTTAAGCCCTAACCGCCAGGCACTGCGACGATTAGGGCTAGAAGACGACCAAGTGATTCATTTATTGTATCAACTTAAAGAGCGCATTGACAAAGGTGATCCTTATCAAGATATAACATTACCTGTTGCCGATCTGGCCCTTATCCGATTATATTATCAACAGGCCACTAAAAACCGTCAGTAATCCTCTACTTGATTTTCCGTTTCACATTTATCATAAAAATCCTCGGTTTGTTTTGTCGGAGCAACATGATAGCGCTCGGCAAATAGCTCTTGTAATGCACAAACCATTTTACGACCGATGCCTTGGCCGCGATGTGATGGACTCACACTCACATGATGAAGTTCAGCTGTTTCTGTTTCATCATCAACTTTAACACCGAGAATCCCGATGATATCTTCTTCTTTCCAAAGAAACAGCTGCCATGCTTCATTTTCTTCATATAATTTCATCGTGCTTTGTAATTGTTTCAGATCTTTTTCGGACGGCACAAAAGATAGCAAACCCATTGCAATCTTTTCATAAGTCCGTTTATAGCGAATTAGCATAATAAACCCCTCAATATACCTGAGTTAGTTTGTAACACATACTATCATAACGTGTTTAAATGCATTTTGCTATATTATAACCAAAAATCAATAAAAAGTGCATGTGTGAACTCAAAGTTTTTGATTCAAATTTGCCATTTCAACAGCTGAAAAAGCAGCGTCATACCCTTTATTTCCTGCTTTTGTACCAGCTCTTTCAATCGCTTGTTCAATGGTATCGGTGGTAACAACGCCAAAAATTACCGGAATGCCTGTTTCTGAAGCCGCTCGTGAAATGCCCGAAGCTGTTTCACGACAAACGTAATCGAAGTGAGGTGTTGCCCCCCTGATGACACAGCCAACAGTGATAACAGCATCATAGCGTTTGGATTGCGCTAACCTCTTAGCGGCAAACGGGATTTCAAATGCGCCTGGTACCCAAATGACTTCAATAGCCTCTGACTCAACACCTAGCTGTTGTAACCCTGCCTGCGAACCATTCAGAAGCTTTTCTGTAATGAAATCATTAAATCGAGCGACTACAATGCCAATCTTTAGCCCTTTTCCTTGGAGTTCTCCTTCAAACACTTGGGTCATATCCTTCTCCTCCTATAATTTATCAGAATGTAACAAATGTCCTAATTTCTCTGATTTCGTTTGCATATATCGCTGATTCTCAGCTCTTGGTGGTATTTGCAAGGGAACCCGATCGACCACTTTTAAACCATAGCCTTTGATACCGGTTATTTTACGGGGATTATTGGTTAATAACCGCATTTGTTGGATCCCTAAATCCCGCAATATCTGAGCACCGATACCATAATCCCGCAAATCAGCTTGAAATCCTAAAGCTTCATTGGCTTCAACCGTATCATAGCCTTGTTCCTGCAACTTATATGCTTTCAACTTGTTCATGAGACCAATTCCTCGGCCTTCTTGTCTCATGTACAAAAGAACCCCCTTACCCTCTGCTTCAATTTGATTAAGAGCAGCATGGAGTTGCGGACCGCAATCACAACGATGAGAACCAAAAACATCCCCTGTAAGACATTCGGAGTGAACTCGAACCAAGACAGGTTCATCTGGTTGTATATCTCCTTTAATTAAAGCCACATGCTCCTTTTCATCCAGTTGGTTCGTATAGCCAACAGCACTAAACTGACCGAAATCAGTCGGTAACTGTACACTCACCTCCCGGTTAACCAATTTTTCTTTTTCGCGTCGATAAGCAATTAAATCTTGAATCGTCATCATTTTGATGTCATATTGATCGGCTATCACCTTTAAGTCAGGGACTCGTGCCATGGTACCATCTTCGTTAATAATTTCACAGATGACACCAGCTGGTTCGTGGCCCGAAAGTCTGGCTAAATCAACGGCTGCTTCCGTATGTCCTGCGCGTCTTAACACACCGCCCGGTTTAGCTATTAACGGAAAGATATGGCCCGGTTTATGAAAATCAGCAGGTTTGGCATCTTTTTTCGCTAATTGATTCACCGTCGTTGCCCGTTCACTTGCGGAAATGCCCGTCGTTGAGTCGGTCGCATCGACACTAACAGTAAATGCTGTTCCTTGAGGATCTGAATTATGACCCACCATGGGAGTAAGTTCCAAGTCCGCTGCTTTTTGTTCCGATAATGGTGCGCAAACTAAACCTCGTCCATGTCGAATCATAAAATTAATCGTCTCTGGTGTCGCTAATTCAGAAATGGCCACAAAGTCCCCTTCATTTTCTCGATCTTCATCGTCACATACGATGACGACTTGCCCTTTTTTAAGATCATCGATCGCCGCTTCGACGTGATTAAACATCTGCTTCATCTCCTCTAGAAAACGAAGTATAGGGCTGAGTTGCCTTTTTGATATATTTCCCCAATATATCTGTTTCAATATTGACCGTATCATCGACGGTTTTGTCGGCAAAAATAGTATTTTCTTGCGTATGCGGGATCAGTGAAATTGTCACTTCATCATTCGTAACCCCAAACACGGTTAAACTCACACCATCAACCGTAATGGATCCTTTACTTACGAGCTCATCACTTAATTCGGACGGAATGCGCAAATCCATATACACCGCATTGTCAACGGGGGTTATTTTGCTTATCATTCCTGTTCCATCGACATGACCGGTAACAAAATGGCCTCCGAATCGATCCTGAGCGGCTAATGCCCGTTCCAAATTCACTCGTGATCCTGGGCTCGAGTCTCTGAGAGAGGTCGTTTGCACAGTTTCCGGCATCAAATCGACGGAAAAACCATCATCCAGCAACGCCTTAACAGTCACACATACACCATTAACAGCAACACTATCACCTAACTGGAGATCAGTCATGACTGCTTCTGCCTTAATACTCATATCAATCGCATTTCCGCTTTGTTCCACCTTTTTTATAATGCCCATTTCTTCGACAATACCTGTAAACATCTTAGATCCCTTCTTGTCTATAAATCATTTTAGTGTCTGTTCCTATGGATTCTGTATGAATATGATTGAATGTTTGGACGTTGTCCAATAAGTCAATGCCTTCTCCTGCCACCGATGTATAAGCAGCTTGTCCACCAATGATTTTCGGTGCGGTATACACAATTAGCTCCTGAACATGCCCTCCTTGTAAGAACTGTCCCATAATTGTCGGGCCTCCTTCAACTAAGAGTGATGTGATCTCAGCAGATGCCAGCGTCTCTAAAACCTCATCGATCGTACCTGCCTTTGTATCAATGACTTTGATATGTTCATCATTCGATAAGGACGCCCATTTGTCTTGATCAGCATATTCGGTTGTAAAAATCCAAGTATCCGCTTTTCTGTCTGCCACAACCTTTGCATTCAAGGGGATACGTAACTCGCGGTCAAGAATGATTCTCGTTGGATGTTTGCCCCCTAGAGACGATCGGTTGGTCAGGGTTGGGTCATCCTTAAGAACCGTACCAATGCCCACCAAGATTGCGTCATGGTCTCGTCTAAGTAAGTGGCCATCATCACGAGCTTGTTTCGATGTTATCCATTGACTTGCCCCTGTCTTTGTAGCGACTTTGCCATCAATACTCTGCGCCATCTTTGCGGTAACATAGGGGCGTTGTTGACCGATATAGTGAAAAAATATTTTATTAGCGTCTTGGGCTTCCTTTTCCATGACCCCGACAGTAACATCAATGCCATGGTTTCTTAGTTTCGTAATCCCGCTTCCACTCACTTTAGAATGAGGGTCAATGGTGGCGATGACCGCTCTTTTAATGCCTGATTTAATGATGAGATCCGTACAAGGCGGTGTTCGCCCATAATGATTACAAGGTTCAAGGGTCACATATATGGTGGCACCTTCAGCTTGTTTGCCGGCCATTGTTAGGGCATGAACTTCCGCATGTGGGCCGCCTGCTTGTAAATGGGCACCCAATCCGACAATTGACCCAGCGCGAACAACTACTGCTCCAACAACCGGATTAGGATTCGTTTGTCCTTGCATCTGTTCGGCTAATGTTAAAGCCAGTGACATATAGTGTTCATCAGACAAATGTTTCTCACCTCAATCCATATTAAAAAGCCCCGAAAAAGCAAAGCTTCTCCGGGACTATCTACTATACCAATCAACCCAATTAGGACATAAAGACAGTCCCATTAGGTTGTTGTTAACCTTCTCCCATCCAGACTTTCACTGTCGGTTCTGGAATCTCACCAGATCAAGCGCATTTGCGCGTCGCGGACTTAGAAACACATCGTTCATTTCACTACCGCCGGTCGGGAATTACACCCTGCCCCGAAGGTCTCCTTATTCAACTGTATTTAGTATAATAGCTCAATCATCAACTTGTCTAATCATTAGCTTTTATTACCCACACCTGAAAGCGACAAAGTATAATCCAGATCATGTCGAACAAGATCAGCATAAGTTTCCCGTCTAACCACCAACTGGGCATCACCATTTTCAACGAACACAACGGCAGGACGCGGCAATCGGTTATAATTGTTCGCCATCGAATAGCCATAGGCCCCTGTACAAAAGACAGCAATTAAATCACCAGGTAATGTTTCAGGTAAACAAGCATCCCAAATCAGCATATCGCCGGATTCGCAACACTTGCCTGCCAAAGACACGGTTTGGTCTGCCTTAATATCTGCCTTCGATGCATTCATCGCTTCGTACTTTGATTGATACAGAGCTGGACGCAAATTATCCGTCATACCACCGTCAACTGACAAATAAGTTCGGATCCCCGGTACATGCTTCTTGGCACCTGCTGTATAAAGCGTTGTTCCAGCTTCACCAACGAGTGCCCGCCCCGGTTCCACCCATACTTCAGGAACTGGCATTTTAAGTTGTTCACTTGCTTGTTGTATTTGTTGGACAATTTCACGAATATGAGTATCTAGGGGTATTGGATCGTCTTCCTTTGTATATTGTATACCAAATCCTCCGCCGACATTGAGAATTTCAGGTGTAAAACCTAAACGATCCCGCCAAGCTTTGATATGTCCAAACATATTTTTTATCGCTGTAACAAAGCCCATCGATTCAAAAATTTGCGACCCAATATGCCAATGCAGTCCTTTTAAATTCATTAATGAATGACTCTGGGCCAGCCGGACAGCGTTCTCAATCGTCTGATCATTGACATTGAATCCGAATTTCGAATCTTCCTGCCCCGTCGTGATATATTCATGCGTATGTGCTTCAACCCCTGGTGTTATGCGGAATAACACGTCAACGGATTGCTGCCTAGCCACGGTTAATTCTGATAACATATCTAACTCAAAATCGTTGTCAACAATAATTGTACCGATACCCTGATCAAGCGCAAATGACAACTCCTGTTCGCTTTTATTATTGCCATGAAAATGGATGTGTTTCGGATCTAATCCTGCTTGGATAGCTGTATATAGCTCACCGCCCGACACAACATCCAGCGCTAGACCTAATTGATCAACGAGTTGGTACATCGCCACTGATGAAAATGCTTTACTCGCATAAGCTATTTGCCATTGGACGGGGAACTCCTCAAAAGCTTGTTTCATTAAGTTAACATTCTGTTTCATTAACGCAACATCATATACATAAAGAGGGGTGCCGAATGATTGAGCCAACCATGTGGTATCGACACCACCGATTGTTAAATGGCCTAAATGATTGATTGACTGTGTCCCACGCATAATCCGTACTCCTTTATGCTGGTTTTTTACTGCTAAATTGAAAATTTCACATAATTATAGCAGAGTCAAGCCATGAAGTAAACAAGCGAAATAATCAAACGATAAAAAATGGGGATATCAATTAATAGACATCCCAAGATTGAACTTAATTTTGACGCTTACCTTGGTTGGACGGTTGCTCTGTACTATTCTGTGGTCTAACGATACTTGGTCGAATTTCTGACATTGGCATGGTTGTTCTAATCATAATATTAAGGAATGCCATTGGATTAAATGGAATAAGTGGCCAGAGATAAGGAGTGTTGATATTCTTTGTCCTGGCAAGATAAATAATTAAAGCAGTCGAGACAATGACAAATCCGGGGACACCAAACGCAGCGGCGACTATTATAAGAATAAATCGCACCACTTTATTGGCCACACCTAACTCATAACTCGGCGTTGCAAAGGCACCAATCGCGGAAACCGAGGTATAAAGGATCACTTCTGAAACGAAGATACCAACCTTAATCGCTATTTGTCCAATAAGGACAGCAGCAATTAAGCCAAGGGCCGTTGACAACGATGTTGGTGTATGTATGGCCGCCATCCGAATGATTTCAATTCCAATTTCGGCGAGCAGAATTTGTAACACTAAGGGAATATGATAAGCTTCTTTTTGGGGGCCTATCCAATCAATCGAAGCTGGCAATAACTCATTATGTTGAACCAGTAACAACCATATAGGCATTAAGAACACCGACATAAGCATCGCAATAAATCGAACCCAACGCATAAATACTCCAACTGCCGGGGTCTCTCGATATTCTTCAGCATGCTGAACGTGATGAAACAAGGTTGTTGGCAAAATAATCACACTAGGTGATGTATCAACAATTATTAAGACATGTCCTTCAAAGACATGGGCAGAAGCCACATCAGGACGCTCAGTATAGCGAACCATCGGATAGGGATTATAGCCTTGGTTAATGAGAAATTCTTCAACAGCTTTATCTGCCATTGGAATACCATCAACTTCAATCTTTTTCAGTTCTTCTTTGATCGTCTTAACCAATTCTGGATTCGCAACGTCATTAAGATAACACAAACAAACGTCTGTTTTTGAGCGCTCCCCAATTTGCATAATGTCACTCCGGTACCGTTCATCCCGGATTCTCCGACGAATTAACCCTGTGTTTTCAATAATATTCTCTGTAAAACCATCCCGAGAACCTCGAACCACTTTTTCTACATCGGGTTCTTTAGGGGTACGCCCGGGATAGTGACGGACATCCATGACTAACCCAACTGTTTCGCCGTCAATTAGTATAACAATTAACCCAGATAACATGTTGTCAACAACTTCATCCAAGGTTTGTATTTCTTTGACTTGTTGGTGTGTCATATGCTGCTTAATTGTTTTTCGCAAGCTTATGTTTGACTGATGCAGATCCACCATTCGCAGCATTTCTCTAAACATTTGCACCACGAGTGTGGAGTCTGTCAATGGTGTACAATAATATAATTCAACTTTGTTACTTAGAATGTCAAATTCACGAACACCGACATCGAAGTTGCGACTGCCAATATTGAGCCGTTCCTTCATATAGGCCTTATTCTCTTCAATACGCTTTTTAATCGGTTCTTTATGTTTTTCCCCTTGTTTAATGATAACCACTCCTTTCCATCACTAACTTGACGGCTTCCATAGTTACTGGAGCTCCTTTTTCCGGTCGGTCAAATCCACCGACTTTGCCAATATCTCCAACGCCAACAATCACAGGCAGATTTAGGCGATCGAGAACGTAGACAGTGTCACCGGCAACACGACCCAGTTCCAGATCAGGAACACCATCTTTGTCTACACCATATTCACTGAGATGGCCGAATTGGTCTATACTGACATCGACTCTTGACCACTCATGAAAGCTGCTATTAGAAGCAACGGCAATAGCACCAAGTGGTTGGACGTCCTCATGAGTAGCAACAAATTCTAGCGCCTTTTCTCCTGGACCTTCCCCGTTAAAACCACAATCATCAAACATGACTAGTATTGGGTCATAAGGTGTTTCTTGTATAAATTCCACCAACTGCGGCCCGGTTAATGGCGTCGGATTTCCAGACGATCGGGAAATACATCGACAGCCGAGTTTATCGGCAGTCAACTCAACTGCCTGACGGGCATATTTGTCACCGTCGGTTATTAAAATGACATGTTTGACCACGGTGATCATCCCTTCGGTTTGAAAATTAAGGCGATGAGAAAACCAAATAATATTGCTGACGTTATTCCGGTAGACGTTAGTTGAAAGGCCCCCATAGCGACACCAATATATCCATGATTTTCCGCACCTTGCATCGCTCCATGGAGTAAAGAATGGCCGAAGCTGGTGATTGGAACGGTTGCTCCAGCACCAGCAAATTCAATCAATTTATCATACAATCCAAATGTATCCAATGCTGCCCCTAATACGACAAATGTGACAATCACATATGGAGGCGTCAATCTAAATACATCTAAAAAGATTTGTCCGACAACACAAATCAACCCGCCGATGACAAACGCTAACAGGTATTCCATGTTACTCGCCTCCCGCCGATTCAAGTACAACACCATGTGCTATACAAGGGATCGTTTGTTTTTGTTGAATAATCATAGGGTTAAGGAGTGCCCCTGTTGCAACAATAAGAGCTCGCTTGATCGTCCCTTGTCGAATTTGATTGGCAATATAACCGTAAGAAACAACTGCGGAGCAGGCTGTCCCACTGCCGCCGGCAAAAACAGGTTGATCAGGCCGATAAATCATTAAACCACAGTCTTGATGGACATTGCTCACATCCATACCTTTCTCCCACAGCAATTGTTTGACGATTGGACTTCCAACACTAGACAAATCTCCCGTAACGATCATGTCATAGTCTTCAGGTTGACGACCCATATCCTGTAAATGATTATAGATCGTGTCAGCTGCTGCCGGGGCCATAGCTGAACCCATATCATTTGGATCACCAATGCCCCAATCTAATACACGACCAATAGTCGATGAAGTCAAACGAACAGGTGATGATTCTTGATTGACAAGGGCAGCTCCTGCACCTGTTACAGTAAATGTTGCCGTGTCAGGCTTAGGTCCTCCATACTCTGTAGGGTTACGAAATTGTCGTTCGGCCGTTGAATTATGGCTGCTAACAGCACACAGAGATTGCTCAGCATATCCCGTATCAACCAATAATGCACCCACACTTAAAGTTTCCATAGATGTTGAACAGGCCCCAAACATTCCCAAATAAGGTATTTGGTACTCACTTGCAATGAAGTTTGAGGTGACGGTTTGATTAAGCAAATCACCAGCAAGGAACATATCTACATCTTCTGGCTGTTTCTCTCCATTTTTCAAACATATGTCAATTGCCTCCCTCATAAGTCGACGTTCGGCTAATTCCCAATTCGTCTCTCCGCAATGAAGATCATTATGTGAAAGGTCAAAATGGCTTGATAATGGACCTTTTGCTTCCAATGGACCAACTGTTGTCCCAGTTGAATGTAAGTAAATATTATTTTGATATTGCCATGTTTGTTTTCCAACTTTAGCCATAATTTGCCCCCTGACCTACATTAAATTTCCTATGAAAACTCTTAACAAGCCAAAAACAACAGCCGAGAGGATACCAAAGACAATCACAGCCCCGGCTAGTTTGAATAAATTCATTGCTATGCCTAAAACAATGCCTTCACTCTTGCTTTCCAGTGCTGAGCTCGTCACCGAATTAGCAAATCCTGTTATAGGGATTAATGCACCAGCTCCTCCAAATTGACCAATGCGATCGTATACCCCAAATCCCGTTAACAAAGATGAAATCAAAATTAACGTACCCACTGTATAATCACCAGCGGTCTTCTCCGAGAAATCAAACATTGCAGAATAAGCATTCTCAATGAGTTGACCTATGAGACAAATTAATCCTCCTATAATAAAGGCTTTGATACAATTTTTTACATATTTAGGTTTTGGCTGATAAGGTTTTATATTTTGTTTATAGTTTTTCTGATCATTTAACTTCTTACTCATTTGCTTCCTCCTTAGGCTGTTAATGGTTGACAAAATAAGTCCAATGGAATAAAGAGCCACAAATTTTCCCTAGAACAATAGCCATTAGTAATATTAAAATTTGTTGATTAATACCAATTCTTTTAGCTAATATAGGCAGCACATTCAAAACTTCCGTAAGGGCCGCTGCCAGCATACCGATAAACAAACCAGAGAACAGACCAATCGGGATCAGTAAAAATGACGGTAGCGCTAACTTAATATTCCATAAACTGATACTTGTTCCAATGATGGCACCTAATACAACACCCCATTCAAGCCACCTAATGAGGTGGTTCGTTTTTGATAACTGAGTTAAACGCGGAATGATGCCAAGCACGGTTAAAAAAGCTACAAATCCACAGCCAACCGCCAATCCGCCAGAGAAACCGATGATGATAAGAACAACCTCTTCAATCATTTGATTGTCCTGTTTGCCGTTTCTGATACTCGTGAACAATCACATACTGATCAAGATCTTGCTGATAATTAAACATCTCAACTTCTAGCGGACTGGGTTCTTCGTTAAATTTCTTTTTGAAAATGTGGTTAAAAAAAAGGATCATCCCGATACCTAATCCCAATGAATATGGGATTTGCAATATCAGTGGTTTACCCTTATGCTCCCCTGTAATAAGTGAATATAATTTTTGATGAACCTCTCCCATAGCCACATCCTCATGGAAGTTCATAATCGTAAGACCTGAACCAATGAACAAGATTAACCAAATGAGTAAAAAGAGAAGCGGTCGACTTTTTCGCTTTTTTGGTTTAACTTCTAGAATGGTCTGTGTGGGACCAACGGTTTGAATGTCGGCCTCTGGAAACTGTTTATAAATATTTGTGATAATATCCATAACGTCAACAACCGTAAACTTATTATCGGCTGGCGTGATGTGATAAATATTCATACTAACCAACCGCTTTTTGATATGCTCAGGGGCAACAATGTTTGCCAATGTACCAATGGTTACCACTTCGTTGACGTTCACCATTATTTTTTGCCGCATACGAACGTAAATGGATACCTCTGACATCACACGACCCCCTTTGAACTTTAGTATGTTTCTAAATGGCTCCATTCATGCGAAACAATTAAAGGGTCCAGTAATTCCCATTACATAAAGAAAACTTTCTTTAAGACAAAAAAGAACCAGATGGTTAATCAACCATCTGGCCTTTAATATCCTCTAATATTTTCTTTTCTAATCGTGATACTTGAACTTGCGAAATGCCTAAACGTCCGGCAACTTCCGATTGCGTTTGATCTTTAAAATAACGTAAATAAACAATGAGTCGTTCGCGTTCCTGTAAATGCTGCACGGCATCACGCAAAGCAATTTTATCAAACCACTTATGTTCATCATCATCAGAAATTTGGTCCATTAGAGTGATGGGGTCGCCATCATTTTCATATACTGTTTCATGAATGGAAGATGGTGAGCGGATGGCTTCTTGTGACATCACGACTTCTTCGACCGATATATCAAGGGCCTCCGCCAATTCTTGAACAGTCGGATTCCGTCCTAACTGTTTAGATAGCTCGTCCTTTTTTTTCCTAACTTTATTGCCGGTTTCTTTTAAAGAACGGCTGACCTTTACCGTTCCATCATCCCTTATGAAACGTTGAATCTCACCAATAATCATCGGAACAGCATATGTCGAAAATTTCACTTCATAACTCAAATCAAATTTATCAACGGATTTTAGCAAACCAATACAGCCGATTTGAAATAAATCATCGGATTCATATCCGCGATTAAGAAACCTTTGGACGACAGACCATACGAGCCGCATGTTTTTTTCAACAATTAAGTCTCTGGCTTCTTGCTCCCCTTGTTGACTTCTATGAATTAGGTTTTTGATTTCATCATTATCCAACAGTTTATCTTTGGACGTCTTTTCGACATTGACATTCATAGGCAGGTCTCCTAATTGCACAACGCTTTATTCTTTGACAAATGTTTCGTTAAATGAACGGTTGTGCCTTGATTTTCGTTTGTCATGATGTCGACGTGATCCATGAAATTTTCCATGATGGTAAAACCCATTCCCGATCGTTCGAGTTCTGGTTTCGTTGTAAATAGCGGCTGTCTTGCCTCATCAATATTCTCAATTCCAATGCCTTCGTCACGAATCATAATATTAACCGTTCCGTCAACCAATACTGCTTTAATATAAACCTTATCTTTACCGTTGTTTTGATAACCGTGAATAATCGCATTCGTAACCGCTTCGGAGACAACCGTTTTGATCTCTGTTAATTCATCCATTGTTGGATCCAACTGAGCGACAAACGAAGCCACTGTCACACGAGCAAATGATTCATTTTCACTAAGTGCGGAAAATTCCAGCGTCATTTCATTCTTATTCATCTAAGCCACCCCCAAAGTTTGAAGAGCAAAGGACTCATCTTCTTCTAACCTAACAATCTTAAACAACCCTGACATTTCAAATAAACGGCGAACATCAGGTGAAATCGAACAGACAACCATTTCACCGCCACCCGCGGCAATTTGCTTATATCGACCTAAAATCACACCTAAACCCGAACTATCCATAAATCTGAGTTCACCTAAGTTCAAAAGCATATGTTTTATATTTTGGTTTTGTAAAGCCAAATTCACTTGATTACGTAGTTGTTCAGCCGTATGATGATCCAATTCACCTGAAAGTCTGATACACAACACTTGATTTTTTGTTTCCAGATTGATCTGTAGACTCACTGGCCTCTCCTCCTTTTTGGGCTAATGAGTCTTTTCGCTATTTGCATCTGTCAATCCTTCATCATGACAAAACTAGTGGTGATTCGACTTACCACGACCCATTCGTTGCTTTTCCGACCATACGTTTAAATAATTGCCACCATGAAGCTTCCTCGACCTTTTCATTAACAATTAAAGGCGTTTCCGACACAGTCTTTCCATCCCTCTTGACTACATAGCGACCGACAACCGTGCCTTTATCAATAGGTGCTTGCAAATTTTGATTCATTTTAATGTCTTTTTTGATTTGGTTTAATTTGTCCCCTTTTTTCGTTAATAAGACAACACGATCCTTGGTAACAACAGAAACATTTCCGCGCGCACTCTTATTCACTGGCACTTGCTTGACATGCTTACCCGCTTTCACAAGTTGTTTCGTTTTATAATTCGCGAATGCATAATTCACCATATTCATAACTTGTTTATTGCGCTCTTTTGTCGACGGCGCCCCCATAACAACCGAAATCACGCGCATATCATTTTTCTTGGCGGTCGCGGTCAGACAATACTTAGCTTCATTCGTAAAACCTGTTTTCAAGCCATCTACCGTGTCTTCGGTTTTCACAAGCTTATTTGTATTAACTAGCCAAAATTTATCATCCGTATCTTCACGCAGGTAATCTTCATATGTCGATGTATATTCTAAAACATCTTTATAATGCAATAATGCCTTAGCCATAGTGGCCATGTCCTTAGCAGTTGAGTAATGGTTTTCTTCAGGAAGTCCCGTCGGATTTTCAAAATGCGTGTGCTTTAGCCCCATTTTCTTAGCTTTTTGATTCATCTGTTTCACAAACATTTTCTCGGAACCCGCGATGTGTTCAGCCATCGCCACCGAAGCATCGTTTGCTGATCCAATGGCAATCGCTTTGATCATGTCTTTAGCCGTCATGACCTCGCCGGTTTCAAGATAGACTTGTGACCCACCCATCGATGCTGCGTGTTCACTCACCTTAATTTTATCCTTTAATGATAAATCACCGCGATCAAGCGCTTGGAAAATCAGTAACATTGTCATAACTTTCGTCATACTGGCCGGCGGTAATTCTTTTTGTGCATTGGATTGATACAGAACTTCACCAGTATCTTGCTCCAATAAAATCGCTGACTTCACATTCTCGACGATAGGCTCAGACGTTGATTTCTCTTTTGCCTGAACAAAAGATGCAGGTATTGTTAGAATAAAAATCATTAATGTTGCTAATCCAGCTGTCGTCAGTTGTTTTATTTTTTTCATCGCTTGATCCCTCCAATAGATACACATTATGTCTTCTTTATCCTTTCCAATCTTTGCATATCTAAAACCCAACTGCATAAAACTTTAAAGAAAAAATTTACTTTATAGTAAGTGGGAAAGTAAAATAACTGTTTTTAGTTGAGCACGAATAAAAAAACGCTTGACAAAGAGTCAAACGTTTTACTTAGCAATGTTTTATTTTATTCCTTATTAGTAATTTTTTTACAAAAGCATTAGTCGATGACTTTATAAAGCAGTACTGGTTTCTGTTGTTCTTCTTTAGAAATAGCAATCGCATGTTTCAGTTGTTCGATGACAGATGTCGGATTGTTGCTGTTGCTATGTAATACCGCTATAACATCGCCATTATTGATATAATCACCGATTTTATGTTTCAACGTAATCCCAACGGCATGATCGATGACATCATCTTTGGTTGCTCGGCCTGCTCCAAGGTGCATCGCAGCAACACCTACAGACTCAGCATCAATTCCGGTAACATAGCCACTTTGCTCCGCCTTTACTTCAACATGATACTCCGTTTGTGGCAACTGATCTAAATCATCAATGGATGCTACATCGCCGCCTTGACTGGCTATAAATGTTTTAAATGCTTCGTACGCTTCACCGTTATCAAGTTTTTTCTGAAGCGTCTGATAAGCCGTCTTATAATCAGGATAAGCCTCGGCTAAAACGGTCATGTGAGCCGCTAATTCCAATGATAGTTTGCGTAAGTCTTCAATATTTCTCCCGTTTAAGACTTCTACAGCCTCCTTAATCTCGTTGGCATTGCCGATTTCATAACCGAGCGGCTGGTTCATGTCACTGACGACAGCAATGGTGTTTCTACCAACATTGTTGCCAATAGACACCATTTCGTTTGCAAGCGCTTTGGATGCCTCAAGCGTTTTCATAAAAGCGCCAGAACCTGTTTTTACGTCAAGAACAATCGCATCAGCACCTGAGGCAATTTTTTTACTCATAATTGAACTAGCAATGAGCGGGATCGAATCCACTGTCGCCGTGACATCTCTAAGTGCATATAATTTTTTATCAGCTGGAGCTAAGTTACCACTTTGACCGACAAGGGATAGTTTATGCTTATTGACATTGTCAATAAATTGATCCCTTGTTAGCTCTGTTTGAAAACCTTCAATCGCTTCCAATTTGTCAATCGTGCCACCTGTATGACCTAACCCTCTTCCTGACATTTTGGCAACGGGAACACCAGCCGCGGCAACAAGCGGTGTTACAATAAAACTGGTTTTATCACCTACACCCCCGGTTGAATGTTTATCAACTTTAATCCCTTCAATCGGTGTCAAGTCAATAGAATCACCGGATCCTGCCATCGCCAAGGTTAAATCAGCAATTTCGTCGTCTTCCATTCCTTGAAAGTAAACGGCCATTGCGAAAGCGGACATCTGATAATCAGGAATATTCCCGTTTGTATAATTATGAACGATAAATTGAATGTCTTCTGCAGATAACGCGTTACCATCGCGCTTCTTTTGAATTAAGTCAACCATTCGCATGTCTCTTCACCTCATCATGATAAAGATGTTTACATTGCTTCTAATGTCGAACGAACCAAGCGGATGAATGTCGGCTTTGTCTGATCAGCAACCGCAACGACTTGATCATGCGTCAATGGTTCCAATGCTTCTCCAATCGCCATATCCGTGACACAAGAAATACCAAGGACCTCCATGCCCATATGATTCGCGACAATCACCTCAGGCACCGTTGACATACCAACAGCATCTGCTCCGAGATGACGTAGCATAATCAGTTCAGCTGGTGTATTAAATGAAGGTCCAGTAATCCCAGCGTAAACACCCTCTTGTACTTTAATATCTTCTTTAGTAGCTATTGATTTCGCAAGCTTTCTAAGATCTTTACTGTAGGCTTCGCTCATATCAGGGAACCTCGGACCAAAAGTATCATCATTCTTACCAATGAGTGGATTTTCACCGGTCATATTAAGATGGTCATTAATAATCATCAAGTCACCTGGTTCGAATGATTGATTCATGCCTCCACAGGCATTCGTCACAATTAAACGGTGAATACCAAGCCCCTGCATAACCCGGACCGGGAACGTCACGTCTTGAATGTTGTAACCTTCATAGAAGTGAAACCGGCCTTGCATAGCCACCACTTGTTTGCCATTTAATTCACCGATGACGAGTTGGCCTTTATGCCCGGCAACTGTCGACTCTGGAAAATACGGTATATCTTTATATGGAATGACCAAGGCATCCTTAATGTCTTCAGCTAAATCGCCTAGACCGGAGCCAAGAATCAGACCTACTTGAGGTTCGACATGAGCATGCTCTTGAACGATTTTAATGGCTTCACTAACTTTATCCTGTAATGACATATTATTTGTCCCCCATCCGTTGAACAATGGCTTTGATTAGTGCTTGAAAATCGGTCTTGACTCGTTCCGTTGTTTCAATCACCTCTGAATGGCTGAGCGGTTGGTCAAGAATACCGGCGGCCATATTTGATATGCAAGACAAGCCGAGAACTTTCATACCGGCATGTTTAGCGACAATGACTTCTGGAACGGTTGACATGCCGACAGCATCGCCCCCAAGCTTGCGTATCATCTTGACTTCTGCGGGTGTTTCATAACTCGGACCCGTGACGGCAATGTAAACGCCTTCACGTAAATCAATGCCAGCTGACGCCGAAGCCGCTTTTGCTAGCTGCTGCAAATCTTTATCATAGGCCTCTGCCAACTCTGGAAATCGCACTCCTAATTTTTCATCATTAGGTCCAATCAATGGATTGTCATTCATCCAGTTAATGTGATCGGTCATCAACATCAGGTCTCCGGGATCAAAACCCGTATTAACGCCTCCAGCCGCATTGGTAATCACTAATTGATTGATCCCCAATTCATGCAGCACTCTAATAGGAAAGGTTACTTGTGTTAAAGTATACCCTTCGTAGTAATGGTACCTACCCTGCATCGCAACCACAGGGACCCCATTCAAATGACCGAACACAAACTGACCAGCATGTCCAGCAACCGTTGGCTCCGGAAAATGCGACAATTCAGTATAAGGAATTGTTTCCGCATCTTCCAACTGTTCGGCCATCACACCTAGACCTGACCCAAGAATCAAACCGATGTCTGGGGTTATCGTTACTTTTTCCTGTAAAACTTCAAGTGCTTCTTGTACGTATGTTTTGATTGCCATATCTCTCACCTCAGGCCCCATTTAAATGTCTCTTAAAAAGCTTGTTCCATGTTTGGGCATTGGAATGCTAAAGTTATCACTAACAGTTGCACCGATATCCGCAAATGTCTCCCGCTTTGACAACTGATGCCCTCCATTTAATTGATTATGGTAAACGAATAAAGGTACAAGTTCTCTCGTATGATCAGTCCCTTTATAAGTTGGGTCATTACCATGATCGGCCGTGATGATTAGAACATCATCATCTTTTAGCTGCTTTACTATCTCCGGTAAACGGCGGTCAAACGCTTGCAGTGCCTCACCATAGCCTTCAGGGTCGCGGCGGTGACCATACTTAGAATCAAAATCAACAAGATTAAGAAACGCCAGGCCATTAAACGTCTCATTTTGCGTTTCGATTAGTTTATTGACGCCGTCCATATTATCCTTTGTTTTAATTGCTCGGGTGACACCTTCCCCATCATAAATATCATTGATTTTCCCTAGAGCAATAACATCGAAGTTTTGCTCTTCCAATTCATTCATGACCGTATGACCAAACGGCTTCAACGCATAATCATGTCTATTAGCTGTTCTTTCAAACTGTCCCGGCTCACCAATGAATGGACGAGCAATCACACGTCCGAGCATGTAAGGCTCATCGATAGTTAATTCACGGGCCATCTCACAGATCCTATAAAGTTCAGCAACGGGGATGACGTCTTCGTGTGCAGCGATTTGTAATACGGAATCAGCAGAAGTGTAAACGATCAAGTCACCGGTTGCCATATGTTGCTCGCCTAATTCTTTAATAATTTCGGTTCCAGAGGCAGCCTTGTTACCAATCACGTTTCGCCCGCTCTTAGCCTCTAATTGTTGAATGAGTTCATCAGGAAAACCATTTGGAAAGGTCACGAACGGTTTATCAATATAGAGACCCATAATCTCCCAGTGACCCGTCATCGTGTCTTTTCCATTAGATGCTTCTTGCATCAGTCCATAATCCGCCTCGGGGCGATCGACAGGTTCAACACCTTGAATAGATGCACGAATATTACCAAGCCCAAATTGACTTAAATTCGGCAAATGCAAGCCATCCATCTTGTCCGCAATATGGCCAAATGTATCGGCCCCCGCATCATCGAATTGTGGTGCATCAGGGGCTTCACCAATACCTACAGAATCCAATACAATTAAAAAGACCCGATTAAATGTGTGTCCAGTCACAAAATCTCCTCCTTACGCTCTTGGATGATAGTTTGCATAAATATCCTTCAGTCGATGCTTCGATACATGAGTATAAATTTGCGTTGTTGAAATATCAGCATGTCCAAGCATTTCTTGCACAGCTCGTAAATCAGCTCCATTTTCCAAAAGATGAGTGGCAAATGAGTGGCGTAAGGTATGTGGCGTCAAAGCTTTAGTAATCCCTGCATCACGTGTCAATCCCCTAAGAACTTTCCAAAATCCTTGACGAGACATACGACGTCCATGATGATTCAAGAACAACGCATCAGTATGGGATGTTTTTAACATTCGAGGTCTGCCATTTTCAATATATGTACGTACTGCTTGAATCGCTTGTCTTCCAAGGGGAATAATCCTTTCTTTATTGCCTTTACCAATACAGCGCAAAAAACCCATGGTCAGGTGCAGATCGTCAAGGTTCAACTCTATCAATTCAGTGACACGTAAACCCGTCGCATATAAAACTTCCAACATGGCCTTATCCCGTTCACCAATGGGACGCATTAAGTTAGGCGTATCTAGTAGCGATTCCACTTCTTTCATTGATAGGACTTTAGGCAGTTTTCGCTCGGTCTTCGGAACACCGACATGATGTGAGGGATCATGCCCCGCGATGCCTTCCCGCAATAAAAATTGATGAAAAGCACGAATACTAGCGATTTGTCGCGCAACCGTCGAAGAAGCCCGCCCAGCGTCCTTTAAATGCAATAAATAATAGGAAATCTGATCACGGTTGACATCTGTCCATGCCTTAACATAGGAATTTTGGAGATAATTGACATATTGTAACAAATCACGTCGATACGATTTAACAGTGTTATCTGATAATCCTCGTTCGACAACTAAGTAGTGAATAAAATCATTGATTTGATCCTTCATGTTACTCCCCGTCTCTTATAAATTGTAGCAAACGATTAGGCCAACCCAGATCCTCACTAGTTTTCGAATCGTTTTGTGAAAAAACTTTAACCGCTTTTCCATCAGGTTCATCGTATTTATGAAAGCTATCATAATTTTGATCTAACCACTTCAACCCGAAATAGAATAAAACCGTGCAACTGACAAATAGAAGAAACACTTTCATTGTATCAAAAATTGTTTTCATTGCAGACCTCATAATCTCACCCCGGCATAGCTATCTTTATTACAAGGTATGCCAAAACACTAGTGAAATATACATGTCCACCCGAATCTAATATGTATTCTTAGTTGATTAAAAAACCCTTCCCGGTTTAGATATGGAAAAGGTTTTGGCTACCACACTATCATTCTGCTTGACTCTTTTCTTGACATCGATGACAAATTCCGTGGAATGTTAGGCGGTGATCTTTAATTTTAAACTGCCAATCTCTTTCAACGATTTTTTCAACATCACCAAGCAAATCATCTTGAATCTCATCAACCGTTCCACATTCAATACACACTAAATGGTGATGGAAATGGTCAGCTCCTTCTTGTCGTAAATCATATCTTGAAACCCCGTCACCAAAGTTAATTTTATCAACGACTTTCAATTCTGATAACAGTTCAAGCGTCCGATACACGGTCGCTAAACCAATTTCCGGCGCTTTTTCTTTAACGAGGAGGTAGACATCTTCGGCACTTAAATGGTCTTCTTCGTTTTCTAGTAAAACGCGTACAGTGGCCTCGCGTTGCGGTGTTAATTTATATTTCTGTGAATGAAGTTGCTTTTTTATTCGATCAAGCCGGCTCTCCATAGTCATGACATTGCCTCCCTCGCAATCTTACATCATAATTATAAGCATTGCGAAAACGAGTGTCAAATTATAATAATTTTAATCTGCTTTTTATAATAATTATAATTTGATAATCAACCGACAACACCTTTAATTAATACGGGAGATAAATAGGCCTCATACAAGGCAACCACGAATGCAATGGCCAAAATACCAAACATAACCCCAGCGTAGCGGGTAAATTGCGGAAACAGCGGTTCTTTTCGACTTTTCATTAACAACTGCCGGATAATACGTAGAGAGAAAGCTACGGACGCCGTACTGACAATGATAAATGTAGGAATGATCATCAGATTTTGCGGAAACACACTAACAAGTGCTAACCAGAAACCATGTAATCCCATTTGATTGACGAGGAACCCAACAGTAAAACCAACGACAATCCCTTTAATGAATAATAGAATGAAAACAATGGGAAGCCCAATAATTGACAATCCTAATATCCAGATGAATCCAAGGTATTGTAAGGAATGGGAGAAACTCTCGCCTAACATCGTATTTGGGGCAGCAATCGCTCCTTTATTCATTTCAGTAAAAAACTGATTCAAATAATGGTATAAATCGTTTTTGGCATCATAAGGCAAACTATTGACAATCACTGCACCAAATATAATTCCCATAACAAATAAAACAATCGTAAAAACATAGATAGAGATATTATCCTGCAAGTGGCGAACCAAAGCTTGTTTATATTGCATCAATGGTATTCCCTCCTAATCACATTGCTTAGTTTATTTATATGATAGAAGGGACAATCTATGACTAGGATTTTAATAGTTTGCATCAGAAAATGACCCGTAACTAGTACCTCACGAGTTATTCATCTTTAACTCTTCCATAGCGGCCAGCACCGCCTGTTTCGAAAGCTAGGCTGCCATCCCGCCCTTTAACGATTAAATTTGCGACTTGCCGTCCAACTACATCCTGTAATTCAGCAGTGCTCACCTCATGCATCACATTCATTTCGCTGCCAAAGGCCGTGATTAATTTGGTAAGGGTCTTGGGGCCTACTTTGGGTATAAACTCAAGAGGAACTTGATGAATGTATGGAGGACGCTCCGGACTTTTCCCATGCTCCGACTTCAGTTCCTGTAAACGATTGGATACACCTGTTATTATGCGTTGACTCCCACAATAAGGACAGACACGGACGTCATCCCTAATTTGATGGAAACAAATTGCACAACATGTTTTATGATATTTTCCAAGGCGTGGATTCAGACCGTAATTAGCGACCACGTTTCGGTTGCCTTGTTTTTTCAGAACGCGTCTGAATTCCGAAAATGTCGGTGCCTCCATCGCGAATGTCTGATATTCTCTAGCAATTTTTGGGGTGGAGTGAGCATCAGAATTGGTTAGAAACGTGAATTGATGCAACTCCGGGATTTGATCAGCCATACCGGTGTCAGCGCTCAACCCTAACTCGACAGCGTCAATCTGATCAAGATCAAAGATTTCTCCTAAACTGCGTTTAACAGCCACACCATAGGCACTCTTAAATGGTGTGAATATATGTGCTGGGATAAATAGTCCATCGAGATCATGGATTTTTGTTTGTAACGCTTGGATGGTCCCAAAGTATCTTTGGGTACTAAGGGTAATGTTAGTAACGTGTTGCGCAAGCCACTGGCTAAATTGCTCTATTTTATGAATATAAGGAAAAAAGGCGAGTACGTGAGCCGGTCCATGACAATGGTGATCATAAACTTCTATTTCTGTGCCGAGCATCAAGGTTAAACCTTGGTACTGTACGCCACCATCGGCGAGTTCGTCAACGGCCCCATCAGACGCCATTGATTTAAGATGTTCAAGGATTTCTGGGACATGGCAGTCAATGACGCCAACAATATCCATACCTTTTCTATAAAAAGCCTCAGTCAGAATGTTATCAATCGTTAGTGAGTCAGAACCAGTGATTTTAACGGGTCGTCCTGAAGGGGTTCTCCCGAGATGGATGTGTAAGTCAGAATAATAATGTTTCAATAGAATCGCCCTTTTTAAATATGTTTCTTTAGTTGTAAATACTGCACTGCATAGACGGTTTTAGCATCATGAATGGTTTGGGCAGCAATCATTTGTAAGGCTTCGTCTACCGTGACTTCGTGTTGATCGAGAAATTCGTCATCATCTAGTTGCTGTTCGCCGTCTGTCAGCGTATCAGTATAGAACACATGGACAAGCTCATCCGCAAAACCTGGTGATGTGTAAAAAGATACGAGAGGTTCAAGTTGATCACATTGAAAACCAGTCTCTTCCGCCAATTCACGTCTAGCTGTTACTTCAGGCGCCTCACCCGGTTCCAATTTCCCCGCTGGAATTTCATAAATCGTTTTTTCTAAAGCTTTACGATACTGCCGGACTAAAACGAGACGTCCATCTTTGGTTACCGCGATGACCGCAACCGCACCAGGGTGTTTGACGAGTTCGCGTTTGCTGGTCCCTCCATCCGGTAATTCAACATCATCAACCTGTAGATTGATCACTTTTCCTTGATAAATGTCCTTAGACTGAATCGTCTTTTCTGTTAAATCACTCATGCCGTCACCACTTTCTATTATTAACATACCTACCTATTTTTATTTTAAGGATAACATAATTTAGGCAACTTTGGCTTAGTATGAGCAAGGCTGGACAAATCCAAAACAAGATACTCAGGAAACCGAACAAGTAAGATATCTCAAGCAAATTCTAGCGTAGTCAAAATATGGAGAGGCCGTGCCCTCGGAAGGCGACGTATTTTGACGAAGCGATGACAGGAATGACGATTTAAAACAAATCATCCGAACGGATTAATCAACAAGTTCGGATGATTCTTTGACGAATATACTTTTGTCTCATTCTCATTTAAAAATATCTATTTATTTTCCATCTCTGGCAAAATCGTTTTTGCGATTTTATTATCTAAGTTTTCATAATCATAGTGTTGGATCGTATCATACAATTCTTCCCGGGTTTGCATATCATCCAAGCGATCTTTTTGCGTGCCTTTCTGATAAATGTCCTGGAACACTTTTTCATAGGCTTTGGCAGCCACGCGAAGGGAAGTTACTGGATAAATGACCATACTGTAACCAAAAGCGGCAAACTCATCAGCTGTATAATAAGGTGTTTTTCCAAATTCAGTCATATTGGCGAGTAGCGGTGCGGATATCGAGCTGCTTACTTGACGGAATTCATCTTCCGTTGTGAAAGCTTCAGGAAAAATGGCATCGGCGCCCGCTTCCACATAAGCATTCGCCCGTTCGATGGCACTTTCAACACCTTCAACGGCTTTCGCATCTGTTCGAGCGACCACAACGAGATGAGGAGCAATTTCCTTAATCGCATGAATTTTTTCCATCATCTCTTCTTTAGGTATTAATTGCTTTCCATTAAGATGACCACACTTTTTCGGAAGCTCCTGGTCTTCGATTTGCACAGCAGCCACACGCGCTTCTAACATCTCTTGAGCGGTTCGCGCAACGTTTAGTACTCCGCCGTACCCAGTATCAATATCAACGAGGACAGGCAAATTTGAAGCTCTCACCAACTCACGCGCTTTTGCTGTAATTTCTTCTGAGTTAATCATGCCTAGATCAGGCAAACCTCGGCTCGCTGTATAAGCAGCTCCCGATAGATAGATGGCCTCAAAACCCGTTTGCTTAGCAATCAGAGCAGACATGCCATCATGCGCACCAGGTATTTTTAAAATTTCGCTATCGTGCATGTATTGTTTAAACGTTTCAGCTAATTGTTCCTGGGATGATGCTTCATTCACAATCCAAGTCATGAATAGACTCCTTTCACGGTGTCACGAGAAGTTTCATAAAATCATTGACATTCGTATTTTTGAGTGTTGCTTCATCTTGACAAAGCGTATAGATCTGTTTGACCTGTCTGTGAGGAAATCGTGTTCGTAAGTTGTTCTCAAATTTTTGTAACAGAAGCGGAATGCCTTCGTCTCTGCGACGACGATGGCCTATCGGATATTCAACCGCAATTTGTTCAGTGCTGGAACCATCATTAAACTCTACTTGAACGGCATTCGCAATCGAACGTTTCTCTGAGTCAAGATACTCTTGACTGTACCGCGGTTCCTCAACAACTGTCATTTTATCTCTAAGACGATCAATGCGCGGATCTTGGGCTACGGTGTCCTCATAATGATCAGCCGTCAGTTCACCGTAAATCAAGCCAACGGCTGTAATATATTGAATACAGTGATCACGATCAGCCGGGTTTTCCAGCGGGCCCGTCTTATCAATGATACGGATCGCCGATTCGTGAGTAGTAATCGTTACCTGATCGATGTCATCAATACGACCGGCGACGTCATCATGAAGTTCAATGGCCGCTTCAAGCGCTGTTTGTGCATGAAACTCTGCTGGATAGGAAATTTTAAATAAAACATTCTCAATCACATAAGAACCTAATTTGCGTGCGAGCGTTAGCTTTTGACCTCCGAACAAAACATCCTGAAATCCCCATCCTGGAGCCGATAATGCCGTTTTATAACCCATTTCACCATTCAATGTCATTAATGCAAAGCGAACAGCACGACTGCATGCATCACCCGCTGCCCAGGATTTTCTTGAACCGGTATTCGGGGCATGGCGATAGGTCCGCAAACTAGAATTATCAATCCATGCTTGTGATAAGGCGTTGACCACGTCATCTTTTGTCCCACCAAGCATGGCCGTCACGACAGCTGTTGATGCGACTTTAACGAACAACACATGATCCAGTCCATGTCTATTTAAACTATTATTAAGTGCAAGCACCCCTTGAATTTCATGGGCTTTAACAATGGACTGAAGTACTTGTTCCATTTTAATGGACTGTTTGCCTTCAGCAACCCGCTTGCGGCTGATATAGTCAGCTGTCGCCAAAATAGCTCCCAAATTATCTGATGGATGTCCCCATTCCGCTGCCAACCATGTATCGTTATAATCCAGCCATCGTATCATACAGCCGATATTAAAAGCAGCGTGAACGGGATCAAGTTCAAACGACGTACCTGGCACACGAACCCCGTTTGGGACGATGGTTCCCGGGACTATTGGCCCCAAGTGTTTCCTGCACTCTGGATAACGTTGTGCCAAAAAACCGCCGCCTAACGTATCCATCAATACATAGCGGGCTGTCTCCAACGCTTCTTGACTAGTAATCTGCTCGTTCACAGCATAGTCCGCAATCTCCTCTAACAACGCATCGGTTCTCGATTTGTTTTGTACATTCATCTCTGTCATCGATCGTTTCCTTTCTGTCTATAATTATCTATGAATATCTTATTCTTAAACTTACCTACGGATGCAGATTGCGTGGGCCGTTGTATTCGACACGCGGCCGAAACAGTCGATTATGGTTATGTTGTTCAATGACGTGGGCACCGAGCCCGACAGTTCGGGAGGCAAAGAAAATTGGCGTATATAAGTCAATAGGAATACCTAGTAAATAATAGACCGGTGCCGCATAATAATCGAGATTAGGATATAACCCTTTCTCTTCTTTCATCACCTCTTCACCCGTTACACACATATCATAAAGATCCAGGCGACCTTTTTCATCCGCTAAACGTTTAAGTGCCCGTTTCATCAAGTTGGCTCTTGGATCCATCTTTTTCATATAGACACGGTGACCGAAGCCCATAATCCGATCTTTATTCTTTAATTTATCATAAAGGATTTTTCTAAACCCATCGCTTGTATCCGCTTGCAAAAGCATACGCATCACAGCTTCATTCGCCCCTCCATGCAAATGGCCTTTCAATGAAGCGACCGCTCCTGTTAACGCACCATAAATGTCAGCATGTGTTGAAGCAATGACCCGCGCAGTAAACGTTGAATTGGGCATCTCATGTTCACTATAGACGACCAGCGACTGATCAAAAATTTCGGTTTCCAATTGGTTGTGGTCACGCCCGGTCATCATGCGCAAAAAATTAGCGCTATAAGACAAGGTATTGTCTGGTCTAACAGGTTCGCGACCATTAATTATATGATAACTATTAGCAATAATATTCGGTATTTTAGCTAATAGACGAAGCGCTTTTTTCCGGTTTCCTGCTTCCGTGCGGTCTTCAATATCAGCATCATAACCCGCTAAAAATGAAATACCGGTTCGAAGCGCATCCATCGGATGGGTCTGCTTCGGAAGCTGCCTGAACAATGTTAGAACTTCATCAGGTAAATGATAGTCTTGCTTCAACTCCGACTCAATCACCTTTTTTCTCGATGGATCAGGCAATTGACCTTCCAATAGTAATCCTACAATGTCAAGGTAATACTTATTTTCAGCTAATTCAATTAAATCGTAACCTCTAATCACAATTTCTTCAGCTGCGACATCCAAGTAAGAAACACTTGTCTGCGAAGCGACGACACCATCAAGCCCCGGTTGATAGGTTTGCTCTGCTACCAATAAGTTCTCCTCCCTCTGAAATCATTTTTACTATGTTGCCGCGCACAGGACGTGCTTAGACCGGCGTTGCAACAGGATGCTGCGAAATTTAGCCGATGTTCCTTAACTTCCCTGCTAAAAATGACCTGACAAAAATTTTCTAAGTGTATACATTAGTCTGACTACTATCATCATAACATGATCCA
The DNA here is from genome assembly GCF_900178005.1 of Tuberibacillus sp. Marseille-P3662. Lineage (NCBI taxonomy): Bacteria > Bacillati > Bacillota > Bacilli > Caryophanales > Sporolactobacillaceae > Tuberibacillus > Tuberibacillus sp. Marseille-P3662. The sequence goes on along the minus strand of NZ_FXBS01000006.1, from coordinate 707,096 downwards.
CCGTGAAAATCAGCGATTTTTTAAAACGGTTTCACTAATGGAAAAATCTCGCCCCCAACAAAAAGACATGTTAAGGACGAGACCCATTTTTTATTTAGCTTCTGTTTGGTTCTCTTTATATATATGGGCTCGCCTATCTGTTACTTGCCCAACCGATTCTTTTCGGAGAGATTTAATCAAAGAAGCAATGATGCCGAAAATAATCACAGCAAACGGCAGCGCAGAAATCAGTGAGGCTGTTTGCAGACCTTCCAGCCCACTGCTGACAATCAATACAGCGGCGATGGCTGAAATGAGAACGCCCCAAATGACTTTAAGAATAACAGGAGGATTCATATTTCCTTCTGATGTCATAATCCCTAGGACAAACGTGGCTGAATCAGCTGATGTAATTAAAAAGGTGAAAATTAATAGAATCACCAAAATCGATAGTAAAGTACTTAAAGGAAAGTTTTGCAACGTAACAAATAATGCGCTCGTGATATCACCTTGAACGGCATCAGCGATTGATGTACCTTGAAAAAGATCCATATGTAACGCTGCACCACCAAATATTGAAATCCATATTAAACCGATGAAAGGCGGCGCAAGAAGCACACCCAAAATAAATTCCCGAATGGTTCGACCTTTCGATATCCTAGCGACAAACATGCCAACAAATGGCGACCACGCAATCGTCCAAGCCCAATAGAAGACCGGCCATTTTTTCACCCAGGATCCTCCTTCATAGGGTTGAAGATGCAGACTCATTTGGAAGAAGTTTTGGATGTAATCACCTAATGCAGTGACAAAGATTTTCAAGTCAAAGACCGTTGGACCTAAGAATAGGACGACGATCATTAATATAAGCGCAAGTGACAGATTAATATTACTTAAGTACCTTATCCCTCTATTCAATCCTGTCAGTGCAGATAGCATATATAAAATAAGCATGATACCCACAATGGCCAATTCGGTCCAGATTGTTTTCGGGACATCCAACACTTCATTTAAACCACCGTTGATTTGCAAAATGCCCATGCCTAGAGAAGTCGCAACACCAACAACGGTTGCAATGATCGCAAGGATATCGATCACCTTTTTAACTGATGTTTGACTTCTTCCTCGTAAAACAGGATTCAATGTTTCACTAACCATACTTCGTCTTTTTTTTCGGAAATGGAAATAAGCAATGGCCAAGCCGACAATTGTGAATGCTGCCCATTGATGAATCCCCTCATCAAAAAAGGTGTATTGCATAGCTACCCGAGCTGCTTCAGGCGTTCCTGCGTTGACATCCACCGGAGGTGTTTTTATAAAATGGGTCATCGGTTCGGCAACACCCCAGAAAACAATGCTGATACCGAATCCACAACTAAAAAGCATCGCGATCCAAGTAAATAATGAATATTCGGGCACATCGTCATCGCGACCTAATTTAAGCTTTCCCCACTTACTAAATGCAAGCGTCAGGCAAAATAAGATAATGATGAGCACAGTCACAAGATAAAACCACCCGAATGCGTTCGCCGTAAATCCATACACTGATGATGCATGTTTTGACAGCGAATCAGGTGAAACAGCCCCCCATATCACAAAACCTAGAACAATAACAGATGACACCCAAAAAACACTGTTTTTAAAATAGTTAACCACCGAAACCCTCCTAACAAATGCTTTTTCAATTATCAGAATATATTTTGTCTAAAAAAGGAAGCCCGAGACTCAGGCTCCCTTTATTCACTAGCTAATCGATCGTTAAGATTAAAGCAAACAACTTTGGGTTCCGTCATAGCTTCGATCGCATACTTGACGCCTTCACGCCCTAATCCGGATCCCTTCACACCGCCAAATGGCATACCATCAATGCGGTAATCACTACTATCATTAATCATAATACCACCCGCGTCGATTGTTCGAATCGTACGAAAGACCTTATCCAAGTTCTGGGTAAAAATGCCTGCTTGCAGGCCATAATCGACATCATTGGCCAAATCGACGGCATGAGAAAGATCCGGGACAGGATAGATCAAAACAACCGGTCCAAAGATTTCTTCACGGGTTAACGTTGCATCTTTCGGAACATCTGTCAAGACTGTCGGATAATAAAAAGCGCGCTCACGTCGACCACCTGTCAGCAGCGTTGCGCCTCTATAGACAGCACGATTGACCCAATTTTCAACCCGTTTCGCTTCCTGTTCATTAATCATGGGGCCAACGTCCGTCCACTCCGAAAATTTATCCCCGACGGTTAATCGACTTACTTCTTGCGCATACTGCTCAACAAATCGTTCGTACACGGGAGTCTCAACAAGAATTCGTTGCACACCGATACAATTTTGCCCAGCGGCGGAAAATCCTCCGGATATACACGCCTCAATCGCTTTATCCAAGTCCGCGTCTTCTAAAATAATCACCGGTGAATTGGAACCAAGCTCCATACTTACTTTTTTTAGCCCCGCCTTATGAGCAATTGTTCGTCCCGTTTCCAAGCCACCGGTAAATGAAATCATTTTAACATCGGGATGTGTGATTAACGTGTCGCCAATCTCACCGCCCGAACCCGTCACAACTGAGAGAATGCCCTTGGCTAGCCCCGCCTTCTCAAATGCCTCCGCTAACAGTAGAGCGCTTAATGGCGTCACTGACGCTGGTTTGACGACAATCGCATTACCTGCCGCAATCGCCGGCCCCACTTTGTGAGCGACGAGATTGAGCGGATCATTAAATGGAGTAATCGCACCTATAACCCCAATCGGAAACCGATAATAATAACCGACCCGATGTTCACTACCTTCCGCTTGATCAAAGTTAATCGTCTCACCCGTAATTCTCCGGGCCTCCTCGGCACTAAGGCGTAGGGTCTCGATACACCTTTTCACTTCACCCGTCGCTTCGCGAATCGTTTTACTACTTTCCGTGGCAATGGTTTGAGCATATCGGTCACGGCGAGCCTCGATATAATCGGCCGCATGATGAATGATGGTCATCCGCTGATGAGCTGGCATATTCGAAGCCATCTGCGTGCCCTTTTTGGCTTTTTCTATGGTCAATAACATGTCCTCACGGGAAGCCGCCGGTACTGATGCTATCATCTCACTATTTTGTGGGTTAAAAACGTCAATGGTATGTGATCGGCTCACCCATTCACCTGCTAAAAACATTTTCTGCAGTTTAACTTGTGTCGTCATTAATAACCCGCCTTTCGTCATGTTTTGGCCAAAGATCGATCTCGCACCCCATTGATTAGATCAATAAGCAATGAGAAACCTGTTTCCTGCAAACCTGCACCCGCACCCGTCAACATGATTGTTCCAGCCAGATCACATTCATAAATAATGGCATTCACAGGGCCATGAACAGCCGCAAGCTGATCATCAGCGGAGATTCGCTCAGGTTGAACACTTGCCTTGATGCCCCCCTCTTCTTTTCGAATCCTGGCAATCAGCTTCCACTTTTCACCTTGCTCTTGGGCAGTTTCGATATCCCCTTGATTCAGACCCGTGATTCCCTGGCACTTAATATCTGAAACGTCCAATGGCGCCCCCATCACATAGTTGGCTAAAATAACGGTTTTGTAGCGGGCATCGTAGCCTTCAACATCACTTGTGGGATCCGCTTCGGCATACCCGAGTTCTTGGGCTTTACTTAGAGCCTCATCATAAGTTAAACCAGCTTCCATTTCACACAATATATAATTGGTTGTGCCATTTAGAATACCTTTGATTTCTGTAATCTCGTTGCCAGCAAGCGTTGTTTTCGGCATTCGTAGTGCTGGTGTCCCACTCATGACCGTGCCCTCAAATCCCCAAAAGACATGATGATCGGCTGCAAGTTGTGATAATTCATGGTAAGCAAGTGCAATCGGCCCTTTATTCGTCGTTACCACGTTTTTACTGTTTTGGAACGCCATCCGGCAATGATCAATCGCCGGTTGACCCGTTTGTACATCTGTATAAGTCACTTCAACAATGGTATCTGCATTCGTCTGTTGAATCGTTTCGATGCTATTCATTCCTGTCTTTAAGCCCGGAACATTAGGATATTGCTCAACCGAACCCGTTTCTCTCACTGTTTTCAATAAAGTCTCAATATCTAAGCCATCTGGATGATAAACGGCTCCTTTCATAACATCAGAAATGGCAACAATGATAGGTTCCGTTCCCATTTGTTCTTTCAAGGTTTCCTTTTTGTCCAAGATAATGTCTGCTAAAGCCTGCCCAACACCACCAAACCCGACAAAAGCTAATTTATGAGCCAAAACATATTCCTCCCTCTATAATCATTTTTACTACGTCGTAACGCACAGGATGTACTAGCATTAGCGGCAGCAACAGAACGTTGCGGTTTTTAGTCGATCCCTTCCTTCTCCGTTAAAATGATAAGGGTAGTCCTTAGAAAAGCGGGGAAGTGCTCCAATCTTGTTACCGGCAGTCCTTAATCATTTGATGAAGGGTCTCAACTAATATCGCCGTTCCGATCGGCAGAACCCGTTCATCGATTTGAAAACCTGATGTGTGTAAATCACGTTGCTTCCCATCAGAAAGGGCACATCCGAGAAAAAACATCGCACCGGGGATGGTCTCAATTATGTGGCCAAAATCTTCACCACCCATGCCAAACGGTCCATTATAAATTGTTATTTCAGGATCCACAGATGTAGCAGCAGCACGGATAAGTTCATTGACATGTGGATCATTGTTTAACGCTGGCTCACCCCGCTCTATTTCCAAATCTACAGTCCCGCCAAATCCTTGTAGCACCTCGGTAATTGACTTAAGTTCATGAATCAACTGCGCCCGTGTTTCCGGTGTATACGAGCGCATTGTTCCCGATAAATAGACATCCTCTGGAATAACATTGGGTGCCTGACCGCCTTTGATCTCACCGACACTGATTGTTCCAACCTCCAAGGGGTCAATCCGCCGGCTAATGAGCCCATACACATTTTGTAATAAGTTAGCAGTCATCCAAATAGGATCGCTTCCTTGATGAGGATAGCCTCCGTGTCCTCCTGATCCTTTAACTATCATTTTAAAATTATCAATATTAGCCATGCTCAGACCGTCATTGATTTGTATTTCATGGGGGTTACGCCATGGGCACATATGCAATGCCGCGATCATATCAATATCATCTAGCGCCCCTGACTGGAGCACATATGGAGCACCAGTCAAGCCGTGGCCGTCTGCTGTTTCTTCGGCAGGCTGGAACAGTAATTTAATCGTGCCATGGAGGTGACCTTGCTTATATTCGTCAGCTAAAAGATGGGCGACTCCAAGTAACATGGCTGTATGAGCATCATGGCCACAAGCATGCATCACACCCACATTTTGAGATTGATAGTCTTCACCCGTTGTTTCTTGAACCGGAAGGGCATCCATGTCAGCGCGGAGCCCGACCACTGGACCCGCGCCAACGTGAAGGATCGCAACAATTCCTGTGCCACCAATGTCTTTAACTAGCTCATAAACGCCCATTTTCCTTAATTCTTGCTCCACAAACTGTGATGTGGCTGTTTCTTCAAAACCTAATTCCGGATACTTGTGAAGATGGCGGCGCCAATGGGTCAACTGAGTTTGGATGGCATCAGCTCTCGCTTTGACATCCGTTGATTTTATAGGCAATTGGGCAACCTCCTATCCGTTAACCAACCGTTCTTTAGGTAAGCCTTCAAAAGCGGTTTGAAAGTCTTGGATAATATCATCAATATCCTCAATACCAACGGAGACGCGAATCAGACCTTCTGGAATGCCCATAGCTGCGCGCTCTTCAGGCGTACATTCAACGTGACTGGTTGTTCGTGACGGACCAACGACTGTTTCCACCGAGCCGAGATTGGCGGCGCGGTTGGCATATTTCAAGGAAGGAAGCAAATGCCTAAGCGTCTCAACCCCGCCTTTAACAGAGAAACTCAACATCGCTCCATAATGACGCATTTGCTTCGTTGCAATATCATGACCGGAGTGTTCCGGAAGTCCCGGATAGAAGACATCATCCACCCACTCAACGCTTTTGAGATAGTTAGCGAGCTCCATCGCATTGTCTCCTTGTTGGCGAAGTCTTAATTTAAGGGTCTTCATGCCCCTTAATAGTAAATAAGCGGCCATAGGATCAAGCGTTGCCCCATTAATTTCTCGGTAATGATAAATAGGTTCGACAAGATTTTTATCACCACAAACGACACCCCCCAGTGCATCTGCATGCCCGCCTAAAAACTTCGTGGCACTATGAATCACTAGGTCAACACCATAGGTCAATGGATTTTGATTGATAGGTGTCGCAAACGTATTATCGACAATCACCATGGCTCCTACTTGTTTACCAGCTGTAACCATTCTTTCAATATCTGTTATTTTCACAGTGGGATTTGTCGGTGTTTCAAGGTAAAGAATTTTACAGCCTTTAGCGATCTCGGCTTCCAATGCTTCGTGATTACCGGTTTCACAGAGCTCAACATCAATATTTTGTCTAGGTAAAAACTCCGTGAAAATTTTGTTCGTGCCGCCATATGTGTCTTTTATAGAAACAACTCGGTCCCCTGGAGCAAGGAAAGTCGAAAGTGTGTTACTGATAGCCGCCATCCCCGTTGAAAAACTCGTTGCCGCTTCGGCTCCTTCTAATGCCTTAACTTTATCTTCGAATGCTTGCACCGTTGGATTCGTGTTACGCCCGTAGATATGACCCGGTTTCTTGCCGATAGCAACATCGTACCATTCATCCATGTCCTCATACCCGAATGATACACTATGCACAACAGGAACCTGTGTCGCACCAAATGCAAGTTGATCCTTCTCCCCAGCCCATACAGCTTTTGTTCCTTGGTTAATGTCCTTTGTCATATGATCTCCTCCCTCATTATTTTGAATAAGTTGGTTGTTTCAACTTGTCATAAGCGTAGCGGGCGATAGCTGTATCCTGGACACCGGTTCCGGTAAGATCGCAGACGGTAACGGCATCCTCACGTTCACGCACCTTAACCTTACCCGTTGTCAGTTGCCCAAGCTCATAGACATTATTGATCACTTGATCCGATGGACAGCTACGCAATTCTCCAAGCCTAAGAGATTGACTTTTAACATCACAGACAACTTTATCCGCTTGTTCTAAAACATCTGAATCCAGCTCTTGTTTCTGCTCAGCATCCGAACCCATTGCAGTGATATGAAGCCCTGGATGCAGCCAATCAGATCGGATAACCGGTGACTCTGCTGGTGTTGTCGTCACCACGGTATCGCTATTACGAACAACGGTTTCCGCCGATTCGGCCATTTTGACGGGAATCTTTAATTCATGCTCCATATCCTTCTTAAATTGCTGGACTTTTTCCGGTGTCCGTCCGTAGACAATCACCTCTTGAAGATTGCGGACAAGAGCCAATGCCTTCGTTTGGTAGCGGGCTTGTGCGCCTGAACCAATAATACCAGCAATTTGGGTGGCTTCACGTGCTAAATAGTTTGACGCGACCGCACCAGCTGCAGCGGTCCGTACATCTGTCAAATACCCATTATCTTGCAAAATGGTTTCTGGAACACCGGTCTGACTGCTAATCAGCATCATTAAACCGCTCGCACTCGGTAATCCTTGTTTCCAGTTATCGAAAAAACCAGAGGATACTTTAATGGCAAAGGTATCATACCCAGGGATATAGGCCGATTTCACATCAACCTCCCCGTTGTTTTCCGGAACGTCAACCCGCATGATCGGAGGCATGTGCACCGATTGGGTCATCAATTGATTAAAGGCGGATTCAATAACAGTGATGACTTCATGATTAAGAGAAACGGTCGATCGAATCTCCTTTTCTTGAAAAATATCCAATTTGATTCACCTCTTCTTAACTGATTTTACCGCTTTGATCAATTGGTAACGGTTCCTGTATCAATAGTTCACGAGGGTAATTAGAAAAAACCTCACAACCTTGTTCTGTAACACGAAATGACTCACTAATTTCAATGCCTTGATTGTCGAACCAGAGACCCGGAATCATATGAAAAGTCATGTTTGGCTGTAAAACTGTTTGATCGCCCGGGCGCAGACTAGCGGTATGCTCTCCCCAATCAGGTGGATAACTAAGTCCCATGGAGTAGCCAAGACGCGACTCCTTCTTGATGCCGTGTTTGGCAATGGATTCACGCCACACCCGCTCAATTTCTTCACAAGTGACCCCTGGTTTTACTGCTTCCAGCGCCTTATTTAAGCCTTCTGTAAGAACAAGGGATAAATCACTGAATGCTTGTGACGGCTTGCCAATGGAAACAGTCCGGGCAAGAGGCGCATGATACCGTTTATAGCAACCTGCTAACTCAACAATCACTGCTTCACCTGCTTGATAGGGATCCTCCGACCATGTCAAATGAGGCGCTGATGTTTTTTTCCCTGCTGGCAGTAATGGAACGATAGCTGGATAATCACCACCGTATGTGTCCGTGCCAGATATTAAAGCATGATAGATTGTTGCCGCGACATCATTTTCACGAACACCTGCATGGATCCCCTGAATCCCTTTTTGCATGGCATGCCCGCCAATCTCTGCCGCACGTTTTATATATTCAATTTCTTGATCCGATTTTATCAGACGAACATTATTGACAAGTTGACTGGCATCTTTGAACGTGGCGTTAGGTAGATTTGTTTTTAACATTTCATAGGCTTTCGCTGAAAAATAATAATTCTCCATTTCAACGCCGATATGACGATTACCCTGGCCAATTTGACTTAAAATGCTCGCGATGAATCCCATAGGATGATAGGTCTTCGATTGAACATAATAATCCGGATATGGAATAATGTTGTCATCATAAAGCCACGTTGTTGCTTTGGCCCCATTAGCATCTTGATATCGACCCAGCCACAACGGTTGATCTTCATCCAAAATAATCACTAACATTTGATGCACATAGAATGACCAGGCATCATAACCCGATAAATAGTTCATGTTCGCCGGGTTTGTAATCAACAATACCTCAATTCCCCGCTTCTGCATGATGTCTTTAACTTGATTGATCCTCTCTTGATATTCGTTGATTGCAAATGGCAACATATCCGACGCCTCCTTCCAGCTAACCTTTAAGTAATGTACTATTATCTTACTCAACGGCCTACATTATCGACAATGACCAAATTGTATAAATTTTCGTTAATTGATTCATACATATTTAGCAGTGCCGTGTCTTTAGAGGTGCCAGGCACTGTATATGGGGACTTACACAAAAAAACCAAGCCGAGAACCATAAAAACGTGGTTCTAAAACTTGGTTTAAAATAAAAGATCCTTTTAAATCTGTCGTTTCTTCAAATCTCCTAATGTCCAAAGTCTGATACTTAATTCCAACAAGAACAAGTCGTCCGCATTAACCAGAGATAATTCGGTTAAAGCTTCTATTTTCCGTAACCGGTATAGCAAGGATTGACGGTGCAGATTAAGAATGCGCGCGGTTTGACTAACATTGCCTTTATTCCGGTTATAAGCCATAAACGTCCCAATCAAATCCATGTCACGTTTTTTGTCATAATCTATAATTGGATTGATGATACCCGAGGTCATATCCTTGATTTCTTGATGATCCGCAATTGTCAACAACAAGCGGTTCATCTGGGTATCAGCAAAAAAAGTCCGCTCTCCACTTCTGTTTTGACGTTTTCCGATATCCAAAGCCATCGTTGCTTTTTCATAGCTGCGATCAAATACCTCAATCCCGTCTTTATGCGTCCCAATCCCCCATAAAACGGTCAAACCTGGCAGTAGAGAATGAAGCCGACGTTCCACACTATCTAAAAAATCGTTGACGAAGGCCTGTTGATTCCCGCCAGAGCTTTCCAAGAAGATAATAATCGTTTGATCATCGAAAGCTGTCATTAATCGTCGCTGCAAAGTTTCTCCAGATTGATTAATTTCCTTTTGAATGTAGTAATTCATACCACGGAGCCACTCGTCAAAGGATAAGCGTGTTGATGAATGGTCGCGGTAAATCTCAGGTAAATTCTTAAGTTCGCCAATAATGCATGTGTATGGAAGCTCAAGATCATAATCAAAGAAGGCAGCCCGGTGATAGATATCCTCATCAAGAAATAATTTACCTTTGACCATATTTAATAGAAAATCATCCTTAATACGTAGTTCCGTCTCTTCAATGGTATTTTGTTTGAGAAAACATAGAGCCGCCGCTGTTGTGGCGTGTTCTAAAATATGCATCACCATCGGATTGTATAAGAAGGTCTGACTCTCCGAACCAAGCAACAAATACCCTTGCAAATAGCCATTGGATTCAATAGCCATCGCATAGATAGATTGGGGCTTACGCGGTAGTTTCACAAGATTCTGATATAGAGGATGGTCAGTACCCACTGCGGATTGATTACCCTGGAATTTATCATGCAATTCAGATAAAAGATTATCTAACAAGCCTTTATTAAAATGAGTCTGGGTCAATAGTTCACCTTTACGGTCAAGCATGGCTAAAGGCATTTGTAAATGATGGTAAAGATATTGAAGAATTTCATTAAAACTTTTTCCCCGTAAGACCAAATGAATGAGTTGCTGTTGAATATGTTCCGTTTGTTTCAATTGTTCCCGGTTCACACTATTTAACTTTTCCATCACCAATTGCAAAATATCACTAAACCGGATTTCCCAAGGGATGTCAATAATAATAAAACCTTGTTCTTCCGCCATCTCAAGAATATTGTCGGGAATGTCATACACAAAACGCCCCGTAGCAAACGCTAGAGCCGTGGCCCCCGAATCCATCACATCTATCACAAATTCTTTCAATAACTCGGGGTCCTGACCACATCCAACGCCCGTACTTAAAACAAATTCATTTTTCCGGATAAAATTTTCAACAGGCGTTTCAATCACCGATACCCATTCGACAGGGGATCCTTTTAGTTTTCGTTGGGCGGTTTTAACCTTTGCCGTTTCCATAATCGACAACTGCATCACTTCAGACATTGTCAAATCCAAGGGTCTTCACTCCAGCCTATTACATTTGATGTTGATGATTTTGATCGGTCACAAGCCGAGCTAATTCATTAACGTTGACATTATTTCCACTTATGACAGCAACAACAGTCTGATCGGGCTCAAGCGTCTGCTGAAGCAACCAACCGGGACCCACAGCGGCTGCACCTTCAACCGCCATTTTGTGGTGAGTTAAAAGATGGATCATGCCGTCCGCAATTGCCGTCTCTGATACTTGCAAACTATGATCCATGTATCGTTGAACCATTTTAAATGTATAGAGGTTATCAGCACCAATACCGCCAAGCAAACTGTCAGCCAATGTATCCTCTTCCGGCAGAATGACAGGATGACCTGCTTTTAAACTTTCATGCATGACGGCAGCCCCTTCAATTGACAGGCCGGTCACATCGATATGAGGATTCGTTTGTTTGAGAGCCAAAGCGATACCCGCTAACAGCCCGCCTCCTGATAACGGAACAAGCATTTTATCAATGTCAGGACATGCTTCAAGAATTTCCAGGCCGATGGTGCCCTGACCGGCAATAATGTCAATGTCATCAAACGGTTTAATGACGGTATAGCCCTTTTTATCTTGGTATTCATAACAGCACGCTGCAGCATCATCCTGGTTCTCACCAACTTTTTCAACTTGGGCACCTAATCTCTCGAGTTGATCGATCTTTGTTTGCGGCACTCGTCTTGATAAATAAATGGTAGCCGGAATGCCTAATTGTTTGGCAACATAGGCGACCGCAATACCGTGATTACCAGTAGAAAAAGTGGCGACACCTTGCCGCTGCTGTTCTAGTGAAAGACTTAAAATTTTGTTGGCTGCCCCCCTCAATTTAAAGGCCCCTGTTGGGTGCATCGTCTCCAGTTTGAGATAAACATTGGCCCCTGTCACATCTGACAAAGACGCAGAATGGATTAACGGTGTCGGTCTTACAAGCGAACGAATCCGCCGTTTGGCTTTCCAAACATGGGCCATCGTTACTTCATCGTTATTCAATAGCGTCATCTCCCTCATATTTTATGTACCCGTTAAAACGATTCGTTAAAAGATAACTTTTATATATGTTACGAAATGAGAATGAATTCGAGAAGCCTTTCGACATAAAAATTATCACGAATTGGCTGTAAAAAACACGCACAACTCGTGTGCGTGTTCGTCAATTATTCCGTTGTTTTATTCGTATTCTCCACCTGTGAGGCCTCATAACGGGGAAAATAAATTTTATTGGCAAAAACAGCTTGCCCGATTAAAAACAATCCACCGATCGACCAGTAGAGCGGCAATGCAGCTGGAGCATTAAAAGAAATAATGAGAATAAAAGCTGGTGAAATTAATCCCATCCACTTCATCATCTCGTTCGCCTGTTGATTATCTGTCGCTGCCGCCGGCATAAAGCTTTGTTGAACCCTGAATTGTAAAAAGTAAATCACGCCTGCCAACAATGCTAGCGGAATATCTGGAGCCCCCAAATTGAACCAGAGAAAATTGTGCGTGGCAATATCCTCAGAACTCCGAATCGCATAATAAAATCCCATAAGAATCGGCATTTGGATGATGAGCGGGAGACATCCCATTGATAATGGATTGACACCGTGCTTCCGGTAAAGCATCATCATTTCTTGTTGCAATCTTTGCTGCTCCGCTTTATCTTTGGTTTGCTTAATTTTCTCCTGAATGTCCGACATTTCAGGCTTCATAACCGCCATCTTTTCGCGCATTTGCCGCTGATTTTTAAATTGTTTCAGCATAAATGGCATCAATACCCCGCGAATCACCAATGTAATGAGGACAATCGCAAGACCGTAACTCCCAGAAAATAAACCTGCTGTCCATTCAATTAGATGGGTAAATGGCGCTACGAATGTTTCATGGAGAAAGCCTCCAGCAGCATTCCCGTTCCCTGAACATCCGCTCAATAATAGAATTATACTCGTGATTAAAGATAATTGTAATAACTGTTTCAATCGTCTCCTCCTTAAATATCCACTCATATTTATAAAATAAGGAGAAGACAATGATCGTCGTCATCATCACTAGACCGGTCTTTCCGCTGAGCACATCTCGTTATCCAATCAACAATCTGATGAAGTGTCAATCCAACGCTATATCGTAAACTTTTTATAATATAAGCCCTATCAATCGGCTTAGTTCCGTAAAAAGCGTAAAAGTAATAGGTACCGGGAAAATAACTCCAAGCTGACTGAAGGGAGATCATTAACAGTGCGGACATTAAAAACAAATAGATTTGGAGATCCATCGGCAAGTCAAATAACATTTCGAACACACTGTTTCCCTCCTTCAAATTGGACTCATATTTTTATCCTACTTCATTTACGTCTATAAAGCAACGAGGTTTCATGACTCGACTTTTGTGGGTCAAGGTTCTTATAATAGAAATAGAATTACAAAGGAGGTCGTTTACTTGAAAACCCATCAATTAGGACAATCAGAATTATTCGTCAGTGAAATCGGCCTTGGCAGCATGTCCTTACCTGAGAATCACCAAGACGGTGTCTATATGATTCAGAAAGCGATTGATGAAGGTGTTAACTTTGTCGACACCGCTGATCTATACCGATTTGGTAACGTGGAAACAACAGTTGGTGAAGCGCTTAAAGGGCGGCGTGAGGACGTGATCCTAGCAACAAAAGGCGGCAACCACTGGGAAGCCGGTAAAGAAAACTGGCACTGGGATCCATCGAAAGCCTACATAAAAGAAGCGTGCAAACAGAGCTTGAAACGTCTAGGCACAGATTATATTGACCTCTACCAGCTTCATGGCGGTACGATCGATGATCCGATTGATGAAACCATTGCGGCATTTGAAGAATTAAAACAAGAAGGATACATCCGTTGCTACGGCATCAGCTCTATCCGTCCCAATGTTATCCGGGAATATGTCCATCGTTCAAACATCGTCAGTGTCATGATGCAATACAGTATTTTAGACCGGCGCCCTGAAGAAACCGTGTTGCCACTGCTCGCTGAAAACAACATCAGCGTGATCACCCGCGGCCCCGTTGGCAAAGGTATTCTATCTGACAATGGCGAGAACAAAATTCCAGAGAATGGATATCTGGACTATTCCGCCGAAGAACTTCAGGAAATTGTTAAGCAGCTCCAACAACAGACGTCAGGAAACAGACCATTATCACAAACCGCAATCAGATATGCCCTGCATCATCCAGCCGTAGCTGCCGCTATTCCCGGGGCCAGCAAACCATCACAGCTGGAAAACAATATTCAAACGTCTGTCTCCCCAGAACTATCGGCGAAAGAGCTGGCTGCGATTCAATCGATTTCAAAAGCTAACAAGTACGACAATCATCGGTAAGAAACAAGAGGCTGGGACAAATCTAAAACAGGATACTCAAAAAACCGAACAATAAGATATGAAAGCAAATTCTAAGCGTCGTCAAAATACGTAGACGCCTGCGGGAACAGCACGAGCCGAAGATCCACTTGGTAAAGGGGTTTTCTTTACCAAGTTAGCTGAGGCCGTGCCCGCGGCAAGCGAAGGATTTTGACGAAGCGATGACAGGAATGACTATTTTCAACAAATCATCCGAACTGATTTTTTAATCGTTCGGATGATTTTGTAACTATATACTTTTGTTCCAGCCTCCATTTTGTAGATGGCTATAAAAGATTGTTGCTTTTAGAATTATGTTTTGTTGCGATCAGCATACATTGCCATGGCATCACGCATGAATACCGCTAAGCCTTCGCCAAACTGATCGATGTTTTGGGTAAAGCGCTTATCATCAACATACATTTGCCCCAACCCTTTGAATACATCCAGAGAATAATAACCACCAAAGTTGCTGTTCAAAAAGTCATACCACTCTTTAATAGCTCCTTGGGCTTCATCCGATTGCGGTGATTCCTTTCGAAGAGCCGCAAGTCTGCGATAGATGGCATTCATCTTATCGCTCATCGCTTGTTGTTCATCTTTTGACATGTTTCCTAGTTTAGCGTTAGATCTATTAACAGCTTTATCGCCCCAACGCTCACGAGCTTCTTGCTCGTAAGGGTTATGGCTAAAATCAAATCCTTCGAACTTTTCCTTGTTTGACATTTCAACCCCTCCTTTCATGTGTTGTGTTGTCTTATCGATCGTCGCAACCATTCTATCAATACGTTTGCGCTCCTCAAGTAACATTTGCCGTTGGAGTTCTAATGCCTCGAGGCGATCAAAAGACGGACTGTTGATGATTGCTTTAATCTTCTTAAGAGGGAAGCCAAGTTCTTTAAAAAATAAAATTTGTTGCAAGGTCTCAAGGTTCTCGTTGGAATATAGGCGATAACCAGATTCGGTTGTCTCCTCCGGGGCTAGTAAGCCAATGTCATCATAATGATGCAGTGTGCGCACACTAATACCGACTAAATTAGCGACTTCCTTTACCTTCATTGTCATCCATCCTGACCTCCCTACATCTGCTACTATAAAGTACCACGCAACGTGAGGGTCAAATCAAACTTGACATAAAAAATCCTCCGAAACAATATACTCAGAGATTAGCACACTGTTGCGGAGAAATACTCAAAAGCAGCTACATACTTAGTAGAAGGTGGTGGCCCCTCATCAACCGCCGTTGATATTGTTATCAACCTACTTTAAATCGGAGTCATCATCTTTTAACTATTTAATGGCCTTCCAAATCGTCCATCGATCTTTTTCAACAATCATTCGTTCATTGACTTGTTTTACCTGCTGTTGAATCTCATCAACAAGATTCTCCAGCTGATTATCAGTCAATTCATAAAGAATTGAACGCCCCGTGCGATTAAGTAAATCGTTTCTCAGCTCCGTTAATGTGTTATAAACTTTTCTCGTTTCCCATAATTGATATGCTTTGATCTCACGGAAACCGACATTCCTTAAAATTTGCTGGACATCACTACTTGAATGCCGTCGTAACCTTTCCCTATCACTTAATTCAGGATATTTTTCAAAAAAGTATCCCCTTATATTAGATGGGCTACCTTCCAGCAGGCTATCTTCGGGTGTTCTATCCTGAATGATGCATGAACCCTCATTTTTAAGGAGTCTGAACATCTCTTCAAGGCAAGTGTCCAAATCCTTAATATGATGGATGACGGCTCTTTCCATAACAATATCGAATTGTTTACCGGGCAATTTTGTATTTAAAGCGTTACCAACTTTAAAATCAATATTATGATATCCTTTGCAGGTTTCCCGTGCAGAGGTCAGCATCTGTTCTGAAAAATCTAAGCCTGTTACATGAGCGGCCCCCATGTCTGCAAGGGCCTTTGTGTAAATTCCGCCTCCACATCCTATATCTAGGACTGTTTTTCCTTTAATATTGACGATCTCATCTACCTTGTTCATCCAACTGAGATTTGTTTCCCTTGTCGCATACGTCGAGCGGTTTTCACTATTATGAAAATCAATAGGCATGTCGCTCTCCTTCCTTGTTCTAATTTTATAATAACTCAGAAACAAGGATAAAGATATGTTTATGTTATTATACGTATTGATAAGATTAACTTATCATTATTAATATTCGTGTCATTTATTATGTAGCCATCTTTATTAATTGATAAAAAATGTCCATATTTTTGAGTTGGATCATCTATACAACTCCTAACCTACTGCTGATCATACGCCGATCTCAAAAGGCCATATACATCAACATCTTCATACTTTCCCCAATGGAAAAGCTCTTGTTTCAGGGTCCCTTCATAGCTCATCCCAACCTTTTCCATCACCTTCGTTGAACCTTTATTCCTGCTCATTGCTTGGGCAAAAACACGATTTAATGTTAGTTCATCAAAACCAAACTGGGTAATTCTTTTAGCGGCTTCTGTCGCATACCCTTGTCCCCAATAATCCTTGCCGACCCAATAAGCCAGTTCCCCCTTGTTATGCTGGTGATCAACTCTTATAGTCATTGTGCCGATGAGCCAATTGTCATCACGTAAAACCATCGCAAACGGATAAGCCTCCCCATTCTCAATGAGCTTGGCATGACTTTCAATCCAAGACTCGGCAGCTTCGACTGGATAGGGATGAGGAATCGCTAGGGTTGTTTCTGCGACTTCTCTCTCTCCTGCCAATGCTTGAACCCTACAAGCATCTGTTCGTTTATAAGGACGTAAAAGCAAACGGTCTGTTATTAAATGATGAACCAATGAAATACCCCTTTTCTTTTCTACTAATCTATGAATCAAAATTTCTGTTCTTTTAATGACAATAATTTCACCTTCACGTTTGGGTGTGGTTAATACGCTGATCAATCCATTTTAGAATGCTTTCATAGTAGGAATGCTTGTGTGGAACAAAACTATTTTTACTGACCGTTTTTTTAATAGGGTCACGTCTTCCATCCTCATTTATTTCAAACCCCTCAACGCTGATGTCACGTTTGTCTCCCAACCAAAGTTGATAAACATTGTTAAAATCTGCTTTAACAATCCCTGATACTTCTTCTTTTTGTAGTTTATATTCAGCAAAAGGATATTGACATGGATATAAAAAGACGTTCGCGAACTCTCTATCAACAAAATTTTCTTGAATGATACTATCTTCTATAACTCCTAACGGCTCTAGTTTTTCAAAAGAGACATGAATGCCCAGTTCTTCTTTCACTTCTCTGACCCCATCCTCGACCGTTTCATCAGCTAACAAGTGTCCAGCAGCTGTAATATCTAAAAGATTTGGAAAATCCTTTTTGGTAGCACTACGAATTTGAAAATAAATGTAATATGTTTGATCTTCTCGACTGACAAACCAACATTGGAATGTCTCATGCCAGTAACCGACTTTATGTGCTTCTTGACGCGTGGTCATTCCGATTTGATTTCGATGTTCATCAAATATTTTCACCTGTTCATTCTCCATAATTTAACTTCCCTTCTGTTAAATCAATAACATCATTATAAGTATAAGGGAATTTCTCGGAAATCGTAAGTCCATTAAATAAAGGGACAGCACTGAAGATGTGACTGCCCCTAATAATATCCTTTTCTTTTCTCACGCCTCCATTTTGTTACTTTCTTGTTTCTCTGCTGAGGGGGAGGTCTTCTTTATAAAAAATGATAAACCAACACCAATAAGGGCTAGAATAGTAGCCACGAAAAAGGCGATATTGACACCATGTATTTCTGGATGAGGAACGGTTTGTTGTTTTGCCGAAACGATACTATTGGTCATCACCGTAACGAGCAATGCTGTTCCGACGGATCCTGAAACTTGTCGCATTGTATTATTCATCGCCGTGCCATGAGGAATTAGATGCCGTGGCAGTCGATTTAACGCTGCAGTCGTCACCGGCATCATAACCATGGCTATGCCCAGCATGCGCACTGCATACATGATTGTTAAGTATGCGAATGATGTTGAAGGCGTTAAGTTGGTATAAGGAAATGTCCCCAAAGTGATGACTGACAATCCCAAAATAGCTAACCACCGCGCACCGACTTTGTCAAAGATGCGACCCGTAATGGGTGACATAATCCCCGTGATGAGCGCCCCAGGCAAAAGTACAAGACCGGACTCCATTGCCGTGAAACCCCGCATGTTTTGCATATAAAGAGGAATGAGGGTCTCAGCCCCAATTAAACCCATAAACGTGATCATACCAATGATTGTTCCTATGGTGAAAATCTTGTACTTAAACACTCTAAATTCAAGCATAGGATGCTCCATCCTCATTTGCCGCCAGATAAATAGACAGAGCGAGACTGCACCAATCGCTAATGCAATGATCACATTAGTACTTGCCCAGCCATTGTTTCCTGCATTGCTGAACCCATATAGCAAACCACCGAAACCAAAGGATGACAAAATAATTGATATGATATCGACTTTTGGATAGGTTAGTTGGGTCACATTTCTCATCGCGAAAATGGCAATTATAATGTCTATAATCGCAATAGGTAAAATGATAGCAAATAAAACACGCCAGGAATAATTGGCTGTCACCCAGCCGGAAAGCGCCGGACCAATAGCCGGAGCAAAGGAAATGACAAGACCGATTAGACCCATCGCTGCGCCACGTTTCTCTATAGGAAAAATCATTAAAAACACCGTTTGCATAAGCGGCAACATAATACCGGCTCCGCTCGATTGAACAACCCTGCCGAACAATAATATGCCGTAGTTAGGGGCTATACCAGCGATCACAGTGCCTACCGCAAAAATGCCCATTGCCGTAATAAACAATTGTCTCGTTGAAAATCGTTCAATTAAAAAAGCACTTACCGGAATCATGACACCATTGACGAGCATGAAAACGGTTGTTAACCATTGTGCCGTGTTTGCCGTGACATGCATTTCATCCATAATCGGTGGGATCGCTGTGATCATGAGGGTTTGATTTAAAATAGCGATAAATGCCCCTGAAAGGAGTAATGCAACAATTGGGGCCTTTTTAAACGTCTGATTCTGTGAATGTGTATGTTCCATCCTCGATCCCACTCCCTTTGTCTCTTTTCTATAATTGATCACTCTATGAAAATATCAATCATTTTTGAGTCTCTTGAGTCAATTTCATCATTTAAGATTTTATCTTTTCGCTTGGTTAACTAATATTGGACTTTCTATTAATATCATACTGTTATTATCGGGTCAAATATCAAAGCTGTCCCTTAGTTAAGCTACTAAGGGACAGCCGATATCTTTTCAAATAGTTTTTTGTTATCCACTTTTTATATCAATGATACCGATTTCTTCACCAGCATAACCCTTTTACAATATATTTGCCAAACAACAGCTTATGCAGATAAAATAATAATGAAAACGCTTTAGGAGGCGGTTTTTTATGTCCGGATCAATACTACCCGAAAAAGTAACGCTTGTCGAAGTTGGGCCTCGTGATGGCTTACAAAATGAAAAAAATCTTGTTCCAACCGAGAGCAAAATTGCTTTTATCCAATCGTTAAAGCAAGCAGGCGTTATAGAAATGGAGCTAACCTCTTTCGTTTCACCAAAATGGGTTCCGCAGATGAAAGATGCCGAAGAAATTATTCACGGTTGCCTTGATGACCAAACGAATTATGTATTAGTCCCCAACAAAAAGGGAGTTGAACGATTTTATGCATCAAGGGCTGATCACATCGCTGTTTTTGTCGGCGTGAGTGATTCCTTTAATCAAAATAATATTAATCGAACAACTGAAGAAAGTTTGCAAGAATGGCAGCCCTTAATTCAGAACCTAAAAATGGATGATAAGTTTATACGGGCTTGTATATCAACAGCCTTTTATTGTCCATATGAAGGTAGAATCGATCCAGAAGCCACATTCCAACTCTGCCGGCGGTTTGCTGATATGGGTGTCGATGAACTCAGCGTCGCAGACACAGTGGGTATGGCTAATCCCAAGGATGTTTATGACGTCTTTTCACACTTGCAAAAAGAACTAGGTCATCAACTGTCCATCACCGGCCATTTTCATAATACCCGAGGAACCGCTCTTGCTAACATTTACGCTTGTCTTGAGGCCGGTGTAACTCGGTTTGATACATCAGCCGGAGGCCTCGGCGGCTGTCCATTCGCCCCTGGTGCGAGTGGCAATGTTGCCACAGAAGACGTCATATTTATGCTACACGAAATGGGTATTGATACAGGTATCAACATGGATTCAATCATTGAAGCTGTCAATATTGTAAAACCACATATCACAAGACAACTCGACAGTAAACTCTATGATCTTAAGCAACAGGCTTCAGCGCAGAATTAATTCTAATAAAAACCCGTTGGCAATCACTCGCCAACGGGTTTTGCTAACCATACTTATATCCTAATAAACACTTAATTGATCGGAACTAATCCGGGAAACTTCCATAAATCGCTTTTTAACCGGAGCATAGGCGTGAGTTCGTTCGTTATCAGGATCAATCGCCTCTCCCATAGCAATATCATCATATTCATGGATACTTCCCTGGTCTTCGAGCGCGTGTTTAGCTAACAGGGTCGCTCCATAACAAGCACTTTGTGGATTGGCTGGAATTTTTATCGGTGCGTCAAAAATATCTGCCGCCATTTGCAACCATTCAGGAGAATGGGTGAATCCTCCAGTTGCCCGGAACTCTTTCGGCTCAACCCCCATTTTTTGCAGTGCATCAACAACAGTGTACAGTTGTAACATAACGCCTTCCATCGCACTTTTGATCATGTGGGCACGGGTATGATTCAGTGTTAAACCATAAAACACACCCTTTGTGTCAGGGTTCCAAGACGGTGACCTTTCACCGGCTAAAGATGGTACAAACAATAACCCTTCAGCACCCGGTGGCACGGATGTCGTTAATGCTGTCATGGCTTCATAAGGATCACCATCATCTGGTTTTTTCATGTCGTAGAAAATGTTATCCCGCAACCACTGAAGAACAATTCCCCCATTATTGGTCGGTCCGCCAATCACCCACAGCTCGTCCGTCAACGCATAACAAAAGGTGCGTTCATTAGGATCCGTAATCGGGTGATCAACAACCGCACGAACCGCACCGCTTGTGCCGACTGTGCAAGCCACCACACCTTTACGAATCGCACCAACACCCAAATTAGCGAGCACGCCGTCATTCGCTCCGATGATAAAAGGTGTATCTGCAGCGATCTGAAGTTGGGTGGCATTATCCTTATGTAGACCTTTGACAACATACGTCGTCGGTACAGGCTGGGATAACTGGCCGCTGTCAATACCCGCAATCTGAAGTGCTTCCTCATCCCACTCTAAGTTTTTTAAATTAAACATTCCCGTTGCCGAGGCAATTGAGTAATCAACAACGAATTCACCAAAGAGCCGGTAAAATATATATTCCTTAATTGATATCCACTTTTTCGTCTTATAAAAGAGCTCAGGTTGTTCTTCCTTAAACCACATGAGCTTGGTAAGGGGGGACATCGGGTGGATCGGCGTTCCCGTTCGATGATAGAGCGTACTGCCTGCTGATGACTCCTTCAAATTCTGAGTTTGCCATTTAGCCCGGCGATCAGCCCATATAATCGAACGCGTGAGACATTCATTATTAGCATCCAATCCAATCAAACTGTGCATTGCCGCGCTGAAACTAACCGCCGCAATCGTATTGCCTTGCTGAACAACCTGCTGACTGACGTCCGTTAGCGTTTGCATAACCGCCTGAAATATCGTTTCAGGATCCTGTTCTGCATAATCTGTTTCCGGCGTTAATAACGGATAATCTTTTTCCGATTGGGCTACAGCGGATCCAGAAGCATCATAAGCTGTTGTCTTCGTGCTGGTTGTTCCAATATCAATTCCTGTGTATATCATGCTGTGCCTAACCTCCTCATCTACCTTCATGCACACTCGCTCCCAATTATGAGCGAAACCTTATCTACTTTCAATAGACTAGATATAACTACCCTTATTAAGTTGTCGTAAGCTTCATCCGTGGATCAAGCATTTGATTCGGACTCTTAAGTTGAAATATATTGTATTTAGTAGCATAATCAATCACCATCGTCTTATCATAGAACACTTCATATTGTTCTTGAATCAAAAACGGTAGTAATTCGCCTTCAATTTCTCGATCACCTTGATCCGGAACATTCGTTAAAATTAAATGAAAGACGCCATCATTAACACAACCGCATCCCACTGTATCATAAGCAATTTTGATATACTGATACTGATCGTTATTGATCGATTGACCCAGCCGCTCTCTTGCTGCTTCCGTTATATGAATGTCCATTCTTTGAACTCCTTATCCCAATTTTTCACGCTACCATTGTACCATATTAAAATCACCATTCGCTGTATCCATGCCTCACTCTATATGTCTCTTAACGTTTCTTAAGCATGATGTTTTCGCCTGATAGGCATAATTTGCTATGATGAGAGTATCGTTATAGACTTTCTATATAGGGGTGATAAAAATTGACAAATATTGATACACAAGAAACATTGAACCAAGCCATTAATAGCGACAAACCAACCATTATCAAGTTTGAAGCGGACTGGTGCCCTGATTGCAAGCGCATGAATATGTTTATCGGTGATATTATCGAAGAACATCAACAATACGATTGGTACCAAATTGACCGCGATGCGTTTCCAGAAGCCGCACAGACCTATGAAGTGATGGGTATTCCCAGCTTACTCGTATTTCAGAACGGCGAAAAGATCGCGCACTTACACAGTGCCGATGCCAAAAGCCCTGAAGACGTTAACGAGTTTCTTAACAAGTTAGAGAAGTAATAAAAACGCCCGGTCTGTTGAAGACCGAGCGTTTTTTACTGAATTTACGTCGATGGCCGGTTCGGGCCTTCAACTTTTTTGTTGCCGTAACCATCTCGTTTCTCTTGCTGTGCTTTGTCTTGCGCATGGTTTGGCTTTTGCGGTCGATTGACGTGTTCACTCATGGTCACATTCACCTCCCACTCCATATTTTTTTCATTTATTCATGATTCATGCGCCGTATTTCCACATCGTTTCCTCTTTTGATTAATTTTTGAACAAAATCCATCAATTTTAATGAAAACGCATCAGGTTCATGTTATAATGAGCGTAACTTAATAAAAGGCGTGATCCGGAGGAGCCTGTCACCTAGGGTTGATTCACACCCATACCCTTGGTTAAGCAGGCTCCTTTATGCCGTTTTGCGGGTAGAGTCTGTTTTTTAGGAACAGACTCTTTATTTTTTATCTAAGAGGAGTCTGTACAGCAGACTCCTCTTAGATTTTGTAGAGGGAGGGAATCATATGAACCAGTTAACATTTAAAGACATTTTAATTATCTTAGGACTTGTTGGAGCCGGAGTTGTGCTTGCCGGCGTCATCGGAAAACTCCTGAGCGGTTAGTCCGTTCCGGGTGACACTAAAAAAGACCCATTCGCTTGAATAAGCGTTTGGGTCTCTTTGGGGGTTCTATAATTCCTATAGATCATTCATCACCCAACGATCGATATCTTTGAAGCCTAACCGCTTATATATATTGCCAGCGTCGGGGTTATCATAAAACAAACACAATTCTTTTCCTTCAGCTAACAAATCACGGCATAGTTGCACCATACAAGAAGTAGCATATCCTTGCTTTTTATACTCATCAAGTGTACAAACACCAACAATCATGGCCGATTGGCTATTCTCCGCCGTTGTCATCGCACTGGAAACCATAGTATCGCCCTCATTGACATAATAGATCCGGGCCACACCTGTCTCGATGTTCTTGCTTAAGCTTTCTCCGCGTCCCTCTTGTGCTTCAAATTCAGGTATCTGCTCATGCAGTTTAAGAATAGCAGGAACATCATCGATACTTCCTTGACGAACATCGGCACTGACCCTTTTTAGCGGCTCCAATTGTTCACATTTAGCATAGTACAAATCCCTTGTCTTCGTAGGCAAAGATTCTAGATAAGGCATCACTTGCTCTACAATCCCAGCAATACCGGACAAGATTTTGTGATCACGGGTATCTTGATCAATAATGGCGGCAAATCCCTTAGCATCAAATGCTGCCGGAGCATATGGAATAAAATTATCCCGGTAGCGAAGCAGAATGCCCCGCATTTGCCCGCTTTTATCAAAGTCACCCCATACATCCTGAAAACTTTCATCAAACCCATAAGCTTCCAAATCACCAATAATAAACAAATTCTCCGCCGGCCTATCTTGCACCAGCTTAGAACAAGCTTGGCGATCCTCTTCACTTAATTGCCGAATCATTCCCCTGCCCCCTTCAAATAAATTTCTACTATCATATCACGAACAGAAAGCATTTCAAGGAAAATTTCTTATAAATAAAACAAGTTTTTCGGTCGCACCCACAGGGAATAACGGTATTATCTAGAAAGGTGTGATTCAACATGAACCGGACCCAATTATGGATAAGTATTCGCGACAGTTTTTGGTTTGTACCGACAATATATAGTATCTTATCTTTAATTGCTGTTACCCTTGTAGCAACTGTCGATCATTGGGTGATGGCAAATATAGCTAAACACATCCCTGATTTATGGTTAACCGATCAAAAGATAGCGAAGACGTTATATTCATCACTAATAACGGCAATTTTAACAATGACAACAATCAGTTTTTCATCCATCATGGTTGTGCTGACAACCTATTCTTCATTGTTTTCACCAAGAACGTTACAAGATTTCATGCGCAGCCGAGTGACCCAGCATGTGCTGGGTGTTGATTCATTTGGATTTATATTCATCTTAATCAACCTTTTGCTATTGACCGAGAACTCAAAAAAAGCATTAATCAGCCCCATAGCAGCCGTCATCATCGCTATTGCTTGTCTAGCTTGTTTTATTCTGTTTATGCATCATGCCTCTCGTTGGGTTAAGGTCAATTTTTTAATCGGAAGAATAAGAAATGAAGCATCAGGCATTATCAATAAGGTCTTGTCCAGAAACTATTATGGCAGATATACAGAATGGGATGATGCCGATCTTAATGGTCTTAAAGCAACAACACAACAAGTGATACATTCTGACCGATCAGGATATATTCAAACAATTGACTATAGATCCCTTATCGACTGGGCTCAAAAACATCACGTCGTGCTTAAGGCAAACTTTCAAATCGGTGATTATGTCCCAAAAAACATGCCACTGTTTTTCTATTGGTCTGAAGGAAATTCAGATGGACTGAAATCACCACAAGGCATTATCATTGGTGATGAGCGAACGCCGATTCAAGACATCGAATTTGCCATGCAAAAAATAGTGGATATCGCTCTTAAGTCAATCTCACCATCCATTAACGACCCCCATACAGCGATTAACTGCATTAACCGTCTTGGTGGGTTGTTAATTGAGTTAGGGAAAGATCACAAGCCTTGGGCGTACTATACGGACAACAAAGATCAATTGAGACTCATCATCGAACCGAAAACATTTGGCGATTATCTATACAAGAGTTTTTATCAAATTCGCTACTATGGTCAAGGTGATGTTTCGGTGATCCATGGTCTTCTTGAAGTTCTATATAAAATTGCGCTTGTCAGTGATAAACCTGTCAAAAAAGACGTTTGGCAGTTTAAGGCCTATGTTTTGGATGTCGTCGATTGGGACAATTTATCTACTTTGGACGCTCAGCATCTGAGCAGGATGGTTGAAAAGGTGGATCATGCTTGTGAGTGAATCAATGATTAGCAAATACTTGTGTACAATCATGCCATACCACCTGAATGTCTGTAGCCACTAAAACACCACGCAACGTGAAAGGCAAAGGAATTCTGAGCCTTTTAAA
This sequence comes from Tuberibacillus sp. Marseille-P3662, assembly GCF_900178005.1. Taxonomy (NCBI): domain Bacteria; kingdom Bacillati; phylum Bacillota; class Bacilli; order Caryophanales; family Sporolactobacillaceae; genus Tuberibacillus; species Tuberibacillus sp. Marseille-P3662. The sequence continues at coordinate 680,952 of NZ_FXBS01000006.1, read as the reverse complement.
TTGACCACCCAAAAATGTGACCACGAACATTTTTGGGTGATCCCTAAACGAATCAGTAACGAGCAAATTCAGCTAATATTTTTTTGTTAGGTGGGGTTAATTGAGGCAATTCGTTGATATCCCAAAATTTTGTATTCTTACTCTCAACATGATCTATCATTAACTGCCCGGAATATTCCCTGCTTACATATACTATATTGACAAAGAATACTTCATCTCCGTTAGGGTAAATATAGTGCTGCGAATCACCGGAATAAATATTAAAAAAATCAATTTGGTTGACTTGAAGGTTTGTCTCTTCATACACTTCTCTTTTTACAGTATCCTCGACAGATTCACCCGGTTCTACGATACCTCCTGGAATGGACCATGTATCATTGTCCACTCGATGTTGCAAAAGCACACGATGCTGCTCATCAACTATGAGGCAACCCGCCACACTCAATACCAAGGGCATATTTCCCACACGTTTTCTCAAATCTAATATGTAATCAGTCATTGAAATCAACCTTTCCGACTAACTAAACGTAAAAGTGCATATGGGGTTTATCCTGTTTATAATAATTGATTCTATCTTGTAAGGAACCTGTATGAAATTCAAGTTTGTGGCCATCTGGATCAGTAAAATAAATGGATTTTTTATCTTTTTCGTCCCTTTCCCTTCCTTCAAGAATGTTGACATTCAAATTTTTCAAATGTCTATACGCCTTACTGAATTCATCCTCAGCAAGAGTGAAAGCGATATGCGTATAAGACTGAAGAATTTCCTGGCGGGGTATATCTTCTTCTACGTTAAGGGCAAGCCAAAGTCCATTCAAATCAAAATAAGCTGTGCTGTTTCCTTTAACTAATAACTTTGCATTGAACACGTTTTCATAAAAATGTATGGATGTTTCTAAATTTGACACCGAAAACAGTAAATGGTTAATTCCTTGAATATTCAAATTATATACTCCTGTCAGTTATCATTTTCATAGCCTGTTCAATTAGTGCACCATTACCGAATACTAGGATTCTTCCTTCACATCAACTACTTTAAAACGCTCACAGACAAGCAACATATCTTCTGAAAATTCACGTCCTATATCACTTAGCTCTCTTCTAAAAAATTGTTCATGAGTCTCCCACCAATATTGGTATGTTCGGTCCCCTTCTCCTTCAGCAATAGCAAATGCTTTAGAAACTTCATTCATCGGTGTGAACATCACTTCCACCGTTTTAATGATTGCCAAAGGTAGGTCATCACTGTTTAAAATAATGCTATAATCCTCCGTTGTTGGTAACGGTTCATTGCCCAACTCATAGAAAACATAGGCCGAACACGTAGCTGTTTTTACAACCATCTATCACTAATTGAGCTAACTTGTCCGGATCAGCCCCGAATTGCCATGCACTCACTGACTGAGGCTTTTTGTGCCCTTTCCAATATTCATTCCAATAGATTTGTGCTGCTTGATTCATAGTTTGTTCCTCCACACTCCGTCTTCTCTATCTATTTACACATTATAAATTGTGTATGGCTTAGTTTAAAGACATTTCAGATAAATGGAGTGCCACTAACCTATAGGTATGGCACTCCGTACCTAACCTCACTTTCATCCATGTCTAAAAATGATACGCTCTCACGTTCAGGGAGATCATAAATATACTCAAAGTGAATCTTTACCTCAAATGACTCATTTACTCCGCATTCTTGATTTGATTAAGTGTTTCTTTATCAAGTTTTGTCGCCCTAGCTATGGTCTCTATTGCTAGACCTTCTTCTAGCAATGCTCTTGCTATCGCTTTCTGTTCTTCAGACTTTCCTTTTTCCATTCCTTTTTCCATTCCTTTTTCCATTCCTCTTTCCATTCCTCTTTCCATTCCTCTTTCCATTCCTCTTTCCATTCCTCTTTCCTTCATTTTTTCAACTAGTCCCTTGATGGTTGGTGGCAATTCCCCATCCATGAACTGTGTCATTCGATCACCTCCTCGGGAAACTGGCTCCATTTCATGTTCAAGTTGCTTCGTTAAGCTGGATGGCACTTTGATCAAAAAATCAATAAAATACAAAAGATCGGATATATCCTCTTTTGGAATCCCTGGATTGTCGCTTAACAAAAGACGGAATAACTGTCGTTTGAACTGATAGCGTTGATTAACATTGTCCTTACTTTTAGCAACGTACATACCAGCTAGAGCAGCCAAGGCAAAAGGATTGTCTGATTTCAGAAGTTCTGCTTCATTCATATCCAAGAGTTTAAATGTATTATAGTTATAAGAAAGATGTGTCCCGTAAAACTTGTAAGTAAAGGCTGTCGGTTTAAAAGATGGGTATTCATCAGTTAACAAAGCAATTGCAACGATTTTCTCTTGATGTTTGTCAAAAATCCGGTAGAAGTACTGAAACATGCGTTCAGAAAAATCCCGATCCTTTGAGCCTTGGATTTCAACATGCACAAGGATCCACTGCGCTTGGCCGTTTTTTAATTGCACTTTTAGCAATTTGTCTGAGACGCGCTTCCCTTTCTTTTCCGGAAACAGCCGGTGAAATTCTTGTTCCAGCGAATCCGGCGATTTTTGCCAATTAATTTGTTCATAAAGCTCAGGCATCAAAAACAAAAGAAAATCATCAAACTTATTGGTAACAAGGTCTTTCCAAAGACGGTCATAATCGGTATAAGCGGGCGCTTCTTCGTGAATTAAAACCATAGATGAATTTGACATTAGTTTACCACATCCTTTTGGATTCATGACAATTAATGTCTAAGAGGTTATTCGTAGAGGTTTGCATTTATTATAATATAAACTCGATACAGAAACAAGTGTTCGTATTATTTTTTACACTTCTTATTATTGGCCTGAAATAATGGGCTAAGTCACTAATATTACCATTATTTACTGTAGCACAATAGTCCATCCGTCGTTTCAGCTTCATAAATTTTTTTCAAGAATGATTTTTGGTTCCCGTTTTTCGTCTGTGTATGTCCTAATGACATTGAAACCTTGTTTGATATTCAAAATGAGCATGTTTCGCCATTTATTTTTTGTTTTCGTTTGGACAATTTTATAACCCTTCTCTTTTAAATCGTTATGTTGTGTCTTCATTAACTCGGATGCTATCCCTTGATTTCTATAACCGCCATCAACGCCGCCTAGCCAGCTATAAAACTTGTCAGAATCAAGTTCATAACCTATTTTATATCCTACTACTTTTCCTTGTTCCAACCCCATTGTAATAAGTAATTTTGGCTTGCTTTCCATTCGGGTAATGAGGGTATCAGAATCTTTGAAAATACTTTCATGCAAGCATAAAATACCGTTCAGCAGTTCATGATTAGGTAGCTGATTAACATTTTTATATTCCAAACTAACCGTCCCCCCCCATTCATATTTAATCCTGTAAACGTTTGTTCAAAATCTCTAATGACCACCACTCAAGCCATAATCCTCATTTGATCCAGTTTGACTCAAACAAAGATTGACAGGTAGTTACCGGCATTTCGTTGCCCCTCCTTGACAGCTTTTCTAAACGACACGACATCCATTAAAGAAAAATGCTTTTCTTTAATGGTACTTCATAGCAGTCAACTTTTGAATAATTTTCATTTTGGTTCACATAACGACGTCACATGTACGATACATGCAACAATTACCATTGAATAAAGAACACACATTCGCATATAATATTGTTAGAACTTTTGTTCCCATTCCTTATACCTAGTTCTGAAGGGTGATTTCTTTCCATGACAAACAAAGTCATTTTTCTTGTTGATATGCAGTCGTTTTATGCTTCGGTGGAAAAAGCAGATAACCCGAATCTGCAAGATAAACCGGTTATTGTATCGGGTGACCCCGAGCGGCGAAGCGGTGTTGTTTTAGCTGCATGCCCGCTTGCCAAACAATATGGCGTAAAAAATGCTTGGCGGTTATGGGAAGCGCAGCAGAAATGTCCGCAGGCGGTGATCATCAGGCCCCGCATGGAACGGTATATTGATGTTTCGATTCGAATTACGAAGATACTCGAACGATTCACGGATTTGGTGGAAATCTTTTCGGTGGATGAGCAATTTTTAGATGTGACGGGTAGCCAACAGTTATTTGGTAACCCTTGGGAAATAGCACAGAAGATTAAAGACGCTATTGAGAAAGATACCAACGGCATCAAAGCGAGAGTTGGTATTGGACCCAACAAAGTGATGGCCAAAATCGCCTGTGATGCGTTTGCTAAGAAATCAAAAGAAGGGATTTTTGAATTAAATCATGCCAATATGCAGCAAACAATGTGGCCATTACCGATCGGGGATATGTTCGGTGTTGGTAGTCGGATGGCCCACCATTTCGAGCACATGGGCATTCGTACCATTGGCCAACTCGCCCAATTTCCCGTACATATTCTGAAGAAACGCTGGGGCATCAATGGTGAACGGCTCTGGTTAACATCCAATGGGATCGATCACTCCCCTGTCACCGTCAAAACCCATGATGGGCAAAAAGCCGTCGGCCATCATATGACGTTGCCTCGGGATTACGAGAAGTTGAAAGATATCAAGGTTGTTTTACTGGAATTGAGCGAGGAAGTCGCGCGTCGTGCGCGATCAAAGCATTACCGGGGACATACGATTTCCGTCGGCGTCCGTGGGGCTAACTTTGATGAGCCAACCGGCTTTCACCGGCAATCAAAATTATTTGCCCCTACGAATTTTGGGATGGATATCTTCCAGGCAGCGTTTGAACTTTTTTGTCAACACTGGGATCGTTTGCCCGTTCGTAGTGTCGGTGTTGCGCTATCGCAGCTCGAACCGGACAATGTGTATCAACTCAATTTGTTTGACAGATCGATCAAAAAGGATAATCTTAATCAAGCCATGGATGCTATTTATGCTAAATATGGACCGGCGGCGCTTGTCCATGCCTCCTCTCTGACTAAGGCTGGGCAGGCATTTAGCCGGGCAGAAAAGATTGGCGGCCATTATAAATAAGAAAGAAGGTGAACACATGAACCCAAATAAACTAACACCTGGACATAATCTGATGTGGGAGTCAAGCCGGATGATGCTGCCAGAACATAAACAGAAAATCCAACAACATCAAAAAGATCTGGAAAGACACGGAAAACCTATACTCGATGAGCAACAAACAGCGCTTATCGGACAGAAAATGACCGCCGCTATGACAGAAGGCCACCCCATACAATTACACGTTTTTCACCCTTATGATGACCTGTTGGTGACAGGAACGATCCAGAAATGGGATGCCGAACGAGGCCAAATAAAGATAGCCAATAATAACGGAGAGACGTGGATCGAGTTCAGTGATATTCTGGATGTTGGCGAATCATAAAATCCCATTTGATTGACCATCCTAATGCTGAGGTGAACAGAATGGGATTGATGAAAGCCATTTCCAATCGGAATGCCCGAAAGTATGAAAAACACCGATCAAACATGGAGTTGTTAGGCAAATGCCCCGACTGCCACGGCACAGGATTTCATATGCCTTCACATATTTTTGATGATATGTCACCGGATGATTGCCCGCATTGCGACGGAAGCGGCCAGTATACTAACTGGGCTGAAAATAATCAATACCGCTAACCAACAAGTTTAATCATTGGCTGGCTCTATCAAATCCGTATCGAACGGTATATACCCTAATTGCCGGCCCATTGATACCATTTGCCCTTTGTGATGAAATTCATGGGTGGTTGTATGTGTGAAGAGCCACAATGTTGTCAGTGATTCCTCTTCATCTTGCCAAGGAACAGGCCCGGTCAGGGAAAGATCCCATTGCCCTTGGAACGTCTTTAGAAATTCATCAACAAGCAGATCCACCTCTTTAAAAACATGACGTATGTCTTCTACATTGATAACTGACTCAGAATGTACCGGGGTCACTCCCTTTTTCAAAGCAAATCCCCTAATGCTCCTTCAATTGGCTTGTTCACTCACAATGCTCTTTCGCTCATTCGAGACATAAACAAGATCAGTTGCTTAAGTTCGTATCCGTAAATTTCACTTCAACTGGAGCAATTAACACTTTCCCCGCTTGACGATAGTGATTAGTGAAATAGGTTCCCCTGTACCCATTATTTTTAAAATATTTAAATAACTATCTTGTCATAAGAAGAATGATTAGATATACTTAGGATTAATGACCTATTATTCATAATTGTTTACTAAGTCCAAATATATAAGGAGACAGTCAAATTGCAACACCTCACCTACCGTTTATCGTTAAAATTTATTCTAGCAGGGTTCGGACTATTCCTAATTGGCTCGGTACCCGCTTTGTTTGATGGTATTCATCTGAATATTCCGTCATATCTTAGCAGTCTGAGCAACGTTGTTGCCAATATGGCCCAGCCATGGTCGCTCACATATATTGATAACGGGGTTGGACGAGCATTGCTACCAAGATTGCTTGAACCTTGGCAGAACACAATGACGTTGTTCTTTGTCAGTTTCACTTGTGCTTTCTTATTGGCGTTAGCCGCCGCATGCGTGACAGCTATGTTGCCGGAAAAGCTTGTCAAGCCGGTTAAATTTATTGTATTTATGTTGGAATCGCTACCAGACGTCTTGATCATGGCTTTATTCATTTTTGGAACGATATGGGTATATCAAACAACGGGGTTCGACCTTTTTAATGTTGCTTCCTATGGAGAGGATGAAGCGTTTGCTTTACCAATGATGGCGCTGACAGTTATACCCTGCTTAATGCTTTATCGAACAATGGTTTTAGATTTTGATGTCGAGAAGGAACAACCATACGTGGAACTAGCAAAAGGAAAAGGATTAAAGAAGCACCACGTTGTTCTTAGTCATATATTCCGCAATGCCTTCATCCGTATTTTCATTGATTCCAAGTATGTACTCTGGGTGATGCTTTCGAATGTCTTAATTGCTGAATATATTTTTAATGTGAACGGCCTGATCAACTTTATGTTAGAACGTTTGACGCCGACCATTTTAACAGTGGGATGTCTCATGCTTTTTCTGCCTATCTTTCTATTTTTAGCTATTGGGCAAGTGGTGATTGAAAAGACCACTGCAGAAAGGGTGGAAATATAACTATGGTCAAAGCACTTTGCAAAAATCCGCTGTTTCTGACCGGGTTCTTGTTTTTATTTATTCTTTTTATATCCAGTATCATCCATACTTTTGTCTTCGATAGTTACATACCAGAAAAAGATGTTCTGTATGAGGATGGTCAACTTGCGGCATCATCCCCATTAACACCAGCGGACTATCCACCCCTTGGGACTAATAATTTAGGAGAAAGCTTATTTTATAAAGTTTTGCTAGGCGCCAAGTGGACAATTGGCATTGCCTTTTTGGTTGCTATCTTTCGTATGATGATTTCGTTTGTATTAGGGATTTTCTATGGCCAGTACCTCATGCGATTCAACCAAATGATATCTAAAATAGCGGAATCCTTTCATTACGTTCCGATGGCCTTATTAGCGTATCTTTTGTTAGAACCCGTTTTGATGGAACAGGGAGCGATTGGACAATTCGAATACAGTTTTGGGACACGCGTGATTTTTGAAGTTGTCATATTAACGGTGATTGCTTTGCCAACAACAACACTTAAGATCGGAAGTGATATGACTTACATTTTAAGACAAGCATTCATTACCGGTGCTGAAGTTATGGGGGCAAGCCGGTTTCATATTTTGAAAAAGCACATTATGCCCCATTTAGCACCCAAACTCTGGATTCAGTTTGCACAGCAGGTCATACAAGTCCTGATCATTCTTGTCCATTTAGGTTTGTTACAATTATTCTTCGGTGGAACCGACGTTGGGATGGGCCCTGGTGGAACTACCTTTACTTCCCTTTCAGGAGAATGGTCAGGATTAATCGGAAAAGGCTATCAATATTTAGAAGTTCACCCATGGATCCCACTAACACCACTCGTGATGTTTGCCTTAGCCATTCTCGCCATGAATTTTGTACTCGAAGGGCTTAAGTCGGCATCGGAACCTCATCATTCACGAAGAAAAACCACGGTTAACAACCAACACCAATCCGCGCCCGATGCCGGTGAAAATGCGTTTGCTTTCGTCAGGCACAACCAAACGCATCAGGGCTAAGATCCTCAAAGCCCATTAACCGTAGTTAATGGGCTCACCTACTTCATTTTAAATAGTTTTCCGGCAGTTTTCTCAATCAATCCTGGTACAAGATTGTATAATGTCGTTCCTATATTCATATACTTCGGCAGGTTAACCTCGCGCCTCGGTTTCCTAATCGCAGCCATCACTGCTTTGGCGACTTGATCGGGTTCAAGCAAAAACCGGTTCACATTCTTTAAGTAAACCCCGTCAGGGTCAGCAATATTAAAAAAATTCGTGCGAATCGGCCCTGGATTAACCGTTGTGACATGGATCCCTGTACCATCAAGTTCCATGCGTAATCCATTGGAAAACCCAAGAACCGCATGCTTACTCGACGAATAAACAATTGATTTCGGTGTCGCCAATTTTCCGGCAACAGAAGCCACATTAATGATATGCCCTTGGCGCCGGTCCATCATCTGCGGCATTATTTCTCGTGTACAGGCCATCAGTCCAACGACATTAACGTCAATCATCTTCTTCACATCATCCATACGAGCTTCATGAAAATGATCAAAAACACCAAAACCAGCATTATTAATCAGCACATCAATCGGAGGATGATTGGCCTGGATTTCAGCAAACGTCCGACTGACGGCCTCAACATCACTGACATCAAGCGCATAATAATCAGCCTCGATACGATATTGTTCATAAATGTCAGCGCTTAAAGCTTGAAGTTTGTCAACTGATCTCGCAACCAAGATAGGAACAGCACCAAGACTTGCGGCAAGCAAAGCCATCTGACTTCCAATACCACCGGAAGCACCGGTGATAACAATGGTTTTTTGTTGTAACTTGTGATCAGCCATATTCTTGCCTCCGCTTTATTTTTGTTTATAATAAACGATCCCATCATTTAAAACTGTCGATACCTGTTCATCCACTTCAAGCCACTTGAGAAATCCATGCACCTCGGACATGACCAAATCAAGCTGGCTCTCATACACGCGTGAGAATAATGCTTTCCCTAACGCAAACGTTGAACTGCCCTCACTCGCTATTTGGTTAAAAATTTTGTCCTTACGTTCCTTTTGTCTATGTAATCGTTGGTCGATCAATTTTTTCCCGTTATAAAAAGGCTCCCCATGGCCCGGCAATGTCAGGTTGAACGGCTCATCTAGTAACGCTTGCATCGTTTTCCGGTATTGCAGCAAAGTCAAAGGTTCCGATTCTTCATCGTGATAAGGCGGTTCCACAATCGCATTGGATGAAACATGTTCTAACAACACATCCCCTCCCAATAGTACGCCATCTGCCTCTCTTATTAAGGAGAGATGACTTTGTGCATGTCCTGGTGTATAGATGAGTCGCCACTCATCTAATCCTTCAATCGTATCACCGGCATCAATCGTCACATCTAAGGTCCCTGTCGACGTATAATGATAATAGTCTTTTAAAGTCGGTACCTTGTCCCGGTAAGCCTCTGGAACACCCATTTCCCGATAAAGTTGATCAAAAAACATTTCATAACGAGCTGTGAACCGTGTATCCTTCGACAGCCAAGGTTCAACGCGTGGATGACCCATAATCGCCGCGTGCTCCTGAAATAGATGAGTCAAACCAATATGATCAGGATGATGATGCGTCAATACAACTTGCTGAATATCCCTGAGTGTCAATCCGAGCACGGACAAGCTCTCCGTGAGTAGTTGTTCCGCTTCTTTTGTTTTTACCCCTGCGTCAACCAGTGTCCACCGGTCAGTATGGATGAGATAAACATTTACAGGTCCAATTTTAAACGGCGTTGGCAGGGTGATCTGCCAAATGCCGTCCGTTACTTGATGAATCGCGGTCATTTCCCGTCTCCCCATTCTCCTGCTAGTATCCTTCTATTTTAACAGTTCTTGGACGGTATGTGCTAACAGGCGCTTTAAGGGGCCGAATGAAAAATCAACATTCAAACGTTCCGTCCATTGGTGGGCATCCTTACCATAGGGACCAACGTTCATCACCGGGATATCAAGCTTTTGCAGCGCTTCGACAGGCAGATCATATCGCTCACCATACAAAGGCATATTGCCTGTTAACTGTCCGAGTGACGCCCCATCTTCGCGTAAAGAGGTGTAACTCAAGTCCGACAAGCCCGGGAAAAAATGTTGCTGTTCCCACTTAATCGCGAATTGTTGCTCGGCTTCAGCCTGCAGTGATGCGATGGCCTTTTGAATACGCTCATGGTTATGTGAAGCAACAGCTGGATAAAACGGCGGACTGTAAAACAAGACAATCATCGGTGCCAAATGTTTACATAAACTCGCTAAATCAAACACCAAACGAGTTGTTAAGTCACGATCACCAAGGTCTTGATAATTAGTGAGCGTATACATCTCCCGCCGATCGATTTCATCCTGGCCGTAACGTTCAATAGCTGCATGCCGCAACTCTCCATAGGTTAATACGTTAACGCCGATCGGATCAGGTTGATAACTCACCCATTCAGAAAATTGTTTAGCTCTTTCATAAAACTGTGTCTGAATATTTTTTGCTGCCTGCTTCCCGATATCAAGCAGTTGTGCATGAATGGCATCCAATGATTTTTCCATTAACATCACATTATATAAAGCCACGGCCGTATGTGGAATCTGTACGGAATAGCCTTCTTTAAGATCCTTTTGCATGAGGTTCGTCGGCGGTGGTGTCACTTCATCACCGACGCGCTCGCAAAAATCGGTATTCAATTCCATCAATTTCGAAAGTTGTGCGACCATATGATTGGCATTAACACCTGCAAAGGGTTCACCAACATGGGTCTCTTTACCGTAACAAAAAAATCCCGGCAAAACTTTTCCAACGGAACCTGAATAGACATAGTATTGGTCGTCACCTGGATAGCGTGAAAATATCGGTTCCGTATTCAAACAAGCGCTATATTCCAAATCATATTGATCAGCCAGTTTCAACAGAATATGAGCAGCTGTTGTCATTCCTAAGGAATTCGCTTCTTCATCCGGGACGGTTAAGAACAAGACATTACCATCAAACTCACTTGAGCACGCTTGTTCAAGTAGACTTAGTTGGAGCGATAAGCCCGCTTTCATATCCATAGAACCACGGCCGAATAACCATTCGCCTTGTGCCATATCTTTTTGCACATCTTCAGGGATCTGTGCGATATTTTTATAGAAAGTATCGGTTAATTCTTGCGGGCGAAAAGCAAGGTTCTTCCATTCACCGTAATCTTCCACATCAACAACATCCATATGACTCAAAAGGACAATTGTTTTCTTGGATGATGGATGTTTAAATAAGGCGGAAACGAGTTTGCGACCATCCTTTGTTGGGTGCAGCGCTAATTGATCGGGATGTTCTTGAAAATAAAGCCATTCGCTTAATCGTAATTGGATATACTCACTAATGGCGATTTCCGCATCTGAATGCGTGATACTAGGAAATTCAACTAATTGTGTTAACAGACGAGTGAGTTGCTCCTTCGATTGCCATTTCTGATTCATCAAATCGCCTCCCAGTGACGCATATGATGTGCTAACATCAGCATTCGCAGCACGACGTTGTGGATGTTAGTGATGATCCTATAGTGGTGTGATCATTCTATGTTGATCCATAGATATTCCTGCTACAGTATTTCGATTTTTTTAAGTAAAATCCTTTAATAAATGAATCGTCCGATTTAAGATATAAATAGTGATTGGAGGGAACCGGTATTGCAAACACAAATTTTTGCGCATCGCGGTGCGAACTATAAATTCCCCGAGAATACGATGCCGGCATTTAAACACGCACTAAAAGAAAAAGCAGACGGTATCGAATTGGATGTACAGCTGTCAAAAGACGGCATCCCCGTCGTCATTCATGATGAGAAAGTTAACCGGACAACCAACGGTGTGGGATACGTAAAGGACCTGACCGTTAGCGAATTGCAATCATTACGGGCAGGAACACGAAAATGGTGGCGGTTGTATCACAATACAACTATTCCTACATTGGAAGAGGTTCTGAAGTGGATTGGTCCGACCTCAATGCATCTCAATATTGAATTGAAAAACAATGGCTTTGCATACGAAGGATTAACGCCTTCCGTTCTAGATCTTGTGAATCAGTTCAATATGATGGAGCGAACGTTTTTTTCATCCTTTAACCATGATAGTCTGTATCATTTGCAGCAAATGGCCCCTGAGGCCAATACAGCTTTATTATATAGAAAACCAATGCCGGAGCCATGGACATACACCAAGGCACTGAATGCTTCGGGCATTCATCCGCACCGGCGCAACATTACGCCGGGATTAATTAAGCAAATGCATAAATATCAGTTTGCGGTCCGAGCTTACACCATTAATCAGGCACGCACCATGCGGCAAATGATGGACTGGGATATTGACGCTATCATTACTGATGTTCCAGCTGTCGCTGACAAAGTCCGAAGACAATATAAGCCATAAGCAAAGCCTCTACCCTTTTCGCAAGTGGTGGAGGTTTTTTGATGACCTTTAAAGCATATTAGAAGAGTGAGTGTTTTTTTTATGCTATAATATCGTTCTATAAAGTCATAATATTAGAGAAAGGTTGCGATGAAGGATGAATACAAAGTTATTTTCACCTTATAAAATAAAAAATGTTGAATTAAAAAACCGCATCGTTATGTCACCGATGTGCATGTACTCGTGTAGCAATGAAGACGGCAAGGTTATGAATTGGCATTTAACTCATTATACAAGCCGGGCTGTCGGCCAAGTCGGATTAATTATCGTCGAATCAACCGCCGTCACCCCGCAAGGTAGGATATCCGATTACGACTTGGGCATTTGGGATGATGAACAAATCGACGGCCTTAAGCAAGTCGTTGATCTCGTCCATGAGCAAGACAGCAAAATTGGGATTCAGTTAGGACATGCCGGACGAAAGGCAAATCTTAACGGTACCATTCATGCTCCCTCCGCCTTAGCTTTCAACGAAGATATGTCAACGCCTGAAGCCATGACAGGGGGGCAAATTAAAGAAACCGTTCAGGCTTTCAAAGATGGTGCCTATCGTGCCAAACAAGCTGGTTTCGACATAATCGAACTTCACGGCGCGCACGGATATCTGATTAATCAATTTTTAAGTCCTTTAACCAATCACCGTAATGATGAATACGGCGGCTCTCGTGAGAATCGATTCCGCTTTTTAGCAGAAGTCATCGAGGCTGTTAATGATGTGTGGAACGGACCGTTGTTCGTCCGCATTAGTGCAAATGAATATGCGGAAGGCGGCAACACCCAAGATGATTTTATTTATTATGCGAAAGAAATGAAAAGGCGCGGCGTTGATCTTATCGATTGCAGTTCCGGCGGTGTTGTCCCTGTCGGAGTTGACGCCTTTCCAGGATACCAAGTCCCTTACGCGGATAGGATCAAACATGAAGCTGAAATTGCTACCGGGGCTCTCGGCCTGATTACACAAGGCTGGCAAGCGGAAGAAATTCTACAAAATGACCGCGCTGATCTGGTCTTACTTGCCCGCGAACTATTGCGTGACCCTTATTGGCCGCTAACAGCTGCCAAAGAATTAAGGACTGAAATCAAAGGACCACGTCAATATGAACGCGGTTGGAAATATTAGAACGTATAACTCCACAGGTCTTCGGCCAAATAACTATTGGCAAACGAAGCCTGTGCCTCAACCAAAAGGTCTTGACTACTATCTTTATATCTTGAACTAATATGAGTAAGAATCAGCGAAGCGGCTCCGGCCGCTTTAGCTGTTTCTGCCGCTTGTTTGGCCGTTGAGTGGTGAAATTGTCGAGCAGCTTCAGCTTGATGATCCATGAATGTCGCCTCGTGGACAAGTACATCAACATCCCGCGCCAGTTCGGAAGCGGCATCACACAAGCGTGTGTCACCGATCACGGCCAGATGTTTCCCTTTTTTGGCATCACCAATGAAATCAGCGCTATTTAACGTCCGTCCGTCAGCCAATGTAACGGTTGCCTGTTCTTTAAATTGCTTATATATCGGGCCCGGCTCTACCCCTTCAGCCTGCAATTTATCAACAAGTAGCGTCCCTGGCTTGTCCGCCTCACTCACACGGTAACCGTAACATGGAATGCCATGTTCCAAGCGCCGTACTGTGACAGTCATTGCCCCAATCTCGTAGCCAGCACCGTCTTCGACTTCAATGATCTCTAATGGATATTGCAAATGGGTATTGGATGAACGGAGCGCTTCTTGGACAAATCGTTTAATTCCTTTTGGACCGTAAATCGTCAACGGTTCATCTTTGACCTGAAACGACCGGCTACCTAGTAAACCTGGCAACCCAAAAATATGGTCCCCATGCATGTGACTGATGAATATATGCTTGACTTTAGGTAACGTCACCTTCGTACGCAGGATTTGCTGTTGCGTCGCTTCGCCGCAGTCAAACAGCCACATCTCCCCTTGATGCTCAGGCATGACGAGCGCAGCGCTGCTGACATTCCGTTCCTTTGCAGGGACGCCGGCACCTGTCCCTAAAAAAACTAATTCCATTTTTACCACCACGATTTCATCTCATTTATCTCTCTTATTGTACTTGATGGCCATCTGCATAGGCAAATCCTTAAATGACCTTTAACATAGCCTTAATTTTAAAACTGATCGTTGGAGTGACGCCTCACCTGGTCATAAACGGCATTCGTTAAAGTCTCGAATTGTCTCACTTCGGCATCGCTTGGAGTATATTGCCCATAACGAACTTGGTAATAAAGATGGCTCAGGGTCGTTTGTTCATCGGTAGATATCGGCAGACGCTCGAGCCAAGTGCTCAATGTTTCATGTACATGCCTGCCAAAGCCAGCCTTTTTCATTTTCTTTTGAAATTGGAACATGGCCTTTCGAACCGCATCATTTGGCGGCTTTGCACGCTGGGTAAATCGCCCATTACGACCGGACGTACGGCTAAGTCCTTGTTCACCTGAAGATACTTGAACACTCGTTTCATCCCATGACATTTTGAACCGTTTGCGCCATAAAACAATAAAAACGACAATGACAATTAGAGCAACGACAACAAACTCTATCCATAACAACCATGAGGTATCCGGTGATGTATGCGCAAGAGCCTCTTGCATCTTGTTCGGTTGTTTCTCGTTTTCCTTACCCAATGTCCCCATATCCACATTTAAATGGTCATAAGACACAAGGGAACGAAGCCATTTGAATATCGGACTTAAAATCAAATAGACGATACCAGCAATACCACTACCAACCCATCCAATTACTGTCTTCCAAACTGGCATTAGGAGGAAAATCAACAAACCGGTAACGATCGTTAATCCAGCCGTCCCTCCAACAACATAGAACCCGCGCCAGTCAATGTCGCCACCTACAACATTCAAGGCTAAACGAATCGCAAGCATCAAAAACACTGGGACAACTGTTAACCATCCAACATGAATAGGAGGAAACAATGGTGCAATCACAAAATAAATGAAGGTAATTGTAAGAGCATTAATAAATAAGCGCCAAACGTCCTCTTGCTCATAACGCTCAAAGCTGCGAATGACGCGCCAGCAAAGATATCCAGATAGAATAGCCGCAAACATAAAAGCGACACCAGATAGAAAAGTAATGAGGCCAATGAGGACGGAACAGGCTAAACAAGCGGCTAAAACTAACTCACCCGATTTTTTATAAATGAGGTAGAAACAAGTCCAGTGAGCGCCTCCCATGATTAAAAGGACAGCCGCCGATGTCCAGAATGATCCACTTGGATCAACCGGTGCAAACAGCACCATTGCCATTGATAATTCAAGTAGGAAATAGAGAAAAACAGTCATGTGCTTATGAGACGGCATCCGGCTGTCCTCCCCCGCTTAATCGTTTTAAAGCGCCGCTGTCAAGATCCAATCTAAACAGCTTATGCCCTTGTCGGTACCATTGCCCCATCAATTGCTGATCGCCTGTCGCGTATTGATTCATAAAAAAGACGACACGTTGACCATCAAAACGTCGGCCGATGTCTTTAAACGCTAATTCCGGACGAATTTTAATTTGCTTGTTGCTAATCAGTGCCAAAAATTCGAGTGCTTTGAACAAGTGAATCCGTCCAGAATCAGGTGGCAAATGCAGCAACGTGTCACCTCGGGGTTTTGAATTACAGAACAATTCGATCTGAATCCCTTGTTTTTCCGCGATCCAACATAAGTGAGCGGCATAAGCGATTTGTTGTTCCAGTTGTGCCATCGTTATTTTCCTTTGCGTAACGGGATGATGACACAGCACAATCGACCAAATCATCCGCGTCGTCCTCTCAAATGTTTTCGTCTGTAGTTCACCTGTCTTAGCACTTGCTTTCCAGTGGATATGCTTACTAGAATCCGTTGATTGATACTCGCGAATCCCCATAGGCTGCGTCTGATCGAAAAACAGTGACTGCTGGCTCGCCTGTTCACCTATAGACATCGTTGTGACACGTTGTAAACCACCGATGGCTTTCTGATTAGGAAACACAACCATCGTGGAATGAATCCTCCAACCAAAATCAATCTGAAAGTATAATAGATTGAATGGATCATAGAGTCTGATATCATGGATTTTGAGTTTGGCATGCCCGCGGCGGAGACCTTCAACAGGGATACGAAGGGTTCGTTCACGACGTCCCGAGAGCTTAAACGGAACAGCATAGTGTCCTGTAGCTGATTTTTGTATCCCCGGAAAGGTCACTTGATCATCAGCCGACATTGTCAATTGACCGCTGATCACCGGCCACCGGCTCGGATTCTGAATGGTTAACACCACTTCGCTACGATCACCTTTGTACATTCTAAGCTTGGGTGTTTGACTCGTTAAGGTTAGATCTTTTCCAATCCATTTAAGATAAGTGGTCAGGAACAATAGCAAAAGGAGAATCATGACGTCCAACACGAGTAGTTGTTCCATTTCAAAAAAATAACCGATGAAAATAGCTAATATAGAAATGCCTGTTATTAACTGTGCCACCGACGGAAAAAGCACTTTTCGCTCTTCTATCATCGCTCAACCGCACCGTTTTCCACCGGCACATGGATACCTTCCATGACGGTTTGCAAAGCCTGCCGCTTGGTATACTGCATCTCACCTTCCATCGTCAAAACAAGACGGTGAGCGAGTACGGGAGCCGCTAGTGTTTGAACATCTTCCGGAATAACAAAATCACGTCCATGAAGATAGGCACGCGCTTGAACCCCACGCATCAATGCTAAGGTCCCACGCGGACTAACCCCGGCATCGATGATGTCCATTTGCCGTGTCGCTTGCACAACATCTAGCAAATAGTTTTCCACATCAGTTGAAAACGACACTTGAGTGACCGCCTTCTGCAATTGGATAATATCCTCCATTTCAACAACCGTTTGCAAGGC
This sequence comes from Tuberibacillus sp. Marseille-P3662, assembly GCF_900178005.1. Classification (NCBI taxonomy): domain Bacteria; kingdom Bacillati; phylum Bacillota; class Bacilli; order Caryophanales; family Sporolactobacillaceae; genus Tuberibacillus; species Tuberibacillus sp. Marseille-P3662. The sequence continues at coordinate 663,532 of NZ_FXBS01000006.1, read as the reverse complement.
CTCAAGAGGTGAATGGCTACGAAATAGCTGCAGAATATGCCGTTCTTCTTCTTTTGACGGATAACCCGATTGAATTTGCATAAAGAACCGATCCTTTTGCGCTTCCGGGAGCGGAAACGTTCCTTGTTGTTCTATTGGATTCTGCGTGGCGATCACTAGAAATGGCGGATCAACGGTGACGGTTTGCCCTTCAATGGTGACTTGGCGTTCCTCCATGACTTCGAGTAGACTCGATTGCGTCCGCGGTGTCGCCCGGTTAATTTCATCAGTTAACAAAATATTAGTTATGACCGGCCCGTATTTGACCTCAAACGTTTGGGTCTTCGGATTATACATTTGAATGCCCGTCACATCACCAGGCAAAATATCCGGTGTCATTTGGATTCTTTGAAATTGACCATTAATTGAACGAGCTAGCGTTTTCGCTATCATTGTTTTTCCTGTCCCAGGAACATCTTCAAGCAAAACATGACCACCACTTGCTAAGGCGATCGTTAGTAGTTCGACAATATCATCTTTACCGACAAGCACCTTGCCGATATTCGTCTTTAAATCTTCTAATAAATGTTTCATTGTGACCCCCTGTACATATTACATCAAAAAATTTAAAACAATCTCTATTATTCACATTTTATCTGATTGCAAGAATTGCGGCAATATTGCTCAAATCATTTACCAGCTACCCATTAAAAAAACCACCTCAAATCTTCTAAAATGAGAAGATCGGGTGGTTTCGCTTCATGAATCGGACACAAATTTATCATGCGAAACATCATCAAGTAAATGCGTGGGTTGAACTAGCGCATTAATGTACAGTTCATGCATAGCCCGGGTACAAGCGGTATAAAACAACCGTCGTTCATCTTCTCGTGCATATTGCTGAGCTGAAGCATTATAGATGATCACCGCATCAAATTCAATCCCTTTGGCCAAATAAGCTGGAATCACAAGAACACCTGCTTCATAAGTGACCGTTTCCTTATCAATGAGATTCAGGTCGATGTCATCACGAAGCGCCTCATAGGTCGACTCAGCTTCTTGAAACGTTTTGCAGATCACGGCAATGGTTTGATGATCACCCGTTTGCAGGCAGCGAATTTGTTCAACAACATGATGTCGTAATGATGCCGTATCAGAGACTGTCGTAAGTGTCGGTCGGCTGCCTTCGCGATTAAAAGCCTCGATGGACCCTCCATCAGGCAATAGTTCACGGGTGAATTCTACAATTTGCCGGGTTGACCGGTAACTTCGATTCATCGAGAACGTTTCCTGCTCATCCTTAGGGAATAATTGCGGCAGACGTTCTGTCAATGAATGAATCGCATGTGAAAAGATAGCTTGGTGCCGATCACCCAGAATCGTCATTTTACTGTAAGGAAACAGAAATCGGATAAAGGCAAATTGAAACGGTGAGTAGTCTTGCGCCTCATCGATAAATACATGCCTGATCGCCGTATTCGTTCGTCTACCCTCAATATGATCTTTGAGATATAGATAAGGTGTTGCATCTTCATAGGCAAGCTGTCCTTGGCTAATACGTTCAATCGTCTTCGCCCCTATGGTCTCCCAATCATCCGGAAGACTTGCCGACTGTGGCATACATTTGGTAAATAATCGCTTATAAATGGCGGTACCATCAATGAAATCAAGCTGTTTAACAGTTTGAAGCAAGGGTCGAAAAGCTCTTTTAACGACTAATTTGGCGAGCATCGTCTGTTCCGTTTCGAAATCAGCAAACGTATCAACATCAGGTTGTTCTTTCTGCATCTTTTGATACACTTTGCGATAATCCTCAGGATCTAATAACTCAATCTCATCTTCGACCCAATTTTTCTTCAGTTCGATTCGGGCTTGACGATTAATCTGAGTCTTCAGCCATTCCACCAACATTTCCATACGATTAGGAATAGAGATGTTTGAGTCATAGGCATAAAATTGTTGCCGCATCTGTTCTGAAGAAACTAGAACATTATCACGAAAAACAAGCGACTGAAACACAATCCCCGCCTCAGATAGTTCCCGTAAATAAGCATCAATCATATCTTTGAAATCCAGACTTGCCTTAAATTGAATGCTGGTTTGCATCTGTTTGTAAGTCTCAGGGTCATCGATTGTTAGAAGAGCCTCTTGTTGCGCAAACGCATCTTCGATAGTAAACATGTCTCTAAGCCGATGCTCTAAGTATTCCTGAAACGTTGACTGCTGCATGTTATTTTCACCAAGCTCTGGAAGAACAGAAGAAACAAAGCTGGTAAAAATGTTGTTAGGTGAAAACAGCAGGATGTTTTCTGATTGCAGAACGCCGCGATGACGATATAGTAAATAGGCGACCCGCTGAAGAGCGGCCGACGTTTTGCCGCTACCAGCTACACCTTGAACAATTAATATGCGATTGCCGCTATTACGGATGATGCGATTTTGTTCTTGTTGAATGGTTGCGACAATATTTTGCATATGCTGGCTCGCATTTTGGCCGAGCACCTGTTGCAACAAACCATCACCAATGGTTAGCCCTGTATCAAACATGCCATCAATGTGGCCGTCTTTAATGACATACTGTCGTTTGAGATCAATATTTCCGGCAATGGTCCCTTCAGGTGTATCGTATTCACCCGGGCCCGGTGGATAATCATAGTAAAGACTTGAGACAGGTGCCCGCCAGTCGTAAACCAAGAAGTCGTTATCATGTCGATCAAGTAATGAAGCGATGCCAATGTAGATAGGCTCTGACGTCTTTTCCCCATTCTCATGAAAATCAATGCGACCAAAATAAGGTGATGCCGTGATCCTTTCTAATGTTTTCAGTTGTTGATTGACGAGACCATGGCTGCGTTCACGTTCCGATAATACTCCGGCTTGTTGAGTAATACTCGCATAAGTTTCAATAATATCATCAGGTTCGTCAAAGTTGACCGTCACATCATCCCAAAAATTCCGGCGTAAGTGCAAAACGTCCGATTTCACATCAGCACCGCTTGCTTTTAATGTTTTCATTTTCTCTTTAGCTTGGTCAATAACATTATTCACCCGCTGCTGCTCTTGTTTCCATTCCGTTTGATCAATACTCATTCGGGCCACCCCCAAATTCAATTCATTCTTCCCTAAAATCATTCCTTCTAGTTTACTCCGATTGATCATTGCGATACAACTGATTGCCGCGCTTAAGCATCGTTTTTCCGTATTTGTCATTCAATTCATCAATCATATGATTAATAGGCTCTTGTTTAGCATCATTTTCGTAACTGAAAAGATCAAGTTGTTTCGTAGCCGTAGCCATATTTTCAAACGACGATGTCGTAAGCCCTAAAAGACGAAGGGGCCGACCATCCCAGTGACGATCAAACAGTTCCATCGCTAAACGAACGAGATCATCCTGACGGAAAACTGGTTGACTTAGCATCGTCGCCCGGGTGATTGTTTGCCAATTACTATAGCGAATCATCATGCTGAGGTGATAAGCACAAACTTGTTTTTGCCGCAATTGTGCTTCCAATTTAGAGGCTAATTGCCCAAATATTTGTCTGACAACTTGGGTCTCAGTCGTATCACGAGACAAGGTTGTCGACTGACCAATGCTTTTAAAAGTGTTTTCAGCATAAGGATCCACAGGCCTTGCATCATGACCGTTGGCGCGCTCATGCAGGCGCCCTCCTTGGACCCCAAACCATTCAGTTAGTTTTAGTGCCGGCGTATTGGCTAGATCACCGATTGTGTCAATGTTTAATCCCCGTAATTTTTCTTCTGTCTTTGAACCGACGCCATGCATATCACCAATCGGAAGCGTCCATAATTTTTCACTAATATCTCGTTTTCTTAAGATGGTCATTCCGAGCGGCTTTTGCATATCAGACGCCATTTTAGCTAAAAACTTGTTCGGCGCAATACCAATACTTGAAGGAATGCTGATCTCTTGCAAGATGCGGTCTTGTATTTGTCGAGCGAGCTCAACAGGGTGCGTGCCAGTACTACTGTTTGTCACATCCATATAACCTTCATCAATTGATACCTTTTGCACAAGTTCCGTGTAATCTTTTAATATCGCAAAAATCTGCCTTGATGTTTCCCGGTACAAAGAGAAATCGGGATGCCTCACAATCAAATCCGGACATAATCGTTTCGCTTCCCATACCGGCATCGTCGTCTTGACGCCTTGTGCCCGCGCCTCATAACTACTCGTTACGACAATACCCCGCCGCTCTTCCGCTCTTCCGGCAATCGCAAGCGGCTTACCCTTTAATTCTGGGTGGTTAGCGACTTCTACAGAAGCGTAAAAACTGTTCATATCAATATGAAAAATGATATTGCCATTCGGATGCTGATGACTCATCACCGATCACCTCATCCATCTTATTCTATCTTTTATTATAACCCATCAGCCGTTTTGGGTTCACATAAAAACTCGTTCCGTACTTCGGAACGAGTCTCCACCCTCCACCGTGCTTATTGTTTCGCTTCTTTTGCGATGGCGATAATCATTTCCGCAGCTTTTTCTAATTCAGCCACCGGCATTTTTTCCTCTTTCGTGTGAATGTTCTCATAGCCAATACCTAAATTAACGGTCGGAAACCCTTTTCCGGCAATCACATTAGCGTCGCTGCCGCCGCCGCTTTCAAGTAGCACAGGTTCCCGGTCAATTGCCTTCGCGGCTCGTTTGGCGATCTCAACAACATGATCGTCAGCCTTAAATTTAAAATTCGGGTACATGATATTAACATCAATATCCACACTGCCCCCCATGTCTTCCGCAGCTTGATTAAAGGCATTCTGCATGGCCTCGACTTGTTTATCTAATTTTTCTTTAACCAAGGAACGAGCTTCAGAAAGGATATCGACTTGATCGCACACAATATTGGTTTTCTGACCGCCCTGAAACTGACCAATATTAGCCGTTGTTTCCTTATCAATACGACCTAACGGCATTTTAGCAATCGCTTTAGAAGCAATTGTTATGGCTGAAACACCTTTTTCAGGTTCAACACCGGCATGAGCTGTCTTACCGTAAATTGTTGCATTCAATTTCGCTTGAGTTGGTGCGGCAGTAATAATATGTCCGACAGTACCGTCACTGTCTAAAGCATAGCCATACTTGGCGTGAACAAGCTTGTCATCCAAAGCTTTGGCACCGACCAATCCGGACTCCTCACCAACGGTAATCACGAATTGAATGTCACCATGCGGCAATTGATCTTCTTGAATGACGCGGATAGCCTCTATCATAGCAGCTAATCCTGCTTTATCATCGGCACCCAAAATCGTTGTCCCATCAGAGGTGACGTAGCCGTCCTTGACCTCAGGTTGTATCCCTTTACCAGGAACAACTGTATCCATATGTGAAGTAAAATAAATTGGATCATAGCCGTCCTCACCAGTAAAAGTAATAATTAAATTATTAGCACCATGACCCGTCTGTTCGCAAGCTTGATCTTCTTCAACACTGAGCCCGAGATTCGTAAACGTTTCCTTCAAAGTTTCAGCTATGGTACTCTCTTCACCCGTTTCAGAATCAACTTGTACAAGTTCCAAAAATGTATTTAACACACGATCTTGATTAGCCATGCTGTTTCAGCACCTTCCTATATGTATGTATCGTCACAGCATCTATTATAACGGAATTTGTATATATTTTTTAGCCTAATGCTTGTCCTTTTTTATCGAGTTAGGCATCTAATCTCCTTTCTTATCGTTACCTGCAAGTATTTTCTTAACTGTCATTTGTTAAACCCTTTTATTTTAGATGGATATCCTTGTCTTTTTTGTCCACCCTTTATACAATGGTGAAGGGACAATCAATTGGGAGGTTGCTGCTATGAAAAATAAAACTTTCAAGGCCGTTGTTTGGATTATGCTTGGCGCATTAATATTAACAACACTCCTCGGATCGCTCGGTATGATGCTTTAATATGAAATAGACCGTGAGCACCCGACTCACGGTCTGTCATGCATGTTATTTTCAATTGTTAACTCACTTTATTTGGATCATCGTACATTAACTCAGGATAGCCATAGACGCCGTGTTCACTCATATCGAGTCCCATCATTTCTTCTTCTTTGCTAACGCGTAATGAACCTGTTAGTCCTTGCGTCAATTTTAACAATACATAAGAAATGACAAAGGCAAACGCTCCAGATGCCACAACACCTAACACTTGCACACCTAACTGCGTTAAACCGCCGCCGTAAAACAATCCTGCTTGACCGATGCTTGCAAGTTCAGGTGTTGCAAATAGACCTGTCGACAATGTCCCCCATACACCTGGGGTACCGTGGACTGATACCGCAAAAATTGGATCGTCTATTTGTTTCTTCTCAAGCATCCGGGCTGTCAAAATCGTAATCACACCCGCAGCAAGACCAATCACAACAGCAGCCCATGGTTCAACAAACGCACATGATGCCGTTATAGCAACAAGTCCTGAAATCGTCCCATTTAAAATCGAAGACACATCAGCCTTACCGTATATGATCCATGAAACAATTAATGCACTGACAGCACCCGCAGCTGCCCCCAATTGGGTATTCAATGCTACATAACCGAAAAAGGCATCCGCAACACTAACAGTACTACCAGCATTGAATCCAAACCAGCCGACCCATAGCAATAAGACAGCGAGTGATGTATAAACTTGATTATGTCCTTGAAACGAATTGACAACCCCGTTTTTCCCATATTTCCCAAGACGTGGTTTTAAAATGATTGTTGCTGCTAAGGCAGCCATCGCTCCAGTTAGATGTACAACGGTTGACCCAGCAAAATCTTGTGTTCCAAGTGATGATAACCAACCGCCGCCCCATACCCAATGGGCAATAATTGGGTAAACGACAATGGAAAACATGATGGAGAAAATAACGTAGACGACCATCTTCGCTCTTTCTGCAAAGCCACCAAACGCAATCGTTAAAGAAATTGCAGCAAAAGCTAACTGAAAAACGAAATAAACAGGTGTCGATAGGTTCGTATCGGCAAATTGACCGCCGTCATAGAAGAAGTGACCTAGTCCTAAAAATCCACCAGCATCATCGCCAAAAATCAGGCCAAACCCAAGTGCCCAGAACACTAATGAACCAATACCAAATGTTAAGATTGTTTTCCCAGCAATGTGACCGGCATTTTTCATCCTCGTCGAACCAGCTTCAAGTAAAATGAAGCCCCCCAACATTAAAATAACTAAAATGGCACCAATCATTGTCCAAAGACTGTCTAGAGTACCTTCCATTTTACGCAACCCCCGTTTGTAAGATTTTATAACATGATTGCTTCTTTATTTAGTTATTATCATAATCAAGGTTGTGTTCATTTCAAACTTATTTGTAATGAAACCTAACACCCTAATTAAAATATCGCATAAAAAAAAGCCCGGTAAATACCGGACTTTTTTTTATGCGCAATGGTCATCAAATAATTTCTCAAGTTTGGCCGCCACTTCATGAGGCTCGAAACCTTCAATATCATGACGCTCAATCATTGATGTAATTTTCCCATCTTTTAAAAGCGCAAACGATGGTGACGACGGTGGGTAGCCCTCAAAGTATTCGCGCGCACGCTCTGTCGCTTCTTTATCCTGACCCGCAAATACGGTCACGAATTGATCAGGACGATGGTAGCAATTAACTGCGTAGGAAGCAGCTGGTCTAGCAACACCGCCAGCACAACCGCAAACGGAATTGACCATAACCAGCGCCGTTCCGTCTTTCTGAAGTGCATCATCGACAGCCTCGGGCGTGCGAAGTTCATGATAACCCGCTTCAGTAATTTCATTCCGGGACTTATCAACGACATCGTTCATAAAAATATTAAAATCCATACTCACTGTATCTTCACTCCTTTTGTCTATCTTTATACTCATTTTAACGCTTTTATAACCCAATGCAAAACTGAAAACATTTTAATGTTTATAGGATCTTAGATTAGGGTATCTACTTGAGTAAGCAACACCTCCATATCCTTAAGACCCCCTATTATTCTGATTGAAGCTGTTGGCTCCGGCCGGCAGCTTTAATCAATAGATCGATGTATTGTCTTCAGTTATATTTTCTAATTTATTCTTCACACTTTGGAGGAAACGACCGGCAATGAGCCCATCTAAAATCCGATGATCTAGCGAAAGACATAGGTTCACCATATCTCTAACAGCAATCATATTATTATCCATAACAATCGGACGCTTTACTATGGATTCCACTGAGAGAATCGCCGCTTGCGGATAATTGATAATCGGCTGGGACAGAACCGAACCGAATGATCCTGTATTGTTAACAGTAAACGTTCCGCCTTGCATATCATCGGCAGACAACTGCTGACGCCGGACTTTTCCAGCCAAATCATGGACACTGTGCGCGAGTCCTTTAATACTTTTCTCATCCGCTTGCTTGATGACTGGAACATATAAGGCATCATCCGTTGAAACCGCCATTGAAATATTAACGTCTTTTTTCTCAATGATTTTGTCGCCTGACCACATCGCATTGACTCTTGGATATTCCCTTAATGCTTCCACAACGGATTTAATAAAAAACGGCAAAAATGTCAAACTATAGCCTTCTTTGGATTTAAACTCATCTTTAATTTGACCCCGGTAATTGACTAAATTCGTTACATCAACTTCTATCATCGTCCAAGCATGCGGTGCTTCGTGTTTACTTTTGACCATATTATCGGCAATCGCTTTACGAACGCCTGTTACTGGCACTTCACGATCCCCTTCGCCAATCGGGATATCAACTGAACGATCTTGCGACTGTGCTGGTTGTTTCGGCTGCGGCGTTGGCTGCGGTTCCGGATTAGCCCCATTATTAGCTGGTGATGAATGATCGGAAGCGATCAACTTCTCTAAATCCTTCCGTGTGATCCGGCCGCCTTTTCCACTGCCCTCAACTTGATTCAAGTCAATGTCATGTTCTTGAGACAAACGTAGGACAGCTGGTGAATAACGCTTTTTCATCGATGATTCGCTTGAATGATCTGGTGTTGTATGAGTATCCGCGACCGACTGGGCATTATTTTTACCGACATCATCATTTGAAGCCTTTTCTTCTGTTTCAAGATAGGCAATCAACTCACCGACCTCAATGGTATCGCCTTCTCCTGCCACAAGTTCAACGATTTCACCTGTCAGTGAAATGGGAACCTCGGCATTCACTTTATCGGTTGTGACTTCGGCGATCGGATCATATTTATTAACATGATCACCAGGACTGATCAACCATTGACTAATCGTTCCTTCGGTCACACTTTCCCCGAGTTGCGGCATTAACACTTTTTCTTTGGCCAAAGGTTTTCCCTCCGTTCCATGTTAATATTCTGCGAGCTCACGCATGGCATGCTCAACTTTTTCCGGATTCATCATAAAGTATTTCTCCATCGGCGGCGCATAGGGCATGGATGGAGTATCAGGTCCTGCTAACCTTTGGATTGGAGCATCTAAATCAAACAGACAATGTTCGGAAATGGTGGCGGCAACTTCACTCATCACACTACCTTCCTTATTATCCTCAGTCACAAGCAAAACCTTCCCCGTTTTAGCCGCAGCCGCAATAATGGCCTCTTGATCAAGCGGATATACAGTGCGTAAATCAAGGATGTGCGCAGATACCCCCTCTTTTTCAAGCTTTTCTGCTGCTTGCAAGGCGAAGTTAACACATAATCCGTACGTGATAACGGTAATGTCATCTCCTTCACACTTGACGTCGGCTTTGCCAATCGGCAACGTATAATCTTCTTCGGGCACTTCACCTTTAACTAAGCGGTACGCGCGTTTATGTTCAAAAAATAAAACAGGATCATTATCCCGAATCGCAGCTTTCAACAACCCTTTCACATCATAGGGAGTCGAAGGCATGACAATCTTTAAACCAGGGACATTAGCAAACAAGGCTTCAACCGATTGAGAATGATAAAGTGCACCGTGAACACCGCCTCCATAAGGAGCGCGTATAGTGATCGGCGCCTGCCAATCATTATTAGACCGGTAGCGTATTTTTGCAGCTTCCGATACAATCTGATTCACCGCCGGCATAATAAAGTCAGCAAATTGCATTTCAGCAACAGGTCTCATCCCGTACATCGCTGCCCCGATCCCCACACCAGCAATCGCCGATTCAGCCAAGGGTGTATCAATCACCCGGTCTTCTCCGTACTGGTCAATCAAGCCCTCTGTTGCTCTAAACACCCCTCCGTTGATGCCCACATCTTCACCCATAACGAACACATGATCATCACGGTTCATTTCTTCGCGCAGCGCATCGTTTACAGCTTGAATATATGAAATCACAGGCATTTAATGTCTCCTCCTATTCCTCGTAAACGTAGTTTAATGCCGATTCGGGTTCAGCATAGCGGGCGTTTTCGGCATAATCTGTCGCTTCATCAACAAGACGCTTGATCCGTTCTTGAAGGTCATTTTCCTTGTCTTCTGTCATCACACCGTTGTCTCGTAAATATTGAGCAAATAAGATGATTCCGTCTTTCTCTTTAGCTTCATCAACCTCAGTTTTTTCTCTGTACGCTCGATCATCATCGTCGCTGGAATGTGGGGTTAATCGATAGGATACCGTTTCAATAAGCGAAGGGCCATTGCCAGCCCGCGCTCGATCAGCCGCCTCCTTAATGGCCTCATAAACAGAGAGCGGATCATTACCGTCCACCGTTACGCCATGCATGCCGTAACCAGCTGCACGATCAGAAACCTGTTCGCAAGCGAGTTGTTTCTTGATTGGAACTGAAATCGCATATTTATTGTTCTCGCACATGAAAATCACGGGTAATTGATGTACACCAGCAAAATTGGCAGATTCATGGAAATCACCTTGATTCGATGAGCCCTCACCAAATGTTGTTAAGGCGACTATATCTTCGCCCCTCATTCTCCCACCAAGAGCAGCCCCAACCGCATGAGCCACTTGGGTTGTCACCGGTGATGACTGCGTCATAATCCGATTTTTCTTTTGGCCAAAATGCCCTGGCATTTGTCGACCCGCTGAATTGGGATCTTCAGCTTTGGCAAAACCAGACAGCATAATGTCCTGGGTTGACATTCCGAATGCTAAAACTAGACCCAAATCGCGATAATAAGGTGCGATGTAGTCTTTTGCGCGATCAAGAGCAAAAGCCGCGCCAATTTGTGCTGCTTCTTGACCTTGACACGACACCACAAATGGTATCTTGCCCGCCCTATTTAATAACCACATCCGTTCATCAATTTTCCTTGCCAACAACATGGCCTCATACATATTAAATACCGTTTCATCAGATAAACCAAGTTGTTCATGACGCTTTTCAGCCAATGGAATAACCTCCCTTAAGAATGAATGGCGTTGCCGTCAACAGCCAAAGCCGCTTCCCCCATAATTTCTGATAACGTTGGGTGAGGATGAATCACTTCCGAAATCTCCCAAGGTGTTGCATCTAGTAATTGAGCAAGGGCTGCTTCGGATATCATATCTGTCGCATGCGGACCCATCATATGAACACCTAATAAATCATCAGTCTGTTTATCCACAATCATTTTGGCAAACCCATCAGCTTCTCCAAAAACAAGCGCCTTACCAATCGCGTTAAAAGAAAACGTACTTTGCTTGATGTCATAACCCTTTTCCTTGGCCTGTTCTTCGGTCAATCCCAGACTAGCCGCTTCAGGACGTGTATAGATACAGCGGGGAACCTTTAATGAATCAACCGGGTCAGTCGAGACACCCGCAATATGCTCGACAGCCGTTATCCCTTCGTGCGAAGCAACATGAGCCAACTGTAAACCGCCTATAACATCGCCAATGGCATATATGTGCGATTCATGAGTTTGACCGTATTCATTGACTTGAATGCATTCACGTTCCGTTTTAATACTTGTATTTTGTAAGCCAATATCTTGCGTATTCGGCACCCTTCCTACGGACACTAACAATTTATCAGCTGTAAAGACTTGTGTGTCATTTTGAACGACCGCGGACACCTTGACATCATCGTTACCTTTATCAAGCGTGTCGGCTTGCACTGCCGCACCCGTGACAACACGTACCCCTTTTTTCTTCAATTGCCTTTGCAATTCTTTGGAAAGCGCTTGATCTTCTCCTGGTATCAGCCGATTGGCATATTCAAGCACTGTTACATCAACCCCAAAGTCAGCGAACATGGAAGCCCACTCAACGCCGATCACGCCACCTCCAACAATGAGCAAAGAATTGGGTAGATCAGTCATGTTGACCACATCATCTGACGTCAGAGTTCGATCACCATCAATAGCTAAATTAGGCAGAGATCGCGGCATTGACCCTGTAGCTATGATGACATTTTCAGGGATTAGCACTTGGTTGTCACTGCCATCTTTCATTTCCACAGAAATCGCTCCAGGCATCGGAGAGAAAATTGAGGGTCCAAGAATCCGTCCGAAGCCGTTATAAATATCAATTTGTCCTTTTTTCATTAGCTGCTTAACACCGGTATGTAACTGCTGGATAATTTGCGATTTACGTTCATGGGCTTTCCCATAATCAAGTTCAATACGATCGGCAAAGACACCAAATTGCTCTCCTGCCTGTGCCGTCGCATAAACTTCAGCACTACGAAGCAATGCTTTACTTGGTATACAACCGCGATGAAGACACGTGCCGCCTAATACATCCGACTCTACTATGGCGGTTTTTAACCCTAATTGCGATGCCCGGATAGCCGCTACATAGCCACCGGTGCCACCACCTAAAATCACAAGGTCATAGTTTTCGGCCACTTATCTCACGTCCTTTCCATTTGACTTATAGATTGTCCCTGATATTGTTTTGCGCGCTCTTCGCCTGTCAACACACGCAACGTCCCTTCCGCAAGCGCCTGCATCTCATCTTCACCAGGTAAAACAACAACATCCGCAATCCAATCAACACGCTTAGTGACTTTTGATATTAGCGTTTTACTGTAAGCAAACTCACCTGTCAATACAATAATATCGACTTCCCCACATAAAACCGTGGCAGCTCCACCAATTTCTTTAGCCATTTGATACGCCATTGCATCATAAACCTGTTCCGCTTGAGTATGACCATTTGCAATCATTTGTTCGATTTGATCAGGATCATTGATCCCCAAATATCCAACAAGACCTGAGCGCTCAACAACTTTATTCATAAGTTCATTGACATCATAGTCACCGGAATAACACATTTGGATAAGATCGCCAGTCGGAACAGTGCCCGCTCGTTCAGCGGAAAACGGTCCTTCACCATGCAATCCATTATTAACGTCAACGACCTTGGCACAGTCATGCGTGCCAACTGTAACACCGCCGCCCATATGTGTGACAATCATTCGTGCTTCATGATAGTTCTTACCCAATTGTTGAGCCGCCTTTCTGGCTACAGCCTTCTGGTTTAAGGCATGAAAAATACTCTTCCTTTCAACATCAGGCAAGCCAGAAAACCGGGCCACAGGTGCCAGTTCATCAACAACGACAGGATCAACAATAAAGGCGGGGATATTCAATTGTTGACCAATATCATGCGCGATAATGCCGCCAAGGTTCGAAGGGTGTTGTCCAGCAAATCCTTGATGTAAATCGGACAACATCGGTTGATTTACTTCATAGGTACCACCTTCAATGGGACGGAGCAAACCGCCACGTCCGACAACAGCATCTAATCTAGACAAATTAAGACCATCATGATCAAGGTGCTCTAATATGGACGCTTTCCGCATACTATATTGTTCTGTCATTGATTGATAAGCTGATAAATGATCAGTATCATAGTGAATTTTGGTCGTAAAAATCGCTTTATTATTCGCAAACACAGATATTTTTGTTGATGTAGAGCCTGGGTTGATGGCTAAAATTCGATAGTCTGTTGTCTTGGCCATTGCCTGACCTCCATCACACTTTTTCGTGGTTATTAACGCATACTAAGAATATCTTTTCCGTTCTTGAGAAATGTACTGCGAGCATTTTTCAATGCTTGAATACGCTCTTCCGCCAAACGATTAGCCGCTTTATAGGAACCGATATGATCACGATCAGAAATTTGATAAACCTTCATCAAATTATCGTAGATCCCTTCGACCCGACGCAACGCTCGATCGCTATTATATCCGATGAGCTCATCAGCTACATTAATAACCCCGCCAGCATTAATAACATAGTCCGGTGCATAAACAATGCCTTTATTGTACAAGGCTTCACCATGTTCATCAGCCTTCAATTGATTATTCGCCGATCCTGCAATCACTTTTGCTTTTAAGGAAGGTAACGTATCATCATTAATGACCGCACCCAATGCACAAGGAGCAAAAATGTCACAATCGACACTATAAATTTCATCGGTAGAAACAGCTTTGGCACCAAAGGCTTTTACGGCGCGCTCGACGGCTTCTTCATTAATATCCGTAACGATTAAGTTGGCTCCTTCTTCATGCAAATGTTCGCATAGCGTAAATGCGACTGTACCAACCCCTTGAACAGCAACCGTCTTCCCATCTAAAGAATCATCACCGAATGCGGCTTTGGCCGATGCCTTCATTCCTTTGTAAACACCATAAGCTGTGACAGGAGACGGATTACCAGATGATCCGAATTCTGGAGAAATCCCTGTGACATAATTGGTTTCTTCATGAATCAAATCCATGTCATCCACCGTTGTTCCAACATCCTCTGCTGTAATGTAACGACCATTCAATCCCTGTATAAACCGACCTAGTGCACGAAACATGGCTTCATTTTTATCTTTTCGCGGGTCACCCATCACGACTGTTTTACCGCCGCCAAGATTAAGTCCTGTAGCTGCGTTTTTATAAGTCATGCCGCGAGCCAAGCGCATCGCATCTTCAATAGCATCATCTTCTGAATCGTACGTCCACATCCTTGTTCCACCAAGCGCTGGACCTAGCGTCGTATCATGAATGCAAATAAATGCTTTTAATCCAGATTCCCTGTCTTGACAGACAACCAATTGTTCATAATCATGCGTTTCCATATATTTTGTAATTTCCATCATGTAGCCTCCTTGTTTGCCTCAAGCCTTTACAACTAGCCTCAACATTCATAGCGTTCAGTTTATTTGACGAAGGGATCTTTTCGGCAAGCTCTTTTCGTATAGATTGTTGCTCTCTGGCCGCAGTTCCCGCAGGAGTCTACGTGATTTCATCTAAGATTTCTTAAAAACAGCAATCATTTATAAGACAGCCTTTTGGTTAAATAGATCCCCATCGATTGAACGCCATTTTCATTCAACAGTCATATGCAATTTCAATGCCAAGTCCGATTTCTATGAAAGCGCTTCATTTCAATGATCGCATCTCTGCAATATTTTGCACACATGCAAGTTATTGCGTGCTACTTTCTTCAAGGTTGTGCTTGTTCAATTTGTAATAAAGCGCCCGGACGGAAATGCCTAACTGTTGGGCCGTTTTTGTTTTATTATCGTTATTTTCAGCCAAAGCTTGTTGAATCACTTGTTTTTCGTAAGTTTCCATTGTAGCATTTAGCGATTTACCATTGCTATCAATCGTTATTGGCTGTGTCGTATCCTCCAATGATTCATGTTTCAATGTGGGGATATGACCCGCGATAATTTCATTTTCATGAAAACCCATGTGAATCACGATTCGGCCCAAGACATTCTCGAGCTCTCTAACGTTCCCCGGCCAATGATAGACCTTTAATTGATCCAGTGCCGCCTCTGAGATGCGCTCCACATTACGCCCAAAGTCTTGGTTGATTTTATTTAACAAATGATGGCTCAACGGGGCGAGATCCTCCTTGCGTTGCCTTAAGGGCGGAATAAAAATTGGCATTCGATTCAAGCGATAGTATAGATCTTCGCGAAAAGCTCCATCAGCGATGCGTTTCTCAAGATTAACGTTTGTCGCTGTAATCACTCGTACATTGACGGGGATCGGCTTCGTGCCGCCAACTCTAACAATCTCTTTTTCCTGAAGAACACGCAATAACTTAGCTTGCATCTGCAATGACAATTCACCGATCTCATCAAGAAACAAACTCCCGCCATCCGCCTCTTCAAAATATCCTCGTCTGCCGCTTTTCTTAGCACCCGTAAAAGCCCCTTCTTCATACCCAAACAATTCACTTTCCAATAAGTGTTCCGAAATAGCCGCACCATTGACGCGAACAAATTTGTTATATTTTCGTTTGCTAGCATTATGTATCGCGTGAGCGAATAACTCTTTGCCCGTGCCTGATTCACCGCGTAATAAAATCGTTACTGGTGTCGTAGCCGCTAATTTAGCTTGTTCAATGACGAGCTCAATTTCCTCGGAGTGACCCTTAATGTCATCAAATGAATATTTCGCTTCCAATGTTCGGATAATTTGTCGGGCACGGTTCAGTTCCTTTGTCATATTCGTGATTTCTGACATGTCATGGATAATCCCCACGCTGCCTTTTAACTTGCCATTCACAATAATAGGAGCGACGTTAACAATGACATCTTTTCTGGCTTGTCCAACCTTCATGCGGACGCCTCTGACCGGCTTACGTGTTTGTAAGACTTTCATATGCATGCTGGCCCCTTCGGAAATATCCGCTGTTGCCGGTTTCCCGATAACATCTTCTTCCGTTAATCCAGTCATTCTCGTATAAGCAGGATTAATCATGATCCCTTTACCGTGCTCATCAACAACAGAAATCGCTTCTTCTGAAGACTGAATAACTGCATTCAACATAGTTTGAATACTTTTCAGATTCGTGACTTCTTCAGCCAGTTGCTCAACCTCTGTAATATCCTTGAACACTGCAAAAGCGCCATAGATGAAGCCATCATGAGCACGTATCGGCTGCCGAGTTGTAATAATTTTGGTTCCGTTATCAAGATCTTGGCCCTGATTCACTTCAGATTGACCCGATGCCAAAACCCGTGGCAACTTTGACGTCGGCATAACTTCTTGAATTGCCCGACCCATAACATCTTGATGCGATAAGCCCGTCATACGCTCGGCACTAGGATTAAAAACGGTCACTTGTTCATTCACATCGATCGCAATCATAGCATCCTGAGTCAAGGTTAAAATCATCGTTTGTTGATACGTTTGATCCTTCAATTGTTGAATGAGAGCTTCCTTTTCATCAACTAATTTGGTCATCTGTTCAACTACTTGATAAGGAATAATAACACTGCCATTCCCTTTATTCTGGGCGATTGACATGAATTTAGGATGGTTCGGTACCGTAAAAACGATCAAATCAATCGAATCAGCAATGACACGTTCCCAATTGTGAGATATTTTAATACCTTGATTTTCAGCATACGAGATGGCAGGATCAGCTGAATCCGAAACAATCAACCATTGGATTGAAATATTATCATGGGTTGAAAATGCCGTCATTAATCTTAACGCTTGATCTGTGCCGCCAATAATGGCAACTGTTTTCATGGACAGTCACCACCTTTGCAAGTTTTTTCATACCTATATTATATCCGAGAATTTCTTTTCATACAATGGACAGTGTGCTGAAACTTGTCTAAAATAACAACTAGAGTCTGAGAAAATAGGTGACTGTTTATGACCCGATTGATGGCCTTGATTATTTTAGTTTTTCCCGGTATCCTTGCTGTTTATGGCGTTAAATTAATGCGTGATACCCTATTTAACTTATTAAACGTTCCCTACCCTTTTTTATGGTTGCAATTTCTAGTCGGGTTCATTGTATTCATAGTAGGGATCGCGTTCGTTGCTGGTTGGATTTTGTACCGTGACCGAAAACGCAACTATGTTTCTAAACGTTATAAAAATAAAGGCCGCTAAATGTTGCGGCTTCATTTCGCTACTTGAATGGAGTTTTGGTATGATCGACGATCTTGTAAATTGGTTTCAGTCATTTAATTTCGTCAATATCGGTATCGCCGTCCTCATTTTTATCTTATTTTGGTTTTTAAGCGCACCTATCTCAAAGGTTTTTCTTAAATTTTTTACGAACCTAACAACACGTACAAAAACCGATTGGGATAACAGGATACTGACCGCTTTTCACCGTCCATTAAATTTTGCATTTAAATGGCTGGGCATTTATTTTTCATTAACCTATCTTCCTTTTTCGGCTGATATTGACATGTTGATTTCCCACTTGTTTCGAACCATCTTGATCGGACTGGTCGGTTGGGGACTCTATAATTTGGCTGACACATCCGTTCATGACATTTTCTATCGTGTCAAAACCAAATACAATTTTAAATTTGATCAAATTGTCACACCGTTTATTACAAAGGTGTCTAAATTAACCATTATTGTCCTTGTAATTACCATCATTGCGTATGAGTGGGGATATCCCATTAACGGATTAGTGGCTGGAATGGGGCTCGGCGGATTAGCCATCGCTTTAGCAGCTAAGGATACTTTAAGCAATATGTTCGGCGGTATTATCATTATCACGGAAACACCATTTACAATCGGCGATTGGATTGAAACACCCTCAGTCCAAGGGATTATTGAAGATATTAATTTTCGTTCAACAAAAGTGAGGACCTTCGAACAATCCTTAGTAACAGTTCCAAATTCTACATTAGCCAATGATCCTATTACTAACTGGTCGCGAATGGGGAAGCGGCAAATTTATTTTCATTTGCGCCTCCACTACCACACGGAACCACAGTTAATTAAGCAATGTTCAGACGATATACGCAGTCTGCTTCATGATCATGATGATATTGACCCAGAGTTTTATGTCCATTTTTACGAGTTTAATCCATCAAGTCACGATATATTATTGTACTTTTTTACTAAAAGCACCAATTGGGACAAATGGTTAAGTGTCCGAGAAGATATTAATCTTAAGATTATGGCCATTCTTGATAGGAATGGCGTGAAATTGGCTTTGCCGTCTCAAGATATTTTTTACCAAGAGCACCCTAGTCAGGAAGGTCAACGCGATCATTAATGAACACCAAGTTTTGGAGATGGAAACGAATGAATGTCAGTCATTGGATCGGTAATCGTATTATAAAAACGTGTCTTGCTGCGTTAATTACAGCCTATATCTGTGAATGGCTGCATTGGCCACCTATGTTCGCGGTTGTTGCTGCAATCGTATCAATTGAGCCTACATCCGCGGACTCCATAAAAAAAGGACTTATACGATTCCCGGCATCAGCAATCGGTGCTGCTTATGCAATGTTTTTTGAATTCATTCTACAAGAACATGCCATAACCTATACATTAGCAGCTTGTTTAACCTTAATCACCTGTCATATCTTGAAATTGCACGTTGGTATGATCGTAGCTGTATTAACGGCTGTCGCCATGATTCCGGAAACTTATGGGAATTACTTAGATTCGTTTATGATTCGTCTCGCTACGACATTAACGGGGATAACAGTGGCCACACTGATTAATTACTTTATTTTGCCACCAAAGTACTTGCAAATGATTCAAAAGTCAATTACAACCATCTACTATGAGACGGGCGATATTCTTAATCGATATTTCACGAATGAACTGGGTCAATGTGAACAAACGATGACGAAATACCAAAATTTAAATCATGATTTGGAGCGCGCCTTTCGTCTCGTTCGCTACCAGCAGAATGAAACCCGTTTTCATCGCCGCTCTACTGAAGAATTGTACACATTGAATCGTGATCAGCGCATCCTTGAACAATTACAAAAAGTCATGTACCACATAGGTAACATGATCTATATTGATTTGCCTGAAGATGCTTACACTGAATCTGAGAAAGCATTAATTAAAAAAGTTGGATGTTCCCTTGGCGAAATCTATCAAAATCTTGGCGAAGGCATATCCGACAAGCACTATGTCTTGGTCGAACAATTGGATGATCTTTTTGTTCATATTCGAGAACATGAAAATTGTACGCAGAGTGACCTATACAGACACCATTTTTCTGAGCGCCTGGTACTTTTATATGAATTGCTGTCTTTGCATGACGTGATCGAGGAACTCCAGAATAAAGCACAGAAACATAGAAATTCCTAATAAAAGGGCTTGGATGATCATCCAAGCCCTTTTAATTATTTATCTGAAATAGTTCACAACCTGATCATATGTAGACTCTAACTCTTGTTGCTCTTCTTCGCTAACGCTGTCAAATAATTTTCTCAATAACTCCTGCTCTTCAGAAGTCAAGGTTTCACCCATAGATAACGCCTGAAACAACGTTGTCGCCATATTATATATTATTTCAACATCACCAGAAGTTATTGCTATTTTATCTTCCATTGTTTCTTCCTCCTATCAAAAACATCAAGTAAATGTGGCTCATTGAGTATGATGATAAAAGGTTATAGGCGTGATTTCAAGTTTTTTGGCTCCATAAAGTCATAGCGATTTGTAAAACGAAAAACAAACGCCATGATAAATTTGCATATTTCGATAAACAGTATGGGCAAACTAATTTTAGGTATAACGGCAAGGAAGGTGTTATTGGTGATAAAATTGTTTACAAATAGACAACAAAACAGAAAACTAAACGTCGTCCAAACAGCAATAGCAATGATTGCCTCGTTTCTACAAACGCTTTGGATTATTAACACGATCAGAAAGAAACGTTAAAGCATCTTTCCAATCTAACACGAATATCGTACACAGCGAAAAAATTTTTTAAAATGTACGGAGGCTTAAGCATGGCTAATCCAATTGAAGCGGCTTTGAAGACAATGAAAACCCTTGTTGACAATGAACCCAAGCAACCCTTACATGTAGGTGAAGTTTATTATTGTTGGTTTTATTATACAACTATTAATGAAGCGGAAATGTATATGAAAGCAGCCCTAAATACGACCACAGATGATGAACTGAGGCAGGTTCTTCAAAAAAGTAAAAAAGAATGTCAAACACAAACAAAGCGGATAGAAAATTTCATGCTAAAAGAAGGCGTCACTTTACCGCCAATGCCAGAAAACAAGCCAGATTCCAACCCAAAAGACATTCCTTTAGGTGTCAAATTAACGGACGATGAAATTGCAAACGGTATTTCAATAAAAACAGCTTATGCAACGACATTATGCGCTACAGCATCTACCCAAGCCATAAGAAGTGATGTTTCACTCATGTTTATGGAGTTTCAAGCTGAAAAAGCTGTATTCGGTGCGGAAATGAAAGTGTTCATGCGTAAGCGAGGCTGGATAAAGGTTCCACCCCACTATTATCCACCAGGTATGCCTAATGATCATTAAAAAGTCGCAGCGACATCTATCGCTTTTTATAATCCTGCTACATACATTCGTTTAACTCAAGGAAAGGCAGAGCTCTGAACTCTGCCATAAAGTGCTTTGCTTCAATAGTCATTTATGTAAGATTCTATGAGTTATACCGCCTTATGTTCAATCCTCAGTTTGTCAGCGACCATCGCAATAAATTCACTGTTTGTAGGTTTCGCCTTCGACATGGAAACCGTATAGCCGAACATTTTCGAGATCGATTCGATGTTGCCGCGACTCCATGCTACTTCAATAGCGTGACGAATCGCGCGTTCGACGCGGCTTGATGTCGTTTTGTACTTTTTCGCAATATCTGGATAAAGGACTTTAGTAATGGAACCTAGTAACTCAATGTCTTTATAAACCATGGAAATCGCTTCACGTAAATACATATAGCCTTTAATATGCGCTGGAACACCGATTTCGTGAATAATATTTGTGATGCTGGCGTCGAGATTTTGGGTTTTTGGCTTAGATTCAACATTCGTTCCCTGTACCATGCTTTCGGCAACACTGCGACCCGTTTGCATTAACGGTGTCTTATTCCCGTTGACCTGCCGAATGTTATTCGCCAAGTTTTCCATGTCAAATGGCTTTAAAATAAAATAAGAAGCCCCAAACTCAACCGCTTTTTTAGTCACATCTTCTTGTCCAAACGCCGTTAACATAATAATATTCGGCTGCGGCATTGATCCATCACTACGGATATGTTCCAAAACTCCGAGACCGTCCAAATGAGGCATAATAATATCTAATACAAGAACATCTGGTTTCGTGTCTTGTATAACGGACAGACATTCTTGCCCATTAAAGGCTGTTCCAACAATTTCAATATCTTCCTGTGTGGACATATACTCTTGAATCAACGTTGTGAGTTCCTGATTATCATCCGTTAAAACCACTTTAATTTTTTCCAATGCAGTTCCTCCTCAAGCTTATTTTCCCATAATACAGTTTCGACAAAAATAAAAGAATTCCTTTTCTGTTTTTCAAAATTTCTAGGTTTTTTCGATTTTACTCTTGTTTTCTCCCAAATACTCGTTTTTTCGACGAATAGAGTCAATAATCAACACGCTTGTCGAAAAATCTTAAAGAGCGAGCTAAACCCTTAACTCGCTCTTATCAAATAGGTCACTTTTGAACTACTATTTTTGATAATAAAGTAGCCAATTAACGCCATTTTTATCCGTTACATTCGAGTTTTCTAGAAAAGGATAAAAATGAGCAATATTTATTTTAATCCTCCAAACATCGTTTGAATTTATTGTCTAACAACCAAATGTTCCGTATGCGTAGGTATGTCTTTTAAAGCTGCTGTTAAAAAGACGGGATATAAGATAAGATTGTTCAGTTCTTCAATGGGGACCCATTGATAAATGAGCCGTTCTCCCTCAAGTCCGTAAAAAGCATCGGTTGTAAGGTGAGATGAACGATCAACCGGTGAAATGTTATAATAAAATCCAATTTCGTGATAGTCTCTTGAACCGAAGTTAAAGAAGTTTTCAATGATCCAAATGGTATGATTAACCTTAACTTCGATGCCAAGTTCTTCAACCATTTCTCTTTTAATACTTGTTTCAGATTCTTCGGCAATTTTGACTCTGCCCCCAGGAAGTGCCCAATGATCATCGTCTACTGCCTTATGTAACAATACATGATCCCCTTCTATCCAAACTCCTGCTACACGATAATTAAAAATTGATTGTTCAGTTTCAAATACGGCATCCATGTTTGTTCTTCCTCCCCTGCTAAACTCCTGCTTCAATTAACTTCTCTATGCCTCAACAATTCAATATCCCCTCTATTTATATTTCTTTTCGTTTTCGTTTATAGCTTCTTTTAAGTGAAAGCACTGCTCTAAATCAATATCATGCTTCAACCAACTTCTCCACTCATATTGTAGATCCCTGCCAAGGCATCGTCGGCAATTTCACATTAAAAAAAGACGCAAAATGCGTCCCAAAAGTTCTCCATATTTTATCCCTTTTGTTCTTGAGCGTTGCTTATTTGACGGCTGGCGTTCAAAAACCGGTCGTTCCTAGGAATGTTTTCATCGTTCCAAATTGAGCCTTGACCGTTCCAAAACGGGCATTCACCGTTCCAGATTCAACCCGAACCGTTCCAAAATAAGCGTCAATCGTTCCAATAATTTTTATCATTCAAAACCAGATAGCAAAAAAAAGAAGGAGCTTGGATCAGCTCGCTTCTTTTCTGCCTTGATCATCTTTATAAATGTCAATACCCGCCTCTTTCAGCATCCATTCGATATGAACGCCATAGCCTTGAGTACTGTCATTAACGAAAACGTGAGTCACAGCGCCAATTATTTTTCCATCTTGAATAATCGGACTGCCGCTCATCCCCTGAACAATACCGCCGGTTTTATCCAATAATTTAGGATCAGTGATTTTGATCACCATGCCTTTGGTTGCAGGGAATTTCTGCGAGATGGAGTTCACGACTTTAACATCAAAAGCCTGAATTTTATTTCCGTCTATAACCGTTAATATTTTTGCCGGACCCTCTTTAACTTCCTTCGGTAAGGCAATTGGCATTGGCTTATTGAATTGGCTTTTCTTAAGTTCTTGATTGAGTTCACCATAAATACCAAATGGTGTATTTTTAGTAATATTACCTATAGCCTTACCATCTGACTTAATCTGAGCAATTTTTTCTCCTGGTTGACCATCTTCGCCTTTATCAATCGCGGTTATTTCAGACTTAACAATTTTTCCATCATCGGCGACAATCGGTTCCTTCGTATCCATATCTGAAATCACGTGACCGAGAGCGCCATATTTTCCGGATTTGGGATCGTAGAAGGTTAACGTACCAATCCCTGCTGCCGAATCACGAATATAGATACCAATTCGGTACTTCTGACTTTGTTTATCCTTAACAGGTTGCAGTTCCTTCTTAACAACCTTGTCATGACGCTTGACCGTTAATTTGAGTGGTTCGCCTGATTCACCAGATTGCCTCACATACTTTTTAACGTCTGACATGCTTTCAATTTGATTGCCATTGATTTTAGTAATGATGTCCCCGACTTGTATACCTGCTTTTTCGCCGGGTGATTTTTCACCTTGCTGGGTTTTAATTAAATGAAATCCTACAACCATGACACCCTTCGAACTAAGTTGTACACCGACTGATTGCCCTCCTGGAACCAATTTTAAATCAGGTGACACTTTCACATCGACTTTTTTTACAGGAACGTTACCGACTGATACAGTCATCTCAGTGTCCCCTGTCTTTTTTCCCGTCATTTGAACTTGATCCTTTGTTGCTGATGCAGCCGCAATGTTCTGATCAGTAACATCAAGGTTGGCCGATGCCGGTATACTTGAAGCGAGCGTTGAAGACTCACTATTAAAAAGTGTTATTTCTTGGGGTATATGGAAATATTCTTTAATGGGTTGAAAAAATCCAAGGCTCAATAAGAAGCCAAGGAGAATCATGCCTGTCACCTTTCTAAAGAAGTCCGAACGCCTCATATTTCACTCTCCTCGCTCCTAACCCACACCTTTTATCACCGCATTTATAAGGTTACCTTCCGTGGCCTGAATTATAACTATTTGTAACGAAAAAGCTATCCAAGAGTGGATAGCTTTTCATGAGCCTGATTTCATTTCCTCAGCAAGATCAAGCAATTCTTCGGCATGCTGCATGGTTAAATTGGTCATTTCTGCCCCTGAGATCATACGTCCGATTTCTTGTGCGGTCTCGCCTGCCGTTAAGGTATCGACCTTCGTCGCTGTCCGTTCATTATCGGTTTGTTTAGATATATATAGATGGTGATCAGCCATCGCAGCAACTTGTGGTAAATGCGTAATACAAAAAATTTGCGAAGACGCTGACAGACCGTATATTTTCTCTGCCATGGCTTGCGCTACACGGCCACTGACACCCGTATCGACTTCATCAAAAATGATGGAGGTGACATTCTGAAATGATTTAAAACGTGATTTAATCGCTAACATAATCCGGGACAACTCTCCGCCTGAAGCGATCTTTGCCAGTGGTTTCAGCGGTTCGCCAGGATTACTAGCAATCAAAAACTGAACATGATCAGCCCCGTTTGCTCCATAACCTTCTATTCGTTCGATTTGATCTGATTGCCGTACTGAAATATCAAATACGGCTTTTTCCATGTATAAGTCGTTTAATTCCTGATTAATATTTTGAGCGAGACTGTCTGCCGTCTCTAACCTAAGGTTATGAAGGCGATCAGCCTTTTCTCTGAGTTTATCCATCGCGACTTGATAATCATGTTGCAACCCATCTAAAGTTACATCGCGATGCTTTAATTCATCATACTCTTTTTGTATATTGTCAAAGTGCTCGAGAATATCACTAATCGTTGAGCCATACTTTCGTTTAAGCATTTGAATATCATTAAGTCTTGTTTCAATCATTTCCAACTTTTCCGGCTGATATTCCATTGTGTCCAATTGATCGCGAAGATAAAAGGCCTGTTCTTCAAGAATATAAAAACTGTTAGCAACCTGTTCGTACACGGATTTTAATCCTTTATCAAGCTCCTGAACATCTTCTAATTCGTTCATAGCCTGTCTAAGCCAATCCAACCCTTTATTGTCACTGTTAATTGCGTCATAACTCTGGTTAAGGCCTTGATACAAGCGTTCAAAGTTAGCCAATTTTGTCCGTTCTTCGAGAAGATCTTCTTCCTCACCAACCGTCAATTCAGCCTCACCAATTTCATTGATTTGATAAGCTAATAAATCTAATCGTTGTGCAACATGCTGTTCATTTTCCTGTAAGGTCTGTATTCTTGTCTGAATAGCCTTAGCTTCATCATAATGCACCTTATAAGAAGTTTTAGCCTCTTTAAGAGGTTCACCGCCAAATCTGTCAAGCATCAGGATATGTTTGTCGGATTGCATCAATTCTTGATGTTCGTGCTGACCGTGAATATCAACTAAATATTGACCAACTGTTCGTACATGAGCCAATGTCACGAGTTTTCCATTGATGCGACACGTGCTTTTACCATTTTTCGAAATGGTTCTCCGGATAATTAAAATGCCTTCTTCAATCTCAATCCCTAGTTCATCCAATCCCTGATGACTAGGATGATCATCTCCGATGTGAAACAGCGCTTCGATATCCGTCTTATTAGCTTCATGACGGACGTATTCCACTGAACCTCTGGCCCCAAGAAGCAGATGAATCGCATCCAAAATAATGGATTTTCCCGCACCCGTTTCCCCAGTTAAAACCGTCAACCCCTTCTCAAAGGTTAAATGGACTTCATCAATAATAGCAAAATTTTCGATATGTAATTCGGCGAGCATGGCAACCATCCTTTCCGAAACGAATGTTCCTAATCCTATATTAGCTTAATCATGCCAATCGTCAACCCATACAAAAAGAAGCAACGATTATC
This sequence comes from Tuberibacillus sp. Marseille-P3662, assembly GCF_900178005.1. Lineage (NCBI taxonomy): Bacteria > Bacillati > Bacillota > Bacilli > Caryophanales > Sporolactobacillaceae > Tuberibacillus > Tuberibacillus sp. Marseille-P3662. Next base: position 636,981 of record NZ_FXBS01000006.1, on the reverse strand, counting down.
GCTGCTTCAGACGTTGGTGGGCTTTTTCAACAATATGTCTTATATCTGCTTCACTAGGGACGATCTCTGCATCCTCTTGCCCATGACGTTTAAAATGGCATAGGAATTCAATATTACCGTCTCCACCAGTGACCGGAGACGAATCTAGACTAAGTACACTAAACCCCGTTTCCTTCATAAACGTGACAATATCCTTAATCACATCCAAATGTACACCAGGGTCCCGAACGATCCCCTTTTTACCGACCTCATCACGCCCAGCCTCAAACTGAGGTTTAATCAGAGCAATTCCTTCACCATCAGGAGTTAATATAGCATCTAAAACTGGGAAGATCATTTTTAAAGAGATAAAGGATACGTCAATCGTTGCCCTAGATGGAGTACCACAAATGAAATCATCCGGTGTGCTATAACGGAAGTTTGTCCGTTCCATAACAACCACACGCTCATCCTGGCGCAGCTTCCACGCCAATTGATTATAGCCGACATCTAATGCATAAACAAGTGCAGCACCATTCTGCAGCGCACAGTCGGTAAAACCACCTGTCGATGATCCGATATCAAGCATTCGATGATCTTTCACCGTTAAATCAAAAACGTCAAGTGCTTTTTCAAGTTTCAGACCACCCCGACCAACATAAGGGATTGATTGGCCTTTAACCCTTAAGAGAGTATTGGCATCAATCTTGCTTCCGGGCTTGTCAATGCGTTCTGATCCAGAGAAAACAAGACCGGCCATGACCGCGCGTTTAGCTTGCTCTCTCGAATCAAAATATCCTTGGTTAACGAGTATGACATCAATACGTTCTTTCATTGACTTAGTGCGCCTTCTTTGTTTCCTGAGTTTTCGGAAGCAGCCATTTGGCTTCGCGAACAATGTCTTGATCCGTTAAGCCAATTTCCTTAAGTAGATCTTTGACATTGCCATGTTCAATATACCGGTCAGGAATTCCCATGTTCTTTACTTGTTGATGATGGTAGCCATGTTGATGAAAGTATTCCAGCACAGCACTGCCAAAACCACCTTGTAAAATGCTTTCTTCAACCGTCAGTACCGGCATCCCTGTTTCAGCTAAGCCCTGCAACATCTGTTCATCCAAAGGCTTGATAAATCGTGCGTTAATGACTCTGGCTGATACACCTTCAGATTGCAGTTGCTTGGCAGCAGTTAAAGCGGTTTGCAGCATTGGACCAAAGGAGAGTATGGCAAGATCCGTACCCTCACGTAGCGTTTCCCACTGCCCAATGGGAAACGTTTGTAAATCATTGTCCATTGGCACACCGAGACCATTACCTCTTGGTAATCTTAAAGCAATCGGACCTTCATCATATTGAATGCCTGTATTAACAAGCTGGCGCAGCTCGTTTTCATCTTTACCCATCATGATGACCATGTTAGGGAGACTGCGTAAAAAGGCAACATCGAATACACCTTGATGGGTTTCACCATCAGCCCCTACTAAACCACTACGATCCACAGTAAAGAACACATTTAAGTTCTGGCGGCAGACATCATGCACTAATTGGTCATAAGCCCTTTGCATAAATGTTGAATAAATCGAAACAACGGGTTTCATTGCTTGTGTCGCTAGACCCGCTGCCATCGTTGTCGCATGCTGTTCAGCAATGCCAACATCAAACAGCCGATCAGGAAATGCTTTTCGGAACTTTTCAAGTTTTGACCCCACTGTCATGGCAGGCGTAATGACCACAATACGATCATCTTCATGAGCCAAGGCTTCAATTGTATCGCTTGTCACTTGACTGTAAGCAGGCGGCGGATCAACTGGTTTGATAAAGTCACCGGATTCAATTTTATAAGGTCCGGGACCATGCCATGTTCCTACAGAATCCGTCTCGGCTGGTTTGTAGCCTTTACCTTTCTGCGTCGAGACATGAACAATTGTCGGCCCCTTTGTCTTTTTGGCATATTGGATACTCGTATGAAGATCTTCAAAATCATGACCATTCACCGGACCCAAGTACGTATAGCCTAATTCTTCAAAAAACATTCCTGAAACAAACATGTATTTAAAAGTATCTTTGACACGTTCAGCCGCCGATGCCAACCGGCTTCCAAAAGCAGGGATTTTTTTCATAATCAATTCAACGTCGTCTTTGACACGTTGATATTTCCCAGCCGTTCGCAAACGTCCTAACATATTATTAAGGGCGCCAACATTGGGGGCGATTGACATTTCATTATCATTTAAAATAATTGTCATATCAGTTTGTTCGTGCCCAATGTGATTGAGCGCTTCCAATGCCATGCCGCCGGTCAACGCACCATCACCGATGACTGCTATCACATGATCATCTGTCCCTTTGATGTCTCGAGCAGTTGCCATTCCCATCGCAGCCGAAAGAGATGTTGAACTATGTCCCGTTTCCCAAACGTCATGTTCACTTTCACGCCGCTTCGGAAATCCGCACATACCATGGAATTGACGGATGCCGTCAAATTGATTAGATCGGCCAGTCAATATTTTATGAACATAAGATTGATGTCCGACATCCCAAATAATTTTGTCCTTAGGACTATCAAATAGTTTGTGCAGCGTTAAAGTTAATTCAACGACACCAAGGTTAGGACCTAAATGCCCCCCCGTCACTGACAATTTTTCAATTAAAAATTGCCGGATATCTTGGGCTAGTGCCTCCATGTCTTTAACCGAATAGGTCTTTAAAAAATCAGGATTTTGTATGGATTCTAAATCCAATGTCATCACTCACCTTTGACGTTACGATTCGTGACCTTCTTTTTTTTGGTATTAATAATTTTAACACGGAACCGGGTCTCAAAGAAGTATAATAATCGACCCACATAATGGATAATTTTCGTGGCATTACTAATAGCAATTGTTTTGCCAAAAGCCTTCCCAGCAACCGTTAAGGCCGCTACCAGAGACGCGAAAATAACTGATATAAGGCTATAGAGAAATGACCCTTCTCCCTGTCCGAGCGAAATGACCAAATCTAAGACAACAACGGCTGAAGCCGTCCCGCTGACAACACCCGAGATATCACCAATCACATCATTACAAAAACTCGCAAATCTATCGGCATTCCTGGCAATCATAATAGCATGTTTGGCCCCTGGAACTTTATCCGCAGCCATAGCATGAAATGGTTTTTCATCAGAGGCAGTGGCCGCTACGCCAATAATATCAAAACAAATGCCCGTTATGACAATGGCCAATACGATAACAACACCGGCATACCATGAAAGACCACTTAAAAGGCCATTGGAGATTATCGAAAAAAGAGCCGCTAACACGAGCGTGATAACGGCTATTCCTAAACTCCATTTTATGGATTTCTTTATATTAATCTTCATCCTAATCGTTTCCTTATTATATGTAAAAGATAGGAATAAAACGGTGGTCACTTAAAGGGTAAACGCTGCGGCTTAGGTCCAGTAGGTTTTCCCGAAAGGCTGCCCAGACGTCGCCGTCCCGGTAGTTTCCATTTAAAGCCTAACCAACGTTGTCACCAAGCGTTGAACTGGATCACCACTTAGTCCGCACTACAATCCCCTTTAAATGTCATTAAATGAACAGTCTAGGAGTTTTCCTCAACAGTCCAAGCCGTTTCTTAGCCTCTTTTGCAGCGATAATTTCATATGACATTAGCCACAACCAGTCGGCCAAACACGGTGTGCCTATAAAGTCATAATCCCCTCATCCCCACTCAAGGCAGGCTACACTGACAGGTGACGTCTAATCAGACGGCCATCATCAGGTTTTCCTCAAAACAGCTACAAGCTGCTCTGAGTCTCCGCGAATGCAGGGTCATCGCCCACATGCCCTTGTGGATCGCCCTACATTCTTTACTCCCAATATTGACCCAAAGCTGGGCGCTCCAAGCCAAAATCAGGAACTTCATCGATGTGCCCTTTGGCGGATTTTTAGGCCCGCCTTCAAAAACGGTTGGCTGACTAGAATACTGCACCACCTTGGCATTCTGTGATTATTATATCATACTTACTATCCAGTTTCAATGCACTATAAGTTAAGCCCAATCGTCATTGTTCCGCTGTTGCCAGCTTTTCGAATCCGACTTCTCTTGAGTAGACAGTTCTTCAACATCCGATAAGGCATGTGACGATTGTTTCACTTTATTAAGATGTCCCGGATAGGGTTCATAATCAGAAATGATGACATCATCAAAGAGATCGGCAGGAACCCCTGACTTTTTCAAGTTTTCGATTTGCCATTGTCTCGGATTGTACATAATAAAATCCCTCCGTTTCATGTTTGTTCTTAGTTTGATATCTAGAACAAAAACATATACAGAGGAATGAGTCATTTCACTTATTTTAATAATCTCTTTCAACGATATAATACGCTAATTCCTGTAATCGCCTAGGAAAAGGGACATTCGCCTCTTGGAGACTATGAAGGGCTTTCTCAATATAGTGATCTAACTTAATTTTCGTTTCTTCAAGTCCTAACAATTTCGGATACGTGCTTTTTTCGTTGGTCACATCACTACCAACTGATTTTCCTAAGGTACCTTCTTCACCCTCAACATCCAGAATATCATCCCGAATCTGGAAGGCGAGCCCAATATAACGAGCATACGACATCAACGCCTTTTGTTGCTCATAAGCGGCGCCGGCAATTTTGGCACCGGCCTCAACAGCAAAAGCAAGCAAGCGTCCGGTTTTTCGTTGGTGAATGCTTTCAAGCTCTTCTAAAGTTAGCACCCTGCCTTCTGCGGATAAATCATCGGATTGTCCACCAACCATACCAGCAGGTCCCGCGGCATGGGCCAATCCCGATACGAGTTGGGTTCTGAGGATCGGTGATAATTGGTCTTCGTTAGCCAGACATTCAAAACTATAGGTTAACAAAGCATCTCCAGCTAGGGTTGCCGTTGCTTCACCAAACATCTTATGGTTGGTCGGTTGACCCCGTCTTAAGTCATCGTCATCCATGGCTGGCAAGTCATCGTGAATCAAAGAGTAAGTATGAATCATTTCTAAAGCGCACGCCGGGGCGAAGCCTAAATCACGGTCTTTACCAAACGCCTCAATCACAGCCAATAGAAGAATCGGGCGTAACCGTTTGCCCCCGGCTTTAATTGAATAAATAATTGCATCCTTTAAAAACTGTGGAGCGTTCATGCTTTGTACAAAGGCGATTAAGTTCGTATTCACTGTATCTCGCTCTTGTCTTAAAAAAACAGATAATGATTGTGTCACTGTGCTTCGTCTCCCTGAACATTGAATGGCTCCATACGCCCATCATCCTTAAGGATTTGATCCATTTGCTTTTCAACTTTTTCCAAGCGAAGATGGCATTGTTTTGATAGCGTCATCCCTTCTTGAAACAATTGAATCGCTTCTTCCAAAGGGACATCATTTTCTTCAAGTTTTTGAACGATAGTTTCAAGCTTATCCATCGATTGTTCAAATGTTAATGTTTTTTGGTTTTCATCACTCATGAATCATCCTCCTCTTCTATGCCCCATACTTGGCAGTCAGCCATACCGTCTTGAAATTTCACACGAACAGCTTGTCCAGGCGCAATCTTTTTCACGCTCTTAACTAGGTCGTCATTTTCATTATAAGTTAGTGTGAACCCACGTGCCATCACATTAAGCGGACTGTACGCTTGTAATTGCCGGATATGATTATTCAGTTCTGTCGCTTTTGTCTGTTGAATCACTTTCATATTACGGTTTAGCCGATTCATATATTGTTGTAGGGTTCCCCGTAAATGCTTGATTTGCTCTTCTGGGTGATGTTTGTTAATTAACTGTTCAGAACGGTTCAGCGCCTCCCGGTTGCTTCTAACATGATTCCTTGTGTGTAAAAGCAACCGTTCCATGGAATGATCCAGATCTTGTTCTTTTTGTCTGACCAATTGAGTCGGATATTTAAAAGCATAAGATTGTCTTAAGCGGATCAGTCGTTCCTTTTCCCGGCTGATTTTTTGATTCATAGCTGTGAATAAGCGGTTAACACGGTCATTGATCCGTTCCTGAATATCCTGTATATGTGGGACAACGAGTTCACCGGCTCCTGTCGGTGTCGCTGCCCGGACATCGCTGACGAAATCGGCAATCGTATAATCTGTCTCATGCCCGACGGCGGAAATAATGGGGAGTAACGATTGATAAATCGCCCTTGCCACACTTTCTTCATTAAATGCCCATAATTCTTCAATGGATCCCCCGCCTCTTCCCATAATAATAACGTCGGCGCATCCTAATTGATTGATTTTCGCAATCGCTTGAACAATTGATGGAGCGGCATACTCCCCTTGGACATGGACGGGAAAAACTGTTATCCGGGCAGCGGGAAACCGGCGTTTAATAGTCGAAAACATATCGCGTATGGCAGCACCCGTTGGAGATGTTACGACAGCAATTTCTTTGGGATACGATGGTAAAGGTTGTTTCAAAGCTGGATCAAACAAACCTTCCGTTTGCAATTTCTTTTTTAACTGTTCAAAGGCCAGATATAAATTGCCAATCCCGTCCTGCTGCATGTCTTTAATATAAAATTGATATTGCCCGTAAGGTTCATACACCGATACATCACCATGAACAAGAACCTTCATACCGTTCTCAGGCTTGAATGGGAGCCTCCGGTTATTTCTTGCAAACATAACCGCTGAAACCCGTGACCCTTGGTCTTTCAAAGTCAGATACATGTGACCGCGGCTGTGATGTTTAAAATTTGAAATTTCCCCACGTAGCCAGACGTCTTTCAAATGGCGATCATTTTCCAAACGGCGTTTAACATACCGGGTCAGTGCCGAAACGCTAATGTACCGACGTTCAACCATAACCGTTACTCTCTCCAGTTACGAGCAGACTTAATAGTATTATGTAAAAGCATCGTTCTTGTCATGGGTCCGACGCCTCCAGGGACAGGCGTAATGTAAGAAGCCTTTTCTTTAACAGCTTCAAAGTTAACGTCTCCAACGAGTTTGCCTTCCTCATTTCGATTCATACCAACATCAATAACAACCGCATCATCTTTGATATCCTCAGGACCGATTAATTGGGCCTGTCCGACAGCAACAACAAGAATATCCGCTTGTTTCGTAATGGCAGACATATCCTTGGTACGGGAGTGACAGTAAGTGACGGTAGCATTATTTTGCAGAAACAACATACCGGCGGGTTTGCCGACAATGTGACTTCGACCCACAATCACAACATGGCTGCCTTCAATTGGAATCTGCTTGGATTTGACCATTTCAATAATTCCTGCTGGTGTACATGAATAAAACGTTTCTTTTCCAAGTAGCATTTTACCGACACTGACAGGATGAAAACCATCTACATCTTTTTCAGGGTTGATGGCATCAATGACTTTATCCTCAGAAATATGCTCTGGTAATGGCAGCTGAACTAGAATCCCATCAATGGCATCATCATTGTTATACTTATCAATTTCATCTAATAACGTCTGTTCGTCAACTGTATCTGGTAATGTTTTCAGTTCAGAATGAATCCCAACCTCTTTACAATCCTTGACCTTCCCTTTGACATAGGAATGTGATGCTGGATGATCACCGACAAGAATAACGGCCAGACCAGGTGTAACGCCTTCTTGATTTTTTAATGCTTCAACTTCTGCCTTCATCTCGTCACGTTTTTCTTGCGCCAGTTGTTTCCCATTAATTAGTTCACCACTCATATGGACTCCCCCAAATCTTCGTAATTATTCATGATGATTGTTTGCGACTTTAGATAAAATGCCATTGATAAATTTATGCGCGTCGTGATCGCTAAACTTTTTGGCTAATTCGACGGCTTCATTAATGCTGACACCTGCTGGAATATCGCCGAAATAACAAATCTCACAAATAGCCAAGCGCATAATTGTTCGATCCATCTGACTTAATCGATCGAACTGCCAATGAATGAGATAATTTTTGATCAATGCATCGATTGTGTCACGGTGTTCGATCGTCGTTGTTAGCAATTCTTTTATAAACGGTTCAGACGTCTGCTGGGCATTGACATTGTCTAACGCCTCATGAATGCCCGTATCATTCAATGTAATATGGAACAACGCTTGAACCGCTTTTTCACGAGCCTCTCTTCTCTTCAATCAATAACGTCCTTTCACTATCCTTCTCATGATGATAATAGCACAATGGTTAGGGTCTGTTAATGATATTGTTTGTGTTAATATCAGCTTATCCAACCATGTTAAAAAATAAAAAAATCAAAGGGAAATAACCCTTTGATTTTTTACTGGTTATCCGTATAGTCATGGTCAGGTTTTGGTTCAAAAACAACTCCAACCACATGAATGTTAATGCCTTGAACTTCAAGAGCTGTCATGGTTCTGAGGGTCTGTTCAATGTTTTCTTGAACTTGCTGAGCGACTCTCGGTACAGAAACACCATATTCCATGTGGAGTTGAACGTCAATAAGGATGCCCGAATCTGTTAAATCCACTTTAACACCTTTACCGTGATTCTTCCGACCAAGGCGCTCAGCAACACCGGTGGCGAAACCGCCATGCATAGCCGCAACACCTTCAATTTCCGTTGCAGCAATCCCAGCAATGACTTCGATAACTTCCGGAGATATCTCCACTTTTCCTAAGTCATTCTCATTATCATCCATTTCAAACATGGGCGTATCGACTTCATAATCTAACGGTTGTTTCTTTTCATCCATCATAGTCACCTCCCGATATTAATCCACATCTTGCATAATTGCGTGGTTCTCAAGAAATGTCGTATTAAAATCACCACTAACAAACACAGGATGGTTAAATAATTGTAAATGGAAAGGGATCGTTGTTTTGATACCGTCAACAACACATTCTCCCAGAGCCCGTTTCATTTTCGCTACTGCTTCATCCCGTGTTTTTCCGTGAGTAATGACTTTGGCCACCATCGAATCATAATAGGGTGGAATCATATAACCAGGATAGACAGCAGAATCAACACGTACACCCGGTCCACCAGGCGGCAAGTAAAGATTGACATGTCCCGGCGACGGCATGAAGTCCTTATACGGGTCTTCAGCATTGACCCGGCACTCTATTGCCCAACCGGTAAATGTAACGTCTTCCTGACTAAAGCCCAACTGTTCACCATTAGCAACACGAATTTGTTGTTTGATCAAGTCAATACCCGTGACATATTCCGTGACAGGATGTTCAACCTGAATACGTGTATTCATTTCCATAAAGTAAAAATGACCTTCATTGTCATAAATAAACTCAATCGTTCCTGCACCGGAATAGTCAACTGCTTTAGCGGCCCGAACAGCTGCCATCCCCATTTCTTCACGCTTATGGTCATCAAGCGCCGGTGATGGTGTTTCTTCAACTAGCTTTTGCAAGCGCCGTTGAATGGTGCAATCTCGTTCACCTAAATGGATCACATTTCCGAAGTTATCAGCTAAAATTTGAATCTCAACATGACGAAAGTTTTCAACGAACTTTTCGATGTAAACGCCTGGGTCACCAAAAGCTGTTTCGGCTTCTTTTTGTGTAACATTGACACCTTTTCGCAGCGATTCCTCATCGCGCGCCACGCGTATACCTTTACCACCACCACCAGCTGTTGCCTTAATAATAACCGGGAATCCAATTTCGTAGGCAACACGCACTGCTTCATCTTCAGAGGACACAACACCCTCAGATCCAGGGACAACGGGAACCCCAGCCTCCTTCATAGTACTGCGGGCCACATCTTTAACCCCCATCTTACTAATCGCTTCAGAGCTAGGTCCAATGAATGTAATCTTGCATTCCTGGCACAATTCCGCGAAGTCGGCGTTTTCCGATAAAAAGCCATAGCCAGGGTGAATAGCATCAACGCCTGTTAGAGTTGCGACACTCATAATATTAGTGTAGTTCAAATAACTGTCTTTTGATAGCTTAGGACCAATACAGTAAGCTTCATCTGCCAGTTGAACATGTAAGGCGTCGCGATCAGCCTCAGAATAGATGGCGACAGTCTCAATATCTAATTCTCGGCAGGCCCGGATAATGCGAACCGCAATTTCGCCGCGGTTAGCAATCAATACTCGTTTTATCATAGCTAACGTACCCCTTATTCCGGTTTTACTAAAAATAGCGGTTGACCGTATTCAACTAATTGGCCATCATCAACAAGCATTTCAACGATTTCACCCTTCACTTCGGCTTCAATTTCGTTAAAAAGCTTCATCGCTTCGATTATACAGACAACCTTGTCTTCAGAAACTTTGTCGCCTTCTTTAACAAATGGATCCGCTTCTGGTGATGAGGCGGCATAAAATGTTCCGACCATTGGCGATTCAATCTTATGTAAATGAGTCGTATCATCTGATTGCTGGTCAATGGTTTCATTTTGCGTTTGGGGTTGACTCTGAACCGACGCTCCCAAATCAGCCGTTTGAGCTTGTTGTTGTATGGGTTGTTGAACCGGCATTTGCTGCGAAGGAACTTGAACAACATTCCCTTCCAAAGTCTTTTTCATTTTTATGGTAGATCCATCGTGTTCATATTCAAATTCATTAATAGAGGAATCATCAATTAGGTTGATGAGTTCACGAATTTCCTGGATCTTTAGCAAGCCAAAGCACTCCTTTTTGACAATTAAGCTCTGATATCGTGTCCATTATATCATAACTTTTATCTCTATGTGATAATTCCTTTTATCCGTTAATGATAAAAAAGAGCTGTTAAGAAACAGCTCTTATTTTCGAACGACTTTAACAAGTTTTTCCGATCCCAAATATTCATTTGACTTACGCATAATGGAGTTGGCTTGTTTCTTGGATAATTGTTTACTATTAACATAGACTTTTATGTTTTGGCCTTGAGTGTCAACAACGGCATCGGAAAACCCTTGATTAACGACCCAATCTTCTAATAATGTTTCCTGACGTTCAGTTGTTTTAAGAGTTTCCAAATTGGCTTTAGCTTCGCTGACTTTTGTGGCTGAATCAGAACCGGTGATGGTGTTCTGATATTGTTGAGCCTGTTCGTTCCGACGATCCACTTTTTGATTCTCAAGTTCAGCTAACGCTGAATCAGCTTCGATGCTTGAAGTGACATCTTTGCTATTACTTTGTCCATCTTTTGAAGCTGTTTCCGTTTGTTTTTCCCCATCATCAGCTGCCAATTGTTCTCCTGTTCCAGGTGTCGTTACATAATACACCGAAAGCACAACGATTAGACTCAACATCGTTAATAACCATACTGTTTGTTTTTTCAAAACCATTTTTATTCCTCCTTAGACTTTCCTGGGGTTACTTCTACATTATATGAAGGTACTCGAAGTACCGATGTCACAGTATTGATGATCCACGTCCGCACTAATTTGTTATCCGCACCGTCAGCAACAACCGCTACACCGCTTATTTCCGGACTTTCCTTCGTTACAAGAATCGGCTGTTTGCCATTCTTGCCATCCTTAAAGACAACTTGGCCATTATTTTGCTGTTCCTTTATCGTTCGCTCACCGCCATCATTGTCTGTCTCCACTGTTTTTTGTTGTGATGAATCCTCGTCTTTTTCGTAGATACTTTTCTTTGAACTACCTAACCACACCATGACATCAACGTCGGAAACACCTTGAATTTTTTTCAAGAAATCTTCTAGTTGATCTTCTAAATCCGAGGCGTAGGCTTCCATCGACTCTTTCTCCTTCGATTGACTGCTATGGTTCATCGCCGATGATGCCTGATCGTCAGAAGGCGTTTGGCTAACAGGAACAACATCAGCGGAATTCTCTTGGCCCCCTCCAGATGTGAAGAATTCTGAAAGGATCATCATCCCGACCCCAACGGCTAGTAACAGAATTAACATCTGGAATTTTGATCGCTTTTTGACGGGTTGGTCGCTCTGACCTTCAAAAAACGTTTGTTTCAATTTATTAAGGAGATCACCCGGTGTCATCCGCAGATTCGCCTCCTTCCATATAAACAGTCACTTGATCAGCATCCATTTCCCATTTTTTAGCGATAAACCTTGAAGCCTCTTCCTTGCTTTGCCGATCTTGTTTATCAGAAGCTTGACCGTCTTTTGACGATGTCTCTTTCTTTGTTGACACTTGGATATGATCAACAGGATCAACAGCATTCATTTGGTCCGATTGCTCTCTCGTGTCTGCTTCCTTGACATATACAGTGGCATGTTCAACCGGTTGTTGCCCATTTTGTTGCTTTTTTTCAGAGATTTGCAGATCAATATTTGTAATTGCTAAACCATAATCTTGTATCAACTCCTCCTGAACGTATTGCTTCATTTGGACAGCCGTTTGATTCTGAGTATATTCAGCTTGTTCTGATTCTATTACTCTTTTTTTCATTTTTATTGATTCCTGTATCTCTGATGTCTCTTTAGTCTTCGCCATTTCGTCAATAATTTCGCTTGGCTGAATCTCAAATAGTTTCATAATCGGACTGAGCAGTGCCAAAACGATAATTAATGACACAACCATCTTGACGTATTTCTGAAATGCATTATTCGGCAGTAACAACTCTAATACTATCGCCAAAAGAATTAAAAGGACGATTTCGGTTATCCATTGATATAGTACATCCAAATCAAGACCTCCTAACGAACCATAATTGATAGATTGCCGGATGCGATAATGATTGTGATGGCGAGAAAGAACATGATAGATACAATCGCTAGAGCTGCAAAAATAAATAGCATACTTTTGCCGATAATTGACAGACTCTCAATAACTGGGCCACCACCAAGAGGTTGTAAAATGGCAGCAGCGAGATTATAGATCAGGGCTAACGAAAATACCTTAATAGCCGGGAACGCGACGATAAATAATAAAATGACTAACCCAAAAATACCCACCGTATTTTTGACAATCATTGATGCACTGATGACGGTATCTGCAGCATCTGTAAACATTTGTCCTACGACGGGGACAAAATTTCCGGTCACAAATTTAGCTGTCTTGACCACAATCCCATCGGATATCGCCGTCGCAGCCCCTTGAACAGATAACACACCTAGGAAAATGGCAAAAAAGACCGCGAGCGTACCGAGGGCAATATTGCGAAGCAGATTCCCCAAATGCGTCACTTTATAATGCTCGGTCATTGTACTTATGATTTGAAGCAGGACGGACATAAACAATAAAGGTAAAACAAATTGACCAATCAACCAGCCACTGGCATTAATTAAAAATATAATAAGCGGATGAAAAAAAGCGACAGATGTGACTCCACCGCTGCTGGCTATCAAGGCTAATACCATTGGCAATAAGGCGAGTAAAAAGTGACTCATACTATTAACAGCTTCCATTGTGTAATCAATTGCCACTCTAAAACTGTTCAACGTCAAGATAATTAACACCATGTAGACAACAGCATAAGCCACTTTCGATACCGCCTGTTGCTCAAAAGCATTTTGCAATGTTTGTAAGAGAACAGCGACCACTGCGAGAATGATTAATGTTCCTAAGAGTTTCCCATTAACAAGCAGCTCATGGAAAAGATAACGAACCAACCCTAACATCCAGTCTTTAATGAGACCTTGCTTGTCCGCTTTAAAGAAATCTATTAAGTCCATATTTTTACTTTCAGGCAAGAAACCCTCGTATTGGGTCACGACTTTATTCCAGTAAGCTTTGATCTCCGATGTATCCAAGTTCTTCAACTGCTCGTCCACCCATTGATCGGTCAAATTTTCAGCACTGACCTCCTCAGGTATTAATAAAATGATAATTAACGAGATAGCTCCGATGGCCATCAGCCTTTTTGTCCAAAGCCGCATGAAGGTCACGCCCCATTTATTCAGGAATTAATCCAATGACAGTTTTAATGAGTGACGTTAAAATTGGAATTGCCATAACCAAAATCAACACCTTACCAGCTAACTCAATCTTAGAAGCAATCGCATTTTGACCAGCGTCTTTTGTAATTTGGGCCCCAAATTCTGCAATATAAGCAATACCGATAATCTTCAGTATTGTCTCTAAGTAAACCATGTTAAGGTCCGCGTTGATGGCGATTCGCTCAATCATACGGATAACCATACTTATTTTACCCACTAAAAAAGATAAGATGGTCACACCAAAAATGACCAATAACAGAAAAGCAAATAATGGCTTTTGCTCTTTGAGGATCATAACCAAAAACGTTGCACTAATTCCGAGTCCTATAATCTGCAGAATTTCAATCGGTCGTCACCCCTATCATTGAAACAGAAATACTCTGCGAATCTTCTCAAACAAATCAGCAATATAAGTTGAGATCATCGCTAAAATGATAATAAAACCAATAAGCGTAACCCACTGAGACCAGTCTTCTTTCCCCATTTGCTTTAAAACGGTCTGAATCATGGCAATGATAATCCCAATCCCAGCAATCTGGAAGATGGTATCAACATCAAATGACATGGGTGAACCCTCCTTAGAACAGCAGTAGCACCAATAAAACGCCCGATAAAAACCCCAAACTTTTGGTCATTTTTTCATATTTAAGTTGAATATCTTTGGCTTCTTGCTCTTCTCTCTCAAGATGTGATAGTGTTAAGCGGATTTGTTTCGTTTGATTATCAGAATCGTGTTTTCCCAAAGTTGACCCAAATTGCAGTAAAATTTCTTTTTCTGTGTTTTTTAAAGCTGTATGTGGCCAAAAGGCTTCAAGGGTTTGGGCCCAGGCATCTTCTGCGGTGGACCGCTCTTCGTCCAACCGTTCAGCAAAATTTGCAAACATACGTTTGACAGGAGAGGGAAGCTGTTTGGCAATGGTCCCAGCTGCTTCACTAATCGGTGTTAAACTATAAACAATTTCTGATTCAAGAGACTGTAAGGCTGTACGAATTTGTCTAAGCTGTCTGGGCCGATCGCTGTATTGCTTAGCTAATATCCAACCAATTCCGCTTGTTGTGCCAATGATGATGAGCGCACCCAAAAATTTTAGCATCATGGATGCATCACAGCTTGAATCGGTTTGCCCTCTGCATTTAATAGCTGTTTGATTTGTCCCGGACGCTGCCTCCGGTTTAACTCTATGAATCTCGTGAAAATCTGGTGATGAAGCAATGGTTGTATCAACGGTCGTTTCGCGATGTCTTCAAAATCTTGACCATGGACAGTCGCCATAACACTCACACCAGCATTGAGTGCTTCCAACAAGGCATTCGTATCCTCTTGGCGGCCAATTTCATCAACAATTAGCACGTCTGGACTCATTGACCGGATAAGCATCATCATCCCTTCAGCCTTTGGACAAGCATCGAGAACATCTACCCGCGGCCCTAATTGATTTTGTGGAATGCCCTTTAAGCACCCCGCAATTTCGGACCTTTCATCCACAACGCCAACTTTTTTTGCTGGGATACCTGCTTGTCCTTGACTAATGATTCGGGCCAAATCCCTAAGAAGCGTAGTTTTTCCCGCTTGTGGTGAACCAATAAAGAGAGCACTATGCCACTTACCACCAGAACATAATTTTGGAACTAAATGATCAGCGGCACCAATGGTCTGACGAGCAACCCGGATATTGAAGGAACTTATATCGCGAATCCTTTTCACTTTTCCATGTTCCATTATTACCCGTCCGGCAAGGCCGACGCGATGTCCACCTTTGATGGTGACGTAGCCTCGTTTTAATTCCTCTTCTAGTGTATACAATGAATATTCACTCAACCGGCTGAGTAATTGCTCCGCCTGTTTCTTATTAAAAATGAGATCTTCTCGTGGATAGAACGATCGATGATTCATAATGATTTCCACAGGTTGGGAGATTCTCAGCCGAATTTCTTCTATGTCACTTTTGTCATCCATGATATAAGGTCCTAATGCTTGGCTAATGTCGGAAGGCAGAACGGCCATAATGCGTTCCATAGCTTAACTCCTTCTAAATGAGAATCAATGCTTATATCAAATGTATATTCAGACTCGGACAGGTTATGCCTATGAACCCTTTAGTTGTAGACACATTTTAGACAAAAAAATACCCTTCAAGGTTATAACCTTGAAGGGTATTTTTTTAGCCATTTTTTAGGCCCGGGAAGTGTAACTTCCCGTTCGAGTATCAATGACAAGTTCGTCACCTTCGTTAACAAATAACGGAACGCTGACAACATAGCCGGTCTCTAAAGTTGCGGGCTTGGAACCGCCAGACTGAGTATCCCCTTTAAGTCCTGGCTCAGTTTCCGTCACTTTTAATTTAACCGTATTCGGCAAATCAATGCCAATGGTTTCATTTTCATAAGTTTGAATTTGAACTTCCATATTTTCTTTTAGATAGTTTAACTCATTCTGAATTTGCGACGCTTCAAATTCTATTTGTTCATAATTATCCAGATCCATAAATGTGTGAACATTACCGCTACCATATAAATACTGCATTTTCCGGGTTTCTATATGAGCACGGTTAATTTTTTCACCAGCACGAAATGTGCGTTCTTGGATGGCGCCTGTTCTTAGATTCCTAAGTTTTGAGCGGACAAAAGCGGCGCCTTTTCCAGGCTTAACATGCTGAAAATCAACGACAGACCAAATGCCTCCCTCAACTTCAACCGTTAAACCTGTTTTAAAATCATTAACTGAAATCATCTCTATTCCTCCTTCTTAATAACAAGTTAGCTCATACGACGTAAATAATCCAGTGCGAGGATATACCCTTGAAAGCCGAAACCAACAATCTGTCCAGTTACAACGGGAGCTATTACAGAATGATGTCGGAACGATTCGCGTTTATGTATGTTAGATATATGGACTTCAATCACTGGTATATCGGTACCAGCGATAGCATCACGAATCGCATAGCTATAATGGGTAAAAGCGCCCGCATTCATAACAATCCCATCATAGTCTGATTCAGCTTGTTGCACCCAGTCAATCATATCCCCTTCATGATTGGATTGCCGACTTGTGACCCTAAATTGTTGATTTTGACCATATTGTTTGAGCTGTTGATCCAAGTCCTCTAACGTGTGATGGCCGTAAATATCTGGCTCGCGACTGCCTAGCCTATTCAAATTTGGACCATTAATAATAAGGAAATGCTTCATCAAAATCACGCCAAAAAAGATAGAATGTTTTCCATGAACATTCTACCACAGGGGACACACGTTTGAATAGTTATTTCGACGACTGCGCCCCAGACTTCTCCTCTTTAGCAGCTTTTTCGGCATTAGAGGTCGAAACTAAATCAAACGAAATGGAATAACCCACAAACAGCCCCCATAAAACATATAAACACAAAGTAGTTGAAATCGTATTAATACCGAGATCAGTAACGTAAGGTAAATCCGGAATCCAAGGTTGTAATATGTAAAAAACGGCCACCCATAACGCCAGTCCGAAAAATATACTCACCCACATGTTCTTAACCCTGCCAAGCGTAAATTTATAAATAAAGGCCAAGATCACTGAGATCACACAGAGTGCCAATAATCCCCACCATTGACCGGAGGTACCTTCTTTTATATTTCCAAGGGCAAAGGGTTCGAGAGTTAAGGCCGGACCAAATTTTGTAAATCGAAACAGATAAACCAGATAACCAATTAGTCCCCATATGATGCCGCCAAATAAGCCTATTAAAACAACCCTACCGTTTGTCGTTAATTGATGCTCATCTTTATTTTGTTCTAATCGTTTTTGTTCCGCCAATACAAACACCTCCTTTTTTAAGCATGCCCAAACAGACCATAAAACTTTCATAAAAACGTGTATATGTTTCATTTATTGGGAAAAATAATAAATAACAATTCACTTATCAGCAACCTCAGGTTAAGATATGTTAGATTTCTGAAGTTGGATGCTTTAAAATATAATTTAGCATGACCCACCCTAATTGAGGTGGCCCTTTTCGGTATGAAACATTTAAATTTTCATCTGAGGTTTATGAAAATAGGATGTTGCTATTGTAACAACGACGCAGGAGAGAGAAACTTGGGAACAACACAGATGAATAGACAGTTTGATTGACCCAGGGAGGTGAACGGCTTGAGACGACCTTGGACGAAAACGATCGTTTATACGCTTATGGTTCTTGGACTTTTAGGATTGGTTTCGACACTTATAACCCAACCAGGGACAATTGCAAGACAACTAATGATAGCTGCCATCTTTATTGGAGCTGGCTACCTCATCTATCGATTCATGTCGTCGAAACGACGTGATCAGCATACAAGCGGCTACCGTCGGGCAGTGAAACAAACAAAACAAAGACAAAAGCGAGAAAAATCAGCTCGACCAACCCCTTCCCATTTAAAAGTGATTCAAAGTAATGCCACGAGACACCGTCAACCGATGAATCAGTTTAACAGTCGCGAGTCTCATCATTTGACAGTGATTGATGGCAAAAAGAAAAAACGTCGCAAACGGATGTTTTTCTAGCCTCTACACGATATAAAAAAGCGAACCCGAATGGTTCGCTTTTTTAATACGTCCATCTTTTAAAAAATTGTTTAGCGCGTTCCCGACCAATATCCATCAACTGTTCTTGATCCTCTTTCGTTAATTTAAAATCAGCGGTCTCATATTGATCAACTGGCAGAAAAATAATGTTCGATGCAGCATACTTAGAAATATATTTGGTGTCATGGGCCTCCTTCATTGTTTCAAATAAACCGTGAAACAAATCAACGGCATTCTTAATTTTTCTCGACTTGAAGTATTGTTGTTTTGAACTCAGTTGGAGGCCTAAAAATGGCCGAAGCGGCAAATCCTTTTGTTCATCAAAGATCCAAACTGGAAAGTTGCTTAACACCCCGCCATCCACAAGCACACATTTCTCCGCTTGCTGATTATAGAGAGTAACTGGTTCAAAGAAGAATGGTAAACTACAACTAATTCGAATCGCTCTAGCTACTGAAAATTTCAATGGATCAATACCATAGTCAACTAAATCATCTGGAATAACGACCATTTTTCCTCTTGTAAGATCAGAAACAACGATTTTTAATGTATCAGGAGGTAAATCGGAAAACGATTCAATCCCTTTCTGTTTCAATAAATCGCGGACCCAGCTTTCAAAAACATCGCCTTTATATAATCCCATGCGCCAGTACAATGTTAACCATTTAAAAAATGGGAAACGAAAAAATGATGTTTTGTTGTCCATAAATAATTTTGGCTGCAAATCTTCCATATGTTGCTTAATATCATCGCTGTCATAGCCTGCAGCAAGTAAAGCTGCAATGATAGAACCTGCACTCGTACCGGCCAATCGCGCAAAACGAAAACCAGCCTTTTCAGTGACTTCCAATGCACCGACAAATGCAAAGGCTTTAACCCCGCCGCCGGAAAATACCCCATCAATCCACACGACCATCTCCTCCTCTACTCTTAGTTAATGAAAGAGAAGCAAAAAAAGTCGCTGTCTATTGTAAAATTGGGCGCTAATGATATATCATGCTGGTCTTTTGATCGGTCAAAAGACCTATTTTTTATTTTTTTAGATTTTTTGTTGAACATTCCACTTCGACTGTTATATCATAATTATTAATTAATTCATCTGTTTTATAACAGATGAATGGTAGGAGGTGTTTATATGAATTGCAGACATTGTGATGGACATGGTGATATGACTTGTCCATATTGCCAAGGGAAGACCGCATATCTACAGGAGGAATGTCCAACATGTGACGGTTATGCCACGATCGAGTGTTCTTACTGCAGCGGAGCAGGAATCATTGATTAAAGAAAATAAGGAGGTCCTGATGTTGGAAGAAACAAAACCAAATCATGTATCGGTAACAACACGGGTAGAATATGGCGATGAGATTTTGACACCTGAGGCCTTGACCTTTATTCAGACCCTACATGAGCGTTTTGAAGGACGTCGTAAAGAGCTGTTGAAAGCTCGAGAAACACGGCAGCAGCCAATCGATAACGGACACTTACCGGATTTTTTACCAGAAACAAAAGCAATTCGAGATGGAGACTGGACAATCGGAGACATTCCCCATGACCTTAAGGACCGACGTGTGGAAATTACCGGACCGGCTTCCGATCCGAAAATGGTCATCAATGCATTAAATTCAGGTGCCAAGGTGTTCATGGCTGATTTCGAAGATGCGATGTCACCTCATTTTGACAATGCCGTACAAGGACAGATCAATCTCAAACAAGCCAATCAAAAAACGCTTAACCTAACAGGGGCCAATGGAAAAGCATACACATTAAATGATAATACCGCCGTTTTACTCGTTCGCCCGCGCGGCTGGCATCTTGAAGAACACCATTGTCTCGTAGGTGGTGAAGTTGTCTCAGGCTCACTATTTGATTTCGGATTGTATGTGTTTCACAATGTCCGCCAGCTATTAAACCAGAATACCGCACCCTACTTTTATTTGCCTAAGCTAGAAAGTTATATGGAAGCCGAGCTATGGGATGATGTGTTCACATTGGCTGAAGATTACTTCAATTTACAGAGAGGTACGTTTAAGGCTACGGTCCTCATTGAAACGCTTTTTGCTGCCTTCCAGGCGGACGAAATCCTTTATGCTTTAAAGGACCATATTGTCGGTTTAAATTGCGGACGTTGGGATTATATTTTCAGTTATCTTAAAGCTTTTCATCAGCAAAAGGATTTTTTACTTCCAGATCGTTCGCAAATCACCATGACCGTCCCTTTTATGCGTGCTTATTCTCTATACGTCATCAAGGTCTGCCATAGAAGACATGCATCAGCGATTGGCGGAATGGCAGCACAAATACCCGTTAAAAACGACCCTGAAACCCATCAAGCGGCTATCCAAAAAGTTATCCAAGATAAAACACGCGAAGTCCAAGATGGCCATGACGGCTCATGGGTCGCTCATCCGGGATTAGTTCAGCCGGTGAAAGATGTTTTTGATCAAAACATGCCGGAACCCAATCAAATTGAGCGCCAGCGCGAGGATATCCATGTGACGGCCGATGATATGATTGAAATCCCTGAGGGCATCATTACAGAAGCAGGCCTTAGAACAAACATCAGTGTCGGTATTCAGTATATTGAGCATTGGCTACACGGTCAGGGCGCCGTTCCCATCAACCATCTTATGGAGGATGCGGCCACCGCTGAAATCTCTAGAGGACAGATTTGGCAATGGGTGCATCATCCCGATGCTTGTCTACCAGATGGAACTGAAATCACCCAGGATTTAATCAGACAGCTAACTGACGAAGAAATGAAGAAAATTGAGCAAAACATCGGTGACGAACGCTATCAGAATGGCCGGTTGACTGAAGCCCGACAACTTTTTGAACAGCTAATTGAAACCGAGACGTTTATCAATTTTCTAACTTTACCTGGTTATCATTATTTAAAAAATGAGGAGTGATTCGATGAACCGTCAAGATCAAGTCCAACAATTAATAGAGGAATGGGAGACAGCGGAACGTTGGAAAGGCGTAGAGCGTCCTTATACTGCCGAAGATGTTGTTCGTCTAAGAGGCTCAGTTATGATTGATCACACGTTGGCAAAAAGAGGATCTGAACGTCTATGGCAACAACTCAATCAAGAAGACTATATTAATGCATTAGGTGCTTTGACAGGTAATCAAGCGGTGCAACAGGTTAAAGCCGGCTTGCAGGCCATCTATCTCAGTGGTTGGCAAGTGGCGGCGGATGCCAATCTCTCCGGCCAAATGTACCCTGATCAGAGTCTTTATCCAGCTAACAGTGTACCGTCCGTCGTCAAACGCATCAATCAAGCCTTACAACGGGCGGACGAAGTTGAGGCTGCGGAAGACCAGATGACCCGAGACTGGTTTGCTCCAATTGTTGCTGACGCCGAAGCAGGTTTTGGCGGCAAACTGAACGTCTATGAGCTAATGAAAGCGATGATTGAAGCAGGCGCAAGCGGGGTTCACTTTGAGGATCAATTGGCTTCTGAGAAAAAGTGCGGCCATATGGGCGGAAAAGTGTTAGTCCCAACGAAGCAAGCGGTAGAAAATCTGATTGCAGCCCGACTCGCCAGTGATGTTTTGAATGTTCCGACCATTTTAGTGGCGCGGACGGACGCGAACGCGGCACGTATGATCACAAGCGACATCGATCCTTACGACCATGAATTTATGACCGGTGAACGTTCCAACGAAGGTTTCTATTACAGTAAAGCAGGCATCGAGCAGGCGATTGCCCGCGGTTTGGCCTATGCCCCATTCGCTGATCTAATTTGGTGTGAGACATCTGAGCCTAATCTCGAAGAAGCTCAGAAATTTGCGGATGCCATCCATCAAAAGTATCCTGGAAAGCTGCTAGCCTATAATTGTTCACCTTCATTTAACTGGAAGCAGAAATTAAATGATCAAACCATAGCTGAGTTCCAAAAGGCATTAGGTGAGATGGGCTATAAATTCCAATTTATCACACTTGCCGGTTTCCATGCCTTAAATCACAGTATGTTTGATTTGGCGAGAAAATATAAAAAGACCGGCATGACTGCTTACGCTGAACTGCAACAGGCTGAGTTTGCGAGTGAAGCGCATGGGTACACAGCCACAAAGCATCAGCGCGAAGTCGGTGCCGGTTACTTTGACGAGATATCTGAAATTATATCACAAGGAGAAAGTTCAACCAAGGCTTTGGTCGGTTCAACGGAAATTGAGCAGTTCTAAAATAACAGAAAATAGCCGGGCAATGCCCCGGCTATTTTAGTCTTTTTAAAACATCATTGAATCATTAACTAAAACCGCCAAACTGGCGGTTTGATTATAGCTCTTCTTCATTTTTTTCTTGAATGTCGCGTAAATCGCTAATCCGCTGTTCGTCCTCCTCAAAGTACTGAACAAGATCACCGATTCTGTCTATGGCATCCCAACTTAAGTGATGTTCAATCCCCTCGACGTCTGCATAAATCTTGTCTCGATGGACACCGATAATTTTGAGAAAATCTTCAAGCAGTTCGTGTCTATAAACGAGTCGTTTTCCCAATTTCCGGCCCTTGGGTGTCAACATAAAACCACGGTATTTTTCGTAAACAAGATAAGTGTCTTTGTCAAGCTTCTGAACCATTTTGGTTACGGATGAGGGGTGGACTTCCAAAGCCTCTGCAATGTCAGAGACACGAGCATATCCTTTTTCTTCAATCAATAAATAAATGCGTTCAATATAGTCTTCCATACTGGGTGTTGGCGACATGATGTCCCCCCTAACGTCTTACAATAAGGCTGTCCTCTAAAAGATGTTGCTTTTGCATGGAGCAAAAACTACTATACACGCTCTGAGCAGCCCGAATACACGTAGACTCCTGCGGGAAGTGCGAGATACGCAAGGCCCCACAGGGCCATGCCCGAGGAGACTTGCCACTCGCCCGCGGAAAGCGAAGTGTATTCGGGATACGGTCTAAATAACAACAGTCTAAAACAGCCTACAATAACAACATAATAAAATCATACAATACTTGATAGCTTGAGACAAGCATGATCAACCATAATAACAAGAAGAAGCGGCCCCACTAGGACCGCTTCATCAACCTTATAATCCGCATCTCAACTGAGCATTGCAGTTCGTGCATGTATTACATCCACCAATTTCTTCAACCGTCCCTTGACGGCAAACAGGGCAAGTATCGCCAACCTCATTGCCATAGGTGACATCGGTTTTCTCAAGTTCATTAATGGTATCTAAAATCACGACTTTATGGTCGTCCTCATCTTCCGATGGTTCCGTCGATGCTTGTTCATCGGTCATATTTTCTTCGGCTTTGAGCGTCAATACTTGCGAATCACGGCTACCGTCAACATAGACGGTGCCGCCCTTGGCTCCGCCGTTATATAAACGCTCATAAACGGATTTGACCTGATCAACCGTATAACCTTTTGGCGCATTCACCGTCTTACTAATGGAGCTGTCCACCCAACGTTGAATGACACACTGTGTATCCGCATGAGCTTCTGGCGTCATCGTCATCGCTGTGACAAACCAATGCGGCAACTGATTAGGATCCGCATCCGGATGTTCATCAAGATATTCTTGAACAATGTCCGCTTTAACCTCAATGAATTTGCCAAGCCGACCACTGCGGAAGTATGAAAATGAGAAATACGGTTCCAAACCTGTGGATACGCCGACCATGGTCCCCGTGGATCCTGTTGGTGCTACCGTCAACAGATGCGAATTGCGAATACCGTAGGTTGCAATCCCTTCCTTAACGTGGTCCGGTAGCTGGCTGACATAACCGGTATTAACAAAACGTTCCCGTAGTTCACTTGTCGCCTGCTCGGTTGCACCTTCAAGAAACGGAAAGCTGCCTTTTTCTTTCGCTAACTCAATCGATGTTTCATAAGCGGTAACCGCCATCGTTTCAAAGATTTGATCAACCAATTGGTTACCATCTTCAGAACCATATTCGGTTTCACAATAAATCAGCAAATCATGAAGTCCCATAACGCCTAAACCGACCCGGCGTTCACCAAGTGCCTGAACGCGGTTTTCTTCTAGGAAGTATGGTGTCGCATCAATGACATTGTCTTGCATACGCACGCCAACACGGACCGTTTCCTTAAGTTTAGCAAAGTCGACGGTTTTCGCATTGTGATCGGCCATTTGTGCCAAATTAACAGCGGCCAAATTACAGACAGAATAAGGTGCTAACGGTTGTTCCAATTATGTTATCGTACGGCTTTTTATCCGTACTTCTTGCACTTTAATCTTCGTGCAAGTTCGGCATA
Source organism: Tuberibacillus sp. Marseille-P3662 (assembly GCF_900178005.1). NCBI lineage: Bacteria > Bacillati > Bacillota > Bacilli > Caryophanales > Sporolactobacillaceae > Tuberibacillus > Tuberibacillus sp. Marseille-P3662. The sequence continues at coordinate 612,421 of NZ_FXBS01000006.1, read as the reverse complement.
TCTTTTCAGTAGGCTTAACTACTGCCGCGGCCTCTTGGGTAGATTATATTCTGACTAAAACAGTTTCACTACCTATGCTCTGCCCCTGACTAATCTGTTAAGACTAGCCTTCGGTTCGGATTCCCAATCTCAGGGTTCCCGCTTCATTCCACGGTTTTTTACGTGAGGCAAACTAGGCTACCTTACCACACGGATTCGTCGCAACGACTTTTTGGCCGTACGCTGTTGCATTTGTTTTGTCATTGGCATTATCAATAAAGAAAATGCCAGGTTCAGCGGAATAAGTTGCACAGATGTTGATCAAATTCCATAGTTCCCGAGCCTTTATAGTACGGTACGTCCGGACCTGATAGCCTTGGTGTTCCCAGTCGCGAACATCGCCGCATTCTTGCCAATTGTCATTATAAGCTTGCATGTCTTCTGCGTTATAATTTTCAACGTCAGGGAAGCGCAGGTAATGATCACCATCATTCTCAACAGCTTTCATGAACTCGTCCGTCAAACAAACGGAAATGTTAGCACCCGTGAGAAATTCCGGATTATTAACGGTGTAAGTGCCACCAGTATTTAATTTATTTTCGGCTTCTTTGATCGCCTGATCATCAAAACCGCCTTGTCCAGGAAAGTTTTTATAATTCAGGATGCCTTGATACATCGCTTCTTCCGTTTGCGTTAACGGTTTAAAATTCAACTTCTCCTTTGCTGCCTGACGGATTTGTTCGTCATTGGTATTTTCCAATAGATAGCGTAAAATCCGCGGATTCTGCATTTTCGAGATAATAAAATCAATAATATCTGGATGCCAGTCCGCCAACATAATCATCTGCGCCCCACGGCGACTGCCGCCTTGCTCGACAAGATGCGTGAGCTTGGCAATGTCATCAAGCCATGAGACAGAACCGGAAGACTTGCCATTAACACCGCGGGCTAGCGTATTTCTTGGCCGGAGGGTTGAACCATTCGTACCCACACCGCCGCCGCGACTCATGATTTCCATCACTTTCTTGCGGTGTTCCGCGATGCCTTCGCGTGAATCTTGGATATATGGCATGACGTAACAATTAAAATATGTCACATCTGTATCAGCACCGGCACCGTATAATACTCGTCCAGCTGGGACAAAGTTTTGATTGACCAGTTGTTCATAAAAACGCTCGAATGAGGCCTGCTGCTTTTCCGGGGATGTTTCCACTTCGGAGAGCCCGCGGGCATTACGTTTCGCAATTTGCTCATAATATATCTCGAGCGGTTTATCGATCACATCTAAAGGACGCGTCGCAACACCGGATGCCTGTTCTTCTTGTTCATCCAAGGCAACACGGTGCTCCTCATTTATCAAAACACTTGCTCGATTATGTTCCCAATCAATGGATTGAATGACACCCAATCCCCGGGCTGGAAACTTCGGATCATTTTTAACAGTTAAAACAACAAAGTCTCCGATTTTGAATGTTTTCTTCCCCGTATCCTTGAAAGCATACCGATCTAGCATAACTAAGCGAGAGACGCCCTCTTGCGTTTGTTTCATATCATCTGTGATAGGATACACTTGCGGAAACAGTTCAATGTCCCGATTTAATTGTTCTTGATTGACCGATAGCGGTTCCTGAACGGTCACACTCATGACATGCCCTCCTTATAACTCTTATGTATATATATTAACTTTTAAAACGATAGAATACAATATATTGTGATTTAAAAAACAACCAAAGTACTATATATTGTTATTCGACCAAACTTGCCGGCAAATGTCAATTCACAAATCATCTAAAAAAAGAAGATAAAAAGAGAGATTAAGAGATTTCGTAACAAAAGATGATTATTTTCAAGAATTTTGTCCGTTGCGTTTCTTTCGATTGTCAATTGCCTTCGCCAATCAGCATTTTTAACTATAGCATTCTATTAATCACAATTTCAATCCATCTATTTTGGTGATTGTTGGCTTTAAAATTAATGAATATCAAGTTATAATAAATCATGGATGTTATTTCAGTTTATTAATATAAAGGGGTATAGCAACATGCAGTGGATTTTTCCAATTGTCGTCATTGTGGCACTTATACTTTATGTATTAGGACGTCAGCTCTATCAGAAAACATTTCTAACAACCTTAACCGAAGAAGAGTTTAAACAGGATTACCGGAAAGCACAATTGATTGATGTTCGTGAGCCTAATGAGTTTGATGGCGGACACATTCTAGGAGCAAGAAATATCCCCATGACACAAATGAAAATGCGGAAATCTGAAATTAGAAAAGATAAGCCCGTTTATCTTTATTGCCAAAGTGGGATGCGAAGCGCACGCGCTGCCAATATGTTGAAAAAAATGGGCCATAAAGACATCTACCAGCTTAAAGGCGGTTTTAAAAAGTGGACCGGAAAAGTTAAGAAAAAGAAATAGATCTTTCAAAAGAACAAGGCTACCCAGTTCATTCTCTGGATAGCCTTGTTCTTTTTATTTGGCTGTTTTCGTATGAATGGTTGCTTTTGACCGCAGCCCAAATACACTTCGCTTTCCGCGGGAGTCTACGTGTATTCGGGCTGCTCAGAGCGTTTAGAGTCGTTTTTTATACCATGCAAAAGCAACAATCTTTTAGAAAACAGCCTTTTATTATTTTTCAGCGTGATAACGGAGACGCGGTTGGCGCGCTGCCTGAGTTTCGTCCAAACGACTCACAATTGTGTCGTGTGGGGCTTCCTGTACAACTTCTGGCGTCTGCTCTGCCTCATGGGCAATTTGAATCAACGTATCAGCAAATTCATCCAACGTTTCTTTAGCCTCAGTTTCCGTCGGTTCAATCATCATACATTCATCAACGACCAACGGAAAATAGATTGTCGGTGGATGGTAACCAAAATCAAGCATGCGTTTGGCCATATCTAATGTTCGCACACCTTGTTTCTTCTGTCTTTTTCCTGAAACGACAAATTCATGCTTACAATGTTGATCATACGGCAAAATGTAATATGGCTCTAGCCGTCTCATTAAATAATTCGCATTTAATACGGCATCTTTTGATACTTGATTTAACCCATCACTTCCCATCGTCCGTATATAAGTGTAGGCTCGTAGATTGATACCAAAATTACCATAGAATGGTTTGACACGGCCAATCGAATCGGGACGGTTATGATCAAATGCATAGCCCTCATTATGCTTAACGAGCACTGGCTTCGGTAAAAACCGGCTCAACTCCGATTTAACTCCGACCGGTCCAGAACCTGGACCACCGCCACCATGTGGACCCGTGAACGTTTTATGAAGATTAAGATGAACGACATCAAAGCCCATGTCACCAGGACGTGTAACCCCCATAATGGCATTCATATTCGCGCCGTCATAATAGAGCTTGCCACCTGCCTCATGGACAATCGCAGCCATTTCAGAAATGTCCTGCTCAAACAGGCCGACTGTATTAGGATTTGTCAACATTAATGCCGCTGTATCATTACCAACAACGCGTTTTAAGTCGTCAAGGTCAACAATACCTTGATCATTTGACTTAACCGTAACAGCTTCAAACCCAGCTACTGTTGCTGAGGCTGGATTGGTTCCGTGAGCCGAATCAGGGACAATAACTTTCGTTCGATGATGATCGCCCCTCGCCTCATGATAAGCACGAATGATCATAAGTCCGGTCCACTCACCCTGTGCACCTGCTGCCGGTTGCAAAGTCACCTCATCCATGCCGGTTATTTCAGCCAAATTTCCTTGCAAGCGGTACATAAGCTCCATAGCCCCTTGAACTGTCTCGGCTTCCTGATAAGGATGGATATGAGCCAATCCCGCGATCCGGGCAACATCCTCATTAATCTTTGGATTGTACTTCATTGTACACGATCCTAATGGATAAAATCCGGAATCAACCCCATGATTTCTTTGTGACAATGCCGTGTAGTGCCGCATCAGTTGCAATTCACTTACTTCCGGTAAGTCAGGTGGATCTTCCCTGATATACGTTTCATCAAATTCGTCTGTGAGATCCACTTCTGGCACATCGAGTTCCGGAAGACTATAAGCGACGCGTCCAGTACGACTCAATTCAAAAATCAATGGTTGCTCTGGTTGTTTAATCACGGACAACCCCTCCCAACGCTTCCGCAAATTGGTCAATTTCCTCTTTTGCCCTTTGCTCCGTAACAGCAATAAGCATATGGTTTTCAAATCTAGTATTCACGCGTCCAAGATCAAATCCACCGATGATCCCTTTTTCATGCAAACGGCGGTTGACATCTTTAACAGACCCTTTGCAATCAACCACAAATTCATTAAAATAAGCACCGCTGGTAATTATTGTTACGCCAGCTGTTTGCAGTTGCTTCGCTGCATATCGAGACTTATGAACGTTTTGCCGTGCCATTTCTTCAATACCTTGTTTGCCAAGAGCAGCTATGGCGACAGATGAGGCCAAAGCGTTGAGGGCTTGATTCGAGCAAATATTTGACGTCGCTTTATCCCGACGGATATGTTGCTCACGCGTCTGCAAGGTTAATACAAAACCGCGGTGGCCATCCTCATCAACTGTTTGTCCAACAAGACGACCGGGAACTTTGCGCATATATTTCTTCGACGTGGCGAAATAGCCGCAATGGGGACCTCCATAAGATGACGGAATGCCCAAAGGTTGACAGTCGCCCACAACGACATCCGCTCCCAACGATCCAGGCGGTGTCAACAATCCAAGCGAAAGTGGATTACTGGAGACAATCATCATCGATTTTTTCCCTTGATGAGCGATCGGTTCTAAATCTTTCAACGGCTCAATTTGCCCATAAAAGTTCGGATATTGCACAATAACAGATGCGGTATCATCATCAACCGCTGCCGTTAACTTCTCGCTATCCGTAACACCGTCTTTGGCGGGGATGGTGACAATCTCCAAATCGTGACCTTTGGCATAAGTTTGTAAAACTTCACGAGCTTCTGGATGCACTGTTTCAGACACGATGACTTTATCTTTGCGTGTCGCCCCAACACTGAGCAACGCCGCTTCTGCTAAAGCCGTTGGGCCATCATACATCGATGAGTTGGCGACTTCCGTACCTGTCAATTCACTAATCATCGTTTGAAACTCAAAAATAGCTTGAAGTTCCCCCTGAGAAATTTCCGGCTGATAAGGTGTGTATGCACTATAAAATTCCGACCGGGAAATCACATGATTAACGACAGAAGGCATGTAATGATCATACACACCTGCCCCAAGAAACGAAGGCACTTCCTTTAAATGAGTGTTTTTTTCCGCAAGGTCATTCATTAATCGATAGATTTCCGTTTCTGATAATGCAGGTTCAACATTAAGCTGCCCTTTAAACCTAATGTTTTCCGGTACATCAGCAAACAACTCATCAATAGATGCGGCACCAATCGTTTGTAGCATGTCATTTCGATCCGACTCGGTTACAGGTAAATAACGATAATGAGACATTCCATTGCCCTCCTTCATTAACTTCGTTTATAAAATGGTGTACCTATAATGATTGCTTTTTTACGCTTTCCACGGATATCAACCTCGACTTCATGCCCCTTTTCCGCATAGTCACGGGTAATGAGAGCTAAGCCAAGATTTTTATTGAGGGTAGGAGACTGGGTTCCTGTGGTTATCTCCCCTATTTTTTGATCATCAGAAAAGACCGCATAGTGGGTTCTAGGAATGCCTTTATCGATCATTTCTACTCCGACTAATTTGCGTGGTGCCCCGTTCTCTTTTTGTGCCTTCAAAGCAGCTTTACCAATAAAGTCATCCTCGTTCTTAACTTTGACAGCAAAGCCAATCCCCGCTTCAACCGGTGAAATGTCTTTGCTTAATTCTTGACCGTATAAAGGTAATTTCGCCTCGAAACGTAACGTGTCACGAGCGCCCAATCCACAAAGAGCCAATCCTTTGCTCTCACCCGCAGCCTGAATCGCATCCCAAAGTCTTGGAGCGTCATCCCAGGCACAGTAGATTTCAAATCCATTTTCTCCTGTGTAACCCGTTCGGGAAACTAAACTTTGAATACCAGCAAGATCCACATGGTTTTTAAAGTTAAAGAAGCCAATATCATCTAAAGAGACGCCTGTTAGCGATTGAACAATCGCTTCCGCTTCCGGACCTTGAACAGCCAATTGTGCCACTTCATTCGAAATATTCTTGATATTAACGTTGCCTCCAGCATGAGACTGAATCCACTCAAAGTCTTGCGCTTCATTTGCAGCATTAATAACTAATAAATAGTTGTTAACGTCAAGTTTATAAATAATTAAGTCATCTACAGTTCCGCCATCTTCATAGCACATCGCTGTATATTGGGCCACTCCCGCAGCCAGTTGTTTTATATCATTCGTAACGAGATACTGCAGAAACGCCTCAGCATCATCGCCCGTCACGGATACTTCTCCCATATGTGAGACATCAAACAAACCAGCCCGTTCGCGCACGGCATGATGTTCATCCTTAATGCCTGAAAATTTAACCGGAAGTTCCCAACCGCCAAAGTCAACCGTTTTGGCGCCATTTTCTTGAAATTTTTCATAGAGTGGTGTGCGTTTTAAATCACTCATAACCTTCCCCCTTATAAAAAAGCATAAAAAAAGACAGGGAAACACAAGTCTTTTGTGTCCCCCTGTCCGGATACCAGAAAGTTTCAGCCAAATGTCATATTGGGCCTCGTAGGTGGCTCAAGTAAGCACTCTCCAGAGGTGCGTCTAACAAGAGTTCTTTTGCCTGAGAGATTCACGAATTGATTTCGTTTGCTCCTTCGGCGCCCGGCACTGACTTGAATCAAATATCAATCCGAGTGCTAGGTCTCTCCCCTTGTTATCATTCGCAAGATATGAAATTAAGGTTCAACTTATAAGTCTCTACCTATTTGAACATACTAACTATTATTATCCTACCATTATGTTGATTCATTTGGCAACGGAGAATTCTGAAAGGAACGGTGTTTATGCAGCCGACAATCAATTTTGACCGCACTTGGCATGATAACCTAACAGAAAAAATTGAAGCGGACGGACCATGGGCGCAGTGGGATCTGTACCAACTCGCCTATCAAGCCGAACAAGAATTACAGATTCCGGCATTTAAGGGGCTGACGGCACCAAAACACCTTCCTAATCTAGATCTTTTACCCCATCAAAAAGAAACAGCAGAAACCGTCATTGAGCAAATGCATGGAAAGGCGATTTTAGCCGATGAAGTTGGTCTCGGTAAAACGATTGAAGCCGGTCTTATTATGAAAGAATACATGATTCGTGGTTTGGCGAAAAAGATCTTAATTCTTGTTCCCGCTTCACTAGTCATGCAGTGGGCAACAGAATTACAAACCAAATTTTATATTCCAGCGGTCCCTCAACGAAAATCTTACGTATGGGAGCAATGTGATGTTGTCATCTCATCCATCGATACCGCTAAAAAGCAGCCGCATAAGGATATTATTTTAGAACAAGATTATGATTTATTAATTGTTGATGAAGCCCATAAGTTGAAGAATCCTAAGACGAAAAACTATCAATTTGTACAACAAATTAAAAAGAAATTTGCATTATTGCTGACAGCAACACCGGTGCAAAATCGATTGGACGAGCTCTTTTATCTCGTCTCTTTGCTGAAACCCGGCTATCTAGGCAACGCCGAAGCCTTTTCTAACGCCTATCGTTCCGGAAAAGATGAGGTGAAAAACCAGGACAAATTACGGGCATTAATCAACCAGGTTATGGTGCGAAACCGACGCCAAGATACCGAAATGGACTGGCCTAAACGTCATGTGGAATCAGTGGAAATTCCTTTTACAAACGAAGAAAAACAAATGTATAATGCCTTAAATCATTTAAGAAACACCGAGTTCGCTAAAGGGTTCTCACTGATTACATTACAGAGAGAGGCCTGCTCAAGCCGGGAAGCTCTCTATATGACATTGAAAAAGATGGTTGAAGCAGACAATGATCCGCAACTACAGGAAGCAATCAAACCAGTTATGGAGGCCATTCAGGCTGTTGAAACAAACTCTAAAGCTGAGAAAGCCGTCGAGCTCATTCAGCAAGTGGATAGTAAGGTGATTATCTTCACGGAATACCGCGCCACACAACTCTATCTCATGTGGTATCTTCAACAGCATGGGATCTCATCAGTGCCGTTCCGGGGTGGATTCAAGCGCAGCAAAAAAGATTGGATGAAACAGCTCTTCCAGAACCAAGCCCAGGTTCTTATTGCAACAGAAGCGGGTGGTGAAGGTATTAACTTACAATTTTGTCAGCATATTATTAATTATGATCTACCATGGAACCCGATGCGGATCGAACAGCGTATCGGTCGAATCCACCGGCTTGGACAAGAAGAGGATGTTCATATCTATAATTTTGCAACTAAGAACACTGTCGAAGAGCACATTCTTCAATTACTTTACGATAAAATCAATTTATTTGAAAATATTATCGGCGAACTGGATGAAATTTTAACAAAACTCGATCTAGGGAACATTGACCAACACATTAAAACCATTTTCGAAGAGTCGGATACAGAAGGTGAAGTCAAAATTAAGATGGACAATCTCGCAAACGTGATTAATGCCGAACGTGAAGATGATCAAAAGGAGGATGAGGCGATATGAATCAAGAAGCTATCCATGACTATCTGGTTGACTATTTCACAGCTAACGCGTGTGATATTTTAGACGACCGGCCAGGTTATCTCCGCGTCAAACTCACTGTAGATCTTGATAAGCAGTTGATGAACCGGCCTTTTTACTGGCATTATCTAGAAAAAATGGGAGGGCATCCGGAGACTGCAATCCTTTCCTTAAAAACAGAACCCTCTGATGATGAGGGAGAAATGGTTCACTTTGGTTCGCCGCGGCTTCATCAAATTTTTAAATCAACTCAGGAACTTTCACCTCATATCCGCCTTTACGAAAATGTCTCAGTTAACGGAAAGACAAATGTTCCCTTAGAACCGTGGCTCGCAGTCAATAGTAAAATTAGTTATCAATCAGATTTAAAAAAGGACGCCATATTATCCATTGGTTTGAATCTCATCAATGGCACCATCGTCAATCCCTTTCATGATCAGATTCAAACCATGGCCTTAACCCCCAAAATTCCAAACTATTGTTTCACATTACAACCGATGATTAAGCCCTCAAGTGGGTTACGGCGCATTGAATCTTACATCGAGCGTCTCATCAGTCAGGACGATCATGAATGGGCGGAACAAGCTAGACGCCGTTGGGAATACGATGAACAATTACTCGATCAGTTTTACGAAGATTTACAGGATAAACCCGATATTTATACTAAAGAAAAACAAGCGCTCAAAGAAATGTATGAACCAAGAATCCACGTAAGTGTTATCAACGGCGGCCTGTTCTATCTGACGTCGGGGGTTTTTCTTTAGCCCCCGATGTATGACATCTCGATCTTGTTTTTCGCGGATGACTCCCGGTGCTTACGTTCTTCGGAGTAACGGTCATGTCTTTTGCCCCAAATTTCTTGAATCATGTCTGAAAGTTCTTGATCACTGGCACCGTTTCTCATAGGGTTACGGAAGCTGACACCTTTGGAAGCAAATAAACAAGTGAAAATCGATCCATCGGCTGACAGCCGTGCCCGGGTGCATGACGAACAGAAGGCATCTGTAACTGATGAAATCACACCAAACTCATCGTCAGAGCCATGCAATCGATAACGGCTGGCCACTTCACCAAAGTAGTCAGCATCAATCGGCTCAATGTCATATTTCTGCTTGATCGATTCTAGAATCGCCTTTTTGCCGAACACGTCGTCCCGGCGCCACCCATTAGAATTACCGACATCCATGTATTCAATGAAGCGAACGACAATCCCTGAACCGCGAAAATAGTCAAGCATTTCCAGGACTTCATCCTCATTAACACCTTTTTGCACCATCATATTGATTTTAACTTGTAAACCAGCCGCTTTCGCCGCCCATATACCTTCCAAAACATCTGATGCTTTAAAACCTTGATCATTAATAGCGGCAAAACGATCATCAGAAAGCGAGTCCAGGCTAATTGTCACACGTCTGAGGCCGGACGACTTTAGCAAATGTGCTTTTTTGGGTACCAATGAACCATTGGTGGTCATCGCCAAATCTTCAATCCCATTAATTTCTGCCAACCGATGAATGAGATCATCCACTTTAGGACGTAGCAATGGCTCACCGCCGGTCAAACGAATTTTTTTTACCCCAAATTCTGCAAACAACCCAGCTAAGCGCACCACCTCATCATTGCTTAATATAGCGGATCGGCTCAAGAACTCATAACCTGGTCCAAATACCTCTTTAGGCATACAGTAGGTACAACGGAAATTACAACGATCAGTTAACGAAATTCGCAAATCACGCAACGGACGTCCCAAGAGATCTTGGATATGCTTAGCCATTTTGCCCCTCCTCCGTTAAGTCTTTAACCAATCATAACATTAAAAGACCTGGAAAAGTACACTAAAAAAGGCAACCGTTTAAGAACGGTTGCCTTTTCTCTTAAATTTCTCTTTTAGATCAGGGCTCTTTTGTTTCGCGTGCCTAATATAATGATTAAAAGCTACAGGTAACATACCGAACCAACGATTGCCAATCATCGGCGTATTATTTTGCTTACGTTCACGACGTGATGATTTTCTTTGTTCTTTTGGCTGTTCAACATATTGAACAAATTGCTCAGTTAAATACTTCACATAGTCATTTGATTTCATCAGAATCACCTAGGATTACTATGCCCAAATTTGTTCATGTCTATCCAGAAAACCCATGATTTCACTCACCACATTTTGCGAGGATTTCATTGTGGTATTGACGGTATAATCAGCTTCGATATAATCATCAAAGCGCTCGATAAATAATTGATTGATCCTCTCTTCTTTATCCTTATCCAATAAAGGTCGAGTCGTATCATTGGCCAGACGTTTGACAATCGCTTTAGGATCGCAATAGAGAAAGATAACAATCCCGTTTTGAAGCATAAAACGACGATTGTTTTCATTCACAACAGCACCTCCGCCCGTAGTAATAATCGCATTGTTAAAGGAAGTGTTCCGAATAATATCACGCTCATATTCACGGAAACGCGCTTCCCCTTCTTCTTGGAATATTTCTTGAACTTCTTTTCGAGAAACTTGTTCAATCATGTCGTCAGTATCCCATACGGGCATTGACATTCGATGCCCAAGTTCACGACCTACCGTCGTTTTACCCGCACCCATAAAACCAGTTAAATAAATGGTGTTCATTACTGCTCCTCCCATCTTATAATTGCATTGTCTGTCTTGTCATAGATAACTTTTAAATGATGTCGCCCTTGACCAACATGAAGTTTCAGATAAATGTTGTATACATCATCTGATTTCCGCTGACATGTATACGTCACATCTCCCATGCGGTAGGACGTCTTTCCTTCTATGTCGTTAGGGGCTTGTTCTTTCGATTGTATTAATGAAATGATATCATGTGTCGCCATTTGCTTCACGCGTGTCACTTCGAAAGCTTGCCAGCGTTTTTGTGTGAAAGCTATATCAGATTGTAATGTAACCAAGACATTAAGCATCAACCCGATAAAGAGAAGAACAATGATCGCTGTTACAGGAAAAATGAATCCCGCTTCTTGTTGTTTCATTCTTTTACGAAACGCAGTACGCTCCATTCATATGGCCTGCCTTTCTGATCTTGTACACGAATATTCACTGTAGATGGCCCACAAGTGAACTGAATCGTGGACATGGATTGCAATACAACGTCATAACCGGATCCATCAACCGCACGTCTCAGCACACGGCCGTTCAACTGGTAATCAACGACATGATGATTTTTTTGTAAAATCATTTGTGAACCTTCGCAGCTCATCGACGAACTGGCATGTACTTCGTGTTTGACTTGTTCAAAGAATAGGCGGATGTGGTTCGACTGTGTATCCGAGGAAATATTAAGATGGGCCATAACTAAAAACATTTGAGCCGATAAATATAAAATGGTCATCACAATCATAAAGGCTATAATCGAGGATAAGAGGGAAAAACCGGCGTTAGACATTTTCATCGCTTAGCATCACTACAAATCGTCTGCTTACCACGAGCTAAACTCCAGTGAATACATAATCTGCGGTGATCTGAAGTATACTTGAGCCATTCAAGTCTATAATCATGATTGCCTTTAGTAAGGGTAGCTTCTTTCGTCCTTCCTGTTGCGATCCAGTGGTTAAGTTCTTGCTGGAGAATGGATATAGCCGTATGACGATATTGTTGATATTGTTTCTCTTCATACACTTGCAAAGTCATTGGCAGTACAGCAGCAAGCACAGACACAAATAATAACAAGGCACCCGTCGCTTCTAGTGTGGAAAATCCATCAGATTTCTTTAGCATAGAACCTCCCTTGTCCTAGTAAAAAGACAATCTTATATTTGATATCTCCCGACGTAATATAAATTGTCCCTGAACGACTAATGTGTCCGTTAGGTAATAGCTTAAATTGCAGTGAATGGGTCCCTCTCGTAACTCGAACGTCTTCACTATACGGGTCATTTTTATAGTTATTGGTATCCTTACTAAACTGAATGGTTTTTGCTGACTTATTGAGCACGACATGAACGAACTTAGATTCACTCATTGCCGTCATTTGCGCTTCTTGGATAGAATGAGATAACACATTAACGAATTGCCGAGTGGCTAGACGATGATGCCATTCTTCTAGCAGAAGATAAAAAGGAGGGAATGATGCAGTGACAATAATAACGACAAGCAAAGCCTCAATCATTGTGAAGCCTTGTTGTGACGACTTGAGACGCATCATCCGTTCGTTCCCGAGGTATCTGAAGTTCCATCACTTTGAATAATGTCTTCCATTGATAATTCAGTTCCATCAGGACAAGCCATTGTATCAACATATCCCTCTTCTATTAAAACATCTAATGTTGCCGGGGTATCACCACCATGTTCAACCTTATAAGACCCAATTTGTCCCTTAATGAGACGTTTAGTTGCTTTACAACTCTTGGAATTAACGACATCATTAGTTTTCGTCATTTGCGGAACTGCAATCGCTAACAATATTGAAATAATCATTAATACGATAACCATTTCAATCAGCGTGAATCCGTCTTTATTTTTCAACAATCTCTTCATTAAATAACGCCCCTTTACTATAAACTTCCAATTACTTGAAACATCGGTGACATAAGTGAATAAAAAATCAACAGGATACAGGCACCAAAGAAAACAAAAAAGGCGGGCTGGATCGACTTAATTAAAGTTTCAATCGTCACTTCGAATCGACGGAACACGATGCGGCTATAATCCTGAAGTGCTTGTCCCAACTGTTGATATTGTTCGCCCTTCAAAATGATGATTGTCAAATCATCCAGATAGGCCGGGCGTCCCTTAATGATTTCTGACAATGGTTGCCCAGCCATCATCTGTTCTCTCATTACTTTAATCTCGTTCATCAGAAAAGATCCGCGGTCATCATCATCCAATAACTCGACCGCTTCAATAAAAGACACACCTCCTCTCAACATTTCTCCTAAATGAAGACTGAATAAATAGGTTAAATATTGTTGGGTCAATCGACTCATAAAGGGGATTTTTAATAAAATATTAATTTTTTTATAAGAGGGAATTGATCGTTGAATTCCAAGAAGTAAAATTAATGTACTTACGGCCGAAAGCATAATGAGAATGAAATGATCGTTGAGGAAAACACCTGATTCAATCAGGAACACGGTTAGAAATGGGGGGTCAACAGCCATGCTGGTCAATAAATGTTGAAAATTCGGCAACAGGAATACGGTGAAAATGTAAACAATTATGATAAGCGTTAGGAATAAAACTAAAGGATAGCAAAGCAATCGTCCCATCTTAGTCTTATTTTGTTCCAACAGCAGTAACATTTCCCCAATATTCAACAGTCCCGCTTCAAGCTGACTACTCTCTTCCGCCAACCCAATCCATGTACGGATATATGATGGTAATCCAGTAACTTGTAAGGCTGAATGAAATGATTCACCATCTCGCAATGCCTGGATCATTTCATTAATACACGCATTGTAATGGCCGCGATGAGTACGTTGTTTTTCGAGTTCCAAAGCCAATGTCAGCGAATAGCCTTTTCTCAAAAGCTCACCAGTATGTTTCAAAAATTCAGCCAGCTTCTTTGTAGACCAGTTACTGGATTGCATTAGGATGCCTCGAGAGTTTGGAATGATCTTTCCTAGGAATATAACCCATTGCCATCCCGATGCGAATATAATCTTCTAAAGTGCGATACTCAACTTTCGTGTGGCGGTTCCCTTTTTCCAGGACTTCATGTAGTGCCATGCCTGCCAAGATTTCATAAATTCCTGTACGTCGGTTCATCGTTCGATTCTTACAATGTTTAGTACACTTCCTACCACAAACAGGGCAATGAACAGCAATCAATCGCTGCGACACAACGCCTACAAGCGTATCCTTCAAGTCGTACCGAGGAATCCCCATCTCTAACAGTCGATGCACGGTTGAAAAGCTATCACTAGCATGGATTGTTGAAAATACCAAGTGTCCTGTTAGTGCGGCGCGGACCGCAATTTTCGCCGTATCCAAATCGCGAATTTCACCAATCATAATCACATCTGGGTCATGCCTTAGAATCGCTTTGAATCCATTAGCATACGTCAAATCGGCTTTTTCATTGACTTCCATTTGCACAAACGACTCATTTTTCTTTTCAACCGGTTCTTCAAGTGTGACAATGCGAGCATTATAACGTCTTTTTGCAGCAGTAAGCATGGTATACAGTGTTGTTGTTTTGCCTGACCCCGTCGGTCCGGCAAAAAGGATTAAACCATAATCATAATTTAACAGCGACTCTAAATGGGCTGTGCACTCAGAAAATACGGAGAGATCGTTAATGCGTTCATCCATCACTTGAGGTAAAATCCGGATCACGAGGGATTCGTTATAAGTGGCGGGAAGGGTGGAAAGGCGAAGATGGACAGGTTGTTTTTTAATGACGGTATCATAGGCCCCATCTTGCGGCTTCCGGCGGTCACCGATATCCATTCCGGAAACAAATTTGAAATGCGAAATGACGCGCCTGGCCTCATGACTAGGTATGTTTTCCATTTCATACAAATGGTCATCAACCCGAAGTTCAATCAGCGTGTCCTTTTTCCTAGGAACAAAATGAATATCAGTCGCCTTCAACTCAACGGCCGCAGCTAAAATCTCACGACTTTTGTCTTCAATGTCATACAAATCGGCACCTTCTTTCTATTTTGATATAAGATACATAATTCGACGTTTTTTTAAAACATCCTTTTTTTCTAAAAAATTTTTACATAAAAAATAAAGCAAGTAACTCCTTCATATAAATCAGAGTGATGAACTAGCCGTGCCCAAAGATTATAACTATCATCGCCATCTCAGGCGGTACACTTAGAAAGAGGAATTCTGGCTAAACTTCACATGAGTCGGTTATAATAGGGAATGACACTTGAGGCAACATAAAAAATATTTACAACTGGTTACCGATTCATTATAATAATGACAGTGTATGGTTCCATCAAAAGGAGGGAGAAAAATGCCTAAAATGTTCCGTGTCCTTGGGTTTTGGACGCTTATTTTTGCTGTTTTGTTCTTAATAGCAGGTCTTATTCCGGCCTCATTATTGTTCTTTGCTCAAACTGTCTTTTTCTATGCTCTAAGTTATCTAAACCTATCTGAAAGAGTGTATATCTATGTTTTCGGCTCATACTTAACCTTGTTTTTTGTTGGATTTACATACTGGTCTGCATTCATGATGATACCGGGAGAATAAATAATCGGGAGGTTCCAAGGAACCTCCCGATTATTTATATGCGCGATAGATCCGGTATGACAACAAGTCTCTGTACTTCGCCATCACGTTCATATGGTTAAACCAAACTTCAAAATCTGCCTCGTCAATTTCAGATGAAAACTTAAACTCCGAACCTTCCTCAAGACTAATATGGTCCCTTAGAAAATCGTAACCGGACAATGATTCGATGGACGTAAAACCTGCCTGAGTCATCATGTTGATCCAATCCTGTTCAGCCAAGAGCCGCCTCACACCATATAAATGTTTAATTTCATCAACTTGTTGCTCACTGATGGCATCTTCATCCATTAAAGTCATTTCCACCCCTAATAACATGCCGTCTGATCGCAACACCCTATGGTATTCCTTTAATGATTGCAGCACATCGGTAAAAACGGTAACGGATTCAGATATGATAAAAGAAAAAGTTGCACGGTTAAATGGAAGATGCTGTGCATCCGCCTGTTTAATCTGAATAGGAAGTGTCTCCTTGGAAGCTTGCTCTGCAGCTTGCTTAACCATGAGCGGATGATTATCGACACCCGTAACCCGCGAACCATACGTTTTCGCAACGTACATGGAGGTCTGTCCTGTCCCACAGCCAACATCTAGAACATGATCTTCCTGAGACAGGGATTCATTAGCTAAGAGCGCCTTAGTTAAAGGCAATCCGCCTGGATGAGCACTGCTGATGCCAAACTTCGCTAAAAAATCGAGGTATTTTTGCTCACGCTTCAACAAGAATCTCCCCTTTATCCTTCTTCATCATATCTTATGACAGATAAGAACAAGGGTTCACGACATGGGTTAAAAGAACGGATTGCTCATCCTTTCATTTTTGATAGTCGTTTCAAAACCATGTCCTGGAGCAACAATCGTTTCATCCGGCAATACTAACAATTTAGAGTCAATACTTTCTAGCAACTGTTTCTGGTCACCTCCATATAAGTCCGTCCGTCCAATACTTCCGTAGAAAAGGGCATCTCCTGAGAAAATAACGTTTTCTTGCCGGACGTAAAAAGAAACGCTACCTGGAGAATGTCCGGGTGTCTCTAAAATTTCGAATGTAAAGGAACCGATGGTTAATAATTTTTCACTTTCAATCAAAATATCAGCTGGCTTTAAAGTAATGTTTGAAACCATTGGAAAGTAAGCAGAGCCGTTCTTATCTGGATGATCCAGCCAGTCGCTTTCCTTGATATGTAAATATACAGGAATATTCCAATGATCCCGTGTCTTGTCTAAAGCCCCAATATGATCAAAATGAGCATGTGTCAAAAGAATCGCATTTGGATTAAGCCCACGTGTCTCTACAGCATCCTTGATTTTGTCAAACTCGTCACCTGGATCAATGATGACAGCATCTTTTTGTTGATTGTAAATAATATAGGCATTCGTTTGAATAGCGCCCAATGGTAATTGCAACCATTCCATATATATCCCTCCGGATTCGTGTGTTATCATTATTTTAACGAAACTTTCACACATATGAAAATCATAATGTGGGTATGGTATATAATAGGTATCGACAAAGCCACATTAAAAGGTTAAAATATGACATGTACATATATATACGTTAACTGTAGCTTTGTATCGTAAGGAGGACAAAAACAATGTTCACAGGCTTTCTTTTTATCATTATTGCTTTGATATGCCTTTGGGGAATGCTTCGTGCCATTAAAGAACGAAATCTCTTTGGTGGCGGATATGCCTTTGTCACACTGCTTGTGTGCGGTTGGTTTGGTGTCATGACCGTTTGGGATGTTCTCCAGGGTGGCGGCATTCCATTAGGTGAATAAAGTAAAAAAAACGGGAGCCTCTAAGGCTCCCGTTTTTTTATGATTATGGAACGGTCAGTTTGAGCAAATCATCTCGATATCGATCATAATATTTTTGACTAATATAAACAGAACTACGCTTCATTTCATACGGAATTTCCTTTTCTAATAAAAAAGCTTTGATTTTCTTAAAAATTGATGTTTCATTATCTTTAATTGAAAGTGACGTCATTGTCATGTCGTCAGGCAAATGTTCTTGACACCAAGAACGAACTCTTTCCCTTAATTTTTCCGGATTGTCTTCTTTAAAAAGGCATGTATCACTGTGTAATTGATCATTTAAACGGTAAACATCATAATGACCTTGCTCACTCTGAACGGCTAACATGATGACATCGTAGCCTGTATCGGTTCTCATAAAGCAATAATCCATTGTCATCGTACCCCTTTGCCGAGTTCATTTACTTCATTCTACCAAAATTTCTTCCGTTTTGAAAGCGATTACATCAATATGAACTTATTTGTCAATTTTCCGTAACAAAATAGCCGGTCACCCTTGGGTGACCGGCTAGCTTTATAAGTATAAATTAGCTAAAAATACACCTAAACTTTCTTGATAAATTTCTTCGTACTGATTCAGAGATAAAGGGCTTGTTCCGCTTCCCAGTTCAATCGTAAATCCGGGACGCTGCCATTTCATCTCGAACCAATCTTTGTAACCGGCATGACTGTCTACGTTCTGATCGGGCTCATAATTGCTAACACGGGCGAATTCTTGAGCAATCGATTCCGTTTCAGGGGGTTCATACTCTAAATAACCCCAGTAAATCACTTCACCTTGCGTATGGAAAGCGATCACTCGTTCGAAAGAGCTATCATCTGTTAACTGGGCAAGGGATTGGGATTCAGGTTCGCTTAAAGGTTGCGGACCTGGGTAATTGGCCGAAGCAGGATGATTAGGCTTTCGGTCGGCTTCAATATCCCAATTAGCCGGATATTGATTATTAAGATCGACACCTCTAATATTGGCTTTCCATTGAGAAAAATCCGTACTACCATTGTTCATTTCCAAAATGTGCTCCCGGTACTCACTATTTTGAGGCAGACCATGAATAACTAAGTCAACACCATCAGGATTCACCATCGGAAGGGCTGACAAAGTTTTGTTGTCATAAAATGGAGCCATACTTAACCCTCGTATTGTCTCCCGATTCGTTAAAGCCAATAAATAATCATTTAAAAACGCCATAATTATAGGGGTTGATATCCATTCCCGTGCATGAAACGAACCATTGACATGAACCACTTGTGAGCCTTGGCCCACTCTTAATTCATATAAAGATTTTCCTTCTACTGAACGCCCCACAGACTGTTGGCGGATAAATGGATATAAAGCCATCAACCGTTTGATATCACGTACCATAGTAGAAAAATCGTATGATTGCTTACCATTAACAACGGGTTTTGTTACTTTATAAGGTAGATCAATCGTCATACCCTCTTTCAACTTCCGGGGGTTAATATCAGGATTTAATAAAAGCAAAGCATCCAATGCGATCCGTCGATGAGTGGCAATACTCCAAAGGGTATCCCCGGGGTCAACCGTGTGTGGCCGTTTGATAAATCCTGGAATATTGATGGCTGTTCCTACCATTAGTTGTTGAGTGCTTACATCAGGGTTACTGTCTATAATGAGCTGAAGAGGAATATTAAACAATTGACTATAATACCAAAAACTGTCGCCCTCACGAACATCTATTTTCAAACCACCTTCGCCTCCCCTTTCTCCTGTTATACTCTCCATTTTATGTTCGGAGAAGAAAGGATTATGCCGCCGATGTCAAATCTTTGTCTGCGCAAGCCACGCCGCACCAATGATGCCCGCATCATTGCCCAATTCGGCAATAGCAATGTCTGTATGACGATAAATCAGATCAATAGAATATTGTCTAAAGTAATGGTTAACCGGAGTTAATAACACATCTCCTGCTTTCGATACACCGCCACCAAGAACTATTCTTGAAGGATTGACCGTTGTTGCCAAGTTGGCCAATACGAGTCCTATATAATAAGCGACCCGTTCGACGACCACAATAGCGAATGTATCCTGATCTCGGGCTGCATCGAAAACATCTTTTGCCGTGATGTCGTTGTTATTTGTATAAATCTGTTGTAACTGGCTCTCGGGGTGGTGACGTAATTCATCAAGCGCTGTTCGACGAATACCAGTCGCTGATACGACTGTTTCTAAACAACCCGCTTTACCACAATTGCACTGATAACCTCCCTCGGGGACCACTGTGGCGTGACCAAATTCACCCGCCATACCTTTGATGCCGTGAACGATATCACCATCGATAATCATCCCCCCGCCAACACCCGTCCCCAGAGTCATACATATCACATTATCATGATGGTTACCGGCGCCTTTCCACATTTCACCAATTGCCGCTATATTGGCATCATTGTCAACAACAACGGGCATTTCTGTCGCCTCTTCCAGAGCTGTCTTAAGCGGGTACTCCTTCCAGCCAATATTAACTGCTTCATAGATATATCCTGTCGCCATTTCAATGAAGCCAGGTGCACCAATCCCGATACCATTAATGTTTTCACTACTTTTTCCAATAGTATCTAATGTTTGTTCAATGCTGTGTGCAATATCCTTAACGATTCTTTTGCCTTGGTCAGCTGTATCCGTAGGGATTTCCCACTTCTTTTGAATATGTCCCTCTTCATCAACAATGGCCAATTTGACTGTTGTCCCGCCAAGGTCAACACCAATATTGCAGCGCTCCCTCATTTATCCTCATCCCCTTACACGTTATTTACATACCCTTTATTTTCCCAAATAAAAAATAAGATGTCCACTGTTTTATAAAACAGTAGACATCTTATCATCATTACTTATCAGGATCTTTCGGATATAGGGCTTTCGGACGCCGATTATTGAGAGGCTTAGGTATACGGAATAGAACATCTTTCATTGCGGAAGGATCAAACGGGATGAACGGCCATAAATACGGCATATAGAAAGATTTCAAGCTCGTTAAGTAAATTGTAAATACGAGCACACCAGCAATGAATCCAGGCAGGCCAAACAATACAGCCAATAGGATTAGCCCAACACGAGCCAAGCGATTGGCTAGACTAACTTCATACATAGGTGTGGCAAAAGTTCCTATAGCAGCCACCGACATGTATAGAATGACCTCTTTAGCAAAGAGTCCTGCTTGAATGGCAATTTGTCCAATTACGATCGCCGACACCAAGCCAAGGGCACTGCCCATTGCTGATGGAGTATGAACGGTTGCCATTCTTAAGGCGTCAATACCGAACTCAATTAATAAAATCTGCCCTACTAACGGCATATCCAATTGTTTATCAATTTCAATAAACGCCGCACCCCCAGCAAAACCAGGGTGTGAAGCTAATAAATACCAAATGGGCAGCATGAAAATAGATGCCCAAACACATAAATAACGGATCATCCTGAGATAACAACCTGTTATAGGCTTATGCCGAAATTCTTCGGCGTGTTGTAATTGATTCCAATAGGTTGATGGTGCTATTAAGGCAACAGGAGTCCCATCGACAATGACAATGACACGCCCTTCGTACAAATGAACGGCTGCCGTGTCAGGACGCTCCGTATACCGAACTGTTGGATAAGGATTAAAGTGGCGACCACCTATAAATTCCTCAATCGTTTTCTCACCCATGGGCAATCCGTCTGTATCAATTTGAGATACATTTTTCTTAATCGTTTCAACGATATTCGGGTTAACAATATCCTCAATATAGCAAACACAAATATCCGTTTTAGAACGACGCGCAACTGACATATATTCCATTCTTAGTGATGGATCACGGACACGTCTCCTAATCAGCGCCGTATTAAAGACGATAGTTTCAACAAAGCCATCTCTTGGTCCCCTGACAACACGTTCAACATCAGGCTCTTTTGGACCTCTGACCGGATATGTACGCGCGTCAATAATAATCACTTTATCTAGACCATCAACAACAAGTGCCGAAGCGCCTGACAACACCCAAAAGGCAACCTTGTCAAGGGAAGTTTCAGTACTTACCTCAATGTAGGGTAAATAAGTTCTAACTAATCGCTCCAACGGATGATTCGCCAAGTCCTCTTCTTCCAGACCAGCTAATAACTCCATCAGAAAATGTGTAATCTTATCTTTTGTCATACCGTCAATCGTAAATAAGGACATATCTCGCCCGGCATAAAATAAATCAAGGTGTAACATATCAAAACTTTTGCTAACACCTAATTCACTTCTCAACCAGTCCACATTGTCTTTATAATTGGGTTTGACAGAGGTGTTCTCTTCTTTATTCGCATGTTCCGTATTCGTCTTCTTCTCTTTATTTTCATTCGATTGCTTATTAGCCATACTTACCCCCTTCCTCCCTCTACAATCATTTTGACTATGTTATGACGTACAGGATAGGCTAGCACCGCCGCTGCAACAAGACGTTGCGGTTTTTAGTCAACGTCCCTGTCTTCCCCTGTCCAAAATGATAGGGTCTTGCCTAGCGGAGTTGGGAAGTGCTCTTGTATTCTCCATGTTTGACCAACTAAAGTAGGATTATACTTTGAGGACAAATCAATCAACTTATTTTGACATATAAGTTGTCCCACTCAGCATACAATGTGACAAACATGAACTCGTGGGGGGCTGGTTACATATGTTTCGGAAACGTTATCTCATTATTTTGGCCGCTTTGGTTACTGCCCTAGCTTGGTTTGCTTATAATAAATCGAACGAGATCCGACATAGTATTACCTATTTTCCAGAGGACCCTCACTTTTCATTTAAAAAAACATTAAGTTCACTGAATGTCCAGAATCTAAAACAACGGGAAGATTACAATATCATATGGAATGTCCAATCAGAAAGTCGTGTTCCTGCCTATCTCCGTCAAGATGTCTCTTTGCTATTTGAAGACGGAAAACTGACAGATATATCGAATAAATGGGAGCAAACTACTCAAACACTTGTTCAGGAAAAGACTTTATCATTCAATGATAGCGGTCACTTTGAAGCCTTAACATTGCATTATGCAGAAATTCATCCTTCGAGTGATGCAAAAATTACAAGTAAGGATGTGATGACGTATGACCATCTTTATGTCATGGCATCCCCTTACAGTCAACTTTCGGCTTTTCAAATTCCTGTCACTCCCGAACAACAAGAATGGTATCATGTTCTCTCACGCGCTGTGCATCAGGAAAGACAATATATCATCGAACAAGCTCAAAAAAAATATGGCTTACGTTTATCTAATTATCATATTTTCCCCTTGACCTATTTGCACGTTTACCAATCCCATTCACTACCAGGTCTGGACCAAAAAACAACCCACAGAGTGATTAGCCAACTGTGGGAAGGGATATACAAAAATTATGTTTTGGGTATTCAGAATGAAGGACAAACACCTGTATCAGCCATTGGCAGTTCTATGCCGCTGATTTTCTATTCAAAAGACCAATCCGTCATTCTAACCGTATTTAGAAGTAAGTCAGGAAAGATCCATTTGTTGAAGCAAAGCATTTAGCCTTCTGACTGCTGGCTTGAATGTTGTTCACTTGCATGACCACCATTAGATGCCGTAAAGATATTTGATAACATCTTTTGGATATTGCCGGACTCCAGTAAGTGGCGAAGACCGAGAAATCCGATCATCGACCGAATAATACCATGACGATTTTGATAAACGACATAAATAATCAATGACATAACAGCAAACTTCATTAAACGATGTTTCACCTTGCCAACCTCCTTCTATCTATTAATATTTATCAAAAGTTGGCAGGTTATCCATCCGAATTGACGAATTCATTCAAAGTTTGCCGATCATTCACATTGACAAACGTCTCGGGTGGAAAATGACCATCCGCGGAAACAATCCTGAACCTCATCTGTTCAATTAGGTCTTGCATCCGGCGCTGACCTTTATTTAATAACTTTTCAATCACCGGTACAGAATTCCGATGATAGACCGCTATTAAGGGCTGCAGACGTCCTTCACTCCGCGGTATGATCCCATCGATGCTCTTCTCATGTTCTCCACATGACAAGAGCCATCGTAAAAATGATTCACTAAGATTCGGGACATCACAAGGAACGACCATTAACCATTCCTTATTTAAACGTTGAAAAGCTGAATAGATGCCTGCTAATGGCCCGTGTCCTTGAAATCGTTCTTCATCGACCATTGTCGGAAGACCTGTCATCTGTTCTAAATTATTGTGAATATCGGGATGTGAGACAATAACCATGTTGTTGGTCAATGGCTTGACAGAGGCGACAGCTGATTCTACCATCGTCTTTCCATGCAAAAGGGCAAGTGATTTATGGGAACCAAAACGCCGTGATGCCCCGCCTGCTAAAATGGCGGCACCCAGTTCATCGACAGAAACCATAGATATATCCCTCCTCCTGCTATACCTGATGAAAAAGAAGCTAAGCTATTTACCATACTGTTCGTCATCCAACCATACCCGTGAACAAGCACAGCGGGTTGATGACAATGCGTATCATGATCGGTCAAACAACCACACTCAGAACACCGAAACCTTCCTTGGCAAAAGCCGCCTAGCCATGTATCCACCCATTGTCCCAACCAAGCAGTCAACGTGAGTAAAATAATCCAAATAAAAGTTGGTTTAGGAAATATCGGCAGTATCAAAACGCCACAACACACGATGAATAGCGCGCCCAACAGAGAAGCGATTGTCCCTGACAAACTGATAGCACCAGACAAACCCACTGTTACCCGGCGTCCTAATTGCCAATGATAGGGAAGTTTTGACGAACGTTTGCCCCATTCCGATGCCCAAGTATCTGAATTAGCAGCTCCAATACAGGCTATGTAAATGATAAACCACACTGAGTGCGGAACGATCCAGTTGCCCATTGCTGCCAGCATCGGGATACCGCCATTCGCCAACACTTGGATTAGAGATCGTGTCTGCGAGGATTCGCGGTTACTGCGACCGGTTAGCATGCTGGATGTTGAAAAGAACAAAAACATTAATATGAGAGCGCCAATACCCAAGGAAAAAGTGATCACGCTGCCCATGATCACCATTGCTACACCTGCAGAACGCGTAAGTACTTGCTTTTTCAAGCTAAACCAGGCAGCCAATAATAATGCGACGACAGCTAGACTGTTTACCATATATGTCCCGGCGTCACAATTTTATCAACCGGCTGGTCATAGTGGTCTGTTGGTAGAGATTCAACCACCTGAGAATCAAAGGCAAGACTTATGGAGGCACCCTCATAGGCGGGCAAGAACCGATCATAGTAGCCACCGCCATATCCGATCCGATAGCCATTCTTAGAAAAAAGCAAACCTGGAACTAAAACAAGATCCATTTCGTCCGAGTGAATAATGGGGGTGATAGACGGCTTGGGCTCTTCCAAATCATAATAGACCACTTCCAGTTGATCGAAATCTGTTAATGCCCGAAACACTAACTGTTTTGTTTCAGGCAAACATTTAGGCACAGCAACTGTCCTCCCATCTTGCCAGAGTTGACGGATGATTGGCGTTGTATCAATTTCCATTTCCCGGGAAATCGTGATACCCACAGTTTGTGCTTGTAGCCATTCCGGTTGCCGATATAAAC
Organism: Tuberibacillus sp. Marseille-P3662; assembly: GCF_900178005.1. Lineage (NCBI taxonomy): Bacteria > Bacillati > Bacillota > Bacilli > Caryophanales > Sporolactobacillaceae > Tuberibacillus > Tuberibacillus sp. Marseille-P3662. The sequence continues at coordinate 587,177 of NZ_FXBS01000006.1, read as the reverse complement.
GCTCATAAATTTGCTGACAGGCTGCTTGACGTTCTGACAATGTCAAATTTTTTAATACCGTTTTCCCTTGATTGCGATAGGCCGTTTTCATCTTTGACCTCCTTCCTATTCCCACGATATATAAAGAAAACTTGGCTTATCACCAAGCCTAAATGGTGAAAGCCTTAGTTACACTTGATCTCTCAGGATGAGAGTCAGTTCGGCGTTGCCACAGGACGTGGCGTTTTAGTCGAACATCGTTCTGAAGGAAGTTTATATATTCTTTTAGTGTAAAAAAATAAACAGTAGGGGGTTGCCCACTGTTTATTTTGACTTCGTTTCACGGTGTAATGTGTGCTTTTTAAGACGCGGACTGTATTTCATCATTTCAATGCGTCCTTCATCGTTCTTTTTATTTTTACTCGTGATATAATTACGGTCACCTGATTCTGTGCATTCAAGTGTTACTTGGACACGCATGCCTATCCCTCCCAGCTTTCAGTTTCATTTATTCAAGTGCAAACACTTATCTAGTTTATCAAACTCCCAGCCCCAATTCAATAATGATCACTCTAAATAATGTACACTCATAACAAAATACGACAAAACATTACATTTTTCTTTCTTTTTGCTTTGTTCTCTTTTATGACACTATCAATTTATGATATAAGTAATTGGAGACAGCATATAGGAGGATTACACATTGGGTTATTTACTCGTTGGGTTAATGCTAATTGGCATTGTTTTATTAGTGTTGTCATTCTTTAAAGAAAGCAGCATGAAACAACTAGAAAATCAAATTGAGGGCACATCCATTACCACGATGCAAGAACTGTATAAATTAAAGAAAAAAGTGAGGCTCATTGAAGAAGAGCTCATGATCGACGACAACCATGATGACGACCAGAAGGGTGATCATTAAATGACTAAGGAAACCATGCGTGCCTTTGCTTCTGGGATTCTAGTGACCAGTGCGGTTGTTGGGTTCTTCTACTTTCAAGTCTTTGCGCCGTTCGATCAACCAGATGAATCGAAACAAGCACTGACGGAATCAACCGTGCAACAATACTTAGAAGAACATGGACTAGAGGCCGTGGATGCCGATGCCTATACCAAATGGCAGAAAAATAAAGGACAAGATAATAAGAAAGAAAACAGCGATGACAAACAGAAAAAGACTTCGGATGAACAAGCTCAAGATAATCCGTCAAAAGATATAACGAAAGCGACTATTGCTGTCAAACAAGGCATGTCAACTCAAGATGTTATCGATGAACTTGTTAAGCAGAAGATCATAAAAAGCGGCGACAAATTCCAAGATTACTTAGAGAATCACAATCTGGCAACAGGTGTTCAAATTGGAAAATACAAGCTTTCCAGTGATATGTCGATGTCTGAAGTCGCCGATAAAATCACAAAATAAGGGTAACCTCAAAATGGGGTTACCCTTATTTTTTATCTAAAAATGGCACATGACGTTTCATGTGCCATTTTTATTATTCTTTAGATCCTTGATTATTTTTCATATCAAAAAATGCTTTAATAATTTTACCGCCGATTTTCAAATTATCATGTCTGTCATTTTGAATTTCCGGAATAACAACTGATACAGCAATTTGCGGATCGTTATATGGCGCATAACCCGCTAGTGTTAAATTGTATAAACCATCACCGGGCTGACCGACCTGTGCTGTTCCAGTCTTAGCTGCAATTCTATATTTCGCATATTTTGAGGCGCCGAGGTCGTTCCCTGTACCATGACTCCCATGCGTGACTTGCCAAAGGCCTTTTTGAACCGTCTTAATATCACTTTCTGAATTCTTGATTTTATTCATTAATTGCGGTTCATAGGAATATAACGTTTTTCCAAGTTGACCATCTTGACCATTCGACATATGCACCGATTTTAAGAAATGCGGTGCCATGCGATAACCATCATTGGCAATGGTCGAAACGTATTGTGCTAGTTGCAGGGGTGTATATTGATCGTACTGACCAATGGCATAATAGAGCAAGCTACCTGCTTCCGTAGGTAAACCACCGTCATAACCTGTTCCTTCTGAGGGTACATCAACCCCTGTTTGAACACCTAAACCAAATTGTGCATACACATCCTTCATGATGTTATAAGCTTCTTTAAATTTTTCCCCTGTATGGAAAGTCATATCATAAACTCCGCCAGCATCGTGATAATCAAAACCAGCCAAATTCGCAGCGATCAATCCCATATAGATATTGGAGGATTGTTCCAATGCACCGATCGTATTAATACTAGCAATACCCGATGTATACGATGAAAAATCATTGGTCCCCGGTACTTTGATCGGTTGGTCCTCAACAAAAGCATGGGAACTTCCACCCGGTAAAGCATTGGCTTGGAAGCCAGCTGATACAGTCGCACCTTTAATAGCTGAACCGGGTTCAAAGCCATTCGTCGTCGTTCCGATGGAATGAGGGACAAGCTTGTGTTCATCCTTATTATAACGCCAGCCAGCCATTGATAATATGGCCCCAGTATTTGGATTCATGGCAACAGCATACGCGCTTTTTAATTCGTCATTACCGCTACGGGCCCTCGCTGTTTGTAACTGCTGCTTTACGATCTTCTCAACTTTCTTTTGAAGTTTGGAATTCACCGTCAGTTGCAAATCATAACCGCGTCGGCCTTCAATTCTTTTCGGTGTGCCAACGGGATCATTGTCTTTGGTTGTGTAGACGAGCTTCGTTGGCACCCCTCGCAAAATATCTTCATACTGTCTTTCTAAAAAGCTCGTACCAATATAGTCATTCCGGTTATAGCCTTTTGCCAGATACTCATCGATTTCCGCTTCTGGAATCTTATTGACATTCCCAAAGAAGAACTTTTTGCCATTCGGATATTTTCTTTTTGACGCCAAACTTAATTTAATGGTGCCGTTAAATTCATCTAAATGAGCGCCAACTAAGGCCTGTTCTTGATCTGTTAACCCTTTCTTAATAATGTGAGGTGTTAAGTTCGATGACGCATCGAATTGTCGCTTGATGGCAATGAGTTGCTTTTCCTCCGGCGATATCGCCTGCTTCACCGCCTTCATCTTAACCCGCTTTAATATTAAATCATAAGCGTTATCGCCGTTAAACTCTTTTGTTGTAAGCTTTTCTTTCTTTACTTCCGGATGTTTTAAAATATAATAGTCCTTCAAATCACGCTCGGTGATTTTATCCATCATCTCCTGATTTGGATCAATATACTCATGTAATTTTTGAGCTAACTTCAATGTTTTGTCCTGTGTGGTCCCCGGATGACGGATAAAATAAATGGCGGGTTTGCCGTCATTTCCGACCAATAAATCTCCATTCGTATCATACATAGTTCCGCGAGTGGCATCCATCTTTGCTGTTACGGTTTGCGTAGCTTCTAGTTCCCGAACATAGTCTTCACCTTGGACAATTTGGACAACACCCAGCCGCATAATCAATAAAGAAAAGGCGACGAACACAACTAAAAATAGTATATTTAAACGAAACGGCAACCGATTTTTCTTTCGCTTTTTTTCTTTTTCTTGATCCAAACGAATCACTCCAATCCATCATCAACTAAAAAAAGACACCCATAATATGTGGTGTCTTAATTGTACTATAAAATTGTGTTTTTAGCAGTCCCTTATATCGTTGACCCGCTCTCTTCGTCAAGCTGGTTGTTACGGCGTTTTGCAGACGTTTCTTCCGATTTAGGATCAGGCTCAGGATCAGGACTTTTCTTAAGTGTGATATGCCGGATAAAGAAAAATACGGCGACATGCCCTATGCCGATGACCATAAGTAAATACTTGATACTGTAATCACCGAAAATCGATACCATTCCTAAAAAAAGTAAAATTGAAATAACCCTACCTGAGTTATAAAACAACTCACGGACAACGATGTATTCGATCCGTTTCTCTGCTGCCTTCCATCCTTTACCAATCACATCAAACGTTAACGATCCATAAGGAACAACCAAAAACGGAAATGCCAAGGCACTGATAATGCCATAGGTAATGAGCAGCGGATAAGTAAGATTAAATAAGATTAAATAAATGGACATGTACAATACTATTCCAGCAACGAAGATGGATTTTTTACGGAATTTTGGTTTTATCAAACGTGATGCCAAATAATAACCTAGAAACATCGCTCCCGACTCAATGAGTCCAAACTTACCCAAGGACAGTTCACTTCCTGTAGCAATAAATACCCAGAGAACAATGACAAACATGAAAGTCCCTTCACGTAAGCCTTGAAAGAAGTGAGCGTAAAGAATGCCCCTCCAGTCAATATTATTTTTTCGTTCCTTTATAATACGCCTAAAGGTAAAATGACCGCTTGCAGGACGCCGCTTTAAAAACCAACTTGTGATAATTGCAATCGTAAATAATGCTAGGGATATACCAAAAATTAATTTGTAACCCGTATACTCCTCCAGTGACGAAATCATCCAACCTGCTGAGATCGGACCCACCATGCCAGCAATCGATGATAAAATTCCTTGAAAGCCATTAAAAAAGTCACGAGTCTCCGGCTCAGTGATTTCAAAGGTTAATACATTAAATGCCAACCAATAAAAACCGTATCCTACACCCAATAAGGTTCCAAATAACAAAAGATAATCATTTGTTTTTGAACCTAAGATTAAAACAGAGATAAAAAAGAGCGCAAGAAAAATGACCCCTAGCCGTAGAACAATGACACGATCAACTTTTTTAGCTAAACGTCCAGCTAATAAAAAGGTTAAAGGTTGAAATATGACAATCATTAAGTTATATAAACCGAGATCAACAAAACTTTTTGTATGTTTCCATAAAAAAATGTTGACGAATGTATTGGACAACGCAATGCTTAAAAAAAATAACCCGCTGATAAGCAATAAAAGTAAGAGATCTTTAGGGACATCCTCTTCACCAAAAACTTTTCGCATGACTTTAATGTTCATTGAAATGACTCCCTTACTTTCTATACTAACTGTATTTTGTGTCATGCGAAACAATATATACTCAAAGCAGCCATAAAAAAACCTCCGGCTTGAGGTTGCCGGAGGTTGTAACAAATTTTGCCTATTTTGCAGCTTCGTAGCGCTTGTTCACTTCATCCCAATTAATAACGTTGAAGAACGCTTGAATATAATCAGGACGTTTGTTTTGATATTTAAGATAGTAAGCATGCTCCCAAACATCAAGACCTAGAACCGGTGTCAGACCCTCTGATAAAGGTGAGTCTTGGTTAGGTGTGCTCATGATTTCCAAGCCGCCATTATTAACGACTAACCAAGCCCAACCGGAACCGAAACGACCAGCAGCTGCTTTAGCAAAAGCATCTTTAAAGCTGTCATAGCTGCCCCATTTTTGTTTAATTGCATCGCCGACAGCACCGGTTGGTTCACCGCCACCATTCGGGGACATCACTTTCCAAAATAGAGAATGGTTCACATGACCGCCGCCGTTGTTTCGAACAGCTGTGTGAATGTCTTCTGGGACAGAGTCCAAATTCCTAATAAGGTCTTCAATGGATTTGCTGGCTAAATCATCGTGACCCTCAAGAGCAGCATTCACTTTGTTTACATAAGTACCATGGTGTTTATCATGGTGGATCCGCATCGTTTCTTCATCAATATGTGGTTCTAAGGCGTTGTAATCATAAGGCAAATCAGGCAATTCGTAAGCCATAATTAATCTCCTCCTATGTAGAATTTGAAAGGGCTTGTATCACTGATCCCTTCCACTTTTTACATTATCAGATTTACCCCTTAAATTCAATTAATAAACACTGATAAACGTAGAAAAGCTCAGTCTTTAAAGACTGAGCTTTTCTCGGTATTGCGGGAGCAGGATTCGAACCTGCGACCTTCGGGTTATGAGCCCGACGAGCTACCGAACTGCTCCATCCCGCGTCGATAATAAAGTTTACGGACGAAGCATTCTCGAAGAAGAATGATTCGTAACGCTTGAGTATTCTTTGGCGATACTCAGCGTAGTCCACTCGATGATGTATTGCTTGAGTGCTCCATCCTGCGTCGATTCGAACCTATAACTTAGTATATCCAATGATCATAATCTTATGCAGGAAAACAATAAAATGTGATAATTTCTGGTGGACCCTGTAGGACTCGAACCTACGACCGGACGGTTATGAGCCGTCAGCTCTGACCAACTGAGCTAAGGGTCCAGGATATACAAGGCCCGATGTAAAAATGGGGCGGATGATGGGGCTCGAACCCACGAATGTCGGAACCACAATCCGATGCGTTGACCACTTCGCCACATCCGCCAAAATAAATATGGTAGCGGTGGAGGGGATCGAACCCCCGACCTCACGGGTATGAACCGTACGCTCTAGCCAGCTGAGCTACACCGCCATTGTATTGGCTCCGCAGGTAGGATTCGAACCTACGACCGATCGGTTAACAGCCGATTGCTCTACCACTGAGCTACTGCGGAATAATATAGACTTTGTTAAAGTTAGAAACGAGACAAAATATTGTCTAGGGTTCGGAATACAAAGTTCGTATCCCTCAGCGTAGCCTATTCGGCGAAGTAACGCTAGGTGCTTTACCACTGAGCTACTGCGGAATAATTTAATATTGCTGAATAAGTGTATGTAATAACTACGCTTTGTCGTTAACGCGACAATAAATATTATATCATGCGTTAGTTTTAAGTGTCAATAACTTTTTTTCAAAAGTTATTGATATAATTTTTGTTGACCGTTCAATGCGGCAACGGAATTAAATATAGCATGGATTGTCCGAAGATGCAATACCCTTAATTAGGATTCGAAGTGTTCAAAAAAGTAGGAGATCTCCGCTCAATTGGATGGAGCATCTCCTTTTTGGGATTGAATTAAGATTTTGGTTCCATCAACATCTTTCACTATCACTTGTTCACCCGGTTCAATCCATTCACCACTTGTAACGGCGCTATAGGTGACCCCATCGATTATGATGGTTCCAACGGGCCGGAACGGCGTTTTAGCTCTCCCCGTTTTTCCAACCAAATCTCGATACCCTTCATTCATGGAATTATAACCTTGCTCGCTGGTTAGCTGGTCTTTTAACGTCAGACGTGACCAATAATCCCTTGGTTGAAAACTTTTTAAAAACAAAAACGAAGCAGTTAAACCAATGATGAAAGCAAGACCAACTAAAGTGCCATAAAGAATAGACGGAACCGGCAGTACACAGGCGAGTAACATCATGATGATCCCGATAACCGCGACCGTCCCATTATTAAAGATTTGCCCATCAATGATAATTAATACAATTCCGACAGCCAATAATAAAATCATTCCAAGCGGTGATGAATCCGTTAAATGATAAGATAAAAACATAACAAATAATCCAGAGCCAATAGTGCCAAATACCCCTCGGACCTTAACGAGCACTTCACCAAATAATAATACCGATGCTAACAAAATAACCACAAATCCCATAAATGGATATGATAATAATGCCACAAAGTCTCCTCCTTCCCTATCTTTGTTTTTACGAACTGTTGATAAAAAAGTTTCAAATCATAGGTTATATATCGGGTGGGACAAGCATAGACATAAGGAAAAACCGCCCGACCGCTCGAGGAGGTGTTCTGTATGAAAAAACTTTTCTTTTTATGTGTTCTCATTTTATTTATATGGACAAGTTATCATGATTTAACGACCGGTACATTGCCTAAAGCTGTTTCCAAACAATCAGTTGATATAAAAGAACCCAGTAAGTCTTCTCAACCTCATAAGAACGTTAAAGTTGGACCTGGGGACACTGTCCTATCCATTGTAGAACAATTAAATCCTCAGCAAAAAACATCCATTAAACAAATCATGGCCGATTTTAAACACTTAAATAATGGCGTTGACCCCAATCAAATTCAGATCGACAAAGTATACGCTTTTCCTTTATACTAAATTCTATCTGTTGCCGAATCCATACAAGACTTGCTACAATAGTAATGTTCATATGAAATGATTATCAGGGATAAATATTTCCCTATATATAAAGGAGCGATCGGGTTTATGTCAGAAATCACCCATCGAACACAAACACGCCAAGTAAACGTTGGTGACCTCACCATTGGCGGTTCTAATGAACTTATCATCCAAAGTATGACAACAACGAAAACTCATGACGTCGAAGCGACTGTCGCCGAAATCGAACGATTGGAAGAAGCCGGATGTCAAATTGTTCGTGTTGCTTGCCCCGATGATGCAGCGGCTGACGCTATACCAGAGATTAAGCAACGCATTAATATTCCTTTAGTCGTTGACATTCATTTTAACTACAAACTAGCCTTAAAAGCGATCGAAGGCGGCGCTGATAAAATTAGAATCAACCCGGGCAATATCGGTAGTCGGGATAAAGTTGAAGCAGTTGTTACAGCTGCCAAAGACAAAGGGATCCCGATTCGTATCGGCGTTAACGCGGGCTCACTTGAACGCCACATTGTAGAAAAATACGGTTATCCAACAGCTGATGGTATGGTGGAAAGTGCTTTAGCGCATATTAAAATTCTTGAAGACCTCGACTTCCATGATATTGTTGTTTCCATGAAGGCGTCAGATGTCCACCTTGCCGTTGAAGCCTATGAAAAAGCCTCCAAGGCCTTTGATTACCCGCTTCATCTCGGCATTACAGAATCGGGTACAAAATTTTCTGGATCTATTAAGAGTTCAGCTGGTCTAGGCGTTCTTTTACATCAAGGGATTGGCAATACAATGAGAATTTCACTATCCACTGATCCTGTCCAAGAAGTCAAAGTTGCTCGTGAGCTCTTAAAAACTTTTGGTTTAGCCTCCAATGCAGCCACATTGATTTCCTGCCCAACCTGCGGACGGATTCAAATGGATCTTTTCAAAGTCGTTGATGAAGTTGAAGAGTATATTCAACAAATCAAAGCCCCTATTAAAGTTGCCGTTCTTGGTTGTGCTGTTAACGGTCCCGGTGAAGCGCGTGAAGCGGACATTGGCATTGCTGGTGGTAAAGGTGAAGGCCTCTTATTCAAACACGGTGAGGTCGTTCGGAAAGTGCCTGAAGATACCATGGTTGAAGAGTTGAAAAAAGAAGTCGACATCTTGGCACAAGAACACTACGACAATGAAGCAAAGAAAAAAGAAACAACTGAGGCCTGATTTAAAAAAGATGGGATTCATCTTACGATGATCCCATCTTTTTTATTGCCGTGTTGCGTTCTCTGTCCATGTAACGACGTCATTAAGTGACCGTTTCTTCGGCGGATCGCTTTCATCCACAGGATAACCAAGGTAAATATACCCCAGAACCAATCCATTCTCCGAAACATTAAAGGCCTCTTTCATCTTTTCATGATAAGAAGGTTGACCCGTTCGCCAAATCGCTCCAAGACCAAGATTATGAATGGTTAGGAGCATATTCTGAACAGCACACGAAGTTGAAGCGATCTCTTCTAGGAACACAACTTGTTCCCGATCACTTGGTTCCACTTTAACAACAATAACAACAGGTGCACGATAAGCCTTTTCCATTCCCCGTCCATATACCTGTTCTTTCGTTTGATCCGTTGGATTCTGTAACTGTTCAATATTAATATTCCCGTAAACATTTCCTAATTTTTGACGCCCTTCACCGATTAACACTTCAAAATGATAAGGTTCCGTTTTAAAGTGATTCGGGGCCCATCGACCGCTCTCTAAAATGCTATTAATCGTTTCCCGATCAGGCACCTTGTCAGACACCTTTCGTACAGAACGCCTTGTTTTTATAGCTTCATTTACATCCATATATCAGCATCCCCTCCCGAATAAGTATATGAAACAAAAAACAGGGGTATCCCCATTTTCATGGAATACCCCTTAGATTTTTCTATAAAAGTGGTGCAGCAAAAAGAGTAATTAAAATGGCGGCCGCTCCAATACCAATCGCCCAACCGCCAAGAGCACCTGCACCTTGTCTTCTAGCGATAAAGCCAATAATGATCCCGGCTGCACCCATTATAACGGGGAGGAAAAACAGCGCAACAATGGATAGGGCTAAAGCTAGCCAACCCATACCTGTCCCTTCAGCTTGATCCATGTTTGTTGGACCAACTGCCTTATGATTCATCAATCGCTCATCACCGGCTGGTTCAGCCGCTGTCTCTTCCAGGTACTTTTCCTCACCATCCGTTGTCCGAGTGCCGTCCATCACTTTGTCTTCTTCGTGTAACGACGGATCCTTTTTCTCGTCTTTACGTCGTTCCTCATGCTCATCTGCCATCGTGATCCCTCACTTTCCAATATAGGATCACCAATAGTATGTGTACATGACCAGATGATTATCCTAGCTAAAAAATCAGAATCAACCTTTAGAAAATGGAAAAAATAAAGTCACTGTTGTCCCTTGTCCCAATGTGCTGTCAATATGAAATTGTCCACCATGATCCAAAACAATCTTTTTGCATAAAGGAATGCCAATCCCTGTCCCGCTCTCTTTCGTCGTAAAAAAAGGCTTGCCTAATTGATCAATCACTTCTTGTTTCATCCCGGGGCCATTATCACTTACTTCAATTTTGTAACCCGAAGCATCCACCGTTCCATATATGTAAAAATGTCGCTTTTTTTGATTTTCTTCGAATGCCTCAATCGAATTTCGCAATAAGTTTAAAATGATTTGTTTTATCATCGATTTATTTAAACTTAATTGACGATTTGAAGGCTCAAAACGGCAGTCCAATTCAATACTCTGCAGCAAACATTCAGCACGAATCAGTGATACCAATGATTCAAACAATTCATGCGGCTGATATTCCGCTTTTTTAGGAGACTTTCGGGACAGTGATAAGAAGTCATCAATAATGCCATTCATTCTGTCGATCTCTGAGGTGATCGTCTGATAATATTTATCGATATCTCCCGTCAACGCTGACAATTGAATAAACCCTTTAATTACAGATAGTGGATTCCGTAATTCATGAGCAAATCCGGCAGACAAATAAGAAACCGATTCCATTTGCTGTTTGTGTTTCAAGATTCCGTCAATTCTTTCTCCCCAGTTCTGCTGTTGACCCACTAATTGAATATTACCGTTAATGAATTTCCCTCGATAATGAATGAAATCAAGATGATCATCACATTTTTGACATAGCCAGTCTTCAATGAGCTGATGAGATTGGGAAATTTTATTTAAAAATGTCAACACTTGGTTCTGAGAATCAGGGGGAAAATGATCAAAAAATAAATCACCGTTGCCCATAACATATTGACGGGCGTTTTGATTGTATGTCAAAATTTTACCGTCCAAAGATAATGTCAACCGTATATCAAAAGTCAGATCATCAGTTTTGGCGAAGTCATCTGCTGAGGTTGTCGACGGATCAAAAATGGCAAACCCCTCCCTTGACTTTTGAAACTCATTCTATGTTTATTATACTAAAATCTTAATAATTTATATAGGTTCTATAACTAAATATTCTTAGACAGGCTTCGTTTTCAATTGTCGAATATTGTCATAAATTCTTTCATAAAGAATACCTCACAATCATCTTGGTAACGTCATATGTTGACTAAGAGTAGATGATGAGAGGTGTGAATCAATGAATTCAATGTTTCGTCAGATGTTGAACCAGAAGATCAACCAACTAACACCAAGCGGATTAGTGAAACTAGCTAAACAGTATGGATTCAAAATCAAACAGGATGAGGCTGAAAAGGTGTTAGGTATTTTACAACAACAGGACGTGGATATCTTTAATAAAAGCCAAAGGCAAACAGCCCTAAAACAGCTCGCAGCTACACATCCAGATTTAGCCCGTGACATTAAAGGATTACTGGATCGGCTTTTATAATGTTAAAAAGACGAGGGACACCCCCTCGTCTTACTGATTGATAATATCTTCAATTAAATCATCATTAAATGATTGTTCACGCAACATTTGAATTTCAAAAGCATACGGTGGTTTTTTATTCTTTTTGTCTTCACCAACATAAGGGGTTTCCAAAATCTTCGGCAAGTGTGAAAGCTGATCATGATGAACCACTTTATTAATAGCGTCAAACCCGATATAGCCAGTACCAATATTCGCATGCCGGTCTTTTCGCGCACCTTGAGGATTTTTACTGTCATTAATATGAATGACCTTAAGCTTGTCCAATCCAATAATACTATCAAAAGTCTCAAGAACGCCATCAAAATCATTAACGACATCATACCCGGCATCATGAGTGTGACATGTATCAAAACAAACGGATAGGTGTTCATTATGAGTGACACCATCCATAATTTGAGCAAGGTGTTCAAATTCAAAACCACACTCAGATCCCTTACCAGCCATCGTTTCTAAAGCAATCTGAACGTTATCATCAGGTGTTAGCACTTCATTAAGGCCTTCAATAATTTTCGTGATACCTGCATCAACCCCGGCTCCCACATGCGATCCTGGATGTAACACAATTTGTTTCGCTCCCAATGCTTCCGTTCGGTCAATTTCTTTACGCAAAAATTCAACACCAATTTGAAAGGTTTCCGGTTTTTGTGTATTAGCGATATTTATAATATAAGGAGCGTGCACAACAATATCTTCCATGCCGTGTGTCTCCATATGGTCTTTACCTGCCTCAATATTTAGTTTATCAATTGCTTTACGTTTTGTATTCTGCGGGGCACCCGTATAAATCATGAACGTATTCGCCCCATACGACAGGGCTTCTTCGCTTGCCCCGAGTAACATCTTGTCACCCTTCATGGATACATGTGAACCTATTTTAGCCATCCGATCATCCTCCTTCTAATATAATAATTTTAACATACTCTTTTCCCTAGAAGGGAATAACTTGTCCAACAAACACTGTTTCGTTTGACGTGCATAAAATATATCAGCATGGTTTGACTAGAAAGGAGGCGCGCCATGTTTCCATTTAAACAAAGTAGTCAAATGCCGACATCGGGCTTTGGTCAACCCCCTTTTGGACCAGGTGGTGGATTTCCCGGGCCAACTATGAATCCGGGGTCAATGGGTCAAGGCTTACAAAACGCTAGCCAGTTATCGGGTCTAGTCAGTGGAACAGGTGGCGGTGGATTATTGCAAAATGCGCAAAAAGCTATCAAAACAGCGCAAACCGTCATACCTATGATACAAAAATATGGCCCAATGGTTCAAAAATACGGTCCCATGGTTAAAAATGTACCGCAGATGCTTAAGATGGCTAAAGCGTTTAGAGACATTCAAGCCAATTCTGGTGAAGATACTAGCACTGAAGAAAGGGAAACAAAAGACGATCATCAGCATCATGATGCATCATCAGCGCACCATGATGCTCATCAAGATGCCACAAACCAGGAGCAAAAAAATATCAATAAACAACCAAAAGCACCATCATCCAACCGAAAACGCCGTCAAAAAAACATCGAGGAGTCCGACGAAATTAAAGTGAAACCATCCGTTCCCAAATTATATATTTAATTTCATGTTTCATTCATTGTTTAATTGCTATGCCTCTTGTATAATGAGAAAAGAAAAAGTCCTTGTGTACAAGGAGGCATAGACTTTTATGGAAGTCACAAAAATATCTCCACGTGGCTATTGTTACGGGGTTGTTGATGCTATGGTCATCGCTCGAAAAGCGGCCATGAACCCTGAATTACCGCGTCCGATATATATTTTAGGCATGATTGTTCATAACAATCATGTGACTGAAGCTTTTGAGGAAGAAGATATTATCACACTAGACGGAAAAAAAAGGCTTGATCTCTTGCAAGAGATTAACCAAGGTACAGTGATTTTCACAGCTCATGGTGTTTCGCCCGAAGTCCGTCAAATGGCTGATGATAAAGGTTTAACAACCATTGATGCCACCTGTCCTGACGTTACCAAGACCCATGACTTAATAAGGGATAAAAGGCAAGAAGGTTATGAAGTCATTTATATTGGTAAAAAAGGCCATCCTGAACCCGAAGGTGCAATGGGCGTTGCACCGGATATCGTCCATCTTGTCGAAACGCATGATGATGTTGATCAATTAAATATCCAAAATGACCGGATTATTATCACAAACCAAACGACTATGAGTCAGTGGGATGTCCGTGAGATTATGAATCATATTCAAGAAAAATATCCACAGGCAACGATTCATAATGAAATTTGCTTGGCAACCCAAACACGGCAAGAAGCCGTTGCTGAACAGGCCCAAGACGCCGATTTGCTTGTTGTTGTCGGCGACCCGCGCAGTAACAATTCTAATCGTTTGGCGCAGGTGTCCCAAGAAGTCGCTGGCACACCTGCGCATCGAATCGCTGACTTATCAGAGCTCAATATCGATTGGCTGAAAGATTGTCAAAAAGTAGCCGTTACTGCTGGTGCTTCCACACCAACACAACTCACCAAAGAAGTCGTTCTATTTATCGACCAATTTGACCCTAACGATCCAGACACTTGGGAGAAAAAACAGACCGTAACACGCGGTAAGAACATTCTTCCAAAGGTTAAATTAAAGAAAAATAAAGCACGACCAAGAAGAAACACGGAACCTCAAAGCTAGGTTCCGTGTTTCTCTACTTCTGTATTAATTTGCTTTTTATAAAAAACTGTTAGATGCTGTTAGCCGCCCAAATACACTTAGACTCCTGCGGTACATGACCAAAGTGAGACCCCAACGAAAAAAAGCCATTTAAATAAACTGAAATGGGTTGGTATCAACATTCGTTTTCACCACTTCAGCATCGTAACCTTGGTTCTTAATAAATGTATCGAGAAATTCAGCAACACCGGCAATCATCACTTTTTCAATATAATGCCCGGCATCAATAATATTTAGCCCCTCTAGAATTGCGTCGTGTCCTGTGTGATAGTCGATATCGCCGGTAATGAGAACATCAGCCCCCTTAAAAGCTGCCGTCTTCATAAAGCTTGTGCCATCGCCACCAAGGATGGCAACGGATTTTATATTATCATCTAAATGGCCAACGACTCGAACACCATCAAGTCCCAGTTTCATTTTGACGTCTTCGGCCAACGCCTGCAATGACAGGGGTGATGGCAGTGTTCCCATTCGCCCTAACCCAAAGGCCTTGCCTTCGCTTTTCAGCAAATAAACATCATAGGCTGGCTCTTCATAAGGATGAGCTTTTAACATCTTAGCAACAACTCGTTTAACATCACTTTCTGGGACGACTGTCTCAACCTTGACTTCATTAACTTTTTCAAGCGTCCCGCTCTGCCCAATATAAGGATTCGTTCCATCCTCAGGCATAAAAGTTCCAACCCCTTGTATGTTATAGGTACAATGACTGTAGTGACCGATATAACCGGCACCTGCTGCACCTAGCGACGAGCGAAGCTGATCCGCATGGGAGTCAGGAACATAGACAGCAAGTTTATAGAGCTGCTCTGATTGGGTCGGAACTAAAATCTCTGTATGATGTACGCCTAGACACTCGGCTAACATATCATTGATGCCACCTTGAGCAATATCCAAATTCGTATGCGCAATATAGACAGCAATGTTATGTTGGACACACTTCGCTACAATTTGGCTTTGCCCGCGGTCTGTACGCATATCCTTCAGCGGCTTGAATATTACAGCATGGTGGGCAATAATCAAATCGACGCCTTGCTCGATCGCCTCATCGACCGTTGTGCTTAGCACATCCAATGTAACCATGACTTTGTTGATGGGTTTGTCTAATGTTCCGATTTGTAATCCGATGCGATTTCGATCATCATTAAATGCGAGCGATTTAGGCGCCCATGATTCAAAGGCTTGAATCAGTGTCTGGCCCTTTAAGTTTTTTCCCATGATAATACCTCCTCTATGTATGATTGTTCTCTCTGAAACCGACGTTTTTTTTCTTGTACCGATGCTGCCATTGTAGCTTTTGATAAAGACGATAGAATCTTCTTGCGTTTATCCCATTCATGACTCCATTTGGCCCTAAACGCTGGATCACTAGGATTATGTAGCAATATTGGCCCAAATAGTAGCTCCTTGCGACTTAGACTTCCGGGTTGACGCGATCGATCAGCACAAATGATTTCATAATAATGACCGTTTTCCTGGATCAATCGTTCAGAATGAATGGCCCACCCTTCATCATTTAACCAGCCTCTTACTTCAGGCTCACAGTTATTGGGCTGAAGTAACAAAGTCGTGGTTGGGCTTAAGATTTGATGTCCAGCTGCAAGAATATCCCGGATTAATGCTCCACCCATACCTGCAATCACAACGACATCAGCTTCAGCGTATTCGAGAACAGCCAACCCATCACCTTGCCTCGTTTCGATAACCGATTGCAACTCCCACGTTTTGATCGTCTGTTCAGCAGATCGTAACGGCCCATAACCCACTTCTCCAGCGATTGCATTGTTAACTTTACCCATCTGATAAGCATAACATGGAAGATAGGCATGATCACTGCCTATATCCGCCAAAACATGGGTGTCATCAGGAATAAGTGTCGTAATCACCTTTAACCGTTCAGAAATATCAATTGCTTGAATCAAATAACATCACCAACCTAGCTTTGACTTGTTTACATGAAGAAAAACGATCACTGTTAACAGTGATCGTTCATCCTGCGATCTTTTATTGTTTCGTTAGCCATTCTGCGACTTTTTGTGCCGCTTCCCCTTTAATAACCCCTGGTGGCATACCGCCGCCGCCTTCTTTAATCTGAGTCTGAATAGCATCTTTGGATAAATCATTTCCCTTTAATTTCGGACCCATAGCACCTTGTAAATTATTACCATGACAACTTGCACAATTGTTGGAATAAATTTTTTCCGGTGGCTGCGATGCCATATTAGATTTCTGTTCCTTCTTCGGTTCATCATTCTCAGCTTGTTTCTTTTGAACTTCATTCATACCAAAAGCTCCTAGAACAATCATAAGAACAATGCCAAGAACAGCAATTGTCGCAAATGGTATAATCGGATTCCGTTTCATGATTGAACTACCTCCTTAGCAAAACCTTAGATCCCATCAATAAGTATATGTATTTAAAATGGACAAGTCTAATACTTATTATATTTTACTGTATTTCGAAATACAAGAAAAGGGGCAACTCATCACTTGTTTTGTCACTCTTTGTTCAAATTTTCGTCATGATAATTTTATTTTACCTCTGATTTTGAAAAACATACTGTTCATCAAAGATGATTTTCACTCTGTTCCAATGCATTGATTGCTTGCTTACGTAGTTTATATTTTTGAATTTTACCTGATGCTGTCATCGGATAACTTGATACGAAGAAGAAATGAGCAGGAATTTTATATGTCGCGATACGTCCCTTGCAATAAGCCTTTAATTCATATTCCGAGCAATCGTTTTCATTAATAAGCTGTACATAGGCCACCACAATTTCTCCGAATCTTCTATCCGGTACACCTACAACTTGAACATCTTTAACAGCTGGATGTGAATATAAAAACTCTTCAATTTCACGTGGATATAAATTCTCGCCACCACGAATGATCATATCTTTAAGCCGGCCGGTAATCTTGTAATATCCTTCAACATCCACTGTGGCCAAATCACCGGTGTGTAGCCATCCTTGGTCATCAATCACCTGTTTAGTTGCTACGTGGTTTTTATAATAGCCTGCCATCACATGATAACCACGGGTGCATAATTCCCCTTGATGCCCTGCAGGCAATTCCTTTCCTGTTTCAGGTTCAACGACTTTGGCTTCTACTAAAGGCAAAACCTGACCAACTGTATCAACCTTACGAGAAACAGTATCATTTGTCCTAGTTTGCGTTATCACAGGGGAGGACTCCGTTTGCCCATAAGCAATCGTGACATCCGTCATTCCCATTTGTTCAATAACTTTATTCATGATTTCCATTGGACATGGTGATCCGGCCATAATACCTTTTTTTAAAGTCGAGATGTCATAGTCATTAAACTTCGGGTGATTTAGTTCTGCGATAAACATTGTCGGTACGCCTTGTAAAGCGGTACATTTTTCACTCTCAACCGTTTGTAAAACGGTTTCTGGTTCAAAGGATACCACCGGAACCATAACAGCTCCAACCGCGACACTCGCTACAATACTCATCACACATCCAAAGCAATGAAAGAAAGGTACTGGTATGCATAAACGGTCACCATGGTCCAAGCCCATCGCCATAGCTACTTGGTAAGCATTATTAACGATATTGTGATGACTAAGCATAACCCCCTTTGGAAATCCTGTTGTTCCTGAAGTATATTGCATATTAATCACTTCATTGGGGCTCAGTAATTGTTCACGACTGACCAATTCATCATCACTAACGGCCTCAGCAATATCGTATAATTGTTCAAATGATGTCATATCTCCCACATTTTGAGCACCTATATAGACTAACCGTTGCAATTCTGGACAGACGCCACTATTTTTAATATTTCGAGCAATGTCAGTATAAGAGACGTCTTTAAAACCATCTACGAGAAAAAGATGGGTACTATCCGATTGCTTGAGCAAGTATTCTAATTCGCTTTCACGATAATTCGTATTGACGGTTACCAGCACCGCTCCCATACGGGCGGATGCAAACTGAAGTAATATCCATTCGGGAACATTGTTTGCCCAGACAGCAATATGTTCTCCTTTTTGAATACCAAGAGCCATCAAACCTTTGGCTAATTGTTTTGTCTTGTATGCAAACGTCTGATAATTCCAGCGGATCCCTTCGTCAGGATACACGATAGCTTCATCATTTCCGTTGACTTGCGTTCGATCTTGAAGTAATTGTCCAATTGTCTTGTCAATGAACCTTGCCATAACCATCACCCTATTTATAAAAATATTTAGCCTGAGATATGTCGTGATGTTTGACATAGGTCCTCTCCAACACCCATAGAATGATTTATTTTTATTATCACTAGCAGCCAATTTCGCGAGCAATCACCATTCGCTGAATTTCCGAAGTCCCTTCTCCAATTTCCAAAAGCTTAGCATCACGCATGAATCGCTCAACTTCGTATTCACGCATATAACCATTCCCGCCGTGAATTTGAATGGCGTCGCGACAAATATCCATACACACTTCAGAAGCATAAAGTTTACACATTGCGGCTTCCTTTTTAAACGATTTCCCCACATCTTTCAGCCATGCAGCTTTATAGACCATTGAACGGGCCAGTTCAACTTTCATTGCCATATCAGCTAACTTAAATTGAATGGCTTGAAATGTCCCGATGGGTCGATTAAATTGGCGCCGTTCTTTTGCATAAGTAAGTGCGCGTTCATAAGCACCTTGAGCAATACCTACTGCCATCGCACCAATCCCAATTCGTCCTCCATCCAACGTAATAAGAAATTGTTTAAACCCTTCGCCTCGATGGCCCAAAACATAGTCTTCAGGAACCCGAACATCATTCAAATACAATTCAGTCGTATTTGATGCATTTAAGCCCATTTTGTCATAAGGGGTGTTGACGGAGAAACCCTCCACATTCCTTGGAACAATGATGGAGGTAATCTC
The DNA here is from genome assembly GCF_900178005.1 of Tuberibacillus sp. Marseille-P3662. Lineage (NCBI taxonomy): Bacteria > Bacillati > Bacillota > Bacilli > Caryophanales > Sporolactobacillaceae > Tuberibacillus > Tuberibacillus sp. Marseille-P3662. Next base: position 567,779 of record NZ_FXBS01000006.1, on the reverse strand, counting down.
CTTATCCTCACCCTTTTTATCTGTGACAGCTGTGAGTGGTACAACTTGGGCATAGCTAGCATTCGTAATATACGACTTGCTTCCATTAATGACCCACTCACCCCCCTCTAGATAGGCTTCTGTTTCCGTACCTCCGGCATCCGAACCCGCATTGGGTTCCGTTAAACCGAAAGCCCCCAAAGCATCACCTGTACAAATAGGAACGAGATGATCCTGTTTTTGTTTGTCCGTACCAAATAAATTTAATGGTGCGCCTCCGAGCGACACATGAGCTGAATAGGTAATACCTGTAGATCCACATACACGGCTGAGTTCCTCGGTAGCAATTGCAAAACTAATAGTATCTGCTCCACTTCCTCCGTAAGCTTCAGGAAATGGTAGTCCTAAAATACCTAAATCACCTAGTTGTTTAAAAATTGTTTCAGGAAAGGCTTTACTTTTATCGCGTTCAATCGCACCAGGAGCGACTACTTCCTCAGCAAACTCCCGCATCATTTTTTGAATCATGTTTTGTTCCTCGTTTAATTCATAATTCATCATTTTCTCCCCTCTCCAACATATAAAATATATGTATGCGCTTTCTTTATTATAAAGGGAGGGTCACTGGCATTTCAATCTCTAAATTAATTTTGTATTTCAAGTGGTGACTGCCATAATAGGCTGCACAAGCTTTTTTGTCATGTGGACAACATTTTTTTACAAACTTCGACGAAAATAGCGTTTGCAAATCGTTCAAAAAGTCAGTAAAATAATTGACAAATGGATGAATAAAAAAAGCTTACCCCAAAAGGAGGTAAACTTTATTCCATGTAATCCTTTAATTGTTTGCTTCGGCTTGGGTGACGTAATTTCCGTAAGGCCTTGGCTTCAATTTGTCGAATCCGTTCACGTGTGACGCCAAAGACTTTGCCAACTTCTTCGAGCGTCCTCGTACGCCCGTCATCCAAACCAAACCGTAGACGCAAGACATTTTCTTCGCGATCAGTGAGCGTATCCAAAACGTCTTCAAATTGCTCTTTCAAGAGTTCATAAGCCGCTGCATCCGATGGCGCTTGGGCATCTTGATCTTCAATGAAATCACCTAAGTGAGAATCATCTTCTTCGCCAATAGGGGTTTCCAAGGAAACAGGCTCTTGAGCAATTTTTAGAATTTCACGAACCTTATCAGGCGGCAGTTCCATTTCCTCACCAATCTCTTCTGGTGTAGGCTCTCTGCCAAAGTCCTGCAACAGCTGTCTCTGGACACGAATGAGTTTGTTAATCGTTTCTACCATATGAACAGGAATGCGGATCGTTCTTGCCTGATCAGCAATGGCACGCGTAATGGCTTGACGAATCCACCACGTAGCGTAGGTACTAAATTTATAACCTTTACGATAATCAAACTTTTCTACAGCTTTGATCAGACCCATGTTACCTTCCTGGATCAAGTCTAGGAACAACATCCCCCGGCCAACATAGCGCTTGGCAATGCTAACAACGAGACGTAAGTTAGCTTCAGATAATCGACGTTTAGCTTCTTCATCGCCTTCTTCGATCCGCTGCGCCAGCTGAATTTCGTCGTCAGCTGAAAGTAAATCCACCCGACCAATTTCTTTCAGATACATACGCACAGGATCGTTAATCTTAACGCCTGGGGGCACAGACAAATCATTTAAATCAAACTCTTCCTCTTTAGGGGCATCACCGTTGTTGGCGGTCACTTCATCAAGAACATCGATCCCTTGTTCACCAAGGCTTTCGTAAAACTCATCCATTTGTTCCGAGTCTTGATCAAATGGCGCTAATTTTTCAGCAATTTCGCCATGAGTCAAAACACCTCGTTTTTTTCCTAATGAAATGAGTTGCTCTTTCGCCTGTTCAACGGTCAGCTCTTGGCTTACTTGCTCATCCGTTTGCTTTTCAGCCATTTGATCCCCTCCTTCCAAAACTCAATACATTATTGTTCATTTAGATTTTTCTTTAACATGATGATTTCAGACAGAATTTCCGCAGCACGTGTCATGTCATTCCGACCTTCAGCCGCCTTTTTCTCTTCTTCTTTTTTCCCAATAGCTAACCTTTTATTATAATTTGTTATCTGCCGGATGTAATCACTTATTTCTCTATCGCTGACATCTTCGTTAATTTGTATCATGGCAATCTCCGTCGCCCGCTTCTGAAGCTCAGCATCATGTAAAATTTGAATAAATCCACTGACATCTGGGAGATGATCTTCTTCAAAATAAGCATAGAGATACGCTGCCAATGCTTGGTGCATATCATCTGAGAACTGACCGCCAATTTCCGTTTTCACCCGTTCAGCAATATCAGGATCTCTAAGCATATGCGCCAGTAATTGGCGTTCAGCTGTCAAATGAGCTGGTGATAATTTGTGTGGATCTTGATGATTTTGTTGAATAGTGAACGTCTGTTGACGATCGGTTTGATGTTGCTGCTGCTTCATTTGTTTATAAATTTGAAATTGCTGTTGCTTCAGAGCATCTAATGATAAAGAAAATTCATCGGCAAGATGTCTTAAATAATGATCACGCTCAACAGCTTTGCTAAGCTTAGCAATATCATATAGTGTAGTTTCTATATAGCGCAGGCGTTCTCCTTCATCATTTAAATTTCTTCCTAATTTATGATATTCCATTTTGAACGCCATTAGCGTTCGGCTAGCCCCTAATACATCTGATTGAAAACGGTCACCGCCATAACGATCAATGTAATCATCGGGGTCCATATCTTTAGGCATATTGGCAATTTTGATCGTTCGATCATATGGTTTAAGCAGTTCCGATGCCCGAAATGCAGCTTGAATACCCGCTTCGTCGGAATCATAGCAAATAATGATAGTCTCAGCATTACGCGCCAACATAGACGCTTGGTTGTCGGTTAAAGAGGTGCCCATGGATGCCACAGCGTTTGTAACTCCAGCTTGGTGGGCTTTAATCACGTCAACATAACCTTCAAATAAAATCACCTGATTCTGCTTTTTTATATTCGGCCGTGCAAGGTGATATGCATATAATATTTGCCCTTTATGAAATATATTCGATTCCGGCGTATTTAAGTATTTCGGTTTTGACTCATCAAGAACTCTCCCAGCCAAAGCAACCGGTTTGCCGCGATGATTCGTGATGGGAAAAATAATTCGGTTTCGAAAACGATCGAAAAACTTGCCATCAAACTCACGCTTCGACACTAAACCAGCTTTTTCTAATTGATCTAATGAAACCTTCCTATTGGCCAAAAACTCCGTCGCTGTTTCCCATGCATCAACGGCGTAACCCAATTGGAATTTTTCAATACTTTCATCGGTAAATCCCCGGTCATATAAATAAGTCTTTGCGCCATTACCATACTTCGATTCCTTCAACAAATATGAATAAAATTTGGTTAGTAATTCCAATCCATGATATAATTGTTCTTGAGTCTGATTCTTCGATGAATGATTGGTGTAATGTTCAATTTCCGGGATCGGAATCTGAGTTTTTTCACCTAATAAACGAACGGCTTCAACAAAATCAATACCTTCGATTTCCATTAAGAATGTATAGACATTGCCGCCCATATGACAACCAAAACAGTGAAAAATTTGTTTATCAGCTGAAACGGAAAAAGACGGTGTGCGTTCATTGTGAAAAGGACATAGTCCAAGGTGACTTCTTCCTTGTTTCTTTAGCTGGACATACTCTCCAATCACATCAATAATATCAATGGACGTTCTAATGCGATCAATGGTTTCTTGACTGATGGGCATGTCCGGAACACACCCCCTTGAAAAATTAATGCCATGTCCCTAATATATTAGATAAGGTCTGTCTAAACCGCTCTCGATCAGCATCAGTAAACGCTGAAGGACCTTTAACTTTTCTACCGGCATTAATGTCCTTTTTTGTCATATGCCGAAAAAATAGGATATTCGACATATCCTCTTCTTTTAAGTATTTTCCTTTTGGTGTCAGGACATAAACATTTTTCTTTGTTAACAAACTTGCGAGTCCCATATCCTGGGTAACTACAATATCGCCAACCCCAACGTGATTGACAATATATATGTCAGCCGCTTCTCGTACAGGATCGACAAAAATCCATTGTTCCCGTACATGATTATGGGACATGTGATTGTACGATGCAACAAATAGGACTTGTACCTCATTGGCCTCCGCCAAATCAATAATGTCATGTTTTACAGGACAACTATCTGCGTCCACATAGATCTGTCGTTTATCCATAACAAGTTATTCTATATCTCCCTCGTCAATTCCTTCTAGACACTGCATGTTTAAATTTTATGAAATTTGTCGAGTTAAGCACAAAAACCTTTACTTGTTATTTTTATCACAAATATGTATTATAATACATATAAATTTAAGAAATCAAGAGATCTAAGCAATTAATTTTTTCTTTGATATAAAGAAAAAATGACATTAGCCGTTTCCTCCACAGCTCTGCTCGAGACATCAATGATTTGACAGCCAATACGATCAACAACATCTTCAAAATACTGTAGTTCTTTTTTGATCCGATCCATTTTTGCATAATTGGCTTGGGCATCGAGTCCCAATGCAATTAACCGTTCTTTCCTAATATGATTCAATTGCTCGGGACTAATCCGAAGGCCAAAACACTTTCTAGGATCCACTTGAAACAACTCTTCTGGTGGTTCGACCTCAGGGACAACCGGAACATTAGCCACCTTCAATCGTTTATGGGCGAGATATTGGGATAATGGGGTCTTTGATGTCCGGGATACACCGACTAAAACAACGTCTGCTCGCAATATCCCACGTGGATCACGACCATCATCATATTTAACGGCAAATTCTATAGCCTCAACCCTCCGGAAATAATCTTCATCTAACTTATGAATCAGCCCAGGCTCATACCTTGGTTTTTTGTTAAAGCGTTGCTCCATAAGCTTAATCGCTGGGCCCATGATATCTACGGCGTCAATTCCCAAGTGCTCTGTCTTAGTTAACAAATCATTTTTGATCTCTGGGACAACGAGTGTATAGGCGATCATGGCTTGATTTTCCTTGGCAGCCTGCACAATTTCATCAATCGTCTCCCGGTCTTCTACATAAGGAAAACGTTGAACATCAATATCTATATCACGAAATTGACTGGATGCCGCTTTAATAACGAGTTCTGCTGTTTCACCTACAGAGTCCGACACAATATATACTAAATTTTCATGAGTTTTACCCATCAATCGTCCCTCCCTTTAATCCATGTCACCTTCAGCGACTTCAACAAAAGCTTTCGTCACATTAGTTTTTGTAATACGACCAATAACCTCTATTCCATTGCTTGTATCTTTTACAACTGGAAGTCCGTCAATTTGACGTTCAATTAACAATTTGGCTACGTCAATTACCAGGTCATCACTCTTACAAACCGTTAGATTTGGCATACGGGACATAATCACACTAACCGGAATCGCATTAAGATCCTGATTACCAATGCTTGCCCGCAAAAGATCCTTTCGTGATAACGCACCTGTCAAAACACCTTGTTGATCAATCACAAACAAGGTCCCGACATCCTCAAGAAACATCGCACAAATAGCATCATATGCAGAGGACTGTTCCTGAATAACAACTGGAATCGATTGATAGTCTTTAACAGTCATTTTGTTAATATGGTCAGCGATCAGTTTAGACTGAGGTTTACCGGTATAATAATACCCGACCCGTGGTCTAGCATCCAAAAATCCAGCCATTGTAAGAATCGTCAAATCAGGTCGAAGAGTCGCCCTTGTAAGGTTTAAGTGGTCGGCTATATGTTCTCCTGTTATTGGACCCTTTTCCTTTGTGATTTCTAGAATCCTTTTTTGACGATCATTCAGTTCCATGCCTTCACCACCTTTTACGTAAAAAACAAGGGTTGTTTGAGCTATCAAAGTATTATCAGCCAACCTAATAAAATTTCGTGGAAAAACACCATTTTCCTGCATCAATCAAAAAAACTCTTGCCTTAGAATTTTGACAAGAGTTAACGGGAATCCAGTTCCTCAATCTGCTTAAGGAATTGTTTCGATTTTAATTTCACTCCCGAATACTGCTCATAAAACAATGACATCACCTGATCCATTTCCCGAATCGTGCTCTTTTTGACATGTATTTTCCCTAATCGGTTTAAATTAATATGTTTGAACATGCGGAGCAATTTGGCGGCGGCTTCACTTATAGGTAAAGCGTGGCGATCATGGTAAGAGCAACCCGCACACAGAAAGCCACCATTAGTAACGGAAAATGCCATTGGAAGGTTAAAACGACCGCAATGAGCGCAACCGTCAAGTTCAGCCGCTATACCTGCTTGTGGCAGCATTTTGACATCATAAATCAGTGTAAGTACTTTAGGGTCTAACCCTTCGTCCATATAATTCAACGTATGCAGCAGCCATTCAAATAAGAAAGGATTTGTTTCATTTTGATCTATCAATTGATTGGTTAAATCAATGACGTAAGAAGCATAAGCCATCGGAACAATATCAGACTTTAGATGGCGAAACCCATTAAGGATCTCCCCTTGAGATACCCATCCAAGTCCTTGGCTTTTTTTATATAGCAACTGTCCGTAGCTCATCACCTGGGAAATTGATGACAAACGGCTGTTAGCTTTCTTAGCTCCTCTGGCCATTAGACCAATTTTGCCATGCTTTCTTGTCAAAACAGTCAGAATCTTGTTCGCTTCCCCATAATCAACAGATTTTAAAATAATGCCTTCCGATTTCTCCATCAACCTGCCTCACCTGCATTATTGTGTTGGTGTATCATTCACCAACGCTTCGTCACCGTTTTCTTGTTCAGTACCATCATTATTTTCCATTTCTTTGTACAAAAGGTAGGTGTCCACATCCCCCGTCATGCAAAAGACTTTCCAAGTAAAGTCTAACATGAATTGTACCACCTTTCATTTGTTTTGGTTTCATGATTAGGTTTCACTTAAACGGTGAAAACATGATAAGGAAATATTGTTAATTGAAGAGGCTTGACATTAATAATCTTCTTCAACAAACCCAAAGTCGCGCAGACGACCTTCGCGATTACGCCAATTTTCTCTGACTTTAACCCATAAATCCAAATAAACCTTACTTCCTAAAAGCGCCTCAATATCACCCCGTGCTTGTGTCCCAATATTCCGCAGCATTTTTCCTTGTTTTCCGATGATAATACCTTTTTGAGATGATCTTTCAACAATGATAGCTGCCGCAACATAGACTGTATCCTTTTCTTCCTTATACTCGATATGCTCGACTTGAGCAGCAACCGAATGAGGCACCTCATCCTCAGTCAAATGCAAGACTTTTTCGCGGACCAATTCAGAGATAATAAAGCGTTCTGGATGATCTGTGATTTGGTCCGCAGGATAAAATTGTGGTCCTTCTTCCATATATAAAAGAATTTGTTCTAGCAGCGTATTCACGTTATTCCCATTCAGTGCGGAAATCGGAATCACTTCAGTAAAATCATATTTCTCCCGGTATGACTCAATAAAAGGCAATAACTGATCAGGATGTACTTTATCAATTTTATTGATGACCAAGAAAACAGGAGTATGGCATTTTTCCAGTTGCTCCATGATATATTGATCCCCTTTACCATACCCCTTGTCGGCATCAACCATAAATAAAACAATATCGACCTCATCAAGTGTTTTTTGGGCGATATTAGTCATGAAGCTTCCCAATTTATGTTTCGGTTTATGTATACCTGGTGTATCAATAAAAACAACTTGAGCATCTGACTGATTATAAACAGCTTGTATTTTATTTCTTGTTGTTTGCGGTTTGTCACTCATAATAGCAACCTTTTGCCCTAACACATGGTTTAATAACGTTGATTTCCCCACGTTTGGTCTGCCAATCATTGCCGCAAACCCTGATTTAAATTGGTCATTTGTCATGATTCATATCCCCCGCATTAAAAGCTCCTGGTAATAGTTCCGAAACTGTTGTTGTTTGCACGTCACCATCTAAATTGGCCAGCAACACCCGCATATCTCCGGGACATAACTCAGCCATCACCTGACGGCAAGCTCCACACGGTGGAACAGGCCGATTTGAATCAGCGACAACGGCCAGCGTTTGATAGTCTTTATCATTGTCTGAAAATGCTTTAAACAGCGACGTCCGCTCCGCACAAATAGTCAGGGGATAGGCTGCATTTTCAATATTACCAGCGGTGTAAACCTCACCGCCTGAAGTTAACAAAGCGGCCCCAACAGAGTAATCCGAGTATGGTACATAGGCCTTGTTTCTTGCGTCGGTTGCCGCTTCAATCAATTGTTCATCGTTCAAGATATAACATCCTTTCTCCCTTTCTCAAAATGTCGGCCAAAAAATCATGCCGCCAATAATGGCAGAAATCACCGACATTGATAAAACAGCCCCTGCAGCTATATCTTTAGCAGCTTTGGCTAATGCATGCCATTCATCTGAGACCAAATCAACCACTCTCTCAAGCGCTGTATTCACCATTTCAAGACTCACAACCTGTCCTATAAGAAGCAAAATTATAAAGAATTCAGTTCGGCTAATCTCTAAAATCCATGCCAGCGTAAGAACGATAAATGCAATCGCCAATTGGATCTGTAGATTTTTTTCCGCTTTGGCCGCCTGTACAATCCCACTTAATGCAAACGAAATCCTGTGCCATAGCGAATAAGAACTTGAGCCATCCCCTTTCACCTTAACTTGACCTCGTCAAACCGAAGTCAGATAAAATATCTTCTTGAAGTTGAAACATCTCTTTTTCATCGGTTTCAGTCATGTGATCATATCCAAGCAAGTGAAGTAGACCGTGGACAAGCAGGAAGCCCAGTTCTCTTGTAAATGAGTGACCATACGCTTTGGCTTGTTCTTCAGCTTTTGGAACCGACAAGACAATATCACCTAGGATTCTTGGCATATCATCACCCTCAACCGGAACTTCCGTCTCATCCATTTCCTCAAGAGCAAACGAAATGACATCCGTCGGTTGATCTTTATCCCGATAACGCTTATTAATACCTTGAATCGTCGTATTATCAACAAAAGTTACGGACAACTCCGCATCATCAATATTCAATTTCTCTGCGGCAAACGATAGTAAATCGTTCATGTGTCCTTGCAATGGATCATTTATTTGTTCGGTTTCATCATTAAATTCAATTGTTAAACTCATCTCGGGCTCACCTTCTTCGCTGGTTATGATTATTCGTAAGCTTCTATGACTTTTTGAACAAGCGGATGACGGACAACATCCACTGGTTTCAATTGGACTGTTGAGATCCCATTAATATTCTTAAGTGTATCTCGTGCTATTTTCAAACCTGATTCATGGCCTTTAGGCAAGTCTACCTGAGTGATGTCACCGGTCACAATCATCTTTGAATGGAAACCAAGGCGTGTTAAGAACATTTTCATTTGCTCGTTTGTCGTATTCTGAGCCTCATCTAGGATCGCATACGCGTCATCTAACGTACGCCCGCGCATGTAAGCAAGCGGAGCGATTTCGATCGTCCCTCGTTCAATGAGCCGCATCGTATGCTCAGCTCCCAAAATATCATGCAAGGCATCATACAATGGTCGTAAATAGGGATCGACTTTCTCTTTGAGATCGCCAGGTAAAAACCCTAGACTTTCGCCGGCCTCGACAGCGGGACGTGTTAGAATAATTTTTTTAATATCCCCGTTTTTCAGAGCATTAACTGCCATAACAACAGCTAAGAAGGTCTTACCCGTTCCGGCCGGACCTATAGCAAACACCATATCCTTGCTCTTCATAGCAGCAATATAGTGCTTCTGCCCCAAAGTTTTGACTCGAATGGGTTTGCCTTTGGCATTGACGGCAATGACTTCTTCATACAAATGACTTAGTTCTTCAATTTGCCCTTGTTCAGCCAATTGAATAGCATAAACAACATCGCGCTCTGTCACTTGATAACCTTTCTTAACAAGGTTCAACAGTTCTTGCAACACTTGTTTCACTTGCCCTACAACTTGATCATTGCCCGAGACGGATACACCTTCTCCGCGTGTGACAAGGGATACATTTAACTTCTCTTCAATGATTTTTAAATTGGCATCTCCGGGGCCGAACAAAGCAATAGCTTCATTAGATTCATCGAATTGGAGATCGATCGCTTGTAATGGACGTTCTGTCAATAATCTCAAACTCCTTATTTGTTAGGCCTATTTTTTACCTTAGTTTACCACAAATTCGAGTCGCAATTCCAATTCATCCTAAGACAGTAAACATTCCATCAAAATAAAAAATGTCCGGATTCTCTCCGGACATGCCATCATTCGTCATCTTCAGTCTCTTCTTCTAGTTTCTGTTTTCTTTGTTTCGGGACAAAACTTTTCGTTTCTGTAATCTTTTGATGGACTGTATAGGATATCTCAAGCTTGACAATCCCATCCTTCTGATCGATGTTTGTCGCTTCCTGTGAGACAATCTCAGCTTCATCAGACAAGCGGTTTAACAGTTGCTTTCGGCTGATATTTTTTCCAAGTTTGACGGCGTCGCTTTTCGATAAATGACGCTTTGACGACTCCGTCTCTCGCTTAATTTCCTTTTTATAGGAAACAGGAAGTTTCCAAAATAAAAAACGGACGGGTTTTTTGACAACCTCTTTTTCACTATGTTTATAAGGATCGTCATCAAATCCCCATATTGGAACGTCCCAACCAAACAGCGATAACTGGTGTTGGGTATAAGTTTCTCCTGTCATCGTTGTATAGTCCGTTTTTAACGGAACCTCTGTTTCCGTGGTCATCCATGTTTCCCCTATAACTTTCCCCTTAGCCGATACAAACTTAGGATCCTCAGATGTTCCCACATTTCCCGAAATTAAAACGTCGCCGGGTTTAACAAAATCATTCACCTTGACCATCGGCGTTCCCTTTTCGGCATAGATATCAACAATGGTTGCTTTCTGTGAAGCGACCATATCCCGCGGACCCGTATTCTTGTCTTCCTTTGGTAATTCCTTTTGAACAACATCAATCCGATAAGTTGTCCCATTTTTTGACACACCGACCCATGTCACCTTATCCAATTGAGCAGCAAGTTCATCTTCCATTTTTTCTAAGGGCGGGAGGAAGAAATCAATGGAACCAACATGGACTTGCATATTTTTCAAAATTTTATTAATGTCATCTTCAACACGGGCATCGGCACCGGTAATTTTAATAGACCAAACCATGTTAGATAAAATGAATAATACAAGGAAAAATAAGGCCAGTCCACCAATAATTCCTGCCCGATTCGTCATACGCTTGATAAAAAACGGCAAACCTTGCCGCCTTTCAAAATGGATACGGCAATCCGTTGCTTTCAACAATGGCTTGATTTCCTTAACATTCTTTAATGCAATGTAACAACGGATCTTGTTGTCAGTGACCCGTGAAACATCCCATATCGCCACGTTCTCTCTGACACAGCGATTAATAAATTGCTCCGTTCGCTTTCCCTTAATGATGACACGGACATGACCATAGATCGTTTCATCCCAATTTTTTTTCATAAACCACGTCAACCCCTGTATAAATTAATCGATAAAATTGACTTGTTTGATCGTTCCTTCAAGTAAAATTTCTTCAGGTAAAATGGTTTTTAGAACAAAATCTTTACCCGTAATCAACAACTGTCCTTGGTCCAATGACAAACGTAGTTCATTATTCGTGAACGACAAAACACCTTTGTGATTTTCAATATATATATGTAATTGCCCGATCATGGTGATCCGGGGCAAATCCATGACAACATCGGCAGGCATATCAGTATGATTAAGGACCCAACTTTTTAGGTTATTACGCCATTTTGCCATCGCCAAACCACCACCTCTTTATTCATCTTTATGTTAAAAACCAGCTGTGTATCACCTTATAACTCCATAAAAAAAACAGACCCATTAATGGATCTGTTCGATTAGAATTATAAACGGCGAGACAGGCGATTGGAAAAGTGTTTATGATAAGCCCGCGGTGGGCCAAACACTTCTTGCATGATCAAACTATCAGCCAATTGCTGCCGGTTTCGAAATTGCAGATTCAACCGCACATCTGTCCCTCGTTTATTTTGACCTTGTTTATGATTCTGGTTAGACAACAGCCTCACCTTCCAGCATTAGGATTCAGGATCCGGTTCATCTTCATCATTTTGATTAATATGACCGACCGCATCACGCATATCTGTATCAGCTTTAATATTGTTGTAATTCATATAGTCCATTACACCGATGTTTCCGTCTTTGAGTGCTTGAGCTATGGCTTGTGGCACTTCAGCTTCGGCTTCAACTACTTTGGCGCGCATTTCCTCGACGCGAGCTTTCATTTCTTGTTCTTGGGCAACCGCCATTGCCCGTCGTTCTTCTGCCTTGGCTTGAGCAATATTCTTGTCGGCCTCAGCTTGTTCCGTTTGTAAATGAGCGCCAATATTTTTACCAATGTCCACGTCAGCAATATCAATGGACAGAATTTCAAACGCCGTCCCTGCATCCAATCCTTTTTTCAATACGGTCTGTGAGATCATATCGGGATTTTCTAGAACCTTGCTGTGAGTTTCACTGGATCCGATTGTTGATACAATACCTTCACCCACACGGGCAATCACCGTTTCTTCGCCGGCACCACCCACAAGCCGGTCAATGTTCGCCCGAACCGTGATTCGAGCTTTGGCCTTTACTTCAATGCCATCAATGGCGACACCCGCGGTAAACGGGGTTTCAATCACTTTTGGATTCACACTCATTTGTACAGCTTCGAGGACATTTCTACCTGCCAAATCAATGGCGGCACAGCGCTCAAAACTGAGCTCCATATTCGCCCTGTGAGCGGCGACTAAGGCATCTACAACCCGATCAACGTTACCGCCCGCGAGATAGTGACTTTCTAATAGGTTCGTATTTAACTTCAAGCCCGCTTTTTCAGCTTTAATGAGCGGCGCAATGACTTTTCTTGGCGTCACCCGGCGTAAGCGCATACCAACAAGTGTAAAAATACTGACCCGTACACCCGCTGCCAATGCTGAAATCCATAACATGACAGGTACAAAAGTCAAAAATATTGCCAAAACAATGATAATGATGGCTGCGATTAAAAAAACACCAATGGATGAACCTGAAACTTGATCCATCTTCATCCCCCCTATAATGTTTGCGTTCTTATGTACATACGATTTGAATATTCAAATCGTTTCAAAAAAACTGCTGATCAATTTATGATCAGCAGTTTTTTTAATTAAGCCTGTCTTTAACAAGTTGACTGACTAAGGCACCATCAGCTTGACCTTTGATCTTTGGCATAATGGCACTCATGACTTTGCCCATATCTGCTGGTGATGTGGCACCAACTTCATTAATGACTTCGTCAATAATGGCGGTCAAGTCAGCTTCTGATAATCGTTCAGGCATATAAATGTCTATAATTTCAATTTCTTTTTGTGTTTCGGTGACTAAATCATCACGTGCGGCGTTCTCAAACTCCTGGAGGGAGTCTTTCCTCTGTTTGAGTTCACGAGACAATACCGTCAACACTTCATCTTCAGTCATAGCGGCGACATCTTTGCCAAGTTTGATGGCATCATTTTGAAGAGACGCTTTAAGCATACGAAGCACAGACAATTTAGTCTTATCTTTGCTCTTCATAGCGGTCTTCATATCTTGTGTCAGCCGTTCATTGAAGCTCATGCGAACACCCTTTCTTGCTCGCTATCTTTTCTTCTTGGCGCGAGCTTCAATTTTCTTCTTACGGCGTTCGCTAGGCTTTTCGTAATGTTTGCGTTTACGAACTTCCGCCATGGTCCCAGACTTGTTGACGGATTTTTTAAAACGTCTGAGAGCGTCCTCTATAGATTCGTTTTTGCGAACTTTTGTTTCAATTTTCATGACGTGTTTTCCCTCCCTCCAAATGATGCCGCTTTTGGTGATACAGTACACCAAAAAAAGAAGGCAAAATATCTGCCCATCAGACTTATTGACCATACTTAGATCAAAATAGCGACAATGAATTCCTATACGTTTGACATTATATATCAATCCGATTTCAGGGTCAACTTAATTGCGATATTTTTTTAGTCACGACTCGTTTATTCAAATAAAATTGTCATGACGGAACATCTTGTCCAATAAGATATCAATGGGTGATGTGGTATGAATCCATTATTTTCAGCTTTCATAGTGTATCTCAGTATATTCCTTTTTGGCATAACTGTTATGAAATTAGGTTTTGGCAACTTAACGGGAAGTAAACTCAATGGGATACTATTCAAACTTACCGACCATCCCATAAAAGGTTTAGTCGTTGGAGCTGCCATCACTGCGATTGTTCAGAGCAGTTCAGCCGTTATAGTCATTGCTGTTGGACTTGCAGCAAGCGGTTTGATTAAATATTATCAAACCATTGGCATCATGATTGGGGCGAACATTGGGACAACAGTGACAGGAGAAGTATTAGTTCTCCAAACGGATTACTTACATATCGTTTTATTAATTGCCGGTGTGCTGTTGCTAATGATGCCGCAACAAAAATGGTTTAGCGCCGGGGCGGCTATTTTCGGTTTAGGATGCCTATTCACAGCCATGAACGGCATGCATTCGTTAGCAACACCCTTACAAGAAACCGGTTCAATCAAGACCATTATTGAAATGGCGAATGATTCCATATTGTTTGCACTGCTGATTGGGGCTATTTTTACGGCTATCATCCAATCTTCATCAGCCGCAACCATCATAGCCATGACGTTCATGTACAATCATGGTGTTCCTTTAGAAACAGGGATTATTTTTATTTTAGGCGCAAATATTGGTACATGTGTTACAGCATTATTAGCCGCTGTCGGTTCTAACTGGCAAGCGCGTTGGACAGCTTACACTCATGGTGTATTCAACCTCGCTGGCGCCATAATATTTCTTCCCTTTGTCCAATGGTTATCGGCTTTGGCGAGATCATTCGCCAGCACCCCTGATGCTCAGTTAGCCCATGCCAGCGTGCTCTTTAATGTCATTATCGGATTGCTGGCTCTCCCCTTTGCCAAACCTTTAGGGCAATGGATTGAATCGAGAAAAAGTTGGAGCTAAAAAAATCATGCGTCGAACGTTCGACGCATGATAACCCTAGCGGCCATCGTCTATGTTTCTTCTACAATCTTAATCCCTGCACTTGCACCAAGGCGAGAAGCCCCAGCCGCGATCATATCTTCAGCTGTCTTCCGATCGCGAATGCCTCCAGAAGCCTTAACACCTTTATCAGGGCCAACAGTTTGGCGCATGATTCGAACGGCTTTTGTCGTAGCACCACTGTCGGAAAAACCTGTTGAAGTTTTGACAAAATCGGCTCCAGCTAGGATAGCTAAGCGACTGGCTTTCTGAATATCTTCTTCGGACAAAAAGGAAATTTCCAAGATCACCTTAACAATAATGGATGTATCCGTCGCCTCTACCACAGAGGCTATGTCATGTTCAACGCTTTCATAGTCTCCCGACTTAAAAGCCCCGATATTCATCACCATATCAATTTCCGTCGCGCCATTTTGTATGGCCTGCTTCGTTTCAAACGTCTTTACTTCTGTTGTTGTTGCTCCAAGTGGAAAACCCACAACAGTGCAAACTTTGACATCTGTTTCCTTCAATTGTTCATAGGCCATACCCACCCACGTGGGATTAATACAGACGGAGGCAAAATGATACTGCCTCGCTTCCTCACAAAGTTTCAGGATATCATCATACGTCACAGCGGGCTTCAAAACTGTATGATCAATCATACTCGCAATATTTGTCATGGACGTCATCCCTTTGCACTATTATAGATTTACCGTATGCGGTTCCAGCTGATCATCATCGAGGACTCTAACAAATTGGCCTTCATTATACGGATACCCTGATTGCTTAATTTTCACCCGAACAAGTTTCCCTTCCATATCAGGGGTCGCCGGAAACTTCACTCTAAGATAATTGTCAGTATAACCAACCCAGTAATTGTCATTTGCATCCTTTTTGAACGGTTCTTCTGGGATGACTTCCAAAACCTCATCTTCATATCGTGAAGCATATTCTTTGGCTAATTGATTCGATAGTGAAATCAGTTGTTTAACCCGGTGATGTTTGACATCATCAGGCACTTGATCTTTCATACGTGCCGCTGGTGTCCCTGTTCGTTTTGAATATGGGAAAACATGAAGCTCCGAAAATCTGAGATTGCGGATGAAATCATAGGTTTCTTGAAATTCTTCTTCTGTTTCGCCTGGAAATCCCACAATCACATCTGACGTTAAGGCGAAATCAGGCAGCGCCTTGCGCAAATGTTCAATTTTCTCAGCAAAAAATTCAGTAGTATATTTACGTCTCATGCGTTTAAGCACCGTATTGGAACCTGCTTGAAGCGGAATATGTAAATGACGGGCAATCACCTTGGACTTGTCAATAACTTCAACGACTTCATCCGTCACTTGACTCGCTTCAATTGAGGAGATCCTTAGACGTTTAAGGCCTATAACCTTTGATTCCAAATCACGCAGCAACTGAGCAAAGTTATAGTCTTTCATGTCTTCACCATAACCCGCAGTATGTATGCCTGTTAGCACGATTTCTTTGTAACCCGCATCCACGAGTTTCTGTGCTTGCTCAAGGACAGATTTGGGGTCCCTAGACCGTAACAAACCACGTGCCCACGGAATAATACAGAACGTACAGAAGTTGTTACAACCTTCTTGAATTTTTAATGATGCCCTAGTTCGATCAGTAAATGAAGGGACTTCCAACTCTTCATAAACACGCGTCTTCATAATATTGCCGACACCGTTAATAGGTTCCCGTTCTTTTTGATACTGTTCGATATAACCCAACATTTTTTCACGGTCTTGAGTGCCAACAACAATGTCAACGCCAGGAATCTCCATCACTTCAGAGGGCGATGTCTGTGCATAACACCCTGTGACACAAATCACGGCATCAGGATTTTTTCGAATCGCACGCCGAATCACTTGCCGGCTTTTGCGATCACCTGAATTGGTCACTGTGCATGTGTTAATGACGTAAACATCAGCTGCTGAGTTAAACTCTTTCCGTTCATAACCGTTTTTTTCGAATAACTGCCAGATGGCTTCTGTCTCATAATGGTTTACTTTACAACCTAACGTATGAAAAGCGACAGATGACATTTATTTCACCTCACTAAGTAATTCCAATTGATAAGCAATTGCTGACAGAATGAACAGCGGTGCTGTTTCCGTACGAAGAATTCGCGAACCTAAACCACAAAGAACTCCTCCAGCCGATTGAAAGGCGTCAACTTCCGATTTCGATAATCCACCCTCAGGTCCAATCACAATAAGGAGCCGTTGCCCGGATTCCAAGTTGTTTAAAACTGATGGAAGTCCTGTCTGTTGTCCACGCTTCCCTTCTTCCTCATAGGCGACGACACAACTGTCATAATCAGAAATTGCTTGGATCAAATCTTGAAGCGTCCATGGTTCGATTATTTCAGGTATATAGACACGGTGGGATTGCTCAGCTGATTCTTTAGCGATTTTTTGCAGACGACTAACTTTTTTATCCACCTTATTAGCGGGCCATTTAACAATCGATCGGTCGGCAGTAAAAGGAACAAATGAGTTAACTCCCAATTCAGTCCCTTTTTGGACAACCCATTCCAGTTTATCACTCTTCGGCATGCCCTGCACGACCGTAATGTTAATATCTAACTCTTGATTGGCTGGTTGTTCTTCAAGAATGTCTGCAATAACCTTTTGCTCATCTAGATCTCGTATTTTACAAAGAAAAGCATGACCATCATTATCACAACAAGTAATCGTTTCGCCGTCTGTCATCCGCATAACCTTACGAATATGCCGGGCATCCTCACCCTGTATGATCACGCTATGATCTTGAAATTGTTCCTTTGGTATGAAATAACGCTGTGACATGGATCCACCGCCTATTAACCCTGATATTTGACCACTAGAGCAACCCAGTCTTCTTGTTCCATCGTTTCAATCACTGTGAATTGCTGATGTCGAAGCGCTTGAATGACTTGATCTTTTTTGTTCTGGATAATTCCGGAGGTCACCATAATACCGCCGGGCTTGATAATAGAGGCTACACCCTCAGACATACGAATCACAATATCAGCTAGGAGATTCCCAACAATGAAATCGTAAGGGCCTTTAATATGATCAACCAGATTATTTTGTTTAACGGTGACAACATCATCAGCTTTATTGCCTTTAATATTTTGCTTAGCTGATTTTACGGCCACATCATCCAGATCAACCGCTAGAATATCGTCGCTTCCTAGTTTAGCTGCAGCAATGCTTAATACACCTGATCCAGTACCAACATCCAACATCTTATCCCTGGGTTGCAAATATTTTTCTAGAGCTTGTATACATAAAACCGTTGTTGGATGGGTGCCGGTACCGAATGCCATTCCCGGATCTAGTTCAATGATTAAATCATCCTGGGACTCAGCCTCATAGGTCTCCCATGTCGGTGTTATTGTTATGCGGTCTGTAATTTTTACCGGCTTATAATACTTTTTCCAAGCTGTTGCCCAATCTTCCTCACGGACTTCCGTCAACGTGATTTCGTTAGGTCCAACATCGATGTCATATAATAATAAGTTATTAATGGATGCCTTAATTGTCTCAACGGTTTCGCCCAAAAAGCTATTGACCTGGAGATAAGCTTTAACATTAACCCCCTCTTCAGGGTAATCATCAGGATTCAGTTCATAAATTTCCCCGGTTCCTTCTGGCCATTCTCTTTTCAGATCTTCTGAATCCTCAATGACCACACCACTGGAACCTGCCTCATGTAAAATGTTTGAGACAGGCTCAACAGCCTCATGGGTTGTATGAATACAAATTTCCGACCATTTCATATCGCCAGCTCCGTTCAATTCATTTAGGAATCTGATTTAAATGCGCGTTTGAACCTTGAAAACAGATTATCTGGTTCATCCTCATTAAGCGAGTTACCGCTTATTTCTGACAGCTCCTTAAACAACTCACGTTCACGGTCAGATAGTTTTTTTGGAGTCACAACTTTTACGGAAACATGTTGGTCACCTTGACCGTAACCGCGGACATTCGGAATCCCCTTGCCTTTTAGTCTAAAGGTCGTTCCTGTTTGAGTCGCAGCTGGAATTTTCAACTTAACATTACCATGCAAGGTCGGTACTTCAATTTCGTCACCAAGAGTGACTTGAGCAAAGTTTAGCGGAACATCACAGTAGACGTCATCGCCATCACGCTCGAAAAACTTATGTGGACGCACATCAAAAACAACAAATAAATCGCCGCTTGGACCGCCATTTACACCCGCTTCACCTTGTCCACTTACGCGGATTTGCTGACCATCATCCACACCTGCAGGGATTTTAATATGAATTTGTTTACGTGTTTGTACACGACCATCGCCACCGCATGTCGTGCATTTGTCTTTAACGATTTTACCCGATCCTTGACAATGGTGACAGACTCGACGGTTAACGATTCGACCAAATGGTGTATTTTGTTCGACATTCATTTGACCTGAACCACCACAGTGCTGACATGTTTCTGGTTTTGTACCTGGTTTGGCTCCAGAACCATCACAAGTATCACACGTTTCTTCACGAGGAATTTCCACATCAGTCTCCTTACCGAAGGCAGCTTCTTCGAATGCGAGACTCATCGTGTATTGCAGATCAGCGCCTTGCCTTGGTGCATTCGGATCTCGCCCGCGAGAACCGCCGCCACCGAAGAACATATCAAAAATATCGCCGAAGCCTCCAAAGTCAGCACCACCAAAGCCTTGACCTCCGCCAAAGCCTTGATTAGGGTCAGCATGACCGAATTGGTCATAATTTGCCCGTTTCTGAGAATCACTTAATGTTTCATAGGCTTCTTGGACTTCCTTAAATTTTTCTGTCGCAGATTCATCGTCTTGGTTCACATCTGGATGATACTTTCTAGCTAATTTTCGATAGGCTTTTTTTATTTCATCTTTTGACGCGTCCTTACTAACACCTAAGACTTCGTAATGATCGCGTTTACTCATATATCTAACACTCCCGATTTTAGAAGTTAGAAACAGTTATGAATCTCTAACCTCGAACATCTCGTTTCTTAAGTTCACATAACGTTTATCATATCATTCATCATCAATTAGTGGCAAGCCTCAATCAATCTATCTAAAAAAAGCCAAAGCCAAGACAATGCTTGACTTTGACTTTGTAAAATGACCCTGCTTATTGCTTGTTACTCTCGTCATCAACATCTTCATAATCAGCATCAACAACATTGTCATCTTGACTATCGTTACCGTCTTGACTTTCCTGTGCTTGCTGTTGAGCTTGCTCATAAAGCTTAACTGACAGCTGTTGAACGACTTCTTGGAGTTCATCTCTAGCTGTTTTGATGGCGTCAAGATCGTCCCCTTCAAGGGCCGTCTTCAGTTTTTCTTTAGCATCTTCCGCTTTTTGCTTTTCTTCATCAGTGACTTGCTCACCAAGATCTTTGATTGTTTTATCTGTCGTGAATACGAGTTGGTCACTCTCATTACGGACTTCAGCTTCTTCGCGGCGCTTCTTGTCTTCTTCAGCGTTCTCTTCCGCTTCATTAACCATACGCTCAATTTCATCATCTTCTAAACCAGAAGAGGATTTGATTGTAATAGACTGCTCTTTGTTTGTTCCTTTATCTTTGGCTTTAACATTCACGATACCATTTGCATCGATTTCGAAGCTCACTTCAATTTGTGGAACGCCACGAGGTGCTGGCGGAATATCCGTCAATTGGAAACGACCAAGCGTTTTGTTATCGGCTGCCATTTCTCTTTCACCTTGAAGAACGTGAATATCAACAGATGTTTGATTATCGGCCGCAGTCGAAAAGACCTGTGATTGACTGGTCGGAATGGTCGTATTCCGTTCAATTAATTTCGTGGAAACACCACCCATTGTTTCAATACCAAGGGATAACGGTGTTACGTCCAAGAGAACAACATCTTTAACGTCACCGGCAAGCACCCCTGCTTGAATGGCTGCACCCAGCGCAACAACTTCATCAGGATTGACACCTTTGTGTGGATCTTGGCCTGTTAACTTCTTGATCGCATCTTGAACCGCTGGAATCCGTGTCGAACCACCGACAAGAATGACTTTATTAATGTCGCTTGCTGACATATCAGCATCTTTAAGCGCTTGACGCGTTGGTCCCATCGTTTTTTCAACGAGATGAGAAGAGAGTTCTTCAAATTTAGCGCGTGTCAAATTGACTTCCAAGTGTTTCGGTCCTTCAGCATCAGCTGTTAGGAACGGCAAGGAGATTTGCGTTTGAGTAACACCGGAAAGATCCTTTTTCGCTTTTTCAGCGGCATCTTTCATCCGTTGCAGTGCCATTTTATCATTGGATAAGTCAATGCCATTTTCGTTCTTGAATTGTTGAACAAGGTGGTCGATGATAACTTGGTCGAAATCATCTCCGCCTAATTGGTTATCACCGGCCGTTGAACGAACTTCGAAAAGACCATCGCCAAGCTCAAGAACCGATACGTCAAATGTGCCGCCACCAAGGTCGTAAACAAGGATAGTTTGGTCTTCATCTTCTTTATCAAGGCCATAAGCAAGAGAAGCAGCTGTTGGCTCATTAATAATTCGATCAACTTCTAGTCCTGCGATTTTACCAGCATCTTTTGTTGCCTGACGTTGAGAATCGTTGAAATAAGCTGGAACAGTAATAACGGCATTAGTTACTTCGTCACCTAAGTATGCCTCAGCATCGGATTTTAGCTTTTGCAAAATGATGGCTGAAAGTTCTTGAGGTGTGTATTCTTTGCCCTCAATATCAACTTTATAATCTGTACCCATGTGGCGCTTAATCGAAATAATTGTATTAGGATTAGTGATCGCTTGACGCTTGGCCACTTCACCTACTTGGCGTTCACCATTTTTAAAAGCCACAACAGATGGTGTTGTGCGGCTTCCTTCCGCATTAGGAATAACGGTTGGTTCTCCACCTTCCATAACTGCTACACATGAATTCGTTGTTCCTAAATCAATTCCGATAACCTTACTCATTTTATAAAGTACCTCCTATGTTTTCTATTCAATTTATTGATAAATGATTATGAGCTCACTTTCACCATAGCTGGACGAACAACACGTCCGTTTAATGTATAACCTTTTTGCAAGACTTCAGCAACAGTATTTGATTCGAGTTCGTCGCTATCAACTTGCATGACGGCTTGATGAACGTTAGGATCAAATGGTTGATTCAAAGCTTCAATGACTTCAACGCCCTCTTTTTCTAGCGCTTCCTTCAATTGTTTGTAAACCATGTCCATTCCTTGTTTTAAGGATTGTTCACTATCATTAATCTCTTCGGTTTCTAAAGCACGCTCAAAATTATCCATCACGGGCAATAAGTCTTCCACAAGCTTTTGCGAACGGTATTTTCGCTCTTGTTCTTTTTCATCTTTTGTCCGCCTTTTAAAATTATCATAATCAGCTTGAACTCTCAAAAGGCGATTTTTCAATGATTCATTTTCCTGTTGCTGCTCTTTTAAAGCTGCATTTTTTTCTTCTATAAGCGCCTGATGATCAGCTTGTTCTGAAACAGGCTCGTCCTCTTCAACAAGTTCAGCTTCAACCGGTTCAGCTATTTCATCATGATCATGATTTTCTTCTATATTCTCAGGATTGTTCACTGTATCTTGATTTGCATCCTGGTTTGCCACGCCATCCACCTCCATTTAAATTCCACGCTTCTATCATTGACTTGTTCAATCATTCTGATACCGTTGTGACAATAAATTGGATAACCCATTTGACACCACATCAAGCAGTGTGACGACACGTGGATATGTCATCCGTGTCGGCCCAAGGACAGCCACCGTCCCCATATGCTCTCCTCCAATGGTATATGTCGCAGTGATGACACTGCAGTCCTTGAGCGGCAGAAGGTCATTTTCATGACCTATCTTAATATGCATACCATCGGAAGCAGGGCGAAGCAACTCTTGAGCAAATGTTTTGTTTTCTAAAGCATTGAGTAACGGCAACACCTTGTCTATATCTTGAAATTCTGGTTGTGACAGAATATTCATCTTACCGCCGTAATAAATCTTATCAATGGACTGTTGACCTAAGGCATCCTCTACCATTGAAAGTGCTTTTTGATAATAATGAAATTGATGGCTTAAAACATGTTGTAGCTCGGTTCGAACTCGAACCTGCAATTGGTATAACGGCGTTCCTTGGAGATGCCTATTTAAAATATTAACGATTTTCTCTAAATCACTGTATTGAATCCCCTCTGGAACGGTCATTGTCCGATTTTCCACATGCCCGGTATCCGTCACAACAATCATGACCGCCGTATCCTCACGAATACTAATAATCTGAATATGTTTCAGTTTGGTATCGAGCAGCTCAGGACCCATGACAATGGATGTGTAATTGGAAAACTCCGATAAGATTCCCGCCGTTTCCTGAATCAGTTGTTCAAATTCAACAAAGTGATCGGCCAACGCATGTTTAATGTTATAGACTTCTTTTTGGCTCAGCAAAGCCGGGGATAACAAGTGATCAACATAATAGCGATACCCTTTTTCCGATGGTACACGACCTGAAGAACTGTGAGTTTTTTCAATGAAACCCATGTCTTCCAAATCAGCTAAATCATTTCGGATTGTTGCTGAACTGTGATTGACGTTATTACGTTTGGAAATCGTGCGCGATCCCACCGGCTCAGCCGTTTGAATATAGTCATCAACCAATAATTGAAAGAGAAAAAGCTGACGTTCTGTCAACATCCCCATCACCTCTGTTAGCACTCGACGTAGGTGAGTGCTAAGTCTAATCTAAAATTTATCAATCTTCCTCGCGTTTGTCAACGCATATGTTTTATCCTAAAAATGCTTGAAAGACTTCGTTGCCGAGAAAGATACCATTGTGGGTTAATGCGAGGAAATGATCGGTCTCATAAAGGAGTCCCCGATGTTTAAGATCATTAATCTCACGTCCATAGAGCTCATGGACCGTTCTGTCATATTTATGATAGAAATTGTGTTTATTAACGCCTTGGATTTTCCTTAATCCCAAAAACATTTCCTCTTCAATCTGCTCTTGTTGACTTACAGGATGATGGCTGACCATGGATGTCCCCTGCTCCTGAACTAACCTCAAAAAGCTTCTCATGGGTCCAGCGTTAACGGTGCGTTCACCTTCAAGGTATCCATGGGCGCCAGCACCGAATCCGAAATATTCATCATTATTCCAATAGATTAGATTATGACGACTTTCAAAGCCTGATTTTGAAAAATTGCTGATCTCATATTGGTGAAATCCCTTGTCCTGAAGCCGACTAATAATCGTCTCATACATTTCCGCCTCAATTTCTTCGGCTGGGAGTTTCAGTTTCCCTTTTCTCATCCGATTATAGAAAATAGTTCGTGGCTCCACTTGTAGTGAATAAATGGATATATGGGCCGGATCAAGCGCTAGCGCTTGATCGATTGAAGTTTCCAAATCTTGCTCAGTTTGTCCAGGTAATCCAAACATGAGGTCAACGGAAATGTTTGTAAGACCCATTGATTTCGCCAATTCAATGCCCTGTGTCGCACCAGCGGAAGTATGAGCACGTCCAATAGATTGCAGCAGTGAATCGTTAAATGTTTGCACACCGACGCTTAATCGATTGACGCCCCACTTTTTCATTAACTTTAATTTTTCTTCTGTCATATTTTCCGGATTCGCTTCCACGGTAAATTCTTGAATACCCGGATGAAGCAAATGGTTGTTAATGGTTTTAAGTAATGTCTCAAACTGATCATGATCTAAGGCCGTCGGTGTACCACCGCCAAGAAAAATCGTTTCCATGTCTTCAGCGCCATATTGATTGACAGTTGTTTTAATTTCTGTTTCCAAACTTTCAAGGTATTCATCCACGGGCTGATATTGGATGAAAAATTTATTGAAGTCGCAATAATAACAAATATGTTCACAAAATGGAATGTGCAAGTAAGCACCTTTCACCATAGGTTTTCCCAACCTTTACTTATTTTCATCGATACGGAGGACAGACATAAACGCTTCTTGCGGAATATCGACTTTCCCCACGGTCTTCATCCGTTTCTTACCTTCTTTTTGCTTTTCAAGCAGTTTCCGTTTACGGGTAATGTCTCCCCCGTAACACTTCGACAACACATTCTTCTTTAACGCTTTAATCGTGGTACGAGCGATAATTTTCTGTCCAATAGCTGCTTGAATCGGCACTTCAAATTGCTGACGTGGAATGATTTCCTTTAACTTTTCCGCAACTCCTTTGCCTCGTTCAAAAGCAAAATCACGATGAACAATGACAGATAAGGCATCAACTCTGTCGCCGTTAATCAAAATATCCATTTTTACCAAATTGGAATCTTTATAACCCAACACCTCATAGTCTAGCGAAGCATAGCCTTTCGTATGTGACTTCAGGTTATCAAAGAAATCAAAGACAATCTCAGATAAAGGAATGTGATAGATGACATTAACACGGTTATCATCTAAATATTCCATATTAACGAAATCCCCGCGCTTTCCTTGACAGAGCTCCATAACAGGACCGACATAATCATTCGGCGTCATGATCGTCGCCGTCACATAAGGTTCTTCAACTTTATCAATATCTTTGGGGTCTGGCATTTGTGATGGATTATCAATCTCGATATAAGTGCCATCTGTTTTGGTTACTTTATAAATGACACTTGGTGCAGTCGTAATTAAACCAATCCCAAATTCACGCTCAATCCGCTCCTGAAGTACTTCCATATGCAGAAGCCCTAAGAAACCGCAACGGAAACCAAAACCAAGTGCGTCTGAGCTTTCCGGCTCATATTGCAGCGATGAATCATTCAATTCTAACCGTTCCAGTGCCTCGCGTAAGTCATTATAATTGTTACTATCAGTTGGATATAGTCCACAGAACACCATCGGCGTCATCGGGCGGTAGCCCGGTAAGCGCTCAGCAGTTGGACGCTCCGCACTCGTAATCGTGTCACCGACTTTGGTATCTTTGACGTTTTTAATAGACGCCATTAAAAATCCGACATCACCAACAGTTAGCTCATCCTTTGACACAGGCTTCGGTGTAAAAACACCAAGCTCAGCAACCTCAAACACTTTATCGTTTGCCATCATTTTAATATGATCTCCGGCTTTGACCGTACCCTCGGTTATACGGATATAAGTGATGACACCGCGATAGGGATCATAGACCGAGTCAAAGATGAGGGCTTTCAGCGGAGCTTCAGGATCCCCTTGAGGTTCCGGCACTTGTTTAACAATAGCATCAAGTACGTCCTCAATACCGATGCCAGATTTGGCCGATGTCAAAATCGCATCGGAACCATCAATTCCGATCACATCTTCAATTTCCTGTTTGACGCGATCAGGCTCGGCCGCAGGCAAATCAACCTTATTAATCACCGGAATAATTTCTAAATCATTCTCAAGCGCTAAATAAACGTTCGCTAACGTCTGCGCTTCAATGCCTTGCGCTGCATCAACGATTAACAACGCCCCTTCACACGCCGCCAAACTCCGGGAAACCTCATAAGAAAAATCGACGTGCCCCGGGGTGTCGATTAAGTGAAAAATATACTCCTCGCCATCCTTTGCTTTATGCAACAACTGAACAGCGTTTAATTTAATCGTTATACCGCGTTCCCGTTCTAGATCCATCGCATCGAGCATCTGATCCTGCATCTCACGTTTTGTCAAAGCACTCGTTGACTCCAAAATCCGGTCAGCCAACGTCGACTTCCCATGATCAATATGCGCGATAATCGAAAAATTTCGTATCCGCTTCTGCCGCTCTTGCTTGCTTTCAGACACTATGTACTCACTCCCGTCTATCTATACCCAGATTATAGCACGCAATAACATCACACTCAATTGAGTGTGATGTTATTGCTCTGAGGAATTTCTCTTATCAACTGAAGAAATTCTGAACCGCTAGGAACACACCCTTACTCAGTGTTCCTTTATCCAAAATAATCAATTATGTGTGAGTGGGTTGCTCTGAGGAATTTCTCTTATCAACTGAAGAAATTCCGCAAAAAGTTGACTGTCCCATGCTTGTCCCATTCTGTAATATTTCTGTCCTGTAAATTAACAAGCTTGTCTCAAAAAATCACAGTGCTGTCCCAATACTGTCCCAGAAGGTTCGTTGTCCCGTATTGGTCCCAAAAAGAAACAAACTTGTCCCGTACTGCAATAATCCCGTCTCACAAAACAATAAATGAGGAACGCACTTGTCCCATAAAACACGTTCATCCATGATTAGAACCTATAATTAAACAAAATAACGCAAAACATCCTGTGGCCCGATTAGACCTTCTCGCCGCACTCCTTTGTCTTGGAAACCTGCTTTTAAATATAAATGTTTAGCAACACGATTTCTTTGATTCACCACAAGAACGATTTCATATTTAGCCGGAAAATGTTCTCTTACAAACGATGGTAACTGTTTCATCGCTTTCATAGCATGACCTTGACCCTGATATTCATAATTAACGGATAATGCTCGAATGAGAACCGCATGCTCAATATCAATAATACCTCGAATGCCTTCACCCAAATGTAATACGAAGAAACCTATTGGATACTGATCCGACAAAATAACGACTGGATATTGTTCATGATCTTCCGCACACTTAATAAGGGCTTCAGCTGGTAATGCTGTGAATCGCTTCTGTTCATTAGGGAGATAAAATTGACGTAAAGCCGCCTCATGTTGCGGTTGACAAAAACATAACTCTATCATAGAAAACGCCTCAATTCATAAGGTTTATTCGAATATAAACCTTTACGTCAAGTTAATGTCAATAACCAACTGTTTAGCTCAAGAGGAATTCTATAATATTCATCGAACAACAAATAAGGGGAGGTTATTAATATGGACTATTATTTTCAAATTATGAAACAACAACAAGCAGAAACCATTGCTCACAGCTGGCACTATGACGGCATCTATTCATTTTACGATATTGAAGCCGATCAAGAAGATTTCGAGGCATTTATAGACCCTGAGCAACGAGGTGAATCCACATTTGCGGTCTATGACGATGACAATGTGATTGGTTATTTTAGTTTTAACAGCGTTGATGCAAGCACGGTTGACATAGGCTTGGGAATGAGGCCTGATTTGACAGGACAAGGCAACGGTCTTGCGTTTATAAAAACCGGCATGAAATATGCCCAAGCTCATTACACACCCCAAATCCTCACATTGTCCGTCGCCACCTTCAACAAAAGAGCGATTAAGGTGTATAAAAAAGCTGGGTTTGAAGCTGTCGGTACGTTTATTCAAGCAACAAACGGCAGCCGATTTGAATTCCTAAAAATGGCCTATAATTGTTATTAGCCCTGCTCCGAACAAATTCAAAATTAGACTCTTTCTGACCATAACTTGGCTTATGATCCTCGGAATTTTGCTGTTGCTTCTTGACCACTCGACGCTCACCCAGAGACAGGTAGGTAAATTGTCAAACCACCACCATCAAGTGCCCTCGCTCCACCGAATAATAAATGGAATAAGCCAAAGTGCGCATAGAGGCAACAAAAATCCGAACGATGATTGAACGTTTTTCATAAATCCGTTTGGATTTTCTTAATATATGGGCTTACACCTGAATTAGCGAAAGAAACATACGGAGACTCTTGGGGGAGCAGAGGCCTAGATGAGACCCTAGAGTGCGAAGGATGATCAACTAAATTCGTCACGTCCTGTGACAACGCTGATCCTACCCACATCCTGTGGGCATGAGGAGGCTCATCGGCCGCCCCCGGAAAGCAGAGTATTTTTCTGTAGAGATGCTTAAGTCTTATCCCAATATCATACAAATATATTCCAGCCATTATTCGGCTTTCATTTATATGATTTGCGTTTTGGCCCAGACTCTTCACAGATCTACTCATCATCCTCGAGCACATATTCATTCCTCCCGGCACCGAGCCCGGAGATGAGCAGTAACACGCTAACAACCAAAAGCGTCACTAAAGGAGCAACCCATGAATGGGTCCAATCATACAAAGATCCAATCAATAAGGGGCCAACAGCAGCGAGTAAATAGCCAATGGATTGCGCCATACCTGAGAGTTCAGAAGCTTGACTGGCGGTTCTAGCCCGTAGTCCAAAGAAAGTTAATGACAAACTGATACTGGCCCCTTGGCATAATCCAAGACAAATGACCCAAAGGACGACGAAAGACATGTCCGTATCGAAAAGCAACCCACCAAACCCGACAAAATAAAACACACTAATGACAGCAACCATCCCGCGTTGGCCGGATAATCGACCGGCGAGCAGCGGTGTTAGAAAGTTGGCAGGCAAACTAACAAATTGGGAAAGGGATAACA
Source organism: Tuberibacillus sp. Marseille-P3662 (assembly GCF_900178005.1). Classification (NCBI taxonomy): domain Bacteria; kingdom Bacillati; phylum Bacillota; class Bacilli; order Caryophanales; family Sporolactobacillaceae; genus Tuberibacillus; species Tuberibacillus sp. Marseille-P3662. Next base: position 538,417 of record NZ_FXBS01000006.1, on the reverse strand, counting down.
TCCAACCTGCTTTAGCAACGGCCATACCCTGATCATGCAAAAGTTCAGGTAGCCAAGCAACGGTGACATAAAATGCAAAAGATTGTAATCCCATAAATAACGTCACTTGCCAAGCTAATCCCGATCGCCATATGCGACCATTCGTCGGTGTGACTGCTTTTTTATTCCTCGTTTGTCTGCCACGTATGATTTGCGGTATCCAAATGATAATCGCAATTATCGCTAATAGACTCCACAGAATAAGGGTCACTTGCCAGCCCAAACCAAGCCCCTGAGAAATCGGAACGCTAAGACCGGATGCAAGCGCCGCCCATGTCCCCATCGATGTGGAATAGACACTCGTCATGAGACCGACCTTGTTGGAAAATCGCTCTTTAATCAAACCCGGCAACAAAACATTACACGCTGCAATCCCGCAGCCAACTAAGAGTGTACCAATAAATAGCGCTGTTACAGAACCGGATGAACGAAGCCATATTCCAGCACATAAGATCATTAAGCTAACAAATAAGACACGTTCATTCCCATAGGTTTGACTTAATTTAGGTGCTAACGGTGAGAGCACAGCAAAAGCAAGCAAAGGGATGGTTGTGATTAAACCGACGACACCATGGGAAAGCAACAAGTCTCCCTGGATAGACTCAACCAGAGGACCAACCGATGTAATCGCCGGTCTTAAATTCGCTGCGATAAAAACAATGCCCAAGACAAGTATGATACTCCGGGTCATAACTGAAGATGTTCTCTTTTTATAATCAGCTTGCATAACATTGCCCTCACTAAATAAAAATTAGCCGGTCACCAAACCGGCTAATACAATATTAACAAACCTTTACTATTTAGTCTTATAATATAGCATGAATCACTTTGCCGAACAATTCCGATGTCAATGCCAATCCTTGTCCTAATAATCCTTTCAGGCCATCAGATAACGTCTTGCCCAAGTCTCCATATGGATTGGCACTTTGGATGTTCTCCATTTTAGCCAATCGTTCATCCAAACTTTTGGAATGCTTAGCCACTTCATGCATCTTTGCTTTATCTTTCTCAAAAAAATCAACATTAAAATCTATAGCTTGGTTATTCCGATCTTTCACCGCACTCATATCCAACATCTGTTGTTTTGCAAACATCATGCCGCCAATCACACACATAAACAATACGGTGACTAATATGCCGAACTTAACCATCCATCCCATATCAACACCACCTGCTTAGGTCTCTAGCAACAGCCTGTCCACGTTCAAGCTGCTCTATAACAATAAATCTATGCTTGTCCACCTAAGGTTATGTCCATTAATGAGTGAAAAATCCAGTATTATCTTGATCAACACTCGCGTGCAACGCAGCATTCAGACCACCTGCAAGGACATTGGCCATATCCTCCATGAACATATCAACTTCTTTTGGTGTAACAACTAAGTTATGTCCTGTTGGCCCGAGTACTTCTTTAATCAACCGGCGTTTTTCCTCTTCAGGCAACGTTCCCACCATTCCTAAGAATGACTCGCGATTTTCAACCGGCGGTAGATCTTCTTCTGTATATTTTGTTCTTTCTCCAAACGTCATTCCGGATGGTGTCAGTGCGTTTGCGGGCTTATCACCTTCACTAAGTTCTCTTCCTAAATGTTTTAGAATAAAATCGATTGTATCACTCGCAACCGTAACAGCATCAACGACTGTTGGAATACCAATGGCAATGACTGGAATTCCAAGTGTCTCCATACTCAACTCTTTACGCTCATTATTAACACCTGACCCCGGGTGAATACCGGTATCAGCAATTTGAATCGTTGTATTGACCCGTTCAATTGAACGTGATGCCAGTGCATCAACCGCGATTACAAAATCTGGATTTGTTTTCTCGATTACACCAAAAATCGTATCACTCGTTTCAATCCCTGTGTTACCCATCACGTTAGGTGCCAACGCACTTACCGGTCGGAATCCATCTTTAACCCGACTTGGTTGTAACTTAAATAAATGCTTCGTAACGAGTAAATTGTTGACAGTAAAAGGGCCTAGCGCATCCGGTGTAACCTTGTCATTCCCCAAACCAACGATTAAACAACTCGCATCTTTGGATATGTCTAAATCCTCTAAAAAACGGGCAAAAGTATCAGCAAACACACGCTCAACTGTTTGTTGCAGTTCGGTATCTTGCTTGCGAATCCCTTGAACTTCGTAGGTTAAATAGTGACCGGGCTTTTTTCCTAACTGCTCAGCACCTTTCTTATCAACAGCCATTTTCGTGAAATGAATACCTTCAATGTCCTTTTCCGTTATTTCAATTCCGGGAATGGATTTACCCTTATCTTCATCTTTTTCCACAATCATTTCTCGAGCTTCAACCGCCAAATCCGTTCGCATACTGTATTGCTGCATATCTAAGTCTTTAGCCACAACCGTACACTCCTTTAACAAACGTCCTTTGTTATAAATTGACCCATTTTCCATGATTTCATTCATATTGCAAATCACCATATGCTTTGATACAATACAGTTTGTTGATGAATGTCCATAAGGAGGTGAATGACATGCCAAATATTAAATCTGCAGAGCGCCGGGTTAGAAAAAGCGAAAGCAACCGTGAAGAAAATCAGGAAGTTAAAGTCGCCATGCGTACATCGATTAAAAAATTTAACGCACTTGTTGAAGAAGGCGACGTTGCTAACGCAAAAGATGCATACACAACAGCTTTTAAGCGTATTGATAAAGCCGTTAAAAAAGGTGTCGTTCAAAAAAATAAAGCTGCACGTGAAAAATCTCGTTTGTCAAAACAACTTAATGAATTGACCGCATAATAAAAAGGGTGCCCAAAAGCTTAATTGCTCAAGGGTCACCCTTTTTTATTGGCTATGTTAAAGGTCATTGTTGCTTTTTGTCCTTCGTTGATTGAGAGGAAGGCGTTCGAGGTTCGGAACACTTAAATTTAGTGTGTTCCTCAACGCCGCTTACTCAAGAAGCCTTTACTAGAGTCCTGCGGGCCTACGTCCTATGACAACGCTGATCCTACCCACATCAATCCACACCAAAAAGCAAAAATCGCTTTTCGGGGACCCCGGGTGTGGGCATGAGGATGCTGAAGCGTTGCCCGCGGAAAGCGAACGCCTGGAGCGGAAATCAACAGTCACGTTTAACAAAGCCTTTTTACTACGCCTTTCTTGATTGAAGTGATGCAAGTTGATGAATACACAATTCTAAACCAAGGTGTTTATCAACTAAACCCTTTTTCATTCGATAATCTGTCTCCGTGCATAGATCCAATGCTCGTGTTAGCAATTCGCTGTTGAAGCGTCGAGATTGATTTGAAGCCACCTTAATCGCATACGGATGGACACTTAGTTTCTGTGCGATTTGCTGCTGACTGTACCCCGTTGGTAAATACAAGCTCACTTGAAAAGCTAAACGAAATTGCCTGGCAATTAGGGCCAATAACCGAATAGGCTCTTGTTTTTGTTTAAACATATCATCTAATATTTGATAGGCTGCTTTTAAATCTTTGCTCATAACCCTATCAACCAGTTCAAATACATTTTGTTCAAGTGAACGAGGGGTCAACTGACTGACAACATCGGGCGTAATAGGCTGCTGGCCATCACAATATAAAGCCAGTTTTTTAACTTCACTGACTAACATCTCCATATCGCTGCCCACAATCGACGTCAATTGATCATGTGCTTCTTTTGTATACGTTGTGTCATAACCGTCACTAATATCTTTAAGAATGTCAAACATCAGCTGATCCGTTATCTTATTCATTTCCAAAACATTGGCCGTATTTTGTAATTGTTTGACAAGTTTTTTTCGCTTATCTAATTTTTCGAAGCTCGCTGTAATAATTAAAACAGTATCGGGGGACGGGGACTCAAGGTAATGCATCAACGTCTTCTCATCATGTTCCACAGACAATTTTTTTTGTTGGTTTGTCAAAAAAACAGGATTTTCAAGCACAACGACTCTTTTATCGCCCATGAACGGTAAAGTGTTCGCATCTTCAACAGCCGTTTGCACAGCGTTTGTTTCCATATCATAAACGGACAAATTAAAGTCTCGTTCAGCCTCAGGAACAGCTTGATCCGTAATTTTTTTAGTAAGTAATTGTATAAGATAAGTATGTTTGCCATACAACAAATATATGGAAGATAATGGTTGGCTTATGGTTAAATCTTTTTTAGTCAGTTCCAATGAACATCACCTCTTACATAAGCCACTTTACCCGAATTTTAATTTTATAACAAGTGAAGGGCCAGCGACGCGGCCAGCCCCCCAAAATTTATATCAACGCTGATTACCAAAGCCTAGGACATTTGCTAAACAGCGATATCTTGCTGCATTTGTTATACTATCCTATGCAGTGAAAAACTATGGGTGACAACACTTGTCAGTAAGGAAAAAATTCTGGAAATATGGATTTTTCTTAGCAAATGAATTATACTAAAATAGAAGTAGGAGGGATGCAGATATGAACGAATTCGAAAAAGATGTCCAAGATAAAGACAATGACTTTGTTCATGCTTTAAATGGTTTTACCTTTTCCTTCGGATTTTTCACGATTATTTTCATCATTGGCATTGTTTTCCGTGAATTTGTATTGTAGTAAGGTACATAAAAAGCGACTGCTTCCCATGCAGTCGCTTTTTTCTCTGACATTATGGCACGGCGGTGTTAATACTCCGGATATGACCGTGAGCAAATCTCAGTCTAACAGCCCCATCACGATCGGTGCGTAACACGTGAACGCCTTGCTTTTGTAGACGCTCTATGACTTCTTTTGAAGGATGACCATATAAATTATGGCGGCCAACAGATATAATGGCTAACTTTGGGTTTATAGTCTTTAAAAATGCTGTCGATGTCGATGTTTTACTGCCATGATGCCCGACCTTTAGGACATCAGCCTTGATCTGACGTCGTGATGCTAATAACTTCTGTTCACCCTTTTTCTCCAAATCACCTGTAAACAACCACTTCATTCCAGCAATCTGTGCGCGAATCACCAATGAACGATCATTATCACTAAACCCTTGACCCAATGATGCGATAAATGAAAAGACAATATGACCCATTTGTAACTGATCACCTGCACTTACCGTTTTCAGTTGAACACCAGCCTTCTTCGCTTGCTCAAAAACCTTCATTTGTCCATCCAAAGCCTTGTAATGTTGACTAATTACAAGGGTCTCAACAGAAATCTGTTCCAGTAACGCCCCCAATGCACCTGTATGATCATAATCCGGATGGGATAAAATAACATAATCCAAATGGTTAATCCCAAGTCCCTTAAGTTCCGGTACTAAGATATCTTCCCCTACATTGAAAGGATCACGTCTTTTTTTCCAATCAGGTTCTGAATATGGAAGCGTACCTCCCGTATCGATTAAAATATTGCCCTGATTGTGCGGCACTTGGATTAAAATCGCATCACCTTGTCCAACATCAATGAATGTAATCTGACCTTCTGGCGACAATAGGTGTATCAAAATAATCAATCCGAATAAACACGAAGTAGCTAACAATGGTAAGATCATTGTTAACAGTCGGTTAAACCGATCCCAAAGAACAAGGGCAATATAAACACTTCCAATCATTATAACGAGAACAACTAATGATGGTTGCCCAAACGTCAATTGGAAAACCGGATCTTGAATAGCCAATAACAGATCATGAAGCGGTGTGACCACCCCCTGAAGCATGACCACAACAAGATGCTGCAACGGAGGGATAAAACCCAAACCTACAATCATTAACGCCATTGGCAGCACAAACAGGGTTATAAACGGAATAAATAATAAGTTAAGCAGATAACTTAACAACGATATTTCATAAAAGTGGAAGACTAAAATAGGAAGAGCCACCGCCTGGGAAATTGACGTGATCACAAAGCTTTTCATCATTGTTGATTTATACCGGTGATCTATGATAGGGGCAGAAATTATTATCGCAAAAGTCACTAAAAATGATAATTGGAAACCAACATTAAAAATCATATCTGGGTTTATCACAGTAAGAAATAGAAAAACCATACACAGAACGTCAAAAGGGGTCCAACGAAGTGAGAGTATTTTAACCATTAGCAATGATCCAAACATCAAAGAGGCGCGTAAAACAGATGGACTGAATCCTGTTAGAATAACGTAGATCGGCAACAAGACACATAAAATGAGTGCCGCATGTTGCTTAATAACCCCTAATCGGAGCATCCCGAAATAGATTATACCGATCATAATGCCGACATGAAGACCTGAAACAGCTAATAAATGGATGAGCCCGGATGACTGATAGGCTTGCAAAACATCAGGATCAAACGTTTCTCTATAGCCAAATATTAATGCATTCACAACACCGGCAATATCTGCTGGTAATGCATCAGATACTTTTAAAATTGACTGATAACGCATTTGTTTTATTGTGGTTATAAGATTGGAGTGGTTGTCCCGACATTTCGGTGGATGATCACCCGACAGCAACCAATAAATTTCTTGGTGCTGCAAGTAGTCAGGATAGTGAAAGGCTTGAAAATTGGTTGGTGGTCGAGGCTTTTCCAAGGTTCCGTGCATTTGGCAAATCAAACCTGGCGTCAATTGTTGACGAAGACGCTGTTTCTCATCTTGACTTCTAATTGTATAATTGTATTTCATACGCTCACCGGTATCACGATCAATGGCAACCGCTGACAGACGGTCACCGTCAATCAACGGCTGCATGAGGATAACATCAAACAACTGTTGTTTCGGGCGAAGCTTTGACTGTTCATTTAAATCATAAGCAATAAAAAGGTGGGATAGGATGAAGGTCGTCAAGAATACAGTGGCAAGAATCCCCCTGCTTTGCCTCGCCAATACAATCGATACAAGCATCACAAGAAGGAGCATGAGCATGAATGATCCATTAACAGAAATGGCCGCGCAAATAACGGCCAATGTCATTATGAACAATCGCTGTGACTTTCCCATTTGATTAAGCTCCGTTTGAAAAAATCAACTGGGCTTGCTCATACATATCTTTAATCTCACTGTCTTCAGCACCTTGTTCCTTCAATTTAGCCAACAAATCCGCGACAAAAGCAAGCTTTTCCTCACTATATTCATCTTCAAAGATATTTTCAAATTCAACCTTTATCATATCCACACCGGAACTTTCAAACAATTCAACCGCATATGGATGGTTCTTGTAATCATTCGCATAGTAAATACTTTTGATACCAGCCTGAATAATAGCTTTACAACACTGAAGGCAAGGGAAATGAGTCACATACATTTCCGCTCCATTTGTGGAAGCGCCAAATTTTGCACATTGTAAAATGGCGTTCATCTCCGCATGGATAGTTCGAACACAGTGTCCATCAATCAAATAACAGCCTTCATCAATGCAATGAACACCACCGGCAATTGATCCATTATAACCACCAGCTATAATCCGTTTATCGCGTGCAATTGTAGCACCAACGGCTAAACGGTTACACGTACTCCGATTAGCCAAAAGATGGCTTTGAGCCATAAAGTATTGATCCCATGATAATCGTTTCACATTATTGCCTCCGTCCATTGGTATATCCATATTTTATGTGCCTCATCGAATACCGTCAACTATTTCACAGTTATTAAGGGCTTAAGGGATGCTAGAGTTTTTTCACCAATTCCTTTAACGTTTGATAAATCTTCCAGCGATTTAAATGCTCCCTGGGTTTCTCGATAAGTCACAATCGCCGCAGCTTTGGATGGACCAATCCCAGAGAGTTCTTCCAATTCACTTTGATCGGCTGTATTCAAATTCACTTTTTCTTCGCTATTACCTGGTGCAATCACTCCCTGTTTTGAACTTGTCTCCTCTCCTACCTTAGGCACATAAATGACCATTTCATCTTTTAACTTAGCCGCTAAATTCACCTTGGTTGAGTCAGCCTTCTCCCCTAGTCCACCCGCTTTTTTGATGACATTGAGTACACGATCACCTTGATCCATCTGATAGACACCAGGGGCTTTAACTGCCCCTTTAACATCAATAAATAGCGTCTTCGGCTGATGAGTATTTTGTTGTTTAGACGATGTTTGCTGTTGTGACTTTTCATGTTCAGCAGAATCCTCATTCTTGTTAAGCTGCTCCATCGTCTGCCAACTGCTTGGTTCATCATCTGAAGGCCACATTTTATAACCCGCAACGAGCAAGACAGCCAATACGACACAGCCATAAAAAATCCATTTATTTTTTATGTCAACCACCTCATTATTCATATTCAGTATAGAACACTCATAAAGTTAACTAGGAAACGTAGCGATTGGAGGGCGTAATTAGTGAAAATAGGGATTATAGGTACCGGCAACATGGGAACAGTCTTAACTCAAGCAATCGTCGATGGTCTAGCGGTGCCACCGTCGCATGTTATTGTGACTAATCGTACTCTCAGTAAGGCCTATCAGCTACAAGAAGAATATCCAAACATCCAGGTTGCCCACACAGCTGAGGATGTCGCCAAATCAACTGATATCACATTTATTTGTATTAAACCATTAGATATCCATCCACTGCTGATCAAAATTAGGGATTCCCTAGACTCTCAGCAAACATTAGTATCCATTACTAGTCCAATAAAAGTCGAACAAATTGAATCTGCTGTAGATTGTCATGTTGCGAGGCTAATTCCGAGTATTACGAACCGCGCATTATCGGGCACCACCCTCTTTACATTTGGACAACGATGCGGCCAAGCACAAAAAGATCAATTGTTGGGGCTGGCGGAAAACTTCTCAGACCCAGTTATGATTGATGAATCTGTCACTAGAGCTGCTTCAGACTTATGTAGTTGCGGACCGGCATTCCTAAGTTATTTGATGGAACGCATGGTGAACGCCGCAGTCTCAGAAACAGGCATATCCGAATACCAAGCCACACAATTAACGAGCAAAATGGTTGTAGGATTAGGCCATCTGCTTGAGAAGCAAATCTACACAATGGAAACCTTGAAGGAAAAAGTCAGAGTAAAAGGCGGTGTTACTGGTAAAGGGTTAGATGTTTTGGAAACGGAACTGGGTGATGTGTTTGAGCAATTGTTTCAAACAACACATGAAAAATTCAGAGAGGATCACAATCATGTTGATAAGCAGTTCGAGGCTTATACAAAGTAGAAAGAAAAGAAATAAAGGGTTGTTTTATACAACCCTTCTTTAAAAAATATTCGCCATGCTATTAACAATTCCTTCTTTTTAAAAGGATGGTTTAATTTATTGAAAATGAACATCAAAGAGAAAAAGACCATTGGCCTAGAGAATCGACTTATTGACCACTGGAGAAATTACTCTCCAATGTGAATACAGGAGCATCTCCCCACAATTTTTCCAACTTATAATAATCCCGATCCTCTTTGTGAAAGATGTGAACAATCACATACCCCAAATCGACGAGCACCCAACGGGCATTATTAAACCCTTCAATTCGCTTGATGCTAACCTCTTTCTCTCCCGCTTCTTCTTTAAGCGCTCGAGCAATTGCCTGCACTTGCTTTTCAGAATTACCATGACAAATGACAAAATAATCAGCCATAATCGATATCCCTTGCATGTTCAACATAACGATATCATGAGCATTTTTTTGGTCAGCTGTCTCAGCTGCAAAATAAGCAGTTTCCTTTGATGTCATTCATGTTCCTCCTTATTTTTTATAAGTTCATTGTAAGCGTCGACAGTATCAGGGTGTACTTGAGCATTTTTAGCCACTAGAAATTGTATCGTATTAGCGAGTGACTGACACACGGCGGCGTCCAAATCGGTTTCAGCCAAATGCCTTACTTCATCAATGCCAGGAAACGCTCGTCCCGGCTCAATATAATCAGCTAAAAAAACGATTTTTTCTAATGTGGACATGCCTGCTCTTCCTGTCGTGTGATAAGTCATTCCATTCAGTACATCTTGATCTAACAGATTATAGGTTTCACGAACATACACGGAACCCACCGGAGCATGCCATAAAGATACATGATAGTTGAGCAATTCATTAGGGATTTCTGGATGTGTATAAATGATTTCGTACATATAGTCCTCATCAAAGTATTTGGCAATATCATGCCAAATAGCAGCATAGGTGACTTTATCAATATCTGCATCATTTCGTCCAGCTAATTGCTTAGCTGTTTCCACGACTCTCTTAGTATGTTCAAAGCGATGCTCCGGTAATATCTCTTGAACAACTTGCAACGCTTCTTGTTTATTCATAAACATCCTTCTCCTCAATATATTGTCTAACATTCTCAGGAATAAAATAACGGTAATGTTGGTGGTTTTTTATTCTTTCCCTGACCATTGTCGACGAAATTTGAATTTCGGGCATATCGACTTCATGAATGCTGACGTTGTCCGGTTTCTTCAATTGATAACCCGCTCGTTTGAACCCGACAAAATCAATCATTTGGGATAACTCATCAATGTTATGCCAATTAGGAAGATCATTAATCATATCCCCGCCAATCATAAAATAAAAACAAACATCAGAAAAACGATGTTTCAAGGTTTTAATCGTGTCATAAGTATACGATTTGCCTTCTCGTTCAATTTCAATTGTTGATACATCAAAAGCCGGTGTGTCAGCTATCGCCAGCTTCAGCATATTTAACCGATGACTGACGGAGGCCGATGTCGTTTTTTTTCTTTTGTGCGGCGGAATATAAGACGGTAGAAACCAAACCTTGTCCAATTGGAACTTTTCCAGCGCCTCTTGTGCCATAATTAAATGTCCATAATGCGGCGGGTCAAAACTTCCACCTAATAATCCAATGTTCTTCATCGGGGCAGCTCGATATGTTTATTTTCCCGGGATTCTTTATATAAAACAATTGTGCTGCCGATCGTTTGCACAACATCAGCATCTGTTTTTGAAGCTAACTGTTGCCCTGCTTCCTCCGTATCCTCAAGAGCATTTTGTAAAATGCTGATTTTAATAAGCTCCCGCGCTTCAAGAGCAGCGGCAATTTCAGCAATCATCGTTTGATGGATACCTGATTTGCCGATTTGAAAGATGGGTTTTATATCATGAGCTTGCTTTCGTAAAAATTTTTTCTGTCTATTCGTCAACATAGGAATCCCCCAATTGTGATTGTAGTAAACGTTCAACCCTTGCCACTTCTGGCATAAAGCCAAGCCAATCTTGGAATGCCAACGCGCCTTGATGAATTAACATCGGCAAGCCACCAATGATCGTACAACCCTGGTGCTCAGCATGCTGTAGCCATGATGTTTTTAACGGTCGATAGACGATATCGACAATAACCGTATCCGGTGTAACACCATCAAGTTGAATTGGAAGGCGCTCATTGACACTATCCATTCCCATTGGCGTACAGTTAATGACCATATCATAATTATGTATTTGCGTTTCAGCTTCGAGAATGGATATCCCTTTACTATTGCCATATTGACGCGTTTCTACAGCTAATGATTGTGCCTTTTCCACCGTGCGATTCGCATAGTCAACCACGTCCGAAAGATGTTTCGAAAGTGTCAATCCAACGGCCCGGCTGGCACCACCCGCTCCAATAATTAATACACGACGGAGCCTTTCATAATTCGGATATTTAGTTTTCAAGCTAGCTAAAAAACCTAATCCATCGGTATTTTCACCATAAAGCTTGCCATCACGATGAATAATTGTATTGACAGCGCCCAACATCGCCGCTTCATCATCAATATGATCAAGATATGGGATCACCGAAACCTTATGCGGAATGGTTACATTCATACCCGAAATACTAAGCGCCTTAATCCCTTTCATAGCATCATGAACACCATTTGTTGATACTTGAAAGGCATGATAGTGATGATCCATTTCATACTTTCGGAACCAAGTATTATGCATTATAGGTGATAAAGAATGGCTAATCGGATCACCCATCACACCAAATATTTTCATGTTCTCACCCTTTAATAATTGATCTTCTCACCGACACGCCAACCCCTTTTGGTGCGTGAACACTAACGGTCACACCCGCTTCTTTAACTGTAATCCATCCCAGCCCTGAAACTACAATATCTGTATTTTTTTCTTTTATTTTAAAGTCATGTCTAATCAAGCCTGTCCACATATCAGTATCACTTGGCGGGCTTAACAGTTCCCCTAGATGATTGTGATAGAGTGCTTCAGCATTTTCCGTTTTTGTCCTATGAATATAGAGTTCATTGGAAACATAGGAAACGAAAGGACAAAAACCGCCTTTAACAAAATCCAATCGTGCCAGCCCACCGAAAAACAATGTCTGGCCTTCATTGAGTTGATGAATTTTTGCTTTAACTTCTTTTCTTGGTGTAATGACCTTCAAATCATCCGCATTCACGAAATGAGCCATCTGCTGTGGGTTAATAACCCCTGGCGTATCATAGATGCTTTGTTCATCATCAAGCGGTATTTCAATAAAGTTCAGGGTTGTACCTGGATACTGGGAAGCTGTAATTCCAGTATCGTCATCGCCGGCAAACGTCTGTATTAATTGGTTCAAAAACGTTGATTTACCAACGTTCGTACTACCAACTATATAAACATCCTTGCCATCACGGTAGTTATCAATCAAAGCTGCTAATTCCTTGATATGCGTCCCTTTTTCCGCGCTGATCAGTTGGACGTCAATCGGTTTCAACCCGGCCTGATTCGACATGAATCGCATCCACTTTAGTAATTTATCTTGATTAAATGACTGCGGCAGGAGATCTAATTTATTCCCGACAAGCATAACATCATTGTTACCAGCAAATCTCCGAACCCCAGGTACCCAACTTCCGGTGAAATCAAATATATCAACAATTTTAACGACCAATGCATTGGTATGACTGATGGTTTCCAACATATTCAAAAAGTCCTCATCCGATAACTGAACGTCTGGAACTTCATTATAGTGATTTAAACGAAAGCAGCGTTTGCATAAAACCGTCTCCCGTTTTAATGCTGCTTCGGGTGCGAAGCCGATTTTTTTAGGATCATCGGTTTGGATTGCGGCCCCACAGCCGCTACAGTATTGTTCTTGTGTCACTTACTCTTCCTCCCAATCAATTAAACCATTCTTTCGCATCAAGGAAAATAGCCGGCGTTCGATCTTACGGTTAATCCGCGTCGTCCACCCATCCGTCATTTTTATTGGGACAACAAGAATAGTATGAACCCCCAAACGGTTACCTCCAAGAATATCTGTTAATAGTTGGTCACCAATGACGACAATATCGTCTTTTTGAAAGCCCATATTTTTGACGGCCTTTCTTATTGCCCGCTTCATCGGCTTTCTTGCCTTTGAAATAAACGGGATACCAAGCGGATGGCAGAACGATTTCACCCTATTTTCACTGTTATTCGAAACAATAGTGATTGTGATACCAGCGTCTTGCATAAGTTCGAACCAATCACGCAATTCAGGCGTTGCCTCAGGCTCATCCCAAGCCACCAACGTATTATCTAAATCAGTAACAATCCCTTTAATATTATGTTGTCTTAGTTCTTCCGGTTGTATGTCAATAATACGGTTCACGTGTTGGTCAGGTAAAAAGAAATTTAACAAAATAGACACCTCTACAAAAGTGTTCACAAAATATGCAGTATATCAAAGGAAATTATAACACAAGCAAATTAGGAACACATTAGACTTATCACAGATCGAATAATCGTCGATGATTATATGCTAATATAAAAGAAAAAATCCAAGAAATCGTTCGACAAATTATGACACTTTCAGAGACTGTGGATAACTTTATTAATTTTATACACAAACCCCCCCTTGGGTTAATGATGTTTATAAACACCTTACCCACAGTTTATCCACCATTACATGTGGATATTAGAACGGTTGTTCTACCTCCTTATTCATGATAACATTCAGAATGTAAAACATGCTGTTAACGTCAATCTTGCCATACATACTTCTTACCTTTAGGAGGTGGCTAACCGCTCCGAATGCGGGTTTTTTATGGAAAAACTATCTGACGATCTATTAATCGAATCGTATTTTAAAGCAAAGGAACTAGAGTTAAGCACTGAATTCATTAGGCTGATTGAAAAGGAAATTCATCGCCGTTCTTTAGGCAATAGAATAAAACAATTATCGTCATAAATTTTTTGAAACCACGAGCACTAGTTGCTCGTTTATTTTTTTATGCGCATTATTTTATGACTATACTAAAATAATGTAGAATGAAATGCGCCATTATAAAATTGGAGGTGTAATTATGAAGAATGTCATCATTAACAAAATTGTTAAATATGTTTTGACCGAAGATCAGCTAAAGGGCCGTTGGTCGAAAACAAAAAATGACAAGCCGTTTTCCGAATTGTCATCTCAAGAAATTATGAATTTTGCCAAAGAAGTTTTACATCAATTGTCACCCAGTGAATTGAAAGAATACACACTTGACTCGCCTTGGCGGACAATTTCTGATGTTACAGGTGAAATGATTGCTGACGACGATACGGAACCAACGATGCATGTAGAACTCCTGGATACAAGTATGAGTGATAATCCGACAAGTTCCATGGTCATTGATCGTATGTTGAAATTACAATGCAGTGATTGTGGCTTTGAATTTTATATTGAAGACTTACATCATGATCTAAATGACCTTAGTTGTCCTGTTGATGGTGGCGATGTACATACCGCCAGGAGAAATATTAAGACCATTAATAAGAATGATACCACCTAAACCATATTCGTATAAAAAGGAGCTGAGGGATGTCTCATGGATGTCATCATTGCGGTTTCAATTTTTGTCATTGTTTACTTTTTCATTATTTCCGAATTAATTAATAGGGCTGTCATCGCATTACTTGGTGCCGTTGCCATGATTGTATTTCAAATCATTGATATGGAAGATGCCTTTCATCACATTGAATGGGGTACGATCACATTACTTATTGGGATGATGATTCTAGTCGGGATTACCAATAAAACCGGTGTCTTTCAATATATTGCTGTTAAATCAGCTAAAGCCGTTAAGGGCGACCCTTTAAAAATTCTTATTATCTTATCGATATTAACAGCCATTGGTTCAGCCTTTCTAGATAATGTGACGACTGTTTTATTAATGGTTCCGGTGACTTTTTCAATTACCAGAATGCTGGAAGTCAATCCTGTTCCATTTTTAATTTCTGAAGTGATTTTCTCTAATATCGGTGGTACAGCAACCATGATTGGGGATCCGCCCAATATCATGCTAGGTAACGCCATTGAACATTTAACATTTAATTCATTTTTAATCAATCTCGCCCCGATTGTTATCGTCATCGGAGCTGTTACTCTTGGTATACTCATCTTAATTTACCGCAAGAATTTAAAAGTATCTGATGACCAAAAACAAAAGCTTATGGATCTTGATGACGATCAGTTTATTAAAGACCGTAAACTGATGATTAAGTCTCTCTGTGTCTTAGGGGTTGTTATCGTATTATTCATGCTCCATGCCGTCTTACACATGGAAGCAGCAACTGTTGCTATGCTAGGTGCAAGTGCTCTCTTACTTATTGGGGTGCCTGAAAACGAAATTGATGAGATTTTCAATGAAGTTGAATGGGTAACAATCTTCTTCTTTGCCGGTCTTTTCACACTCGTCGGTGGGTTAATAGAGACAGGCGTCATCGAATCGTTAGCCAGTAAAGCTTTAGAAGTCACTGGCGGCAGTATTCCACTTGCAGCCATGCTTGTCTTATGGGTATCGGGGCTCGCTTCCGCTACCATTGACAATATTCCTTATGTTGCTACGATGATTCCGCTTATTGAGGATATGGCACAAGGTATGGGGTATTCAGTAGATTCTGATCACGTTAATGCGCTCTGGTGGTCACTTGCTCTGGGGGCCTGTCTCGGCGGTAATGGGACGTTAATTGGTGCCTCCGCAAACGTGATTGTTGCTGGTATGGCTGCACGAGAAGGTCATGGATTCAGTTACCTTGACTTTCTGAAGATTGGTGCGCCATTAACTATTGTTGCTTTAATTATTTCAACAGTCTATATTTACTTTAGATATCTCATTCCGTTAATGTGAAGGCATGAGTAGAGCATCCCTTTATATAAAGGGATGCTCTTTTTTTGACAAAGGGTCATCGTGACTGCCGGGGTTCTCGGTAAAATTCATTGAACAGCTTCATCAACGCCCGCTTTTCGATTCGTGACACATAGCTGCGGGAAATGTTTAATTTCGTGGCAATTTCCCGTTGCGTGAGTTCGTTTTTGCTATCTAGACCAAACCGGGCGACGACAACATCTCGTTCGCGTCCATCAAGGATGTATAAGTATTTGTGGATCTTTTCTTTTTCCATATTTAAAGTAATCTCTTCAACGACATCCTTGTTTTTCGATTTGAGAATATCAATAAGACTTATTTCGTTGCCTTCCTGATCTTGACCAATCGGATCATTTAGAGATACATCTTTTCGCGTCTTTTTTAGTCCACGCAGGTGCATTAGGATTTCAATATCAATGTCAGCAGTCTGCATCCTTGATTTAAAAGCTTTGAATCGTCAATTCGTTATCATTAACGATAATCTCCTTTATATACGTTCTGAGCAAAGTCTGTTGATCAGCAAATGTCAATTGTTGATGCCAATCCTGGATCATGGATTGTAATGGCTTTTCATCGTCAGCTGGTTCACCCTCAATTTCGTTATCTGCTAACATCTCTAGACGATGGCGACACTCGGCCTGATTCAAATCATTATCTTTAAGTGCCTGCTTAACATCTGCAAGTTGCAGTCCGCCATCAGCATATAAATTTAGAAGTCGCGCCCGTCTCTGGTGTAATCGGGACAATTCTTGATCAAGCACCTTGCGTTCACCAGCCGCGTCATCAGAAGAAGATTCTTTATAAAAACGCCTTAAAGCATCAGGATCATCCAATTTTGTCATTAGGGCACCCATTACAGCACAATCGAGCGTCTCACAGGAAATGCGCCGGCCGCATCCTTTCTGTTTGGCACCCGAATAATTTTTTCGATCCGTGTATACATAGTTCTCTCGACCCCAATACTTCGTCTTCTCACCTGTCAGGGTGTTTCCACAGTGCCCACATCGAAGCATGCCGCTTAGCAAATACGCGTGCTTCGATTGCTTTGACCAACGGCGACGGGACGCTGCAAGTAATTGCGCAGCCTTAGTAAACGTCTCTTCATCAATAATCGCTGGACATGGAACAGGAATCCATTCTTCCTCCGGGCGTTCTTTTAAGGAAATCTTATCATCGATTGATTTATATTTATTAGCAAACATCCCTTCGGTTTGCCAACGATTCTGATAAAAAGTCCCAGAGTAAGTTTCATTCCCTAGTATTTGTCTGACAACTTGCCGATGCCAAACCTTCGCACCGCGTTTTGTTGGGATATTGAGTTGTGTTAAATACTTGGCAATCCCATTAATACCTTCAATGCCAGGCCGGGGATTCACGAACAGATCAAAAATTAATTGAACAACGGCAGCTTCTTCAGGATGGGGAACAATTTGACCCCTTTCTGGATCATAATTGTAGCCATATAGTTGATAGTTTTTTAAAATTTTTCCCTGTCTAGCTTTCTCCAGTCGCCCTCTACCCATTCTTTCCGTGATTTTTGCCTTTTCAAATTCAGCAATTGCTCCGCGCATACTGTAAAACAATTGACCTTCTGGCGTCTTCGCGTAATCACCATTCACAAAAACGAGTTCGACACCACACTTATCAAACTCTTCGGTAACGATGAGTTGGTTCATTAATTTACGGGAGAGACGATCAGGATCATAACAGATCACATGAGTGATCGTTTTCCCTCTAATATCTTCTCTTAATTGCCGAAGGGCCGGGCGATCCAGCAATTCACCAGAGACTCCTTCATCAGTATAAATTTCGAAAGGACCTTCACCTGCTTTAGCTTGGCATGACGCAATTTGTCCGTTCAGACTGTAACCGTGTTTGGCTTGTTCTTCCGTACTCACTCGGGCGTAGATTGCCTTCATTAGCCGCTTCCCTCCTGCTTTTTTCTAAAATGTAGCGATAACAGCCTTCTCTTGAAGTTTGTTCAGCAGGACCTTCACACCAGTGAATTTTCATCATATCACCCCTGGTGTGACTTTATGCGGCAACCGGTTGTCCACTTGCTTCCTTTTCGACTTCATCTTGAATTTTGTCAAATGACCATAAGTATTGAATAAAAAATTGATTTTTTTCGTAACTTTACTTCTTCTTTTGTCGATAATCTTATTTTCTAATAGATTCCTTGTTATAGTAATAGTAATAAGCAGTAATCTGAATAGATGAGGAGGAACATGATGGACTTTATAATCCGGATTGTGGAGATTGTTATGGTTTCAATGACCGTGGGATTACTGGGATTGTTTGTCCTTTATACCTTTAGTGGACGATATGTTGAACGGGTGATGAGTCATGAAGAATCCCCCTTATCGAACGACCAAACCCATACCGGTCAAGAGGAGTTTCATACGAATGTTATTAAAATGAATACTTGAGAGCATGTGGGGGAGATGACATTAATACTTCATTTTCGATGCACCGTGCAGCATAAGTTGCCAATTTGGTACCTTTTCCCGGGGAATAACTCTCAATGGCTTTGATTAAACCAATCGTTCCGATGGAGATGAGATCCTCGCTATCTTCATTCGTATTTTCAAACTTTTTGACGATATGGGCAACCAGCCTTAGGTTATGTTCAATAAGCTTATTTCGTGCTTCCTCATCTCCATCGGCCATTTTCTCCAAACACGAGCGTTCTTCTTCACCAGATAGCGGTTGTGGGAACGCATTGTTCTTGACGTAGGAGACGAACATCCAGAATTCTTTAAAAAAGAGGGCGATACCTCCAAAAAGTGATAGCACCATTCCACCTCCATATAAACTGTTATACCTTATTGTATATATATGATACCTGAGCTAATCATGTGCCTAGAATATTGTGATTCAGACACGATTAACAGGTGGTAAAATGTTTCTTAAATGAATTACCCAAATAGCGATTTTCTCAAACCTTGGTCAAACGAAAAAACCGGGCCATAGCAAAGGCATTTATCGTTTTAATATAGGGGGTACTCAGACCTGACTGTATTGTTTATACGGATTCGATTCATTCCATTCATCCGATGATCGGATCATATGGGCGTATCTTGGCAAAGTGAACAAATAAAAGATAGCAACGAACAGCATGATTAGACCTTCAAGGATAAATAGACCTTCTATGGATATGAAAGTTTGAAATCCGATAGATATGAAACCTAACATCAGTGTGTGCGATAACATCATGATTGGCGAAATCCAGCTTTCAACCCGTCCCATTAATTTCGGATCAACGATTTTCGGCAACCATCCACCTAAAGCAATATTAACAAGCGGCAAACATAATGCAATACAACCAGCCAAAACCATAAAACTCATCGGCCGTGTGCAAAATGCAGCTGTCGCTGTCAGCAAACCTGACAAGGCGATCCCTAGTATGATGCCATGATAA
Organism: Tuberibacillus sp. Marseille-P3662; assembly: GCF_900178005.1. Taxonomy (NCBI): domain Bacteria; kingdom Bacillati; phylum Bacillota; class Bacilli; order Caryophanales; family Sporolactobacillaceae; genus Tuberibacillus; species Tuberibacillus sp. Marseille-P3662. The sequence continues at coordinate 518,977 of NZ_FXBS01000006.1, read as the reverse complement.
AGCTTGATTTTTTTCGAAATAACTGCGCCTATGAAACTACCGATCAACATGCAGATGCCAAATATGATGCCCATCCACACAGACCACATCTCATACGATCCGGGTGCCAATTTATATTTGAGAACATAGACAGGCAACACTGAAAAGCCGCCATTAACAATGCCAATCATCAAAAAACCCAAAATGAGCGTTCGTAATAATTTATAGCCCAGAATATATTGAATCCCTTCTTTAAAATCATTTAGTATCAATTGAACTTTCAAATCAGTCAAACGATGCGAACCATTAGGTAGGCGGACGTTATCAGTCATCATACAAGAATGAATGAGCCATGCCGAAATCACAAAAGACAGCCCATCAACCAGCACCGCACCAGTCATACCCACGCTCCAGTAGAAACTGATACCTATTGCACTGCCCAAAATATTAAATAGGCCGGCCACCATTTGGTTGAGTCCAGCAGCCGTTGTATACTCATCATCCGTTAAAATACCCTGCACCAAGGCCTGTTCTGCCGGGAAGAAAAACTTGGAAACGGCGCTTCTTATGAACAAGATGAGAAACACGAGCGGCATCCAGCCAATGAAAATAGCAAGCATTAAGATGGCTGATAGAAAGGCGCAAATAAAGTCACTTTTATAGGCAATTCGTTGCCGGTCCATCTTATCAGCGATCACCCCAACAACGAAAAACACGAGCAACGTCGGAGCTGAATACATTATCTCGGTCAATGTGGCATAGAACGGCTGGTTACTGAAACGATCTAACAAATAAAAAGTGAAGGCCGTCATGCCAATAATAGTGCCCATCCTTGATGCAAAAGACGCTAAAAATAATTTCGTAAAGTTCATGTTCTTAAAGACTAAAAACGCTGTATTCATTTATGTTCACATCCCATTCCGCCTTATTATGCCTATTATAGCTGGCTAAATATGAAAGTCGTACCAGCTGTGAGTGGATTTGTTCTCAGCCTATAGGCGGAAACCCGTAATATATCTTACTTGAGAACATACAAGCATGGATGCACACTCAACCTAAAAAGCCGGCACTCTTTAGTCCGAGTGCCGGCTACCAGTATTTGTGTCTTAAATGATTCGCCAATACATCAATTAATTCTTTACATCTTGTTAATAAACGTTGCACGGCGGTCAAGCATCTCGTCACAAACAGTACGTTGCCTTTGTGCTTCTTCAACCATTTCCGCCGATCTTTCGCGTCGCTTCACGCGAATAATGAGGGTAAACGTAAAAATGTTCACTTTAAACATGCTTACCCCTCCTTTCCGAGAAAATACCCTTTCATATAAACCCTGTCAAACCTTTCAGCCATTCTCTACGTTTCCAACTCAGCATCTCCATCGAAAACTTAATCCTCCTTTACTTAATTTAATATATAAAAAAGGCCATGGTTATAAGCACCACGGCCTTTTCTAACAAAGATAAAAAGCCGCGAATCATATCTGACCCGCGGCGGTTTCATTCAATCGTCATTAGAGTAGGAATGAAAAAACAAGTGATAACATTCCGCTAGGTCGGGGTGGATTGTTAAAATATAAGTTTTGTTGCGCTATATTTAATAACATTGTCATTTCTCCCGACCTCCTTCTTGTCATTTATCAGCTTTCTGCTAAATGAAATCATGTGCTTCGTGTAGCAGGAAGTGCCTCTTTCATTTAATATTACAAACGGATTATACATGGAAAAACCTGCTTTGTAAACCCCTTTTTTCTAATTAATTTTGAGTCTTTTTCTCCAATTCCTTTTATTTTTTATCAAGACTGATTAATCTTTTCATATGTTTGTACTATGGAGGTGTCTCATCTTGAGTATTACAACAGGATTTTTGATTGTGATTGGTCTGATTGTGTTTATTGGCTTCATCAGTCATATTCAAGTCAGCTTCACATTAAAAAAATGGCTAACCGAGGTCGAACAATTGTCGCAAAGTGACAGCGGGCATATGACGGCGTCCCAATGGTTACATAAAACATTGGAAGAATATAAAACCTTCCATTTGTCGGGAACACCCGTCAATACACCGGCGTTGATTGAAAAACATCTATACAAGGAAAGAATTTTAATCATGGGGGTGCTGCGAACCCCCATTGGCAATTGTTCTAAGCTGCTCGTCCATCTACCATCTTTCGCAATTGTCCTGGGTATCATGGGAACATTTCTCGGGCTCACGTTATCTATGTTTTCCATGCAGGAGACGTTAACGTCACTTGGTAACGCCGGGGGCGGTCAACTCTCATTTGACAGCATTATCTCTTCTATTACAGAACCGTTCGAGGGAATGAGTTTGGCGTTTATAACCAGTATCGCTGGTATTGGAGCTGCCCTGTTTCTGAATATCTTACAGTCCGGCTTCCTTTCTAAGGGGCAATCAACGGACTATCTGATAGACAAACTATTCACAGAGACGGAAAGCCTGCTCGATCACCATTTCCAAGGCCAATTACTTAACGAAAAGCCTAAAGATTCCTTTGAGAAAATATTAGACCGGTTGGCGGATAAAGTTGGGGAAAGTTTTCAAAATACCATTGGTGATTTTTCCCGGGATATGGTGCATTTCACTGAGAAGCTAGATACAACCATGAATGATGTGATGAGGATCATCGAAGCTCAGAAAACGCATAGCGAACGATTTGCGGAGGCAACCGAATCGTTAACAACATTCGGTGAACGTTTTAAAGAAGGGACTGATTCTTTTGGTGATTCGACAGAAGGTATTAAAAGTCACATCCAATCATTAGAAGGAAGCGTTGACCGAGTCTTTCAACGAAATGAATCCCAGGAAAAGAGGATTGAACAACACCAGAAACAAATGCAGTCTATCATTCAGCAAAGTGATAAGAAAGCGGAAGAATTATCACGGCAATTTCTACGTGCAATGGACCAGCAGCTACAGACGTATCAAGACAAATATGATACTGCTGCGGATTCGATGCATCGACAGCAAGAAGACTGGCTGTATCAGCATCAAGAAATGAATAACCATTACGCGCAAGCATCGGATGGATTCAAAACGTCCGTAGAACAATTAGAACGCGCATTATACCAAATGTTTGAAAAAGCTAAACGGGATATTACAGAACAAATGAAGTATCAACAAGATCGGCAGGCGCAAATGATGAACCAGGATCAGGGACGACAAGATACACGTGATTTATTGCGAAGTGTTGAAAATGTTTCCCACGCGGTCGATCGGCAAATGAATGATACGGGGCGGTATTTCCAAGAGTTTTACCAATTGTTACAGCGTATATCCGGTTTAATGGAGCAACAAATGCGAGACCAGTCAAGACCGACGTCACAGCAAGGGTTACCAACCCGGGTGATTGACTAATGCCTCGTCGTCGACATCAGCAACAGTCACCTCAGGAACATTATTGGCCATCTTTTACCGATATGATGGCCATGGTCGTTCTCGTATTTTTATTCATTGCCATCATCGCGTTTGTCCAGGCTATATATGAAGCATACGATCAAAGGGAAGTCGAACGTGAATTAGCTCAAGTTACGGATGTCAAAAAAAATATATCAGACATCATCAATCAAAAACTGGCTGAAAAGATCGGAAAGGATAAAATTACGCGCGGACCCAACAACACAATATCAGTCGAGGGAAATGTCCTGTTTGAATCGGCCAAAGCTAAAGTCAGTGATCATGGAAAAACCGTATTAAATGGTGTTGCCGATGCTCTAGTCAATATTATTGAAAACGAAAAATTAAGTCAGTATATTTACATTATTTTAATCGAAGGCCATACAGATTCGGTCCCTTATGATAATTGGTCACTATCAACCGATCGAGCTGTGAATGTCTTAAAATATATGCAGTCAGCCAATACCAAACTCACTAAAAATGCCTACGCTAAATATCTAGCAGCCACAGGCTACAGTAAATACAAACCGATCGCAGACGATCATACAGCTGCTTCGCGACAAAAAAACCGGCGTATCTCATTTCAAATTATCTTAGATGATAACAAATGGCAAAATAAGATTCAGACTTTATTAGACCAATAATATAAAACGACCACATCCAACAAGGATGTGGTCTAACCATTTTCATAGGCTTCTTTTGCCTTGCGCATCCGCCAATAGAATAATAAAGCAATCGTTACGCAGCCCATACTGATCAATGCGAGTACATCAGCTTTAAGGGCCGTTCGACCCGCAAACGGTATCACCGAGCCCACAAATATAAACGCACTGAGGAACAAAAATATCAAACTAAAGCGTTGATAATCAGTCATCTTATTTTTTAATTGATGTAATTGATTGTCTGACATCGTTATCCCCTCCACCACTACAATAACATGGTTAGCTGATGCCTGCCGTATGTAAATATTAGTAATTTAGAAGAAATGATGTTTTATAAGGCTGTTTTCGTAAACTTTGTTGCTATTTGATAGGAGGGGTTGGTTTCCGCTCCAATCAACGATTTTCGACGCTTTAGCTTTCATAAGTCCTATGTGAAAAGTAACAATCTATAAGAAAAGGAAGCTGGGGCAAATCTAAAACAGGATACTCAGAAAGCCGAACAATAAGATATGAAAGCAAGTTTCTAAGCGTCGCCAAAATACGTACCCGCGGCAATCGAAGGATTTTGACGAAGCGATGACAGGAATGACAAATCATCCGAACGGATTCATCAACAAGTTCGGATGATTCTCTAACTAATATAGTTTTGTCCCGGTCTCTTGTATTTCTACTTTAATTTTCGATGGCTTGACGTAAGTCGTCTATGAGATCATCTGCGTCTTCAATACCGACAGAAATGCGAATCAATCCGTCCGTAATCCCCAAGGCTTCCCTGCGATCTTTCGGGATCGACGCATGGGTCATACGTGCGGGAATAGAAATGAGACTTTCTACTGCTCCCAAACTTTCTGCTAAGGTAAAGTATTTGACATTGGCGAGGACATGGTCGGCGTTTTCCCCTGAACCAACATCAAAAGATATCATCCCGCCAAAACCCGAAGCTTGCCGTTGAGCGATTTCGTGACCGCTGTGATCGGACAAGCCTGGATAATAAACGTTCGTCACCTTCGGATGTTGGTTAAGAAAATGAACGATTCTTTGCGTATTATTTTCATGGGCTTCCATCCGCAGTCCCAATGTTTTGATGCCTCTTAGCAACAACCATGAATCCTGCGGTCCAAGAATAGCACCAGAGGAATTTTGAATAAAGTGAAGATCTTTAGCCAACGTCTCGTTATTAACAACAACAAGACCTCCCACGACGTCACTATGCCCACCGATATACTTGGTCGCACTGTGCAGCACAATATCAGCACCAAGCTCTAGTGGATGTTGAAAGTACGGGGTGTTGAAGGTATTATCAACAATTAACGTCAATTCATGTTCGCGAGCAATCTCTTCCATTTCAGCAATATCAGTGATTTTTAACAATGGATTGGTCGGTGTTTCAATATATAGAGCCACCGTATTATCCTGGATGGCTTCCTTCACTTGAGCAGGATCACTTGAATCAATAAATGTGGATTCGATGCCCAAACGATTGATGACATGATTCATCAGGCGAAACGTCCCGCCATACACGTCATCGGTCATCACCACGTGATCACCGGAGTTAAAAAGCGTCATAACCGATGTGATGGCTGCCATACCGGAAGCGAAGGCAAATCCCGCTTGACCGTGTTCCAAGGCTGTTATCGTCTCTTCCAAGGCATGACGAGTTGGGTTGCCCGTCCGAGAATATTCATATCCACGATGCTGGCCAGCCCCATCCTGTTGGTACGTACTTGTTTGGTAGATCGGAACCGAAACAGCTCCTGTTTGTTCATCACCGGTAATGCCGGCATGAATCATTTGTGTTTTCTTCTTCATGAAGGTTACAGACCTCCTTGGTATATTTTTTTACTGAGGTACCGTTCACTGCTATCAGGAAATATGGTGACAACGTTGGTACCAGGTGCGGCATGTTCCGCTTCCAGCAGTGCCGCTTGCATGGCCGAACCCGAAGAGCTGCCCACGAGCAGGCCTTCCAAGGCTGCTAATGATCGAACTTGTTCAAATGCATCGTTATCGGAAATTGTGTGAATCGCATCGAAGTAATCGGAATTCATATAAGGTGGCAAGAATTCCATGCCGATACCTTCTGTTTTATGGGCTCCAGGCTGACCGCCGTTAAGCACTGACCCTTCTGGTTCCACAATCGATGTCTTAATGGATGAATCTTGCTCCTTGAGGTAATTGGCGACGCCCATGAAGGTTCCCCCTGTGCCGGCACCAGCAACGAAAATATCGACATTTCCGTCCATTTCATTATAAATTTCCGGCCCTAATGTCTTATAATAAGCGTCAGGATTAGATACGTTGGCAAACTGCTGAGGCGAATAAGCATCCGGCATTTCAGCTAATAATTGATTGGCTTTATTGATTGCCCCACGCATCCCGTCTTCTGTCGGTGTGTGCACAATCTTAGCCCCAAGCGCTTTCATCAACTCTTGCTTCTCTAGACTAAATTGCTCAGGGACACAAAAAATCACGTTAATATGCTTACCGATCGCTGCCAGTGCAAGACCAATACCTGTGTTGCCGGCCGTCGGTTCAATTACCGTTCCGCCTTCATTGATCTTACCTTCTTCAAACGCAGCCCGGATGAGTTCTTGACCCAGACGATCCTTAACACTACCGCCGGGATTAAAGAATTCAAGTTTCGCAAACAAGCGGACACCTTGTGGTAATGGAACGTGTGTAAGTTCCATCAAAGGTGTCCGACCGATCATTTCTTGGATGTTGCGATAATATTCCATATTAGACGCCTCAGATTACTCTGCAAATACGTGATGCCAGCTGTCTTTTGCATCAAGCATATTTTTCGCGATGGTTTTTGCCCCTTCAAGGCTGTGGTTAGCCGCCCAACCGCACTGGGTCGGATTGCATGCAGGGACTTCATCAGCTTCTAGAACATCGTTTAACGTCTTGTCTAATGCATTGGTAATATCGTCATAGCTATCGTTGTTTAAAATTGATAAGTAAAACCCTGTCTGGCAACCCATTGGCCCAATATCAACCACATTATCTAAGTGGTTACGAATATTTTCTGCCATTAAATGCTCAATGGAGTGCAAGCCCGGCATATCCATATGATCTTGGTTTGGCTGACAAAAGCGGATGTCATACTTATATAGTTTGTCACCATGTGAACCTTCAGTGATCCCGACTAACCGGACATAAGGTGCGTCAACTTTTGTGTGGTCAAGGTTGAAACTTTCAACATTCATCGTTTTATTTGTCAATATCATCCAACTCCTTTATCATCGTTATTATAAGTTGTGCCGAATGATTCGCCGCGGTTTGCAAGAATTCATCAAAACTGACGTTAGCATCTTTTCCTGCAATGTCAGATAACGATCGAATGATAACAAACGGTGCCCGGAATTGATAACATACCTGCGCAACCGCACCTGCTTCCATTTCAGCTGCTTGCAAATCAGGAAATTGCTGCTTAATAAACGCAACACGATCCGCATCCGACATAAACGAGTCACCCGTTGCTATAAGCCCCTTAACTATGTTATGGGCGTCGGTACTTAATTGTGCCGCCCGTTCGGCAACGGCAATCAGTCGATTCTCTGCTTGAAAAGTCGCTGGCATTTGTGGGACTTGCCCATAATCATAGCCAAAAGCCGTAGCATCAACATCATGATATCGAACCTCTGTTGAAATGACAACGTCACCAACTTCAAGTTCTGGGTTAAACCCACCAGCTGATCCCGTGTTAATGACGATATCAGGTTCAAACTGTGTAAATAAAATCGTTGTACTCATGGCGGCATTGACTTTACCGATACCCGATTTTAAAACCACAACATTGTGTTGACCGATCGTTCCCTTATAAAAATCACTACCTGCGATGTGTATGTGTTCATAACCACCTAGTGTTGCTTTTAATTGTTCTATTTCTTCATCCATAGCCCCGATGATTCCTATTGTCATTGACAAGCGTGCTCCCTCGATTATAGTTTGACGGCCGTGATTAACCAAACAAAGGCATTCAACTGCTTAAATTCAACGTCAAATCCGTGTTTGGCAAATATGGACGCGAGATTGTCTTTAAAAGTATAATACTCCGTTTGTAAGTCATGAAGCAAATTGGTAAAACCCTTTTGTTTTGTTTCTTGTAAAAGCCTTTCCCTGCTTTGCTGATTAGCAAACAAGGTGTCAGCAAATACAATTTTACCACCCTGAGGGAGATGCTCACAATACTGTTCAATCGCCAAATCTTTTTCATCATCGGTCAAATGATGAAAAGCATAACTACTAACAATGGATTGAATCGGGCGCTCCGGATTGTCAAATGTTAGAAAGTCACCCTTACTTAATTTAAGATTAGGGAGTTTTTCCTTCGTCTTCCGCCGCATTGCCTGCGATGGCTCGATTCCGTAGACCTTAAAACCGTTCGTTAGCAATTTTTGCGTCAAGTTACCTGTGCCCGTTCCAAATTCTAAGACAGGACTTATCGTTTCATGAACAACGTGATTAAGAATATCATCATATCCGCGGAACACATCTTGATATTCCGGATCATGACCTGCTACGGTGTCATCATAGCTGTCTGCCCAGTGGTTAAATAATCCCGTAAATTCCAGGCCCATCCCTATCACCTCAGTATGGCTGTTTTCTATAAATATTAATTCCTACTTTATTGATATGAATTATTTGATTTAACGTTACTTTATCACAGATAAAAAGATAATGGCAAAAGATTTGTATCATATATATATATTTAGCCAATGTAGCGTTAAATATCATTAAGGCTGCCTCAATATTGAGGCAGCCCGTCATTCTTTGACATAACCTTCTTGGACGGCTTTATCATGTGTCATTGTTTTGACACTCGTTGGTTTCCAGCCTTGCTGGTCCACCCACTCCATCGTAACAACGTAAAGATTTTGGCGATTACCGTTTTTGCTGACAACACCATATATTGTGCCATTCATGTTTCCCATATACCAAAGGGTGCGTTCAGATGGCGTTATCCCTGTCACATAAGTCAGTACCTTCAATCGTTCATTCCAATCGGTCGACCCTTCATCAAATGACAGTTCATGTGAACCCTCCTGCTTGGTACCAATGGAATTCCACGGCCCATCCATATGCGGTTCACCATCACTCGCGATATAGCCGTCGGAAGGTGTATCTTGTTCCGTAGAATGAGTCTCATCGTCTGATTCTGAGTTCTTGGAATCACTTGCTTCCGAATCATCTTTGGTTGTGTCCGATGTTTCATCCTGAGATATGTTGTCATCAGAATTGGATGCTTCTTCATCATCGGATGTGGTTGCGCCGGTTCCATCGCCATCATTATTGCTGGTCGATTCCTGCTGATTCTCAGGCGTATCCGCTTGCTTATCACCACTACCTAGCTGTGTAATCGACATGAATATAAATCCTCCCACAACCAATATAAGCACGGCAACGATGCCAATAGCCCAATTTAATACGCGATCAGCTCGTTCACCTTTTTGCTTTGATGTTCGAGATTTATAATGACGGTCAGCCACAACAACCCCTCCTTACTAAATTCTTCTTTATTGTACCATCCCGTAAAGCATTCGTCACAGTATATTCAGGTTTGTCCTTTAAATTTCTCCACACCCATATTTATCAGACAATTAAGACGATTTGTGTCAAAATTACTCTAGTTTTGACACTTAAAAGGAATATTCCGCTTTAACAACTAATATATTATAGAAAAAGGAGGTTCACCCAATGATTTATACGTCATTTGATAACACGATCTCCCGGTTATCTTCATTTGATACCATCGGCTATGATAAAGATAAGCAATTATTAAAAGTTATTTTTTTCAATGGAACAAGTATCATTTATAAACATGTCTTAGAGTTTGATATCTTTTCATTCATCATTTCCCAGGACAAGGAATCTTTCTATCAGCAACATATTTGCGACCAATATGAACAAGCTGAGACAATTGTTAACTAGTCTCAGCTTGTTTCTGTTTACTCATTTGTTTAATAATGTTACCAAAAACGTCATAAACCGTTTCTTCTCCCTTTTGCGATGAAAAGTTGGCAACGACCATCGCATATTGTGGATCGTCAGCAGGAAAATAACCAGCAAACCAATGATAATTCTTTGCCCCATCTGTCTCTGCGGTTCCCGATTTTCCAGCAATCGGCATCGGCAGCTTATTTAATGAGTGAGCAGTTCCCTCTGAATCTGTGACAACACCTCTAAGCAAGGATTGCAACTTCATAATAGTATAAGGGGCCAATGTTTTTCCATCCTGTTCATGACTCGGAAAAGTTGTCATCGGCATGCTTTTATTGTTATAAAGAATTTTTGAGGCCGCTCTAACCTCTTTCTTTTGTCCTCCTCTTGCAATGGTCGCCATCATGTTAACAACTGAGAGCGGTGTTAGCTTAACATTTAATTGACCAATGGCTGTTTGGGCAATGGCTTTTTTAGAGTGTTTGTCATCTTCTGATTGCCAAATCGTATTCGCTTGTTCCTCAGGAAATTGACGTAAATCATTGATGTGAAATACATCGCCCGACCAGCCCGACCTTCCTGTTAACCCCAACTTATCGGCATAGTCTTCCATAACCTGCAAATCCGTCTTCATAAGCCGATTAGCTAAAGTAGCAAACGTGTAATTACAACTTTGATAAAAACTATCTTTAAATCCAAGTTGTCCGAGTTGACGATCAGCCTGCTCTTCCCCGTAAACCCCTAAATTGCAATTGTATTGCTGATCATTCGTGATAATGTTATGACCAATACTAGCAGCAGCAGTCACCACTTTAAAAATAGATCCTGGGAATTTGGCTGTCAACATATTGTTTTGGTGACCACCACTAAACGGGTCATTCGTCATCATTTTTGGCCGATTAACCATCGCTAATAGATCGCTGTTACTAACATCAACAATGGCAACCCCACCGCGATCGATATTAGACTGTTCAACGGCTTGTTCGGCTATATCCTGCAATGATTGATTAATCGTTGTTTGAATGTGCAATGGAAAGTAATTCTGATTCTGAATGGCACTTAACCGCATGCTATCTTCAAACATTGGTTGCCCCGTTCCCGTCGTGTGATAAAGCAACTTTTCTTGGTCCCGTGAAATTAAAAATGGATCAAAAGCCCGCTGCAATCCCGTTAAACCAACCGTTGTTTGCTTGGAGACCATTCCTTTATTCAAAAGATCAGGGTAGCGTTTTTTAACCAGTGACTGATTTTCCCCAGTTATGCCGATAAGATAAGGTGCTGAGAGTCCAAATCGGTCACGATTTAACGACAGAGCATGAACACCGGTCAAATTCAAGGCATTGATTTGTTGTTTTTGATCAGAAGTGATATGTAACGATGGCTGATTAAAGACAAACGGTTTGTCAGCATTCAGAACAGCCTGCTTTAAATCATTTGCGTTGATGTGTAATATCTTAGCTACTTTGTTGGCAGGCCAGTCAACGGTTTTTAAGAAAGGAAATAATACCAATTGATTTTGTTTTGGATTCATTGTTTCTTTATTACGATACAGAAACGAGCCACGGCCGTTATCAATGACAAACTCACTTGTTCGCTGCTCAACACTTTGACGGATTAAGTCAACGTGTTCATCTGAAAGAGATTCAGTAGCGAATAATTGGAGTTGAGCTAATCGACAAATAAATAAAACCAGTACGAGGAGCAGGCACAGACCGATGAATCGAAAACGTTTATAAAATTGCATGCAAACACCTCTGCTGACATTGTTGTCAACATTCTCATGTTCTAAACCCTCAGCAAAGGCGTTATCTTACATTTCTGACATAAAAAAAGCCGGTCATAAAAACCGGCAAACAACCTGAACCCTTTCTTATTGTACATTCACAATTTTGACATTCATTTCTCCACCTGGTGTCACGACGGTTACTTGATTACCGATACGCTTTCCCATGAGGCTTTTCGCAATCGGTGAGTCGTTCGATATTTTACCTTCAAATGGATCTGCTTCCGCACTTCCAACAATCGTATAAGTCTCTTCATCTCCGTCAGGAAGCTCTTGAAAAGTCACAGTCTTACCGATATTAACAACATCAGGGTGACTGTCATCATCTTCAATAATGACAGCGTTCCGTATCATTTGCTCCAATTGTTGAATACGTGACTCAACAAATGCTTGTTCATCTTTAGCGGCGTCATATTCGGAGTTCTCGGATAGATCGCCAAAATCTCGCGCGATTTTAATTCGCTCAACAACTTCTTTTCGCTTTACAGTTTTTAATTGATCAAGTTCTTCTTCAAGTTTGTGTTTACCTTCTTCGGTCATATAGTGTTGTTTCTCTTCAGCCATATGTACACTCCTCTATTTTGGTCAACCCATTTGATTGACAGTTTCAGACAATCGAGTGGCTACAGAGTCTTCTAAAATGCTTTCGACTTTTGTTGTCAATAAATCAATAGCAACTTCATTTTGACCGCCTTCAGGAATAATAATGTCAGCATATCTTTTCGTCGGTTCTATGAATTGGTTGTGCATCGGCCGAACAACAGAAATGTATTGTTCAATGACTGAATCCATCGTACGTCCACGTTCATTAATATCTCTTATCATCCGGCGAATCACACGTAAATCAGAATCTGTATCAACAAAAACTTTAATGTCCATGAGATTGCGAAGCCGCTCATCATCAAGAATTAAGATGCCTTCAATAATGATGACATCCTTTGGTTTGACAGGAATTATTTTATCAGATCTTGTGTGTGCTGTATAGTCATACACTGGCTTTTGGACGGCTTTGAATTGCAAAAGTTCCTTAATATGTTCAATTAATAAATCATAATCAAAGGCTAACGGATGGTCATAATTCGTTTGCAGGCGTTCATCCATGGTTTTTTCGTCTTGATTTTGATAATAGGCATCCTGTTCAATCACAGCAATGGATTGGTGTGGAAATTCACGGGAAATTTCCCTCGCAACGGTCGTTTTCCCTGATCCCGATCCGCCTGCAACACCAATCACAATGGGTTTATGTTTCATGTTCTAAAATCCTTTCCAAGTTTTAAGCTTACGGCGAGTCCATCTCCAACGGTTAAAAACACTGTCTGATAATAAGGGTTCAAGGACAGTTCTTGATTAAATGTCCGCAATTTATGAACGATCCGTCGGAAACGTTTGGGAATATCCTCATCCGCTTGTGTGACGAATCCTCTAAAAAAGACATTATCGGTAATGACAAGTCCTCCAGCCTTAAGCATTGGCGTGTATAAATCAAAAAATGAACCGTACTGACCTTTAGCAGCATCAATAAATAATAAGTCAAACGGAGCCATGCACCCGACTTCCTGATCCAATTGGAGTGCATCACCGCTCATGATTTCGACTTGTGTTTGATAACCATACTTCCTTATATTATGGCGGGCAGCACTCGCCATATCTTCATCGCGTTCTATTGTCACAACATGAATCTGCGGGGACATTCGCGCCATCATCATGGCGGAATAACCGATAGCTGTTCCTATTTCTAAAATCTTTAGCGATGAGTGTAACGTAATTAATTGCTGAATATGGGCCATCGCATCGGCATGGATAATCGGAATCCGGCTATCGGACGCATATGATTCTAATTCGGGAAAGGGCCGATAATCCAAAGACAAATTGGCCGCATATTGTCCAAGGGACGCGTCCGTCATGTGTACACCTCTTTTATATCTGCAGAAAAGAAGAACCCTTTGTTATTCCTCTTTTTTCTTCTCTAATTCATCCCATTCGTGGTCATACTTTTTTATATTTGCTTTGTGTTGTGGAAAATTCTTGGAATACAAAATCTCCCCATTAGGTCTTGCGTAGAAATATTTAAAGTCTGTATTAATGGGGTCAAGAACAGCCTTCATCGCTTGTTCCCCAGGATTGCCTATCGGTCCCGGTGGCAATCCCTTATACTTATAGGTGTTGTAAGGGGAATCCTTGCCAGCTTGTTTATTAGATATATTCATTTGATGTTTTCCCAATGCATATGACACCGTCGGATCGGTTTGGAGCGGCATTTTAGTATGCAAGCGATTATAGAAAACTCCTGTTATTTTTCGACGTTGTTTATATGTCTTTGCCTCTCTTTCAACAATGGAGGCCAATGTCAACCACTTATGAACCGAATCGATTTCTTTGATATCTTGTAAGTCTCCTTTATATTTTGAAAGGACTTGCTTGGTTTTATCCAACATTCGTTTAATAATTGTATCAAGCTTTGGATTTTCTTTTGTAAAGCTATAGGTGGCTGGGAACAAATAACCTTCTAACGGATACTTAATCTTTTCCCCCAGTACAGCTGGTTTCAAAAATGTATATTGATTTAAATAATGCTTCTTAATGTAGTCATGATCTTTCATCTTTTTAAGGATATCAGCTTTCTTTAGCTTAGTATGCTTAGCAATGACCCCAGCATAATCCTTAATCCACTGGCTTTCAGGGAATGTCATCTTCACTTTAGGTTTTTCGCTAACCTTGCCAGACTTTAATGTTTCGATGACTTCATCAAGCGTCATTGATGGCGTCAGTTCATATGTTCCCGCCTGAAATCCGTTCTCATTTTTATACTTAACATAATAGCGAAAAATGAGCGCATTTTTGATGACACCCTTGTCTTCCAAACGTTGACCGATTTCCGACACTCCGGTGCCCATAGGGATGGTCACGTTAACTTTCTCTTCACTCGAAGGATCTACGGGTTTTAATCCGTTGCTGACATAGAAATAAATAAACAAGGTTGCTGCAATGATGAGTACGACTATGGCAACAATAGCGATTAAAACAATCCGCCTCACCAAGCGATTTTCTTTAGCGCGATTTTCTATTTGACGAAATCGATCATCGGAATTCGACACATCTTGACCTCCTCTAACACAACATACCTCATCTATTATACAATAATTCGACAGGTTGTCGACAAGCCCTCTTGATAATTTTCTAGAACTTAAAGCGTTATATTTGCTATATATTAAAAAAGGCTGTTTTATAAAATATTGTTTTTTGGACAAAATCTTATTTTGTTTTAAAAAAATACTTGATTGGAGTGGAGGGCAGTCGACTCCCGTGGGAAAAGCAACAGCTGAAGACCCCGCAGGAAGTGGTTTTCTTCCGAGGAGGCTGAAGCGTTGCCCGCGGAAAGCGACAGCCCGGAACGGAAATCAACGGAGCTGCAATGTCGTATTTTTGATTCAACCATAAGGTTAAAAAGCAACGAAATTTACGAAAACAGCCTTCTAAATCCCTCATAATATGGTTTAAGCAAGAAAAAAAGAGCTTCCAAAGTGGAAGCTCTTAAACATGCCCTTCTTCGACAAAGGTATTCAGCATTTCTTCAATCATATCCCATTCCTTATCAGTTTCAACTGGGAATAAATTGAAGTCATCCCCTTCTTCTTCAAACCTAAAGGCATATACTTCTTCTTCTTGATCGTCGGTATCATTATCCGGCTCCACTGGTTTGACAACCATATATGAACGTTCTGTTTCATCAACATCAAACGTAAATAAAATGTCAAATAAGTGTTCCTCACCTTGTTCGTCCGGTATCACAACACGCTCTTGTTCCTCAGACAATTATGTCACCCCATTTCTATCTAAGTAACTTTGTAAAATTAACATGGCAGCCATTTTATCAATCACTTTTTTTCGTTTTTTTCGGCTGACATCCGCACTCAAAAGCGTTCGTTCTGCTGCCATGGTTGTTAACCTCTCATCCACTAACTCGATGGGCACAGTAAAGGTCGTTTCTAATGTTTCCGAAAAATCTTTAGTTATTTCACCGCGTTCACCAATTGTATTATTCATATTTTTTGGTAAACCAACAATGATTTTATAAATATCGTGCTCGTCAATTAATTGTTTGAGCCGCTCAAACAATGCTGCTTGATCATCAGGATGATGTCGGATGGTTTCGATCCCCTGTGCCGTCAGTCCCAAAGCATCACTGACAGCCACACCAACCGTACGATCCCCGTAGTCAAGTCCCATGATTTTCATGAATTATCCCTCACCATGTTGGTCTAGATAGGATTTCACCAATTCTTCAATGATTTCATCCCGTTCAATCTTGCGGATTAAGTTTCTGGCATCTTGATGTCGAGGAATATAAGCCGGATCACCGGATAATAAGTATCCAACGATCTGGTTAATCGGATTATAACCTTTACTGTGAAGGGCTTGATAAACTTGTAATAAAACTTCTTTTGCTTCACGGCTTTCAGGTTCTTCATTGAAATTAAATTTCATGGTTTGATCCATCTCAGATTATCCCCCCAGGTTCAGACTCACGTTTTGGCCATGTTGTTTATTGTTGGTTTTCGATCCACTCGTATACATAATGAAGGGCTCCGATCACTTCATCGGGGTTTTTGCCTCCAGCTTGAGCCATATCTGGACGGCCACCACCACCGCCGCCACACCGGGTAGCAACTTCCTTGATCAGTTTGCCAGCGTGATAACCGGCTTGGACAAGATCATCTGTGACACCGGCTATAAGCTGAACCTTGCCATCATTAACTGCAGCCAATACCACAATTCCTGAATCCATATTCTGCTTTAGTTGATCAACCATACCGCGCAGTCCATTCATATCTTGTCCATTAACTTGTTCCGCCAATACTTTAACACCATTAATATCTTTGATGTTATGAACTAAGTCATTAACTTCTGCATTACCTAATTTCGCTGTTAAGGACTCATTTTCCTTTTCCAAATCTTTAATTGTCTGTTGTAAAGTTTCAATTCGTTCAGGAATCTGCTGAACATTTGTTTTGAGTTGATCAGCGATTTGATTTAATTGTGCAGCACTTTGGTTCAATTGTCTAAATGCATATTGCCCTGTAACAGCTTCAATCCGGCGTGTTCCTGCGCCAATACCTGCATCGGATACAATTTTAAATAAACCAATTTCCGCCGTATTATTAACATGGCAGCCACCACAAAGTTCTAAGCTGTAATCACCGACACGAACAACGCGGACAACATCACTATATTTTTCACCAAATAAAGCCATCGCGCCCATGGCTTTTGCTTCATCTAATTGTTTTTCCATCACCTCAACAGGAATATTGGCCCATATTTTTTGGTTAACAATCGTTTCAATCCGTTGAATGTCTTCTTCAGTCGTTTTATCAAAATGTGTGAAATCAAACCGCAAACGATCCGGGGCCACAAGTGAGCCCGCTTGATTGACATGCTCACCAAGAACATCCTTCAATGCCTGATGCAATAGATGGGTTGCTGTGTGATTCTTTTCAGTATCGGCTCTTTCTTGCTCATCGATATCAGCTGTCAAACGGTCACCGGTGTGAAGTGTGCCCTCATCAATCCTGACTGTGTGTAAATGCTGACCATTTGGCGCCTTTTGGACATCCTGCATCACAAGAGACGCTTCATCATTAAATAAGTATCCCTGATCAGCTACTTGCCCACCACTTTCGGCATAGAAAGGTGTCCGATCTAATAATACTTGAACCTCTTCTCCAGAAACGGCTTGTTGGACGATCTCATCATTTTTCAACATGACAGTAACGGTTGTTTCAGCCTCTGATTGGTCATAGCCAACGAAATCACTTGAAGTCGTTATATTCCGCAACGTTTCACTTTGGACTTGCATTGAATCAGTACTTTGACGGGCTTGACGGGCTCTGTTCCGCTGCATTTCAAGTTCTTGCTCAAATCCTTCTAAATCAATAGCAAATCCTGCTTGTTCGGCATATTCTTGAGTAAGTTCAACCGGAAAGCCAAAGGTATCATACAATTTAAAGACATCTTGTCCTGAAACAACCTTTTCGGCTTTAGCATCATCTCGTTCCAAAATACCCGTTAAAATTTGTAAACCTTCATGAATCGTTTCATGAAATCGTTCTTCCTCAGAACGAATAATTTTTTGAATAAACGCTGTTTTATCCGGCAATTCGTTGTAGAATGCTTTCATAATATCAGCGACTTTATCAACCAATTCATACATAAATGGTCTTTCAATTCCGAGCTCCATCGAAAATCGAACGGCCCGGCGAATCAGTCGTCTTAATACATAACCACGACCTTCATTGGAAGGTAAAGCACCATCAGCAATGGCAAAGGTCACCGCGCGTACATGATCGGTAATCACTTTAAAAGCCGTATCCTTTGCATTTTGTTCACCATAACTCATTCCAGAAATGGATTCAATTTCATGGATCATCGGCATAAACAAATCAGTGTCAAAATTGGTCTTAGCATCTTGAATGACCGATACCATTCGTTCCAGACCCATACCTGTATCAATATTTTTCTTTGGAAGCGGCGTATAACTGCCATCAGGGTTATGATTATACTGTGAAAAAACTAAGTTCCAAATTTCCAGATGACGTTCATTTTCCCCACCTGGGAACATTTCTGGATCACTCGGATCATCGCCATAAGCAGGACCACGGTCATAAAAAATTTCCGTATTCGGACCACATGGCCCTTCACCGATATCCCAAAAATTTTCTTCTAAACGGATAATCCGTTCATCGGGAATCCCAACTTTATCATGCCAGATATCATAAGCTTCATCATCGTTTGGATAGATCGTGACAGCTAATTTCTCCGGTTCGAAACCAATCCAATCCTTACTCGTGAGAAATTCCCATGCCCACTGTATGGCTTCTTCTTTAAAATAATCACCAATAGAAAAATTACCTAGCATTTCAAAAAATGTGTGATGCCTTGCCGTATAACCGACATTTTCAATATCGTTGGTTCGAATCGCCTTCTGTGCATTAGCCATTCTAGGGTTATCCGGGACAACCCGGCCATCAAAATACTTTTTCAAAGTAGCTACACCGCTGTTAATCCATAATAGTGTTGGATCTTCATGCGGGACTAATGGGGCACTTGGTTCAACTTTATGCCCTTTTTCTGTAAAAAAATCTAGAAATTTTTGTCTGACCTCAGCTGATGTCAACGATGGCTCCATTACTTAAGACCTCCTTAAAATATAAAGAAGCCCTCATCCCTTACAGGGACGAGAGCTTAATCATCTCACGCGGTACCACCCTGGTTATCCGCAAGACTTGCGGATCCACTTTGGCAGACGGTTAACGGTGTCCTCGGCCGGCAGTGGTTAACTGCACTCAGGAGTAGCGTGTTGCAAGCACTGCATTGGGGATCTCTTTCAGCCGTGAAGATTCCTCTCTGTCAATGGCTGCAGGCAACGGGCTCCCTTATCATGTTCGCCGTTTTTCTATTCCTGTCGACATTATAGATGAGCTCAGATTCCTTTGTCAATTTTTTTTCGCTGTTCAGCATAATGGTTAACAATCACTCGAATGGCTAGAAATATTGGAACTGCCAAAAGCAACCCTAAAATTCCGGCAAAAGTCTCACCAACGACCAGTGACAACATAATCCACACAGGATGAACATGGACACTCCTACCCACAATCAGAGGGCTAATGATATTGCCTTCTAAAAATTGAATCACCAAAATGAGAACCCCAACGAGAATGACGGTTTTTACGGAAACCGTCGCAGCAATAAGAATCGCCGGCACTGCACCAATGATGGGCCCAAAAAACGGGATAATATCGGTAATCCCGATAAACATCCCTAAGATAAGCGGATAAGGGACATCAAGGAACCAAAGACCGATAAATGCGACAACTATTAAGGCCGCACACACCAATAATTGGCCTCTGATAAAGTTACCTAATTGCTGATCAATCTTATGCGTCAATTCCCTGCCTGTTGGTCGCCAACTTTCCGGTACAATGTGCCAAAAATAACGCCTCATTTTATCGGCATCTTTTAAAAAGTAAAAAACAAGAAACGGAATCAAAAGAATAGTGAAAAAAGATTTAACCAAACCTTGCAACCAAGAAACAACACCGTGAATAAAAGATTTTAAGGTGTTTTCCACTGATGACAGGATTTGATCAAAGTTATCATGAAGCGTCTCCGGCCAATTGGACGTGGCAAGATAGATATCATTCACATGTTTTCGGTAAACTTGAATCCAATCCGGTATTTGTTCAGCAAAATGCTTCAATTGCGTAATTACATAAGGCATACCCTTGATAAGCGCATAGATCATCACCCCAAAAAAAGTGGTATAAATGATCAGAATCGCCACAGGCCGTGGCATACCGCGCTGCAAGTAATTCACAAACGGATGTAACAAATACGCAATAAGAAGCGCAATAAAAAACGGTGTCAGCATTCTTAGTAGATTGCCAATAACCATTTTAAAATAAGGCAGCAATTGTATCGCCATATATACAGAAATCAACGCGATTAAGAGGATGGAGAGCCTACGTAACCATTCTGCTGACGATCGTGGCTTCATGGCGAACCTCCGTTATCTTTCAAGCATATCTTTCATCGTCAGCAAATAAATCATCGAGCGTCGTCAAACTCCCATCCCACTCAACTTGATTCATAGAAAACTTTCCGTCAGTCAATGTTAATTCGATAAAACAATTCCAGCAGTAATAATGTTGACTGCCAATCTTTCCGAGATTTCGACTCGAACAGTTAGGGCATCGCATTGTCTCACCTCTAGTATTAAAAATTATTTAATACTAGAGTGCCCTATTTTGTGTACCGTCATACATAGTCCCCTGATCCGGTCAATCGTATCCATCGGTTTTTTGCCCACTGGTGAGCTCAGGTTCGGCAACATCTTCAATGTGAGTCGTCTCTTCTTGCAAACGTTCCACGAGTTTATCAGCCAATACCGTATGACGGCGATCAACGTCGGAGCGATTAATCGCTTGCTCAAAGGCCGAGCTGTCACCACAAATAATGAGATAGGAACGACTGCGCGTGACAGCTGTATAAATAATATTGCGCTTAAGCATTCGGTGATAGCCTTTGACAATCGGCAAGACGACAATTGGAAATTCGCTTCCCTGAGATTTATGAATCGAACAACAATAAGCTAACGTCAATTGATTTAAGTCTTTTTTAACATAGCTCACTTCATTCCCATCAAAGGATACAACCACTCGTTCAATTTTATCTTTCGTTTCTTTTGCCTTAATAATGGCGACAATCTCTCCAATATCGCCATTGAAGACGTTGGATTCAGGTTCATTCATGAGCTGTAAAACTTTATCACCCACGCGATAAACCTTATCACCATACGTGATTGTTTTCTTATCATCGCTATCAGGGTTAAATAAATCTTGTAGCGCCTGGTTGATCGCATCAATACCGGCATTCCCTTTATAGATGGGAGCAAGCACCTGGATGTCCCGTGGTGCATAACCTTTACTGACAGCATTTTCGCAGACTTGGCAAATCGCATCGATAATATCGCGCTGACGGCATTTGAAAAAACGGCGATCGATCTGCGGCTGGGTCAATGTCTCGGGAATGAGACCATCCTTAATATGGTGAGCAAGTTCGATAATCGATGAGCCATCCTCCTGCCGGTAGATATCTGTTAGCCGTACGGTCGGAATCACTTCGGCATCAAGAAAATCTTTCAAGACTTGCCCAGGACCTACGGAAGGTAGTTGATCTTCATCACCTACAATCACAACTTGGATATTATCTGGGAGTGATTTAAATAATTGATTGGTTAGCCATAAGTCAACCATTGACATTTCATCAATGATTAACAATCGGCCTGCAATTGGATTTTCATCATCATGATCAAAACCGGCTTCACCTTTCCAGCCCAATAATCGATGGATCGTCACAGCTGGTAGCCCGGTTGATTCTCCCATCCGCTTGGCGGCACGACCGGTCGGCGCAATTAAAATAAACGGATAATCTTCGTCGTCTTTGTAATCTTTAAGATTCAAGGACAGACCGTTTAATTCAGCGTAGACTTCCACCATTCCCTTAATGACAGTTGTTTTTCCTGTTCCAGGGCCACCTGTCAGCAACATAACAGGCGAGGCTAAGGCCGTCTGAATCGCCTTCCGCTGGCTGGGTGCATATTGGATATCCAAGCGTTCTTCAAGCGATCCTAACGCCTCTAAGAACTCAGTCTCGGAAAATTCCGCCTGCGGCGACGGCTCTTCAGCTAAGTGACTAATACTCGTAACCACACCTTTTTCGGCAAAGTAAAGACTCGGCAAATAGATATGCTCATCCTCAATGACGAGCTTTCCCTCTTCCTCAAGGACATCGATTTCTTGCATAACTTGGCCTTCATTAATAATGGGTGTGGGTTGATTCAGTAATTTCAATGTCGCCTCGATGATATCATCAATGGGAAGAAAGACGTGCCCATTATTCATCGCTTCCTCGGTCAGCAAATAAATCATAGCTGCATGGATGCGATTGGGATGATCACGATCCATACCTAATGATTGAGCAAGTTCATCCGACCGCTGGAACCCGATACCGTCAACATCATGTACGAGACAATAGGGATTATCATTGATTATTTCCACCGTTTCATTCCCGTAGGTTTGATAGATTTTCATCGACAATTGCGGACCGAATCCATATTTTGACAGAGTAAGCATGATTCTTTCTAGCCCCTGGTGTTCCATTAATGTGTTATACAGCTGCTTAGCTTTGTCATCGGGAAGTTTCGGCACATCATTCAGACATTCGGGTGAATCAATGATTTTGGAGACTGCATTTTCCCCAAGGGTATGAATGATGCTCTCCGCTGTTTTTTGACCAATTCCCGGAAATAGATCACCCGACAAGTATTGAATCATACCTTCCTCGGATTCCGGTAACAACTTTTTATAATACTGCACTTCATACTGCTTGCCGTAACGGGGATGAACTTGAATCGTTCCCGTAAAGTGATAGCTTTCATGCATATGAATGACGGGAAAGTGACCGATGACTGCGATGTCTTTATCGTCCAGATCCTCATTTGTCTCTTCTACTTTGACACGCATTACTGTATAAGCATTATCATCGTTTTTAAAAATCACACGATAGGGGGTGCCCTTTATATAATTGTCTTCATCAGTTTGGCGCCCTTCAACAACCTCTACCATATCGGTCCCTCACTCTATGATTCATTGTTCTGCTGATTTTTCACAAGTTGTTTCAAGGCATGAGACGCCAGCATATGATCCTCTTGAATCGCCAGCGCCTGACTAAAATAGTTCTTTGCGGCTTCCGTATCATCTTTATAACTGTAAGCGACACCCAAGTTGTAAAAAGCGTCAGCATGTTCTGGTTGTTCAGAAATAACATGATTCCACTGTTGAACGGCCATATCGACATATCCCGTCTTTGACAGGCAAAGACCATATTGAAACCTGGCTTCTGTATCGTCCGGACGCCATTCCAACGAACGCTGAAAATGTACAAGGGCCATTAATGCTTGACCGAGATTGCTATATGCCTGTCCAATCATATAATGAACGTCACCATCTTCAAACCCATGACTGATCGTTTCTGTATACTGTTTAATCGCCTCATGGTATTCACCGCTATTAAAAAGTGTGTTTCCGTACCCATAATACGCCGGCGCATGAGTCTCATCCAGTTGCAAAGCCCTGTGATAAAAGTTGAGGGCTTTCTCCGGCTGCTGCATGGTAGTTAACAAATTGCCAAAATTGGTATAGCCAACCGGGTCATCCGGATAGGTTTCGATATAATCATTAAAGGCTTGCGCCGCTTTTTCATATTTTTGTTGTTCCCAAAACTGTAAACCTTGTTCAATCAAGTCAGACACAGACAGCATCCCCTACAATCATTTTTACGACGCACAGGACGTGCTAGCATCGGCGTTCGCAATAGGACGTTGCGTTTCTTAGCCGATGATTATCTAAACTTTCTTCCCCACTAAAGTGAAATGGTTGTACTTAGAGTAGCGGGGAAGTGCCCTCCACATCAATCTTTCTATACTCTAGTATATCAAAAACGTCATCCTTAACTCCATTAACTCCATGCAATTGACCATAAAAAGACACCGGAATCTTTCTCCGGTGCCCATATATATTACGCATTGGCTGTGACAAAGTCGAATGTCCGGTGGTAGTCATTTTGAAAAACGGTGTCAATAGTCGCACCACCGAGACAAATATCACCATCATAGAAAACCACCGACTGCCCGGGAGTAATCGCCCGCTGCGGTTCATCAAACAGCACTTTCACCCGATCATCCGCCTCAATGATGACTGTTACCGATCGGTCGGTTTGTCTATAACGGAATTTAGCAGTGCATTGAATCGTATCTTCGTCGGGTCGACCGTTCACCCAGTTCACCTTTTCAGCCATTAAGCCTTCGGAAAACAAGGCAGGATGATTGCCGCCTGGAGCGACATATAAAATATTTTGATCAAGATCACGACCGCACACAAACCACGGACCGCCGGGACCCCCAATACCAAGCCCCTGACGTTGACCATTGGTATAGTACATCAATCCGTCATGGTAACCCTTAAACTCACCGTCAATCGTCCTGATTTCACCTTTTTGTGCTGGTAAATAGTTACTTAGAAAGGTTTTAAAATCACGTTCACCAATGAAACAAATGCCTGTACTATCTTTTTTATTAGCTGTTGCTAGATCGTGTTTTTTCGCGATATCACGAACCTCAGTTTTTTCAAGCTCACCCAGCGGAAACATAACTTGGCTAATTTGATGTTCGCTCAATTGATTAAGAAAATAGGTTTGATCTTTATTATGATCAACACCGCGAACCAATTGTGCTTGACCACGACTGCGATCTACGCGGGCATAATGACCCGTAGCAACATAATCAGCACCAAGATTCAATGCATGATCCAAAAACGCTTTAAATTTAATTTCTTTATTACACATAACATCAGGGTTAGGTGTTCTGCCCGCTTTATATTCATCTAGGAAATAGGTGAATACTTTATCCCAGTATTGTTTTTCAAAATTCACCGCATAGTAAGGAATGCCGATTTGCCCAGCAACTCTAGCAACGTCTTCATAATCTTCCGTTGCTGTGCAAACCCCATTTTCGTCCGTATCATCCCAGTTTTTCATGAAAATACCGACAACATCATAACCTTGTTCCTTCAGTACAAGCGCTGTTACTGAGGAATCAACACCGCCGGACATACCGACAACAACACGAGTATCTTCACGTCGTTTTTCCATCATTCTTCACCACCTTTTCTATTTCGTCAACCGCTTCACTGTCTTCGCTATCACTTCGGCGGCTTCACGAACGTTCTCATCATCATTATGCAAGCCAAAACTGATCCGAATCGAGCTTTCCGGACGATCGGAATTTGTTCCGTGCATAGCTGTCAACACATGTGAAGGATCCATCGAACCGGCTGTACACGCTGAACCGCTGGAAACAGCCACCCCCGATAAATCCAGATTCATGAGCAGTGATTCTACATGCGTTCCCGGGAAATAAGCGTTTAAAATGTGTGCCAAACCATGTTCAGGATCGCCATTAATAGCAAAGTCTATCCCGTATTCGTCAAACACATCCAAGAGCACTTGCTGATAGCGTCTGTAATCATCTACACGTGCCTCACGTTGATGAGAGGCAATCGACAAGGCTTCGCTTAGACCGACGATACCAGGAACATTATGCGTCCCCGCCCGCCGCTTGCGCTCTTGTTCACCACCATGTTGATGAGAAACAAGCTTCGTTCCATCTTTTATATATAAAAAACCGATCCCTTTAGGTCCATTAATTTTATGAGCCGTCATCGATAACAAATCAACCTGTAGCTCGCTGACATTCATGTCGACCACACCAAAGGCCTGCACCGCATCCGTATGCAGCAAAGCAGGCTTATCAGCGAGAAACTCACCTATCTCTTGCACCGGTTGAATCGTACCGACTTCATTATTACCATACATCACTGAGACGAGAATGGTATCGTCCCTGACTTTGGCCTTAAAATCATCAATGTCTATCCTACCACGTTCGTCAACATCCAAATACGTCACATCAAACCCCTGTTCCTCAAGGGCTTGACATGTGTTCAAAACCGCATGATGTTCAACGGACGTCGTAATAATGTGGCGTCCATGATCTTGATTCGCATGGGCCGCACCGACAATGGCAAGATTGTCGGCTTCTGTCCCACCACTCGTAAACACGACTTCACCCGGCGATGCCCCAATGGTTTTTGCAACCGCTCTTCGCGCATCATCAACACGTTTTTGCGCAACACGCCCGAATTGATGAATGCTGGATGGATTACCAAATGTCTCCCGATAAACGTGCGACATCTGTTCAATCACATCAGGATGAACCGGTGTTGTCGCGGCATGATCCAAGTAAATTGCGTTCATCAAACTCATCCTTTTGATCCCTTCATGTTAAATAAAGAACATATACGGATCTTGCATATTATCATGACGATCAAATTCAATCAAATCTTTCAACGTTGTATTTTCCAAAACATTTTTAACAGCATCACGAATTTTAATCCATAATTCCTGTTTGGCCGGCTCGTCATCATCCATAACCTCAACTGGACGAATCGGGCCTTCCAATACTCTAATAATATCTGCACTCGTAATCTCAGACGGATCTTTAGCTAAGACATATCCACCGTAGGCTCCCCGGATACTATTGACAAAACCAGCGTTCCTTAAGGGCGCAATTAGCTGCTCAAGGTAATGTTCTGATAACCGATGTTGTTCGGCAATCGATTTAAGCGACGTCGGCCCACTACCGTGCTTTCTCGCCAGCGCCATCATGATGGTCAACCCGTAACGACCTTTTGTAGAAATCTTCACTGTCAGCACCTCTTTCAACCAAAGTTTGCATTACTTTCCGGAAGAATGGCAAGAACCATCCAACAAGCGTCCCGATCGTTAATCCGAATAGGACAGTTCCAGCTGATACCGGACCGCCCATAAGCCAACCAGCAATCAGTACACACAGTTCCATCATTCGTCGGATATGCGACACTTTCCAACCCGTTTTTTCGGTTAAATATAACATGAGCGTATCCCGAGGGCCGGCACCTTTGTCACCTGAAATATACACACTGATGCCAATGCCATTAATTAAAATACCGATAAGCAGAAACCCCGTCTTACCAGCCCATGAATCAGGAGCCGCCAAAAAATGTAAAAACAAGTCTATAAATGCACCGACAAGTACCATATTTAGTAAGGCGCCTGTTTCTGGAAAGCATCGCCTTAGCAAACTCGTTGTTGTTATAATTAAGCAACCAACGATGACCGACCACGTTCCTACAGTTAATCCGAAATGTTTATATAAGCCAATATGAAGAACATCCCAAGGCGCGCTGCCGAGATGGGCTTCAATCATTAACGCAATACCCAATGACATAATAAGAAGGCCGAAAATAAAAAAAGACCATTTCCATAGCCGAATCAGCCAATTTTGTTTATGAAGAAATACATGTTTCAATGAGCATTCGCTCCACTAAAATTTTTAAAACCTTATCTATTATAGCATGAAATCAACTTATCTTGCATTTGTCAAATCGCTGTAGTAACGTTCCCCGTAGAAAGGACAGATGTTAGATGGACTTATTCGATTTTCCGCAGGAAGAAACGCGAACCAATCAGCCGTTAGCTGACCGTATGCGCCCGAGAACGCTGGACGAGTTCACAGGGCAAGGTGACATTGTCGGTTCTGGCCGGCTGTTAAGTCGGGCAATTTATGCCGATCGACTGACGCCCATGATTTTTTATGGACCTCCCGGAACAGGTAAAACGACATTGGCACGTATTATCGCCAATTCAACATCGGCTTTTTTCGTGCAAGTGAATGCGGTGACATCAGGCATTAAAGATATACGTGAGGTGATTGACAACGCCAAGGACCGGTTGAAATATGATGAGCAAAAAACCGTCTTGTTTATAGATGAGATTCATCGCTTTAATAAAGGACAACAAGATGCCTTATTACCATCGGTTGAAGACGGAACGATTATTTTAATTGGAGCGACCACAGAAAGTCCCATGTTTGAAATCAACTCAGCCCTATTATCACGCTCCCGTTTATTTCGGTTCAAATCGCTAAACCATGAAGACATCCACCGCATATTGGAACAGGCCATTCATGATCCAGAACGGGGCTTTGGTAACTATCAAATTCATGTAACCCGCGAAGCTATGGATCATCTTGTTCAAGTCGCCAACGGGGACGCTAGAAGCGCCCTCCACGCCTTAGAACTCGCCGTGCTGACGACCGATCCCGATAAAGATGGCGGCGTACACATTGATCTAGCAACCGCTGAAGAATCTATTCAAGAACGGGTGCTGCAGTATGATAAAACCGGTGATAACCATTACGATACAGTGTCCGCTTTTATTAAAAGTATGCGCGGTTCCAATGCGGACGCAACTTTATACTATTTAGCAAAAATGATTGAAGCCGGTGAAGACCCTAAATTTATCGCCCGAAGAATCTACGTTCACGCGGCTGAAGATGTCGGCTTAGCTGATCCCAACGCGTTATTACTCGCTCAATCAGCCGCTTATGCGGTTGATTTTATCGGCTTGCCAGAAGCCCGTATCCCACTCGCTGAAGCGGCGTTATACATTGCGACAGCGCCGAAAAGTAACGCAGTGATATCAGGGATTGATGCAGCCCTTAAAGCGGTGCAAACCGAGTCAACCGGAGAGGTTCCAGTCCATTTACGAGATAGCCATTATCAAGGGGCTGAGCGGCTTGGACACGGCAAAACGTACCAATATCCGCACCATTTCCAACATGGTTATGTCAGTCAACAATATTTGCCAGATCATTTAGAGCATTTAACATTCTATCATCCAGTTGACCGCGGTCATGAAAAAACCGTCAGAAAGCGGATTGAATTTTTCAATCACCTTGATGAACAAAGCTAGCAACGGGCCTCTATTAAAAGATATATAGAAAAATAAGTTTTCGTGTATAATCCAAGTCTTTTTTGTCAATCATTATAGCAAACAATAGAGACAAGGAGAGGTCGACATTGACAAAAGTTAGACAGGATGCTTGGTCACACGAAGATGACCTGTTGTTGGCCGAAACGGTGTTGAGACATATAAGAGAAGGCGGTACGCAATTGGATGCCTTTGAAGAAGTCGGTGACAGATTGAACCGGACAGGGGCAGCTTGCGGTTTCCGATGGAATGCCATCGTTCGCAGAAAATATGATCAAGCGATTGAAATTGCCAAAAAACAACGCAAGCAAAAGAAACGTGCCGAACAAAAACACCGCCGGACAAGCTGGCAAACGTATGAGCCAACAGCTATACACCACGAACAAGGTTACTCAGGATCACCTGTTCCAACGATGGATCAAAAAGAACCAACGGATGATGACAATCTTGAACCAGCTGTAGATCAGCCTATTGTTAATTCGGAAATGTCAACACTCAATGAGGATCAACACTCAACGGCAGAATCCCAGTCTCAATCGGGATCTCAATTAAATTTAAACCATGTGATTTCATTCTTAGAGGACATGCAGAACAATGGTGCCGCAAGTGAACGACTTCAATCCGAAAACATTGCGTTAAAACAAGAAAATAACGCTTTGCAATCGAAAATTAAGGAATTGGAGACCGCGTTACATAAACTGCGTGAGGAACATCAAACCATTGAAGAAGATTATCAATCTTTGATGGGTATCATGGATCGGGCAAGACGAATGATTGCCCTATCTGATCAACAAGATGAGGCAAGTTCTGCGTTCAAAATGGACAAAAACGGTAATCTAGAAAAAATGGCAAAATAGAGGGCTGTCCCAAATACCAGGGACAGCCTTTTTCTTATATTTGTATGACTTAATTCTATTATAGTCATCTTATCCTTCGTTTTTGCTCCTCGAACCCCGCAGAACGGAGTTCGAGGAGGCTCACGGGTCACCCGCGGAAAGCATAGTGTATTTCCGGAGCGGTATATTAAGACGCCTTTTATAGATTTTGTAAAAAAGCAACAATCTTTTAGAAAACAGCCTTAAAAAAGACACAAAAAAAGACACCTATAAAAGTGTCAATTAGAAAATAAGAGAGAGTCCCAAATGTGCCGTATGTCGACCCTAGTTTTGAACCCGCTGTTAGCAGGTGGGTGTCCTGTTTCATCTTTTGTAAGTCCACTCAGAAGAGGCATTTACGCCGGATGAAAACTTTACGGACTCCCTTTCAAAATTAGTGTTCGGTCAAAACATGTGGCCTTCCTACAAACACTTCAGGACGTCTCTGTGATTGTATTTACATCTTAACACACGATGACGGTCTTATCAACCGCCACCCTCGATTATTGATTGGTGTTTTTTGTCACACGCAAATGAAGTTCATCTAACTGCGAATCGCTTACTGCACTCGGTGCCTGTGTTAAAAGGTCTGAGGCACTTGCTGTCTTCGGAAATGCTATCGTATCCCTTAAATTAGAACGGCCGGCAAGAATCATGACTAACCTGTCCAATCCGAAAGCAATCCCACCATGCGGCGGTGCTCCATGATCAAGAGCTTCCAGTAAAAATCCAAATTGCTCTTCAGCTTCTTCCTGTGAAAAGCCAAGGGCTTGAAACATCTTATCTTGTAAATCACGTTGATGAATACGCCGTGAACCCCCACCTAATTCGTAACCATTTAACACTAAATCATAGGCCTCAGCATGAACTGCTTCAGGCTGATCCGTTAATTTATCGATATCTTCAGCTACCGGTGAAGTAAATGGATGGTGCTCCGCAACATAACGGCCAGCATCTTCATCATAGGCGAGTAATGGAAAGTCCGTGACCCATAAGAAGTTTAACTGTGATTCATCGATTAATGCAAGATCTTTGCCAAGTTTCAAGCGTAACGCTCCTAAACTATCGGCAACGACCGACGGCTTATCAGCAATAAACAGCAATAAATCCCCAGCCTCCGCTTCTGTTTGCGTCCGGATGGCTTCACCTGTCTCATCAGCAAAGAATTTGGCAATCGGCCCTTTTAAGTCAGCAGCTTCAACTTTCATCCAGGCTAACCCTTTTGCACCATGTCTTGCAACGAATTCGCCCAGCTGATCGATATCTTTACGTGAATAGTGTTCAGCTTGTCCCTTCACATTCAAAGCTTTGACTTGGCCGCCGCCAGTCACCGTGTCGCTAAATACTTTAAAACCACAATTTTGAACTTCTTCAGAAACATCTATCAGTTCCATGCCAAACCGTGTATCCGGTTTGTCACTACCGTAACTGGCCATGGCTTCGGCATGAGTCATCCGAGGGAATGAGCCTTGAATATCAATATCACGAACATTTTTGACAACATTAGCCATCATCTCCTCCATCATAGCCATAAACGGTTCGCGCTCAAAGAATGATGTTTCAATGTCAACTTGGGTAAACTCAGGCTGCCGGTCGGCGCGCAAGTCCTCATCCCGGAAACATTTAACGATTTGATAATACCGTTCCATACCGGACACCATTAATAGTTGCTTAAACAATTGTGGTGATTGCGGCAACGCATAAAAAGAACCCGGATTGACACGACTTGGAACCAAGTAGTCCCTAGCACCCTCAGGGGTACTGCGGGTCAACATCGGCGTTTCCACTTCAAAAAACTCGTGCTCATCTAAAAATTGACGAATGCTTTTCGTAATCTGATGGCGCATTTTAAATGTTTCTGCCATAACCGGACGACGCAAGTCCATATAGCGGTATTTTAAACGAACTTCTTCGGAGGCATCTGTATCGTCTTCAATCGTAAATGGCGGTGTCTTCGCAGCGTTAATAATCGTTACGCTGTGAGCACTCACTTCAATTTGACCCGTCGCAATGTTGTCATTTACTGCATTGGGATCACGTTTGACAACAGATCCTTTAATTTCGACGACAAATTCATTACGAATTTTATCAGCGATTTGAATCGCTTCTGCTGACACTTTTGGATTAAAGACCGTTTGCACAA
Organism: Tuberibacillus sp. Marseille-P3662; assembly: GCF_900178005.1. Lineage (NCBI taxonomy): Bacteria > Bacillati > Bacillota > Bacilli > Caryophanales > Sporolactobacillaceae > Tuberibacillus > Tuberibacillus sp. Marseille-P3662. The sequence continues at coordinate 487,204 of NZ_FXBS01000006.1, read as the reverse complement.
TCCCAGTCCGGTCACGCAGATCAATGAAAATTAAACCGCCTAAATCACGACGCTTCTGCACCCATCCTTGAAGCGTCACTTCTTGTCCTGCATGGGCCTCTGTTAAACGCCCGCAAAATTCCGTTCGTGGCATAAACCCGATCACTCCTCCAATTTATTTTTTACCGTTGTCGCCAATGTTTCTAATCCAACCGTCTCTTCTTCACCAGTTGTCATATCTTTTAGATTAATGACGCCTTGTTGAAGCTCGTTCTCACCTAACACAGCAACATATTTTGCCCCTAATCGATCTGCTTGTTTAAATTGGCCTTTAACCTTACGACCAACGTAATCCTGATCAACGGCAAGGCCGGCATGACGCATTTGCTGTAAGAGAACCGGCGTCTTACGCTCAGCATCCTCACCAAGCGTTACAATAAAGCAATCGATCGTTTCATCATAAGGAACCTCTATATTTTCAGCCTCCATAGCTAAAATGAGCCGTTCAATACTTAAAGCGAATCCGATTCCTGGCGTTTCCGGACCGCCGAGTTCACTCACTAAACCATTATAACGACCACCGCCACTTAAGGTGGTAATGGCTCCAAACCCTTCACCCATAATTTCAAACGCTGTATGATTGTAATAATCTAGACCCCTAACTAACGTCGGGTCAATCTCATAGGCAATCCCCATGTCATCTAACGCTTGCTTAACTTTAGCAAAAAAGGATACCGAAAAATCATTTAAATAATCTAAAATAGATGGCGCGGTTGCCATTAATGGATGATCGCGATCCACCTTACAGTCCAAAATTCGCATCGGATTGGACGTTAACCGGTTCTGGCAATCCTGACAAAAGTCGCCAATCGACGGCTTAAAGTGATCAATCAATGCCTGGCGATGTTGACTGCGGCTCTCAGGATCACCAAGACTATTAATAACTAATTTCAGGTTCCGTAACCCAAGATTGTGGTAGAAATGCATAGCTAAAGCAATCACTTCAGCATCGATCGCCGGATCATTGCTCCCTAAAGCTTCAATGCCAAATTGCGTAAATTGCCGTGTCCGTCCCGATTGTGGTCGTTCATAGCGAAACATCGGTCCCATATAAAATAATTTTGACGGTTGTTTCGGCTCACCGTGCATTTTGTTTTCAACATACGAACGAACCACTGAAGCGGTACCTTCTGGTCTTAACGTTAAGCTTCGACCGCCGCGATCCTGGAAGGTGTACATTTCTTTCTGAACAATATCCGTCGAATCACCCACACCTCTTTGAAATAAATCCGTGGCCTCAAAGATGGGAGTCCGTATTTCTTCATAATGATACAATCGACATATCTCCCGAGCCTGATCTTCAATAAATTGCCACAAATTAGCTTCCTTAGGCAAGATATCCTGGGTCCCGCGTGGAATTTGAATCGCCATATGCATCCTCCTCATTTTTTCTACGTCGAGTTTGCTTCCCTGCTAAAATGAAATCGTTGTACTTAGCGTAGCGGGGAAGTGCATCCTCCTCATTTTTTCTACGTCGAGTTTGCTTCTCCGCTAAAATGAAATCGTTGTACTTAGCGTAGCGGGGAAGTGCATCCTCCTCATTTTTTCTACGTCGAGTTTGCTTCCCTGCTAAAATGAAATCGTTGTACTTAGCGTAGCGGGGAAGTGCATCCTCCTCATTTTTTCTACGTCGAGTTTGCTTCTCCGCTAAAATGAAATCGTTGTACTTAGCGTAGCGGGGAAGTGCATCCTCCTCATTTTTTTCTACGTCGAGTTTGCTTCTCCGCTAAAATGAAATCGTTGTACTTAGCGTAGCGGGGAAGTGCATCCTCCTCATTTTTTCTACGTCGAGTTTGCTTCTCCGCTAAAATGAAATCGTTGTGCTTAGCGTAGCGGGGAAGTGCATCCTTATCCAAGTCATAATATAAATAAATAAAATAAAAAAAACGCCCCTTGTTTCCGCTTGGAAAACAAGGGACGAGAATTAAACCCGTGGTACCACCCTTTGTTGATGCCGTTTATAGACCAACGACAACCACTTAACAGTTAACGCCTGCAACGCTTTCCCCTACTAGCTAAACAACGTTCGAAGAAAAACCTAAGAAGTGTCTTTCACTGGAGATATGGGGATAAGCTTACAGCCGTTCGGCCTATCCTCTCTGCGCCATTAACATTCCAGATACTTTCTTCCTCGATCGGTTTTATTAATTCGTTTTTGATGCATTTAATTGTAAAATAAGTTCTCGGTATTAGCAAGGATTTTATCATAAAAGTAGGCGAAGTGTTAAATTATGTCGTCCAATGTTTATGATGACGCTGTGGAGTCCACGGTTGTGATACTGCCCTGACAGATTCATCATTTGCTAACTGTTCTTCACCAGGATGCTTCCAAGCCATTATCCATTGGTTTTTATAGAATTGGTAAAATAGGTCGCTTGATAGTTTCATCGCATTCACCTTCTAAGTGTTTGCATCTAGTCTAACCATCAAACGTTGATATCATTCCTAATCATGCTGTTTGCTTTCGACAATCAAAGTCACAGGGCCATCATTCGTTAAATGAACATCCATCATTTCACCAAATTGCCCCGTTTCAACAATCAATCCCTTGTTTCTTAATTCGTCATTAAAAGCCTCATACAGTCGACTGGCATCCTCAGGTTGAGCCGCTTTCATAAAGTTGGGACGTCTTCCTTTTCGGACATCACCGTAAAGCGTAAATTGCGATACAGAGAGGATGCTTCCACCAACGTTCAGCACCGATTGGTTCATTTTACCTGTATCATCTTCAAACATTCTTAAGCCTGCAATTTTATCAGCCACATATTGGACATCTTGCAATGCATCCCCTTGTTTGATGCCCACCAGTAACATTAAACCATGCTCAATTGCCCCGACTGTTTGCTGATGGACGGACACACTGGCTTGTTTGGCTCGTTGCACAATAACACGCATGAACCTGTCTCCCTCATCCTAAGATTATTGTATCATTCGTCTGACGGCATAGATGTCAGGAATTTTTTTAATCCGTTCAACCACCTTCTTAAGATGGCTGACGTTGTGAATTGCGATGGTCATATCAATAATAGCGACTTTATTTTTATCAGCTTTTCCAGTGACCGCATTAATAATCGTTTTGGTTTCAGATACTGCCTGCAATACTTCATTAAGAAAGCCATCACGATCAAATCCGGTAATTTCAATATCAACGTTAAATTGTTTATTGCCTGCCGTTTGTCCTTCCCATTCCACCTCTAGTAAACGTTGCTGGGCTTCGTCATTGTTAATATTAGGACAGTTGCGGCGATGAATTGAAACCCCGCGGCCTTTCGTAATATAACCGACAATGTCATCGCCAGGAACAGGATTACAACATTTTGATAGACGGATCATCATGTTGTCGATACCTTTAACACGAACCCCTGATTCTGTCTTCCGCTTAGCTGTATAATGATCCACATCTGGAAAGTGATTCAGAAGGTTTTCAGCTTCCTGTTCAGGCTTGCGTACTTGTTCCGTAAGCCGGTTAACAACTTGCTTAGCTGTAATGCTGTTATAGCCCACAGCCGCATAAATATCGTTATCACTTGTGAAATTATATTTTTCTGCCACATGGCTCAGATTATCTTCGGTTAATACGTCCTTAACATCATAACCTTGATTTTTGACTTCTTTCTCAATCCATTCACGGCCTTTGGTCAATGTCTCTTCACGACGCTGCCGTTTGAACCATTGTTTAATTTTGTTCTTAGCGTGCGAGCTTTGCGTGATATTCAACCAGTCTTGACTGGGTCCATACGAATGCTTTGACGTCGTGATTTCAACGATGTCACCGGTCTTTAAATGATGATCCAAAGGCACCATCTTTCCATTAACTTTGGCCCCGACTGTTTGATTGCCAATCTCAGTATGAATTCGAAACGCGAAATCAACCGGAACGGACCCAGCAGGAAGTTCAATTACGTCACCTTTAGGTGTAAACACGAAAACCATATCCGAGAATAAATCAACTTTAAGGGATTCCATGAAATCCTTAGCATCTTCAGCATCGTTTTGCCATTCAAGAATTTGTCTAAACCATGCAAGCTTGTCCTCAAATTTATTATTCACATTATGGCCTTTATTTTCTTTGTAAGCCCAGTGCGCAGCAATCCCGAATTCCGCTACTTTATGCATATCGTTTGTCCGAATTTGGACTTCCAATGGCTGGCCATTTGAACCAATCACCGTCGTATGAAGCGACTGATACATATTGGCTTTCGGCATGGCAATATAATCTTTGAACCGCCCAGGCATCGGTTTCCAATGGGTATGAATAATACCTAGAACCGCATAGCAATCTTTAATACTATTAACAATAATACGAACCGCTAGTAAGTCGTATATCTGATTAAATTGTTTATGCTGGTGAGCCATTTTCCGGTAAATACTATAAATATGTTTAGGCCGCCCGGAAATGTCCGCATCAATATTGACTTGCTGAACGTGCTTCTCAATATCCTCTATTACCGTACTGATATAGTCTTCACGTTCATTGCGTTTGCGCTTCATTAAGTTGACAATCCGGTAGTATTGCTGCGGATTAAGATAGCGTAAAGCAATATCTTCAAGTTCCCATTTAATAGTCGAAATTCCAAGACGATTAGCCAAGGGTGCAAATATTTCCAATGTCTCATTGGCCTTTTGCAACTGTTTTTCCGCCGGCATATAGCTTAGGGTGCGCATATTATGCAGCCGGTCCGCGAGTTTGATTAAGACACATCGCAAATCTTGAGCCATGGCAACAAACATTTTGCGGTGATTTTCAGCCTGTTGTTCTTCCTTTGATTTAAATTCGAAATGACGAAGTTTGGTAACACCATCAACAAGCAGCGCCACTTGTTCACCAAAGTTAGATTGAATGTCTTCAAACGCCACCGACGTATCTTCGACGACATCATGTAATAAGCCCGCCATAATTGTTACGGGATCCATCTCCAAATTAACAAGAATGCCCGCAACTTCAACGGGGTGCATAATATAAGGTTCCCCAGACTTCCGATATTGACCGTCATGGGCCTTATCCGCATAATCATAGGCTGCAATCACATAATTAACTTGTTCATCGTCCAAATAGCTCTGAGATTTTTCAATTAATTCTTCGAATGTCATACACCCATCACCTTTTTATCCGAAAAAACGTCTATTGTGTCTATTATCACGATTTCACGTCGTCTTGTAAAGCCAATGATTTGATAAATTTCTTTTTTAATCTGCATTAACCATAAGAAAAGAAAGAGCGCTCGACTTTCGAGCACTCTCTAGCTAAAATTGCATCAGCGTATAAACGTCATAATCATTCAATTTGTCGCGGCCACTTAAGTAAGTGAGTTCGACCATAAAAGCCGTTCCTGCCACACTTCCACCTAATTTTTCAACAAGTTGAATGGAGGCATCAATGGTTCCGCCCGTTGCTAATAGATCATCAACAACTAATACCTTTTGTCCAGGCTTAATGGCGTCTTCATGCATTGTTAGAACATTGTCACCATATTCCAGTCCATATTCAACCTCAATCACTTCACGGGGCAATTTTCCTTTTTTCCGGACAGGGACAAACCCAATCCCTAGCTCGTAAGCTATCGGACAGCCCACAATAAAACCGCGGGCTTCAGGCCCGACAATGATATCAACGTCTTTATCTTTTGCATATTCAACAATCTTTTGTATTGCAGCCTGATAAGCCTCGCCATTTTGCATAAGCGGGGTAATATCTTTGAATTTAATACCTTCTTTAGGGAAATCTTCAACAATCTTGACATAATCCTTAAAATTCATTTAAGTTATAGCCTCCTCAGTTCGTTCCCGGCCAATCGTATATTTAGCAAACCATTGTTTTAATGTTTGATACGTCGAGAAGCACAATTGCTCCTCTAATGCGATCCGCTTTTCCTTTTGTTGATAGGTTATGGAAGCTGTCAGCGATTGCTCGGCAGGTCCTTTAATTAACGAAATCACACCGTCTTCTATTTTAACAAATTTCAAATCAGAAAACACTTGTATTATAAATTGTAGGGATTCCAATGACCAGCCTTTGTGGTTGGCAATTTTTTGTAGAATCGGGCGTTCTTGTACCGGTTGATTCTTATATAGGAATCCATATACCCACTTAAACGCTTCACGCTGGGGAATACCAGAAAAATAATGGGCCTCTTTTTGATGGAAGACCGCATAAATCCGCTCCGGAAACGCCATGGCTTGAAAACAGCGGTCAAAAGCCTCCTCATCATCTGGCAAATCCAATATGAACAAATGGTTTTGATTCGTGTCAATAAGGTCCAAATCATCCGGACCAACAATTTCGCTTTGATAAGCTTCAAGCTTGAGGTCTTGAACCGTTTCTTCATGAAAAGCTAACAGAAGCCTCTGCTGCTTTGAAATCGTTTCTATTTTACCAGGCAAATCTCTTTTATTACGTAAATCGAAGAGCTGCCATTCTGATATTTCTAGATCCTTAAGCATAAGTTGCGGTTTTCTGAAACCGTTCCATTCATTAATGACCAACTCACCGACAACGGAAATTTTTGCCGCAGTTGATATATGATCAAATTGATGGCCGTGGCCAAAACCGATGACATCTAAGCGTGCCCCATTTTGTTCTAAGGTGAGTTTCAAATGATTTTGATTGCGACCGATTTGCCGCACTTCCCTGACATTAGCATCATGGATAGCAAAGGTCGGTTTCGGATTATCGACGCCAAATGGTGCAAGCTTATCAATGGTCTCAAGAACATCTACTGATACGTCTTCTATTGCTACTGTACTGTTAACCTTAGTTGCCGGCACCAGCATGTCTGCGGTCATATGCTCCGCTGCATAGGTGTTCAATCGTTCCGCAAGTTCGTCTAAGTCAGAAGCAGATGTTGTCATACCAGCTGCCATCGGATGACCGCCGAAATGCGGTAACAAATCCCTTGATTGTGAAAGTGCTGAAAAAATGTCAAAGCCTTCAATGCTCCGTGCTGAGCCTTTGGCTTCACCTGTATCAGGATCAATACCAAAAACAATCGTCGGGCGGTAAAATTTCTCCACTAACCTGGAGGCTGTGATCCCAATCACACCTGCGTTCCACTGCTCTTTAGCAACAATGAGAATATCTCTCCGATGATCGGGTAACGCTTCTACTGTAGCCACCGCCTCTGTGGTCATCTCATCAACGATTTTTTTCCGTTCTTTATTCAGCTGATCCAGTGTCGCCGCAAGTTGATCCGCTTCATCTTGATCTTGAGCCAGCATCAACTCAATGGCCGGCATCGCATGATCCATACGCCCTGCAGCATTAACTCTGGGACCAATGGCAAAGCCAATATCATCTTCTGCTACCGGTGGGTTCATACGGCTCACTGCCATGAGCGCCTGAAGACCGGGACGCGGCTCGTCATTAATGCGCCTTAACCCCTTCGTTGCCATCAGGCGGTTTTCTCCGATTAATGGAACTAAGTCTGCAATCGTTCCAACGGCCACGAGATCCAGTAAATGCTCAGGGGCTCGTTCCCGCAAGGCATGGATCACCTTAAATGCAACACCGACACCGGCTAGTCCAGTAAAGGGATAAGAACAATCCAGTTGCTTCGGATTAATAATACTATAAGCATCAGGCAACGCCGGCGGCGGTTCATGATGGTCGGTAATGATATAATCCATGCCCAACGCTTTAGCGCGCTCTGCAGATTCTAACGCAGAGATACCCGTATCAACAGTTATAATCAGTCTAATGTCATCTTCGTAGGCCTGTTCAATCGCAGGTACATTCGGCCCATAACCTTCTTTAAAACGATCGGGCACATAATAGGTCACATGAGCGCCAAGCTCTCTTAAACCTGTGACCATTAGAGACGTGGCACTGACACCATCAGCGTCATAATCACCAAAAACCAAAATCGATTCATCTTTGGCGATAGCCTGATGGATGCGCTCCGACGCTTCTGCCATCCCTTTCAGCAAAAACGGATCCTGAAACGTTTCGTATCGCTCAGTATGTAAAAATATACGGGCGGCTTCAGCATCATCAATGCCTCGCCCGATAAGTAAGCGCCCAAGAATAGGCGGAACGTCCAAATCATCTGCCAGTTGCCGGGCACGATGATCATCTATTGCCGTCGTCTGCCAACGTGTGTTTGCCTTGAGCATCTGATCACCTCTCGCCAAACTAAATTATACTAGAGGTGTTGTCGAACGAGCAAACATTATCTTTTTGTACCTTGCTCCTTATTGTCATTTTCTGTTGTTTCATGGGTCGATTCATCGAAAGTCTCAGAGTCCATCACTTCCTCTGAAACTGGTGGTTCTTGCTTAGACAAACGACGTTTCAGTTGGCCGACTTCACGCTGTAACTTGTAGATACGGACAATCCCAATAAGCCCTGTGATGAGTGCTCCCATTAATACTGAAGATAAAATAATAATAATCAGCGGCCATTCTGATTGGCCAAATACATAATTCACGGTGACAGCTCCCACATTCATCACTGAAAAAATGCCGATCACCAAGGCAAAAATAAGCGCTAAAATTAACCGCCATTGTGACCCCATATATTAGATCCTCCTACAGAAATATATTTGACTCACAAAGTATCTTCCCCATAAATTGGCATAGAAAACGGGTACACGGTAAAAAACCGTATACCCTGAAAATCACGTTTCTGTTTGCGGTTGGGCCTGTTTCTTTTTCCCCTGATGACGACTCCACCGGACTTTCATGAGGACCCATAATGGTGCAGCAATAAAAATTGATGAATAAGCCCCAGAAATCAGACCGATTAATAAAGCTAATGAAAAGGTCCAAATGGATGTTGCACCAAAAAACAACAGGGCTAAAACAGCTAAGGTCGTCGTCAAGCTCGTATTGATAGATCGCCTAAACGTCTGCTGAATACCCACATTCGTAATGGATTTGAAGTCGGCAAAGGTGCGTAATTTTTTCTTTTTGTTCAACCTTTGCTGTTCCCGAATCCTATCAAACGTGACGATAGTATCGTTAATGGAATAACCAACAATCGTTAGAACTGCGGCAATGAACACAATATTGACCTCAATATGGAACAAACTGAACACCGCAATAATTAAGAAAGCATCATGGAATAATGCGACAATCGCGGCCACACCTTGCAAAAATTCAAAGCGGATCGATACATACACTATGATAAAGAGAGCAGAAATCATTATCGCCCAGAAGGCATTCTTAGCCTGCATCCGACCGACTTGTGGTGAAACCGTACTGATACTTGGTTTGATGCCGAACTCCTCTTTTATAGCATCCTGTATATTCGCAACCTCGCCTTTATTAAATGCTTGATTAAAGCGAGCTGTGATGACATTACTGTTGGTGCCCGACGTCACGATGGGCTCTGAAGGTTCCATGTTAAGTTTTTCAAAGGTTGCATTGACTTTTTCAATTGATAAGGACTCGTCACCCTGAATATCGACACGACTCCCCTTGGAAAAATCGATGCCTAGGTTCATACCGAATATAGACAGGCAGATAATGCCTAAAATGATGATGATCCCTGAAAGCATAAAAAACTTGTTACGTTGTGCGATAAAATCTAAGTTTTTAAAGTTCATCAATATCACCCTTTTTTACGCCGAATAGTCCCGGTTTTTTATTTAACGCCCGGCTATTGACCCAAAGACCGAGCAATAGGCGCGATCCAAAGACGGCGGTGATAAAACTCACAACGATACTCACAATCAGCATGATCGCAAACCCCTTAACAGAACTATCCCCGTAGACAAACATGACAGCCGCCGCCAAGATCGTTGTTAAGTTGGCATCCAATATTGTTCCAAACGCCCGTTTACTTCCGGATTTAAAGGCGGATAAAATAGATTTACCTGAACGGATTTCATATTTAATACGTTCAAGCGTAATAATATTGGCGTCAACCGCCATCCCAACACCGAGAATCAGAGCGGCAATCCCTGGCAAGGTAAGTACAGCCTGTAACCCGACAAAGACCGCCAGCACAAGATACATGTAAACCGCTAAAGTTAACACTGCGATGAGACCGCCGAAGCGATAAAACAGAAGCATAAATAAGAAAATAGCCGCAATCCCGATAATACCCGCAAGAATGGTCTTATCCATGGCATTTTGACCAAATTGAGCACCGACAGAGTTTGAATAAATTTCGGTCATTTTAACTGGCAGCGAACCTGCTTTCAATAAACTCGCCAAGTGTTTCCCTTCCTCTTGGGTTACGCCAGTGATCTGAACATCCTTACTATTGATGACTTGATTAACGGTCGGCGCAGAAATATAAGCTGGCTCACCTTTGGCTGAGCCTTCTTTTTTGACCTCTTCTTTAAATGTTTGCCCTTTCTTTTTATCCATCCAAATAACTAAGCGATTGTCTACATTGGAGTTATTTAAGATTTTCTTTGTGACATTCCCAAATTTCTTCGCGCTTTTCAATTCCAAAGCAACGATGGGTTCATTTGTCTGTGAATCAAAGGATAGTTGAGCTTCACCTGGAGCAAGATCAGAACCGTCCAGCATCACTTTTCCGTTCGTATTACGAAACGTTAATTGAGCGGTCGTCGATAGCAATTTTCTTGCTTCTTCCTGGTCTTTAATCCCGGCTAACGCTACTCGTATATGGTCGTCACCTTCAATCGTAATACTCGGTTCACTGACACCCAGCGCATCGATCCGGCGGTTAATCGCAGATACCGCGCTGCTAAGGGTCTCATCTGTAATATCCGGACCATTTTCCAGCGGCTCGACCTGATAAAGCACTTCAAACCCGCCTTGCAAGTCAAGGCCAAGCTTCACATTATTAACCAGCTTCGTTGCCGTTAAACCAATAATGGTGCCAGCAACAATTAAAATTAAAAAAAAGGCAACAATCCGTCCTTTTTTCACCATGATGTCTGTACCCCCTCAAGGTCTTAACAATATCAATCATCTACTTATTATGTACCATGCCTTTTATTTCAAAAGCGAGTCATCTTCCGCTAGATCCGAACTCTGAAACATTTGCATCCGGATTCTATTCATATAATCATTAACGGAGAGTGTCATCACAAAATTGACGAACTGATGTAAGTGCTGCGGGTGTTGTTTCTTTTTCTCAAGTGATTCCAAAATAAACGTCCACAGCTCGTCCATCGTCATACTGTTCAATCCTAGTATATAGAACTCTTCAAGCTTACTTTGCAGAAAGGGCTGTATATGATAACGCCACTTTTCCACATCAACCGAATGTTCCATAACCTCACCTCACTTTAATAATGATATCACAGTTTTTCATTTCCTAAAATGAGATTTTTATGTCTCAATAATCTCAATACCCCACTTTTAATAATCAGTCATGCTCGACCGACTATCAAGCATATAGATGTAATGTACAACCTTGACAAGCAGATCAAGAAAAATTGGCTTTTCGCTAAGTATGATGACAACACCTTAGTTGCACCAAGCTTTCTACCAATAACTGCGTTAGCGAAGTTAGACTTTTGATAGCAGGAAAAAGGTTGGGTTGACATGACGAAACAAACATTTTTAAAAGGAACCTTTGTATTGATGCTTGCCGGCCTCATCACAAAAATTCTAGGTGTCATTAATAAAATGATACTGGCTCGGGTGATCGGTGCAGAAGGCATGGGATTATTCAACATGGCTTTCCCGACGTTAATGTTGACGGTCACATTAACACAGTTGGGCTTACCGGTCGCGATCTCCAAATTAGTTGCCGAAGCCGAGGCACATAATGACCGAAAAAAAATCAAACGTATTTTAACCGTTTCATTTTTTGTTGTTGGAACTTTAAGTATTATTTTAACACTTGCTATGATCGCCATCACGCCAGTATTAGCCAAAACGGTGTTTACGGATGAACGGACATTGTATCCATTAATCGCGATTGCACCGATTGTACCAATCGTCGCTGTGTCATCCGTATTACGCGGTTATTTTCAAGGCATCCAAAACATGAAGCCCTATGCCACAGCCCAAGTCATTGAACAAATTGTTCGGATTACGCTTGTCTATCTGCTCGCCTCTGCGCTATTACCGCTTGGGATTGAATATGCTGCGGCTGGAGCGATGATTTCCGGAGTGATTGGCGAACTCGCATCACTGCTCTATATGTTAGCGATGTTCAAAGCTAAGAAACGCGTGAAAGTGCGCCAAAATTTCTTTACGCACCTTGCCGGTGGCCGCCGGACACTTTTTCAATTGATGCATGTCGCCTTGCCAACCACAGGAAGCCGGTTGATTGGTTCGATATCCAATTTTTTCGAACCTATTGTCGTCTCACAAAGCTTAATGATTGCCGGTGTCTCCGTTACGATGGCAACAAAGCAGTATGGGATGTTAACGGGATTTGCCATTCCCCTATTAGTATTGCCCAGTTTTATTACGCACTCTTTGCATGTGTCGCTAATTCCAACCATTAGTGAAGCGGCCGCTAAAAACCATATCGGAACCATTCATTACCGATTGAATCAAGCTTTAAAAATCGCCATGATTGCCGGTGGGATCTCCATCGTCATTTCCTATGTTTTTGCCGAACCAATACTCGATCTCATGTACGACTCGCCGGAATCAGCTGTATTTGTCAATATGATGGGGCCGTTTTTTTTCCTATTTTATTTTCAAGGGCCGCTCCAAGCAGTGTTACAGGCGTTAAATTTAGCCAGTGCTGCAATGATTAATAGTCTGGTGGGGGCCGTCGTTAAAATTTTGACAATGCTGGCATTAGCCTCCCGTCCCGAATTTGGCATCATGGGCGCCGCGATCGGTGTTGTCGTCAGTGTCATACTTGTCACGCTATTGCACTTAGTCACCGTCATCAAATCGATCGGCTTCTCACTTAAAATCATGGATTATATCAAAGGCATATCGGCTCTACTCTTAGCAGGAGTGTTTGCTGAAATATGTCAACGGTACTTGTTGACCTCATGGACGATGCTACCGCGGACCCTAACTCTCATCAGCTTGGTTGTCATCGTCTATATGACCTTAGCTGTCAGTCTCCGTCTAATCAACCGTGAGGAATTAAGCCATATACCTATTATCAAAAGATGGATAAAATAAACAAGAATAGGTGCAAACCACCTATTCTTGTTCGTCTTTGATATCAATATGCAAACGTTTTTTCTGGTCAATCGCGCAGTACGCGATTTTTTCTATATCATCTAACCCTTCTTTCTGCAATTGTTCTTTCAGCCATGATTCACTTTTATTAAAATAGCGAAGATGCCTATGCTGGATCATACCATCAATTATGACCGGATAAATCATCGTAGGCTGTATTAAACTCCCCCCACTTTTTTCGATCACTGACAGATTACCTGTAGGCTCCAGGACAGCATAGTCAACGTCATCTAATTGCTGAACACCTTGTTCCCTTAATTGCGTTAATAAATCATCAAAATTGTACCGCTGCTTTCTCATCGCCTGTTCATCCACCTGTCCTTGCTTAATGATGGCCGTTGGCTGACCTTCAATGATATGGCGAAAAGCTGGTAACTTCATTGAAAGATAAGCAATCAAAAACTGGACAAACAATAATAGCGCAATGGGAATAATCGAATCGATTAAATGCTTAGAAGGATCTTCAATCGATGTCACCGCAAGTTCCGCGACCATGATGTTAATTACTAAGTCAACAACATTTAATTGCCCTATTTCCCGCTTTCCCATAATTCGAAAAGCAACTAACATCAAAATATATAAGAGCAATGTTCGTATTAAAATCGTTCCCATGCCTAAAACCCCTTGTGTCTTCTCACAATCGCCCTTTAGTATAAGCGAAACACAAGGAGTTTATCACTTTAAAGATTAATAATAGTGAATAAGATAGCGGAAATAGACATAAATCGTTGCGACGATTAACGAAAACAGGACAACAGGGATCCCCACTTTCATAAACCCGAGAAATGATATCGGTTTACCTGTCTGCTGAGACATACCGGCAACGATGACATTCGCAGAGGCTCCAATCAATGTTGCATTACCTCCGAGACACGACCCTAATGCTAGTGACCACCATAGTGGGTTTAAATTATTTACACCGAATTCCTGAAACTCTTTAATAACTGGAATCATCGCTGCGACAAATGGAATATTGTCAACAAAGCCTGACAAGATACCCGATCCCCACAGAATTAATAAAGCGGTTTTGGGGAGATCACCCTTAGTATAAAAGATCACTTGCTTGGCGATTTCATCGATGATTCCTATCTCCGTCAAGCCCCCGACAAGCATGAACAAACCGATAAAGAAAAATAGTGTAATCCAGTCAATATGGCGAAAGACACTGTCAAATGAAACATCATGATAAGTTACTAATAAAAGGAGCAAAGCTCCTGCCATGGCAACAGTTGTCATATCAATATTAATAACAGGGTGCATCATAAACCCGGCAATCGTCATCATTAAAATGGCTAATGATTTGAATAAGACAGAATTAATAATGAGGTAATCTCCAGCATGTATGGCCATTAATTGCCGCCTATGCATGTCGCTAACTTGTAGCTGGTTGCGATAAATGATAATGACCGCCGTTAATACTGAAGCGAAAATCACACAAACAATGGGTGCCAAATGGTACAGAAAATCATTGAATGATAAATGGCTGACGGCCTGCCCAATCATAATATTGGGAGGATCGCCAATGAGAGTCGCCGTGCCCCCAATATTGGCAAAGAGAATCGATACAATTAAAAACGGAATCGCAGGTAGCTTTAGAATATCGGTCAATTTTACAACAATGGGAACAAATAAAAGCACCGTTGTCACATTATCCAAAAAAGCTGATCCTATCGCCGTTAAGGTTGAGCTGATAACAAGCAGTAGAATCGGCCCGCCATGAACATATTGAGCCAGTTTAATCGCGATGTATTCAAACACACCCGTTTGACTTGTTATAGAAACGATAATCATCATTGAAAATAACAGTGAGATGGTATGCCAATCAATATACGTTTCAAACAGATCACTGACATCTACAATTCGCATAATAACCATTAACACACCACCGGAACAGGCCACAAGTGCCCGGTTGAGCTTTTCCGTTATGATAAAGAGATAACATACAATAAAAATGCTGCAAGTGATAATCACATCCAACCGGTACATCCCCCTATTTCTATGGTTTCTACATCTTATGAACAAGCCTATAAAAACATGTTGTTACTTCTAAAATGGTCAAGCCTGAATATGTATTTAATAAACATGACTATGGGGGTGTATCGTATGACAAAACGATTATTCACAGCAGCAGGCTACGGCGTTGTGACAAGCTTAATTATTATCCTTGCCATGGCGCTCATCTTATCAAGCCTTTTGAAACTATCGTCATTATCAGAAGCATCCATTGACAAAATTCCACTTATCATTTCACTCGTTGCTTTATTTATCGGCGGCATAACAGCGGGCGTCAAGCTTAAGGAACGAGGTTTGATGATCGGGGCCGTTACCGGGATCCTTTACTCAGTCATCATATCGCTTTATTTGTTCTTAGGTGTGAATATGGGGCTATCACCGGAACAGTACCTACTCTTCGGCGCGAATATCATTGTTACAGCTCTTGGGGGAGTCTTAGGCGTCAATCTTTTTGTCCGCGGCCGAATCAAATAATAAAAAAAGCGTGCCGCTACGGCACGCTTTTTTTATTATTCTTCGGTCGGCTGTTCTGTTGACGTTGCTTTTTCAACAACACTACGAATTGAAGCCCGATCAAATGTTAACTTGGTGTTATGGCTTTTGATTGTGACTTTATCATCCTCAATCACATCAACCACACCATGCAATCCACCAATCGTAACAACATTATCGCCTTTTTGCAGATCCGCTTGCATTTGCTGCGTCTGCTTTTGCCGTTTTTGCTGCGGACGAATTAATAGGAAGTAAAACACCGCTAAAAACAAAATCAATGGTATGATGGTTTGTAACATAATCTATAACCCTCCCTTATGTAATCAATTAAAAGTTTTTAGCATTCGGCCTGTTAAAGCCGTACTGCTCAAAAAAAGTATCTCTAAAATCCTGAAGACGATCCTCGCGAATAGCTTGTCGCACACGCTCCATTAATTTTATCAGAAAATAAAGGTTATGGTAAGTCGTAAGCCTGAATCCAAAAGCTTCATTTGCTTTGACCAAATGTCTGATATAAGCGCGACTATAAGTCCGGCAAACATGACAATCACAATGTTCATCGAGCGGTGAAAAATCACGCGCATATTTGGCATTGCGGACAACAAGCCGACCCGTCGACGTCATACATGTCCCATTTCTAGCAATTCTCGTCGGTAAGACGCAATCAAACATATCAATCCCGCGAATCGCCCCATCAATTAGAGAATCAGGTGAACCGACACCCATAAGATAACGCGGTTTATGAGATGGCAGCAAGGGTGTCGTATACTCTAAGACATGGTTCATCACAGACTTCGGTTCACCGACAGACAGCCCTCCGACAGCATAACCTGGGAAATCTAGTGACGTAATGTCGGCGGCGCTCTGCCGGCGAAGGGCTTCATATTCCCCACCTTGAACAATACCGAATAAAGATTGACGATCCGGATTTTGGTTCGCTCCTAGACACCGTTCCGCCCAACGGCTTGTCCGTTCGACTGATGACTTCATGTAATCATACTCAGCTGGATACGGCGGACATTCATCGAAGGCCATCATAATATCCGAACCAAGTGCGTTTTGAATTTGGACGGACTTTTCCGGTGAAAGGAAGAGCTTGGCACCGTTCAAATGGTTGCGAAAATGAACACCTTCTTCTTTAATTTCCCGCATATCACTTAGACTGAACACCTGGAAACCGCCGGAATCAGTTAAAATACCTTGATCCCAATTCATAAATTGATGCAAGCCACCAGCTTCATCCACAATATCTTCGCCTGGACGTAACCAAAGGTGATACGTATTACTCAAAATAACCCCTGCACCCATAGATTTTAATTCTTCAGGACTCATTGTTTTTACTGTGGCTAAAGTACCGACAGGCATAAACATCGGTGTTTCGAATGTACCATGTGGCGTATGCAGCTTGCCGAGCCGCGCACCGGTTTGTCCATCTTCTTTTATTAATTCATATGTGACTGAGGTTGAAGTCATGACTGGTTTCGATTCCTTTCCGTGATAAACATCGCATCGCCGAAACTGAAAAACCGATAGCGCTCCTGAACCGCTTCCCGGTAAGCACGCATCAAAAAGTCGCGGCCTGTAAAAGCACTAACTAACATAATTAATGTGGATTTCGGCAAGTGAAAATTGGTGATCATTGCATCAATCGCTTGGTACTCATAACCGGGATAGATAAAAATATCCGTCCACCCAGAGGCAGGCTGAAAATTACTGTAATCCCTCTTAATCGTCTCAAGCGTCCGGATCACCGTCGTTCCGACAGCAACAATCCTGCCACCGGCAGACCGTGTTTGCTCAAGAAGCTCAGCTGTTTGCTCCGGCATATCATAGTATTCAGCATGCATTTTATGAGATTCAACCTCATCCACTTTTACAGGGCGGAAAGTGCCCAGACCTACATGCAAAGTGATGTAAGCAATTTGTACACCTTTTGCCTGCAGCCTGTCCAATAACCCTTCTGTAAAATGAAGACCCGCTGTCGGGGCTGCTGCCGAGCCTCTGTGCTTCGCGTATACCGTTTGATAGCGTTCCTGATCTTCCAACTGCCCCTTGATATAAGGTGGCAACGGCATATTTCCCAGTTCATCTAAAATTTCATTAAATATGCCTTGATAACACATTTTAAGTACACGGCGCCCTTCTTCAAGCTCCGTTTCACAAACGGCTTGCAACCGGCCGTCACCAAAAGTGATCACAGTGTCTTCTTTCACCCGTTTAGCTGGTTTTACCAAACATTCCCAGCGATCACTTTCCTTTTGTGTTAATAATAATACTTCAATATTGGCTCCCGTGTCTTTTTTCACCCCAAATAAACGAGCCGGAATCACACGGGTGTCATTTAACACCAGACAGTCGCCAGGATTTAAAAAGTCGGTTATATCATGGAACGTCTTGTGTTCCATTGTTTTTCGATTTGGATCAAGCACCATTAATCGCGACGCTTCACGGTTTTCCAAAGGCGTTTGCGCGATCAAGTCCTCCGGCAATTCAAAATCAAACATCGATATATCCATAAAACAAGGTCCTCTCTCGTTGTCAGCTATTTAAAGCGGCCAATAATGTAGAATAACAGGGACATCACCACACTGATAACAATACATGTGATGATAGGAAAATAGAACGTTGTATGACCTTTACGAATCACAATATCGCCTGGCAGCTTACCAATAAGCTGCCACACCAGTCCAAGTAAAAATAACATACTCCCCATGATCATCAGCCATTTTCCCATATTAGGCATCGGGTTTAGGAACCTCCAAGTGCTGGTACGCTTTATTGGTTACCATTCTTCCCCGTGGCGTCCGTTGTAAAAACCCAATTTGCATTAAATAAGGTTCATAGACATCCTCGATTGTGTGACGCTCCTCACCAATCGCCGCCGCAATCGTATCCAATCCAACAGGTCCGCCTTGAAAATGGTCAATAATGCCCCGGAGAAGTTGATGATCTACACCATCCAGCCCCCAGTCATCCACTTGCAAACGTGTCAGACTTTCCTTTGTGATCGCATGGTCAATCTCACCATTGTTACTGACCTGAGCAAAATCACGCACCCGTCTTAATAAACGATTCGCAATTCTAGGAGTTCCGCGTGAACGTCTAGCAATTTCTTCAGAGGCTACGTCTTCAATAGCAGCTTCTAATACGCCGGCTGTCCGGTTAACAATCACGGCCAATTCATCATGCGTATAATAGTTTAGACGACTAACAACGCCGAATCGGTCACGTAACGGCGGTGATAAATATCCTGCTCTTGTTGTCGCGCCCACGAGTGTGAAGGGTGGAAGATCTAAACGTACCGAATGTGACGTTTCCCCTTTCCCGACAACAATATCAAGGCAAAAGTCTTCCATCGCCGGGTATAATACTTCTTCGACATTCCGATTCAGTCGGTGAATCTCATCGATGAATAGAACATCCCCGGGCTCCAAGGCCGTTAACACAGCCGCCAGATCACCCGGCCGTTCAATCGCAGGTCCTGATGTTGTCCGCAGGTTAACATTGAGCTCATTCGCAATAATCATCGATAAAGTTGTTTTACCTAAACCAGGAGGGCCATATAAAAGAACGTGATCCAATGGTTCCTGCCGCTGTTTGGCCGCTTCAATAAACACTTTCAAATTATCTTTGACTTGTTCCTGCCCGATGTAATCTTCTAACGTTTGAGGTCTGACATTGGTTTCGTCCACGACTTCTTCAGGAACCGCTTCACCGGAAAGCATACGATCTTCCATGAGGCTAACACCTCCTAGTCTTTGAGCATAAGTCTGAGGGCCTCTTTAATATAGCCTTCAGCATCTAAATCTTTCGTTTCTAATTGAGGACGAACCTTACCTATTTCCCGTTCGGAATAGCCTAAGGCTTCTAACGCTGCAGCAGCTTCTGTCAATGCGCTATTGACCATTGGGCTTGATCCTTGGATAGACACTGTGCTTGCTTCATCTTCAGACAATAAATCATACGTTTCCACAAATTTCCCTTTAAGGTCTAAAATCATTTGTCGTGCTGTCTTTTTGCCAATGCCCGGGAATTTCGTCAACAATTTTTCGTTTTCATTTTCAATCGCCCGAACCACTTCAGCTGGTTGTCCCGTAGCAAGAATGGCTAATGCTCCCTTAGGTCCGATGCCTGACACACCCAATAAATGAATGAATAATGACCGTTCATCTCTGGTTTGGAATCCATAAAGGCCAATAAAATCCTCGCGGACGTGTTGGTAGGTATACACCTTTATAGCTTCAGCATGCTGCCTAAAAGCAAACGGATTTGGACAATGAACTTGAAAACCGATGCCATCATGATCAACAACAATGTATTCGCGTGTAACATCACTAATGGTTCCTATTATATAATCATACACTGATAGACTCACCCAATTATGTATAAATGCTAGCTAATATCATAACATATGTTCGTTTGATTTGTAATCTAATATGAATAATAACGTGACTTTAGGCAGTAAAAAAAAGGAGCCTACAATGTAGGCTCCTTATGATGACTGAGCATATTGCTGAAGTTTTTTTAAGACATGCTTGAAGTCTTGTTTATTTTTGATGCGAATGCCTTCTTTCAATTGTTTCCTCATGTTGACTTGAAGCTCTTTTGTGTCAATTTGATAGAAGGTTTGAATAATCGTTTGATCATCCGGATTCCCTTTATACAAAGTTAGCGTCTCGTTATCACTCAAACCCAAGATCCCGACTGCTTTTGACACCGGGGATAAGTCATCCACCTTTTTTTTGAAATAGACGTTTCCTTTGCGTTGGTCAACCAACTGCCAATCCGAGTACGTCGTCCAAAGATCCTCCATAGACATTACTTTTTTCTTGACTGTATTTTGAATCTGAACGCCGTCGATGAAGGTTTTCTTTAAATGAAGATTAACAATCAAGGGTCCAGATTTTGAACCGGCATGGGACGTTTGACCGTGGGCATACACGGGTAACGATAGGCTGATGGTTAGTAAAACCGACACACAAATTGAGGATATGAGCCGGAACAAATCGATCACCTCTTATCACAAGATTATTGTTCCACAACTATTATTAACGGCGTAAGAGGTTAATATTCCGTCACGTATTATTCTTCTGTATTATGGAAATATCTTAGATGAAATAGCCCTGAATGAAGTCATTCTTTCCCATGTCATTTAAAGTTTTCATCAAACCAATTCAATATTTCTGTCCGCCAACGATCTTTAGGAATAATTTTAGGGTTAAAACCACCTGTTTCAATTAATTCATACCTATCATCTAATATAACTAACACGAAATTAATGAATGGCGTTTCAATGATATCGAGCTCTGAAGTTGCATCACTAAATAATTGTTTAATTTTTATTTTGTCGAACTCTGGTAATTCCCATTGGTGATACTTTATGTCTTGTTCAACACGGTTACCGTGAATAGCTGCAGTCGTTTGTTCCTTCTCTATTAAAGAATCGTGATTTAACTGTAAATTGATGCTGTACAGTAGTTTAATGACTTCTGCAAAGCCAATAAACATCATACCGCATATAAACCCGGCTCCCCACCACCGTATGGCCAAATAATAATTAAAGGCCTCATATGTTACTTCAATACGGCCGAAAACAATACCAATAAACAAACCGGCGATCATTTCAATGATACCGCTGATAAATAATACTGAAGCAACTTTATTGTCAATTTCCATCTAAACCCTCCTAACAAGTTCGTAAGAGGGGGATCCGTCAAGCCTGTTAGTCTTCTGCATTATGGTAGATATCTTGGACGTCATCATTGTCTTCCAGTGTTTCAATGAGTTTATTCAACTTGTCGCGATCGGCATCTGACAATGAGGTCGTCGTCTGCGGAATTTGCGTAACTTCAGCATCCGACAGCTCATACCCTTGTTCTGTTAATGTATCACGGACGCCCTTGAAGTTTTCCGGCTCGGTTGTCACTTCATAGTAGCCATCCTCAGTTTCCATTTCTTCAGCGCCAGCTTCAATGGCATCGAGCATGAGCGTGTCCTCATCCGTTTCTTTGCTCTGTTCAATGACAATCACACCTTTTCGATCAAACATAAACGCCACACAACCATCTTCGCCCAAATTGCCGCCATGTTTGGAGAAGGCGTGACGAATGTCAGAAGCGGAGCGATTCTTATTATCCGTTAATACTTCAACCATGATCGCGACACCACTAGGGCCGTACCCTTCATAAGTGATTTGTTCGTAGGTGACACCATCCAAATCACCCGTTCCTTTTTTAATGGCGCGATTAATATTGTCATTGGGCATGTTATTTGCCCTTGCTTTATCGACCGCGGTCCGCAAAGCAGCATTGGTTTCCAAATCACCGCCGCCTTCTTTGGCGGCCACGAAAATGTCTTTAGATAATTTCATAAAAATTTTCCCGCGCTTGGCATCCTGAGCGTTTTTTCTATGTTGGATATTTTTCCATTTTGAATGTCCTGCCATTGATTTCTCGACTCCTTTTAAAGAAAGCTCATCATGCCTATTATAATACATTTAACGCTTTTTTCCGAGGGGTAACTACTATTTATCGCAATTTGTCAATATCCATTTGCAACTTTCGAACCGGATTCTTATAATTAAATGTGTCATAACTTTTTGATTAGGGAGAGTTGCATGTGGACATTAATATGAACCGTGACTATGTTGTAGATATAACAAAAAAGTTGCTGATGACACCAAGTCCTAGCGGATTTTGTCAAGAAGTTTTGGATCACGTCATCCATGAAGCAGATTCATTGGGTTATCAATGGGAATCAACGCCGAAAGGCAATCTTATCGTTTCGGTACCTGGAAAACAATCCGATGTTCTCGGTCTCAGTGGTCATGTAGATACGCTAGGGGCTATGGTTCGTTCGATCACATCTGATGGGACATTGAAATTGACCTCTGTCGGCGGGTTTATGATGCACGCTATTGAAGGTGAGTATTGCCAAATACATACACGTGACAGCCGCACATACACAGGTACAATTTTAACGAACCAGCCATCTATTCATGTCTATAAAGGAGCTAAGAGCCAGGATCGTGATGAAAAAGCTATGGAAGTACGAATTGATGAAAAAGTGTCGAGTCAAGAGGATGTCAAAGCTCTAGGTATCAATGTCGGCGATTATATTTCTTTCGATGCAAGAACCCAAGTCGTGCCGAGCGGTTTTATTAAATCACGGCATCTTGATGATAAAGCAAGTGTTGGTGTCTTGCTTGGCTTGTTAAAATGGCTGAGCGATAATAGCATCACGCCTGAAAAAACGCTAAAAATCATCATTACTACTTATGAAGAAGTCGGTCATGGGGCTGCCTATATTCCTGAAGATATTCGTGAATTAATAGCGGTTGATATGGGGGCAATGGGTGATGACTTGTCTTGTACGGAATATGATGTTTCGATTTGTGCCAAAGACTCATCAGGCCCGTATGATTATGAAATGACGACCCAACTCATCAATATTGCCAAAAACCAAAATTTAAATCACGCTGTTGACATTTATCCTTTTTATGGTTCAGACGGATCAGCCGCACTTAAAGGCGGCAACAATATCCGTTGCGCACTTGTTGGACCCGGTGTTCACGCTTCCCACAGCATGGAACGCACTCATATTGACGCCTTGGACAATACCTTTCAACTTTTGGCTCATTACATCACACAATAACATGAACAAGGATGTCTCAAAGGTATTAATTAATACCTTTGAGACACTTCTTTTATCTGTGATTCACATCGATATTGTTTCTTATTTCTTACTTCAAATTATGCTCCTTACACTTTCACTTTCGTTCCCCTTTTTTGATAAAAGAAAGGTGCCTAACTACGATTTTTTGTACCGTAACTTAAGTATTAAAGCTACTGCTTCGAGACAGCAGCCGCTTCCACACCTGATAAAGCTTGTGTTAGATCTTGAATTAAATCATCGTGATCTTCTAGTCCAACAGAAAGACGCAATAATCCGTCCGTAATGCCTCGTTTCTCCCTTTCGACAGCTGGCATGGAGGCGTGCGACATTTTAGCCGGATAAGACAAAATGGATTCAACGGCACCGAGACTTACTGAGAACACCGGAATTTGCATGTGTTCTGTCAATTGGCGAACGGCCGCTTCATCGTGCAAACTAAAAGAAAGTACAGCACCAGTATCATTAGCTTGACTTAAATGTAAATCGCGGCCTGGATCTGACGCGAGTCCAGGATAGTAGACATTGTCGACACTGGGGTGTTCTTCTAGAAAAGCAGCGATGGTTTTAGCGGATGCTGTTGACTGGTTCATACGCACCTGCAGGGTTTTTAATCCGCGCAAAACAAGCCACGCATCTTGCACGCCGAGAATGGCTCCAAATGAATTCTGTAAAAAAGCAATCTGGTCACCGAGATGCTGATCTTTAACAACAGCCAAACCAGCCACAACATCGCTGTGCCCTGCGATAAACTTGGTCGCGCTATGTAAAACAACGTCAGCACCCAATTCAAGTGGACGCTGCACAGCCGGTGTAGCAAAGGTGTTATCAACAAATGTCAAACAACCATGAGACTGCGCTAGTTCTGTCACAGCACGGATATCCGTAATTTTTAATAATGGATTTGAGGGTGTTTCAATATAAATGACTTTTGTATTGCTTTGAATATGACGGGCCACCATTTCTATATCAGTTGTATCCACAAACGTGTGCTCAATACCAAAACGGCCTAGCACCTCGGAGGTCATTCGATATGTGCCGCCATAGACATCTTCTGAAAGCAAGACATGGTCTCCTTGCGAAAGTAACATGAAGGCTGTTGAAATCGCAGCCATGCCTGAAGCAAAGGCGAAACCTTGAACGCCTCCTTCCAAATCAGCAATCGCATCTTCTAAAGCTGCCCTTGTTGGATTGCCTGACCGGCTGTAATCGTACTGGCCAAAATGATCCATATCAAACTGATGGAAGGTCGATGCCGGTTGAATTGGGACACTGACTGCGCCCGTGTTCGGATCGACTTTATGTTGATTATGCAAGAGCTTTGTCTGAAAACAATAAGTTGCTTCACCCACGAGTGATCACCTCTTTCTGTTTTTGCAAGGCCAGATCAAGATCAGCCAGCAAATCATCAATATATTCAACACCGACAGACATACGAAGGAGTCGATTACATACCCCTTGTTCAATACGGATCGCTTCGGGAATATCTGCATGTGTTTGTGTTGCCGGATAAGTAATAAAACTCTCAACACCGCCAAGACTTTCAGCAAATGCGATCACTTGTAACTGCTCGAGAAACGGGGCCACACCATCTTCCGAATGTAAACGAAACGAAAGCATACCACCTTGGCCCGGATAAAGAACGTCTTTAACGGCCGAGTGCTTTTGAAGAAACTGAGCAATCCGTTTCGCATTCGCTTCATGCTGCCTCATTCTCAGCCCTAATGTTTTCATACCGCGCATAAGCAACCAACAATCGAACGGTGATAAGACGGCACCTGCAGCATTCTGATAGCTAGCCAGTTGTTCACCCGTTTCCTCGCTCTTGGTCACAATCAAACCAGCGAGAACGTCGTTATGTCCGCCGAGATACTTAGTTCCACTATGGACAACAACATCCGCTCCTTTGTCAATCGGCTGTTGCAACAGCGGCGTATAAAATGTGTTATCCACGATCAAAAGTAATCCATGCTGGCGCGCGATTTGGGCCACAGCCTCAATATCGGTTTCATGCATCAATGGATTGGTCGGCGTTTCGATAAAAATCGCTTTTGTGCGTTCGCTAATCCTTGATACCGTATCAGTGATATCAAGGAAATGATGGTATTGAAACGACAAACCCCACTTACCAGCAAAATCCTCAAACAATCGATAGGTCCCGCCATACAAATCTTCGGAAACTAACAGCTCATCTCCGGAAGAAAATAAAGACAAAACGGCTTGGATCGCTGCCATTCCTGAGCTGAAAGCTATCCCTCGCCTGCCACCTTCCAATTCAGCAATGGCATCTTCCAAAATAGCGCGAGTCGGATTACCCGTTCGTGTGTAATCATAACCGGTCGATTGGCCGAGACCCTGGTGACGATAGGCTGTAGACAAATAGACGGGTGGGCTGACTGCTCCCGTTATTTCGCTTTGGTTACCAATTTGAGCTAAAATAGTTTCGATGTTCTTCAATGTGTTCATCCCCTTAACCCGTCATTATTTCAGATAAATTAAAAAGCAGGCCTCATCTATTCTAAAGAGAGGTCTGCTTTATCAACATCGACGCATCGATCTTATCTTTCAAAGCATGTGCTTTGCAGGATTTGGCACCTTGTTCACATATATTAGTGTCGAACAGGTTGCCGGGCTTCGCAGGGCCAGTCCCTCAGCCTCTCTTGATAAGTTTTTTAATTGTAAATATTGTTCATCATATTAACACTGTGTATAAGCATTGTCAATGCTTACAATTTTAAAAAATATCATAAAAAAATAAACGAGCAGGGGCAAACCTGCTCGTTTATTTTTTTATTTATTATTATTCTCGAAAGGGCGTTTTGCTGCATTGCCAATATCCTGCATGATACCTCTAATATCTGATTGCACCTCATCCGTATTGCCATTATCGACTTTGTCATAGACATCGCCAATTCGGTTAACGATGCTTTCATCAGAAACGACACGAATATTTTTGTCACGGACAAGACTTTTCGCCGTTGTACGGACTTTTTCTTCTATATCTTGAGTATTGGCATTATCATCGTTTGTATCGATACCGATGACGACCGTATTGCCATTTATCAATGCATGAGCATCGTCAACACCGCTCAAACGGTTAACTTGACTGGCAATCCGACGTGTGGCTTCCGTATCATAGACATATTGATCACCATTGTCATAATTGTTATTCTTATTTTTATTAGGATTGTTCTTATTATTATCCATATCAATGTTCTCGGCATTTTCTGGATCCTGAACATTGGGTTGGTTTGCTAGCGGCCCTCTAGCATCATTATTATTGGCGTTGTTGTTATACCGGACGTCCCTCAACCCATTTTCGTTCATACCCTGATTGTCGTCGTTAGCACCACAGCCGGTAAGCATTCCACTCGCCATTAAAGCGGTAGACAGAGTTAAAAGTGTTTTTTTCAACTCAAAAAACCCCCTTTCATCATTAGCGTGTGAAAAGGGGGGATTCGTTAACCCTGTTACATTAAGGTTCCAATGTTAAAATTTTCGTGGTGGAGACGCAGCCAACTCTCGCTTATGTTTTGAACGATCATGAAGCGAGGTAATAATCGCTTCATCTTCTTCGGGAATGCTTTGCCCTAATATGTAAGCATCAATTTTGTCATAGGTCGTTCCCATTTCATTTTCATCTGTTTGGCCTTCCCAAAGACCGGCACTTGGCTTCTTCTCAATGATTGTATCCGGAACCCCTAAAGCTTTCGCTAATTCACTCACTTCACCTTTTGTATGATGTACAAGCGGTACAAGATCAACACCGCCATCACCATATTTTGTGAAATAACCAGTGTACCATTCGGCAGCGTTATCAGTTCCAACAACAAGATAATTAAATTGGTTAGCAATCGTATATAAGGTGCTCATACGTAACCGCGCACGCAAATTACCGTCTCCGATTTTCCCTTTTTCTTCATCCCAACGCGAACCAAATTGATCCTTAATTTGATTGTATAAAACATTATGGGTTTCAGTTAAATCAACCGTGATTGCATCAATATCAGCGCTGTCAATCACAGTACGGGCATCTTCTTGATCTTGGGGATCACTTTTACAAGGCATGATCACACCGAGTGATTGTTCTGGGAATGCCTTCTTTATCAAGTGAGCAACGACGCTTGAGTCTATCCCGCCGCTGACACCAACTAATGCACCATCAGCATTGGCTTCCCTTACTTTTTCCTGAAGCCAATTCACCAATCCATCAATGGCTTGATCTGTCAAGAAAATTCCTCCTTTTAACTTAAATAACAAATAATCTACATCATAAATAGTTTAGCACATTATCCTCTTTTTAATGAAGCAAGAACATTAAGGGGATCATTTAATGGAGATTAACTTTAAGTGAAGAGGAAAGTTCGACTAATTTAGGCATGAGAAGTATCTCTACAAAAGCGAATCCCTTGATCTCGAAAAAAAAGTGACGATTGAGAAATCGTCACACATCTTCTTCATCGTTACTTGCTTTCGGAAAATTAGGTTGATAAGGATGATTTTCATAATTGGCGTAAGCATCCCAACGGATATTGAGCCCATTTTGATCCATTCCCCAATAACCAGGATCTTGGTAAACCGGCATCATGTGTGGGGATGGTGGTGCACCACAACCACAGTCCTGATAATAAGGATCCATACCATAAGGCATCATTTGTGGATGGTAACCTGGCATTGACTGCTGATAATTCTGATAGTCCGGCATTACCGGTTGTTGATACATCGGCATCGATTGCTGATAATTCTGATAGTTCGGCATTATCGGCTGTTGATATTCCGGCATCGGTTGTTGATAATTCAGATAATCCGGCATTACCGGTTGTTGATATTCTGGCATCGAGTGTTGATAGTTCGGCATCATCTGCTGCTGATACATACTATCATTGAAAAACATCGGTTGTGTTTCAGGTCCAGGCACCTGATAAGGCATGAATTGCTGAGGATTCATCCCCTTTGCCGTTGGTTCCATCCACTGTTGTGACATCGGTGTTTCCGGCATTTGTGGTTGGTTAAATCCTTGCTGCATATGGGGTTGATAGCCATAAGATGAGTCAGAAGCTCCCCATATGGCAGTGCCACCCTGTCCGCCATTAACTGATGTTTCATTAGAGGCAGACGATTTGGGATTAATCATATTTGGATAATAATCACTCTCCAACATAGGGATATCTTGATTTGACATATCCAAATCATATGGATTGATATTCCACTCCTCGTCGCTTAATGGAAAACTTGGCGCCTTAGTCTTCGACGGTTTATGATTATAAGATTGTGTCTTAATTGGGGTTTCTTTAGATGGCTCAGCATCATTGGACCCTTTTGGCTGGATATCCTTACCGCTAAAACCTTGGTTATCGGCTTCATCTAACCATTGATTCAATGATACCTCTTTCATCTCAGGTTTAGCTGCTTGTTGGTTAATCGTGACTTTTTGGTCATTATTACTTTTATTTCCAGGTTGCTTATTTGTCTTAGGAGCCGGTTTTTCCGTTTTTATAGGTTCCTCTGGCATAGGCTTCATATTTTCTTTTTTGCCGGTTTCTTCTTTTTTCGGTTGCTCTTTCTTCGGTTGCTCTTTCTTCGGTTGCTCTTTCTTCGGTTGCTCTTTCTTCGGCTGCTCTTTCTTCGGTTGCTCTTTCTTCGGCTGCTCCTTCTTCGGTTGCTCCTTCTTCGGTTGCTCCTTCTTCGGCTGCTCCTTCTTCGGCTGCTCCTTCTTCGGCTGCTCTTTCTTTGGCTGCTCCTTCTTCGGCTGCTCCTTCTTCGGCTGCTCCTTCTTCGGCTGCTCCTTCTTCGGCTTTTCCTTTTTTACAGCTTTCGAAGTACTTGGAATCTTTAATTTCATCCCAGGTTGAAGATTGTCGGGATTTTTTATCTGCGGATTGGCCTTCTTCACAGTTTCTAAAGCAATACCGTGCTTTTGGGCGATTTCGTACATGGTATCACCTTTTTGTACGACATAAATTTTCAATGTCATCCCTCCTGCACAAATTCATTACATTATATGGCTGACCTAGGCATTTTGCCACTCTTTTTCCGAAACGATTTCATTGAACCGTCCAAATCCGATATAATAGGGTTACCCGATACGGTTCAAATTGGAGAGATGTTGATGACAAAAGACAAAATTTATGGAGAGAAAAGAAGAGCCTTGATTCTGCAGTGGCTTGAAGAAAGTGAAGAACCGCTTACAGGTGGTGACCTATCCGATCGAACGAATGTCAGCCGACAAGTCATT
The DNA here is from genome assembly GCF_900178005.1 of Tuberibacillus sp. Marseille-P3662. NCBI lineage: Bacteria > Bacillati > Bacillota > Bacilli > Caryophanales > Sporolactobacillaceae > Tuberibacillus > Tuberibacillus sp. Marseille-P3662. The sequence goes on along the minus strand of NZ_FXBS01000006.1, from coordinate 457,677 downwards.
GTTCAAGACATCTCGTTATTAAAGGCTAAAAACCATCCTATTATCGCTACTTCTCAAGGTTATCTTTATATGCCGACTAGAATCGAGCCGACAGCCTCAAGAGTGATCGCCGTCAAACACACACCTGATGAAACAGCCCACGAATTGAACACCATCGTTGATCATGGCGTTACCATTAGAAATGTAGTGGTTGAACATGCGATCTATGGTGAGATTACAGGATCACTCATGTTACAAAGTCGTAAAGACGTCAGCCAATTTCTAAAGAAACTTGCTGAACAGGAAGCCAGCTTACTATCGGACTTGACCGGCGGCGTGCATCTGCATACTCTTGAAGCCTCATCAGAGTCTGTGCTTGACGAAGTAATAGCAGCATTAAAAAAAGAGGGTTATCTACTATAACCCTCCTGAACCAACGACATCCACTTTAATCACCTCAGCCATTTGCCGAAACTGGTCAACAAAATCATCGAATTTACGATTAATTGCATTGGTATCAATAGATAAGGATACATTGGCTTTCCCTTGTAAAGGGATTGTCTGGTGAATCGTTAACACATTACAGCCGGCTTGTGAAACAATATTGAGCAATTTTGTCAGAGTACCCGTCCGGTCTTCCAAAAAGAAAAACAAAGTAACAATATTTTCAGTAACAATTTTATGAAAAGGAAAGATACTGTTTCGGTATTTATAAAAGGCACTGCGGCTTAATCCTACCTTTTCCGCCGCATCCGTGACATTTTCCGCTTGACCGTTTTCCAATAATGTCTTCGCTTCAAGAACCTTGGTCATTGATTCAGATAATACATCTTCTTTAACCAAATAAAATTGTTCTTGTCTTTTCATGGAACCCCCCACTAATGGACAAATTCAAATTCAAAATCAAGAATTCTGACAAGATCACCGTCTTGAATACCGCGCTCTCTTAGGGCGTCATCAACGCCCATTCGTCGCAAACTCCGTGAAAACCGGCCGACAGATTCATCACGGTTAAAGTCCGTCATTTTAAACAAACGCTCAACCCGTGGCCCTGAAACCACATACGTTCCATCATCATCCCGAGTGATCTTAAATGGTTGCTCATCATCTATTGCATACGTATAGGGTTCCTCTGCATGATCGAAATGAAGCGGAAACTCAGGCGTCGTTTGCAACAATTGTGCAACTTCCTGAAGCAGTGGCTCGAGTCCATCCTTTGACAAGGCTGAAATCGGATAAATCGGAATCTCATCCTCTAACTGTTCCTTAAACAATTCAAGGTGATCCTCCGCATCAGGCATGTCCATTTTATTAGCTGCAATGACTTGTGGACGTTCAGTCAACCGGTATTCATATTGTCTTAACTCATCATTAATTTTTTGAAAGTCTTCAAAGGGATCCCTGCCTTCCATCCCGGACATATCAATGACATGAATTAAAACCCGTGTACGTTCGATATGACGGAGAAATTGGTCCCCTAAGCCTGCACCTTCATGCGCACCTTCAATCAGCCCCGGCAAATCAGCAACGACGAAACTTTCACCATCGCCACTAGCAACAACGCCTAAATTAGGATTGATCGTCGTAAAATGATAAGCCGCAACTTTTGGTTTGGCAGCCGATACTACAGATAACAGCGTTGACTTACCGACACTTGGAAAACCAATCAAACCGACATCAGCTAAAAGTTTCAGCTCAATCCGAATGTTCCGTTCATCACCTGGTTCACCATTTTCTGCATGATGCGGCGCTGGATTTGATGCCGTTGCAAATCGGGTATTACCGCGGCCGCCACGCCCGCCTCTAGCAATGATTGCCTCATCCCCGTGTTCAGTTAAGTCAGCGATCACATCCCCTGTCTCCTGACTGGTCACAACCGTACCCGGCGGAACATCAACAATCAGATTTTTAGCATTTTTTCCGTGCTGGTTTTTGGGTCCACCGCCCTCACCTTTGGGTGCTTTAAAATGTTTTTTATAACGAAAATCCATCAGCGTTCGCAAACCCTCATCTACTTTAAAAATAACATGCCCGCCGAAACCTCCATCACCACCAGCTGGGCCTCCATTGGGTTCATATTTTTCTCTACGAAACGCTACCATTCCGTTACCACCATCACCGGCTTTTATATACACGTCAACATGGTCGACAAACATCAGCTTAACCTCCGTTCAATTCTTTAATGTCCAAACGTATCGTAGCAACCGCTTCATAAGGAGTGACTTCATTTTGAACTAATGTCATATAAGGCTTCATGGTTAGATCACGAATAGCTGTATGTAATTGCTGCTCACAATTAATTGATCCGCTGTAATCAAATGTGATCTGTATCTCATCATCAGAAAGGTTCATCATGACACGCACATGATTCTGAATCATCGATCCTGCATATTCATCAAACAGACCGGTAATATCAGCGGCTAATTGAACCAGAACTTGATCCATTGATGCAAGCGTCTGCTGCTCACCTGTTACCTCGAAGTCAAGATGATACGAATGAGGATACCAATTAAATGTTAAAAAAAAGGATGCGAAATCCGGTGCGTTCAATTGGGATATTTTTGCTTCGTTTTGGGCCGTAACAATGATATCCTCTATGACAGTTTCGGCCTGTTCTATTCGATTAAGCGCTAAATGGGCTTTTATGAGTTGAAGCTGATTTAGCCAATCGTGTCTTGCTCCGCTTAGGACACGAACCAGCTCTTCATTTTCCATGTGCAAAACCCCTAAATATATTGTCTACAAATACCGTTTGATTATATCATGCCTGTCCGCTGTTATAATGTCAAAATATCATGAGTCTCCATTGCAAAAAAACAACTGTAGCTTTTGTATTATATATGTAATAAAAGACTGTTTTACTTTGCCTGCCCTCTACAATCAACGAAGTGCAAAAAACAACAATAAACTTTAACATAGCCAATAAAAAAACCAGCCAAACGGCTGGTTTTTAATTTACGCTTCTTGTGCAACTGGATAAACACTGACTCGTTTGCGGTCGCGACCAACACGTTCATAACGAACGACGCCATCTGACTTAGCAAACAATGTATCATCGCCGCCGCGGCCAACGTTTTTACCTGGATATATTTTAGTACCCCGTTGACGGAAAAGGATAGAACCGCCGGTTACAACCTGTCCATCAGCGCGCTTGGCACCCAGACGTTTGGAAATAGAGTCACGACCGTTTTTGGTACTACTGACCCCTTTTTTCGCAGAAAAGAATTGAATGTCCAACTTAAGCATGAGCTGCACCTCCTTAGTCATTTAATTGTATAAATTCCGAGTAGGAGTTTTCAATCGTTCGCAAGGAAACGAGCATACCTTCCAGCAGCAATTGCACGGATTGTTCCTGTTCATGGGATAACCCATCTGGAACATCAATTCGCATATAGCCACCATCTTGGGCTTGATTAACGACCAAGGTTACATCACATAGCGCCTCGACCGCATTAACAGCACCAAAGGAAACGGAAGATACACCAGCACATACCAAATCAAATCCATGGGGACCTGAACCGGCATGGCCTTCAATCACCACCGTTTGCAGGTATTCTCTATTACGAGCAACAGTTACATCAATCATTATAGTAACCTAACTAGGCATTGATCTTATCAATGGTTACTTTAGTGAACGGCTGTCTATGCCCCTGCTTACGGCGATAATTTTTACGACGTTTCATTTTAAAGACAACGATCTTATCACCTTTGCCATGTTCAGCGACTTTTGCTGTCACATTAGCTCCGTCAACGTGAGGGTTACCTACCTTCACATTGTCGCCACCGACGAACAAAACTTTATCAAAAGTCACCGTTTCGCCGGGTTCAACGTCTAGTTTTTCAACGGAAACCGCTTGGCCCTCTTCAACCTTAAGCTGTTTACCGCCTGTTTCAATAATAGCGTACATATGCGCACCTCCTCTGATATCTCAGACTCGCCAAAAATAGGCAGCCGTTAGAAACGACTTTAACAACCTATCATGAGCGGTTGGAGCCGGTGCCCCAACATAAAATAACGCATTGATTTTACCATGCTGGGCTTGTGCGTGTCAATTATTGTTCAGAACTTCCCTGTTGCTTCACCCAATCCTTTAACCGGAAACCAGCTGATTGACGAGTTATTTCAATCAACCCTGTTTGCGTATATCCATGAACTTTTGTCCTTACTGGATCAGTTTGGGCCCATTGCTTAATCTGGTCAAGAACGCGCATCCGATGCCTTGCAGAGTTCATTTTCAAGGCATCAATTAAAATAATCCCTTGAAGTTGCCTCAATTTCATCTGTCGCATGATGACCGGAATGGCCGCCTCGTTGACAGCATAGGCAGCTTCAATTTTATTTTCAGATGTCTTAAAGCGGCCCATGTTAATATCAATCGCTGTTAGGGCTTCCGTCTCATGAATATGAATTGTCATACCATTCTTATCCCTTATCACCGGCTGGATCGCTTGACGCATCGTTTCTCGGCACACCTTTTGGACGTTTTCCGGGAGTGGTCTCTGATAATTGAACCTCGGAGGCTCACAATCCGCTGCAGCAAACATATCCCTGAGGTCCATCAATACAGATTGATCATTGCTAATGACCATATCAATGTCTTCAGTGACACACCGATTGAACAAACGAGACACCGTCATCGGCCATCCCGATTGTAACAACCGCGGCTCGCCCGTGTTCCGACCAATATGATCTTTCAGTTGGCGCCAGTGCTCTTTTAATCGCTGCCATTCAGCTTTAAGCGTGTCACTATTGGTATAGCCGGACGCTGACCGCAAAATAAAACCTTCATTCGCTTCGGTTACCGACTTCATGACCTTTTTCAAGTGTTGGCCTTGTTTGTAGGACAATTGTCGAGAGGCGGTGCCATAACCAGCTTTTGGCATATAAATGATATAGCCACCGGCGAACTGCAGATTTTGAGTCAAAACAGGACGCTTGCCGTCTCTGCCCATTTTATTAACTTGAACAATCACTCGATTCCCCGGAGATAGAGATTGTCCTTTAGTCGTTGCGTTTCCTTGTTCACTTATGGGAAGAACACCCTTCTCACCATTCCCAATATTCACGAAAACACTATCCATTCCTTTTGCCGTATGTTCAACATATCCTAAATAGATGTTGCCGGCTAAAACCTTACCCACTGGCCAAAGATGAAGATCCATCATACGGTCATCCATCAACAAATAATGTTTATACAAATAAGGTTGTTCATCAATAACAAGTTCCATAAAATCTCCCAGCCTGTTCCAGGTTTATTAAGACAGCAATTCTTGAATCGTACATTGCGGATGCCTGCGGAAGTAAGCCTCTAACACCAGCACGTCATCTAGTGATTGCTGGGAACGGGGATCAGCAATCATAACTGAATGCCGTACTCCACGGTAAAAGCCTTCACACACTTGATGCATCGTTGCCTCAGGTTTAACTTTAATTCGCTTTACTTTCGATGTCTGCTGTTGGCCTGATTCCCACCGATCTAATAAAAATCTCATAAACACGTAGTTCATTTGCCGCCATTCTTTTAGAATAACAAATCCAATAAAAGTCATAATGAGCATAAAATTTAAAGTAAACATGTGAAAAGTATACATTATTATCATGAGTATCGCCATTAACACCAGCGAAGCCATCATCGTTCTCCGGTAGGCTACTTTAAATGGCCATAGTTTGGAAAAAATGATATGTAAAACTTTACCACCATCCAAAGGCCAAACGGGAATTAAATTAAATAATAGGATCATGACGTTTTTTTCCATGAACATTATATGGTTGGCCTCATTCCAAAAATTGGTCATAACTAATATCCAAGATAAGAGGGGCAGCCACAGATGCTGAAAGGGACCTGCCAATGTAACGATCAATTCTTCTTTCAATGTCTTATTTCCAAATTCCTCTACTTTAGCAACACCACCAAATGGGAGTAGCACAATTTCTGTCACCCGCCATTTAAAAAACAAAGCAGCCGCGGCATGTCCGAGTTCATGGACTAATACAATAAAAAAAACGGTCACAACTTCCCAAAAGTGACCGGTCATGATACCTGCGCCGAGTATAAACCAAAACACGGGATGAATCCGAACGCTTTTGTACCATTTTTTAATCAAAAGAAATCACCTGTATGGGATCGACAAAATGATCACCATTTTTTAAAGCAAAGTAGAACGTCCCTCTCTCCTGATCCTGATCTTTTTTTACCGAACCAATTTTTTGGCCTTGTTGAACAAATTCATAAGGTTTAACCTTAACACCATCCATTTTGCCATACCATGATTCAGCATTATTATGCTGAATGATGACGGTTTTACCAATGCCCTCTTTATTTTCAATTGAAATAACCGTACCACTTTTAACAGCTGTAACAGCTGACCCTGGCTTGGTAGCCATTAAAATACCGTTAGTTTGAGTTGAGAACGACTCTGACACCTGACCGCTCACCGGCACAGCATAATCAGCTTCCTGTTTCTTGGCTCCTTGACCCGTTGTTTTTTTAGCCTGATCTTGATCCGTTAAACTGGGAAAAAAAGCGACGGGCGAGGAACCAAAGGTGTCCTCATACCATGATGAGAGTTTGGTAAAATTAACATCTCGGTTTAACGTTTGCTGAACCACATGTTTTGTTTGATCAAACGTTGCCCCCTGCTGTTTATCTATAATCGCCACAACAAGAATTAAGACGATCGCAATCATGCATTTAATGATAAATGATTGTGTGCGAAATAATGGATGGACACTATTAAGGTCATGATCAGGTCTTTGCGAGGAGGTCCCATGAGATTTTATCGTCTCTGATTGACGACCCGAAAACGATTTTATTCCTTTCTTTCGTGCAGCATGGCGCTGTCTGATGTCATCAATTTTGCTCACAATATCCATCCCCTCACATAACTTACTTTTGTACAAACCTATGCCGGGAACGGACAAGTTATGCTAATTAAAAAGAACCTGAAAATCGACAGGTTCTTTTAACGCATTCCTAATAGTTGCTTCACTTTTGAAAAAAGTCCCTTCGGCTCATCAACAGCCATTAACGGAACAGATTCACCTAGAATCCGTCTGCCAATGTTACGATAGGCAATGGATACTTTAGTATCCGGATTCAAGGCAACGGGTTCACCCCGATTGGAGCTGGAAATGACTTCTTCATCGTCTGTCACGATGCCAAGTAAATCAATGGATAAAACTTGTAAAATATCATCAACATTGAGCATCTCTCCGGATTTGACCATATGTTGACGAATTCGATTAACAACGAGCTTTGGAGGTGCCAGTTGTTCTTCCTTTTCCAGCAAGCCGATAATGCGATCAGCATCGCGAACAGCTGAAACCTCAGGTGTCGTTACGACAATAGCTTGATCAGCACCGGCGACAGCGTTCTTAAATCCTTGTTCAATGCCGGCTGGACAGTCAATTAATACATAATCAAAATCGCGTTTTAATTCTTCAATAATGGTTTTCATTTGTTCCGGACTTACTGAGGACTTGTCCTTTGTTTGAGCAGCCGGAACCAAACTTAAAGCGTCAAACCGTTTGTCTTTGATCAAAACCTGCTCAACCCGGCATCGCTCTTCAGCGGCATCAACCAGATCATAGATCACACGATTTTCAAGCCCCATTAAAACATCTAAGTTCCGTAGGCCGATATCTGTATCAACAAGACAGACCCGTTTTCCTTGGAGGGCTAAGACGGTGCCTAAGTTGGCCGTTGTCGTTGACTTACCAACACCGCCTTTTCCTGATGTAATAACAATAGCTTCCCCCATTTTTGACACACCCCTTTATCATGACAAGCTTGAAGTTAGGCTATGTTTCTTCATCATATTTTGGATTCGGTCAATCGATATTTTCTCATCTGTCTGATCAATATAGGCTGACACCATCAATTGATGATCTTCCCCAACATCTTCTTCATCATTTAACCAAACATTGGCAATTTGTAGCTGCATCGGTTTCATCTGTGAAGCTGAAATTGTTGCTTCCCGGTTCCCTTGACTCCCAGCATGAGCTAATCCACGAAGTGAGCCCATAATGTAAATATTACCGGTCGCAACAACCTTACCCCCCGGATTAACATCACCCAATAACAACAAATCACCGTCAATTTCTTCAACCTGTCCTGATCTAACCATTTTTGGAAGTGTATGAAGTTGCTGTTTGCGCAGTTGTTCTTGACACTCTTCTCTGGTGATCACATTGGATTGAATCTCTGTCACGAGCAGTTGTTTCTTTTCTCTAATAATATTTTTAATCACTTGTTCTTGATCCGAAGTTAAGTAGCGGTTCCCCATTTCAACCTTAACAGAGATTAACGGCTCATTTTGATTAACGGTTTGGCTGTCTAAAGTTTGCTTTAATTCCTCAAGCAATAAATCGTATGAACAACGATCATCAAGCACTAAAATAAGGCCATCTTTTTTCCCTTTTATAGTTATATACGGTTGTTTATTAGACATTGAATTCACCTCGGGCACCTTTAATCAATTCGACATAAAAAAGAGTAATTCCTTTATTATTCGTCTTCTTCTCTATTTTTTAGCTTTAATATCAAATTTCTTAAGGGATAAAACAATAATATTAAGGCAACACCATTGAGAATAAGAACTGGCGGCATTCGAACTGTCCAAAAATGAGAAAGGTCCATGTTCACATTACCAATCAAACTATAAATTTCGTAGACACTCATTTCTAAAATTGCAACCGAGAAAACCGCCATGAAAAAGATGACGAAGATATTCATATGCAGTAACCGGTTCAATCCCGTAACCAAATAAACAGTTATAGGCAAGCAGAATCCATAAACACCCAGCACATTTGTATAAATAATATCCGTCAGCAATCCAAAGCTAACAGCCAGTACAATGGCTGTACTACGTTTATGAAAAACAGCGATCATAACCAAGCCGATGAGCACAAAATGGGGCACGTCGGCAAATTGGAAACCAAACCACTCAGCTGAGAAGACGTCCATAGCCGTCCCTTGGAATATAAAAAAAACAAAGAGGATCAAGATCAAGAAAAACAGAGTCAAGACTCATCCTCCTTCGCTTCTTTCTTAGACGACTTAGCTAGACGATCAAGAACATGAACATAATTGATATTCGAAAAATCAGCAGCCGGCTTCACTTTCGCTGTTTGTGATAGTCCGTTGCTTTCCGTATTGACACTTACAACTTTTCCAATATAAACACTTTTTGGATAAACGCCTCCCATGCCGGATGTGATAACTTCCATCCCTTTTTTAATGTTCGATTCGACGGGTAGCTTTTTAAATAACAAGACGTTCTGCTTTGAATTGTAACCTTCAATCATGCCATTAATATCTTTTTTTCCATTGATAGCGGCGGGAATCTGATTAATACTTAGTGGATCGGTAATCAAAGACACAACACTCGTGAATTGACTCACTGTTGTCACTCTTCCAACTAAACCTTCACTTGTTTTAACAGCCATTCCTTTATGTACACCACTTTGTCCGCCAATATTAATGGTTAATAGCTGATTCCACTCATCAAATGGACGAGCAATAACCGTCCCCAATTGCTGGTTATATCCCGACAATTTGGAATGCTCACCCATGTCTAGCTGATCTCTAAGTTCATCGTTATCTTTTTTGAGTTGATTATATTTAGTGCGAACTTCAGCATAATCCTTTAATCTCGATTTTAGCAGTTCATTTTCTTTATAGACATTTTGAATATCATCAATAGTCTCAAAGAAACCCGCAACGTATTGTGCGGGTGTATGAAACATTCTTTGAAAAAATCCAACTGTATCATGGAGAAACTGTTCAGCTACTGTCGCATCTTCGCGGTCTTTTAATGAATATCCAATCAATGCTACCAAAACGATCAGCCCAGTTAACAATACAATTAATTTTTTATTAGAAAAAAAACGCGGCATGTTGTCACCTACTTGCTAAGCATATGCATTTAATTGGAACCTTTATTTGGAGATAAGCTTGCTTTCGCTTTCAATTGTGGCATATTTTCTAATGCTCTTCCAGTCCCAATTGCTACACAGTCCATAGGATTTTCAGCGACGATGACTGGCATTTGCGTGACGTCACTCATCATCCGATCTAAATGGCGGAGCATGGCACCGCCACCTGTTAACACAATCCCTCGATCCATGATGTCTGCAGCTAGTTCGGGTGGAGTACGTTCAAGGGTGACTTTCACAGCTTCAATGATATGGTTAACGGTATCCGATAGAGCCTGACTAATCTCCTCGGCACCGACTTCAATGGTTTTCGGTAGTCCTGATAATAAATCACGACCGCGAATTTCCATGCTGTCATATTCCTCTGACGCTCCAGCGGACCCAATTTGCATTTTTAATGCTTCCGATGTTCTTTCACCAATCATTAGGTTATAGGTCTTTTTAATATATTGAATAACGGCATCGTCCATCTCATCACCAGCAACCCGGATGGATTGGCTTGTGACAATGCCTCCTAATGATATGATGGCGACTTCTGTTGTTCCCCCGCCAATATCAACGACCATGCTTCCGGTGGGTTCCCACACCGGCAAGTCAGCACCAATAGCGGCCGCAAAAGGTTCCGGAATCGGAATGGCTTCCTTTGCACCGGCTTGTTTGGTCGCATCTTCAACAGCCCGTTGTTCAACCGCTGTTGTCCCCGAGGGAACACAGACAACCACATTCGGTTTCCTTGAGAACATGGATCGACTCTTCTGGGCCTGTTCAATAAAATATTTCATCATCGTCGATGTTGTTTCAAAATCAGCGATGACACCGTCTTTCATCGGACGATGGGCAACGATATTACCCGGAGTTCGTCCAATCATGTTTTTTGCTTCATTGCCGACAGCTTCGATCTTTCCAGTATCCGTTCGGATGGCGACAACCGACGGTTCTCTAACAACCACACCTTTACCTTTGACATAGACAAGTGTATTGGCTGTTCCCAAATCAATTCCCAAATCCTTAGAAAATCCGCCAAGCATGTTTATGTATCTCCCTTCATGGTGCATAACTCATAAAATCAATTATAAAACAAACACAAACGAAAAAGTAGGGTTAAACGACACCTTTTTCTTTTAAACTGACAAATTTTTGGTCACCGATAACAATATGATCCAAAACTTCAATACCCAAAAGCGAACCACATTCAACTAAACGCTTCGTCACTTCCATATCCTCATGACTTGGTGTTGGATCACCACTCGGATGATTATGAAAGCAGACAATGGAAGCCGCCGAGCGCTTAATCGCTTCTTTAAACACTTCTCTTGGATGGACTATGGAGGCATTAAGACTGCCGATAAAAATTGTCTTTTGCTGTAATATTTGATTTTTCGTATTCAAATATAGGCAAACAAAATGTTCTTGTGAAAGGAACCGCAATTCATCCATCACATAGTTAGCACCGTCTTGAGGAGAACGGATGGCGAAAGTTTGATCATTCTTCAATCGTTTAAACCTACGTCCTAATTCCCGAGCTGCTATCAATTGAACGGCTTTGGTTTGGCCGATACCTTTCATTTTGATTAATTCCTCTACATTTGCATCCTGCAATAACCGCAAACCTTCAAATTGCTGCAACAACCTGTGTGCCAACTGGATAACCGATTCCTCACGAGTCCCTGTTCTTAACACAATGCTTAAGATTTCTTGATTGGATAAAGCCTCAGGCCCCTCATTAATTAAGCGTTCCCGTGGGCGTTCCTCTTTTGGAACGTCACGGATTAACATGGATGAAGTACTCGTCAATAGCTAAAGCCTCCCTTGAATAAATTCGTGACTGACCATAGCTGTCAAAGACGACCTCACCTGTTCCATAATTGGACGAATGAGAGTAGCATTTGGTTTTGCAATACATCAAAACATAGGAAATTTAACTGTGACTAAGAAAGGGGATATAAGAAGTTTCACCCTGTCCAAGGATGTTTCGGGGTAGGGTCGTTATAATAGTAACTTACCATAAAACCTAATACATGTCATGTAAAAAAAACCCCACTTAATCCTCTAATTTATATGTTTCGCAAGTCGTCTCGATTTTATGGCGACAAAAACCGACATTTTTTTAATATAGAAAAAGGTGGTCATCGACCACCTTTAGTTTGATTGATTAAGAATTGACGTATACTGTGAAACCGCCTGTAATAACTGCTGTTGTCCATTTCCACTTTCCTTTGCCGTGTTTGACAGTTGTTTTTCAAACTCAACTAATAGCTTGGGAGCACCGTCAATATCTTTATTTTTCCATGTCTTTATGTCCTTTATAAGTTTGTCATCAGCAGGAAATCCCTGTGATGATTGATCAACCAGTTTGGTAAGGAACGTTTTTCCCTTAACTAAGTGATCAAATGTCTCTTGCTTCTCAATCCCTGAAACAGATGATGTCGACAAATTAAAGGTTTTATCAATGACTTGGTCTTTACCAAGCTTCTGTTCATATTGTCCGACCTTATCTTTGATTCCATTTTGACTTCCTGATATCCCTACAATAACCCTGTAATAGTCTGATACTTTGATAATTACCGCCGACATGTCCTTATTCTTTACCTCTTTAACACGCTCGGTAGCCCGGTCTGATGACTTAAAAGCACCCGCCTGAGCGGCATTAATCTTTAAAGTCAATTGATCGGTGGGAAAAGATCCTGAAGTTTGATCAGATTGATGGGTTTGATTAGAACGGGTGCTTGTTCCCCCTTCAGCGGGCGAAGATAAATTTTTATTTTCAGGAGAGCTATTAACAAATAACAAAACGCTAAAGCCAGTACCCAGGCCAACCACGATAGCGGACAATAATGGAATCCAAAACTTTTTAAAGATAACACCATGATCATGTGGGCTTTTCTTATTAATGATCGACCGTCCTCGTTTTTTTTTCTTCATCTTTTTTCTATGAGGTTTAAAATGAATGGTCTTGTCCGTATCAATCGTACTCGACTGTTGCTCTGGCCCCTCTTCTGTCTCTGTTTGACCAAAAGCCGGCTGCCAATTCAAGGTTCGATCACTATCAGCGGCAGACGTTTCTTCCTTTGGTTTATCTAATTTCGTCTTATGACCATTAAATTCAACCGAAATGTTATCATCATCATGGAATGACTGATTCGCCAAGCTCATTCGCTCCTTTCACTGACATCAGTGATGCTTGTCTCATAAGTTACCACAACTTCCGCGCAAAAAAACCAGAGTTATGTCGGATGAACTTCGTTGGATTACGACACGTTTCATACATCAGAAGCGGCAACGGTTTATGAGAATAGGAGTATTGCGACAGTTCCAACGGCGATAAACGGTGCAAAGGGCATTGGTTGATGGATAGACGATTGATGCCTAACCCCCTGGATCCCCATATAAATTAAAGCTGTAACCGACGCGATGAACATAATTATGTAAATGTGTGTTAAACCAACTGCTATGCCTATGACTGATAGCAATTTTATGTCACCCGCCCCCAGTTTATGTCGATAGTTTTTCGGCATGAGACAATAAATAAACACAGGCAGACAGCCGCCTAACCAAAACATCTGAGCCAATTGAATCCAATCATAAAAAAAAGCGATACCGTAAGAAATGAGAAATGTCAGCAAGGCTAAATCGGGAATGATAAAATAAGCGAGGTCCGCAGAGACCACAATAATCAATAAGGAAAGTAATAAAAAAGATGTGAGGAACCCTGAGAGGGTCAAAGAGTAAAAGTAGGCTAGAAAAAAGCTAATGCCTGACAGCCCCTCCAATAAAGGATATCGTTTCAACAGCGGGCTCAGTCTCCGAAGCCTACCAAATCTACTGCCTATTATAGCCATAAGCGGAATAGCAAGGAACGGTTCACGACCCGCCATCCAGTGATATTGGAGTTCATGATGCGGTGCCATGGATATTCGAATACCAACCATCGACAACCAAGAACCATAAAAACTACCGAAGATTAGGAATAATAAATTTTGAATCCATTCCGTCATAGAACACCCCTCTTAACCTGTATAGGTAGCTACACGATTTCGTCCCTTTTTTTTGGCACCAGAATACATAGCTCGATCAGCATTTCTGATCAATGTCACGGAATCTTCTCCTTGTTCAGGTGCCGTCGATATACCGATGCTAGCTGTTAGATGAATCCATTCTTTCTCTTCATATTCCAGCGATGATACTGTTAAAAATGGTTCTTCCGAAATTCGATAACGGATATCTTCAGCCATTTCAAAGGCATCCCCCCATTCAGCATTCGGCAAATAAACAACAAATTCTTCTCCACCATACCGAGCCACAGTCCCCCCTTGACCAACAATTTGCATTAACCGTTTCGCCACTTCGCGTAACACCTGATTCCCGGTTTCGTGACCATAGGTATCATTAATGCGTTTGAAAAAGTCTAAGTCAATCATAATGATCGAGAACGGTTCATCAGCGGTCAGATTTCGAAAATGACCTTCCAGTAAATTTGCAAAATATCTATAATTATACAAGTTGGTTAGTGGACAACGTTCGCTCTCTTGTTTGGTCTTTTCATAGTTCCGGGCGTTTTCAATGGCGACTCCTAAAAAATTCGCCATAATTTCTAAAACCATCAAGTGATGTTTTTCATATACATATTTGGATTCCGACGCGGCGGTGATCACACCCACAACCTCATTATTTCTTCTCATAGGAACGGATAGAACGGATTCAGCCGTTCTAGGCAAAAATCCTTTTGATAAATGACGCCATTGCTTTCGTTTGTCAGCGCGGTAACTTCCTCCTGTGTATCCTACTTTCCAGCTAATTCCTGATGAGGATTTGATTTGCCCACCTTTAACCGCATTCGGGGATTTCTCATAGAGTTGAACAAGACTGAACTTTCCCTGATCATCGATATCAATAATGTATAAATAGTCAACTCTTAAAATTTTCGTAATAGATTGAAAAAATAAATTTGTGATTTGATTAACTTCCAACTTTTCCGTTAACTGCTGACCGATTTGATTTGATCGTTGAAGCAATTGATTCACTTCATAGCTCCGGTTCATCATGCGGAATATGATCGACAAAGTCATTACCGGTATGGCAATAATCAGGATGCCGTAAATCCCCATATCAAAAAATAAAATATATAGGATAATGCCTACAGGCATCATTAATATAATCGTTATCAATTCCCAAAACAAATCTTTGCCAAAAAAACGTCTGTCTTTTATAAGAAACCATCTGAGTCCATATAAAAACAACTGATTGCTTCCAAACGAAGCTAGAACATAGCCCAATATGGGGATGAAATCTAAGGTTCGACTATTTTGTGTCATCCCAATATCACCGCCGAGCCAAAAATAGATCAGTGCTGAAACAATGGATACAAACAAAAACATGAGCGAATTAATTGGAAATTTATAGTGCTGCTCTCTGGATAATCGTTTGGATAACATATAAATAAGAATGGATATTTGCGTTAATGCCATTTCCACAAATAGACCAAAAATCAAAAATACGGCAATAGAAATGCCTTGCAGTACAATAATATCTGTCCCACGCACTCTAAAGTAGGATAAGGCAGAAACAATCAATAAGCCTGCCATCGTCATAATGGCCAGAAACGAGCCGTTCATAACCGGAGGGTTGGTGATATATACAACAATAAAGCTGAGCGGGCCGATTACTGCCCAAATCATCCATAATAGGTTGGTTTGCCGCTCACTCATCACCATCACCTCCTTTAAGTCCGTACAAAAGTCCTCCAACTTTATGGCTAGTTATTATATTAGCAAACTTTGCTAAAAAAATGTATCCTTTTTTGAAAATAATTTAAAAATTAGCGGTTTTAACGAATCGCTTCCGGACTTCCGCTACAAAGTATAGAGATCCGCATATCAAGATTAAATCTTGCTCATCTGCTTCATTTATAAGCTGGTTCAGGGCAGATTCCCAATCTGCTTGTACACGGCTGTCAGGACAAACCGATAAATTTTTGAGTTGCTCAGGTTGACTCGCCCGTGGAAAATCAAAAGTTGTCAATATCATGGTCTGCACTTGTCCGGATAGGCTCTTGATCATATCGTCATTGGGTTTGTCACTTAAAGAGGTATAGAGGACACGTACATTATAATCAGGATATTTTGTTTGTAACGTCGTAACCAAAGCCTGCATTCCTTCCGGATTATGAGCCCCATCTAAGATTGTAAGCGGTTGTCGAGACACAATTTCCATTCGGCCGGGCCATGATGCTTTGCGTAAACCAGCATATACATGTTCACGATCACATAAAATCGCATAAAACGTTTCTAAGTAATCAACAACCATCAGCGCTGCCGCAGCATTTTTTAATTGATGTGTTCCTATCATATTAATCGAGAGATGATCCATGACCTTCCTACCATAGCTGAAAGTAAAATCAACTTCCGGTTCGTTCTCATCCTCAGGAGTGACAGAGAAACGTTGATTTAACGCGTATAAGGGAGCATGATATTCCTTCGCTGTTTCAGTGATGATGTTAAGCGCTGGATCATCTGCAGTCGTGATCACCGCAACACCTGATTTAATAATTCCGGCTTTTTCCCGGGCAATACTTTCAAGAGTATTTCCTAAATAGGCCATATGATCTTGACCAACATTGGTGATGACTGTCGCAATTGGATGAATAACATTCGTCGAATCAAGACGACCGCCAAGGCCGACTTCATATAGCACTAGATCACAACGTCTGATCCTGCTAAAATAAACTAAACTGATTAATGTAATCACTTCAAATTCCGTCGGTTCGCCTAAATCCGTTGTCGAAATAAGATTTTGTACATACGGGAATACCTCGTTAGCGGCTGCAACCAAGTCTTGATCGGTAATATTGACCCCATTGATTGAAATTCGTTCATTGAATGTCGTTATATATGGTGAGATAAAGGCTCCAACATCATAGCCGGCTTCTCGATACATAGAACTAAGGAAGTTAACCACCGACCCTTTACCATTGGTCCCCCCTATATGAATGGCCTTAATACGCCTTTCTGGATTCCCTAACTGATTCAAGATCCATGTCATACGTTCTGTTCCTGGCTTAATGCCATGTGGTTTTAACTGATGAAGTGCTTCTAAAACATCATCTCGTGTCATAAACATTTACTCTAACCTCCAAATAAAAAGGCGACGGATTATCGACCGCCACCTTCATCCTTAATTTTTACTGCCTGAGTTCGGCAATACGCTCTTTGACTTTGTCTCGTTTTTCAAGGTAATCTTTTTCTTTTTGCCGTTCAGCATCAACAACGCTTTCAGGCGCTTTATTAACAAATCCTTCGTTATTCAATTTCTTTTGGACACGTTCCACTTCAGAGTTCAACCGCCTAAGTTCATCGTTCAATCGGTTTAATTCTTCATCAATGTCGATCAACCCTTCTAGCGGCAAATACAACTCTGCACCGGTGACAACCGCTGATACGGATTGTTCCGATGGTTCTAAATCCGGATTGACATCAAGGGTCTCTGGATGACAAAACCGCTCAATATAGGCCTGATTATTTTTGATAACTTGAGCAGCATCTTCGGAAGCGGGCTTGATTTGTAAAACAATGGGTTTACTTGGTGCGACGTCTTTTTCCGCCCTGATATTTCTAACATTTTTAATAATATTTTGTAGTAACTGCATGGCATGAACAGCCTGATTATTATGCCAAGATGGATTCGTTTCCGGCCAGCTTTGCCGCATGAGCGTCTCACCTTGATGTGGTAAGTGCTGCCAAATTTCTTCCGTCACAAACGGCATGATGGGATGAAGCAAACGTAATGTTTGGTCCAAGACATAACACAAGACGGACTTTGTCATTAATTTGGCGTTACGATCATCGCCATACAACGGCAATTTGGCCATCTCGATATACCAATCACAGAAATCATCCCAAATAAATGAATATAAGTGACGACCGGCTTCACCGAAATCATAACGGTCAAAGAATTTTGTTACCGTCTCAATAGTGTCATTCAAACGTGTCAAAATCCATTCATCAGCCACCGTTTTTTGACCAGAAAGATTAATATCACGAGCGGTAAAGTCACCTAAGTTCATGATCACAAACCGCGATGCATTCCAAATCTTGTTGGCAAAATTCCAGTTTGCTTCTACTTTCTCCCATTGGAAGCGTAAATCGTTCCCCGGGGTTGTCCCTGTCGCAAGCGTATAGCGCAGCGCGTCCGCACCATATTGATCAATTACATCCATGGGATCAATGCCATTGCCTAGCGACTTACTCATCTTACGGCCCTCAGCATCTCTAACTAGACCATGAAGCAACACATCAGCAAATGGCTTCGTTCCCGTGAATTCAACCGACTGAAAAATCATTCGTGCAACCCAGAAGAAAATAATGTCATAACCTGTGACAAGCGTATTTGTTGGGAAATAGCGCTGGTAATCTTCTGCTTGTTCATCAGGCCAACCTAATGTTGAGAATGGCCACAAAGCTGAGCTAAACCACGTGTCTAAAACGTCATCATCCTGTCGCCAATCATCTAGATTTTCAGGCGCCTCCATGCCAACATAAACCTCGCCGGTTTTTTTATGGTACCAAGCTGGAATCCGATGTCCCCACCATAGTTGACGGGAAATACACCAATCACGTATGTTTTCCATCCAATGCAGATAGGTATTTTCAAACCGCGGTGGAACGAAATTAACTTTATCGTCGTTTGATTGCAAATTGATGGCTTCATCAGCAATCGGCTGCATTTTAACGAACCACTGGGTTGATAAATACGGTTCAACAACCGCACCGCTTCGCTCAGAATGACCGACCGAATGCATATGTTCTTCGACCTCAGTTAAAACACCCTCTGACTGCAAATCTGCAACCAACTGGTTGCGGCATTCAAATCGGTTCATACCTTGGTACTTACCAGCATTATCATTCATGGTTCCTGATTCGTCCATAACTAAAATCCTTGACAAATCATGGCGGTTCCCCATCTCAAAATCGTTCGGGTCATGAGCCGGCGTGATTTTAACAGCGCCTGAGCCAAATGCCATCTCAACATAGCTATCTGAAACAATCGGAATCTCCCGTCCAACAATCGGTAAAACCGCTGTCTTTCCAATTAAATCTTGATAACGCTCGTCATCAGGGTGAACGGCAATCGCTGTATCCCCAAGCATTGTTTCCGGACGTGTTGTGGCAATTTCAATCGCCCCGGAGCCGTCAGTTAATGGATAACGCATATGATACAAGTGGCCTTGAATCTCTTTATATTCAACCTCAATGTCTGAGAGTGCGGTTTGTGTGGCCGGATCCCAGTTAATAATATATTCGCCGCGATAAATCAGGCCTTTTTCATATAAGTTGACAAAGACATGACGAACGGCCTCTGACAACCCTTGATCAAGTGTAAATCGCTCCCGTGAATAATCGAGAGATAAGCCAAGCTTGGCCCATTGTTCACGAATGAATGTCGCATATTCATCTTTCCAATTCCATGCCACTTCTAGGAAATTTTCGCGTCCTAGATCATAACGACTCTGACCTTCTTCTTTCAACTTTCCTTCAACCTTAGACTGTGTTGCGATACCGGCATGATCCATCCCTGGCAAATAGAGGGCATCATAGCCTTGCATTCTTTTAAAGCGAACCAATAAATCTTGCATCGTTGTGTCCCATGCATGACCAAGGTGTAATTTGCCTGTGACATTTGGAGGTGGAATCACAATCGTATACGGCGTCTTACTCTGATCATTATCGGCATTAAAATAATCATTTTGCTTCCAAGTCTCATACCACTTAGCTTCAGATTGCCCCGGATCATATTTCGTCGGCATTTCTTGCTGCTCTGCCATATCCTCACTCCTTCTATATGTTGCCAAAATTTTTAACCAAAATAAAAAAGCCTTCTTCTCCCTAAAGGACGAAGAACGCTCCGCGGTACCACCTTTTTTACGCACAAAATCATACGCCGGCTCTGACAGGTAACGGCGACACACCGGCTTATCCTACTTCAAAAAATTCGGAGAAGCTGCTCCAGGGCGACATTCGGGTAGCCTTGGTACCAAAGAAACCTTGCAGCAAGTGATTTCTCTCTCTGTTGGTTGGCTCGCCCTACTCTTCCCTTTCCAAGCATTTAGGAACCTTATTTGTAGACATATTTTACCCGTAATCGACCCAAACGTCAACTCCATCACTAGGAATTGTGCACATTTAGGCCATCCCAACCATAGGATACAATAAAACAGCTCTCCAAGGAGGCAGATAAATCATGTTTAACCGGTGGACGTTCAATAAATATCGACTGCCCCCATGGCTACGGAGGGTCAGAGACGGTTTGGAAACGATGATTTTGCCGATTGCCTGTTTTCAACTACTCAGAACCATTATGTTACCAACCACGTTTGATGTGATTTTATTAGCGATATTAGTCAGTCTATATATATGTTTCTTAAAGCGTTGGCTATAAATTGTCATTAGAGCCGGTTGCATCAGAGATATCATCCTTAACTAGTGTGGCTGCCCATGCATTCAGTCCCTCATAATGCTCCTTCGTAAAGTTCCATTGGTTAACAGCATCAATCTCCAATTGGTCATCGTCTCTACGGGTGTAATCGATCGTACGGGATACTAATGGTTCTGGAAATATGAGCATCGCTGACAATAAGTAGTAATCGGCTGTACTTAACGTATAATGCGCTTCATACAAGGTTAACCAGTGCTGATAGCTTTCAGCCTCCCCATTCACATAATATGGTAACCGGCGAAAGAAATACGCCAGATCAAAACAGGGGGATGCCCGGTACGCATCGTCAAAAATGGTTAAATAATCACTCTCCGGAGTGGATAAAACCCGGTTTGGCTGGAGCCGGCCGTGGCATATAACGGATAACTCACCTGAATCTCTATACTGCTGTTGCCATTCATTTAATTGTTGTCTCGCATCCTCCGAGACGGTCATCAAACGATGAAAGCTATTTAAATATTGTTGTTCAAAAGGAGACGGATACAATCGATGTTCTGAGCGATCGGCAAACTGCTCCATAAATTGTTCTATACGCGCCCACCTATTCCTTAATTGCTCCGCAACGATTCCTCCATCAGGCTGAGCACGTTTGGTATGACGGTGGAGTAACGCCGTCTGAGTGACGAGTCGTTTGACGCGTTCATGCTCATCGTCTAATAATTGATTCTTGATCCAGGGCATTAAATAAAACACAGCCCCTTCCGCTTCCACAACATAATCACCATATTTCGTACGAATAATTGGGATGAGCGATAGTGGCTGGGACTCAAGCTGGCTTATAATATTGGTGAACTGTTCTACGCGTTGTGAACTCATATCTGTTTTTTTTAATGCATACGTCCCTGATAGCGTATCAATTTTAAACAAACGATCATAGACCGTTAATGACAAAAGATTTAGCCCATATTGTTCAATGACTGTATTAAGCTGCGAATCAGATAGGCGTTCCAAGTTTTCACCCCCAAGTATCCATCGTTTTATTCGGTGAATAAGAAACGTGACCAAACTCGTTATGGTCACGTGCCGTTATTACTTATAGTCTAATTGTTAACAGGAATATAAAGCACTTGCCCGCCATTCAAGATATCTGTTTCCAATTCATTTTTTCTAAGGATGGCGGTAACTGGGACTTTATACCGTTCTGATATACTTTCCAATGATTCACCGTTTTGAACAATACACATTTTAACTTTTGAAAACTGTTCGTTCTCGTCATCTTGAGCTAACATTTTTGTCAAATAAAGTGCGTTATCACTATTTTGTGTGCTTACATAAGTACCGGCGGAATCCTGGTTATCAACATCATTAACTTCAGGAACTTCTGGGTTGGTACCCACTTCAATCGCCGGGCTCTCATACTGTTTAAATGGCGTCTCAGCAGGCGGTTCCGCTTCATAGACATCATCTTGGTCGACGCCGGGCCGTTCCGGTTCAGTTTGATAATCGAGTTCCGGTTGAACCTCTTCCTGAACCTCTTCCTGAACCTCTTCCTGAACCTCTTCCTCTCTCGGTATGACATCCACTTTCGGGGTATCGTCAATCTCTTCATCGTCATATTGACGATACGCCGAGTAGCTCACAGGCTCAAAATCAGTTTCAACCTCATCCGCATGATCAACTTCAGGTTGAGTCACTGCCTCTTGATCTTCAGATGCTTCCTCAGAATCAGACTTGGATGAAGGAACGGCTGCCTCACGATCAACAAGTCCAGAAATAGCAACATCCGCTTCCAGTTGGATACAATTATTCTCCTTTAATGTGTAATCAAACGTTTCTACTGAAACTAACACATCACCAACCTCATCGATTCTGTTAGCCGGAACTGTAATATCTACAGGAAAATGATGTTCAAACAAAGCCGTATCCACATCGGTCTCAGTAATACTGTCCATCGTTCGATAAGAACTTTGCTCTAAAGGATCAGAATTTGTTTCATAGGCCGTTTCATCAGGCTTATACTCGCCATTTAATCTTAAAGAGCCTTTAATTAAAACATATTGGTCATTTTCTTCTATCCTGATGTCCGGTTCGAGAGCAATGGACATAATTTCTTCAGCCTCTTGCCCATCTTGAAACCATATGGATTCATTAATGGAGAACTGCAATTGATTGGCGGTTTCAGACAAGATAGTTCACCCCTTCAACAGTTATCACTAATAAATCTATGCCGAAGATGAGGAATTATGAATAAAAGATTAAAAAGAAAACCTGCAGCTTAGCAACTGCAGGTTCTCCGTTTTTTTTATGAGAGTTTTGAAAAAGCCTGTTCAGCGGCCTCAATCGTCGTTTCAATATCCGCATCAGAATGAGCTTTTGATAGAAACAGACCTTCGAATTGAGACGGTGCGAGTGATATACCTTGTTCAATCATTGCATGAAAATAGGATTTAAACAGGTCAAGATCAGCACTTTTAGCACTATCAAAATCAACAACATCTTGGTTTGTGAAAAACACACCAAACATCGATCCCGCTTGATTAACCGTTAAAGGCACATCGTAGTGACGAGCAGCCTGCTTATAACCTTCAGCTAATCGGCTGGCTTTTTGCTTGAATTGATCATAATCATCTGGCGTCAATTGTTTAAGTGTTGTATAACCGGCTGCCATAGCTAGAGGGTTTCCGGAAAGCGTGCCCGATTGATAAATAGATCCACTCGGAGCCATTTGTTCCATAATGTCTTTTCTACCACCAAAGGCACCGACAGGCAGACCTCCACCGATCACTTTGCCGAAGCAAGTGATGTCCGGTGTGACCCCGAAATAACCTTGTGCACAGTTATAGCCTACACGAAAACCGGTCATCACTTCATCAAAAATTAGTAGGGAACCATTCGCTTCTGTTACATCGCGCAATCCCTCAAGAAATCCAGGCTGAGGCGGGACAACACCCATATTCCCGGCAACAGGTTCAACAATAACGGCCGCTAATTCATCGCCATATTGTTCAAATGCATAGCGTACACTTTCTAAGTCATTATACGGGACAGTGATCGTGTTACTAGCTATGCCTGAGGGAACGCCAGGACTATCAGGTAATCCAAGTGTGGCCACACCGGACCCTGCCTTGATGAGTAGTGAATCCCCATGTCCATGATAACAGCCAACAAATTTCAAAATTTTGTCCCGGCCGGTATAACCGCGTGCCAACCGCAAGGCACTCATCGTTGCTTCTGTTCCAGAATTGACCATTCTTACAATATCTACAGATGGTACCCGCTCTGTTATTAATTCCGCCAATTTCGTTTCCAAGATATGCGGGGACCCAAAGCTTGTCCCTTTTTCAGTCACATCTTTGAGGGTTTTCACAACTTCAGCATCAGCATGACCTAAAATCAATGGGCCCCAAGACAAAACATAATCCAAGTATTTATTCCCATCAATATCCCATATTTTCGATCCTTTGCCCTCCGTCATATAGATGGGCGTCATATCGACAGATTTATAAGCGCGTACGGGACTGTTCACACCACCTGGCATGACTTGTTTTGCTTTTGTAAATGCCTCTTCAGAACTAGATAGATTCATATCAACCTTAGCACCTCTTTCCATTTTATTGGGTTTCATTTAACCAACGGATCGCATCTTTAGCAAAATAAGTGATGATTAAATCAGCACCTGCGCGTTTCATACTGTAGAGCTTCTCAAGGACAGCTCCCTTTTCATCTAACCAACCATTCTGGGCCGCTGCTTTGATCATCGCATATTCACCGCTAACATTGTATGTCACTAATGGTAGATTAAACTGGTTTTTCAAATCTCTGATGATATCCAAATAAGGTAAGGCCGGTTTAACCATTAAAAAATCGGCTCCTTCCTCAACATCTGATGCTGCTTCGCGAAGCGCTTCAAGACGATTAGCCGGGTCCATTTGATAGGTTTTGCGATCACCAAACTGCGGTGTGCTGTCCGCAGCATCACGGAATGGACCATAGTAAGCAGAAGCATATTTCACGGCATAAGACATAATAGGCGTGTTTGTAAATCCGGCATCATCCAAGGCTTGGCGAATGACAGTGACAAAACCATCCATCATGTTGGATGGGGCAATGATGTCAGCACCCGCTTGGGCTTGAGATACAGCCGTTTGCGCGAGCAGTTCGAGACTATCATCATTAGCCACATCATTATCAAATATGACACCGCAATGACCATGGTCGGTATATTCACATAAGCACGTATCCGCAATCACCATAAGGTTCGGGTAATGCTGTTTGATATATTTCGTCGCTTCTTGGATAATCCCATGGTCATGATAGGCTCCAGAGCCGATAGCATCTTTGTGTTCAGGGACACCAAATAACATCAAAGCTGGGATACCAAGAGAATGAACCTCATCGAGTTCAGGTGCCAGCTGATCAATGGATAACTGATAGATTCCTGGCATGGAAGGAATCTCATCTTTCACCTGCTCACCTTCAACGACAAAAAGCGGATAAATCAAATCTTGCGCATTTAAAGTTGTCTCACGAACCATGTGTCTCATGGTTGTATTTTGGCGCAAGCGACGATGGCGATCAAACGTATTTTCCATAGTTACAAACCTCCTTATAATAAGCAGCGATGGCATCAATCATCGCTTCAGCAGTAAATGTTTCCGGCAAGATGCTGGGTGTTAAACCGTCTTCTTGAGCAGCAGCATAGGTTGTCTTACCAATACAAGCGATAACGGCTTGACCTTGAACTAAGGCAAGATCAGGACCAAGTAAATGGGTAAAAAAATGTACAGCTGAAGGGCTCGCAAAAGTCACAACATCAACCTGCCCATCCCTTAGGTAAGCCTCAATTTGTGCATCACTTTCCTCATTCATGACTGTATCGTAAAGGACAATCGATCGAACATGATGCCCCGCTTTCATAAGGCTCTCTTTCAAGGTCGTTCTCGCCAGATTACCCTGTGGTAATAAGACCCGACAGTAAGTGGTCAGCCTGGCAAAATAAGCGCCTAATGATACAGCATCATATTGATCCGGTATAAAATCGGGTGTTAAACCATAAGCTCGGATAGCCGCCGACGTTTTTGAACCGACGGCTGCTATTTTAACTTGTTTTAAATCTTGGACATGGATATGTTCAAAGAAAAAGCGGACACTATTGGTACTCGTAAAAACAATCCAATCATAAGCATCATGTAGACGAGGCTGTTCCTGCTTATCAAGCTGCCGTTTTTTGAACGTTAGAACAGGCATAACAATGGGTTGACCACCATATTGCTTAATACGCTCACTCATTTGAGCAGATTGATTTTGTTGACGGGTAATGAGGACCGTTTTACCCTGCAAAGGAAGATCAGGATTCATCTAATTCTTCTTTCACTCGATCAAGAATGTCTTTAGCGCCTAACGCTTTTAGTCGGTCAGCTAATTGAACCCCCATCTCTACAGGATGATCACCGGTGATTTCTTCCCTTAATACCGTACTTCCATCAGTCTCACCCACCATACCTGTCAATTTGAGCGTACTATCAGATAAGCGCTCACAATAGGCACCGATTGGGACTTGACAGCTGCCTTCCAATTCCTTCAAAAAGCTGCGTTCAGCCGCAACACGATGAGCCGTTTCCGGATCGTGAATAGATTCCAGTAAATGTTTCGTGTCCTCATCATCAGAACGGGCTTCAATCGCCAAAGCGCCTTGGCCAACAGCAGGAACTGAAATAGCATTAGGCAAGTATTCCGTGATAACATCATCGGACCAACCCATACGCTTAAGCCCAGCTGCAGCTAACACAATCGCATCAAAGTCTTCTTCCTCTAATTTTCGCAACCGGGTTTCAATATTACCCCGAACAGGTTTGATATGAAGATCGGGCCGCTTCGCTAGGATCTGAGCTCCGCGCCGTAAACTGCTTGTCCCGACAACAGCCCCTTCAGGTAAATCCATAAATGAGATATTCCCTTGCGAAATGAACGCATCACGGTCGTCCTCCCGTGTCGGTACACAAATAATATCTAGGCCTTCAGGAAGTTCAGAAGGTAAGTCTTTCATACTATGGACAGCAATATCAATATCTTTATTGTATAAGGCGTTTTCAATTTCCTTAACAAATAAACCTTTGCCACCGACCTTAGACAAAGTGACATCCAAAATCTTGTCACCCTTAGTGACGATTTTTTTGACATCGAATTCTAGATCGTCGGCATGCTTACTTAGTTGATCCATCACCCAATGGGTTTGTTGAAGCGCTAAGCGGCTTTTCCTTGATCCTAATTTTAAAAGCGTCATACTCATCCTCCGTTCTGTTCGTTCAGCATCTTTACCAAAGATGGAAATCGGTGAGTGTCTCTGATAAGAAAATATTGATTAATAATAGTAGAAATCCGATGGTATTCCAAAAAACAAGCGATCTGCCATGAACACCTTCCCCCATCTTCTTATACAAATAGAAACTATAAGTGCCCATCATAACAAAAGATAGAATAACTTTGGGATCATACCATGCAATATCAAGAGCAACATTGTAAGCACGCGTCATACCCAATATTAAACTAATTAATAATAGAGGAACACCGATGAGGTTACACCAAAACGACAATTGTTCAATCTTTGCCAGTGAATCAAACCGAACAAGCCGCTGATTCCACTTCTTATTCTTTAACATTTGATATTCAATTAAATACATCATTGACAAGATAAATGACAATGTAAACGCTGCATAGGCCAAAAAGGCAATCGTAATGTGGATCACAAGCAAATCCGACATCAAATGCTGTAGAAGGACTTGTGAAACATCATCTCTTGGTTTAAACAAGGTGATAGCCATGATCATAAAGGCAACGACATTAATAAAGAAAACGAAAAAGCTAATTCGCATAAATCGATTCACTAATAATGAAGCTGTCACAAGGATCCATGAAAGAAAAAACAAGCCGTCTAACGGTGTCAAAATAGGAAATTCGCCTGCTTTACCCATTTTCAACAAAAATATAGCGAATTGAAGCACCCAAACAATAGAAAGCAACCAGAAAGCCAATTGGTTAGCCTTCCGGTTGTGATACAAAAAATCTATGAAATAAGAACAAACGCTCATAGCGTAAATAATGATGGTCACATCATAAAGTGGACTAATTAACATTGACCGGACCCCTCTCTAGGAGGACATACCGTCTCCGGCAGCAGGGACGTAAACGTCAGAACGATATTGTCCCGTTTCAGTGCCGTGCTGGTCATTATGGTTGCGTTGACGTTCCTTTTGCTCAGCGACCTCTTCTTGAATATCAAACAGGTCAACAATAAGTTGTAACTGGGCATCGGCTGAACTCCCAGATATCTCTTTAGCTTTCTGAATCGGTTCACGTAAAAGTTGATTCACAATACTCTTCGTGTGCTTATTAAGAACTTTACGTTCGCGCTTGGATAAGTCAGGCATCTTCCGCTCAATGCTTTCCATCGTTTCCGATTGAATATCCATCGCTTTCTGGCGCATAGCAGCAATCACAGGAACAGCGTCAAGGGTATCCATCCATTGCTTAAAAGCGACTCGCTGTTCATCAATCAAGGTATCAATTTTTTCAGCTTCTGCTTTTCTTTGCTCCAAATTCGATGCGACAATATCCTGCAAATCATCAATATCATATAAAAAGACATCATCACAGTCATGAATAGCCGGATCAAGATCACGAGGAACAGCAATATCGACCATAAATAATGGGCGTCCCTTACGTTGCTTACTCACGCGCTCCATCATAGTTTGATCTACAATTGTATCTCGTGCTCCTGTCGAACTGATCACAATATCAACAGCTGCCAGTTTCTCTTCTAAGGTCGAAAAATCAACAGCCGTTCCTGAAAATCGATTAGCCAAGTCTTGCGCTCGATCATAGGTCCGATTCATGACCATCATCGCTTTTGTCCCCTGACTACTTAAATGCTCGGCCGTCAATTCACTCATTTCCCCGGCCCCCATGAGCAACACGCTTTTCTGATCAAGCGAACCAAAAATATGACGCGCCAACTCGACAGCCGCATAGCTGACAGAAACAGCATTATCATTAATCATCGTATGAGAATGAGCACGTTTAGCCACTGTTACCGCATCTTTAAAGAGCTGATTGAAAATCGTACCTGTGGCATTTGCTTCTTGAGCAGCAAAAAATCCGTCTCTGACCTGTCCTAAAATCTGTGTTTCACCCAAAATCATCGAATCAAGCCCGCAAGCAACACGGAACAAATGATCAACCGCATCATCATCTTCCTTGATAAACAAAACCGATTCAAGAGTCTCACGCTCCACCCCAAACCAATCCGCCAAGAAAGTTGTCGTGAAGTAGGAACTTGTCCGCAAACGATCCGTCACAACATACACTTCAGACCGATTACACGTTGACACAATAACCGTTTCAAAAATACTCTTGGTATCACGTAATTGCTCCAGAGCACGCGAAAGTTCAGCCGGATCAAAATCAAGCTGCTCTCGCATATCTATAGGGGCTGTCCGATGATTCACTCCCGCTACAAGAATGTGCATAATAGTCACTCCGTTTAGACGTTCACATAGTCAGTTCATTCTACCTCTATTATATCATGCTGACCATGGTTTCTATTAAATGAAATGTGAAAACTCGTTGAAAACAACGTTATATCCTTATTTAAAATAACAAAAATCGAGTTGCTAAGCAAAAGCATTTGCTTGTATCAGTCTTGTAATGAGTCCGGTCACTCAGCGTCCAAACCCGTATATTGGTTAATGGCACCCCAGAGCTCATCGATGCCATAACCGCTTTCGGCTGAAAAAGTGATAAAATCATCATTAATGTCCGGGTCAAGCTGTTCAAATGCTTCCTTTTTGTGTTTAGCAAATTTGCCCTTTTTAACTTTATCACTTTTTGTGGCGGCTATAATCGTCGGTAAACCAAAATGCTTAAGGTACTCATACATTTGCACATCACCTGCTGATGGAGGATGACGAAAATCAATAACTTGGACAACTGCTTTAAGATGAGGACTACCCGAGAAATATGTTTCTAACATATCCGCCCAAGCCTGTTTCTCCTTCTTGGATACTTTCGCATAACCGTATCCGGGAACGTCCACGAAGTAAAAGGCTTGATTAATTTTAAAATAATTTAAGGTCTGTGTTTTACCAGGTTTTTGCGACACTTTAACGAGCTTTTTCCGGTTAAGCAATTTATTAATCAATGATGACTTTCCCACGTTAGAACGGCCCGCCATTGCAATTTCAGGCAGGCCTTCCTCGGGGTATTGTGATGGTTTGACGGCGCTTTTAATAAATTCAGCATGTGTGATTTTCATTCAACATCACCTTTTAATGCATGCTTTATTACTTCATCAAGGTGAGATACCTTAATGAAATGCAAGTCATCCTTAATACTATCGGGAATGTCTTCAAGATCCTTATCATTATCTTTCGGGATAATAATCGTGGTCAGACCCGCGCGGTGAGCACTGAGCGCTTTTTCCTTTAACCCCCCAATTGGCAGGACGCGCCCTCTCAATGTCATTTCACCTGTCATACCGACTTCTTTTTTCACCGGCCGTTCTGTTAAGGCTGAAATGAGGGCCGTTGCCATCGTCACACCCGCTGATGGTCCATCTTTCGGAGTCGCGCCTTCAGGAACGTGAATATGAATATCATTTTTTTCATTAAAATTAGCAGGAACATTTAATTCACTAGCCCGTGAGCGAATGTAACTAAATGCCGCTTGGGCCGATTCTTTCATCACATCACCAAGTTTCCCAGTTAAAGTCAGCTTCCCTTTGCCAGGAGACAGGGAGACTTCGATCGATAAGGTATCGCCGCCAAAAGGCGTGTAGGCGAGACCCGTGGCCGCCCCAATTTGATCTTCGGTTTCTGCCAAACCGTAACGAAACAACGGTTTTCCCAATAACCGTTCAACGGCATTGACTGTGATTGTTAAACGTTGCTTTTCATTCGAGACAATTTGCTTCGTCGCTTTACGGCAAATCGATGCGATGGTCCGCTCCAAGTTACGCACACCTGCTTCTCGTGTATAACGACGAATGATATATTTGATAGCATCTTCACGAAATTGTAATTGACTCTTCTTCAGGCCATGATTTTCCAATTGGCGCGGAATTAAGTGCTCTTTAGCAATATGAGTCTTTTCAACTTCTGTATAGCCTGCAATGTTGATCAATTCCATCCGGTCGAGTAAAGGCCGGGGGATGGTTCCAACATTGTTTGCTGTCGTGATGAACATCACTTTACTTAAATCATAGGATTCTTCAATATAATGATCACTAAATGTACTGTTCTGTTCCGGATCAAGTACTTCCAGCATCGCTGAACCCGGATCACCACGAAAGTCACTGGCCATTTTATCAATTTCATCTAACAAAAACACCGGATTAATCGTTTCCGCTGTCTTCATCCCACGGATAATCCGTCCTGGCATAGCCCCAACATAGGTTCTGCGATGACCACGAATCTCTGCTTCATCTCTTACACCGCCTAACGAAGCACGGACAAAGTGGCGATTCATAGATCTAGCTATCGAGCGGGCTAAAGATGTTTTACCAACACCGGGTGGACCGACAAGACATAGGATAGGTCCTTGCAAACGCTCTGTTAACTTTCGCACTGATAAGTGTTCCAACACACGTTCCTTGACTTTTTCCAAGCCGTAGTGATCATCATTCAATATTTTTTCCGCCTGCCCAATATCTAAGCTATCTTCCGTTTCCGCTTCCCATGGGAGTTGCAGCAGCCAGTCTATGTAATTTCGAATCACGCCGGATTCCGCTGAACTTTGCGGCAGCTTTTCATAGCGATCAAGTTCCTTATAAGCCGCTTCTTTAACATTATCAGGCATCGGGGCATGATCAACGCTCGTCCTTAAATCAGCGACTTCACCTTCTTTGCCCTCTTTTTCACCCAATTCTTTTTGAATAGCTTTCATTTGTTCACGCAAATAATATTCTTTTTGCGTGCGTTCCATTGATTTCTTGACGCGCTGACCAATTTTATTCTCTATTCCTAGGACTTGTTTTTCGTTTGCCAACAAATCAATTAATTTGTTAAGACGCTCTGTAACGTCCACTGTGTCTAAAATCAACTGCTTGTCCTTAATCTTCAATGACAAATGCGATGTTATCACATCAGCCAATCGACCCGGCATATCAATATCTTCAACTGTTGCCAAGGTTTCTGGGGTCACTTTATTTGACAGCTTGATATATTCTTGAAACTGTTCAACAGCTTGGCGCATTAACGCTTGTTGCTCTGCTGTCGGTTCCACTTCAGCTTCCATTGGCTCAACTTCAACTTCAAAATAATCATCTTGGTCTGTATACGAAAGTACCTTTGCTCTTTGTTCACCTTCTACGAGAATCCTGATCGTCCCGTTGGGTAATTTTAGCATTTGCTTAACCATGGTAATGGTTCCCATTTCATGTATATCAGACGACTCCGGGTCTTCTGCCGCTATTTCCTTTTGTGCCGCTAAAAAAATTTTTTGATCACCCATCATGACCTTCTCTAGCGCTTCAACCGATTTCTCACGGCCAACATCAAGGTGTAAGACCACGGTCGGATAAATAATCATTCCTCGTAGAGGCATCAAAGGTATTGTCTTTTTCTGATCTTGAGTCACAGGGCCATAACACCTCCATTTTCAAGTATTCCGTTCAATTCTATCTTAAATGAATGTGGCTTGTCTAACTATAGGCAACCTTAAACGGATTCTCGCGATGATTGAAATTGACTCGCAGGTATACTGCTTTCATCCTCAGAAGAGGGTGCCAAAGCATGGGTCAGAACATCCGTTAGACGACTGGCAGCGATAATTTGAATACCTTCAATGTTTTGAAGGATGGCCTGCTGATTGTCTTCCGGAATAATCACCGTTTTTGCACCAGCATCCTTTGCAGCTTGAGCTTTGGCAACTACACCGCCAATCGGTTTTACTGCACCATGAATACTCAATTCACCCGTCATAGCAACAGTATTTTGAATAGGTCTATTTTTGATTGCCGAGTAGACAGCCGTGGCAATTGCTATCCCTGCTGACGGACCATCGACAGGGGCTCCTCCTGGAAAGTTCACATGTAAGTGATATTGATGGGCACGAACACCCATTTGGTTGAGGACTGTCAATACATTCTCAACCGAACTTTTGATAAGACTCTTACGCCTAATTGATTTGCTGTTCGACCCCATCGATTCTTCTTCAACAATGCCTGTGATCGTTAGGCTGCCTTTACGGCCTTTCGTTGCTGTCACTTCAATATCAAGTAACGCTCCTCGATTAGGACCATATACAGCCAGTCCATTTACTAAACCAACAACTGGTTCATTATGAACCTTTTTGTTGGGCTTAG
This sequence comes from Tuberibacillus sp. Marseille-P3662, assembly GCF_900178005.1. Lineage (NCBI taxonomy): Bacteria > Bacillati > Bacillota > Bacilli > Caryophanales > Sporolactobacillaceae > Tuberibacillus > Tuberibacillus sp. Marseille-P3662. The sequence goes on along the minus strand of NZ_FXBS01000006.1, from coordinate 424,975 downwards.
GAGGCAGTTGACTGGAGTGAATAACCCATTCAACATCAGCTTCTTCTATATGTTCTGACTTCCGTGACATGGCAATACCAGCAGCGATTTGCATAATATTAACCGCTTCACGACCACTTTTAGCATACTCTGAGATCTTATTGATACAAGCGTCATTGAGACGAATCTGCAGTTTATTAGCTGCCTTTTTAGAAATCTGTTGAATATCGTTATTTGACAGTTCATTAAAGTAAACTTCTAAGCAGCGGGAACGAATTGCAGGTGGAATATCCTCCGGTGAACGCGTTGTCGCCCCGATCATTCGAAAATCGGCAGGAAGTCCTTTTTGAAAAATGTCATGAATATGATCTGGAATTTGGTTGTTTTCTTCATTATAATACGCACTTTCCAGATAAACTTTCCGATCTTCTAATACTTTTAACAGCTTATTCATTTGAATAGGATGCAGTTCACCGATCTCATCAATAAATAGCATGCCACCATGAGCATGTGTAACGGCGCCTTGCTTCGGCTGTGGTATGCCGGCCTGCCCCATAGCTCCAGCACCTTGGTAAATCGGGTCATGGACTGAACCAATCAAAGGATCTGCGATACCTCTTTCATCAAAACGAGCTGTGGTTGCGTCTAGTTCAACAAACACAGCATCTCTTTGGAATGGTGATTGAAAGTTTCTCTTCGCTTCTTCCAAAACCAACCTGGCAGCTGCAGTTTTACCTACCCCTGGGGGACCATAAATCAGTACATGCTGGGGATTGGCCCCACATAGAGCGGCACGCAACGTTTCAATGCCATCCTGCTGACCGACAATATCGTCCATGCCTTGGGGGCGGACGCGTTCAGCTAATGGCTCCGTCAAAGATATACTTCGTAACTTACGCAATTGTTCCATTTCTTTCTTGGATTCTTTATCAATAGATACTTTTTGCGTCCGTTGATTTTTAAGGAGATTCCAAAAATAAAGGCCGATAATCACACCAAAAAATAACTGTACAATCAACAGTACCGATGTCCAGTTCAATGTCCATACCTCCTGAAGTCGTCTTCTGCGCATAGTGTCTCCGAACATCCCTTAGACTAAACAAAACTTCGAAAGTTAATGGACGGGTTCATTCAGAAATTAGTGGATTAAAAACACTGCCTCAAAAAAAAACGGCTGTCCCCGTATTCTGGGACAGCCGTCGCCTATTGATTCTCTTATGCACTTTCCTTTGGTGTTTCATTTTCAATAACAGTACCGTCATCCATAACCAAAGTCGGGCGTGTATTACCTTCAACAGTATCTTTTGTAATAATGCATTTTTCAATATCATCTCTTGAAGGTAAATCATACATCACATCAAGCATGATACCTTCAATAATGGATCTCAGACCCCTGGCACCTGTTTTCCTTTCAATACCCTCTCGAGCGATGGCCCGAAGCGCTTCATCCTGGAATTCAAGCTCAACATCGTCAAGTTCCAGTAATTTTTTGTATTGCTTAACAAGCGCATTCTTTGGTTGAGTAAGAATTTCAACAAGGGCTTCCTCATCAAGCTCTTCCAAACTTGACACGACAGGAAGACGACCGATAAATTCTGGAATCAAGCCATATTTAAGTAAGTCTTCAGGGAGGACCCGTTTAAGGAAATCATCACGATCCATATTTTGTTGCTTCGAATCAGCACCAAAGCCAATAACTTTCTTACCAAGACGGCGTTTGACAATCTGTTCAATTCCATCAAAGGCTCCGCCGCAAATAAATAGAATATTCGTTGTATCGATTTGGATAAATTCTTGGTGTGGATGTTTACGCCCGCCTTGAGGGGGGACACTGGCAGTTGCACCTTCAATAATCTTTAACAACGCTTGCTGAACACCCTCACCGGAAACATCCCGGGTAATGGAAGGATTCTCAGACTTCCGGGCAACTTTATCGATTTCATCAATGTAAATAATCCCTTTTTCGGCTTTTTCAACGTCATAATCGGCCGCTTGGATGAGTTTGAGCAAAATGTTCTCAACGTCTTCACCAACATAACCAGCTTCTGTAAGGGACGTGGCATCCGCAATCGCAAACGGGACATTCAAGATACGTGCCATGGTTTGCGCCAATAATGTTTTACCGCTACCGGTTGGACCCATCATCACGATGTTACTTTTTGATAACTCGACATCATCACTCTTCTGCGTAGCATTGACACGTTTATAGTGATTATAGACAGCCACTGATAAATTCTTTTTGGCTTCATCTTGGCCAATGACATAATCTTCAAGAATGTTGCGAATTTCCTGCGGTTTTGGAAGGTCTTTAAACTCTGTTTCCTCTTCAACACCAAGTTCTTCTTCAACGATTTCTGTACACAATTCTATACATTCATCACAGATATAAACACCTGGTCCAGCAACGAGCTTACGGACTTGATCCTGAGTCTTTCCACAAAAGGAACATTTCAATTGTCCTTTTTCTTCATTAAATTTAAACATGTTTTCACCCCTAATACGTACAAGTGTTAAGCAATCCAACATTGCTTGAGTATGAAACTTTATTTACAATCAAACGAATTTATGTTTTTGTCAAGATTAGTGTACTACACATCTTATGGGTCTTTTGCCTTTGTTATGTACGCATTGTATCACAAAACATTGGTGATGATAAAATAATTACCTTTATATTTTTATGTATCGTTCATGAAAATGATTAAAGAGAATATGTTGTAAGAAACAAGGCACGTAACGAGCCTTGTTTCTTAAGATGCACAACGTGTGCAATTATTTTTTTGTTAAGTCGGTCATTATTCTTCTGTCGCTTCAGCTTCAACGGTGGCATCATCGGAGGATTTTGGTTCAACCACTTGACTATGCTCAAGCAATAAGTCAATCGCTTTTCGGGTTTTCAAATCACCTTTAAGCGCATCGGTGCCACCTTGCATTTGCAGCATTTGTTTGATTTGATCGACTTCAATATTATAGCTTTCAGACATTTGCTTAAGTTCATCTTCGACTTCGTCTTCGCTAACCTCAATATTTTCGGCTTCGGCAATCGCCTCAAGCGTTAAATTCGCGCGAACGCGTTTTTCAGCGTCATCTTTCATTTGTTCACGTAAACCGTCTTTATCAGTTCCAGCAAATTGATAATACATATCCATTGTAATACCTTGGGATTGAATGCGTTGTTCAAACTCTTGAACCATACGATCCAATTCGCTGTCAATCATGGCTTCAGGGACTTCGATGCTGGCATTCGCTGTGGCTTGTTCAACAACAGCGTCACGGCGATTGGTATCTGCGGTTGTGTCCTTTTGTTCTTGTAGCCGGTTCTTTGTCTTGGTTTTGAGTTCATCGAACGTCTCAACTTCTTCGTCGACATCTTTTGCAAATTCATCATCAAGTTCTGGCAGTTCTTTAGTCTTGATTTCATGAACTTTCACTTTAAATGTCGCTTCTTTCCCCTTTAATTCTTCAGCATGATAATCTTCAGGGAATGTGACAACAACATCTTTTTCACCGCCGGTTTGCATACCAATGAGTTGTTCTTCAAAACCAGGGATGAATTGATTAGATCCAATTTCAAGAGAATAGTTTTCCGCTTGACCGCCTTCAAACGCTTCACCATCTACAAAACCTTCGAAATCCATAACGGCAGTATCACCGTTTTCAATGGCGCCGTCTTCTTTGACAGCCAATTCTGCATAACGTTCTTGAAGTTGGCTGATTTCCTGATCAACTTCTTCATCAGTAACTTCAGTGTCCTGCTCTTCAACCTCAAGACCTTTATATTCCCCAAGTTCAGCTTCCGGCTTAACCGTAACGTTCGCTTTAAATGAAACTTTTTGACCTTTTTCAATGTCACCATCTATGTCAACATCCGGACGGTCGACAGGTTCAATACCCGCATCTTCAACCGCGTGCGAATAAGCATGTGGTAAAACAATGTCAACGGCATCTTGATAAAGTGACTCAACACCAAAGCGTTGTTCAAAAATGAACCGCGGGACTTTACCTTTACGGAATCCCGGTACGTTAACGTCTTTAACAACCTTTTTGAAAGCTTGATCCAATGCGTCATTGAATTCATCCGCACTCACTTCGAAAGTAAGGACACCTTGGTTGCCCTCTTGTTTTTCCCAATTTGCATTTACATCCATATATTCTTACCTCCAACATCTATGTTCATACTTAATTTTGCGCACATTGTTTCACAACCATTTTAGTATAACATAACAAATAATAGTTTTAAAAACTAAAATCAGAGATGCTATTCATACTTACGTTTTAATGCTCCTCTATTTCCCTAAGCTTCTCTAACGCTTGATCAACATCGGTCTCAGTGAAATCAACATTAGATTGATCGTAAAATCGCTGGCGCTCATATTCAACACCGTTGACTTGGTGCGTATAATCCATGACAGCTAAAGCCCATACCAACGAATTTTCAGGCGCAAGGGTCACGGGAAAGACGCCGATCATAAAATGCTCCCAAACTTGCAAAGCCTGTTGATAAAAAACAGGATTCTCTGATTCAAGCCACGTCTGCAGTACTTCGGTCACCGCCACCTGAAGCTTCTCATAGCAATCTTCATCCTGTGAAGGATTGATCGTCCAAGTTTGACCTAATTTGTAAATATTAACAGGATCATTATAACCAACATGCTTCAATTCCTTAATAATACTGCTTTTTAAAAAAGGATCCCCCTGTTCCCAAGTTAAGAAAGCTAGAATTTTTTCCAAAACCAGCGGATTTAAATGCTCGAACGCGCGACGTACACCTAACCATTGATCTTGTCTATCACCATTTAATAAGCGGTCAATATCAACTGACATGGTATCATAGGAAATACCATCTGGTGCTTTCGATGATTCATCAACTTGACCCGGTTCATTCATTCGTTGTTCAGCAAAATAAGCCAACTGATTCAAAGTTTGACGTATATCGACAGGAACCTCTTCTTCATCAATAACAGCTCTTATATATTGAGCAGCCTCCCGGTATTGTCGTTGCTGAATAAGAACCGTTAGATGAAGCTGGAGCACATCATAATAATTTCCTGTATCTGTTTTCAACATGTCCTGCGTCAAATTTCGCGCTTCCTCGTATGCTCCCAATTCCACATAACAGACCGCCAAACCATAGGCCGCTTGCGAATGATGATCATTAACGGAATGTAGCTGTTCAAATAACGGCAAAGCCTCCTGATAATGTTTGTTCTGCATGAGGTCTATTGCTTTATTCAAAAGCTTGTCTTCAAGATTAGGAAACGGGATTACATTATCCTGATCATGTTCAGCCACAGACATCGCCTCTTTCCAATTGCTTTCTATAGTTTAGCAGGAAAGAAAAAAACATGGCAAGTTAAAATAGACATACAAAAAAACGCCTTCCATATCAGATATCAATCTGATATGGAAGGCGTTTTTGACTAGTGTCCCAGGCAGGATTCGAACCTGCGACCCACAGCTTAGAAGGCTGTTGCTCTATCCTACTGAGCTACTGGGACATACCATTACATCATTTTTATACACAGACGTTTTTAAACAAATAAATGGAGCGGGTGATGGGAATCGAACCCACGACCAGAGCTTGGAAGGCTCTTGTTTTACCACTAAACTACACCCGCTTATTGAAAATTTCACTACGTCGAATTGGCTTCCTTGCTAAATTTTCATCGTTGTGCTGTGCAACTTTCTTCAATCGCAATAGCAACGCGCGCGCATGCTGTAACAGCGACAATTATTAATATACCTAAACTTCGTCAGTATGTCAACCTATTTTTAAGTTCTTAATTCAAATTGGCAAGAAAGATCGGAAACCTCATCCCCATCAATATTAAGAAATTGAATGGATACCTTGCTTTCCTGAATGTCTAGTATGGCATAAGTCTGTTCTGGACGCTCTCTCGGCAATCTTAAACTGCCGGGATTGATGAAGATGACGCCCCCTTCTTGATACGCACCAGCAACATGAGAATGACCATGGCAAACAATTGTAGATTCAGTTTCCTGTGCCTTATAATACAATGGCATTGCAGTCATCTTAATCCGATACAGATGTCCGTGAGTAATAAGTAAACGATGGTCACCATAGGATTCAACCCTATGGTTTGGATAAGCACCGTCTGGAAAATCACAGTTCCCTTGAACAGCCTTGTATGGTTTCATTTCCGGACTATCAGGCTGCCGTTCCGAATCGCCCGCATGAAGATAATCAGAGACATCATCCTTGTGCCGGTCATATAGCGTCAATAATTCATCTTCCATACCATGACTGTCACTCGTTAATAAAAGCTTCACTGCTATCCCTCCATCCACTCTTGCCAATGTTTCTTCAAATCTTGCATCGCTTCTGCTCGATGGCTGATTTTGTTTTTTTGATCGCTTGTCAATTCTGCCAATGTCTTCATTTGTTCAGGGACATAAAATATTGGGTCATAACCAAACCCATGGGTTCCTGTCGGTTGATGAATGATATATCCTTCACAAGTTCCAGTCGCAAAATGGGTTGTCCCACCAGGAATCGACAAGGCAATGACACAATAAAAGCGGGCGGTTCGCTTTTCCTTTGGAACACCTTTTAATTCACTTAACACTTTCTCAAGATTCCGCCTGTCATTCTTCTCTTCACCAGCATAGCGCGCTGAATACACGCCCGGTCTACCATCTAAAGCGTCGACAACTAAACCGGAATCATCAGCCAACGTTACAGTGCCATACCGTTCAGCAATTGTTTCAGCCTTGAGTCGGGCGTTGGCGTGAAACGTTGTCCCCGTTTCTTCAACCTCAATCGGATCGGGCATCTCACTAAGCGGGTGAAAATCGACTCCCAACAAATCCCTAAACTCAGCTATCTTTCCTTGATTACTTGAGGCAATGATAACACCTGTCATTTCGCATCACCGTCAAGAGGACCTGTAATTTCTTTTTGATAACTGATCAGTTCCTTGATGCCCTTTTCAGCTAAAACCAGCATATCATCCATCTGCTGCCGGGAAAAAGTAGCCTCTTCACCTGTCCCCTGCAATTCAACAAAATCTCCGTCTTCCGTCATGACGACATTCATATCAACGTCTGCCGTTGAATCTTCGTCATAGCAAAGATCAAGAATGGTGCCATGTTTGGCATGTACACCCGTAGACACCGCAGCAAGATACGATTTAACCGGCATCTGAGATATTTTTTTGTTGGCCACAGCACGTTTCAAAGCCAGTACCATAGCTACAAATCCGCCAGTGATCGCTGCAGTCCGTGTTCCTCCGTCAGCTTGAATCACATCGCAATCTATCCAAATCGTTCGCTCACCAGTTAACGATAAATCAACCACGGAACGTAATGAACGACCAATCAATCTTTGAATTTCCATCGTTCTGCCACCAATTTTCCCCTTGGCCGCTTCACGAATATTTCTTTGTTGCGTTGCTCGCGGCAGCATACTATATTCCGCTGCGACCCAGCCTTTACCTTTTCCACGCATAAACGGCGGCACCCGATCCTCAATTGAGGCGTTGCAAATCACCTTCGTTTGTCCAAACGTTATTAATACCGATCCCTCAGGATGGATAACAAAATCCGGCTCAATATGTACATGTCTTAATTGATTATACGTTCGTTCATCTACCCTCATGTTAGTCCTCCTAAACTTAATATGAAAAGAGGTGGCTTAAGCCACCTCTATAAATATAACATATTTAGGTGCTTCATTTCTTATACACCCATTTTGTTAACAGATGGAACCGTTACAGGTTCCGTCAGCTTTTGACCGGATTCTGTCGTGACTTTTTGACTGCCTTCAACTTTAATGGAAAGTTTTTTCACATTTGATTCATTTTTGATTAAGGATAGGGCGAGTGTGTCCACTGCTTGGCCACTAACGGTTTTTGTTTTAGGATCTGTATAAAATTCAGAATTGAAATTCAAAGTCAAGACCCCATCTTTCACAACCGGCTTAGACGCCAATTCAACACGATCGCCAAAAGGTGATAACAATCCCTTAGTGCCTACAGGACCATTGGTCATCGCTTTAACAGCTGCAGCGGCTTCACTCGTGCTTTCATCCATTTGGACTCTTTGTGTCACAGGAACGTAATAAAAATCGTCTTTGTTCTGCGCCATATAGTAGACCGTTACACTGTCACTGTTGGTCACATCTGTGACATTTCCCAATTGAGTGTTAATCCCATCTGCTCTTGTGATTCCATCCGCAATCGGGGTTTTATTGCGGGGCGCTGTTTTTAAAGCAACGCCGTCAACGCGAAGTTTAACTTTGTCAATGGAATCAAATTGCGTTAATGACCATGCCATTGATTGCAAAATTTTATCCTCATTTTCTGCCTTATAGTTCTTGAATTCTGATGATAAATCGACAACGGCTGTACCGTCTTCTTTAATATTAATTCCGTTGACCTGCGTTCCTGCTGGCAATGTTGCCCGAAAACCATCAGGTACCTTATTGCTAACGGGGCCATCAATCACAAGATTTTTAACAACCTGTTCAGCTACGGTATTGGACTCAGGAACAGGCAACTGAACAATTTGCGGACTGACATGGCCATTTTTGTCTACCAAATAGAGTTGACGTTTGGCCGTTGCTGTATCCTCTTTTTTAGCAGACGAATCACTTGTCGCCTGATTCTTATCATCCTTTTTAACCACATCTACATCTGGTTTTGGCTTAATGTTGCCGGCGTCTTCATCTTGGAAAACACAACCCGATAGGACCACCGAGCAAATTAGAACTAACGCCGCTAACCATGACTTATTTTTAAATCGCATGGTAGGACCCTCCTCTGACAGTTTGTACTATGATATATACGAGCCATATCTCAAAAATAGACCAAAAAAATATAACCCACCAATCAAAATTGGGGGTTATATTTGCACAGTTTTAACATTCGGATTTACGTGCAGCCATTGAGATGCAATCAATGCAAGCATTTGCTTTGCACCCGTTGTGTAAAATCGATGGTTAGGCTTATGATGATCCGCTAATAATCCCTTGTGGTAAAGAATGGTGCTGATTTCCCGCGCTGTTTCTTCACCAGAGTCAATCAACTTGATATCATCACCCATAACTTCTTGAATCATTGGCCGCAACAATGGATAATGCGTACAGCCTAAGATCAAAGTATCGATTTCCTTGTCCTTTAATGGAGCCAATTGCTGGCTTACAATCGTTCTTGTTCTATCACTCGTTAATTCACCTGACTCGACCAAAGGAACAAATGGGGGACAAGCCATACTGGAAATGGACACTTCATCTGAGATAGTTTCCAAGGCATGATTATAGGCTTGGCTGCGAATGGTACCACTCGTACCGATAATACCAACCGAATAATGCCGGGTAACCTTCATCGCCGTTCGTGCACCTGGGTGGACAACCCCGATCACTGGAATGGGTAGGGAATTCCTAATCTCTTCAAAAGCGACAGCTGTTGCTGTATTACAAGCAATCACTAACATTTTAATATCTTCCTGAATAAGGTGCCTGATCATTCGCCATGTAAACATCCTGACCTCATCTGATGATCTCGGACCATAGGGGCATCGTAAAGTATCCCCTAGATAGATGATTTCTTCATTGGGGAGTTGCCTGATGATCTCTTTAGCAACAGTGATTCCACCCACACCTGAATCTATAACACCAATTGGTTGATTCAAAAAACCGCCTCTTTATCTATAAATCTTTTTTTATTTCCTTAAACAAACGATCTAACCCGGCCTCAAAGCCCATTCGTTCTTCTTTGGCTAAGACATGAATATGGTCAGCCAAGTATTCTTGGCGTTTAGTAATTACAGACGTAATCGTTTCATAACCTTTCGGCAAAAGATGAATTCTTACGACCCGTTTATCATCTTGATCTTTATTTCTCTCAACGAGTTCCTTATCTTCCATCCGATCAACTAGATCCGTTGTTGTACTAAATGCCAAATACATTCTCTGTGATAATTCACCAATGGTCATGCCATCCTCATCGGATATCCATTGTAAGGCAATAAATTGAAGAGGATTAATATCATAGTCAATTAACATTTGCCGGCCTGTTTCTTTGATCATTGCTGATATGTATCTCAACTGTTTCTCAATCTCAGCTATAGAAGCCTTATCTATTCCTGTCGCGTCAACCACGTTCATGCCTCCTATACTTTAGTGAGCCACAAGATAACGTTATTTTAACATATCAGACTGTTAATTGACGCTGGCGTTAATGAGTTTATACTAAATTGTAAAAAACCTGGTAAAACCAGGTCTAGCATTGGAACGTTGACTAATGTAGGAAGGTCATCTGAAGTGAAGATGTTCAGCCAATAACGCCACGGTCTTTGGGAACGCTGAACGATTCACTTCTATGAATGGCCCTAAACTCCAGGTAAATCAAGCCGGCTTTCGCTTTGGAAAGCCGGTCGTGACTTATAACTCCAGTTCGCCAAGACGCAAAAGTTCAACAACTGCTTGTGAACGCCCTTTCACTCCTAATTTCTGCATTGTATTGGAGATATGGTTGCGAACAGTTTTCTCACTAATAAAAAGTGCTTTTGCTATTTCACGCGTTGTTTGGTCTTGAACGAGTAGTTCAAATACTTCTCGTTCTCTTTTTGTTAGCAATGGCTTGGGTCGATGGAAGCCTTCTTTCAACAATTCCCCCTCCTTGCTCAACTGAAAGAGCCGTGAGGAAGGTGTTTAGTCAAGATATTCTATGTATAATCAATCCAACCTGTGACATCACTGGGTTCTAGGGCAAATAAAAGAAGCCCCCTTCTCCAAAGAGGGCTTCTCAAAGTCTTAATCACGATCACCAAAGAAATTTTTAAATGCTTGAATATTTGACTGACGATTAATAGCAGCAATCGATGTTGTTAGTGGAATACCTTTCGGACAAGACTGAACACAGTTTTGAGAGTTACCACAGCCTTGAATGCCACCTTCTTCCATGAAGCTGTTTAAGCGTTCTGCTTTGTTCATTTCACCTGTTGGATGCGCATTCTTTAATTCAACTTGTGAAAAGGCAAATGGTCCGATAAAGTCTGATTTATCATTAACATTCGGACACGCTTCCAAACAGACACCACAAGTCATACATTTCGATAATTCATAGGCCCACTGTCGTTTGGATTCAGCCATACGTGGACCTGGCCCCAAATCGTAGGTGCCGTCAATTGGAATCCATGCTTTCACTTGTTTCAAAGCATCAAACATGCGACTGCGATCCACAGCCAAATCACGAACAACTGGGAAGGTCCGCATTGGTTCTAGACGAACAGGTTGTTCAAGTTGATCAACCAGTGCCGTACACGCTTGTTGTGGTTTGCCGTTGATAACCATTGAACAAGCACCGCAGACTTCCTCTAAGCATCCCATCTCCCATTGTGGCGGTGTGGTTTTCTCACCGTTGGCATTCACAGGATTCCTGCGAATTTCCATCAATGCTGATATAACATTCATATTCGTTTTATAGGTGACATCAAACGATTCTTCGTAAGGGGACGCTTGCGGTTCATCCTGTCGGGACACAATAAATCGTACCGTTTTATTTTCACTCACTTCTTAAACCCCCTTAAAGCTTACTTTTTCTGTGAGTAGTCACGTTTACGCGGCGTAATGTAAGACGTATCGACTTCTTCATATTCAAAATCTGGACCATTCTTCTCTGCGTTAAATTTCGCTTTGGTTGTTTTCAACCAATCTTCATCGTTACGGTCAGGGAATTCTGGTTTATAATGAGCGCCGCGCGTTTCATTTCGATTGTAAGCACCAAGTGCAATGACACGTGCCAATTGCAACATATTCCAAAGTTGGCGAGTAAAGGATGCTGCTTGGTTACTCCACTTCGATGTATCATTAATATTGATGTTTTCATATCGCTTCATTAATTCTTGAATTTTCTCATCTGCCTTAAGCAGTTTTTCGTTTTCGCGAACAACCCCGACGTAATCCGTCATGATTTCGCCTAGCTCTTTATGGATGGCGTAAGCATTCTCGTCACCGCTATCCATGTTCATAATTTTATTAAACTGCTCTTGTTCTTTTTGCTTAGATTCTTCATAAACATGTGAATCAATATCTTCAGTCGTTTTCTCCAAACCATTGATATAATCAACCGCATTCGGACCGGCAACCATACCGCCATAGATGGATGACAACAGGGAATTGGCACCTAAACGGTTAGCGCCGTGTTGGCTATAATCACATTCGCCTGCAGCAAACAGGCCAGGAATGTTGGTCATTTGATTATAATCAACCCACATACCGCCCATTGAATAGTGAACGGCAGGGAAAATTTTCATAGGTACCTTTTTCGGATCGTCTCCCGTAAATTTCTCATAAATTTCTATAATTCCGCCTAGCTTAACATCCAATTCTTCAGGGTCTTTATGGGATAAGTCAAGGTATACCATATTTTCCCCGTTAATGCCGAGCTTCTGATTCACGCAAACATCAAAAATGGCCCTTGTGGCAACATCACGTGTCACTAGATTGCCATAAGCAGGGTACATTTCCTCAAGGAAGTACCACGGTTCACCGTCTTTATAAGTCCAAATGCGTCCACCTTCACCCCGTGCTGACTCACTCATCAGACGAAGTTTATCATCACCTGGGATCGCTGTTGGATGAATCTGAATGAATTCACCATTAGCATAGTAAACGCCTTGTTGATAAACGGCCGATGCTGCTGTCCCTGTATTGATTACAGAGTTCGTTGATTTCCCATATACAATGCCAGGACCGCCGCTTGCAAGAATGACAGCATCCGCTTTAAATGTCTCAATCTCCATAGAATGCATATTCTGCGCATTAATTCCACGGCAGACTTGTTCATCATCTAAAACAGCGGACAAAAATTCCCAATATTCATATTTGTTAACCAAGCCAGCCGTTTCATAGCGGCGAACTTGCTCATCCAAAGCATATAAAAGCTGTTGTCCTGTTGTTGCTCCTGCATAGGCTGTCCGATGATGTTGGGTACCACCAAAACGTCTAAAGTCCAATAGTCCTTCAGGTGTCCGGTTGAACATGACGCCCATACGATCAAACAAGTGAATAATGCCGGGCGCAGCTTCGCACATTGCTTTAACCGGTGCTTGATTGGCAAGAAAGTCACCGCCATATACCGTATCGTCAAAATGCTCCCAAGGTGAATCTCCTTCGCCTTTGGTATTAACAGCACCATTAATACCGCCTTGTGCACAAACTGAATGAGAGCGTTTAACAGGAACTAATGAAAATAAATCAACCGTTATCCCGGCTTCAGCAGCTTTAATGGTGGCCATCAGTCCGGCCAGTCCGCCACCGACTATAATTATCCTTTTGTCACTCATACTGGCACACTCCCTACTTCATAGCTATTTCTTGGATTAAACGAATGCGAAGATAGCTCGTAATCCAACAATGGATAATAAAACAAAAATAATGATGGTCACATATGTAGTTATTTTTTGCGACTTTGGTGTGACAACAACGCCCCATGTAACGAGGAATGACCATAATCCGTTGGAAAAGTGAAAGACAGTTGCTAAAACACCAACGACATAAAACACAATCATAAATGGATTGTCAAGAATATCCTGCATCATCTCAAAATTAAGTGAATCACCTAGCGCATGAGCAATTCTTGTCTCCCAGATGTGCCAAGCAAGAAAAATCACTAGGAACAGGCCTGTCCAACGTTGTATGAAGAACAACCAGTTGCGGAAATAACCATAATTATTCAAGTTTGTTTTTGCCTGGAAAGCAATATAAATTCCATAAATGGCATGAAACAAAATTGGCAGGTAAATGATAACGATTTCCAAGAAAATCAAATAAGGTAATTCTTCCATAAAACGTGATGCTTCATTAAATGCCTCAGGTCCCCTAACCGCAAAGTAGTTGACTGTAAGGTGTACGATTAGAAATATCCCGATCGGAATAACTCCCAATAAGGAGTGTATTCGACGATTAACAAAATCCCTTCTTTGAGCCATTATAATTCCCCCTTCTTTCACAATTTCCGCATTTGGAAGGTACCATATACGCTAGATTTAAAAATTATCATATGTAACATTTTATATTGTACTCCTGTATAAATTTCCAGTCAAGATAGCGCAAATCTTCTTTGTGAAAATTCATTATGGCTCCATAGAATATAAAAAGGTATAATGGAATCCGAAAAGGAGTCGATGAGATCGTGGATTCACCTGATAATCAACACCAGCCGCTCACAGTACCAGCATTAGGCTACGAGTTTTTGCGAAGTGAACTTATCCCTGATTTACTCGGAAATGATACTAATGAAATTCTATACTGGGCCGGACGAAAACTTGCCAGCCGACACCCAGTGAAATCAATTGAAGAACTCCCTTCGTTGTTTAGCGATCTGGCTTTCGGGACTTTGGTTCTACAAAAACAAAACAAAAACGAGGCCACCTATGAATTGGCTTCCGAACTTATACAAAAACGGATAGAATTCTATAACAATGTAAGTTTTGCCCTTGAAGCGGGTTTTTTAGCTCAACAGTTTCAAGAACATAAGCAATGTATAACTGAATGCCATTACGATTTTAACAAAGGGAAGATTCCCAAGGTTTTATTACAAATCAAATGGGATTCCAAGGATACCGTAATTAAGTAGAGCGGATGATTCATAATCCGCTCTTATTTTATGACGGCCTCTGCTGTATTTTCAGATAATTGGAATGTCTCATGCAAAATATTCAAGGATTCTTGTAGATATTGTGCATCAACAACCGTAGATATCTTAATATCGGACGTACTGACCATTTTCACGGGAACCTGATTTTCAGACAATGCACTAAACATTTGCGCAGCCACACCAGGATTTGAAACCATGCCTGATCCCACAATAGAAACTTTAACAAGTCCGGATTCTACATCTATTTTTTGATACTGGATGGCATCAACCTTGTTTTCAAGAGCAGCAAACGCGATTTCCAATTCTTCTGTATTGATAGTAAATGATAGGGCTCCTTTAGCTTCGTCACCTGCATTTTGAATAATAATATCCACATCAATCCCTTGATTGGCCAACGTCGTAAAGACTTCAGATAACGCAGTGTAACCAGCTGGTAAACCTATAATCGTCAATTTGGTAACATCTTTTTGAAACGCCAAACCGCGAACACTTGGTGCCTTTTCCATCATGATCCTCTCCTTAATCATTGTTCCCTCTTCCTCGCTAAAACTTGAGCGCACCATCAAAGGGACCTGAAATGTTTTGGCATTTTCAACTGACCTCGGATGCAAAACGCCGGCACCTAAATTAGCCAGCTCTAGCATTTCATCGTAAGTGATTTCATCTAATTTCGTAGCTTGATCAACATACCTAGGATCTGTTGTAAAGACGCCCGGCACATCGGTGCAAATATCACAACGATCCGCTTGAATGGCGGCTGCAACCGCAACGGCCGTCGTATCTGATCCCCCTCTACCCAATGTCGTAATTTGCCCGTCACTTGTCATCCCTTGGAATCCAGCAACAATAACAACTTTACCTTCATCAAGGTGATGTTCAATGGCATCCGCTCGTATATCTTCAATGCGTGCATTTCCATGCATCGCTTCAGTCGTGATCCCTGCTTGCCAACCTGTTAATGAAATTGCAGAATAGCCCATATCTCGTAAACACATTGATAATAAGGCGATCGTTTGTTGCTCACCCGTCGATAGCAACATATCCATTTCACGCTTATCAGGTTGTTGTGTGATTTGGTCAGCCATTTCCACAAGATTGTCCGTTGTTTTCCCCATCGCTGACACAACGGTTACTACGCGGTCTCCCGCTTCGATAAGCTGGACAATCCGCTGAGCAACGTGTCTGATCTTATCCACGCTCCCCACCGAAGTGCCCCCAAATTTCATGACTGTCGTCGACATGCCAAAACCTCTTTTCACTTTGTTAATGATAAGTCAATCTAGAATCGTCATCCTAATAAAACAACGGTGAAGAATTATCTTCACCGTTGTTATGACTGTTTCCATAACAGACAGGAAAGATAGTTCTCCACACTATGTGTGACAGCCCTGTACTTCTTTAGCACAAGGCCAGCTTAGATGAGTGATCCGAGCACGTCATCGGCTTCGGCAAACAACCCTTTCACTGCTGGTCATCGGAACTTGGGTTTCCTAAAACAGCTACTGATGAAGTTTGCGCCTCTACCTTTGTTGATATCAACTATTAAATTATGAGAATTATAACAAAAGACCATCTCTGACACAAGGCTACTAATCATTTTCTGAAAAATATTTCTGTAAACCTTCAGCCGTATTTTTTGGCAATCCCGCATGGATTAATTCCTGAAGTGATGCTTCCTTCATTTTTTTAACAGAGCCAAATGTTTTTAATAACGTCTGTTTTCGCTTAGGACCGATTCCCGGGACATCATCAAGAATGGACTTTGACATACTTTGATCTCTGATTTGACGGTGAAAAGAAATAGCAAACCTGTGGACTTCATCTTGAATCCGTTGTAATAAATAAAAAGCCTGCCCGTTTCTAGGAAGTTTAACTATTTCAGGCGGATCCCCTAATAGAAGATCAGACGTTTTGTGCTTGTCATCCTTGACCAAACCGCACACCAATATTGTAAGACCAAGTTCATTCTTTAAAACATCTTGAGCTGCCGACAATTGCCCTTTACCACCATCCACTAAAATCATGTCAGGTAGTGCGGCATTCTCTTTAAGCAACCTTGAATAGCGCCGTCTGATGACTTCTTTCATTGTCGCATAATCATCGGGACCTTCCACGGTCTTAATTTTATATTTTCTATAAAGTTTCTTATTCGGCTTACCATCCTCAAAGACGACCATGGCGGAGACTGGGTTAACACCTTGAATATTAGAATTATCGAAGGTTTCAATCCTTCTAGGTGCAGGAATATTTAAATAATCTCCTAATTGTTCTACCGCGTGGATTGTCCGTTCTTGTTCTTTTTCAATCAAGGCGAATTTTTCATCCAAAGCAATTTTGGCATTTTGCTCAGCCAAATCGACGAGTTCTTTTTTGCGGCCTTTTTGCGGCTGGTGGACTCTGACTTCTAACATTTGTTCCAGCCCAGCTGCATCAATATTGGCTGGTACAAGAATTTCTTTCGGTTTAAGATGATTCTGATGCATATAAAACTGTCCGATAAAAGTCATTAGGTCTTCCTCAGGCGTTTGGTAAAACGGGAAAGTCGACACATCTCTTTCAATTAACTTACCCTGACGAACAAAAAAGACTTGAACACACATCCAACCTTTGTCATAAGCATAACTGAAAACATCACGATCCTGATAATCTTTAAACATCATTTTTTGCTTTTCCATCACGGTCTCTATATGTTGAATTTGATCTCGGAGCTCTTTAGCTCGCTCAAAATTCAAGTTCGTAGAAGCATCTTCCATCTTCTTATATAAATCTTTTTTTATATCTTGATGGCCTCCATTTAAGAACCGAATGATATCTTGAGTCATATCCTCGTACGTTTCTTTAGGAACATCAAACACACAAGGAGCCATACATTGCCCAATATGGTAATACAAACATACACGATCAGGCAGCGTCCGGCACTTACGCAACGGATATAACCGATCCAAAAGTTTCTTCGTTTGCTGCGCCGCGGTCACATTAGGATAAGGGCCAAAGTAACGACCGCTATTTTTTTTAACGTTTCGAGTGATGATTAACCGTGGATGACGTTCATTAGTCAATTTTATATATGGATAACTTTTGTCATCCTTTAAGAGAACATTATATTTCGGCTCGTGTTCTTTAATTAAATTCATTTCGAGTATAAGAGCTTCAATATTTGATGACGTCACAATGTATTCAAAGTCAACGATGTCACTAACGAGCCTCTGCGTTTTTGTATCATGGCTACCCGTAAAGTAGGAACGAACACGATTGTTTAATTTCATGGCTTTGCCTACATAAATCACTTGTTCAAAGCGATCCTTCATGAGATAACAACCCGGCTTATTAGGAAGCAGTGATAATTTTGCTTTGATTGGATTCATGGACGTTCATTTCCTTCTTTTTAAGCTTATCGTTATAAATCATAACATATAAAGAACGAGTCTTTAACAATTTCAGCATTTCCCGAGAAATATTGACGCTATTCACCAAAAAAAGCTTGAAACCCTAAGGTCCCAAGCTTTTCAAACAATAGATTATTGATGGTTCTCGATAAGTTCAACTAATTTTTCTTTTGGCTGGAAACCAACAACTTTATCAGCGACTTCACCGTCTTTAAACAAGATGAGCGTTGGAATGCTCATAACACCGTATTGACTCGCCGTTTCTTGGTTTTCATCAACGTTCAATTTAGCAATTTTAACCTTATCGCCCATTTCCTCACTGATTTCTTCCAATACTGGTGCAACCATCTTACAAGGTCCACACCACGGTGCCCAAAAATCAGCTAGAACGACATCACTTGAAGTTGCTTCAGCGAAGTTTTGATCATCGACAGTAACAATTGCCATGAATTTGCCTCCTTTAAAAAAGCAATATCTAATTCGTTAAGAAGTATATCATCATCTTATAGGTTATGCTATCAACTCAACTTACACTAAGATTAAGCTTCTTGGAGGACTTCTTTGAAATATTGGGTCAACAACGGAACCACTTCGAACAGATCACCAACAATACCGTAATCAGCGACGTTAAAGATGTTCGCCTCTGGATCCTTATTTATAGCAACAATAATTTTGGAATTAGACATCCCTGCGAGATGTTGAATCGCCCCCGATATACCACATGCAATATATAAATCGGGTGTGACGACTTTTCCAGTTTGACCAATTTGTAATGAGTAATCACAATACTGAGCATCGCAAGCCCCTCTGGAAGCCCCGACCGCACCTCCTAGAATACCCGCAAGCTCTTCTAGAGGCTCGAATCCTTCTTCACTTTTAACGCCACGGCCACCGGAAACAATGACTTTAGCTTCAGATAAATCGACACCTGAGGATGTCTTCTTAACAATATCTTTAATCGTTGTTCGAAGGTCTGAAATCGCAACATCAAACGCTTCAATGGACACGTCTCGGGATTCATCTTTCTCAAGACTACCAATATTATTAGGACGGATTGTAATAAATGTAAAATCATCTTTAAAGGTTTTCTTCTCGAACGCTTTTCCTGAATATATCGGTCTCGTGAAGACAAGATCTTCCGCGCTATCAATGCTGGTTACATCAGAAATCAATGCCGCGTTCAGTCGCGCTGCCAGTCCTGCTGATAAGTCTTTCCCCATCGCTGTATGCCCGATAACAATGGCCTCAGGCGCTTCGGCTGCGATAAGTTGACTAAGGGCTTGCTTATAAGCATCTGGTGTATAATATTTCAATTCATCATCTTCAACAGTCAGAACCCGATCCGCACCATAATGCCCTAATATAGGGGCTAATTCTCTTGCGGCATCACTACAAACCGCAGCAACAACTTCACCATTGCCAGCAATTTGTTTCGCAGCAGCAATTGCTTCAAAAGAGACTTGTCTCACTTGGCCGTCACGGACTTCTGCTAATACGAGCGTTTTTCGTGTCATGTTCATCGTCCTCCCTCTATAATCATTTTTACTACATTGTGACGTACAGGTATTCCTGTTATATGACTTTAGCTTCCGTTCTTAAAAGTTGAACAAGTTCTTTTGCTTGGTCCTCAACCTCACCTTCAAGCACACGTCCAGCTGTCTTTTCCGGAGGTAAAAACACCTCAATGGTTTTTGTCTTTCCTTCAACATCATCTTCATCTAAATCCAAGTCATCTAATTCCAAATTTTCCAGTGGTTTTTTCTTTGCCTTCATAATACCAGGCAAGGATGGATAGCGCGGTTCATTTAATCCTTGTTGAGCAGTTAATACAAGAGGAAGGTCTACTTCGATGATTTCAGCATCTCCTTCAACATCACGTTCAACGGTTGCTGTTTGACCATCAGTCTCAAGATTAACAATGGTCGATACGTGTGCGATGCCTAGATTCTCAGCTAGGCGCGGCCCGATTTGACCGGATCCTTGATCATTAGAAACATTACCGCCTAAGATCAAATCGTAGTCTTTATCTTTGAAATAAGCCTTTAAAATCTCAGATGTTGATGTCTGATCATAATCATCCACATCCTCATTCTCAATTAAAACGGCTTTGTCACACCCCATCGCGAGTGCCGTTCTTAGTTCTTTTTCAGCATCTTCATCGCCAATAGTGACGACGGTAACCTCTCCCCCGTGAGCTTCACGCAGTTGAATCGCTTCTTCAATAGCATACTCATCATACGGATTGATGATAAACTGGGCATCGTCATCTGAAATGTGTCCATCTTCAATGATAATTTTTTCTTCCGTATCAAACGTGCGCTTCATAATGACAAATAAATTCATCTTTTTTCCCATCCTTCCTAACGATTAATGATCTTTAAATTCAGGTGATCGTTTTTCAATAAATGCTTGAATCCCTTCCTTAGCATCATGGGTATTGAAAATATCTCCAAAATGCTCTGCCTCAATCTTCATACCCTCTTCAAAACGTCCTAGCCGGGCATAAGATAAACACTCTAATCCATAAGAGAGAGAAATTGCACTCTTTTCAGCAATTTTGTTCGCTAAATTCATAGCTTCATCTATTAATTGTTCCTCAGAAACAACCCGATTGACGAGCCCCCATTCGTAGGCCATCTTTCCAGATATGGGATCGCCGATCATAACCATTTCCGTGGCTCTAGGAGTTCCTATGCGAAGTGAGAGTCTCTGAGTGCCGGCAAATCCCGGAATTAAGCCCAATTGCATTTCGGGTAATCCAAGTTTGGCATTATCTGAAGCAATTCTAATATGACAAGCCAGCGCCAATTCTAGACCACCGCCAAGAGCTGCTCCATGAATAGCAGCAATAACCGGTTTCTTAAAATTTTCAATCCTATTAAAGACATCTTGACCTTCCTTAGCTAGACCCTTGACCCCCCTATCCTCTTGCAAAGTCGTCAATTCTTTTATATCGGCTCCAGCAGAAAAAAACCGTCCCTTACCATGTAGCACGACAACCTTAGCTTCAGACCTCGCTTCAATCTCAGTAAATGTTTCCGCGAGTTCTTTTATAACACTTGATGCTATAGCATTTGCCGGGGGGCGATTTAGGGTAACAATGGCCACGTTTTCTTCTAATCGCCATGATAGAACCGTCATTCCCACCACTTCCTTTCTATATAAACCGCTTTCAAAATGTGTATATAGTAAATGGACCATTATTTTCTCAGTCCATTTATTAACAAATCTACAACAGGATGGGCCAAGTCTAACAATGGATAACGATGCTCATTAATCACCCAATTAGTAACCGTTTCATCCATAGTCCCAAAGATCATCTGCCTGGCTAGTCTTACATCCAAATAATCTCTAAACAGTCCCTGTTCTTGGCCAGTTTTAATAATGTTATCGATCAGCGTTAAATACCCTTTTAAGGTATCATTAATTTTCAACCGGATGTTTTTATTCGTTTGCCGCAGTTCCAACTGAGTGACGGCTGCTAAAGACCAATCTTCATCAAGCCATTTAAAATGCATAAATACTAATTTAAGCAGCTTCTCCTTAACATCGTCAATTCCTGCCAGTTCGTCTTCAACCTTTTGAATAAATTCTCCCATTTTTTCTTCAAACAAAGAAGTTAATAACTCTTCCTTATTTTCAAAATATAAATAAATGGTCCCATCAGCGACGCCGGCTTGCTTGGCAATTTTCGATATTTGTGCTTGATAAAAACCTTTATCAGCAATCACATTAACCGCAGCATTAATAATTTTCCGATACTTCGGTTTATTTTTAACAGCCATGACTATACCTCACTAACAACTGAATGAATAATCATTCAATTTTATTATAAACGAAGATACCTGCCCGGTCAATTGTTAAGGCCGGCCTCCTATGTCCTTTTATGAGCCCATTTTCCCTTTTTGATCGTCATTCAAAGATCTTTTCAGGACTTTTCCAACCGTCGTTTTGGGAAGCGATTCTCTAAATTCATAAATTCGTGGTATTTTGTAGGCAGCTAAATGTTTGCGACAATGTTGTTCAAGATCGGCTTCTGAAACAGGGTAACCGTCATCAGAAACAACAAAAGCTTTAACCGTTTCACCGCGATAAGCATCCGGAACGCCGATGACAGCTGCTTCTTTAACAGCTGAGTGTTCATACAGAACTTCTTCCACTTCACGCGGATAAATGTTAAATCCACCGGCCAAAATCGTATCTTTTTTACGATCAACGATGTAAAAATAACCTGCTTCATCCATATAAGCCATATCTCCGGTCAAAAGCCAGTCTTCATGGAAAGTCCCTTTTGTATCTTCCGGACGATTCCAATAGCCTTTCATCACTTGTGGTCCTTTTACAGCCAACTCTCCAACAGTATTGAGGTCACATTCTAGCCCCGTCTCATCATCATAAACCATTGCATCGGTACCTGGCCACGGCAAGCCAATACTGCCCTTACGATTCTCCTCCCATATTAAATTACAGTGAGTGACAGGTGCAGCCTCCGTTAAGCCATAACCTTCGACAAGTCGACCTCCTGTCAAATCTTCAAATTTTTGTTGAACTTCCCTGGGTAACGGAGCAGAGCCACTAATACACGTTTCAATTGATGACAGGTCATATTGCTGAATATCAGGATGATGAATGAGACCAACATACATTGTCGGAGCACCTGGAAACAAGGTCGGCTTTTGCTTCTGGATCGTTTTCAAGACTTCTTTGGCATCAAAATTGGGTAAAATGATCATGCGTGAGACATGCATAATAGACAAATTCATGACAATGGTCATGCCGTACACATGAAAGAAAGGTAAAATACCAAGAATCGATTCTTCACTATACGTCGTTTTGTACATCCAATGTTGGGATTGAACCGTATTCGCAATTAAATTATGATGGGTTAACATCACACCTTTGGCCAAACCCGTTGTTCCACCGGTATATTGAAGTAATGCCAGATCTTGGCGAGGATTAGTGGTCACTTCAGTGACAGATGGTGTTCCTTTCTCAACAAGCGTTTTGAATGCGTGAACACGATCCTTCGCTATTTGCTCTTTAGCTGACTGTAACTTCTTTTTGTTCAGCCATGGGTATAGCACGTTTTTTGGAAACGGCAGATAATCTTGAACACCTGTGACGATGATCTCTTGGAGTTGCGTCTTCGGCAGTACGTTTTTAACTTTGGGATAAGCCATATCGATGCAAATCATCATTTTAGAGCCTGAATCTGACAACTGATGTTCTAGTTCTCTCTCCATATATAGAGGATTCGTTTGCACGACAACACCACCAGCTACCAAAACAGCATAATAGGCAATCACGGCCTGTGGGGAATTAGGCAACATAACGGATATCCGCTCTCCCTTTTTCAAACCTAACGCTTGCAATTGGGAGGCCAATTTCAACACATCATTGTAAAGCTCTTGATAGGTCATCTCCTTTCCAAGAAAATGGATTGCTGACTTAGTTGGAAACTCGTTAGCTGCTTTCTTTAAATAATGATGTAAGGACAAATCATCAAGTTCAATGTCTTTAGGTACGGATTCAGGATAATGCTCGAGCCACTTCTTTGAGCTTGCCATGCATTAAACCTCCTTGTTTATTTTACACCGTCCCTTTTTCTATACACATTCCTTATCCTCTATTATAATGTAACCCCTTTCATTTGAATAGCTCTTTGCACTAATTTTTTAAATAATTACTTATATATATAAAAGCTTGCACCATAGATGCAAGCTTTTATTATGCTATGAGTAAATATATAACACCGGCAAGACCAAACCCTATACAACATACAATTAAGACTTTAGCCAGGGTTTCCAAACGCGATCCCCCTTCAACGCACATGACGTGCTAGCATCGGCGATACAACAGGACGCCCGAGTTGTTAGCGATGTTCCTTATTCCCTGTTAAGACAAACTCGCTCCCAAAACAAATGACAATCCAATTGATATCACGGCTGAAATAAACCCAACCGCCGTATTTCCCTCTTTAATCTCATTGTCAATTTTAAAACTGGGTGTTAAAAATTCAAAGATGAAGTATCCGAGCAGCAAAAGAACAAAACCGTATGTTCCGTGTATAATCGTATCTAACAGCACTTCATTATGGTTAATGGAAAACCGGAATAGATTAGCGATCCCAAAAATTTTTCCTCCCGTTGCCAAGGCGACAGCAAGGTTTCCTTTTTTTATTTCCACCCAATTTTTATAGCTTGTCAATAACTCAAAAACAGCTAAGTATACAATCATACACAATACAACCACACTATAATAGGCGAGTGACTGTAAATAAAGGTTTCCCCATATCAATTCCAATGCCCAACTCACCTCCACTTGGATCATTATCATATTCATCAGATTGGACGAACAAAGTGTTAACGCCTTAGTAACAATATGATGCTCTCTTATTGCTAATATTGCCTTTTACTTAAATTCAACCACTGTGACACCGCTGCCGCCTTCACCCATGCCTCCAAGTCGTGTATTTTTGACCCTAGGATGGTGCGTTAATTTTTTTTGTACGGCTTTTCTTAAAACGCCTGTGCCCTTTCCATGGATAATAGACACTTGCGGGTAGCCCGCAAGTAGGGCAGCATCTAAATATTGATCCAACCGATTCATAGCCTCTTCATAACGTTCCCCGCGTAAGTCCAGCTCTGTTTTCGTTGTCTTGGAAGGGCCTTTAACATTCACGACCGGTTTGGTTTGTTTTTCTTCTTTAACCGGCTTGAGATCACTCGCCTTAATATTCATTTTCATAATACCGACTTGGACGAGATACTCCTGATCATTTAGCCGCTCAACAATACTCCCTTTTTGTCCAAACGATTGAACTTTCACCTCTTGACCGGGTTCAAAGGTCTGCCTGATGGCTTGATTGTTCTCCTCCTGATTCTCCGAGGATTTCGTTTGGTTTGTCACAGTATCTAACGCATGATCCAAATGGGACTTGGCCTCAATCAATTCATGATCTTTGACTTGGGCGTTGACGTTCTTTTGTTTATTTCTAAGATCCTCTATAATATCTGCAGCTTCGCCTCTTACTTTCTCCAACCGATCTTTTGCTTTTTGTTCAGTCCGTTTGATAATCTGTTCTTTTTTGGCTTCAAGCTCTTGTTGTTCCTGATTTAACTGCGCCTGCTGCTCACGCAATTCAGCGCGAACCGTTTCCGCTTCTTCACGAGCTTCTTCAGCTTCTTTGCGATTCGTTTCGAGAGATGCGATCATTTGATCAACTTTTGATGTATCAGCACCGATCTGCTCCTTGGCATGATGAATGATTTTTTCTGACAGTCCTAACCTCTGTGAAATTTCAAAAGCATTACTTCTACCAGGCACACCTATTAATAAACGATAAGTGGGGCTTAAGGTTTCAATGTCAAATTCAACACTGGCATTAATGACCCCTTCTCGTGAAAAAGCATAAGCTTTTAATTCACTATAATGAGTGGTAGCTAAAATTGTCGCACCACGGGCTCGAACATCATCTAAAATGGCAATCGATAACGCTGCCCCTTCTTGCGGATCGGTTCCCGCTCCCAACTCATCAAACAGCACAAGGCTTTCATGATCCACCTGGTCAATGATTTCAACAATATTTGTCATATGTGATGAGAACGTACTCAAGTTTTGTTCAATGGACTGTTCATCACCAATGTCCGCAAACACATGCTTATAAATGACGAACTCCGAACCATCTTCAACCGGCAGATGCAAACCTGACTGCGCCATAAGTGTTAACAAACCGGTCGTTTTTAAAGTCACCGTTTTACCACCGGTATTTGGTCCCGTAACAATCATCGCTTGTTCGTCCCGATTTAATATAATATTAATTGGGACAGCTTCTTGCTCAGAAAGCAAAGGGTGCCTGGCTTTTTTATAATTCAATCGCCCATTTGCACTCACGACTGGCTTTGTTGCGCGGAGCGATTGAGCATATTTCGCCCTGGTCATAATAAAATCAACCTGTGCCAAAGCATCAACATGGTCTTGAAGTTCAGACACATAAGATGACACTTGTTCGGAAAGCTGTCTCAAAATCCGTTCAACTTCATGCCGCTCTTTACCTTTGGCTTCATTTAATTGGTTATTTATATCAACGATCGACCTCGGTTCAACAAAAAAAGTAGCTCCTGAAGCAGATTGGTCATGAACAATGCCTCCAAATGCCGCTTTCGATTCGGCTTTCACGGGGATAACATAGCGATCATTACGAATGGTTACAATCGCTTCTGACAACATTTTTCTTGTTTCATTAGAGCGTGTCATCGCTGATAACTTATCTTTGATGCGACTATCAAATGTTTTGATTTGAGTACGAATCGATCGCAATTGGTCACTGGCTGTATCCAATATGCCGCCCTGTTCATCGACACAATCACGGATAGCGTGCTCTAGTGTCGTTAAGGGTTCAATGAATTGAACCCTTCCATACAGCCGTGGTACTTGAACGTCTTCTTCGATCAATTCAGTTATAAAATGCTTGACGATCCGGCTACCTCGAATTGTGTCGGCAATCGCCATCAATTCACCAGCATTTAACACACCGCCAATGTCTGTCCTTTTGAGCTGTGGGCGAATATCAGTGATACCCCCGAAGGGAAAATGACCTTTAAGACGGAGAATGTTGACACCTTCATCAGTCTCCTCAATCATTTGAGAAATCGTTTCTTTCTCGGTTTCTGGTCGTAGGTGATCAGCCGCTGTTTCTCCCAACGAAGATGAGGCATGTTGTTTTAACTGCTCAATGACTTTTTCGTATTCTAACAGTTTTAAAACGCGGTCTTGCATATGCGAGCCTCCTCAAGTTTTGGTGAGGTTTTATGATTTCTTCTTATTACGATTGCTTTAGAAATGCGTCCATTTCCTGACGTGTTTTACAGTTGAGTAGATGTGTCGGCTCTAACCAAGCGCGTCTCGCTGCGGATACGCCATATCGCATGTCATCAAGCATGTCAATCGCGTGGGCGTCCGTATTGACTGCTAAGGTAACGCCGCGGTCTCGGGCTTTGGCTAACCATTCAGGCGCTAGATCTAGTCGATTAAGATTAGCATTCAGTTCTAAAGCCGTCCCTGTTTCCCAAGCCCCGTCAATTAAATGTTCAATATCCACATCATAACCCTTACGGCCCCCAATAATGCGTCCGGTTGGATGAGCAATCAATTTCACATACGGATTTTGTAAAGCATTATCCAGACGTTTCATAATGGTTGTTCGATCTTGTGCGAAAGAGGTATGAATCGCTGCAATGACAAAATCAAGCTCCTGCAGCATGTCGTCACTGTAATCCAATGAACCATCAGGCAGAATATCCATTTCTACACCCGCATAGATGTGAAAATCATTATAGGTCGCGTTAAGTCGTTCGATTTCTTCTCTTTGCTGGCGAAGACGGGTTTCCGTCAAACCGTTGGCCACACGCAATGATTTAGAATGGTCCGTGATCATGATGTATTCATATCCTTTATTCCGGGCAGCCTCCGCCATTTCTTCAACAGTGAATGCACCATCGCTCCATGTCGTATGCATATGGCAGTCACTTTTTATATCCATTGATTGAACAAGTTTGATTGCTTCTTGGCCAGCCACTTCAATTTCATGGCGACCTTCACGGACTTCAGGTGGAATCTCGTCTAAATCAAAATGGTTAAAAAACGCCTGTTCAGTCACGAATGACAATAATTCACCTGTATCATGCTGTAAAACACCGTATTCACTAATGGATTCATTCTTTGCTTTGGCCAGCTGGCGCATGTTCACGTTATGATCTTTTGATCCAGTAAAATGATGCCAAGCGGTGGCAAAAGCTTGCGGAGCTACAAAACGAAAATCCACAGAAACTTGATAATCATCATTTAAAATGATCGTCATCTTAGTCTCGCCTTCACCGCTGATATCATGGATGTCAATCAATGCCTTAATGCCATCAGCGACCGCTTGTGGATCATCAGTGGCGACGACAAAATCGAGATCCTTCATCATCTCTTTAAATCGTCGGATACTACCCGCTTTTGCATACCGATCAACAGCGTCAATACGGGCCAATACGGATTCAATCTTTTCCGCCATCGGCATCATATAAGCAATTGGCAGCCGTTCGGGGCGTACATTATATTCATCAATGGCTTGTAGAAGTTTTTCCTCCGATTTTTTCCCGAATCCTTCCAATTGGCTCACTCGTCCATCCAGACAGGCCTGTTTCAGGCTATTGAGGTCAATGACACCCAATAATTGATAGAGTTTGGCAATCTTTTTACCACCAAGTCCCGGCAGACGAAGTAACTTCGGTAATTCTGCTGGGATTTCTTCACGCAGATCATTCAAAACCTGCGACTCACCCGTTGCCACTAATTCATTAATAACCTGGGCCGTCCCTTTGCCGATGCCTTTAAGTGAACCCGGATCATCAATGTTACCCATACTTCGATCATCCGTTTCAAGGGCACCCGCCGCCTTCCGATAAGCGGAAATTTTAAACGGATTCTCGCCTTTTAACTCTAAATAAACAGCAATATCTTCTAAAGCTTTAATGACTTGTTTTTTATTTAACATAAAACAGGCACTCCTAGAATTACGTATTCCATCCATAGTAAGGTGGCATCCACCTTACCTTAGGCGAATGCCGTTATGCCAGTAATTCAACTCATATTCATCCAAAGGTCTTTAACTTTCTCAGAGAAAACCGGCGTATTTTCTATAATAACATGAGCTAGGTATGAGTGATCGACCATATCTTTAATACCAAAGTAAGGCATAAGGGCACCTATGTATAACAAGATAAATAATACCAAATAGATTTCCACAAAGCCGAGAATCCCACCCGCCCAGCGGTTGACCGTTCGGATCAAAGGCAGATCAGCTAGAAAATCTAACATTGAACCAATAATGTTCATGACGATTTTAACAGCTAAGAAAATACCGACAAAAGCAATAGCTTGATAATAGGCCTGTTCCAATTCAATATGGCCCAGTAATGAGAAAAATTCATTGTTATCGGCACCAGAAGGATATGGGATCCACAGTTTTAATTTCGGTGCAATATCATCAGAATAGAGGTAGGCTAAGATATATGATGCTATGAATCCGGTCAAATGTACAAGCTGCAAAACCAGTCCGCGTCTGATGCCAATGAAAAATCCGGCAAATAAAATAATCAGAATCAATAAATCCAACATACCGTTGTCCTCTTCTCTTGGTTTTGTAATAATGAAAATAGGTTATAGAGTGATAAAAAACCACTATTAATCATAACAAAAAGGTTTTGACTTGAAAATCGAAATCCTAAGAAATATGTAGATTCACAGGAGGTCTAATCATGGGACAACAAGTGATCAAATGTGGGCACAACCAACTCAAAAAGATCCAATACTTCTATCAAAGGTCAGCTGTCCATAACAACAATCCCCACACCCTCTTTGTCGCCAAAGTCCAAGGATGCACTGTCACCGCCTATAAGTCTGGCAAAGTGTTATTCCAAGGAAAGCTCGCTGATGAAGAAGCCAGTCAATGGCAGGGGTCTGAGGCGCTCAACGTATCAAAGCCATCCGCTCAAAAAACATCCGTCAATCATCATAATTACCAACCGCCCGACAACATCGCGTCAATGGCCGTGATTGGTTCAGACGAAGTTGGTACAGGAGATTATTTCGGTCCAATGACGGTCGTTGCTGCTTTTGTTCAGCCGGCCGACATTGAATGGCTACAGAAAATGGGTGTTAAAGACTCAAAAAAACTCACTG
This sequence comes from Tuberibacillus sp. Marseille-P3662, assembly GCF_900178005.1. NCBI lineage: Bacteria > Bacillati > Bacillota > Bacilli > Caryophanales > Sporolactobacillaceae > Tuberibacillus > Tuberibacillus sp. Marseille-P3662. Next base: position 395,265 of record NZ_FXBS01000006.1, on the reverse strand, counting down.
ACGAGCAAATGTTATTGATTGGGAAGACATTAGCCGAAACCATTCCTCATAGTTTGCTCATTTTAAATAACGAAAAGTATAATCAATTACGTTCAGCTGGTCAGACCCAAGGTCAAATGAAAAGCATTTTACATAATCAAGCGCTACTAAATGTCACAGAAAAAGTAGATCAAGCGAAGATTGACGGTTATCTCGTTGACCAATTTACCAAGCCCGAACATTACTTTAAAGCAATACAAGACCAACCACACATCATTAAAAATCAGATCTACTTTAAAACTCAAGGTGAATCCGTTCACATGTCAGTGGCTTGCGCCTCCATCATCGCCCGGTATGCTTTTTTAAAGAGAATGGATCAATTATCCGAACAAACGGGATTGGACTTGCCCAAAGGAGCAGGATCAGGAGTGGATGATGTTGCTGCTACGATCATCCGGCAAAAAGGCGACGCCTTTCTAAATAAAATCGCTAAGACTCACTTTCAGAATACCACCAAAGCAAGACAAAAAGTTTAGTCAACTTGAGTATGCATTGATTCCTTGGTTTGGGACTGTTTAAATAATTTACGGGACAGTTTTATTGCGGTATGGGACATAAGTGGGACAACCTCGCTTTTATTGAGACAAAATACGTGCATAAAGCAAGAAAGGATGACTCTAATTTCAGAGTCATCCTTTAAATGACTATCCACGCAGGACAGCACCTGTTGTTTCATTCAATTGTTCAAGGATGCGATCGTGTACTTGGCTGACTTCGTCGTCCGTCAGTGTTCGTTCCGGATCATAATACTTTAACGAAAACGCCAACGATTTTTTACTTGCTTCAATGTGTTCACCTTGATAAACGTCAAACAGACGCACGTCCTTAAGTAAAGAGCTACCATGTTCCCAAATTACTTGTTCAAGCCGACCAGCTGAAACATCCTCATCAACAACCAACGCGATATCACGGTTAATGGCCGGAAAGCGCGGCAAGGTTTCGTAAGTTAGGGCCGGTGCTTCCTGATGAAGCACTTTTTCAATATCCAATTCAAATACGTAAGTTTCGTGAATATCTAATTCCTTTTCCACCGTTGGGTGAATTTGCCCGATGACACCGATTGGAGTGCCTGCAAATAAAATATCAGCGGTTCGTCCAGGATGCATACCCTTATGCGTTGATTGGACAAATGTTACTCGATCACGGACACCTAGAATATCAAACAATCCCTCGAGAATACCTTTCCCTGTAAAGAAATCAACCGGCTGACCTTTCTCTTGCCAACTTGTTTGACTGTCCTTACCGGTCAAAACCCCTGCTAGCTTTTCTTTTTCATTCGGGAGATGCTCTAAACTCTGTTCCGGGCTTAAGAATACGGCTCCTATTTCATATAATGTTACATCGTCCATTTGGCGATTGCTATGATATTGGACGACTTCCAATAGATTGGGAATCAAACTTTTCCGTAACACACCACGATCAGCACTCATCGGCATCGACAAATGAAGAGGATAGGACGATTCATCATCAAAGAACACAAATTGGTCCGCTTTCTCAGCTGTTGTCAATGAATAAGTGATCGCCTGATTCAATCCAGCACTTTCCATAAACCGGCGAATGTTGCGACGACCTTTCTGATAAAAGGTTAATTGTCCCTGTGTCGAAGCTCCTTCAGGTAATGTCGCTGGTACGTCATCATAACCAAAGATGCGTCCAACTTCTTCAACAATATCTTCGGGTATCGAGACATCGGGGCGGCGAACCGGAACCTCGACACGCATAGATTCACCCTTAATCTCAATGCCAAATCGAAGCCGTTCAAGAACCGATTGAATATTATCAACGGATAAATCTAGTCCCAAAACGTCATTCACCTTCTGCCACGGCATATTAATGATACCAGGCTCAACCTCAGCTTCACCAGATGCAACAATACCGTCCAGAACCTCAGCATTGGCAAGCTCATGCATTAACTGAACGGCCCTTTCAGCAGCTGGAACAACCCGATTACGATCAAGACCCTTCTCATAATGTTGGCTTGCATCGGTACGCAGTTGTAATCTCGTGGCCGTCCGTCGAACACTAGCACCGTCAAATACAGCCGATTCAAGTAAGATATTCCTTGTCATATCAGTGACCTCTGAACCGGCACCACCCATAACACCCGCGATTGCTACGGGACTCTCACCGTTGGTAACCACTAGATCATTGGTCTGTAATAAACGTTCCTGCTCATCCAAGGTCGTCATCGTTTCGTTTTCAATCGCATGCCGGACGACGATTTCCTGCGAACCCAAACGATCATAGTCAAATGCATGTAACGGTTGTCCATATTCCAAAAGAACGTAATTGGTGATATCGACAATATTGTTATGCGGACGAATTCCCGAAGCGATAAGTTTGTTTTGCAACCACTGGGGAGACGGCTTGATCTGTACTTGTTCAACCACACGTGCCCCATAGTAAGGAACATGCTGGTCTGCATGCACTGTTACTTTAACCTTATCAGCAGTTTGAGACGATGATACCTGCACCTTAGGCTGTGGTAAACGAACATCGCGGTCAAGAATCGCCGCAACTTCGTAAGCTGTCCCAATCATATTGAAGGCGTGTGCGCTATTCGGCAGAATATCCAACTCAAGCACCACATCGTCCAAATTTAAATAAGATGTGATATCATCACCTACTTTAGCCTCACCTTCCAACACATAAATACCATCAGTAAATGCCTTTGGAACCAATGCTTCATTGATGCCAAGTTCCTGCAGTGAACAAATCATCCCGTTTGATGTCTCACCGCGCAGTTTTGTTTTTTTTATTTTCATGTCTCCAGGCAAAACCGCTCCAGGCTTCGCGACCGCAACTTTTTGTCCAGCTGCAACATTAGGTGCACCGCAGACAATTTGCACCACATCACCGCCGACGTCGACATCACAAAGATTTAACTTGTTAGCGTCGGGATGCGGGCGGCATTCTTGGATATAGCCGACAACCACACCTTGAACTCCCTTATTCATGAAGTGAACGTGTTCAACTTCAATACCGGCCTTCGTTATTTTTTCTGCTAATGTTTGCGGCGAAATATCACTAATATCGACGTATTCGCTTAACCAATTATATGAAACTAACATTCCGGTTCACCTCTCCTCACACACGCTTGAATTGCTTTAAGAATCGTTGGTCATTGGTGTAATAATGACGAATATCGTCAACACCATATTTCAACATGGCGATCCGTTCAGGACCCATGCCAAACGCAAAGCCTGTATAGACTTCAGGGTCAAATCCCGACATCCGTAAAACGTTAGGATGCACCATGCCAGCACCTAAAATTTCGATCCAGCCGCTATGCTTACATACTGGACATCCTGAACCACCACATTTGAAACAGGAAATATCCATTTCCACGGAGGGTTCCGTGAACGGGAAGTAATGTTGGCGCAGACGGACATCACGGTCTTCACCAAACAACTGCTTCACAAACACCGTTAAAACGCCCTTTAAGTCACTTAAACGAACATTTTTATCAACATAAAGACCTTCAATTTGTGTAAATTGATGCGAATGGGTTGCATCATCCGTATCACGCCGGTATACCTTACCAGGACAAATCACTTTGACGGGCCCTTGACCGTTATATGCTTCCATCGTTCGCGCTTGGACAGGTGAAGTATGTGTTCTTAGTAAAATCTCCTCGGTAAGATAAAAAGAGTCCTGCATATCGCGAGCGGGATGATTTTTAGGTAAATTCAAGGCCTCAAAATTGTAATAGTCGGTTTCCACCTCTGGACCTTCCGCGACGGAAAAGCCTAAACCGATAAACAAATCTTCAACCTCTTCGATGACAGTAAATAGTGGATGTTGACTCCCTTGATTAACAGGTCGTCCGGGCAAGGTCACATCTATGGCTTGTTCAGCTAGCTGTTCTTCTATCCGTGCTTGCTCCAATGTGGCATGTTTTTCATCGAGAGCCGCTTGGATGGCCTCTCGAACGTCATTAGCCATTTGGCCAATCACCGGCCGCTCTTCTTTCGACAATTTGCCCATGCCACGCAATATTTCGGTAATCGGCCCTTTTTTTCCTAAGTATGTCACTTTAATATCTTGAAGTTGCGATAACTGCTCTGCTTGTTGAATCGCTTGAAGGGCTTCACTTTTTAAAGCCTGTAATTTATCCTTCATATGCCTAACTCCTCCTTCTATACGCCTTTTCGAATATAAAAAAAAGCACCCCATCCCATAAAAAGGGACGGCGTACTCCGCGGTACCACCCTATTTAGCCAAATTGATACACTGTATCATTGACTCTCTTACAAAGAATAACGGTCTTTACCGGTGCATCTTTAACCTAAAAAAGTGTTCAGATGACTGCTCCAGAGCGAATTCCTAAAGATCAGTCCATAATTGCGCTTGCAGTCCATGACGCAATCTCCCTTAATGGTGATAGCAAAAGTACTACTCTCTTTCATAGCATCGATATTCGCTTAAAAACTCTCATAAAAGTATAAAGAATTTCACAGCGTTACGCAAGTCTATCACGTAATGTATACATCAAAATACCGCCGGCAACCGACACATTCAAGGATTCAGCCCGTCCAAAAATAGGAATTTGCACATTCACGTCTGTTTGTTGCAAATATGCCTCCGATACACCGGCACCTTCATTACCTAATAGCAGAGCAAAACCGCCGCGATGGTCAGATTCTAGTTGAAAGACATCAACACCTGTCATCATGGTTCCCATCACCGGGACCTTCTTGTCCTGCAATGTTGTCATCGTATCACTTATATCGGACTCAATCAGACGAATGTGGAAATGGGATCCTTGAGCCGAACGCAAAACTTTACTGTTATAAAAATCAACGCAATCAGCACCCACAATGACCGCATTGAAACCGCAAGCATCCGCCGTCCTGATCAACGTTCCCATATTGCCAGGATCACGAACAGCATCAAGAAGGAGATAACGACCGTTACTCATCATATTAAGCTTGTCCTGATACATCGGACATACCGCCATAATACCCTGTGGCGTCTCCGTATTTGCCAACGTGTCAAAAATGTCATCACTGAGGACAAACGTTTCCACGTCATCCTCCAACCAAGCTTGCCATTGCCGCGGCATTTCATAATCCGAAACCATAAGCAGTTGTTTGACTTGTCCAGCTTTAAGGGCTTCTTCAACAAGATGCGTGCCTTCGACGATAAAGGCACCCAGTTTCTCTCGATGTTTTTTTTGCTTTAACTTCATCCATTGCTTAACATTCAAATTTTGTCTAGATTCAATTGTTTTCACTACAGTAACTCCTTTTTGAGTCATTCCATATCTTATTACATATTTATCATATTTTAATCAATACTAAAAGAAAAAGTAAAGGAGGCGTATTAAAGCATGGATATTAATATTCGGCAAGCGATTAAGCATAACTTGTCCGATAATGACAATGAAAAGCTCCGTAGTACCGTGGTTGATGCTATTGAGGACGGTCAGGAAAAAATGTTGCCGGGCCTCGGTGTCATGTTTGAGATTATTTGGGAAAAGGCCAGTGATGAAGACAAAAATAAGATGATTGATCACTTGGCTGAAGGTGTGTAACAAGTGGCTGACCCAAATCCCGTATCATACCGAATGGTGCGGGATTTTTAGCTTTCAGAAAGGTTAGGGATATTTCCGATGATATCGTTCATGGAAAATGAAATACATTGGATATGTTTTGATTGGATGAAATCACTTCCGCCGTATACTTCAGGCAAGGCATACTGCTCGACGTCCAACACGTACTGTTCGAGGACCTGATTCTCAGGGTCAACAATCCAATATTCCGGTACTTCATAACGCGCGTACGTATCGAGCTTGATCTTTTTATCCCTTTTCGCTGAAGAAGGAGAAAGAATTTCCACAACCAAATCAGGGATACCTTCAATGCCTCCGTGCTTGGTAATAATGTGCAAGCGATCGCGGTGAACCAATACTAAGTCCGGCTGTTTAACTTCCTTCTCCGCTAACACCACATCAATCGGTGCATTGAAAATAACATAATCTTTTTCGCAGCTTTGTATAAACCTTTTTTGGATCTCAAAACTAATGAGTTGGTGATAGGATGAAGGAGACGGACTCATTAGCTGTAACATACCGTCATCTAGTTCATAACGATACCCATCATCAGGCATATTTACATAGTCATCATAAGTCATCGGCTGTTCACGAACGAGATCATTACGTTTCTTGTCTTCGGCCATCAGCCTAACCTCCCGGAATGTCGATTAATTGGATTATAACACAATTTGTTCGACAATTCTTTCATCTTTGCTTTGAAAACGTTAGGCCTCCTGGGGAACATACACTGTATCATGGCAAAAAGCCCTTCCTGGTATATCCACCGGGAAAGGCTATTCCGTCACAGAAGCGTTTCCGCTAACTTAGACTCAAGTCCGTGAGCTTTTGCTACAGCTTCATTGGTTACAAAACCATCAAGTGTGTTAATACCTTGGAGTAACGCTCCATCTTTCTTGGTCGCCTCGACATACCCGTCGTCTGCGATTTTAAGCACATATGGAACAGTGACGTTCGTTAGACCAATCGTGGAAGTCCGCGGTACGGCACCAGGCATATTGGCCACTGCATAATGAACAACCCCATATTTTTCATACGTTGGATCATCGTGTGTTGAGATCCGATCCGTTGTTTCGAAAATACCGCCTTGGTCAATCGCAACATCAACGATGACAGATCCCTTTTTCATACCTTGCACCATTTCATCAGTAACGAGTTTTGGTGCTTTTGCCCCTGGAATTAATACCGCGCCGATGACAAGATCAGATTCCTTAACGGAATTAGCAACATTTAAGGGATTAGACATCATCGTATTGATTCTATTACCAAAAATACCATCCAGTTCACGTAACCGTTCAGGATTGAGGTCAAGAATGGTAACGTTCGCCCCAAGCCCCATTGCAATTTGTGCTGCATTCGTGCCAACCATTCCCCCTCCAACCACGGTTACTTTGCCGCGTTTGACGCCTGGGATCCCACTAAGGAGAATTCCCTTGCCGCCCTTTGTCTTTTCAAGAAACTGCGCACCAATTTGCGACGCCATCCGCCCAGCGACTTCACTCATTGGGGTTAACAGCGGGAGGGAACCGTTCTTCAATTGAATGGTTTCATATGCGATTGCCGTCACTTTATTTTCAATCAACGCCTTTGTTAATTCCGGTTCCGCTGCCAGATGCAAATATGTAAACAAAATCAACCCTTCACTAAAATAGGGATACTCTTCGGCAAGTGGTTCCTTCACTTTCGTGACCATATCTACAGACCAGGCTTCATTTGTCGATTCAACAATTTTTGCGCCCACTTCCTTATATTGTTCATCTGTAAAACCCGAGCCGACTCCTGCATTTTTTTCCACATAAACCTCATGCCCGGATTTAGTGAGGTGATGGATACCAGAAGGAGCCATTGCTACCCGGTTTTCGTTGTTTTTGATTTCCTTGGGTAAACCAATTTTCATGTCTTTTCCTCCCCATAGTCTGCTACTAAAAAGAATGCACCCGCATAAAGGAATCCCGGCGGGTGCAACTGACGCCTCAACTATATTTTTAGAATCGCTTCTTTTAACGTTTTTACGAGAAAAGCGAAATCATCATCCGTCATACTAAGCGGCGGTGCCAACGTTATAATATTATTAAAGCCCGCCACGGTGTCGCCATTTTTCCCGATAAGCAATCCTTTTTCTTTACAGGCACCGATCACCTTGTTTAATTTTTCGGCTCGGGCCGGCTCTTTTGTCGTCTTATCCTCGACAAGTTCGATCCCCAAAAGGAGTCCTTTTGATCGGATGTCACCAACATGGGGATGTCCTTTCATTTCATCCATTTCCTTTGCAAGCTTGCTTCCGAGTTGTTCAGAACGTTCAACAAGATGTTCTTGTTCAATAATTTCCAAGTTTTTGAGAGCAACGGCGCACGAGGCTGGGCTTCCGCCGAACGTATTAACGTGGCGGAAATGGTCATATTCCTCCGTCCCTTTAAATGCTTCAAACAGCTCTCTTTTTACCGCTGTTGCAGATAAAGGGAGATAGGCGCTTGTAATACCTTTCGCCATGGTCACAATATCGGGTTTCACACCATAATTCATAAAACCGAATTTTTTTCCTGCGCGACCAAAGCCGTTGATCACTTCATCAACAATTAACAACACACCATGACGGTCGCAGACTTTCTGAACTTCTTGCATGTAGTTGTCAGGCGGAATCAACACACCTCCACCGGTAATGATCGGCTCCATAATCACCCCGGCGATTGTTTCATCGAGCTCCCAAGTGATCACGCGATCAATTTCCTCGGCGTACGCAAGTCCGATCTCTTCTTCTGATCCCGAATGAGGGCTACGATAAGGATCGGGCGGGGACACATGGATAAACCCTTGAGCCAGCGGTTCATAACGGTATTTTCGTTGTGCCTGACCCGTTGCCCCCAGTGTTGCCAGTGTGTTCCCATGATAAGCCCGATAGCGGGAAATAAACTTATGACGCCCCGGATCCCCGTTTTGCTGGTGATACTGCCTGGCAATTTTAAATGCAGTTTCATTCGCTTCCGATCCACTGTTAGAGAAGAAAATGATATAGTCATCGTCAAGCCACTCATTCAGTTTTTCCCCCAGTTCAATCGCTGGAACATGACTGTTTGATAATGGATAGTAGGGCATTGTTTTCAATTGTTCATAAGCAGCCTGAGCGAGTTCCTCACGCCCATAGCCGACGTTCACACACCAAAGGCCGGACATGCCGTCCAAATATTGATGACCGTTAACATCTGTCACCCAAGCTCCGCTGGCTTCAGAAGCAATGAGCGGTGGGGCCTCCGGATTATAGCGTTTCATCGCGTGCCAAACGTAGTTTTGATCTTTTTTTAACAGATCATGATTTGTTGTTGCAGACATCTTTGTCGCTCCCTTCATTAAAAGCGTGCAGTCACCATTTTTTTACGTGTATAGAATTCTACTCCATCCTTGCCGTTAACATGGAGATCGCCATAAAAAGAGTTTTTATTACCGGAAAACGGGAAGAAAGCCATCGGTGCCGGAACCCCTAAATTGATCCCTAACATACCAGCGTCAATATCTTCTCTAAAGGTGCGAACATTGCTGCCGTCTTGAGTGAAAAGGCAAGCACCATTTGCGAATTCCGATTGATTAGTGATTTCAATGGCGTCCTCTAATGTATTCACACGAATAACAGATAAAACGGGTGCAAAAATTTCATCTTGCCAAATCTTCATATCGGTTTTGACATGATCAAAGATCGTTGGGCCGATAAAATAGCCTTCATTATCATTTTCCTTGTCTTTTCTCCCATCTCGTGTCAACGTTGCCCCTTCGTTAATACCTGTTTCAATATAGCTTAACGTCCGTTCCTTTTGTGACTCCCGAATCACAGGGCCAAGGAATGCCCCTTCATCCATGCCATTTCCAATTTGAGCTTCATCCGCAGCTGCTGTTAATTTTTCAACCAATTGATCACCGGTACCTCCAACTGCTACAACAACCGAACAAGCCATGCATCGCTCGCCTGCTGAACCGTAAGCAGCATTAATAATTTGCGGTACCGCTGTATCCATGTCCGCATCCGGCATCACGATTGTATGATTTTTAGCACCCGCCAGTGCTTGCACGCGTTTACCGTAAGAGGCAGCCGTTTTGTATACATATTCAGCCACAGACTGTGAACCAACAAACGAGATGGCCTTGACATCATCATGGGACAATAAACCATTGACGACATCGTGGGCCCCATGAACAATATTGAACACACCATCTGGCAGCCCCGCTTCTTTTAACAATTCACCCAACCGATTAGCGAGAATCGGTGTTCGCTCCGATGGTTTGAGGACGAATGTATTTCCACATGCAATCGCAAGCGGAAACATCCAGGTCGGCACCATCATCGGGAAGTTGAACGGTGTAATGCCGCCAACAACCCCAATCGGATAACGGTACATCTCTGAATCGATGTCTGACCCAATTCCTGATAGGGTATCTCCCATCATCAAACTCGGGGCACCGGCTGCAAACTCGACACATTCAATGCCGCGTAACACTTCTCCATATGCCTCTTTGTAGCTTTTGCCGTTTTCTTGTGTAACCAGCTTCGCAAGTTCCTCATGATTGTCCGTAAGAAGTTGTTGATACTTAAATAAAACCCGGGCCCTTTTTTGGACTGGCGTTTTCCGCCATGATCGAAATGCTTCCTTAGCCGTAGCGACAGCGTTGTCAACGTCGTTTGAAGTAGACATCGGCACCTCTGCCAACGTCTCTCCCGTTGCCGGATTAGGAACCTTCTGATGTTCCAATGTGTTGGATGTCACCCATTTTCCGTTTATGAAGTTCTTTAGGGTTTGTATTTCGGTTGATGCTACAGTCATACGAACTCCTCCTCATTGAAATGTGAAAACATTGCATTTTCAGTCTATTATCATTATAGAATTGAATCTCTAATTATTCATTAGACACAAAGTAAAGGATTTAATGTAGCAATTAAACACACCCATACATTTTACAATGGATGGTATTTTCCAGTTATGGAGTCAACCGTCAAACAAAACCGATTTGCAGATTGAACAACGCCTTCCACAATCCAGTAAGGTCTAAAAAATATTTCTTGTTTTGACAGCTTAAGGTTTGGCATAGAAAGAATCTTCATTTTATATGAAATGGAATCGTACAAAAATGTTTCTGCGATTTCTTTTGCTTTAGCTGAGTCTAGCTTCCGTTGAATAATATTGTCATCCGATACTGATTGTTCGTTTAAGACGGGGGACATATCAATTAAAGACCCGGCTCCGTTCAAAGCATCAATTGTACAGCCGACTGTCCCACCATTTGGGTGCAAAAAACTTTTTCTTTCCAGTGAATATTCAAAAAAGAAGTAAGGATAAAAAACAAGTTGATCGACCGCAACTTTCATACCTGCATCCATTTTTTCCAAACTCCCTTTTATTTCATGACTATTAAAGCCTACATTCTGAGTTTTGATTGTCTCATTCATAATCGTCACCCTTTGATTGGAACATTATGTTCAATAAAGTCTGAAATATTTCTGGCTTCAGGCCCGATATCTCGAGCAATGTTCTTTTCAATGTTTTTAGGGAGTTTACGTGGACCTTTCGCTTCTTCAAACGCTTCTTTTATAGGTTTGGAGGGTGTGCATCCAAACTGATTACCAATGATCATCCCTAAAATCGAAACAATTAACCCAGCAAGAAAGGGGTGAAGTGCTGTAGCACTTTGCCAATCTAATGATGTCCATAGAATATTGGTAATGCCTCCGCTAATCATTGCACATAACACGCCGATTTTATTGGCATTTTTCCAATAAACAGAACACACATAAGGAACAAGAAAACTATTTCCAAGGGTGCCGAACGCAAAAATAACAAGAGTAAAAACTGACGGTGGCTGATTGATGGCAACAACAACGCCTATTATACCTGCTGCTAGGATACATAGCCGTGATACGAGAACCATTTTATTTTGATTAGCTTTTTTATCAATAAACCGTTGATAAACATCCCGGGATAAAATCGTTCCAGCCTGCATCAGAATAGAATCGGAGGTTGACATAATAGCGGCCATGATAGCTGATAATAGTATTGCTGCAAATATTCCCGGAAAGAATGTATAAGCAAGGGTTGGAATAACCATTTCAGGATCCGATAAATTTGGAAGCATAATAATCCCAATGAAACCGAGTAAATAAGGTGCATATGAAAAAAGCTGGTTGTATATCGCCGTCCATAAGGTAGCTGTTTTTACTGTTTTTGTGCTTTTCATAGACATATGTCTGACAACAACATGGGGAAGACCCATATAACCAATTGAGTAAATTAAGACTGCCCCTAAGATAACGCCCCACTGTCCATAGAATTTAAGATCCTTGCCCCATATACTCAAGTATGAAGGGTCAATGTGACCAAGAGAATGGTTTAGACCAGAGAGTCCTCCAACATGTATTAGCCCCATGACTAAAATCCCCAGTACTCCTAGAACCATGACAATGCCTTGGAAAAAGTCCGTCCAGACCACAGCTAAATATCCACCAACCACTGTATAGGCTATGATAGCACTAACTCCAATAATCAGTGCCCATTCATACGGTAGTCCTGTCAAAGATTCTAGAGCTTTGCCCGATGCAATAAACTGTGCAAAAACATAAGCAAATAAAAAAATAATAGTAATAATAGATCCTATGATTCTTACCATGGGACTTTCAAATCGTTTTTCTAAATATTCTATGGGGGATAGGGCTCCTAAAATTTCGGACATACGTCTCATTCTTTTTCCTAATACAGATAAGTTAACAATGCCGCCACCAGCATCTCCAATCGCATACCAGATTGCATACCAACCTTGTTGAAACGCTAATGCCGGACCACCTAAAAACATATAGCCACTCATTGACGTACTTTGCATTGTTAGTGCCGTAACTGCAGGTCCTATATTTCTATCTCCTAATAAATAACTATCAACTGATTTAGATGCTTTTCTGGAAAAGAACACGCCTACTGACAGTAAAGCAAGCAAATAAATTATGAAAACAATCGCATCAGTTCCCACTTCACTTCATCTCCTTCCCATCTGTCTTTGAGTCGTATTCTTCTTCTAATTTGTCATCTCGCTTCTTCCTGAAGTACATAAAAATACCTAGTCCTAACCAGATAAATGGCCATGGGAAAATTAACCAGAATGTTTCAGCGGGTAAATTGAACACTAAATCTCCCCCTTTTAAAATGAATGCGATTACATTTTGTTTTTCAATTCTCGGGATCATTCATAACCTTCTTTGACTTGAATGATCCCTCTTTAGTGTCAGTATATTAAAAAATCGTGTATTTTACGTTAGACGGAAAGTTAAATATTTCAGATAAAAATTAAACAAAAAGGATATTCTAATTGCTAAAAATTTCACCTTGCCCCTACATAATTGTTCACGGTTTCTTTCGCCATTGGTTTTGTTAAATAACTAATAACGATTAAAACAACAATATTAGCAATTAGCCCCAAAATACCGGGATGTATATCAAAAGGAGTCGAGGATGCAGCAAGCTGGTAATAATAGTTTACAATGGTTCCAACCAGCAAGCCGGTTATAACTGCAGGTGCAGTAGCTCTTCTCCAATACAATGCACTGTAAACACCTGGAGCAAATTGAACAATGGATCCATAAGCACCCAACAAAAGGGCTATTAAACCATCACCTCCAAATATGGTAATGAAATAAGCCAATCCGCCAATTACAACAACAGCAGCTCTCATAATCAAAAGGGATATTCTTTCGGATAAAGATGTCCAGATATTGTGAATGACACCATTTGTTAATTCAAGAGATGCACTGTGCGTAATAGCATCAGCCGAAGACATTGCAGCGGCAAGGGCTCCCGCGCCAATCAACCCGTAGAGCCAGCCTGGCATATTTAAAACTGATGTAATTAAATAAGGCAAAATTTCATCGGGTTTAACAGTTCCTACGTCAACAGACCCCACAGCCGCAAACCCAGCTAAAAGTAACGGGATAAGAAATAAAGCGAAAATGGGGTACACCAACACTGTTTTCTTAATCGTTTTGGGTTTGGAAGAATAAGATTTTGAAAATAGATGTGGCCACATTAACAATCCAAGAAGAGAGACCAAAATTGTTGTTGTATAGCTAACCGGAGACATTGTCGATCCTTCATGTCCAATTTCCAAGAATCCTGGTTTTGCTTCGTTGATTGCCGAAAACATTGAACCGCCATCCCCATGGAGCTGTACCACAACCGCAATACCGACAACCCAGGATATAATAATCATCAATAATCCTTGAAAAACATCGGACCAAGCCGCCGCCCGGAGTCCACCAGTCGCTACATAAACAACGACAATACCGTAAGCAATAAGGGCTCCAAGCCAAAACGGAACTTGACCATCCGTCATGATATTAAAAATGTAAGCCATACCTTTCATCTGTGTGGCTAAATATTGAATAAAAGCTAAAAGAGAGAGAATGCCAATCAAAATGGGTAGTGCCTTATTTTGATATCTTTTCTGAAAGAATCCGGAAACCGTATATAAGTCAAATTTGCGTCCAATTTTCCCAATTTTAGGGCCAATGATATACCAAGGTAAAATACCAAACGCAGTATAAACAATAATATAAAATGCCGGTGCGCCTCGCGAAAAAGCCCAACCTGGTGCTCCTAGAAAGGAAAATGCACTAAAAACAGCACCGCCCATTAAAAAAGATGTCACAACAAACCCTAATGTTCTTCCTGCAACGACATATTCATTGAGTGAGCTACTCTTGCCACGACCGGCCAAAACCCCTATCACGAGAGCAATGGCCAAGTATCCTATCATCATAATTAAAGCAAATTGCCAATCCTGCATCGTTTAGTCTTCCTCCTTCTTTTTGTTGTCTGGATCAATCAAGTAAAGCAAAACAATAAGAATAAAGGCCGTGATAATCCAAATAACAACCCAGAAGAAATTAAATGGTAACCCCAAAATAATAGGTGTAGAGGTATTAACGATTTCGAATATAGGAAAAATTAGCGGTAAAAAAGTAAGAAGGCTTACAACAGTGAACAAAACTTGAAATCTCTTTCTGCTCATTTTTCCACCTCCAATTCTTTTTGGTAGACGATTTCACCGTTAATAACTGTCATGTCAACCGCCATATCCTGAATTTGGTCCTTCGAGGTATCTAAAATTGGTCCATCCAAAACAACCAAATCCGCCGCCTTTCCTTTTTCAAGGCTTCCTTTTATTTTTTCCTCGAAACTAGCATAGGCACCGTTAATCGTATAAAGTCGGATTGCTTCATGTATGGAAATTTTTTGTTTAGTTCCGATCTCGCGTCCCGTTTTACTTAACCTTGTCACAGCTGCTTGAATGCCAACCAAGGGATCACAGGTTGTAATTGGACTATCCGAGCCCATAGCCGGTGTCATTCCTGCGTCTAAAAACGAGCGTACAGGGAACATCCAATTGACACGATCTCCATAATCCTCAAGATAGCCGTCTCCGAATTCCTGGATAAAGGCTGGATTCGGCACGGGCACAATGTTTAAATCTTTTTTTCTATTAATGAGATCCGGAGGGGTTATGCCTGAATGTTCAATGCGATGGCGATGATCCTCTTTTGAATGTTGTTGTAAAGCACTCTCAATACAGTTAATCATCATCTCAACGCCCTTGTCACCCATCGCGTGCGCTGTGAGCTGCCAACCCATTGAATGGGCTTTCCCCAAAATCTCATTTAATTCTTCCTGTGATAAATACAAGATCCCCGTATCATCAGGGTTGCTTGTATAAGGTTCTCTTGTTTTAGCCGTCGGTCCACTGCTGCTGCCATCGATAAAAACCTTTGCTGGTCCAATGCGAAATGTCTCATTCCCTAATCCCGTGAGCATCCCCGATTCTAATACCCTATCTAAAACCGTAGGAGAGTCACGTAAAGACCCGATTAACGTGTTGACACGTGTTTTAATATTACCCGCCTGAACAGCTTTAATCAGATATCTAAAGTGATCGTTATTATAACCACCCGCATCAGTGACACTCGTAATTCCTTTTTTAATAAAATCTTCTGAGGCAAGACGCAAGCCTTCCATGATTTCTTGTTCAGGATACTGTGCCTGAATAAACATGTTCATATGAGCCGCTTCTAACAAGACACCATTAGGGGTATCGTTTTCTCTTACAATTTTACCACCCGACGGATCAGCAGTTTCTGTTTCAATACCTGCAAGATCTAGTGCTTTACTATTTACAGTGGAGATATGTCCACAAGTTCTAACTATAATAATGGGGTGATCGGTGGATACTCGATCAAGATCCCAGCGGGTGGGGTGCCTTTTTTCATCAAGATCATTTTGGTTATAGCCCCATCCACGAATCCATTTTCCTTCGGATGTTTTTTCAGCCACTTGTTTCAACTTTTCTACCATCTCTTCAATACTGTTAACATCTTTACAATTGACTCCAAGCTTATTCGTTCCATATAATTCTAGATGAGCGTGTGCATCGTTAAAACCTGGAAGCAAGCTCCGGCCTTTTAGATCGATGATTTTAGTATGCGGCCCCCTAAAGGTATCCATTTCTCCATTACGACCGTGACCCAAAATTTTGTTTTTGCCAACAGCCAAAGCCTCACATACGGTGAACCGATCATCTACGGTAATGACTTCCCCGTTTTGAAAAATTAAATCGGCTTCCATTTAGCTCATCTCCTTTCTTAATGACGGATCTCATCTTGAACAATACGCACTGCGGTTCTGTACATCAGTTCTACACCTTCAGCAATGTCTTGGTAACTTGCATATTCAGCAGGGTTATGACTTATACCGTCTTTACACCGGACAAAAATCATACCATAGTCGCAAACCTGTGAAAGGGACAGAGCATCATGGAACGGGCCGCTCATCAGCTCTGGAGCATCAAGTCCCATCTCCTCGCTTTCGATCCTCATCATTTCTTTTATAGAATGATTACAGTAACTTGGATCATTCCTCATATCTTCCCGGATGGAGTAAGTCAGTTGGTATTTTTCTGCGGTTGTCTTAACAACCTTCATAAGTTCATTTTCGTATTGATTTCTACGATTGATATCGATATCTCGTAAATCAATTGTAAATTCTACCTTCTCCGGAATAATATTGCGTGAATCCGGAAATACATGCAGACTACCGACTGTACCGACCGTACTTGCATTCGGATCTTGTTTGACAATATTATCAAACTGTGAAATCACCTCAGAAGAACCCACCAATGCATCCTGCCGTAGATTCATTGGAACTGAACCTGCATGGCCAGCAAATCCTTCAAAGGACACCGTCATCCACAAAGGACCGGAAATGCCCGATACGATTCCGACCGGTATCTCTTTTTTCTCTAAAACAGGCCCCTGTTCAATATGTAATTCGATAAATGCTTGAATATCCCCCTCGCTATATTCAGAGCGTTCCATATCATCCGGATTACAACCAAAACTCTCCAATGCTTGTCTTCGACTAACACCATTTTTATCCTTACGTTCAATTTCTCCCGTCTCTAATTGGTCCGTAATTCCTCTAGAACCGAAAGTTCCCTTTCCAAAGCGGCTTCCTTCCTCATCAGCAAAACAAATGACCTCGACCGGAATTTTAGATTGAATCCCTTGTTCCATCATCGTTTGAGCAACCTCCAAAGCTCCCAATGCTCCGGCTGTTCCGTCGAAACGTCCACCATAGGGTTGGGAATCAATATGTGAACCTATCATTAAAACAGGAGCGTCCGGATTCTTACCTTCCAATTTTCCAATCAAATTCCCAAAATTGTCTATTCGTGCTTTCAAACCAGCTTCTGCCATCCATCCACGAACCACCTCCACTGCTTCACGATCTTCTTCGGAATGAGCAAGACGTCGGACACCTGTTTCTCCGATTTTTCCAATCTGTGAAAGTTGCTCTAAATGAGACTGTAGTCTCTCTCGATTAATAGACATATTAACACCTACCCTTATTCAATAATTAAATGAATATTGTGTTTTATTAACATTTTATTTAAAATTTAATTTGCCATCATGTAACTTTTTGTTATTTGTGAAGGCGCTAGTTTTTACACTTTGTCTATCATCCTTGAAAATTTAAATAATGAACTCACAAATGTCATTAATAGGTTCACGCTCTACACTGAGATAACAATAAAATACTCACCGGGAAATTAGGATTCACAACGGCTTCATGCAGGTTTGAAAATTAGAAAAAATATACCTCCAGTCTTCCCGGAGGTATATAGATTTCTATTCAGCTAGATACTTTTTAATGATGGATTGAAACAAATCAATGTCTTTGGGATATTTTTCAACCTCAACATATTCATTCAATCAACAACCTATCATGGTTTCTTTTATGTTACAAAAATCGTAAAATGAAACTTCATATTTTTTAACATGATACACGGATTGATGTAACATTGTGGAAGGGTTTATGGAACCCAGTAATCACCTAGCTATGGAGCTCGATATCAATGCATATTATTTCGGATGCGGTTTCTATTAAAAATGGTTGAAAGAAATCTATAACCTGGATTTCTCTCAACCATTCGCTATCGGACATAGTTAAACTTAATTTTTTACTAGATCTAAAACAGTTTGTAACATCACATTAACCCCGTTTTCACAATCCTCCCAATGTGTCAGTTCATCTTCCGAATGACTTTTGCCGTTTATACTCGGTACAAAGATCATGGCAGTTGGAATATAGGTTGCAATAAACTGTGCATCATGACCGGCACCACTCACCATCTGCTTATACGAACACCCGATATTTGTCGCTGATTGCTCCAGTGAGTTGACGAGTTTTTCATCAAACCATACTGTATTACGGTCCCATTGTTTGGCTGTTTTTACGTCACACTTTTCTTTGCCGGAGGATTCCGGAAGCCCTTGAATAATTTCCTCCACTTGTCTGATGATCTTGGCATCTTGGTGTCTTGCCTCCAAAGTAAACACAACCTTATTTGGGATAACAGTATGAATGTTTGGAGTTACATTCATACGGCCGATCGTATAGACCAATTTATCATCCAGTTTATTCATTTTCTCACGTATTTCAGTAATCAGATTATTGGTAGCGAACAAGGCATCTTTGCGCATTGGCATCGGTGTTGTACCGGCATGGTCGGAGTCTCCAGTAACCTCGATCTCATAATTGACCATACCAACAACCCCTTCCACGACACCAATATTCAGTGATTCACTTTCTAACACTGGCCCCTGTTCAATGTGTAACTCTAAAAAAGCAGCTGCATCTTTTAAGCGATTGTCTTCCTTCCCTGAAAATCCGCTGTTTTTAAGCGCTTCCTCAAATGTTACGCCATCTTCATCCATTGACTGTAACATGGTTGATTTATCAAACTTTCCTGAAATCACACCGGAAGACATCATTGCGGGTTCAAATCGTGCACCCTCTTCATTTGTAATATTGGTAACCACAATAGGCACTTGTGGCTTGATACCATTATCGATGACCGTGCGGACGATTTCCAGTCCTGTCAGTACACCAAGCACACCGTCAAATCGGCCACCCTTTTTCACCGAATCTAGATGCGAGCCCACAACGACTGGTGATTTATCATTGTCGATTCCTGGTAATGTGGCATACATGTTGGCCATATCATCAGACACGACTGTCATCCCAAGCTTTTCACACTCGGATTGAAAGTGCCTTCTTACTTTAATATCCATATCCGATAGCGCTAAACGTGTGACTCCATTGTTTTTGGTACTGCCAAAATCGGCGAACTCTTCAACGGTATTCTTGAGTCGTTCCCCATTAATGAGTACTTTTTGTTTTTCCATATTTGTCGCCTCCAATTATATCCCCGCTATATAGCACTAAAACCTTTATTCAGCCACTTATTTTTGCTGCTTGATGCAGCGTATCGCAAAGTTCTTCCGGCTATCCGGATTTGTTAACAGCATCGTTTTTTTATCGGACGTCATTTTATTCTCGAATTCTACCACATCACCATCAAGAGTGCCTCTTAAACCAGTTATGATATACCCGTTTTTAATCAATTTATCAACTTGATTTTTTTCCGCTAGAAAAGTATCATATCCTGACAACGCTATGTCCCTCCTTTTAGGTTACCCAATCACTTCTTCCTGTCTATCTCCACTATTTTCGTCAATTACCCAATCACGTCCAACGGTAATGCCAAGATACTTTTCATCACTTGGATCTTCTATTTCTGCCTGTGGAAATTTATTAAAATACCAGTACTTAGCTAATACAAAGTATATGGTTCCGGCTAAAACAAAACCAACAATAAATGAATAATCGATGACCAAAATAGCAACAGCCCCGCCAATCGCCCAGGCAATAAAACCGGCAATGTTTATCCCGCCGTGATATTTGAATTGCCCCTTATGTTGGTAAAGTTCCTGAACATTGACCCGTCGCTTCCTTAAGAGATAATAATCAACAAAGAGAATCCCGCTTATCGATGACAAAACGGCCCCAAAAAATAACAGCGCCTGCGTCAATATTTCATAGACACTCCAAGGCTGAATAATCGTTCCCACAATCCCAACAATAAATACAGCTATCGCATTAGATGCTTTAGGCCCAAGCGCATTTGTAAAAATAGCGGCAGCTGGAACAATGTTTGCGGCCGTATTCGTCGACCACTGCGTCAGTACAATCATAAGAAGTAGCATCGCCAGCATCCAGCCGGAAGCTGTCTCTTGAAGGGCAATAACTGGGTTAGAACTGCCTGCTACCATAAAGGCTGCAGCACCAATCATGATCATAAATGTTTCCGTCAGTGGCAGGGCAATTAGACTGCCGATCAGATTCGTTCTGTTTCGTTTAAACCAATTTTTCTCATATTTGGGTGCTTTAAAAAATCGCGATATCGTTGGTATATCACAACCTAACGTTGCCCAGAAGCCCATATTGGCAAAAATGACGATCATAAACGCTGTTAACGCCGCGCCACCAGTAACCGGATTTTCTGCCCAAGCCCAAACATTATTTCCGTGTTCGATGATATCTGTTGTCAATGTGTGGTAGATGATTAAGGATAAAATAATAATGATTGGAGCCGCAATGTCAGCAAAGCGCTCCACCCACTTAATACCAGAAGCAGTGTTGATCAGCTGCACAATGGCAAATATAATATAGCATAACAACCAGTTATCAAATCCAGAATTGATGGTATGGATAATGGAATTGATTGCGGTTGAACCAAAATACGTATTGAGTCCAAACCAAAATGATGCTGTAACTGCTCGTGCTAGAGAAGGGATATGGGTCCCAACGATACCAAAAGGCGCCCGCATATAAACTGGAAAAGACAAGCCATGTTCAACCCCTATATCTCCAACGATCGAAATAAATATACCAACTGCGATACAACCGATTAATGTTGCCAGTACGACCCAGGGTAAGGTGATACTTTGAACTCCGGAGGCGCCAATATTAAAGGTTGCTAAAAGTATGGCCATCCCAATCCACATTGAAAAAAATCCCATAACACCAATCTTCCGCTTATGATAACTGATTGGAAGTAAATCCGGTGATTTTAGATGCGAATTGTTTTTATCAGTCTTTCCCATCGTCTGCCTCCTTTTTATTCGGGCAAATTATGTTACCCGATTTTTAAATGTAGCAGCAACTATACCTTCCTTAACATAAGAAATCAGATCAAATTCTCTCTGATTATTATTTGCTATTTAGTGTTTGCAAAGCCGTCTCCCGGTCACTCCAAGACATTGGCGGTTCAGTTGGCGCAAGATCCATCATGTCGATGGCTCCCTCAACCGGACAAACAATCGAGCAGAGGTTGCAGCCGACACATTCGTCTTCCCTGACCTTCAAGTAATCATTACCGTTTTCATCTACTAACATATCAATACACTGATGGGCAGTATCTTCACAGGCGATATGACACTTGTTGCAATTAATACAAATATCATTATTAATCCTGGCAACGATTCGATGATTCAAATCTAGATCGCTCCAGTCAGTGAATTTTTCGACTGATTCACCTATAATTTCACTTAAAGAAGTAATCCCTTTCTCATCTAAATAATTGCTTAACCCCTCGGTCAAATCATCGATAATGCTGAATCCGTGATGCATGGCCGCTGTACAGATTTGTACGCCACCGGCACCCATCAGCATAAATTCAACCGTATCTTGCCAAGTGGAAACGCCGCCTATTCCTGAAATTGGAATATTGATATCCGGCTGCCGCGCACATTCCCCGATCATATTGAGGGCAATTGGTTTAACCGCCGGTCCGCAGTATCCGCCATGCGCTCCCTTTCCATTAACATTAGGTGTTGGATTCCACGTATCAAGATCAACGCCTATTAGACTATTAATGGTATTAATCATACTTACCGCATCAGCTCCACCGCGTTCAGCAGCTTTTGCTGTCGCAGTTATATCTGTAATATTTGGTGTTAATTTTGTGATAACCGGTACTTCCGCAACTTCCTTCGCATATAATGTTGACTTTTCGACTAAATCCGGATGCTGGCCGACCGCTGATCCCATACCGCGTTCAGACATGCCATGTGGACAGCCAAGATTTAATTCAAAGCCATCTACCCCTACATTTTGAACACGTTTGACAATTTCATGCCATTTATCTCGCTCCGGTTCCACCATTAATGAGGCAATAATAGCTCGATCCGGAAATCGTTTCTTCGTTTCATAGATTTCTTTTAAATTATCCTCAATTGGTCGATCAGAGACTAATTCTATGTTGTTAAAACCGGCTACCCGCTGACCGTTAAAGTGATATCCACCAAAACGCGAGGTAACATTTAAAACCGGCTCACAGAGCGTTTTCCATACAACACCTCCCCATCCGGCCTCAAATGCACGTTGTACCTGATACCCAGAATTAGTCGGTGGTGCGGACGCGAGCCAATAAGGGTTAGGGGACTTAATTCCTGCAAAATTGATACTAATATCGGCCATAATCATCCTCCAATCATGAGTTTTCCTTTAATTTATATTTGCTTAAAAGATGTTCAAAAGACTCGTAAAAATGACACATCGAATATCTTTGTTGGCTTGCTTTTCCGCCGTTCACTTATTAATTGGATACGTTCCATTGTTCAAAACTATACCGCCTTGAAACCTGTGGCTCCTTATTCCTCCGTCTGAACACCCATTCTAAACTTTCAATTGTTGATGTACCGCATGGGCTGTCTCTTTTCCCTGCTGTGCAGCAGATACGGCCATAGCTTCACCAACGCCCTTTTCAAATACCACATCACCAGCAGCATAGACTTTCGGATGGGAAGTAAGGAAGTTTTCGGGATTCACCTTCACAACACCATCATAATGATCCAGTTCAAATTCATCTATGAGCTGATGATGCCGTGTTTGACCGATGGCTTTAACCATAATATCAATATCCATTAAAAATTCAGATCCTTCTATTTCTACCGGTCTTCTGCGTCCATCTGATTCCGCTTCTTGTAATGCCATGCGAACACATTCCATCTGTTTGACATGACCATTTTCGTCACCGATCAAACGCTTAGGCGCAATCATCCATCTAAACTCAACACCATCTTGTTTCGCAAACTCATATTCGAAATCATACGCTGACATTTCCGATTCAGATCTCCGATAGAGAATTTTAACATTATCGGCACCAAGTCTAACTGATGTTGTCGCACCATCGATCGCCGTATTTCCTGCTCCAACCACAGCGACACGCTTCCCGGCAAATTCGGTTGGATATTTTCCATGCTTTGTTTTTTCAACTAAATCAATCGCGTCGTAAATCCCTGCTAAACCTTCTCCTTCAATACCTAACATCGGTACCTTTGACATGCCCGCCGTGAGTATGACGGCATCATAATCATACACAAGATTATCCGCATCAATATCTTTACCAACTTCGGTATTTGTACGAATTTCAACACCTAAGCTTTCAACCTGCTCCACTTCCCATAACGCAATATCCTTAGGGAGTCGAAATGGCACAATACCGTGGGTGTCTAATCCACCAGCCTCACCCTTAGCTTCAAAGACCGTCACCGCATAACCTATCCGTCCCAGTTCACGGGCTGCCGATAAACCGGCTGGACCACTGCCAACAATCGCAATTCGCTTTCCGTTTTTCTCTCCCGCTTTAAATAGTACTTGTTCATTTTTAATTGACCAATCGGTGGCAAAACGTTGTAAGTCCCCAATCATAATCGGTTTCGTGGAATCATTGAGTACACAAGCGCCCTCACATAATTCCTCAGTCGGACAAACCCGTGCACAGCTTGCTCCGATCGGATTTTCCTCCATAATGGTTTTGGCCGAACCTTTTAAATTTCCAGATGCAATCTTTTTAATAAAACCAGGGATATCAATGCCAGTAGGACAGGCATTGATACATGGTGCATCATAGCAATATAGACAGCGATGTGCTTCATCTAATGCTTCCTGCGCATTATAACTGGGCTTGGATTCATCAAAATTCTTTGCCAGCTCTCCCCCTGACAGCAAATTTTGTAATAAATTATCCAATGATAATCCTCCTTTCAGGGTTCATCAATTAAAAATAACTCATGACCCAACTCTTTTGACATACCTTCATACTTTTGATTCGGAAGCCACCCCCTAAATATCCGGTGTTCGACGTGTCCTCCTTTTGGATAAATAAATAGTAAGCGGTTACATATCACAGTTAATATTTTAACTTTTCTTAATTAATTATACATTTAACAATGTGTAATTAATAATCAACTTTTATTAGTCATTTTGTCTTTTTAAAGCGAATCCCAAGCAAATAACTATTAAGCGATTTTGGAACTACGCCGGGAAACCCAGCATTTTACATGGGATAATTGGAATCCTAAAGATGACTTATTTTACATACTGTCCAATGATAAAAATAATAACCACCCAAAGCTTGTCTAGGCTTTAGGGTGATTACTTTTTCATGCGAAATGCGAACTGCCTCAAGAAAGGGCAATTGCATCATACCGCTAGTGCTAGTAACACTAGAGGTTGGCAATCTCATCATAAGCACAGGAATCTTTTATTAAATTAACACCAAACTTCACACGCTCTTTAATTCTTTATCAGCCTTTGTGTTATCAAAGCAAGACGCAAATGGTTTCCCGGTGATAAACTTGCCATCGCCTTTCTTACCAACAAATTCACCATCATCAACAACGAGTTTACCGCGAAGGAATACTTTATCCACTTTTCCTTCCTGTTTATATCCTTCATACGAGCTGTAGTCAACACCATGCAAACTATTTTCATTAGAAATAATAAACGATTCATTAGGGTCATACAAAACAATATCGGCATCCATACCAACGCCAATATGGCCTTTGCAATGATCCAATCCCATATTTTTAGCTGGTGTAGTGGCAAATAAATCAACAAATCGTTGTCTTGAGATCTTGCCCGTGTTTACGCCATGGGTCCAAAGAATTCCTAAGCGATTCTCGACACCTGGTGCGCCATTTGGGATATTAGTAAAGTCATCAACACCCATATGTTTTTGCGATTTCCAGTCAAATCCACAATGATCCGTACTTATCGCGTTTAACCAGCCATTATCGACCGCTTCCCATAAAGCTTCCTGATCTGCCTTGGTACGTAATGCCGGTGACATTACATATTTGGCGCCTTCAAAATTGGGTTTAGCTAAATCATTTTCATCAAACATTAGGTATTGGACACACGTCTCACCATAAACCGGCAATCCATCATTTTTAGCAGATCTAATGGTTTCCATAACATTTTTTGCGGTAACATGAACGATATAAACAGGAGCCTCTGCCATAGCGGCTAAATTGATCACGCGTTGGGTTGCCTCCAGTTCCACCCGTGCCGGTCTTGATAACGCATGATAATATGGATCAGTCTTACCCTCAGCGATATATTTCTTCTGTAGAATATCGATCACGTCAGCATTCTCAGCATGAACCATCACGGTAACTCCGGCTTCCTTTGCCGCATTTAATGCTTTGTAAAGAGCCTCGTCATCACTGTGAAATGGCATCCCTTTATAGGCCATAAACAATTTAACAGTTGAAATGCCTCTATTCGGTAAATTCTTAATTTCCTCAAAAGTTGTATCCACTGGATCACAGACAACAGCATGGTACGAATAATCCACCATGGCCTTTTGGGACACTTCATTCTTGTCAAATTCAAAAATCGTGTCGGCCATGCCTTTTCCTTGTTCCTGATTGACAAATTCCACAACCGTTGTCGTACCACCGGCAACTGCTGCATTAGAAGTTTCAAATCCTCTTACCCGTTCACCTTTAAATTCAAACGAATAATGGACATGTTGATCAACTCCGCCTGGGAGAATATATTTCCCGTTGGCATAAACGACATGGTCAACTGTAGCATCTATTTGTTCACCAACAGAAACTATCTTTTCTCCTTCGACTAATACATCGCCAACAAATTCGTCGATAGCCGTTACAATCGTTCCATTTTTAATTAATGTACGCATGTATATCCTCCTCCTAAAATTTGTGAGCGACTGACATGATGTCGATATCTCTCCTATGTTTTGGTCGCTAATTTTCTTATTGCACTCATTAATAAGTCACTCCCCTACTTTAATGTCTGCCTTACTTGTGTATCCTTGGGACAATGGCTTTTCCCACCCATACACGTAATAAAAATATTCTGCTGACAGGTTGGAATCACCCGCTCCATTTTTGATGGGTTTCAGATTTCCTATCCATTTCACCATCAATCATTGTTTTATCACTTAGATCATTTGATAGTTTGCTCGTTCCGGATGAAGTTTTGTGAAAGCGGATTCAAATTAAACTAGGATATATTTAAATTCAGTAATTCAACTATATCTAAACTAGAAATTGATTTCATTTACCAGACCGTAAAAAAAATAGCATTTTCATTTTTACATATTGTATGAATTATCAATTAATTAACCGAAATTTAGCCGAAAGCCATGTTTGTCTAGAACAGGAAATGGACCATGCAGCCTCACATAATACTGATTTTATATATGGATTGCCTTTAACGGTGTTTGTTCTTTTCTTTTTCCCAGCACTTTCATTGTTACCAGGAGATCCATCCGTCCCAAGATGCCGCATATTTAGGTGAATGAAACTGGCCCATTTCAACAACAATACTGTAGATGTTATACGTCAAACCCAGGAATGGCTTGAGGTAATTCAGCTTCTTCTTGATAAGGCATCTATGTTTTCTTCGATGGACGTGATTTGTGATACAAGAAACATGATATGTTCCCAACACATCCAGATGAGGTCGATTTAATGCTCAGTGATGGTTCCAAATAAAGCGTCGGAGACATCATCAACTTTGGCATTCATTCTTCCATAAACACGTCTGCCAACTTCTTTTTTATCAACAAAGTCTTGTTCAACCAATCGTTCTAGTAGCCGTCGCCCAGAAACACCGAAAACATCCGAAATCACCGATTTAAGCTTAAGACTTGAGGCTTCTAGTACCTTCTAAATCCGAATCTTATCAGCCGTTAAATGGCCAACCAGTTTCTTTCGATACCGCGCGTCAAATCTCGGAGTTGACGAATATCTTCAGCGGCACAAAACTTTTTTCAATCAAACCGTGTCGATGAAGTTTGGCTATCCATTAAGCATGGGAGCCATCTGTTTTACGACCGGGAACATTTTTGGTCCATTTGGCATTAGCAACGGTGATATCAAAATAATCCTCTAAAATATTGTAAACGGGTTTCCAATAGTCACCTGTACTTTCCATGGCAATATGTGTGACATAGTGACTTTAACCAGTGAAGCATTTGAAAAAAGACCTCTTGTCAAGGTTGAAAAGCTTTTCGTTTCAACCGTCATGGTTTCATCCGAAGGATCCGTCATAACACAAACAACTATTTCCTTCTATGATGGATATCCAAACCAGCGACATTCGACATTTGTATAGTATGCTTCTACGATATATCACCTATAATAGTAAGAGTCCAATGATCGATGTATCGACCTGAACTTAAGACATTTTTCTGTTCGTGATCACCATGTGTCATGGTGTCATTATAGTGGAGTACATAAGGTCGGTATCTGCAGTTTATTTAACGGGGTCCGATCCCACCATAAAAAACCACGCAGTACTGACACGAGCCTTGGCTATCTACATTATGGCTAACGAACATGACGCTCAAACTCATTTTCATACTAGTGGGGTGTCGCAGGGCGCTATGTTTGTTCATATAAAAACCCCTTTGCATACACCCCGAACTCAATCGCCAATCTCTTCTCCGGTTCCATAAAGTCCTCACCAAGCAGCTCTTTTAGTTTTTCAATACGATGGTATAAGGTTTGACGGACAATGAACAGACGCTTGGCCGCTTCTTTTTTGGATCCGTTGACCTCAAGAAAAACTTTTAAGGTGTCAAACATTTGGCTTTTATGCTTATCATCATATTCTAAAACGGGGCTTAAATAATCTGTCACAAATGCCTCTAGACTGCCTTGCTTGTTTAATTGTGAAACCAATTGATAGATATAAAGTTCCTCGTAATAAGGATTATCCAGTTTCCCTATCTTTTCTTGTGCATATAATGTTTCTTGGGCCATATGGTAACTTTCGTGGAGACAGTTCAGATGATCAAGCAATTTTCCAACACCAAAATAAGCGGGTGTAGCCAATTGCTCTTTAATCAACTCAGTCTTTTGGATTTGTTCCAATGCTCGATTCATCCGGCTTTTCCAATCTGCTTTTTTTCTTTTATTTAAGAGGACAAAGGTCATTTGGTTCCATTCATAGGTAGCTAATAGAAAAAAGCCCTGCTGTTCAAAAATTGAGCGAAAAATCATAGTATAATAGGTGAAATCCGGTTCACGTTCTGAAAAATCGACCTTACATAGACAAACCGTACACCCCTTTGGTTTCAATGAGGATTCCAGAGAAGACAAATGCTGCTCGATTTCTTCTTGACGGTGATCACCATTCAGCCACTTTTGTACCCAGCGGTTTTCTTTATATTTTCTCTTTTCTTCTACGTACAACAGGCGTAACTGATCCTGAGCTAAAGCCGTCGCAGTGCGATCAAGCACTAGATAATCGAATTCTGTCCATGCTTCAGATTGTGAGAAAATGATAAGGTCAGCAAATTTATGTCCAAGTGCTTGGATGGGTTGACTGGCAGTCGATTCGGATAAATCATGGGATCGAGAATGAATTTTTGACAACAATGTTTCTCGCTTCGATTTTTCAACAGTAGGGTAAAACAGAACCTGACTATCCACGGGTTCGTAAATCACTTGAACATCAAGATAATCATGAAGGAGGCGTAAAACCCCTTTAAATCCGTCAGTCGAAAGTAAAAGATGGTTTAGTTGGTTAGAGAAAGCCTCTAGATCAGACATCATCTTATCGCGCGTCTTGATCATGAGTCCGTTAAGATCCTGGGTAATGTCTATAAAACGAACCTCTTGGTTAAAAACAATGAGCGGAAACTGATGTTGCTTAGCAAGCTCGATCATGCCTTCGGGAATTGAATTGATATAAGTTCCCAATTCCACACAAAGCGCAGAGACATTCTGATCAATTAACTGCCGCAGAAAAGAAAGGCTCAAATCTTCATTTGCCCAGCCTACCCCTGTCGATAGAATAAGTTCATTGCCATTTAGAAGCTGGCCAATTTCGGTAACTTCCATAATGTGGGTCCATTTGACCGCACGACTCAATCCTTTTCTACCAGCTACAACTTGCGCGTCCCCAAAATGATCGCGTTGCAAAATGTCACTTACCTTGAGTATGAGCGTGGATTTCATCTTAATCCCTCCCCATTGCACATGTTAGATAGACAAGTATATTCCTAGCTTATCTGAATATGATAATACGTTAATTAACACTAAATTAGTAATAAACTGACTTTTATGGTTTCACAACTCACTACCACAGATATTTTTGAGGTGACGATTTGCATCTTATCGTCACCTCAGAATAATGAACTAGATCAAAGAGTATTTATTGTACTTTTGGGATTATAATCCCAAAAGTACATATTAACCAAATGTAATGTCATTAACCTTATCTTCATCCAATTGTTTCACGACTTCCACCATCAAACGAACCGCATTTTCATAGTCATCACGGTGAATGATGGAAGCTGATGTATGGATATAACGTGTAGCGACAGATATGGACAAGGCTGGCACACCATTAGCCGTTAAATGGATTTTTCCAGAATCTGTTCCGCCACCGGCAATTGAATCAAATTGATAAGGAATATCCGCTTGATCGGCAACACCTGTGACAAACTCACGCAAGCCTTTATGAGAAATCATAGACGCATCGTAGACGAGAACTTGGGGGCCTTTTCCAATCTCAGCTTTCGCATCTTTCTTATCAATTCCGGGCGTATCTCCCGGAATTCCGGTATCTACTGCAAAACCGATATCGGGTTGAATCTGATGCGTAGACGTCTGAGCGCCACGTAACCCAACCTCTTCTTGAACAGTACCCACACCATAGACCGTGTTCGGATGGGATTGACCTTGTAAGGCTTTTAACACGTCAATTGCAATCGCGCAACCAATCCGGTTATCCCAAGCTTTTGCCAATAAATACTTTGGATTCTTCATGACGGTGAAATCGCAAACAGGGACTGCGGAATCCCCCGGACGAATACCAAATGATTCAGCATCTTCCTTATTAGCGGCACCGACATCAATAAACATATCTTTCGTTTTGACGGGTTTTTTACGTTCTTCAGCCGGTAAGATGTGAGGTGGCTTAGATCCGATCACGCCGGGAACTTCTCCGTCCCTTGTCATCACTGTGACGCGTTGTGCAAGCATCACTTGCTCCCACCAACCGCCAACCGTTTGGAAACGGAGAAAGCCATCCTCAGTAATTTGTGTAACCATAAAACCGATTTCATCCAAGTGACCAGCAACCATCACTTTTGGTCCATCGGCTTTGCCTTCCTTAACAGCAATTAAACTACCGAGACGGTCATAAGTAATTTCATCCGCGTAAGGTTCTATGTACGATTTCATCACATTTCGTGTTTCCCGTTCGTTGCCCGAAACCCCTTTGGCATCTGTCAAATCCTTCAGCATTTGCAGTTTGTCATCCAATTGCGTCATTCAAGTACCTCCTTTTATATATCACTTCCATTATACAGGAAGCGACAAGTTGTCACAATCTTCCCGTTTTCTCTAATAGCCTTGCTCTTGACGTTGATGATTAATGTTATTTTTCTTATAGTAGGCTTTCTCAATATCTGCAAAACTAAACGTCAAACTGTCTCCTAAAGCTAAATAGGCCGCAAACAGTTGCTGATAGTGAAGAAAATTCACGTCATTTTTTAACTGATCAACCGCCGCATAAACTTGAAGAAAGGCAGCGGTTTGACTCTTAGGAGAAGGCTGTTCTGAAGTTACTAATTCAGCTGGCATATCGAAGCCAAAATCAAGACCTAACGATAGCAGAAAATGAAAACCATCGACGTATTCCATTAAAATGGTTTCATGGTCAGATGGACCTTTCAAACTCCAAAATTTGAAACAACGCGTTTCATTGGCCAATTCCCCGAGTTCAACCAACAAGGCTAGAAACTTATCTTGTGAGAGATCCTGACCGGATAATTGATGTTGATGG
The DNA here is from genome assembly GCF_900178005.1 of Tuberibacillus sp. Marseille-P3662. Classification (NCBI taxonomy): domain Bacteria; kingdom Bacillati; phylum Bacillota; class Bacilli; order Caryophanales; family Sporolactobacillaceae; genus Tuberibacillus; species Tuberibacillus sp. Marseille-P3662. The sequence goes on along the minus strand of NZ_FXBS01000006.1, from coordinate 364,137 downwards.
ACAATGGATTGATCCAGCTCTTTTTGCATTTGAAACAGTTGTTTAAGCGAGGTTTGCATATATATCAGCTCCTTCTGTTATCATTTTTACTACGTTGACTTCTCTTCCCTGTTAAAATGATATGGTAGTACTTAGCGGAGCGGGGAAGTGCTCCTCCTGTTATCATTTTTACTACGTTGACTTCTCTTCCCTGCTAAAATGATATGGTAGTACTTAGCGGAGCGGGGAAGTGCTCCTTCTGTTATCATTTTTACTACGTTGACTTCTCTTCCCTGTTAAAATGATATGGTAGTACTTAGCGAAGCGGGGAAGTGCTCCTTCTGTTATCATTTTTACTACGTTGACTTCTCTTCCCTGCTAAAATGATATGGTAGTACTTAGCGAAGCGGGGAAGTGCTCCTTCTGTTATCATTTTTACTACGTTGACTTCTCTCCCCTGCTAAAATGATATGGTAGTACTTAGTGGAGCGGGGAAGTACTCTTAAATTTTGAATCTTTTCTGCTCTCTATGACGTATACTGTACAGAGGTGTTTTGACCATGACATTCGTCTTAATTGCTTTGTTAATTGCAGCCATAGTTTGTATTATTTACGCTTTTTATTTATACAAACAAAGGCAACGGGTGGCACATCCCCATCATCCCACAGTAACACGAAACGGTAACAATATATCCGTCATCTATCAAAATTTTCAGTTTGATGGACATTTGACCGTCGAAGCGATGGAAGCAGCCTTTCATGTTACCGGAATTGACATAACATTCACAGGGCCAAAACATTTGCTTGACGGTTTAACGAAAAATGATTTATTCATTATCGAACGTGACCTTTATTATCATTTCCCTGAAGCTGATATTGTCTGGAATGAGCCCATGAATCAGCTTTTCGAATAAGTATAAATAACAGCGACGATATACAAACCAAGTAGCAATGGCATGAAATAGCGAAAAGCTGTTTTCTGTGTTTTATGCCGACATTGACGCATCGCCCAGTAAACACCGCAAGCGCCACCCGCAATAGCCAATAGCCACAACCGCTGCTCGGGAATTCGCCACTTCCCACGAATAGCTCGTTTCTTGTCTGATCGAACGGTCAACCATCCGATCAGATTGATGATGATTGCGTAGCTCCATATGATTCCTTCACACGTGATCATCATGACCACCCTTCTACAAATACAAAATCGGACCATTCTAATGAATGATCCGATAACAATGCTGTTACTTCACAGCTGTTTTTGCTTTGTTAGCCAATTCAGTAAACGCTTCTTTATCGTTAACAGCCAAGTCAGCTAGCATTTTACGGTTAACATCGACTCCCGATTGTTTCAAACCATACATCAATCGGCTATAGGAAAGTCCGTTGTTACGTGCAGCAGCATTAATACGAGCGATCCATAGTCTACGGAAATCACGTTTGCGCTGACGACGGTCTCTGTAAGCGTAAGTTAGTGATTTAAAAACTTGTTGTTGTGCTGTCTTAAATAGTTTGTGTTTTGCACCATAATAGCCTTTAGCTAATTTTAATACCTTTTTACGTCTGCGGCGTGTAACATAACCGCCTTTAACTCGTGCCATATTTGGTCCCTCCTGTTATCCGTTCATAAAATGTCTTATTCGTTGATGAGCTTATCGATGCGTTTATGGTCAACCTGGGAAACCGTCGCTGATTGACGAAGATTCCGCTTTTGCTTTTCCGATTTGTTACGGAACAAGTGGCTTGTGTAAGCATGGTTGCGCTTGATTTTGCCGTTGCCTGTTTTCTTAAAACGTTTTTGTGCACCTTTATGAGTTTTCATTTTTGGCATAAAGATATCCTCCTGTCTCTAGGTAGTATAATTATTGCTTCTCTTTCTTAGGTGCCAAAGTTAGGAACATACTACGACCTTCCATTTTTGGCTTGGATTCAATCTCACTTAAATCCGAGCACTCATTAGCCAAGCGTTCCAAGACTTCACGTCCTATTTCAGAGTGAGTAATGGCACGACCGCGGAAACGAATGGAAGCCTTGACTTTATCACCTTTATCCAAGAACTTACGGGCATTCTTTAATTTGGTGTTAAAGTCATGTTCCTCAATATTTGGACTTAAACGTATTTCCTTAATGTTAATGACCTTTTGTTTTTTACGCGCTTCTTTTTCACGCTTTTGCTGCTCAAAACGATATTTACCGTAGTCCATAATCCGGCATACCGGCGGCTTCGCATTCGGCGCAACCATGACTAGATCGAGTTCAACATTTTCAGCCATATCAAGTGCTTCATTTTTAGATTTGATACCGACTTGGTCGCCATTCTGATCGATCAATCGAACTTTGCTTGCCCGAATCGCATCATTGACAATCATGTCATTCTTATTATTGTTCTTGCTAATATTAAGCCACCTCCAAAAAATATTGTGACAGTAAATCTGCCGAGCAAGAAGACCGCGCTTCATCATTTAACATAAAAAAAGCGTGGGCACACATCGCCCACACTTCTATTGATCACTCATACATTCTTGTCAGACCAGTCAACAGCCAATGGCGTCAATCAGGTGAGAAGCTGGGCGCCTCTACTTTTGCTCGCACTATTTAATTTAAATCACTTGTTACAGTATACAAAATGGGAATAGATTATGTCAAGCTTTCATAAAAAAACGGACAAATGGCTTACATCAGCCCTTTATTCTTTTAACAGTCTGCGTAGCACTTTACCTGAGCTCGTGGTAGGTAATTGCTCCCGAAATTCAACAGTACGTGGGTATTTATAAGCTGCCATATTTGCCTTCGCCCAGTTAATAATATCTTCTTTGAGAACCTTTCCTTTGTACCTATCCTTTAAGACGATAAACGCCTTTACACTTTCACCTCTTTTTTCTTCGGTAACCCCGATGACTGCAACCTGTTCAACAGCGTCGCAGTTCATTAACAGGGCTTCAACGTCCTCCGGAAAAATACTGTAACCGGAAGATTTAATCATTTCTTTTACCCTACCGACAAAATTTAAATAGCCTTCATTGCTAATGAAACCGATATCGCCCGTGAATACCCAACCATTCTGGAGTGTTGCTTCTGTCGCATCAGGACGATTCCAATAACCTTTAAAAACACCGGGATTTTTGATGACGATCTCACCTTCTTTACCAGGGGGCAGTTCATTACCACTATCCAAATCGACAATTCGAACATCTGTATCGTAAGTTGGGATGCCACATGTACCGAAATGGATGTTATCAGCTGGCATGAACGTATCACATGTATGGGTTTCGCTTAGTCCGTAAGCTGCTTCATATAACTTGCAGCCGTCTGTAATTTCGCCCCATTGTGTGGCCATCTTTTCAGTGACATTCATGCCAAAGCTTGTCGCCATATTCGTTCTTAGTGATGTTAAATCTCGCTTTTCAACACCAGGCGTATTGAGAATCGCAGCATTCATTGGGGCCACGCTGTACCAAGTTTGGCACTTGTATGTTTCGATTGCATCAATTGAAGCCAGTGGATCAAAACGAGTTAAAAGAACACTCGTCCCTCCGCTATACACCGGGAGATTCACCCCCATCACCATTCCGGCAATGTGAGACAGCGGCGCAGCCGCAAGTGAGCAATCAACTGTATTCAGTTCATTTGCGTGGAATGAAGCGGCCGTTTTAAAAAGGGCGTTTCCATAAGTTAACATTGCTGCTTTCGGTCTGCCTGTCGTTCCCGACGTGAACACCATTAAGGAAACATCTTCCCAAATATCAAACGTTTGCGATTTAACATTATCGTCATATTCTTTAAAAATAGTGAATAAATCGTCAACCTGTTGATAGACTTTCTTTTTCAATTTCAGTTCATCAGGAATTGGTAACACTGGTTGTTCAGGAAGAAAGTCGGCATAATTCGTCGTAACTGCAAATGCTAATGTCGGTGTGTTTTCCTTCACATTCTCAAGTAGCGGATATAGTTCATCACCGGAAACAATTGCTTTAATGCCGATCTCATTAATCATATATTCAAGTTCTGCCTCTTTGTTCATCGGGCTGATTGGAACAACAACTGCACCAATTTTTTGTATGGCGTAGTGAGCAATGATATATTGCGGACTGTTTTGTAAAAACAAGGCTATACGATCACCTTTTATAATTTTTCTTGAAATAAAATAGTTTGCAAGACGGTCAGAATATTGATTAAGGTCCTTCCAGGTGATTTCCTTACCGTAAAAAATGTAAGCTGTTTTTTCAGGGATTGTTTTTGCATGATCGCTTAGGTACTCGTGTAGAGGTTTTTCGCCATTTCGAAATGTCAATTGCTTCGGGATATTTTCCGGCCAATGCTTCATCCAAATGCTTTCCACATTTATCCTCCCCCTATTATTAATACCCCGTCGGCCAACCTGCAAGCCGTCGTTTACTTTTTGATCCATTCTTCATACATGTATAGTCAAGCGTTTGGCAGAGAAATTTTCGTGTGTCACGCGGGTCGATGACATCATCAATCAAATGTTTACCCGCAGCATTGTAAGGTGAGCTGTCAAACGCCCATTGGTCGATCATTTTCATTCTTTGCTCTTGCGGGTTTTCTGCCTCCATTAATTGACGCCCATAGACAACATTCACACCAACTTCAGGTCCAGTAAAATTGATTTCAGCTGTCGGCCAGGCCACAATGAAATCAGCTCCCATACCAGGTCCACACATATTCCCGTAGGCGGCACCAATACTTTTACGAACGATGACTGAAATCTTTGGAACGGTTGACCGCGCCAATGCTTGGTTCCATACCATGATTTTCGTCGGAATCCTTTGCTGCTCCCCTATACTTCCGACTCGAAATCCTGGAATATCGTGCAAGAATAATAAAGGGATGTGATACGAATCGCATAAACAAATGAATTCTGTCGCCTTGTCACACTCCTGAGTGCCTGCTGCTCCAGCATACTTCATCGGTTGATTAGCCATGATGCCAACCACTCTACCATTCAATCTTCCAAGGCCGGTAATTAACGCCTCGCCAAAAGATGGCTTCAACTCAAAAAATTCCCCATCATCAACAATCAGCTTGATTAACTTTTTCATGTTGTATGCCCGGGTTCGTTTTGTCGGAACGATGTTGACCGCCTCTTCAATGGACCGATTAGGATCATCGGCAGTTGCTTGGAATGGCGGTTCTTCATCAGCATTTTGCGGCAAATAACTAAAGAATTGTTTCATAGTTTCGAGGCACTCTTCTTCACTTTCTGCGCAATGGTCGACCTGACCCGTTTCTTCAGCATGGAGTTTCCAACCACCAAGCTCTTGCGAGTCCACTTTTTCACCAGTCGCCATCTCTAGCATTCTTGGACCTGCCACGGCCATTGATGTACCTTTGACCTGTGTAACAAAATCGGACGACACCGCAAACCATGTTGGCCCCCCATAACTATCACCCATGATGCTTGAAATAAGCGGGACCTGACGCTCATGAAGAAGCAAATTCATCGGCATCATTTTATCACTGATGCCGTCGGACCCCATTCCATCCGGCATACGTAGACCGCCGCCTTCTCCAAGATTGAAAATCGGGAACCCTCTTTTCACGGCATATTCATGGACCTTTTTTACCTTTCTCATATGAACGGAGCCCTCAGTGCCTGCAAAAACGGTCTTATCAATTGCCGAAACGACCACAGGCCGGCCGTCAATTTCTCCAATTCCAGCAATGACGCCATCTGCAGCACTTTTGTTTTCAGCACCTAGAAATTCTGAATGATTTAACTTACCCATTTCGAGAAATGAATCACGATCAAGAAGTTTATCGATACGTTCTCTCGCCGTTAAAAATCCGGCATTGCGGTGATTGCGAACCTTTGTTTCGCCACCCATCATTTCCGCCGTTTGTTTTCGCTGTTCTAGGTCTTTGATGAACGATTCCAATTGCATTCCCCCTTCATGAATGACTAGCAGATGATTACGAAGATTATAGTGTTAAACCCCCTCCTTACAATCTTCAAGAGCTCTTCTGTTGCTCTGCCATGCCTCCAACGCCACTACAATGGACTTACACGCCGCCAAAAACACGTTTTGGATTTTCAATAAAGATTGATTCAATTAGCTCATCTGTAATACCCGCTTCTTTCAATACCGGTATGACACTGTCAAAAATATGGGTTGGATGCCATGTGGACGTTAGATTCTGTGCGTCTTCATCCATATCCAATGGTCTCCCACACCAGCAGTTGACCGTATCATGTGACAGCATAATTTGATCCCCATATCCCATGCCAATAAGCCCAATCAAAACGGCTTCACGCATCGAGTCCATCGGGCAACCTGCCAATACCTGTAGACCGAAGCGATCAAATCCGATTGAAACGCCCTTTTCAAGTGTTTGCAAATGATACGACACATCAGTGTTGCCATCCATATGACCGATCAGAATTCGACTTGGGTCTGCGCCGTGTTCAATAAGGAAATCCGCCTGTTCAGGCCCCATCGTTCCTTCTTGTGTATGGGTTAAAATCGTGATACCTGTTTCTTTTTGAACACGCGCAGCTTGGCGGAAAAACATTTGTTCATAATCTGTGATTTTATCTTTGCTTGAACCGAGCTTGATGATTCCTGGCTTGATTCCGGTACCAGCTATCCCATCGTTAATCTCTTTCATATACATTTCATAAATTTCCTCTTCAGCATCTCCTAATGTACTGCGAAATTTAAAATACGGTGGAGCCCCTTCCCCTTCATAATAGTATCCGGTCGCACAAATAATTTGCATACCGGTTTGTTCTGATATCGCTTTCAAAATTTCAGGGCTACGGCCGCATTCGTTAGGGGTCGGATCAACAACCGTTTTAACACCATGTGCTTGTAAACGCTCCGCCACATCAATTCCAATTTGAAGAGCTTCCTTCCTGTCAAACCCTCCAAGTGTTACATCACCTTGAAAGCCAGGGTAGCCAAACACAAAATGTTCGTGCATCATCGTTTTTCCGAGTTCTTCTGTAGAAATGGGACCTGTTACCGTATTGATCGTATTTGTCATCTTAAAAACCTCCTCTAGGTTGCAAATGATACATTTATTCATCCTATGATTGGTCGTCCATTTTAATGTTCTTAATATTGCCACTTTTAAAATGTACAAAAAAACCCAACACCGATCGTCAAAGCGACCATCAGCATCGGGTTTTTTGGATTTATCTATTGCTTATCTTGAATGGCTTGCGTCAGTTGCTGCTTGAAATCGGCAAATGGCACAGTCTCGGAGTTTTGTTCACCGTAACGGCGGACGTTAACAGCATCATTTTCGATTTCTTTGTCACCGACGACGAGCATGAACGGCACTTTTTGGGTCTGAGCTTCTCGGATTTTGTAACCAATCTTTTCGTTACGATGATCGGTTTCGACCCTGACACCTGCTTCCTTCAACGCTTGCGTAACATGATCGGCATAATCATGGTGAACGTCCGCAACAGGAATCACCTTCGCTTGAACAGGAGCGAGCCATGTCGGGAAGGCTCCTTTATATTGTTCTATCAAGAATGCGATAAAGCGTTCCATGGTTGATACAACACCACGGTGAATGACAACTGGGCGGTGCTGTCCACCGTCTTCTCCTACGTAAGTAAGATCAAATCTTTCCGGTAAGTGGAAGTCCATTTGTACGGTGGACAATGTTTCGTCTCGGCCTAGAGCCGTCCGAACTTGAACGTCCAATTTCGGTCCATAAAAAGCCGCTTCTCCTTCCGCTTCAACAAATTCAAGGTTCATCTCTTCCATCGTTTCCCGTAGTAAGCCTTGTGCTTTTTCCCACATGTCATCCTTATCTACATATTTCTCTTTATTTTCAGGGTCACGATAGGATAGCCGGAAGTAATAGTCATCGATACCGAAATCCTTATAGACGTCTTGAACAAGATTCACAACATTAATGAACTCTTGCTTTAACTGGTCAGGTCGGACGAACAAATGGGCGTCATTTAGCGTCATCGCGCGAACCCGTTGGAGACCTGCCAAAGCTCCGGACATTTCATAGCGATATTGGGTACCAAGTTCGGCGATTCGAACCGGAAGATCGCGATAACTGTGCAGTTTATGCTTATACACATGCATATGATGCGGGCAGTTCATCGGTCTGAGAACAAGCTCTTCATTATCGATGGTCATTGTCGGGTACATATCGTCTTGATAGTGATCCCAATGACCGCTTGTTTTATATAAGTCAACATTCGCTAGATTAGCGGTGTAGACGTGCTCATAACCGTGAGCTTCTTCCCGGTCAACGATATAACGTTCGATCGTCCGACGAATCGTCGCCCCTTTTGGTAACCAGACTGGCAAGCCTTGTCCGATCTCAGGTGATACCGTAAACAGATCCAATTCCTTACCTAATTTCCGGTGGTCGCGTTCCTTGCGTTCCTCCAAGAGATGCAAGTGCTCGTCTAACTGCTTTTTCTTCGGAAACGCAGTGCCGTAAACACGCTGTAACATTTGATTATCACTGTCACCCCGCCAATAGGCGCCGGAAACACTCAATAGTTTAAAGGCTTTGATTTTACCTGTTGACGGCAAATGGGGCCCGCGACATAGATCGACGAATTCGCCTTGTCGATAAAGCGTCAACACCTCACCATCAGGAATATCCTCAATTAATTCCAGTTTGAAACCATCACCGATGTCTTTATATAGTTGGATCGCTTCTTCCTTCGTGACGACTTCACGGGTAATCGGCAAATCCTCATCAATGATCGCTTGCATTTCCTTTTCGACTTTTTCTAAGTCCTCGTCTGACAAGGAGACGGACATATCCACATCATAGTAGAAGCCTTCCTCAATGACGGGGCCCACGCCAAACTTCACGTTTTTGTATAAACGTTTTAACGCCTGCGCCATGACATGTGTTGTGGTATGTCTCAGGATATCCATTGCTTCAGGAGTATCGGCTTTTAGAATTTCGACGGTACCGTCTTCATTTAACTCACGCTTTAAATCAACGAGTTCGCCGTTAAATTTTCCAGCCATTGCTTGTTTTTTCAAACCGGAACTGATCGATCCAGCAATATCCTCGATTGTCACCCCTTGTGAAAATTCTTTAACAGTGCCATCGGGGAAAGTCATCTGTACAATATCAGCCATGGGTGTCACTCCTTTAACTATTTTTTCGTAGGCTGCTTTCGTATAGACTGTTGTTATTTTTTGCTCCATGCAAAAGCAATAATCTTTTAGAAAACACCCTTTTGGTAAAGTCTTCATCTCATACCTCATCCCAAAATAAAAACACCCGTCCCAAAAAAAGGGACGAGTACTTTACTCGCGGTTCCACCCTCAGTTTCGCAGGGGGTACACCCTGCGACACCTCAGTCGGTATGCGTTAACGGTTACCAACCGTTGACAGCTACTTTGATTCACCATCACAACTCAGAGGTGGTAAGCTTAACTCGGTCAATGGAAAGGTTACAGCCATGCCTTTCCTCTCTGAAAGTGACCATTCCTGAAAAGCCCGTGTCCTCATCAAAGTTGTTCGTCATCTTCATTAATTATGTTAGCTATTATAGCTAGTTTATGGGTAAAAATCAAGAACCCCCAAAAGATTATTTTATAAGCACCGGACATTTCTCCAATGAGTCGAACACGACCCGTTCTTCAAAAACACTTTGAAGCGTTCGCATGACACCGTCATCTTGGCGTTCGGTGTAAACGTAAATTTTTTTCGGTGCCAGACTAATGAGTGACAATACGATCGATGGTTCAGCCTCAATCCCCCACTGTTTTAATAACGGATATAATGAACGGACGTTTTGTTCATCGTGAATCACATTCAATTGATCATCATAAAGCACAAATGGCTCATTGTCTTCAACATAGATCGTGTGATGAATCGGACGATAGTTTTGAACGATGGCCCTCAATTTCTCAATAAAGGATAAATACTCTTGTTGAAGCTTGTATTCATCAATCGCTAATTCAGTGTAGCGCATTAATCCGTTGCGATAATCAGCTAGGCGGAACATCTTTAATGAATAAAATGAGAAATCCGTTTCGGTTGCTATGACCCCTGCTAAGGCATCCTCTAGCAACTGTTCTCTTGCCGGAAGCACATCAACATAAGGTAATTCCGGACGCTTACCACTCATGATTGATTGGGTGATCTCCAAGATATGACTTTGATCATCCTTATCCGTATAATAAAAAAACTCACTCATTAATTCCAGCAACCATGTCTCTTCATACGTTTCTATGATAAAATCTCTAAAAGCCGTGATTAATAATCTTCTGTCTGCTGGCAGTAACTGTTCATCATCATAAGCGATTTGTAACGTTGTCCCATTTAATCGCAAAAAAAATCCACTGGATAACTGTTGATGAAAATATGTATATAAAGCCGTAGCCTCAGCCTGCGTTGAAAGACTCACAGAAAACAAAAGCGGCCCCTCCTCACATCTCTCTTTGTATTAACTATATGGGGCAACTTTAGAAAAAATGAGTATCGTTTTTAATTCATATACATTGACTTAAAAATTCGTTAAAATCAGGTAACTGTCATTCATCCTATTAGGATAGGAAAAGATCTAAAAAAGGAGTGTCTAACATGAGTCAAAAACAACAATGGTCGTCACGATTAGGATTTGTTCTCGCAGCGGCCGGATCAGCCATTGGTCTAGGTGCCATTTGGAAATTCCCTTATGTCGCCGGCATGAGTGGGGGAGGCGCCTTTTTGGTTTTGTTCATTTTATTTACCCTATTGATTGGATTACCGCTATTATTAGGTGAGTTCATTATTGGACGCAGTACCCAAGAAGAAGCAGTCACAGCTTATCAAACCATTACGCCTTCATCGGGATGGCATTGGATTGGACGTCTGGGCATCTTCACGTGTTTTATCTTATTGTCCTTTTATAGTGTCATTGGTGGCTGGATTCTGCTTTATCTCTTTAATACTTTAACTGGTCAACTAATGGATAATAGCGCAAATTATGCGATGGCATTTCAAAATATCATTGCCCAACCTATTGCAACAGTCGGGGCTCAATTTGTCTTTATTATTTTGACCATTCTTGTCGTTTCGAGAGGCGTCCAAAACGGGATTGAGAAGGCTAATAAATACCTAATGCCGGCCTTATTTATCTTATTCCTTATTCTCATTATTCGCTCACTGACTTTAGAAGGAGCAAGTGAGGGATTAGCTTTCTTCCTCCAACCTGATTTCACTAATATCACCAGTCAGGGGATTCTATATGCTATGGGACAATCTTTCTTTGCCTTAAGTGTCGGAGTGTCTGTCATGGTGACGTATAGCTCATATCTAGGTAAACAAGAAAATCTGCCACAGTCAGCCGGATCAATTGTCGGCCTTAATATCATTATTTCGCTATTAGCGGGATTGGCTATTTTTCCTGCAGTTTTTTCGATTGGTGTCGAGCCCGCAAAAGGACCCGGGTTGTTATTTATCGCCTTGCCTTCAGTCTTCGCTAAGGTTCCATTGGGCACCCTGTTCTTAATTGCCTTCTTGGCATTATTTTTATTTGCAACTCTAACATCAGCATTTTCAATGCTTGAGGTGATCGTCGCCTCACTAACTAAAAAGCAGGATCATAAGCGAACAACATTGACTTGGATAGTCGGCCTTGCCATTTTCATCGTAGGTATTCCATCGACGTTATCGTATGGTGTGTTAAGCGATGTGACAATTTTGGACAAGTCGATCTTTGACGCGGCTGACTTTCTTGTCAGTAATATCTTAATGCCACTTGGCGCGTTGCTTATCGCCATCTTTGTACCGTTAAAGATTAAGCGTGAAACACTATGGCAGGAATTTACCGCAGGGTTAACTTATGGACGCCGATTATTTGCGCTTTGGCTGTTCCTCATACGTTACCTCGCCCCAATCGCGATCATTATTGTCTTTTTGGATGTTCTTAATATTATTTAATAAAGATCCCGTGAGTCCACGGGATCCTTATCACTTAACTCCAATATGATTCATCAAAAAAGAGATTCAATGCGCTTAGCTTGGTCTATGGCAGTTGAAACCACAGTACTAACGCCAATCGTATCAATTGTTGAAAATCGAATATTATATAATTTACAGTATTTCTTAGCTAATGTGCTTCCATTATGGCTTACAGCTGGAATAATAATAAAAACAAGATCTGAACGACGTATTAATGCAGCTATTCGTTTCTCATCTTCGTTTCCATCCATTGCCTGTACTCTTGCACCTAAAGCCGACAAACGGTCTCGATAAGTTGAAAAACGGTTAATAGCACCAATGAGTGTTAGAGTTTTTCCTTTGAGCTTAGGATGTTCCTCTCTTTTAAAGTGATTTGATTTTGACTTGTCTTTGTAACTTCCAGAAGGAAGGGGAGATGAATACTGATCATCTTCTATGTCGTGTTTCCAAACCACCTTACAAATATTAGGGTTATCCACAATATATGCTATGTCTACAATGTCCCCTTCTTTTAAATGGAAATCCTTGATTTCTGATGCCTTAAGATGAACGGTATATGGAAGATCATTAATATGGATGCTTTCTCCAGAAAGTGTTCTATTGCAAACCCATAAATCCCCATCCTTTTCAATAATACAATATTTGATTTCTGCGCGGTTAGGATTATCGCCTTCCCCCTTTTGAATTAATTCAAAATGAAAGTGAGCCCCTTTTTTTGGTAGAGCTTTAACCCGATCTCCATGGGTTAATTCTAAGTTTCGAATAACCTTTTCAGGAACATAAGTATCAAGTTGGGGGATATAGCCTCCTTTTAAATTCCGTTCAAACAAAAACCCATTATTTATTTCATCACTTTTCTTTTTGGATTTGGCATCTCCATCTCCGACAGTTTTTGCTTCAAGCTCTTCATTATGCTTACTATATATTGGAGTTTCTAACGTCAATAAAGCTTCGAGGAAAGCAATGTAATCTTTTAATTGATTCATATTCTCTAAGTAATCATCTACCTCCAATTCACTAACAATGTGTCTTATATCTTGTTTTACTTCATTTAAAATGTCCTTTTTATCTAAGATAAGTCATCCCCCCTCAGGTCTTTTTTCATTTTAAGTCACAATACTAAAATAAAAATATTTTCTAATAAACGTTGTCTACAACTATTATATTCGCCTGTTAATCCTTATGTTTGGGCTGACTTAAGTTCCCAGGCTCATAACTGCGAGCAGGGAAGAGCCCATATCGCGGCCTAGTCCATTGATGATTCTGACAAAGAGGCACCGTATGTACTCATGCGTAATTCTGTAAAAGATGATGAAATGTCCTATACAGACGAATACGGATAAACATATAAATAAGTAAAACGAGAAAGGGTGATTTTGTTGCCACTAAATAACCAAACAAGACAGAGAGTTCTTTTGACGCTTCTTAATCAAATCTCTCAAAATTTAGGAAACCTCAATACCAATGCATCTAATACAACAAATTCAAATATTTCTATAGATTTTCCTGGCATTGATGTTGATGTTTCCTTACCTGATTTAAACCCGTCTACACCTTCTACACCATCAGATCCTCAACCTGATACGATTCGAGAGGTCCTTTTGAACCTGCTTAATCAACAGGTTGAGGTCACATTGGCTTTTGACACAATTACTGGAACATTGTCTAGTGTTCAGGATGATTATGTTGTCATTATTGAAGGTGACGGCTCTCTCGTGCTGGTACCAATCAATCAAATTGAACTCGTTAATGAACTTTAGGGGGATTGTTAATGTTTGAAACAACTTTAAGTGCAGAGTTGGCAAGACGAATCGGTTCAAGAGTTGAAATTGCGACAGCCACTAATTTCATTGAAGGGGTTCTTACGAGTGTATCGACAGAACTGGTCATAGCCGTTCAGGTTTCAGGCTATGGATATGGAAGCGGAAATACCGTCTATATCTCACTCGACGCTATCAGTTTTGTTCGAATCCCTTCAACGGCTGCTTAATTCATGTATTTTATGAAATCATTCCATTTGGAATGATTTCTTTTTGTAATACTTGAATCATGTTCTCGAACGTTATAAACCGTAAAATCCTGATAATATAAGGGGCCTCTTTTTATTAAATCGTTAAGAATACTAACATCTTCATAAAGCCGACCATCTTGAAATTCGACAATAGGGAATCCTCCATTTGCCTTTAAAGCAGATGTTCGATAAATTCGGGGCCCTAAAGGAAAACGGTAGGAAAGTAATGCTTTCTTGTCGTTCACGGGCCTACCTTTGTTAATACTTTTAAACCTTACATCACCGGAGGACAATTGTTTCCAAGTTTTTAGATTCCCATAGAGCACTTGACTATCATCTGGCAGAACACTTAAATATTGTTTTATGATTGAGAAAGCATCAGGGTCAAGCCAATCATCTGCATCAAGTTCCAACACAAATTCTGTTTGAACATAAGGTAATAACTCATTTAGTGCTCTTGCCTTTCCTCCATTATCTTTTCTTAACAACTTTATTTTGGGATCTTGTGTCCACTTTTCGATCCGGGAATCAGAACCATCAGTAGAACCATCATCGATCACCAATACTTGATCGACGGGGTCAGTCTGCCAAACACAAGACGCGATCGCCGTTTCGACATACTGAACCATATTGAAATTAGAAATCATAACAGAAATAGAAGGAATTCTTGGAAGGGACGATAACGGTTTTGCACTATACTTTTCTAAAAATTGCTGCTTATGAAACGCATTAGCGTTCATCTTCTTTTTTGCTTGTTTGATACAGATTTCCTTTAAAATAGTGACTTCTGAAGGGTTAAAATGCAATAACCAAGAGGGTAATACAGCCTCTTTAAAAGGTAGCTGGTGCATGGATAAAAATGGATTTTGCTTAAGAACTGAGGTCTTAGCAACAAAGGGCCGTTGAATGACGGTATGATGGAAGTTATAAGAATAAGTCATGACAGATTGAGAACGATTTAAAATTAAGGGTTGGTTTTTTATATTAGGCGTGAGATAGTCTTGATCATAAAAAAATAGGACATACTCGCTCGTCAACATTTGCACATATTGATTTAATGTTCCTCCTAAATCTCCGCGATCAATCTTCCTATAGTCCAATTCATGTTCAAAAGCTTGCCAATGATGCTTGAAAGAATGCCCGTCTTCAAAAACGGTGATACCTTTTATACGGTCACTGATCAATTCAAGTGACTTTAAAGCCTGTTCTAAGGCGGATTGACTAGAGTAATCTAGAAAAAAAACATGAATGTCTTTCACTCGGATCACCTACTTTATTCGTAATTAGTTAAAAGAGTCTTCTTATTATATATTCATCCCCCTGGGTAAAGTTGATTTCCAGTTCAAAAATTCGCTTGATAAAACCTTAATATGTCGTTTATTAGATAGATGCTTACAGAAAACTGGGTGACTGCCTATGAAAACATGGGCCGATAGTTAGTTCCAATATATTTGCTTTGCATAGGATATTATGAAACTTGCTTTGGAGGTGAAAAAATGGAAGAGACACAATCAAATCAAAGTGCGAATCAAGCACAGAATGATCCCACAATGGAGAATGTTTATAACATGTCCCAAACCGCCACCAATTCACTCGTTAAATCATTATTTCGAAAACACGGTGTCTCAAAAGAACACATCCAACCTATCGATGATGAACAAAAGGAAGAGTTAAGAAACATGGTCAGGCAAATTCAAGAACAAGTTGCTGAATTACAAACCAATCAGACGACAACAGAAAAGGAAGAAACTAAAGCACCCAAAAAGGAAAGTCCTTTAAGCCTGATGAGAAAAAAGCGTAATAGAAGATAATGTTCCTTCGCAGGTTGTTCATTTGAAATAAAAAAGGAGGACCTTTGAATTATGAGTGATCTATTTCAAACGTGCTGTAACCGATGTGGAAGTCATCCTTGTAGTTGCTCTCGTCAATCACAATCGTCTCATAACCGGTGGAATGCTTTGAGCGGAGACCCTCATCCACTAGAAAATGCAACAGGAGTTAATAATTTCGACCAAGTTGCAACAACCGGGCAAAGTTCCGATGAGTGTATTATCATCAGAGATTCAGCGGATGTTAACGTGCACACCACATCAACTCAAGCAGCCGTTGGTATTCAATTAGCTGTCCAGGTCGCCGTCATGGTTATCTTGGAAGTATCCATCGGCGATAGTGCCACCGAGGAACACATCATCAACGATTTGCAGCAACTGACAGATATTGATCAAAGCAACCAACAAAAAACGATTATTGAAAACTCACGCGATGTTGACGTTACAACAACAGACACGAACTTGGCCGTCACGGCACAAATCGCTGTTCAAGTGCTTGTCGCCCTTCTAGTGACTTTAGATATTCTTTAATAATAAAGATCTTACAGGATATCACAAAAATTAGATCAAAACCTATGAAAACTTAGGACAGATATTTAGATCCAATGTGCGCATTATGCATAGGATATTGATGAAACTTGCTTTGGAGGTGAAAAAATGGAAGATAAATATCAAAACGAGAATTCAAACCAAAGTGAGAACCAAACTCAAAACGATCCCACAATGGAGAATGTCTATAACATGTCCCAAACCGCTACCAATTCACTCGTTAAAACATTGTTTCGAAAACATGGTGTCTCAAAAGAACACATCCAACCTATTGATGACGAACAAAAGGAAGAGTTAAGAAACATGGTTAGGCAAATTCAAGAACAAGTTGCTGAATTACAAACTAATCAAACGACAGCAGAAAAGGAAGAAACTAAAGAAGCCCCAAAAGAAAGTCCTTTAAGCTTAATGAGAAAAAGACGCGGAAGATGATCATGTCTTTTTATAGGTGAAACTTCAAATAAAAAAGGAGGACCTTTTAATTATGAGTAGTCTATTTCAAACGAGCTGTGGCCGTTGTGGAAGTCAACCTTGTTGTTGTTCCCGCCAGGAAACTAATAACCGTTGGAATGCTTTGAGTGGAGATCCTCATCCATTAGACAATGCGACAGCTTTTAATAATTTTGACCAAGTTGCAACAACCGGGCAAAGTTCCGATGAGTGTATTGTCATCAGGGATTCAGCAGATATCAACGTACAAACCACATCAACTCAAGCAGCCGTGGGTATTCAATTAGCTGTTCAAGTCGCTGTTATGGTCATTTTAGAAGTATCCATTGCCGATAGTGTCACCGAAGAACAAATTATTAATGATTTGCAGCAACTGACGGATATTGATCAAAGCAACCAGCAAAAAACGATTATTGAAAACTCACGCGATGTTAATGTTACAACGACTGACACGAACTTGGCCGTGACCGCACAAATTGCTGTTCAAGTGCTTGTCGCCCTTCTAGTTACCTTGGATATCCTTTAAATTCCAATAATAGCTTTAAAGAAAGACTGGCACATTAGCTTTTGTATGTGCCAGTCTTTTTAGAGTGATTTTCTTATAGATTCCCGTTTATCGGTTTTATATAAGAGCTTTCAGATATAATAAGCCTTCATTAGTCAACATTAACAAAACTACATTTGTTCTCTTCGATTGTTGCCGCTGACTTTAACCGCGTGGGTGTAATGACGGAGTCGCTCCATAATACGCTTTGCTTTCACGAGTTCCGTTCCGCTTTTATTGGAGTATGCCAAATGTTCCTCTAACTCGTCATAATCGGAATTCGATGTGTACAGCGTTGGTAAATTTTGCATCATTCGATACTGCAAAATACTACCGAGAACCTCATCTCGTACCCATGGAGACATGGTTTCCGCACCGATATCATCTAATATAAGCACAGGAACATCTTTGATATAAGAGAGCTTTTCATCGAGATTGTTTTGCTGAATTGCACCTTTAATTTCCCGAAAGAAATCTGGCGTATAGACCATGAGGGATTCGACGCCGGCCCTCATCGCTAGTGCGTTCATAATCGCACCCATAATATAGGTCTTACCGACACCAAACATTCCATGAATAAAAAGCCCTTTAGCTCGCCCAGGATCTTGCATATAGTTAGAAACAAATTGGCCCGCCGCCTCTAACGCATCTTGGCGTCCTGGGTCCATTTTATCAATGGTTTGGAAGGTTGCATTGAGTACATCACTAGGTACATAAAAACTTTGAATCAACTGTGACTGCTTCCGCTTTTGCTCAGCAGCGCGTTTCAATTGACAAGGATGGTAACTTACAGACAATGAGCCTTTATCAATCGTCATTGAAGGCTGATAGCCTTTCATAACATTCGGACAATGCTCAAGTCCCGGACAATGGTCACAAGCCTCTCTCCCTTCTAGGTATTCATGCACTTGCGGAAGACTGCGTTGAATCATTGTCGTGGTCGTCCCAGGGTTGTCATGGAGAAACGTTTGCATGCGCTCATCCTCGAGTACTTTTTGATACAAGGTATGATATTGTTGTAATAACCCTCTGTCACCGGCCAATTCTTTGATTGTCGATTGGATTGATTTCACGGCAACCACCGTCCTACAAATTGTTTAGATATTGTTCAAGCCATTCTGCGCGTTGTTTGGCATTATTATTTTGGTCTTGTGTTGGTTGTTGTGTATTGTTATCTTCTTTCATCCATTTAGGTACAGGGGCTTGGCGCTGGTTCTTACGATATGACTGTCCTTGTCCCTGCTTTTTGCCTTGACGCCATTGCTGATACTTTTGATGCTCCGATCGCGCCAAACTCATCGCCTGAGGGACCGATTGAATGTGTTTACGCGCCCAATGCCCGGCAATTTTTTCAACATAGCTTTTTGATAGTTTTCGATCATTGGCTATCATAACATAATGAATCAAAACATTGACAACGCCTGCTGGGAGTTTTTGCTCCATCATAATCTCTTCAACAACTTTCAAATCAGCCGCCGGCGGTTTGCCGCCACCAGACAAGTATTCTAGTAACTCATGGGGAGACACTTGTTCTAAGGTCTTGACCTGCTTTTCTTCTTCTGTTTGCGGTTGTTTATCGTCCATATGCCGCAGATCAGGCGGTTGACGCCGCTGGCTAAGAACAGGCAATGCTTCTCCCGTTTCTAACTTGTAATAATAACGCACTTCCCTTTGTAAGGTCTCAATATCAATGGAGCCTGAATGCAGAAAGGCTTTCTGAATAATACCGCTCATCTCTTCTGGTTCAAGCATATAAATCCAGGCCAGTTTGGTTATAGCTTCTTTAACCTCTGCTGTAAAAGCCTCACGCGAAATAATAACATCCGATAAATGCTGATAAAGCGCCTCAAAATCAAATTCGAAGTTTGTCACCCGATCAGCCAAGGATTTATCGGGCCAGTCAGCTTGCTCAAAACGTTCAGAAGCCTCTGGTGCCTGCAGTTCTGACGGACTCACTGACTGAAAGACTTGTTCAAATGAAGCCGTTAAGTTCGTATATTGATGCGTATCCACGTGATGTTCCGGAAGAAATGTTTGTTCAATCCGACGAAACTCACGTTCACCTAACTTATTATATAAATAATGACCTAATAGTCCATCTGTAAAAAATGCCGCGGGTGTTAGGGGAGCCACCAGTTCATAGATAAACGTACGCGTACTTCCTGACTCCGTTTGGTAGACTCTTAACAAGCCCACCGCTTCGAGTTGTTGCCGTTCAGAAAGCAAAACCTTCAAGTCAACGTCCATCATCGTCATCAGATGATGGTGAGTGGCTTCAGGTAAATGATGGGCCATTGTAACTTCCTGCCAAAGCGTTGTGTATAATGCACACGCACGCATGCCAATTAACGGTTGGTAGAGGAAATATAACGTTCGCAATTCGTATTCACCAATCATGCCATCACTCTGGACATGATAAGCGTCAACAGGTAATAGATCTTTCCAGTGCAATATTATTCCTCCTTGTTCACAAACCTAGCGACGCACAGGACAATACTAGCACCGTGTTTACAACCGGACATTATTGTTATTAGCCGATGTTCCAGCGCACAGGACGTGCTAGCATCGGCGTTACAATAGGACGTGTGGCCCACAGGATGTGGGTCAGTTCAGTGTTGTCACAGGACGTGACGTTTTTAACTGAACCTCCTTATTTAAGCCGAAAATCCTTCATTTAGTCGAACATCCTTACATGGGCTAGATCATTCCTTGATACGTCCCCACTTCGTCCTGCGGGGTTTTCAACTGTTGCTTTTCCCGCAGGCGTCTCACGCTTTCTTCTTCAATTAACGAAAGACAAATAGAAATGAGAAAAACTTGGCTTAGGCCAAGTTACAAAAGAAGTCAAGCTGGATGTTTAATCAGACTGCTGGTTCTTTTTCAATAAATCTTCTAATTCATCAATGAAGACATTAATGTCTTTAAACTGCCGATATACCGATGCAAAGCGCACATAAGCTACTTCATCAATTTTAGAAAGTTCTCCCATAACAAGCTCACCGATTTCAGCGCTATTAACTTCGGAAATGCCGCCGCTTCTCAATTCCTGTTCAACATGATTAACGACTTTTTCAAGACTCTCCAATGGAACGGGACGTTTTTCACAAGACTTAATCAAGCCTCGGAGCATTTTGTCCCTGTTAAAAGCTTCTCGTTCATCACCTTTTTTAACAACAATTAATGGAATTTCTTCCAAGGTTTCAAATGTTGTAAACCGGTAATGACAAACGGGGCATTCCCGGCGGCGCCTAATTGAATGGCCGTCACCTGACGGGCGGGAGTCAAGTACTTTCGTACCGTTCTCATGACAATTGGGACAACGCATTACTCACACCTCTTCTGTCATGCTTGTGATTGATTGGCCGAAGGGAAAGTTTGATTTAAACGTTCATAGAATGATTGAATATAACGGTGAATGTATCCGAAATTCAAACCACGTTCGATGCTCATGGAAATATCCACAGCCGTATGGTATGGCCGCACTGAAATAATGGTTAAAACCAGAAAGGACTTTCTCACACTATTATATTGAATGGAAATCTCCCCACGATCTTTGGACTCACCAATCAGGGTCATCTTCGTATCTTTTGCTATATCATCTAAAATGTGACTAAACAATTTATCTTTCGTTGTTTTATAATATCTGGTTTGCAATTGTTGATCGGCTAGGGCTTCCCCCGTCTCAATATGTCTACTAAACAACTTCCCCACCAATCCCAAATTATTCACCTACTTTAAAACTTAAGTTCGAACACGCTACTAACTTTATAATAAATGAGTCGGAAGCCAGGTTCAAGTAGAAAAACACGGAATTTATGGACGTGCTGCCTTCAGTATCTGCCCGCCCCCACGCTCAATTAAAAGAACATCCTTATTTTTTGCTGCTAACTGTTCAGTGATATGATTGATCGCAACCATGGGTTCCATCCGCTCCCCACATGTAAAGACATCAACAGCTGCATAACCATTTTCCGGATACGTATGAATGGTCAAATGGGATTCAGAAATCAAGACAGCACCGCTAATCCCCTGCGGAGCGAATTGGTGAAACGTTACTTCCCTGAGCTCAGCACCTGCAATCATTGCTGCCTTGACCATCATTTTTTCTATGAAATGAATATCATTCAATAATTCTATATTGCATTGCCAGCACTCGACAATATGGTGTTTTCCCGGCAATCCTGACGTTTCCATACGATTCCTCCAAATGGTCATTCTAGCAAATATGCTTTATATACGAATCCATGCTATTAAAGTTTCACACGCATCTATGATAACTTTTATGCTACTCTTTAAGTATAACAAAAAAGAACCCGTATCACTTTATATAAAGGATACGAGTCCGTAAGTTATTTTTTAAGAAACTTGTGTATTATTTCCAGTTGCAAGCCTCGCCGAGAGTAGCATGATCAAGTCTACAATACGGCAAGAATAGCCCCATTCATTGTCATACCACGCTATGATTTTAACTTTGTTACCAGCCATCACAGTTGTTGACAGCCCATCAATGACCGCTGAAAAAGCATTGGTTTGGTAATCGGAGGAAACAAGTGGCTCATCAGAATAATCCACAATCCCTTGGTAACGGCCGTTTGCTGCAGTTCTAAAACATTCATTAATTTGCTCTACAGTAGTCTCGGTGTTCAAATCAACAACGAGATCCACCAATGACACATTCGGTGTGGGCACCCGTAAAGCCATGCCACTTAATTTACCATCAAGTTGCGGCAATACTTTGGCAACCGCCTTAGCAGCTCCGGTCGTGGTTGGAATAATCGATTGTCCGCAGGCCCGGGCACGGCGTAAATCCTTGTGGGGATTATCAATATTATTTTGATCATTCGTGTACGAATGAACCGTTGTCATCATCCCCGCTTCAATTCCGAATTGCTCATCAAGAATCTTGGCAACAGGCGCAAGACAATTCGTCGTACAAGAAGCATTGGAGATGATGTGATGCCTATCGGGAACGTAGATATCCTCATTAGCACCCATCACAATGGTCGCGTCTTCGTCTTTACCTGGAGCGGTGATAATGACTTTAGCGGCCCCTGCCTCAAGATGATAACCCGCTGTTTCTCTCGTTTTAAATTTTCCAGTGGCTTCAATGACGATATCAACTTTTAACACGTCCCATGGCAGTTGATTTGGATCGCGTTGATTCACAATTTGTACATGATGACCATCTACTGACAACGTATAATCATTGACGACAGCCACCTCCCCGGGAAAACGTCCATGCAGCGTATCATATTTGATCAAATGGACCAACGTTTCTACAGGATAATTAGCATTAATCGCAACAACATAAGCATCCGTCCGGCTATGGAGATTGCGAAACACCATGCGGCCGATACGACCAAAACCATTAATGGCAACATTGACAGACATGACATCAGCCTCCAGCAATTATGTTATACTAATAAACCGATTAGTGTGTTTTAAGTATAACACATTGGAGTTGAAGTGTGTCCTCTTTTAGAATAATTCATTTCAAAATGTGCCATCGCCTAAATATGGATTCTAATTGCTGCTTGGTATGTGTTAAATCACCACTATTATCAATCGTCTGATCAGCGTACGGTCGTTTGTCTGATAAGGGCATTTGCGATTCGATCCGGCTTAACGCATCATCCTCGCCGCGTCCATCTCTTTCCATTAATCGTTCAATCTGTAATTGCCGTGGGATATAGACGAGTAACACCTTGTCAAACCCATCTGTTAAACCATTTTCAATCAATAATGGAATATCAAGAACAAGGGCATGCTCACCGTTATCAGCGTAGGCCTCTTCATGTTCGTTCATTCGTTGGCGAACTTCGGGATGGACAATATCATTAAGTTCCTTCCGCTTGGCATCATCATTAAAAATAATCTCTCCTAAGGCTGGACGATCCAATGTGCCATCCTCATGCAAAACATGTTCACCAAAAGTGTTAACAATGCGTTCAAGGCCGCGTTCACCTGGTTCAACGACTTCTCTTGATATTTGGTCAGCATCAATCACCGGAATGTCCCACGCCTGAATCATATTGGTAACCGTACTTTTGCCGCTGGCAATGCCACCCGTCAATCCTACTTTAATCATATGTGCCACTCCTTTTGGCAGTTTGGACAGAAATGCGTCCCCCGGCCCCCGAGCTTTATCTTTTCAATCGGAGTACCACATTGTTTGCATGGCTGATCTTCACGTGCATAAACATATAATCGCTGCTGAAACATCCCCATTTCGCCGTGACCGTTCAAGTATGAACGAATGGAACTGCCACCAGCAGCAATCGCTTCACCTAATGTTGATCGAATCGCAAGAACAAGATCATTCATTTGAGCAAAAGGTATGGCTTTGGCTTCACTGCCGGGATGAATCCCAGCCCGAAATAAAGCTTCATCCACATAAATATTACCTAGCCCGACAACGGCTTTCTGATCTAATAACACGGGTTTAATCAACCTTGTCGTACGCCTGAAAACGTCATCTAAGTGATTGGCTGTAAAATCATCCTCTAGCGGTTCCGGTCCTAAATCAGCAAGGGGTGGAAACTGAAGTTCCTTCCCCTTGTCATATAAATGCATTGTACCGAATTTGCGTACATCGTTATATTGTAAAGCTGTTCCATCAGTAAACTTAAAAATCACGTGGGTATGCTGATCGGTTGGAACTGGGGTATCCGTCAATGAATATTTACCTTCCATACGCAAGTGTGAAACGAGAGCAACATCATCTAGGTCAAAACGCAAAAATTTTCCGCGGCGGTTGATATCATGAATCGTCTGACCCGTTAATAATGTTTGAAAAGCTTGAACGTCAGCAGGATGCTTCACCATCTTAGGCCAACGAACACTGACATCTGATATGGTTTTTCCGACGACCAATTGTTTCAGCGTATTTTTAACTGTCTCAACTTCAGGTAACTCAGGCACCGCCATTCGTCCTTTCTATTTCGCATCGTACCATGTCGAACCATACGCATAATCCACTTTAAGCGGAACATCTAAGTTAAAAGCATATTCCATAACATCGGGTACGATATCCTTTAATCGATCAATTTCTTCCTCTGGTGCTTCAAAAATCAATTCATCATGCACCTGCAATAACATATTCGTTTGGAGCTGTTCATCTTCCAGGCGCTCAGCCATTTGAATCATGGCTAACTTAATAATGTCAGCCGCGCTCCCTTGAATCGGTGTATTCATCGCCGTTCGCTCGGCGAAGCTTCGCCGATTAAAATTCCGGCTTGTAATTTCCGGCAAATACCGCCGGCGCTTAAGCAACGTTGTCACATAGCCGTCAAGCTTTGCTTGCTGAACAATTTCGGTCATATATTCCTGAACACCAGGATAGCTTTCAAAATACTTATCAATAAAAGCTTTAGCGTCTTTTCTTGTTATACCGAGGTTTTGCGATAAGCCGAAATCACTGATGCCATAGACAATACCAAAATTAACAGCCTTGGCCTGCCTACGCATGATATCGGTAATTTCATCACTCCGAACACCAAAAACGTCCATGGCTGTTTTTGTATGAATATCCAACTCGTTATTGAAGGCGTCGATTAAATTCTCATCACCAGCAATATGGGCCAAGACACGCAACTCGATCTGTGAATAGTCGGCGGCGAATATACGCCATCCTGGCTGCGAGGGAACAAACGCTTTCCGGATCTTACGCCCTTCCTCAAGCCGAATCGGGATATTTTGCAAATTAGGATCCGTCGAGCTTAGCCGTCCCGTTTGGGTTAACGCTTGGTTAAACCGGGTATGAATCTTCCCGGTTTCCGGATGAATCACTTTAAGCAGCCCTTCAATGTAAGTTGAATTGAGTTTTCCGAGCTGGCGGTAGACTAAAATTTGATCAATAATCTCGTGTTCGGGGCGTAGTTTCTCTAATACATCCGCTGACGTTGAATATCCAGTTTTTGTCTTTTTGATCACAGGTAGTTCAAGCGTTTCAAACAGCACTTCACCTAATTGTTTCGGTGAATTAATATTAAAGGACGTACCCGCCATCTCATGAATGCCCTTTTCAATAACTTGTAACTTTTCATTAATCGCCTGACCCATTTCTACAAGGGTATCGCGATCGGTCTCAACCCCTTTAAATTCCATCTCTGCTAACACAAGGGATAAAGGCATTTCCATGTCTGTGAGCAATGATAATTGTTGATTATCTTGCAGTTCTTTCTTCAGCATGGGTTCGAGTTCAACCATCGCTTGAACTTTTCGAGCTAAGTGGTCAGCGAGTGTGTCACGCTCAGGTATTTGTCGTTTGGCACCTTTACCGTAAAAGGCCTCATCGTGAAAAACATAATGGAGGTTGCGTCGCTTAGCAATGTCTGAAAGATCGTGCCCTGATTCCGAAGGATCAATCAGATAAGAAGCCATGTTAATATCAAAGATGATTCCTCTTAAGTCAACACCGCGCCATTTTAACGCAACAGCCGCCCGTTTGGCGTCAAAAACAACCTTTTTCTCGTTAGGGTCTTCGAGCCATTCGACAAATGCTTGCGAGTTTAAGGCTTGATCGGTTTCAAGCACGAAACAACCATTATCGCCTGCCACAGCAAACCCTTGGATATCCGCAAAGTGATAATTCTCGTCGACCATCTCCATAAGCAATGCTGAGACGTTTTCAAGATCTTCCTTTTGAATGTCACTTACTAATTTGTAATCAATGTCTATATCTTTTGACGCTTCATCAATTTCAGCCTCATAACCAATTCGTTCCAAGAGCGTGTTAAAACCTAAATCTTTAAATAACGCCGCAACATCTTCCGTGATTTGCTCTTCATACACCGTTTCATCTAATGTTAAACCGTCAAGGGGTGCATCAAGATTAATGGTTGCAAGCTGCTTACTCATCATGGCCTGGTCTTTGTTATCCGTTAATTTTTCTTTTAACTTTTTTCCGGAAACCTTATCAAGATCAGCATAGACCCCTTCTAATGACCCGAATTGTTTTAAAAGTTTGATCGCTGTTTTTTCACCGACACCAGGAACCCCGGGAATATTATCTGAACTGTCGCCCATAAGCCCCTTTAAATCGATGATTCTTAGCGGTTCAATTTCATAACGTTCATGAACTTTCTCAGAGTCATAGTCATCCATGTCCGTAATCCCTTTTCGTGTCAATGAGACCATGGTTCGATCATCAACAAGTTGTAAAAGATCTTTATCACCTGTAACTACTTTAACCGTCCAACCAGCTTCTTGACCTTTCCGAGACATCGTACCAATGATGTCATCCGCTTCATATTGATCCTTCTGATAGTGTTTAATATGCATACGATCTAAGACTTCGTGCATAAATGGAATTTGTTCGGACAATTCGGGCGGTGTTTTTTCCCGGCCGCCTTTATACTGTTTGAACGTTTCATGACGGAAGGTTGTCTTTCCGGCATCAAAGGCAACAAGCATATGCGTCGGTTGCTCTTCTTCAATGATTTTTAATAACATATTAGTAAAACCATAAACGCCATTTGTATAGACGCCCTTATCATTACTTAATAACGGTAGGGCAAAAAAAGCCCGAAAAGCGATACTGTTGCCGTCAACCAGCACGAGTTTTTTCATGCATGACACCTGCCTATGTAATTTCTGATTTCTTAAATACTATCGTAAACGTTGTGCCTTCACCCGGGACACTGCCAACATTAATCTTTCCTTCATGGGCCTCAACCAAATGTTTGACAATCGCCAATCCTAAACCCGTTCCTCCGGAATCTCGACTTCTTGCTTTATCGACACGATAAAATCTTTCAAAAATCCTTGGAACTTGTTTTTCATCAATACCGATTCCTGTGTCTGACACCTGAAATTGAACATGATCACCACCGTCATAGATGGCTGCATACACATGCCCCCCCTCAGGGGTATAAGCAATAGCGTTGTTTATCAAGTTTATCACAATTTGTCGGATCCGGTAGGCGTCTCCCAAAGCGTGAACAGGGTCAGCGTGACGGATGTGAAGGTCAATCTGTTTTTCTTCTGCTTTTCCCTTTAATATTAACATGATTTCATCTAATATCGTTTTTATATCAACGGAATCCCACGATATTTGAAATTGATCCTGTTCAATCTTGGACAAATCGAGCAAATCATGAATCAGTGTTTGTAGTCGCTTGCTTTCATTCAAGATAATCGTAAGAAACGACTTCGTCAATTCGTCATCGTTACTCCCATCATCCAATAGCGTTTCCGCAAAGCCAGTAATTGACGTCACAGGGGTCTTAAGTTCATGGGAAACGTTAGCAACGAAATCCCGTCTGACCTTCTCCAATTTTTTCAATTCTGTAATATCATGAAAGACCACCAAAATGCCGTGCAGTTTCTGTTGATTATTAAGAATCGGCACACTTGAGACGTCAAAATGCCGCCGTTCAATATGAATCGGCAATCTCAACTGTCGTGACATGCGTTGTTCAGTCAAAAATGTTTCATCAATCACTTCTACGACTTCCTGTTGAGGAATGGCGTGCTGGTAATCATCGTTAATCCAATCTTGTGTAGTCTGCCTAAAGGTTTCTTGATAAGTTTTGTTCACTAAATTAATTTGCCCACTCTGATCAATGAAAATAAGACCGCTTCCGATGTTCTCAATTAATGTGCGGAGGCGGTCTTGTTGCAATTGATAGGACTTCGTCATTTTTTCTAAATTTCTAGCCAGCGTATTCAATGAACGATTGAGATCAACAGAAGCCTTTAACTCACCGGTCTCCGATATTCTTGTTTCATAGGCTCTAACCGCTAAGGATTCTGCCATATCAGTCGCATCTCTCAATGGCTTTGTAAATCGACGTGTGAAACGCTCATACCCAAAAATGAACAAAATACCGGCCAAAAATATGATGAAATAAAGCGTGAAAAGCCCCTTTAACTTAGGAATGTCTCCTTTTAACTTGATATATCCCAAAAGATGACCATCTGCTGTTTTTAGCGACTGCGCATAACCAAATTGATGATCAGCTTGTTGATACTGCTCAGATGCAGCAAATGGCTGAAAATCCTTGGTTGTCGGAGACGATTGATAGAGAATGTCACCCTTAGGACCGTATAGCACAAGTTTTTCATCGGTTTCCGCAGCAAATTGATTCAAATTAGAACGCTCTTCCGATATCATTAATGTCTCGTTTTCAACTACAAAGGCTTTAACCGCTTCAAGTCGGTCTTTAACAACATGCTTATATTGTCGAACATTAGCGGTTTGAATGAGTTCATTCATCATCAATAAACAACCCGTGAGGACGATTACAGCTAAACTTATCCGCAACGACTTTCTCATGATGTTGGATCCTCAAACTTATATCCCAATCCTCTAATGGTTTTGATATAACGGGGCTTCCGCGTATCTATCTCGATTTTCTCTCTTAAGTGGCTAACATGGACATCCACAATACGGGTATCCCCAGCAAAATCATAATTCCAAACGGCGCTTAATAACTGCTCTCTCTTCAATACACGTCCCTTATGCTTAATAAGGTAAACCAATAATTCCAATTCTTTTGGCGTTAAGGTCATGTATTCACCTTTAAAAGTCGCCTCATAATTATCAGGATAGACAACCACATCGCCTACCGTATATCTGCGTTCTTTCGGTTTGTGTTCTGTTGTTTGTTCGGACTGATTTACACGCCGTAAAATCGCCTTAACCCGCGCTGTCACCTCCCGCGGACTAAATGGCTTGGTCATATAGTCATCGGCGCCATTTTCCAAACCAATGATTTTATTCAATTCATCATCTTTGGCGGTTAGCATAAGTATCGGTACGAGTGCCTGCTGTTGTCTCATTTTCCGGCAAACATCCATGCCATCCATGTCCGGTAGCATTAAATCAAGCACCATTAAATCAATTGTCTCTTGGAGGGCAACTTCCAAAGCCTCTGGTCCGGTGGAAGCGGCTACCACTTCATAGCCCGCTTTCTCAAGATTATATTTTAATAAAGTGACAATCGATGGCTCATCGTCAACGACAAGTATTCGTTTTGCCAAAGAATCGCCCTCCTCATCAAAAGTCTCATTTTTATATTTATTCTACACTTTTTTTAAAAGGAGATAAAGTTTATCTGCATCCTTTACAAGAAAAAAGGATTCGAAGCGCGTTGACTTCGAATCCAAATAAAGTGTTCGTCAATTAGAGAACGTGCATAACGTTCTTAACCGATTCAACAGACTGAGACAGAGCCTTCTCTTCATCATCTGTTAAATCCAATTCAATGATGTCTTCTAAACCATTTCCACCGACAATGACTGGGACACCGAGATATAAATCGCTATAACCATATTCACCCTCAAGATAGGCAATAGCTGGTAAAACACGCCGTTTATCCTTAAGAATGGCTTCAACCATTTGAACTAAGGAAGCCGCTGGTGCGTAGTAAGCACTGCCATTGCCGAGCAAACCGACAATTTCACCACCGCCTTTTCTCGTCCGTTCCACGATGGCGTCTAATCGCTCTTTAGAAATGAGTTTTTCAAGCGGAATGCCGCCTGCGTAGGAATAACGAACAAGTGGTACCATATCATCTCCATGGCCGCCGAGAACAAAACCAGTAATATCCTCAACTGAGAGATTCAATTCTTCAGCAACAAACGTCCGGAAACGAGCTGTATCAAGAACACCTGATTGACCAATGACACGATGTTTTGGGAATCCCGATTCTTTAAAGACTGAGTATGTCATGGCGTCGACCGGATTTGTCAAAACAACAATCGTACAATCCGGTGAATGTTCCACGATTTGCTTCGTGACCTGTTTCATAATTTTCGAGTTAGTTGCGACGAGGTCATCCCGGCTCATACCCGGCTTTCTAGCAATGCCCGCTGTAATCACAACAATATCGGACCCTGCTGTATCTTTATAATCCGAAGTACCTTTGACATTCGCGTCAAAACCAAGAACGGGGCCTGATTCCAACATGTCTAAGGCTTTCCCTTTAGTTGGATCTTCCATGTCCGGAACGTCAACGAGAACAACGTCGGCCAACTCTTTTTGAGCCGTTAAAAAAGCTGTTGTCGCGCCTGTAAAACCAGCACCGATAACGGAAACTTTTCTACGTGTAATACCCATGTTATTGCCCTCCTCAGTTAGTCCATGTTTTTGATCAATTCATCGCCGAACTCCGAAGTTTTCACTTCAGTCGCACCATCCATTAAACGGGCAAAATCATACGTCACAACTTTGTTGGCAATGGTTTTATCCATCGCTTTAGATACAAGCTGCGCTGCTTCATGCCAATTCAAATGTTCAAGCATAAGGACGCCTGATAAGATGAGTGACGACGGGTTAACTTTGTCCATACCAGCATATTTTGGTGCCGTACCATGTGTTGCTTCAAAAATGGCATTACCGGTTTCGTAATTAATATTGGCTCCTGGAGCAATGCCGATGCCGCCCACTTGCGCTGCCAAAGCATCGGAAATATAGTCACCATTCAAGTTCATCGTTGCAACGACATCATAGTTTTCAGGACGCGTAAGGATTTGTTGCAAAAAGGCGTCAGCAATTGCGTCTTTAACAACAAGTTTGCCAGCGTTAACCGCTTCATCTTCAGCTTTATTTGCAGCATCTTTTCCGTCTTTTTCAACAATGCGGTCATATTCAGCCCAAGTAAAGACTTTGTCACCAAATTCCTCTTGGGCAACTTCATAACCCCATTGCTTAAAGGAACCTTCAGTGAATTTCATAATATTTCCTTTATGTACTAATGTGACATTCTTACGTTTTTCGTCCAAGGCGTATTGAATCGCTGCCCGAACGAGACGCTTGGTACCCTCTTTTGATACAGGTTTGATTCCAATGCCTGATGTTTCAGGAAAACGGATATTCTGTTGATCCATATCATTTTGAAGGAAATCTACAACTTTTTTGACTTCATCGGTACCTTCTTGAAATTCGATACCAGCATAAATATCCTCAGTATTTTCACGAAAAATGACCATATCTACTTTCTCCGGTTCCTTAACAGGAGATGGAACACCCGTGAAATACTCGACAGGACGCAAACAAGTGAATAAATCAAGTTTTTGACGCAAGGCGACATTCAATGAACGGATGCCACCACCAACCGGGGTTGTCAAAGGTCCTTTAATAGCTACCTTATATTCATCAATTGTATCGAGCGTTTCCTGAGGTAACCACTCATCGGTGTTGTCTTTGGATTTTTGACCAGCAAGAATTTCCTTCCATTCAATTTGCTTTTCACCATTGTAGGCTTTTTCAACAGCAGCTTCTAGAACTCTTGATGCCGCTGCCCAAATATCCGGACCCGTGCCGTCTCCCTCAATGAATGGAATCACTGGATTGTTTGGAACATTAATTTTGCCATTTTCTACTGTAATGCGTTCACCGTTTGCCAACGATAAAACCTCCTACTAACATGTTTTCTATCTTCACATAGATTATTATACCAAATGGAAGGACATCCTCCCATCAGTTATTACTACTAATTGGCGTTGTTCTAATTTACCGTTCTTCGACAGGTGTGTAAGCCCTGCCTTCAGGTCCGGTATATTCAGCGCGAGGCCGGTAGATACGATTGTTACCATATTGTTCAAGAATATGAGCCAACCACCCAGATACACGACTGACAGCAAAAATCGGAGTAAACAAATCATGTTGAATCCCTAGGCTATGGTAAACGCTTGCTGAATAAAAGTCGACGTTAGCAATAAGACCTTTTTCATCTTTAATGATTTGCTCCATTTTAACGGACATATCATACCATTTTGTTTCACCTGTCCGCTTAGTAAGTTTTTCAGACATATCTCTTAGATGCTTGGCACGAGGATCGCCATCCTTGTACACACGGTGTCCAAATCCCATGATTTTTTCTTTGTTTTCGAACGCTTTTTGTAAATAGCCCTCAATGTTTTCCGGTTCGCCGATCTCGCTAAGCATTTTCATAACGCGTTCGTTAGCCCCGCCATGAAGGGGGCCTTTCAAGGCGCCAATAGCTGCTGTAATTCCGGAATAGACATCAGATAAAGTTGAGACACATACACGGGCCGTAAACGTTGATGCATTCAATTCATGGTCAGCATGTAATACCAATGCTTTATTGAAAGCCTCTACTTCAATATCATCAGGGACTCGGTTGTTCAACATATATAAGAAATTGGCTGCGAAACTAAGGTCATTTCTCGGCTGAACGGGTTCCTCACCCTTCCGAATTCTTGCAAAACCAGCAACAATCGTTGGCAATTTTGCTTGAAGACGAGTCGCCTTTCTTTGATTAGCGGCTTCATCCATTTCATCAGCTTCGTCATCTAATAGCCCCAATGTGGAAACAGCTGTGCGCAAAACTGCCATGGGCTGAACGTCGGCTAGAGGATACGATTTCATATGTTCGAATACAACTTCCGGGACTTCCATGCTCTCTATAAGTTCTTTTTTAAAAGCATCAAGCTCAGCTTGCTTGGGCAGTTCACCATTCCACAATAAAGTAACCACTTCTTCAAATGATGAGTGGTTCGCTAAATCATCAATGTTATATCCGCGATAACGTAAAACACTATCAACAATGGAGCTAACGCCGGATGTCGTCGCGACAACACCTTCTAAACCTTTATTAGCCGTCATACTTTCTCCTCCTTATCATCAACTCTAATTCATTTGTAATAAAATTAATATTAATTGAGGGTGTAATCGAATACACATTCAATTATAACAAATTACAGGCATTTGTGAATATAAAAGGCTTTAAACTGTGGGATTTGTAAAGGTGGTTAGCGCTTTAATCTTAATTTCCCCTTATAAATTGCGCCTATACAAAGATATTAGTACAATGAAAATACTCAAAAATTGAGAGGGTGAAGGCTATGAATTCTCATTACATTCATAACATACTTCGATACATATATATCCTATTCCGCTTTATGTTTGTTGCGGCCTTATTCATTGGTATCGGATGTCTAATCTATTATGTAACAAAACTAGCTTATCCTTTCATTATTGCCTTAATCATGGCATTCTTTATTAATCCGATTGTCAATTTGCTAGAAACCCGTGCCAAATTCCCACGCGGTCTGGCTGCGTTAACCGTCATCTTAGTGATTTTTAGTATGATCATTGGTATCATCACCTTGCTTGTGTTTGAAATCGTCGACGGCGTTAATTACCTGACAAAAGTCGTTCCACAACACGTCCAATCACTCGTCAATGATATGCAAACCTTCTTTTTTGATAAAATTCAGCCCCTCTATGAACAGTACAATCAAATGATGAAATCTTTAGGGGAAAAACAACAGCAAACCATTCAGGAAAACCTGCAAAATCTAGGTACTAATGCAGCCAATACCATCACAGAATTAGGCACTAACCTTTTGAAGGGTTTGCAGAACTTTATAAGCTTTCTACCGACCTTTTTAACAGTACTCGTATTCATCTTACTGGCAACCTTTTTCATTTGCAAAGATTGGTATAAAATTGCGGCCTATTTACGAAAAAAATTCCCTGACAAAGTCGTTGATAATGGAACAAATATTTATGTTGAACTGAGAAAAGCGTTTCTCGGCTTCATCAGAGCTCAACTTACCCTGATCTCCATGACGGCCGTGATTGTACTTGTGGGCCTCGTGATTTTACAAGTTGACCATGCCTTTACCATTGCAATTGTAGCAGGTGTGATCGATTTAATGCCTTATCTCGGTACCGGTGTTGTTTTTATCCCTTGGATTATCTATAATTTCTTCACAGAAAATTACTTTCTGACTATAGGCCTTGCTATCTTATATGGTGTTGCCGTGATTCAGCGCCAAATGATGGAGCCCAAAATTTTGTCGACCTCCATTGGACTTGATCCATTGCCAACCTTGATTGCTTTGTTTGTCGGATTCCAGTTATTCGGATTCTTTGGCTTAATTATCGGACCTACGGCTTTGGTTATCTTCAACACCCTTGCTCACGCCAATGTTTTTCGCGATATGTGGTCATATATTATTGGCAAAAAGAATTTCCCCAAATAAAAAACCGTCGAACGCTTTGAAAGGAAGCGTTCGACGGTTTTATCGCCGATAGAAAAAAATAAAGTTCCCGTTCTCTGCTTGACGTCTCAACCATGTTTGCAGCCAGCTTACACCCATTCTCCTAATCGGTGACAACAAGAGTGAAAAGCCGGTTAGGTCTGTTAAAAAACCTGGCGTCAATAACAAAATCCCGCCGATAAGCACACATAAACCTTCAAGAATATGCTGACCCGGCATACGCCCCATGGCCAACTCTTCCTTAATCTTTGCGAGCGTTGCCGCTCCTTCCTTCTTAGCAAGCCATCCACCAATAATTCCTGTCAACACAATGATTAAAAAGGTTAGTGGAATCCCAACATATTTTCCAGATAAAATAATTAAAGTCAATTCAATGGCCGGAACGATGATAAACAAAAGAAATAATGGCTTACGTAACATTTTTAACCCCCATTAAGGTTCATCTAATGTTACTAGCATATCAGGAAAACATAGCATGCAAAAGAGAAAGCTGCTGACAATCATCGTTGGCAACAGCTTTTTTAAGGAAAGGCTGTTTTATCAAAGATTGTTGTTATGCAGAAAAACTATAAAATACGAAGTGAGTGCTATGTTGATTTCCGTTCCGGGCAGTCGCTTTCCGCGGGCAACGCTTCAGCCTCCTCGGAAGAAAACCACTTCCTGCGGGGTCTTCAGCTGTTGCTTTTCCCGCCGGAGTCGACGGCCCTCCACTCCAATCAACGCCTTGTATTTAATTAAGCAAAACAAATGTTATAAAGTGATTAAGCACAATACCAGCGGAGGAAATACACGGAGACTCCTGCGGGACTAGTGGCCAAAGTGAGACCCCGCAGAACGGAGTTCGAGGAGGCTCACGGGTCACCCGCGGAAAGCGTAGTGTATTTCCGGAGCGGTATATTACGATGCATTTCGGTTCAACCACGAGGTTAAAAAGCAACAAAATTTACGAAAATAGCCTAAGGAAACCATTATAAAACTTTGGCATGACCGTCATAAATGTCCCCGCCTGGAGCATTAACAGTAATCACTTGTCCATTTTTAAATAAAGTTGTGGCGTTGTTTACGCCCACAATGACTGGGATATTAAGGTTAAGTCCGACAACCGCCGCATGTGACGTTAAGCCACCAACTTCAGTGACAATGGCACTCGCACGTTGAATCGTATCCATCATCTCACGGTCGGTTGATTTGGCGACTAAAATCGCACCGTCAGGCATTTGCTCTAGCGCTCTATCATTCCCGTCAGCAACAAAGACTTCAGCCGTGGTCGATGATTTTCCAATGCCTTGACCTTTGGCCATTGTTTCACCCACGATGTGAACCTTCATAAGATTCGTCGTACCAACTTTACCGACAGGGACACCAGCCGTAATAACAACAAGATCACCATGATCCACCATCTCTGATTGAACCGCTTCATGGACGGCTACATCCAACATCTCATCGGTAGAGGAGGCGATTTTACCCATACATGGATAAACACCCCAAACTAATGTTAGACGCCGGAGTGACTTTTCTGTGCTCGTTACAGCCACAATATTGGCCTTTGGACGATATTTAGATACGACTCTCGCTGTATGACCACTTACAGTGGCTGTTATGATTGATGAGACATTCAGATTTAAGGCAGTATGTGAAACGGCTTGTCCAATTGCATCCGTTATTGTCGTATCACTTTCCGAACTCCTGCTTCGCATTAAATCGCGATAATCCAATGCTTGTTCGGTTCTTTCTGCAATTTTGTCCATGGTTTGTACCGCTTTATCCGGGTAGTCACCTGCAGCTGTTTCCCCAGAAAGCATAATGGCATCCGTACCATCAAAAATCGCATTCGCCACGTCGCTGGATTCAGCGCGTGTAGGCCGTGGATTCCGTTGCATCGAATCCAGCATTTGCGTTGCTGTAATGACTGGTTTTCCAGATTCGTTGCATTTTTTAATAAGCTGTTTTTGAACAAGCGGCACTTCTTCGGCCGGAATTTCAACACCAAGGTCACCACGGGCCACCATTAAACCATCGGAAACCTCTAAGATGTCATCAATATTGTCCACACCTTCACGGTTCTCAATTTTTGGTATAATTTGGATATCCTCTGCACCGTGTTTTTCAAGCAATTCACGAATATCAAGGACATCGGAGGCCCGGCGAACAAAAGAAGCAGCAATGAAATCAATGCCTTGTTCAATCCCGAAGACAATATCATTCGCATCTTTATCTGTAATGCCCGGCAAATTTACACTGACATTCGGAACGTTAACACCCTTCTTGCTTTTAAGTTCACCACTATTTAACACTTCAGTAATAATATCTTTTCCTTGAATTGATTGAACCTCAAGTTCAATTAAACCATCATCTAGAAGGATCTTTCCCCCTTCATATACGTCCTCATGCAAACCTTCATATGTAACAGAGATTTGTTCATTGGTGCCGAGAACTTCATAAGTGGAAACCGTTAATTTCTGACCACGTTCAAGGTTGACAGGCTCCTCAGCCATATTACCTGTCCGAATTTCAGGCCCCTTAGTATCTAAAAGAACGCCCACATTTTGGCCCGTTTGTTGGACGGCTTGACGAAGACTTTCAATCCGCTGGCCATGCTCATCATAATCACCATGAGAAAAATTCATACGAGCCACATTCATCCCGGAATGAATAAGCTCTGTTAAGGTCTCAGTTGATTCACTAGCAGGTCCAATCGTACAAACAATTTTTGTTTTTCGCATTACCTTTACCCCCTGTATTAAATTGATAATTCATGAGCGAGACGGATTAATTGTGGATCAATTTTATGTTGACCTGTTAAAATGCTCTGGATATTGTGTGAAACAATCTCATTATTCTCAATACCTACCATTTTGCCCGCTTCGCCTTCTAATAACAAATCAAGCGCTTTTCCACCTAGCCGGCTGGCAAGAACACGATCATAAGCTGTTGGTGAGCCTCCGCGTTGGATATGTCCCAGTACAGTAACTCTCGTATCAATGCCTGCATTTTCTTTCAAATCAGCGGCAACATCACTAGCACTGCCCGCACCTTCAGCAACAACAATGATGCTATGGCGCTTTCCGCGATGATTACCACGTCTAAGCCGATGAATGATGTTATCCATATCATAGTCCTCTTCAGGAATAAGAATCGTTTCTGCCCCATCAGCGAGGCCAGACCATAAAGCAATGTCGCCGGCATCGCGCCCCATTGCTTCGATGATAAATGTTCGTTCATGTGATGAAGCCGTATCACGAATTTTATCAATGGCATCAATCACTGTGTTAAGAGCCGTATCAAAGCCAACAGTGAAATCTGTCCCAGGAATATCGTTATCGATCGTTCCTGGAATACCAATAGTCGGAAACCCATGCTCCGTTAATTTCTCTGCACCTTTAAATGACCCATCACCCCCGATAACAACAAGGGCTTCAATGCCAAATTGCTTTAGCTGTTCAATGCCTTTCATTTGTCCGTCATACGTTTTAAAGTCATCACTACGGGCACTATGTAAAATTGTCCCGCCACGGTGAATAATATCACCAACGCTGCCCAATTCCATCTTGTGAATATTGCCGAAAATCAATCCTGAATACCCTTGATAAATACCATAGACTTCAACATCATGAAAAATTCCTTTTCGCACCACCGAGCGTATAGCTGCGTTCATTCCAGGAGCGTCACCACCGCTCGTTAGTACACCTATTTTCTTCATTATGACCACCTCATGTTTGAATTAACCCAATTTCATGTCATACATTTCTTATATTGTGCCACCCTTTATTTTTGCATTAAAAAGGTGCTTTCTATGATAGAAAGCACATCATCTCTGGCTAGTGTCACCGATTTCAGTGATATATTCACCGATTTGGCGGTATTTTTCTCTTCTTGACTGCACTAACTCGTGTTGGCTTAAATGACTAAGGTCTAACAAAGCTTCAGAAAGAGCATGATCAATATTGGCTGCCTGCTCATCTATGTTATGATGGGCACCGCCACGCACTTCGGGAATCAGTTGATCAATAACACCCATATCTTTCAAATCTGGGCCGGTGATTTTCATCGTATCGGCCGCCCGTTCCGCCTGTCCAGCATCTTTCCATAAAAGTGCCGCTGCGCCTTCAGGTGATATAACAGAATACCATGAGTTCTCAAGCATTAATAAGCGGTCACCGACACCTATGGCTAAGGCACCGCCGCTTGCACCTTCACCTATGACGATGCAAACAATCGGTACAGTAAATCCGGACATTTCCAGCAAATTACGGGCAATTGCTTCTCCCTGGCCACGTTCTTCGGCCGTTTTTCCAGGAAAAGCGCCTTTAGTATCAATAAATGTAATGATCGGACGACGAAACTTCTCCGCTTGTTTCATAAGCCGAAGTGCCTTCCGATATCCCTCAGGATGCGGCATACCAAAATTACGCCGTACGTTTTCTTTGGTATCACGACCGCGCTGTTCACCAATCACTGTCACTGGACGCCCATAATATTTAGCAATTCCGGCAACAATGGCTTCATCATCACCATACAATCGATCACCGTGAACCTCTAAAAAGTCCGTAAATAAATAGGGCAGATAATCTAGTGTCGTCGGACGCTGCATATGCCGGGCGACTTGAACACGATTCCAGGGTGACATATTGTCATAGACTTCCGCTTCCAAATCGGCTAATCGGATCTGCAGACGTTCAAGTTCATCAGATAAATCAACATCTTTTTCTTGCATAAATGTTTTCAATTCACTAATTTTACTTTTAAGTTCATTGATCGGTTTTTCAAAGTCTAATTCTGAAGCCATTGTTCTTCACCTCCTTCGGCATGAGCCGACAAGACTAGCGTTAAGGTCTCTCTTAATTTACTGCGATGCAAGACACTGTCCAACTGACCATGTTTTAAGAGAAATTCCGCAGTCTGAAAGTCTTCCGGAAGATCTTCGCGAATGGTTTGTTCGATGATCCGCCGACCCGCAAATCCAATTAAGGCACCCGGCTCCGAAAAGTTATAATCACCGAGGGATGCAAAGCTTGCCGTGACACCACCAGTTGTCGGATGGGTCATAACTGTAATGAACAAACCGCCTTGATCGCTGAAATCTTTAAGTTCCGTACTTGTTTTTGCCATTTGCATCAGGCTTAGAACGCCTTCTTGCATGCGTGCTCCACCGGAGGCTACAAATATAACCATCGGTAACTGCCTTTGCTTGGCCGTTTCAATCGCCCGGGTAATTTTTTCACCAATTACCGATCCCATGCTTCCCATACGAAAACGAGAATCCATGACAGCTATGACAAAATCCAGTCCATTTAACTTTCCTTGGCCGGTCACAACGGCCTCATTCAAAGAGGTTTTTTGGCGATCCTTTTCTAATTTCTCCTCATATCCTGGAAAATGAAGTGGATTATCCGACACCATACCTTCATCGAATTCCTCAAAAGTTCCTTCATCAATCAGACTTTCAATTCGATCTGGAGCTGTCATTTGATAATGATAACCACACGACTGACAAACATAAAGATGTTTCTTAAGTTCCTTTGCATACATTATTTTTTTGCATTCCGGACATTTCTGCATAATCCCTTCCGGAACTTCTTGCTTTAACTGCTCAGAAGGAACCGTTGCATACTTTCTTTTCTTGTTAAAAAAATTATTTAGCAAGTGTCAACACCTTCTTATCTGGTATGAATCGCCATTCGGGTCATTGTGACACTACAGCATCATTCAATATATTAAAATAAATTCGTGACGTCAAATTATTCGCCTTTATCGATTATGGCAACTTCCTGGGTCTTTTGTTTAATATCTTCAGGATCGATATTGCGTCTAGCGACACCCGTTTCCATAGCTGCTTTAGCTACTTCCGCCGCAACAGCTGGAGCGACTTGCGGGTTAAATGGTGCTGGAATGACATAATCGGCATTAAGTTCACCCTCAGTCACAAGATTAGCGATTGCGTATACAGCTGCTTCCTTCATCTCTTCATTGATATGTGTCGCATGGACATCTAATGCACCACGGAAAATTCCGGGAAAAGCTAAAACATTATTAATCTGATTTGGGAAATCTGACCTTCCTGTACCAATAACTTTGGCGCCAGAAACCTTCGCATCATCAGGCATAATTTCCGGTACAGGGTTGGCCATGGCAAAAATGATAGGATCATCATTCATCGACTCAACCATTTCTTTATCCAATGCGCCTTCAACCGATACACCGATAAATACGTCCATGTCTTTGACAACATTTTTCAGTTCGCCTTCTTTTTTAGAGCGATTCGTGAATTTGGAGATTTCGTCTTTCATTTCATTCATTCCATAGTCACGACCTTCATAAATCGCACCTTTAGAGTCACACATGATAATATCTTGGACACCAAAGCGGTGTAATAATTTGATAATCGCGACACCAGCTGAGCCAGCCCCGTTAATCAAAACTTTAATTTCACTCATGCGTTTATGGCTTAACTTCAAAGCATTGACGAGACCCGCTGCCGTCACAATCGCTGTTCCGTGCTGATCATCATGGAATACAGGGATATCGGTTTCCTTTTTCAACCGCTCTTCAATGATAAAGCAATCAGGAGCAGCAATATCTTCTAAATTGATTCCGCCAAATGTCGGTGCTAATCCTTTGACAGAATTAACAATTTGATCAACGTCCGATGACTGAAGACATATCGGGAAAGCATCAACACCCGCAAAACTTTTGAAAAGTACAGCTTTACCTTCCATAACTGGAAGCGCTGCCTCCGGCCCGATATTCCCAAGACCAAGAACCGCCGTTCCATTCGAAACAACACCGACGGTATTCCCCTTCATTGTGTATTCGTATACTTTTTCTTTATTATCATATATTTCTTTACAAGGTTCAGCGACACCAGGGGAATAAGCCAAACTTAAATCCTTGGCATTCCGCACCGGAACTTTGGAATGAGACTCAAGTTTACCTTTATTAATACGATGAATATGTAGGGCTTCTTCACGAGTTGTTGACACTTCGTTCACGCTCCCTTAAAAGTTTATTTGTACGACGTCGCGACGCACACGTCGGTGTTCCTTACTTCCTGCTCAAATAACATGGTAGTCCTTAGCGCAGCGGGAAAGGGCTCCCTTAAAAGTTTATTTGTACGACGTCAATGATCTTAACCTTCGATAATAGACAAACTCTCTGACCAAATAATTATAACAAAGTGAGGCAAATAAAAAAACTTAATCACGTTCCCTAGCGTAAAATGACATTATGATTGCCCATTAGACGTTTGATGTAGTCTAGCGATGCCTGGGCTTCACTAACTTGATACTGCGCAGGTAATTGGATGGATTGATTAGATGTCTCATAGTATAGAACAACCGGCCACTTCCCATGTTCTTTTTGTAAAAACTCTTTTAAGGCTTGCAAGTACCTGGATTCATGATGAGCATAATCAACTTTAATAAACAACCGCTGGCTAGGCTGTAGTTTTTTCAGTGACTGAGCTTTTTTGATGACTAATTGTTTTTGCTGGCCCCGATCTTCAAGCGTTCCTTCAATATACAGTAACGCTCCATTATAAAAGATATTGACATGAGATTCATAGCTTTCCGGAAAAATGACAGCATCCATTTGCCCAGTTTCATCACTAACGTTGGCAAATGCCATCATTTTCCCCCGCTTCGTTTTGATTTGGCGTAGCTCCTCTAGAAGCACCGCAAAGCGATATACTTGACCCGTTTGCCATGTCTGATTAAGGGTTTCTCTCCGATGGCCTGCCATTTGTTTCTTATACAATTCCACGGGGTGCATCGTTAAATAAAAGCCCGTCGCTTCTTTCTCAAACTTCAATTGTTCCTTAGAACTTAACGGGGGAACATCAACATAGTCAACGTCACTATGATCCGAATCCATCAATAACTCCTGTTGACCAGCCGCACCTTGCCGCTGCTCACCGTAGGTCATCGCCGTCTCCAGTGTTGCCAATAGCTGAGCCCGATTTGTATTTAAATCATCTAAAGCCCCTGCTAAAATAAATGATTCCAATGCCCGGCGATTAACCTTCTTAAGTGAAATACGTGCACATAAATCAAATAAGTTATCATAGGGTTTCGACTGACGCTTACCAATCAATTCTTGAACAGCAGCTTGTCCAACATTTTTAATCCCATTTAAACCAAACCGGATATGACTACCCTCAGGCTTAAACATCGCTTCACTACGATTGATAGATGGTGGCAAAATCGCAACACCCTGACTCTTAAACTCAGTGATGTAGCTGCTGATCTTATCATGATGATTCATCACACTCGTTAGTAACGCCGACATAAAATATTGTGGGTAATGCGTTTTTAAATAAGCCAGCCGGTAAGCAATAACACTATAAGCCGCTGCATGAGATCGATTAAACCCGTAGTCCGCAAATCGAACAATCAACTCATATATTCTTTCGGCAATAGCCTGATTGTAACCTTTTTTTATACAACCTTCGACAAAATATTTTTTTTGCTCTTCAAGAATATCTCGCTTTTTTTTCGAAATTGCTCTTCTTAAAACATCCGCTTCCCCTAATGAAAATCCAGCCATTTTTGCCGCTATTTGCATAATTTGCTCTTGGTATATAAGCACTCCATATGTTGGCTTCAAAATCGGTTCCAAATCCGGATGGGGATAACTCACAGAAACATGGCCGTGTTTCGCTTGAATATAATCATTAATAAATTGGCTGGGACCAGGTCGATATAAAGCATTAACAGCAATGACATCTTCAAAATGCGATGGCCTAAGTTTACGTAAGACGTCCCGCATGCCTTTAGACTCTAATTGGAATACTCCTGTTGTATCCCCTTGGCTTAAAAGTCTAAGCGTGGATTCATCGTCCGCCTCTATACGACTCAGATCTATCGATTCGCCGGTATATTCTTGGATAGAAGCTAATATCGTTTCAATTAAGGTTAAATTCCGCAGACCTAAAAAATCCATTTTCAACAATCCTAGGTCCTCTAAATGGCCCATTGAGTATTGCGTTAAATAGTGACCATCAGATGTTGTCTGCATCGGAACAAGGTCGGTCAACGCTACTTGACTCATGATGATGCCCGCAGCATGAATGGACGTGTGTCTGGGTACACCTTCAACAGCCTTTGCCATCCGGAACACTTGCTTAAGGTCATCATTCTGCCGGATCAGTTGCTTAAGGTCATCGGACCCACTGACTGCTTCCTTCAAGGTCATTCCAGGCCGGCCTGGAATCAACTTAGCCGCACGGTCAATGTGATTCGGGTCAACCTCCATCACTTTACCAATATCACGAACAGCCGCACGGGCGGCTAACGTCCCAAATGTTACAATTTGCGCAACATGCCCGTTTCCATACTTTTTAAAGACATAATCTATAACAACATCACGCTTCGTATCAGGAAAGTCGATATCAATATCTGGCATCGTCACACGTTCCGGATTCAGGAATCGTTCAAATAGAAGATGGTATTTAAGCGGATCAATCTCGGTAATGCCTAACACATAGGCTACAATCGACCCTGCCGCTGAACCACGCCCTGGTCCAGGATCAATCCCTTGGCTGCGGGCAAATTGAATAAAATCCCAAACGATAAGAAAATAATCAGCAAAGCCCATTTTGTTGATCACACTTAACTCATAATCAAGCCGTTCTCTAGCATCAGTTCGACTCTCGCCATAATGTTTAGCCAACCCGATATCACATTGTTCTCTAAGATAGTCAACCGCTGTTTTTCCAGACGGTGTAGGAAATTCTGGTAGACGATACTGGTTAAAATTAAACGTCACGTCACAAGCATCAGCAATTGCTTTTGTATTAGCAACCGCTTCAGGTATATCTTGAAATCGTTCGTGCATTTCTACATCCGATTTAAAATCGTATACCGCCGGAGCAGAATGCTGCTTCACTTCTGACAACGTTTGTCCAGTTTTAATTGCTTGAAGCGCATAAAATGCATCCGCATCAGATGGTTTAAGGTAATGGACATTATTCGTTGCAACAATAGGAAGCGAACAATCGTGAGCCATTTGGAACAGGCTGTTAATCAGTTCTTTTTCATGGGGAAGTCCATGATCCTGTAGTTCCAAATAGAAACCGTCTTTAAACGTTTGTTTGTAATCATTTGCAAGCTGATAGGCTTGTTCACGCTGTCCATTTTGAAGCAGCTTGGCAATATCCCC
Source organism: Tuberibacillus sp. Marseille-P3662 (assembly GCF_900178005.1). Taxonomy (NCBI): domain Bacteria; kingdom Bacillati; phylum Bacillota; class Bacilli; order Caryophanales; family Sporolactobacillaceae; genus Tuberibacillus; species Tuberibacillus sp. Marseille-P3662. The sequence continues at coordinate 319,736 of NZ_FXBS01000006.1, read as the reverse complement.
ATGAGGCCCTGATGATAACGCTATCAGACCCTGACTATACTTAGCAAGCGTATCCCGATCGATGCCGTTCTCATCCCTTGTTTGAGCTAAGGTGCTCAAATGAACAAGATTATGATACCCTGTTTGATTTTTAGCGAGCAAAACGAGGGAGGCATCCTCCTGTAAATTGATTTCCATACCGACGATGGGCTTAACGCCGTATTTCACACAGGTTTTATAGAACGGGATGACACCATACATCACGTTGGTATCAGTAATTGCTAAGGCCTCGCAGCCAGCATGGCTCGCTGCTTGAACCAAATCTTCAATGCGACAGCTACTCTCAAGTAGACTGTATTCCGTATGAACGTGCAAATGAATAAAGCTCATGAGCTTCTCCCTTCAATCACACTATAATGACTAATTCTACTATAATCAACATAGACGGACACGCGCAAATAATATTATCTAAAGGTGTGAAAATCAAAATCATATGCACCCACCTCGTCCCATAAAATGAACTAACAGAGGGAGTGGGTGACGATGGATTTTCGACAATTTGCTGAGCTTGCAATCGCTTATTTTTTTATTGCCTTAGGTGTGATGATTGGGGGCTGTTTAATAGGCACTATCGCTTTTTTCATGACCAGTCAACCGCCATTAACTGAAATGAGTAAACTTGCCGGTAAGCTCAAAATCTGGGCGATCGTCGCTGCCATCGGTGGCACTTTTGACACGATCCGTGAGCTTGAACAAGGTTTTCTCGACGGGACGCCGCTTGAAGTCGTTAAACATATCCTCTTAATAACTTGTGCCATGTCTGGGGCCCATACCGGCATGATCATCATCCAATGGTTTACTCAGGAGGTTGCTCAATAAATGCGTATCCCGCCCTATTACCGCATTCCATCGTGGCAACGTTTTTTAGCCGGCGTGATCATCGGTATGTTCGTCGGATTTGCCTTCTTTCTTGTCATTTTCGGATTGGCACAAGAAGAACAAATAAATAAGATAAAAAAGCAGGAAACCAAGATCGATGATCTCGAAAGAAGCAATGAAACGCTTTTAAAAGAGAAAAAGGAAAAGAACGAAAAACTTGAAAAGCAATTAACCGTTCAAGAAATTAACGTAAAAATAAAAGTGCCCGAGAAGTACTCTGAAAAGGTTAGCGAAATCACCAAATATGACCTCAAAAAGAAAATCAATGAGCAACTCGGTTCTCTAGTTAATCAAGACGTTCATAGCGTCTATACAACGAGTGATTTAATTTATCGCTCTATTGAAGACAAAACATTTATCGTTGATGATACTGGTTATCAATTTGAGATTTTAAACGTCGAGTACTATTCCATCATCAATGTCACCGTTAAAATCTCAGATGTTGAATCAACAGCATCGACATCGACAGAATAAGAATTTTTACAATTTTATGTCAGGAAAGCAAGTTTTCTGACAAAATCACCTTTCTGTAGTATACTGGATATAGATTAGTATATGGAGGTGATGATGCGATGATTATCAGTCGCCGACATACGGCAAAGGAAAAAGTCAACATGATTGAGGAAGGTCAAGGCGCATTTACGGAGTCTATGGAAGTTGCGCGTTTGATGAAAAGAGAGATTCGAAAACGCGACTTAAATGTCCACGTCGACCAAACGTCTCTTGGGTCTTGGTTTATCCCTGAACAGGAATAATATGAGCCGGCTGTACACATACAGCCGGCATTTTTATGTTTGTTGGTCAGTTTGGCAGACGTCGATTAAATCCTCTAAAACAGCTTCCGTTTCCTTCCACTGATAGACCGTTGCCCCTGCTGCCATAGGATGACCGCCACCATCATAGCGCGCCGCGATTTGGTTGACAACAGGGCCCTTGGAACGAAATCGAACACGAATCTGATCTTCTTCTTCTATAAAGAATACCCATGCCTTCATCCCTTTTGTATCTGAAAAGGCATTGATTAAGAGTGATGCTTCGCTTGGCGTAACTTCGAACGCCTTTGTGACATCTAACGGTAATTTCAAATATCCAACACCGTCCTTCGTCATAGAAAAATTCTGAAGCACGTACCCATTTAATTTCATTAAAGATAACTTTTTCTCATACAGCGCATTATGTAACGCTCCTCGATCAAACTGTTTCTCGATCAGCTTTGCAGCTCGCTTAAATGTCTTGACGGTCGTATTTGCAAATAAAAATCGGCCGGTATCCCCGACAATCCCTGCATACAGCAAGCGCGCGGCCTCATCGGATAACGTCCATATCTCGTTATTCTCACACATGTCCACAATCATTTCACTAACAGAGCTTGCTTCAGTATCCACCCAAATGTCATCACCATAAGGATCTACATTGGGATGATGATCAATCTTGATCAACCGCTCTCCCTTATGATACCTTTGATCATCAATGCGTTCCTGATTAGCTGTATCACAGACAATCACCAAGGCACCATTATAAGTGTCATCATCGATAGCATCCATACAGGTCAAAAAGCTTAATGAGGGTTCGTCATCACCAACCATATACACTTTTTTATTTGGATAATGATCTTTTATTAAACAAGCCAGACCGCCTTGTGAGCCGAGCGCATCAGGGTCGGGACGGACGTGTCGATGAATAATAATTGTGTTATAATATTCTATTGCTTGAAAAATGTCCTTTAACATTTCATAAACTCCTTTTTTAGCTATCTCGAGCTATGGATAGCATTTTTTGATGAAAGTCGTTAAAATGAATATGAATAGAATTGGAGGGACAGACATGCCTGGTCTTATTGTTCTCATGTTGATTGCAGTCGTTGTATTCTTGATTTATCGCGTCAAAGGTTGGCGAATACCCCAATCTTATCGTAAGCATTGGACCATCATCAAATCGCATATCGGATTGGGCATCTTCGTTACAGTCTTTGGCATCAATCAATCGATTATGAACCCAACAGCCGTTACTTTAACCATTGCTATTCTATTAATAGCCTATGGTTGTTACTATACCTATTATAGCATTAAACAATACCGGCAAATCTTACCCTATGTTGCTCATGAACTTGAGTCTAATAACGATCAATGAACTGGACGATTAAGAAAGCTTTCCCAACGGCGACACCTTCATGATACATTTCCACATCGACTTTGCCGTAACGTCTAGACATTTCCAAGATCCGAGGTTTGATTAATAGCTTACTCTCAATTTGGACGGGTTTCAGAAAGTATAAGGTGACATTCTCGACGACGAGGTCACCTTTTTTTTCTTTATTTAAAACCCGGCGTCCAACCGTTGTAACAATAGTGGTCACAACACCGTAGGACAATGATCCAAGATAGTTCGTCATCTGCGGCATTACTTCAAACTGATAGACAGATTCAACCTGAGTCGATACATCTTTGATTTGTTCAGCAACTGTGTCATCAATCGTCTCACCGACCTGCGGTTGCCTTTGAATCATCTGCATCGCTTTAAGAACATCTTGTCGAGTGATGATCCCTATCAGTTTCTTTTGCGAACTGATGACTGGCAAACATTCAATGCCTTCCCAAATCATATTGTGCGCCGCTGACGCCACCGATGTTGTTTCATTAACCATCATGGGCTGCTTTGTCATAATTTTTTCAATAGATATATCATCATCTTTGCCGATAATGTCTTTGGCCGTCACCATGCCATGGACTTTTAAATCCTGCTCTACAACTGGATATCGACTGTGCGTTGTTGTCTTGTTCATGTGATACCAATCACTCACCGTATCTGTTGTTTGCAGGTAATTCGTATGTTCCAATGGAATCAATATATCGGATACGTGTAGAATTTCCTTCTTAATTAGCTGATCATAGATCGCCCGGTTAATCATTTCCGCGACTGTAAACGTATCATAAGAGGTTGAAATGACCGGCATTTCCATTTGATCGGCAAGTTGTTTCACTTCATCACGGGTATCAAAGCCACCGGTAATAAGAACGGCTGCCCCAGCCTGTAGGCCATATTCCTGTGCCTTATCCCTGTTACCGACAATTAAAAGCCCGCCCGCATCGACATACTTCATCATCGCTTCAAGTTTCATTGCTCCGATTAAAAAACGGTTCAAGGTTTTGTGCAAACCTTTTCGCCCGCCGAGAACCTGGCCATCAACAATCCCGACGACTTCAGCATAAGTCAATCGTTCAATATTCCCTTTATCTTTTTTCTCAATCCGAATCGTACCAACCCGGTCAATGGTACTGACAAACCCTTGGTTTTCAGCGTCTTTGATTGCCCTGTATGCCGTTCCATCACTAACTTTTAAGTCCTTTGCCATTTGTCGTACTGATATTTTATAACCGATGTCTAAATTTCTTATGTGATCGAGAATCTGTTCATGTTTCGTTGCCAAAATCGTTCACCCATCTTTCATCTCCGTACAAAAAATGTTATTTAACCACTATTATATAGAGAATAAGACGAAAACGCCAATCATAAAAAAGGGTCGTCCCCTCATTTGGGACAACCCCTTGTTCTTCACATCATCTTATAATTCGATACTGTCGCCAGAATGAAGCACTTTACCTTGACTGCCTTTAAGCTTGCTAACGAAATCGTCAGGATCCTGCTCAATGACTGGGAAAGTATTATAGTGAACCGGGACAACGGTTTTGGCTCCAACCCATTCAGCTGCTACAGCAGCATCATCCGGTCCCATCGTAAAGTTATCACCGATTGGTAAGAAAGCGAGATCAATGTCGTTACGTTCACCGATCAACTTCATATCACTAAACAGCGCTGTATCACCGGCATGGTAAATGGTTGTACCATTTATCGTTAACAAGATACCCGCTGGCATGCCCGTATACACAATCGTACCATCATCCTCAGTATAACTGGAACCGTGAAGGGCTGGGGTCATTTTGACGTGACCAAAATCAAATTGATAGCCGCCGCCAATTGACATACCATGCGTGTTTAACCCTTTATTTCCAAAGTATGTGGCAATTTCAGCAATGCCGATGATTTGAGCACCATGCTGTTTAGCAATATCGGCAGTATCACCGACATGGTCATTATGCCCATGTGTCAGAATAATCACATCAATTCGAGGTAAATCGCCCACACTGATACTGCATTGACCGTTCCCTGATATAAACGGGTCAAAGAGAATGTTAGCTTTATCCGTTTCCACCAATACAACGGATTGACCATAATATGTAACCTTCATAAAATCACCTCATAAAAATTAATGATCGTCCTATTAATAATATAACCAAGCTTTCTGATACATTTCAATAATAATGGGATGTTGGAGTGTATTTGGCTGCCATTTAACCTTTTCACCATTTTGGCGAACGTTAGCATCAATATCTTTACCAAACGTGTCCATGGCGTGTAAGGTATCATTATTTAAATACCTCATATCAACATTTCTTAAACGTACTTGATCAATATTTACCGGCTTACGCCTTCCAATCACAAACCCCCAATTACCAAAACTAGGAATGTCGACATGCAGATTTTCTGTTTTAAAACCTGCAGACTCAACGGTTTTGTTGATCGTCCAATACACCTTAGTTGCAAATACAGGGCTTGTTGACTGTACGATTATAGCACCGCCCGGTTTTAAATGCTGCTTAACAAGTTTGTAGAACGATTTCGAGTACAATTTGCTGAGCGATGTATCCTCAGGATCTGGTAAATCAATAAACACGGCATCGTACATGTCGGAATGATTGTCAAGATATTCATAACCATCTTGGTTAAAAACCGTCACCTTATCGTTGTTGAGTGATTGATGATTCAACTGGGTTAATAAGTCATTATGTTGACCCAATCGCGTCATCTCTGGATCGAGATCCACCAAATCAATTTGCTTGACAAATGGATATTTCAACACTTCACGTGCCGCTAAACCATCACCACCACCTAGAATCAAAACATCTCTCGGTTTTTGAACCATGGCCATCACAGGATGGACAAGCGTTTCATGATATCGATATTCATCAACCGAACTAAATTGTAAATTACCATTTAAATAGAGACGCAAGTCACCTTGTTCTTTAGTCATAACGATTTTTTGATACTCAGTGTTCTGGGAATAAATAATCGGATCCCTATATATTTTCTGCTCAAACATAAAAGCTGCTTCTTCACCAAAAAATAAACCCCAAACAAGAATAACCGCTATTAAACCACCGATCACTGCCTTTAAACGGATACGGCGTAGCTCTTGTTTAAAGATAAATAAGATCCAGAAGGCGACGGCTAAATTAATCAGTCCTACAAGAAAAGCCGTTTTCACGAGTCCAAAATACGGTCTGAGCCAAAAAGCAAATAGAATGCCCCCGACGAGTCCGCCTGCATAGTCCGAAAATAAGACGCGCGCCGTGCTTTTATTAATCGTTACTCCGATCTCATTGGCTTTCCGAATGAGAATCGGTAATTCCAGTCCAGTCAATGTCCCTATCGTTACAATAACACCATATAGAAATAAAGCATCCGAACCGGACGGTAAATAAGCTGTAATACCAAACATCAAGAAAGATGATAAGCCGCCAATGGCAGCGACGGCATATTCAATCCCGATAAAGTAAGCAATCAACTTTCTGCCGACTTTTTCACTGATATAAGCGCCAAGCCCCATCCCCGTTAAAAAAAGGGAGATTGTGAGCGTATATTGCTTCACTCCATCCCCCAAGATATAGGAACCCAGCGCCCCGAATAGCACTTCAAAAATAATGCCGCAAATAGAAACAATCCCAGAAGCCCAATAAATTTGTTTCGTCTGTTTAATCGATAATTGATTCATGTTTCCCCCACCTGGCAGCTAAATCACCTTATGTAATTGAGGCACCGATAACAAAGGCAAGCCCAGCCGATACGGAAAACGAAATAATGCCGACGGCCAAGTTGTTTTCTTTAAGTTTATCCTGCACTGAAAATTTAGTTAAGGTTTCAAATATATAGTAAACTACAAGTTGTAAGACAATCCCTAGAATACCCCACAATACCGTTTGCGTAATCGTATCATTTTCTAGGATAGAAAATAAAAGAACAATAGAAATACCAACAATCTTACCACCTATAGACAACGCTACTGCATAGTTCCCTGCGGCAATTTCTTCCCAATCCTTATATTTTGTTGTCACTAGCTCAAACAGATAAAGGCCAATTATAATAAGAATAACTGAGACCACAAAGTAATAAATCGTTAACAAAACTGCATCCATCTTTACCACTCCCTTTTGTATTATTTACCTGCTCCCAGGCCACCGCCGCGAAACGGTGATGATTTAAATAAAGGTTTGGAACCGGGACCTTTATAATGACCGCCTGAAGCAGCATAACCATTATAGCAACTGCCGCCGATGGCTGAACGACATCGTTGCCCTTGTCGTCTTGCCCAATCATCAGCACCTAAAATATTGCTGAGAAGTGAATAAGCGAGCAGACCTTCAAAGAAGCTTGGATGATAATTATCACGAACAAAGCCATAAGTAGCCACTTCCAAGTTTGTCTTATTATTGTCATCCTTTGTCAACGTCACAATATAGTCATCATAGACAAGGACTTTCTTGCCATCGACAGTGTCTGATGTTCGTTCTGGTTTGATTTCCTTTGAAAGCGTTTGGGAAACTTGATCAATGGTTTGATCTGGTTTGAATATATAAGTCTCGTCTTCACGCTGGACACTGCTTTTTACTGTGTCATCTAAATCATACTTATCTTTTGCGACATCTAAGATATTTTTCCCAAAGGAACAACCTGGTAATACAGTAGCTGTCAGGACACATAACGCTAACAACATTTTTCGCAAAGCAACATCACCCCCTAAATAGGGGAAGAGTGATTACTCTTTCCCTATTTTTTTCTTTAGTTCAGCAAGTTCATCATCAACATCATTCTTGTCATCGAGGGCATCTAATTCATCGTCTAGACTTTTGTTAGCCTGATTAAGGTCCTCGCTCGTTTCTGCTTCCGCCTCCTGCTGTAATACTTTTTCCTCCATCCGGCTGAAACCTTTTTGTGATTCCTCAGAACCGACATTCGACATGCTACGATTAATTTTTGTCTTGGTTTTAGCCGTTTCAGCACGAGCTTTTAAGGAGTCCCGTTTAAGATCCATATCTTGGTATTCATTTTTCATCTCTTGAAGCTTTTTCTTGAGATCATCAGCATCTGTCTTTGCACGTTCCCACGCTGTTTTTAATGATTCAGCTTGCTCATCATGACTTTTTTTGTCTTCCAATGCCCGTCGTGCCAAGTCCTCATTACCAGCTTCTAATGCCTTCTCCGCTTGCTCTTGACGTTTATCCACAAGTTTTTTAGCGTCATCATACTTTTTATTTAACATTTTTTCATTAGCCATTTGTTTGGAAACAGCGGTCTCCGCATCACGAATATCGGATTCCATTTCCCTCATATATTGATCAAGCATCTTCACCGGATCTTCAGCCTTATCAAGCGCCGAGTTTAACTCTGAAGACATTAATGTTTTAACGCGTTTGAACATATTGAACATATCACATGTTCCTCCCTAATTTATTCAAATTTTATCTAACGACTCCCAGCAATGATTTGGAATTCATAATCTTGGGCGGTATGCCCTTGACTCACCTCAATTTCACCATTCCAAACCTCAATGGCCACCAGCTGATCTTCCGCTTCATTACTGAAATCATAATACGTGACAGTTTGGCCACTGAGTTGACTGCTCCGCCCTTGTCCGGAAACCTCAGCCATGCCTTTTTCATCTAATGTATATGACACTTCATCAACGGTAAGCGTTTTGGGAATGGGTTCAGAGACGGGATGCTTAATTTTTTTATACACGGCAATCTCAAGCTCATCATCCATCTCAACCGACAGCCATAATGATTTCTCGCCGGGAACTTCCAATTGATATTCAAACCACTGAAAACCGTGGTCATTTAATGTCATTTTACCGACTACTTCATAATCTTCCAATTCATAAGTAATCATATCCCCGACTTGAATATTAAGCAGCGTTCTCTCTTCAACTTCTGGAGCATCCTTCTTTTTGCTAAATAAGCGTGACCATAGTCCCAACTGATCTCACCTCTTTTCTCATTGGCCTCCATCACGTTATATAGTTTTCAACGAAGATCAGGCCGTTAAGGTTTCAATTATCTTTATTATGACTGTAAGATTATTCGGCTACAAACGCAACCTCTTGTGGAACATCAAACTGACTCGGATTCTCAAGTCTAAAAAAATGCAGATTTTTGACTGAACAATGATGACACATTATGATAAAGTATACATAAATGATTTAATTGGAAGCACTTCCCCGCTTCGCTAAGTACTACCATATCATTTTAGCAAAGGGGTCTTGCGACGAAGTAAAATGATTATATCAGAAGCACTTCCCCGCTCCGCTAAGTACTACCATATCATTTTAGCAAAGGGGTCTTGCGACGAAGTAAAAATGATTATATCAGAAGCACTTCCCCGCTTCGCTAAGTACTACCATATCATTTTAGCAGTGGGGTAAATACAAGATAGTAAAAATGATTATCAGGAGTGTGAAAAGTTCGATGAATGACAAGCGTCTCCATAGATTGCAGGCATGGTTATCACAAAATGACATCACATTTGCCTATATCTCACATCCAAAAAATGTTTTTTATTTCTCAGGGTTCAAATGTGAACCTCATGAGCGCCTTTTAGGCTTAGTTATTTTTCCAGAATCTGAACCTCTAATTATTTGTCCTGCTATGGAAGCGGATCAGGCAAAATCAGCGGGTTGGGCTCATCAGGTGATCGGCTACCAAGATCATGAGGATCCTTGGGACGCTCTGAAAAGCGCGTTCAAGCAACGAGATTTGACCGGTCATGCTAAAGCAATTATAGAAACCGATTACCTCTCTTTCGCTCGTGTCCAAAAGCTTGAGTCCATGTTTACTCAACTGACCATTGATGCTGCTGAACCTATGATTGAACAGATGCGAATGGTCAAAGATCCGGAAGAATTAGTCCACTTGCGCAAAGCCGCTGAACTGGCTGATTTTGCGATCCAAACGGGTGTTGAAGCCATAAAGAAAGGTCGCACTGAACAGGCTATTATTGCGGAAATCGAATATGAGCTGACGAAACGTGGTTATCCGGAAATGGCATTTTCAACCATGGTGTTGACCGGCGAAAAGACGGCCATGCCCCACGGTCACCCAGGCGAACGCCAAATTAAAGAAGGCGACTTCGTAATGTTCGATCTAGGTGTTGTTGTGAACGGCTACTGCTCTGATATTACCCGCACTTTCATTTATAAGCACGCTACTGAAAAGCAAAAAGCGATTTACGAAACCGTACTCAATGCCCAGCAACAAAGCATCGCTCAATGTACCATAGAACAACCCATGAACCAATTGGACCGAACCGCAAGACAGGTCATTACCGATGCCGGTTATGGTGACTACTTTCCGCACAGAGTCGGCCATGGCCTTGGATTAGATGCCCATGAGGCACCATCTCTTAGTGATGCTAATAAGAATCAGTTAGGTGAAGGCATGCTGATTACGATTGAACCTGGTATTTATGTCCCTGACATTGGCGGCGTTCGCATTGAAGATGATGTGCATATCGGGCCAGATGGGCCTGAATGTTTAACCAAGTATCCGAAAGACCTAACCGTAATTGATTGAAAGAAAGCTGCGACTTTATATCGCAGCTTCTTTTATATACTCTCTTTTAACAGATTTAGCGTATCTCTATATTCCAACCCATGAGCATCGGCAACAGCTTGATAAGTGACAAAACCATCTAATGTATTAATGCCTTTCATAATCGGTTCTTCATCTAGGGATGCTTTGGCGTACCCTTTAGCCGCAATTTTTCCAGCGTAAGGAACGGTCACATTCGTTAGACCAATCGTCGATGTTCTTGGAACGGCACCAGGCATATTGGCAACAGCATAATGAACCACACCATGTTTAACATAAGTCGGCTCGTCATGCGTTGTAATATGATCACTCGTTTCAATAATACCTCCTTGATCAATAGCGACATCAACCGTCACCGATCCTTCATGCATGGTCTTTATCATATCCTCGGTAACAAGTTTGGGTGCTTTCGCTCCAGGGATGAGGACGGCGCCAATTAATAGATCAGATGCCTGAACGGCTTCTGCAATATTTAGTGGATTGGACATCAATGTCTGAACAGAATTTCCAAATATATCATCCAATTCTCTCAACCGTTCTGGATTCAAATCAATCATGGTTACGTTCGCACCTAAGCCAAGCGCAATTTTTGCTGCATTGGTACCAACAATGCCCCCGCCAATAATCGTAACTCTCCCTCTTGATACACCAGGAATACCACTTAAAAGCACACCAGAACCGCCTTTGGGTTGTTCAAGAAATTGTGCACCAATTTGAGCAGCCATACGGCCAGCAACTTCACTCATGGGTGTTAATAATGGCAATGAGTGATTCTTTAATTGAATGGTTTCATAAGCGATACCGACAACTTTATTGTCAATGAGCGCCTTAGTTAATTCCGGTTCAGCCGCTAAATGCAAATATGTAAATAAAATAAGACCTTCGTGGAAATACTGAAATTCTTCGTGCAACGGTTCTTTCACCTTCATAACCATTTCTACTCGCCATGCATCTTCAGCACGATTAACAATATGGGCTCCCGCATCTTTGTACTGCTCATCTGAGAAACCTGATCCAATACCTGCCCCAGCTTCAATATAGACTTCATGACCTTGTCCAACAAGATTGTCTACGCCCCCTGGTGTAATGGCGACCCGATTCTCATTATTTTTTATTTCTTTCGGGATACCTATACGCATAAAAACCCTCCTTATGGATAACTTTCAATTTCATCATAACAAATGTAACGCATCTATGGTGATGACGCCACTCATTCCCACTAAAAAAATTGGTGATGACGTTAATACCCGCCATCACGCTTCCAAACCCAAGTGTTAAGCTTATCGTCACTATCCCGGTACCATATTTTTAATGTTTTTATATCTTCATAACCATTTGACTGGAGACGTTTGACAAGTTCATCAGCATTTTGTTCGACATCAAATTGCATGTTTTTATAAAGTTGATTGACCTTGCGTTCTGCTTTTTCACCACACATTAATGTTTGATTTTTCACGAATTCAAATGTATCAGGGTTTTGATATTCATAGCGAAACTCATCTTCATCTGTTGTCATAACGACTTTAAAATAGCTCGCTTGCCCGAAAAAATGGGCATGGGCTAACACAGTTGGAAAAGCCGCTATGATAAAAGCCCATATCAATAATCGTTTCACATTTAACACCACCTAATAACAGTTTTCCGCCGCATGCCGTTTACTTATTCATTAAAAATAGAGATATAAAAAAGCTGCCATCCAAATGGATAGCAGCTTTTTTACAGTTAGCGCCGTTTGCCTTCTTGTTTTGATGTAGACAGAATGTGTTTGTCATCTGACACAAAAGCATCAACGACACCACTCTCATAAGCTTCCTTAATTTGTTGTGAAACGAGGTTTTTTCCATCCTGTTCTTCAGTTGAACGATTCCGGTCCATTGGGAAAACCTCCTTTTCATTTAAGGAACACAGAAAAGCCTTAAAATGACCTTTCTAAAATATAAGATGTGTATATAGGGTCAATTTTATTATTGCTTATTGCTTTTTTCGTAACTCAGACACGACATGCTCTATTTCTGGTAAAATCAATTTTGACATCGCCAAGCGGACAGCACCTGATGAACCGGGCATGGAAAATACCGCCTTTCCATGAATCACTCCAGCAATCGCCCGGCTTAACATCGCGGAAGAACCAATATCCTCAGTATAGCTCAGCATACGAAAAAGTTCGCCAAATCCAGGCATCTCCTTATCGAGCATTCGATCAACGATTTCAATAGTGACGTCTCTCTCTGCTATACCTGTTCCGCCATTTAACAAGATCACATCAACTGACGTCTCTAAAGCTTCTTTAATCCCCGCCTTAATGTCTGAAGGGTCATCTTTAACAATTTTATATAAATCATGACGCTGACAAGCTTCATCAAGGGAATCAATGATCACACGGCCACTTTTATCCGTTGCTTTTGTCCGTGTATCACTCACCGTTATAACCGCACAAGATATAACATCAGGGGCTTGTCTTGGGTGTTGATGACCTGACATTTTCATCACCTACAATATTATCTTTAGATTGTTGAATGTTGGGCACGTATTCAGTGATATGGAACCTATTGAAGATTGAGAAGCACAATCCTCCCTTCACAATGCTCGGGATGAGATGCGGAGAAGGGATTAGAGATGTTGTCACCAACCTAATAACTTACTGATTTTTCTGTTAAACGGACTGTATCTCTCGCGATCATGACTTCCTCATTTGTTGGGATCACCATCACTTTAACCGGCGAATGCGGATAATTCAAAAAGGCTTCTTTGCCGTGGACTTTGTTGAGTGCTGGGTCCCAGTAAAGGCCCATAAATTCAAGACCTGTTAAGACTTTAGCACGAATAGTATCTGAATTTTCACCGATACCCGCTGTGAATATAATCGCATCGACACCCTTCATACGCGCGGCGTAGGATCCGATATATTTATGAATACGACTTGCAAAAACTTCTAAAGCCAATTCAGCTCGTTCATTGCCCCCATCAGCCTGCTTTTCAATATCCCTTAAATCACTTGAAAAACCTGATATGCCCAGCATACCACTTCTCTTATTTAATGTATTAATGACTTCTTCGGCCGTTTGGCCTGTTTTGTCCATTATATATGGGATTAACGCCGGATCAATGTTTCCGGAACGCGTTCCCATTGCTACGCCAGCTAACGGTGTAAATCCCATGGATGTATCAATTGACCGACCGTTTTCAATCGCGGCAATGCTCGCGCCGTTCCCTAAATGACAGGAAATTAATCGGAGTTGATCTAACGGACGATCTAACAATTCCGCGGCTCGATTCGCCACATACTTATGTGATGTCCCATGAAAACCGTATTTACGAATACCGTAATCCTGATAATAGTCATAAGGTAAGCTGTATAAGTAAGATTTCTCTGGCATCGACTGGTGGAACGCCGTGTCAAACACAGCAACGGCCGGAACGTTCGGTAATACTTCTTTGAACGCCCTTATGCCCATTAAATTAGCTGGATTATGCAATGGCGCTAATTCAGATACCTTCTCAATTTTTTTTACTACATCCTCATTAATGAGGACTGAATCGTTAAATTCTTCACCACCATGAACCACACGGTGACCGATCGCCTCAATTTCATCAAGCGATGCTATGATGCCTAAAGACGTTAGCTTATCCAATAAAATTTGGACTGCTTCAGCATGGTCGGGAATGTCCATCACATCTTCTATCGATTGTTCATTGTATTCGATATTGAATACTGAATCGTTTATTCCGATGCGTTCAACTATACCTTTCGTCACCACTTCTTCATCAGGCATGTTTAATAATTGAAATTTTAATGAAGAACTACCTGCATTGATCGCAATAATTTTAGACACTATTAGTCCATCCTTTCGAAGGGCTGCTTCATCTATTGTTCTCTGAACAAATGCTCTTGAAACCAGTCATCAATTTGCTGCATAACGCCAGCAAGTGCTTTTTCATTTTGAAAGCTTGGCAATTGTGCGAGCATTGCTTGTTCCGGCTTGTGTACACCTTGACCTTGCTTTTGCAAAATCAAAATACTCTTTGCATGTTGTTCTTGCTTAAACATAGTTTGAGGGAGTTGGAGCAAACCTAGGACTACAGCTTCATCCTTTAGTAAACCATGCAGCTCTTTATCATCATCCCAATCAAATAAACCATTCGGGATCAAATATATAAGATAACCTGCTTGTCTTGTATATTTTAAGCCTTGCTCAATCATTAAATAAGGACTATAAAGCTTGTCCTGATTGTGCCCTAATCGGAATTTTTTGGCGTTGTTTTTTTCCGGATAATAGCCCACAGGTAAATCACCAATAGTTAAATCAACTGGCTCCAGTAACATCGGTTCCAGTGCATCCTGATGAAACAGCTCAACGGTCCATTGCTGAAGGTTAGCACTCGTATTGGAAAGTTTAATCAATAATTCATCAACTTCGACGCCGTACGCTGCCTCAGCCTGGTTATTCGTTTGGTTGAGGACAGCTGTTAACAAATTGCCGGTACCAACAGCTTCATCCAATATGCGAAACGAATGACTAGGAAATATTTTATTAACTAAAAACCCCATAAATAGAGCAACAGCATCAGGTGTCATTTGATGCTGTGGTTGAGCGGCTGCTTTCATACCTTTTAAAACAGCCAATTGAAACGCTCGTCGAACATCTTCAGCTGTCATACCTTCAACAAAAAAACGGTCATATAATGGTTCAAGGCGCTGACGAAGAGCGTCTTGTTGAATATTTGTTGTATAAATATTTTCACCTGTTAAAGCTAAAGCTTCAAGGTAGGTCGTATCTTGATGATCAGCAATGATTTCCGCTGTCTCATCTAAAATCTCATATAAATGATTGGTCGTCGATTCCTGTACCATATAAGCACTCCTACTATATAGTCATTTTCACTATGTCGATCTCACTTCCTCGCTAAAATGAAATCGTTGTCCTTAGTAAGCGAGGAAGTGCTTTATTGGGAAATACCTTTCACTATCTTACAAAAAAATACCGCTACACGCAAAGATCCCGGTTGCTTAAAACCGGGATCAATGACTTGAAAGTCTTATTTATTTTGCCTCTTTTGCCGCTTGCAGAGCTGCTTCATAATCTGGATGATTCGTAACTTCATCCACATATTCTGTATGAACGACTTGGTTATCACTGTTGACGACGAAAACAGAACGTGCTAATAGCCGCATTTCTTTAATAGCGACACCATATGCTTCTCCGAACGAGAGATCCCGGTGATCTGATAATGTCACCGCGTCATCTAAACCAACACTGCCGCACCAACGCTGCTGAGCAAATGGTAAATCGACACTAATCGTTAAGACTGTAACGTTGTCCAGATTACTAGCTTCTTCATTGAACCGGCGCGTTTGCGCATCACAAACCCCAGTGTCTAGAGAAGGGACAACACTTATGAGTTTCACACCTGAATAGTCATTCAGCGTAGTTTCAGCCAAGTCATTCGTCAATACAGTGAAATTAGGCGCTTGCTGACCTTTCGTGACTTCATCACCAAGCAATGTTACCGGATTCCCACCAAATGTAACGTCTGCCATGGGAGAGCCTCCTTATTGGTAGATATGTACAATTATCATATTAGCGTGTTTTAGAAACATTTTCAAATAAAAAAGCTAACTGCCTTTCACCGCAGTTAGCTTTCATCATCCTCTTGATTTCGGTGGCGGACAACGCCGCGCCCGGAAGACTTACCTTCGCTTTCCTGCTGACCGCTCTTTTCACCGTTTTGCTGTTTACTTTGCTTTTGCAGCATTTCTTGAATTTTTTCAACAGCTTGTGGTGCGATGTTTAAAAGTTTTTCATAAATATGGGTGCTATTGTCAAGATGAATGGTTCGAACACCTTGTGGACCGACAATTAAGAACGCTATTGGTGTGATTGAGACACCGCCACCGCTCCCACCTCCAAATGGTAAAGATGAATTTCCCTGAGACCCATTTGATTCACTTGAGTCACTTGAGTCGCTTGAGTCGCTTGAACCACCTTGACCTGAAGATTGCTTCATTTGAAATTCGGAACCCCCGGCAGCAAAACCAAAACCGACTTTGGAGACCGTTAGAATGACATTGCCGTCGGGCGTCTCAATAGGATCTCCAATGATGGTATTCACATCTGTCATTTCCTGCAGACTTTCCAATGCTGTTTTCATTAAACCTTGGATTGGATGTTCTGACATTGTGATGACCTCCTTCTTTTAGCATCTTTATAGGTTTTAAGTAATAACGAAATCGCCTTTCTAAGCCGAAAAGAGATGATGCAACGAAAATGGGTCTGAAACGTCCAATGATTGTAAGCCGGTTGTATATCCAATAAAGGTTGATCAGGTACGTGTACATAACGAGTGGCAAAGCCCACTAAAAATCCCTTTAGTGACCAAATAAGTCCCATAAGCATCCCTGTGTGATTAGCATCACCTATTCCACATGCTGTATACCATTTAATATGGTAAATATTAATGGATTTTATGAATGTCGATGCTTCCAAGTCGAAGTTTTTTATGATATCAATTAATTTTTCATGTTTATTCAAGTACGTTTTCACATCGTTTTCATCAATGGTCTTCTCATCCTCATTCTTCATATGCAAGGCTTCTGATTCACTTTTATATTTGAGATTAAACGTTGCGGGATCAAGTTTGAATTCAGGAATATCAAAAGTCATAATTTTCATTTTCCAAATATAAATCTTGATGAGACATTCGCCCCGATCCTTGATGATTTTCAAGTCCACGCTAATTCGAACCACACCGATAATAAATCCGATGACCAACAAAGTGATTGCAATCATCAGCAGCACAATTAAGCTCAAAATGATCATACGCAAATCCCCTATTCTTGTTCCATTATCGACTGTGCGCATAAAAATAAACCTTATCTTTACTAGCTTTAGATAACAAATAATTGACTAAAAACTTCCCTATTGATTGCACTTGGTCTTGCAGATACAATATCTTTTTAGTCGAACACACTTTATTTAATGTCAGATGCTTTGAACATCCCGAAAGCGGCCAAAAATCAACACTCCATACAAAAAGAACCTAAATAAAAAAAGCGCCCGCCTTTTTTCAGGCGTGACGCTCGTGTATATCTTCTATGTTTTTTATTCGGAGGTGAAACCGGCCATTTTGATGATTGACCGCAATTGGTCTTTGGCAAAAAGCGGATAAATTGACTGAAGTTAGCTGTTCGTTTGTCGATCCTTTGGAAAAGGGTGTCCCATCTTTAAGTAACAACGTATGCTCAAAGATCGGAAGGATCTCATCAATATGGTGAGTCACATAGATAATCGTTGTCTCTTGCTTATTGGCCATTTGTTCAATAGTAGTCAATAACTTTTCTTTAGAGAGAAAATCTAGACCGCCACAAGGTTCATCTAAAATAAGCAATTGAGGTGAAGCCATTAAAGCTCTTCCTATCAAAATACGCTGTTTCTCACCTTGTGACATTTTTCTAAACGTTCGATTCTCTAAATAGTCAATGTCTAACTGAGTTAAAATATCTGAGGCTTTGGAAATATCGGATTCACTTGGTTGATCGTACAACCCAATGGATGCAAATCGTCCGCTTAATATCATTTCGAGTCCAGTTTCATCAGTATGGTATTTCATCTTATCCGTGAGCGATGAACTGACCCAACCGATGCTCTTTCTGAGCTCATGCAAGGGATAACGGCCGAATGTTTTTCCAAGAACCCTAATAACACCCTTTGTAGGATAGAGATAACCGCAAACTAAATTGAGCAATGTTGTTTTACCTGCTCCATTTAATCCTAGAATCGCCCAATGCTCACCTTCTTTAATCTGCCAGTTCATATTGTGAATAAGTGTTTGCTTATCTTGTTTCAAATCAACGTCATGCATTTCCAGAAGCATCCTGAATCCCCCTCCTGACGCACGACACGACACTCAAGACGTGCCAGCATCGGTGTTAAACGCATCTCTCTGGTAGGCAACTTGTCCATCAATTACGGTCATCATATTATGAGTATCTAAAATTGAATCAGGATCATCCAGATCTAACAAGTCCTGATCTAAAATGGTGAAATCCGCCTCAAAGCCGGGAGCGATTTGTCCGCGCACGTCTTCTTTGCCAATAGCATATTGACTTCCATAAGTATATAGCCTAAGGGCCTCGTATATTGACAACCTTTGCCCAAGATAAAAACCGGCGTGACCCTCACCATACTTTCGTCGGGTAACGGCAGCATGAATACCAAGCAAGGGATTGGCAAACTCAATCGGAGCGTCAGAACCACCAGCACAAGCAATACCGTCATCTATTAGCGTTTTCCAAGCATAAGCATGTGCCAACCGCTCCTCACCTAAGCGCTCAATAACCCAAGGAAAATCTGACGGTACAAATTGAGGTTGTAAATCAAGAATGACAGGCAATCGATGCAGACGTGCTCGCAAGTCTGGCGGTGTGACTTGGGCATGAATGATCCGATCACGTCGTCCTTCAGGACACGGAAAAGATTCAATCGCGTCGATAACATAAGCCAAAGCCTGATCACCAATAGCATGAATGGCAACGGGCATATCATAATGCCTCGCCGTCCGAACCATTTGCTTCAGTTCCTCCGGTTTGTGTATAGCAACACCGGTCACATCAGGCATATCATTATAAGGCTGACGCAGAAGGGCCGTCCGTCCGCCAAAAGCACCATCAGAAAAAATCTTCATGGGTCCTAGCGATAAGTGACCATCTTCCCAACCGGAATAATAACCTTCCTCGAACATCGCATCAACCGCTTGATGATGGACGAGCAGATGGGTTTTGAATGGATATTCATGATTAACAACTTGACGGAACACAGAAAAAGCTGGTTCAAATACACAGTAACTATTAAGATCTTCAGTGTGTCCACCGGTCAAACCTAGTGACAACAAATGATTGACAGCGTTTCTGCAGGCAGACTCAATATCTCTTGTAGATAGAGCCGGTATGGCATAATCTAAAAGCTGTTGAGCGGCTTCCAATAATAATCCTGTCGGTTCGCCCTTATCATCGCGGACAATCACCCCGCCCGGTGGATCGGGTGTATGCTTAGTAATACCGGCTAATGACAACGCTTGTGAATTAGCTAAAATGGCATGCCGGCAAACCCGTGTTAGTGCTATGGGATTATGGGGAGCCAAGGCATCAAGTTCACGACGGTGAAAAATTTTTCGATCAGAAAAATCATTCTCATTCCAACCTTCTCCCAAGAGCCATTGTCCCGACTCTGTGTCTAATGCTGCTTGAGCAATCATATCTTTCATCTGCACCGATGAACGCGCTGTAGTGAAATCCAGGCGCATCAGCTGAACACCAAGTGAAAGAATATGTAAATGGCTGTCAACTAATCCTGGATAAATGACATAAGGACGAACATCCATAATGTCATCGATCCGTCCCTGATATTTTATCTGTAGATCTCGAACAGCGCCTATTTCATATATAATGCCATTTTCCACATATATCGCTTCTTGCCGGTCATAGGCATTTCTTAGTGTGCGAATATTTCCTAACCAGAGTGTTCCCATACTTCTTCTCCTTCTCAAGCTTTAACCAATCAAGTCAGACCCCATGTTTCTGAAGTTCCTTCTCCCGTAATTCTACACGGCGAATTTTTCCAGAAGTTGTTTTCGGTAAATCATTCACGAATTCAATGGCCCGCGGATATTTATAAGGGGCTGTGGCAGCTTTAACAAAGTCTTGTAATTCCTTTATGATTCCCGGCTCGTCCGCATCTTCATGATTTCTAAGAATCACAAACGCTTTAACGATGTTACCACGTTTTTCATCAGGACTGGATACGACGGCACATTCCTTCACCTTTTCATGTTTGACAAGAGCGTCTTCAACTTCAAATGGACCAATGGTGTACCCCGAACTAATGATAATATCATCCCCGCGGCCTTCAAACCAAAAGTAACCATCTTTATCTTTCCTAGCTTTATCTCCGGTTATAAAATAACGACCACGAAGTGCCTTTTGCATCCGTTCATGCTCTTTGTAATATGTTTTAAATAGCGCTGGTGTATCAACGTGGACTGCCACATCACCAACTTCATCCACATCTGCCGCATCACCATCTTCACGAATAATTTCTACGTGATTACCAGGCGTTGGTTTTCCCATGGATCCCGGTCTCGGCTCAATATCAATCGTTGTACAGACGAGTAATGTGCTTTCGGTTTGCCCATATCCATCCCGGACTTCAATATTAAAATATTTTCGGAACGTATCAATAACTTCACGGTTAAGAGGTTCTCCAGCGGAAACAGCACTTTTTAAACCAGGGAGGTGATACTGATCTAGGTTGTCTACCTTGGCCATTAACCGGTATTCCGTAGGTGTACAACACAACACATTAATTTGATGTTTCTCTAATAATTCAAGATATTTTTCCGGACCGAATCGACCATCATAAAGAAATCCTGTCGCTCCTGATCCAAGTGTCGATATAAATGGACTCCACACCCATTTTTGCCAGCCCGGGCCAGCTGTTGCCCACACGCGATCACCCTCATCAATATTTAGCCAACTTTTTGACGCCGTTCGGAGATGAGCATAGCCCCAACCGTGTGTATGGACAACACCTTTAGGGTTGCCTGTCGTACCACTTGTATAAGAAATGATCGCGGTATCATCTCTTTTTGTATTCACAGTTTGAAATGATGTATCCTCAGATAAATACCACCCTTGTGTTGAATGCCAATCACCGCCGACATTTTTTGTGGTCATTTTGATTTGCAAATGACTAGGTGAGGTTTGGTCTATATTCTTGATTAACGTATGATGAACGAAAACGGCCTTCACCTCAGCATGATTCAAACGATACGTTAAATCCTTAGGCCTCAACATTTCTGAAGAAGGGATAATGACTAAACCAGCCTTTAGGGACGCCATATAGACAGCGTAGGTCTCCATAGACCTCGGCATCATGATTAGTATCCGGTCACCTTTGACAAGCCCTTGTTTAACAAAACCATTGGCCAATTGATTAGCTTTTTTTGTTAAGCTATCATAAGTCCACGTTTCTTCATGCCCTTCATTGGATTCATAAACCAACGCGATCTTGTCCTTATCTTGGGCATACTTATCCATTTCACTTGTTAAGTTATAGTTTTCCGGTGCAATTAAATTCATCACCACAAAACTCCCTCCAATTGTAATCACTCTCCTTCTATTGTATTAAAAACAGATAATTTTTTGAACTTTTTTTCGAAAAAAAGTCCTAAGAAAAAAAGAGTGGCGGAATATCCGCCACTCTTTAAGCCATTTTTTATTTAATTATTGGCGACCACCAAACTGTTGTTGCGCTTGGGCAACTAGACGTTTAGTGATTTCGCCACCAACGGAACCGTTGGCGCGAGAAGTGGTGTCAGCACCAAGATTAACACCGAATTCAGAAGCAATTTCGGTTTTCATTTGGTCAAGAGCTTGCTCAACACCAGGGACAAGAATTTGGTTACTGTTGTTGTCTGCCATGATGTCTCACCTCCTTGTGTACCTATAGAGTCTGTTGATTGAGCCAATCTCATGCACAAAATGTACGAGTTTTTTTATGGTAATTATTTCATCAAAAGAGATCTTGAATGATATCGCTCTGTTTGCCGATCTCTATCGTTTCAACACCAGTCAGAGCCTCCTGCAACAAATCTTCAACGGGCAGGTTTTTTTCAAACCGACTAGCATGATCTCGATCAGGCTTTGTTTTTGGCGATTTGGGCAAAAACAAAGTACAGCAGTCTTCATAAGGACGGATAGATATATCATAGGTATTAATGTCTTTAGCAATTGTCATAATGTCCAGCTTATCCATTGATAACAACGGCCTTAGGACAGGTAGGTTTGTCACTTCATTAATGGTATTCATGCTCTCAAGCGTTTGACTGGCCACTTGTCCAAGGCTTTCGCCAGTCGCAATTGCTAAACACTGTTCTCGGAACGCAATACGCTCCGCCATCCGCATCATCATCCGGCGCATAATGGTCATCCGGTAGTTTTCCGGCATGCGATCACGAATAGCTAATTGTGTATTGGTAAATGGGATAATATGCAATTTAAAATCAACACCGTTAGCTTTCATTGTCTCCGCTAAATCAACCACTTTTTGCCTGGCACGGTCATTGGTGTAAGGCGGACTATGGAAATGGATCGCTTCCACTTGTGCTCCGCGTTTGTGCATTAAATGACCCGCCACCGGACTATCAATACCACCTGAAAGCATCAATAAAACTTTTCCACTCGATCCAACCGGTAAACCGCCTGCCCCCGGTATATAAGGCCCATATAAGCGGGTAACCTGTTTCATAACTTCAAGTTGGATTTCTAAATCTGGATGATGCACATCAACCGTGATACCATCTGTTGATTTTAAAATATGGCCCCCGATGACTTGATTTAATTCCATGGAATTTAAATGGAACAGTTTGTATTTTCGTTTAGCATTCACCTTAAAAGTGTTAATTGGGTACTCAGAATCTTGAATAAGTTGCAGCGCTTTTGCTTGTATTGCCTCAACATCCGTCTCAGCGTTCACTGCTGGACGCATATTTTGGATACCAAAGACATGTCTTAGAGCATGGGCTACGGTTTCATAGGCTGTCCCGTGCAAAGCAATTTCAATATGATCAAATTGCTTCTTAACACGGATAGCTTCAAAGGAATGAAGCGCTTCTTTCACATTGTGAAAAAGTTGATCAATAAAAAATTTACGGTTTTTCCCTTTTAAACCAAGTTCGCCAAATCGAAGAATTAACTCATCGAATTTCATTGTCTCACCCCATAACTTCCTGCAATTGTGCGATTTTGTCATCCATTACGGTCAGAAATTGATCCATATCTGCCATTGTGTTGTTATATGATAGACTAATTCTCACCGCTTGGTTGGCATCATCATTATTTAGGCCAGAGGCCAATAGAATGCGGCTGGCACCCATTTCTTGTGACGAGCAAGCAGATTTCGTTGATATATATATATCATGGTCTTCCAATGCATGGATTAACACTTCAGCTTTGATGCCTTTGACCGTTATATTAAGAATATGGGGGGCAGCACCCTCTTCTGGAGTGTTTATTTGAACGACTGACCGATTCGTATAATGAGCACGAATTTTCATAAGCATTTGCTGCATAGATGACAAGTCGGTTCGGAAGTGTTCTAATGTTATCCGCAAGGCCTTCGTCAACGCTACAATTCCCGCTAAATTTTCAGTTCCCGCGCGTCGGCCCATTTCTTGACCGCCACCGGATAACAGCGATGATAAATTCACGCCATCCTTGACATATAAAATTCCTGTCCCTTTAAGACCATGAAATTTATGGCCTGAAATCGTACAAAAATCAATGCCTTCATGATTTAAATCCAAAGGAACTTTACCAATTCCCTGAACATGATCAATATGAAGCAATGTTTTTGGATATGATTTCAATATATTAGCAATATCCATTACAGGTTGGATGGTCCCCAATTCGTTATTAACATGGATTAAAGAAACAAGAATAGTGTCATCTCTTAATGATTGCTGAAATTGTTCCAAAGAAATTCGGCCTTCATCATCAACCGGCAAATAAGTTACATCAAAGCCGAGCTGCTCCAACTGCCGAAACGACTCGTAGGATGCTGAATGTTCGACCGTTGATGTAATAACATGTCGGCCCCTGTGCCCGAAAGTTAAGGCGCTCCCTTTTATAGCTGCATTGTTTCCTTCAGTGCCGCCTGATGTAAACATGATTTCGCTATCTTTGACATTTAACAGGCCGGCAGCTTGTTGACGAGCTTTTTTGAGTAAATTCTCCGATTGCCCGCCCAAACTGTGAAGGGATGATGGATTAGCAAAGAATTGTTCTGATACTTGACGGAATGTATCTAAAACCTCAGGATAAGGTTTCGTCGTCGCACTATTATCAAGATAAATCATTCAATTGAACTCCTTTTCATCTAAAAATCCCCTGCTATGAGGGGATTAACTAATATTCTCAAGATCCGCATTGACCTGCTTAACAGCATCTGGTTCAATATCTTCCATAGCCGCCGCTGCAACTTCATAAGCGTCTTGGTAATTATAACTTCGAAAAAATTGTTCAGCCTTTTGTAATGCTTGATCTAAATCAGGTTGATTGCTACGATACTTATTTCCGAGTTGAATGAGTCGTTCCGACAACACCGCGTTGTTGACCATCGTTTGACTGGCTTCATAGGAGTGGTTAACCTTTTCATAGGCTTCCTCCAGTAATTGATTAACAGTCGTCATTTCCAATGGCTTTTGATTTAATTCATTACTCACTTCATTAAGGATATCATGAGCATCGTCAATGATGTCTATGTAAAATTCAGGAACCCCTGGAAGATTACCTTTCTGCATGATACGTCTGGCATCCAACAATTTTTGTTTGAGCTCACTAACGTTTTCCTTTGCTATCAGCTCATCTTTTCTGAGCGTCTTTAATTGTTCATGAAATTCATTGGCACTTTCCCGCAATGTCTCCAAATGCATCCGCATGTCTTCAACTTTTTCAAGAACGATACTAAAAGCCCGCTTTTTTTCATTAATGGCTTGATGAACCTCATTGAATTCCGTCTGCAACTGATTAAAGGTCCTATCAATCTGTTGTTTCGCCTCAATATCTTCTTGGTCAATACGATAAGTTTGCTGAACCGTCTGAGTTTCTTGATCGATCGTGTTAATTTTTTCGCCGACAACCCGAATGTCATTTTCCAGTGTTACTGATGTTTCCATAAATGCCTTGCGACTATTGACTTCTTTTTCAAGAGCGTCATACATCACTTCAAACTGACCGAACGTATCTTCCAAGCTTTGCGATACTTTGGTGATTTCACCTTGTTTCATGCCCTCTTCCATCACTTTCAAGTGACTTGAGATTTCATCAATTTGTTCCTGAACACTTAAATGATCCAACACATATCCCTGCTCAAGCATTTCCTCATAGCCCGATTGTATTTCCTTCAGTTTATTAGGAATCGTTACTTTAATATCCCTATAACGATTCGGTATGATCTGCATCCATTCTTCGATTTGATTTTGTTGGCTTTCAATATGAACGAGAACTTCCCTTGCTTTAATGTAATTCCCGTTGTCCGTTTCAGCCTCATATTGCTTAAACTGATTTTCAACCTCATGCATTTGCTGCTCTAAATACTTAACAGCATCTTGAAATTCTGCAGGATGGGTGATTAATCGCTTCTTAAGCGTATGGTACTTTTCTTTAACCCCGGTTATATCTTGTCGATTTTGTTGCTCACTGTCAACGACTTCATTTAAATCATCCAACATCGCTCGAATCCGTTCTTCAATGGCATTAAGATCTTCATCGATACGACTCAGAACTGCACCAGCCCGTTTGAACCGGAATTTATCAACATAATCTTCCGCTTCAAATAACTTTTCTTCAACAGCCGGCAATTGGACGGTTACAACATCATCCCAATCTGATCGCCAAGCTTCAAATTTTTGTTCTGTTTCACCGATAACTTTCAATTGCTTAACACGGGCAATTTCCTCTGTAACCGGGCGATTCATGATGTCAATTTTCCACGATTCATAGCGGTCAATTTGATTATAAACGCGTTTTCTCATGATTGAGCCGTAACCGACAAGAATAACGGCTAAGCAGAGAAAACCAATGATTATGTAAAACATAGGAAATTCCCCCATTCACACGAACAATCATACAATAAATGAATGCTTCTTTTGTATATTAAGGCACTTCTATTCAAGTATCTGTCACTAAGTGCCGAAAAACGCATGATTTTGTAGTTTTATGATATCATGTAATCTGTCATTTGACTAAGTATTTTTCAAAAATTTTCTCGTATATAGTAAAAAAATCAACCGATTCCACCTCATCGCTTGAATGCCTTTTTAAGTTTATGATTTAATAAGAGCAATTCCGTACTAAAAAACCAGCCGTCACTAGCGGCTGGTTAGGATAATATGCTGGTTATCCGTTGGGCGTGGGATGAGGCATCATTACTTTGAGAGACCGTCTGTTCGACCCATTGTCTAATGGCTTTAAGATACTGTTTTCGAAAATAGGGACTATCTA
This sequence comes from Tuberibacillus sp. Marseille-P3662, assembly GCF_900178005.1. Lineage (NCBI taxonomy): Bacteria > Bacillati > Bacillota > Bacilli > Caryophanales > Sporolactobacillaceae > Tuberibacillus > Tuberibacillus sp. Marseille-P3662. The sequence continues at coordinate 293,060 of NZ_FXBS01000006.1, read as the reverse complement.
GTTGAAAGAAATGAACTTTTTGAATGTATTGGGACTGCATATATGGCAAATTAATCAGTTCCCTAAACTGCATAATGACCATATCTATGAATACGGCGTTCATCTCATTTTTGCTGTCAGCATGAGCAAAGATCGTTTCATACAAATACTTCTCTTTCATTAAATACGTCGTCATGAGTTCACGTGTTAATACCGAATCAGTAGTCATCTCTCTATGAACAAATCTTGCCATGAACGTATTGTCACTTTGATAGGTTAACAAGCGATCTGCAACGGTGACAAGCCTGTCAGTGATATTTAATGTGCTAAGCTGATTCATGGATGTTTCAATGACTTCAAGATAACCTTCCCAAAAAGCAGACATAAGTTTTTCTAATAATGAGTGTTTGCCGCCAAAGTAATAGGAAATCAGGGAAACATTAACGTGGGCATCTTTAGCAATCTCTCTAACAGACGTTCCATGAAAGCCGTACATGTTAAAAAGTTTTCCTGCCGTCTGAAGAATTTTGGTTTTAGTATGCTCTTGGGGGTGCTTCAACTATATTCACCACCTTATTCTATCTTTACGCCTTATATAAACATGTTCGGCGGTGCATGGTCGATTCCTTTAAATACAATTTGACAAATGGAGTCATCATTCTATAATTCCTAACAATCATTTTAAGTTTTTTCTATGAAACAAGGAGGATTTTGATGTTTAATGTCAGTTCATATCAAGGAGCATCCGAAAACAATTGGCAGCTTGCCCTTAAACAGCTCGATGCCTTGCTCGAAGGTGAGAGCAATATCACGGCCAATTTAGCAAATGCTAGTGCTCTGCTCAATCAATTTCTTGATGAGATTAACTGGGTAGGCTTCTATGTTCATGATGGTAGCGAATTAGTTTTAGGTCCGTTCCAGGGTTTACCTGCCTGTGTTCGTATTCCCATAGGTAAAGGGGTATGCGGAACGGCAGCACAACAACAAACGACCGTTCGCGTCCACGATGTTAACGTGTTTGAAGGTCATATCGCTTGCGATGCCAATTCCCAATCAGAAATTGTCGTCCCCATTATTAAAAATGGTGAAGTGTTTGGGGTCCTCGATATTGATGCACCGATCATCGGGCGATTTTCTGAAACTGATCAAATCAATTTAGAATCATTTGTCGATGTGTTGTTAAAACATATTTAATTACCTTGACACGCCCCCACTACAAAAGCTATAATAGTTTTTGTGTAAAATGAGACAGTGGCTAATAATGAGTGATGAAGGCCCTCTTCATTTTGTTCCTCATAATTAAAGAGGTGTACTGCGTAACCCTTTCACTGTCGGGCGAAGGTACATGAAAACAAAATGACTTCGTTAACAAGTTATTAGATGGAACTGTCATTTTATACAGTTAATAAAATGACAAAGGAGGAGTCTTTATGGCTCGCTATACTGGACCGCTTTGGAAAAAGGCGCGTCGTTACGGTATTTCTCTAACAGGTACCGGCAAAGAACTTGAAAAACGTCCTTATGCTCCCGGACAACATGGCGCTAATCAACGCCGCAAACAATCGGAATTCGGTCTACAACAACAGGAAAAACAAAAGCTTCGGTTTATGTACGGTTTAAATGAGCGCCAATTCCGCAGCATTTTTGATCAAGCCGGTAAGATGAAAGGTGTTCACGGCGAGAACTTCATGATTTTGCTTGAATCACGCCTTGATAACCTTGTTTATCGTTTAGGACTTGCTCGGACACGCCGTCAATCCCGGCAATTGGTTTCTCATGGTCATATTACCGTCGACGGAAAACGGGTTGATATTCCTTCCTACCGTCTTAAGCCCGGTCAAACCATTGGTGTCCGTGAGAAATCCCAAAACTTAAGTATCATTAAAGAAGCCGTTGAACTCAACGACTTTGTACCAGAGTATTTAAGCTTTGAGGATGAAAAGCTTGAAGGGTCTTACGATCGTTACCCTGAACGTTCAGAGCTGCCTGCCGAAATCACTGAAGCGCTTATCGTTGAGTACTACTCACGTTAATATTTGATTCAGAAGAAACTTGGACAATCGTCCAAGTTTCTTTTTTTATCTTGGCTATGTTAAAGGTCATTCTTATTTTTGGCACTTCGTTGATGGCAGAGGAAGACCGTTGAGGTTCGTAACACTTAAACTTGGTGTGTTCCTCAGCGTCGCTTACTCAAGATGCCTTTACTAGAGTCCTGCGAGCAAAGCGGCAGCTGAAGATTCCGCAGCGAATGCCTGGAACTGACAGTCCCGTTTAGCAGAGCCTTTATCTTAAATAGATAAGAAGAATGGGTGGGTCTTTTCATTTCCCCCATAATCTTTTATTATATGATAGGATGGGTTATGTCTATTGATTTATAGAAAAGGGGGTCCGGCCCATGACGTTTAATAGAGAACAAATAAAATCGTCCTATCGCAAAGCCGTTCAATGGCTGCGGGACAAGCGTATTTTAAAAGGAAGCCGAATTACATACAAAGTCATTTGGAACATGTTTTTAATTTTTATCAGTATCGGACTTATTTTTTCATTCTTTGCCGGCGGGCTTGCATTTGGCTACTTTGCATCGCTTGTTCAAGACCAGAAAGTCCTTAGTAAGGAACAAATGAACCAATCCGTTTACAATTACAGTGAAACGAGTACCGTTTACTTTTCGGGTAACAAAGAACTTGGGGAATTACGTTCGGATATATTTCGAAATGAAATTTCAATCGATAAAGTGTCACCTCATCTAAAGCATGCACTCATCGCAACCGAGGATGATCTTTTTTATGAACATTCTGGTGTCGTTCCCAAAGCCGTTTTTCGAGCGGCGTATCAGGAACTCACAAACCAGCCAATTGTCACCGGTGGCAGCACCCTAACCCAACAACTCGTTAAAAATCAAATTTTAACAGATGAAGTGTCCTTTGATCGAAAAGCCAAGGAAATCCTATTATCCATGCGGTTAGAACGTTACTTCGACAAAGATCAAATTCTCGAAGCCTATCTTAACGTCGTTCCTTTCGGTCGTAACGCAGCTGGTCAAAATATTGCCGGCATTAGCGCAGCTGCCAAAGGTATTTTTGGCGTCAAAGCCAAAAATTTAAGTATTCCACAGGCCGCTTTCCTTGCAGGATTGCCAAAAAATCCTTTTACCTATACGCCTTATCAAAATTCAGGTAAGTTAAAAAAGGATCTATCAGCAGGCATTGATCGTGCTCATCTTGTCCTTAAACGAATGCTAGATTCCGGATATTTAACGAAAAAACAGTATCATAAAGCCATGGACTATAATTATAAGAAACACTTTAAAGACAAAAATGACCCTGAATACTCTAAATATCCTTATATTGTTAAGGAAGTTCGTCAAAGAGCTGAAAAAATCATAGCTAAACACCTTGCTAAACAGCAAGGGTATAAGCCTGAAGAATTAGCAACAGCTCATCACAATTATCAAAAATGGGATTATGAAAGCAGATTCCTAGACAAATCAATGAAAAATGTTGCTAAAAGTCATGATGGCAATTTGAAAAAGACGAAAAAGAACTATAAGTTATTTAGAGAATTTCTTAATAACGCTAAGAAAAAATTATCATCAGAGGGCTATCACATTCATACAACCATTAACAAAAAAGTCTATGATGCCCAACAGAAAGTCATCCAGAATTTTGATAACTATCAAGCGCCAATAGCTGATGAGGACAATCCGAAAAAGAAATGGCCGATGCAAGTGGCTTCAACTCTTATAAGAAATAACGATGGGGCGATTGTGAGTTTTGTCGGTGGTCGAGGTTTTGATAAGTCACAATGGAATTTTGCAACGGAAATCCCGCGGCAGAATGGATCAACTATGAAACCACTGCTGGATTATGGACCAGCCATCGAAAACGGTGTGATCTCGCCAGGAAGTCTGCTAGCTGACCTTCCGTATGTAAAAGGTGACTACAAGCCAGTCAACTACAACAATCAATTTGAAGGGTTTATAAGTGCTAGACGGGCTTTGTATCGGTCACGTAACGTGCCCGCCATTCGTATTTTTGATCGAACGCTTCGACAAGGCTATCATCCAGTGAATTACCTTAAAAAAATGGGTTTTTCAACACTCGCGGGCGTAGATGGTCAAGTATCAGCATCAGCAATTGGTGGTTTAACAAAAGGGGTATATAATTCGGAAAACACGAATGCATTTACAACTTTTGCTAATGATGGTCGATTTAAAGAGGCTTATATGATTAGTAACATTACAAATGCTGATGGAAAATCAATCTACAAGCATAAGGTTGATCCTGTGAAGGTATTTTCGAAGCAAACGGCTTATATGATTACGGATATGCTGCGGGCTGTTTTAGAAAATGGCGGAACCGCCCCATATATTGAACCGCGACTGAAGTTTAATTCAGACCTTGCCGGTAAAACTGGAACAACTAATAACTACTTAGATAACTGGTTTGTCGGTTATAATCAAAATATGACGATGAGCACATGGGTTGGTTACGAAAAACAAGAAAAACGATATCAACTTACAGGTGAATACGACTTACGTACACAAAAGCTTTGGGCTGGCTTAGCCAATGCAGCCTATGACCAAAAACCGGAACTGATGGACACTAATAAACAGTTTAATATGCCTACCGGAATCGTGAAGCGATCATTCTGTGGTCTTACAGGGGAAAGCCTAACCGATGCTTGTGCAGACGCTGGCTTTGCAGCGTCAGGTTTATTCAGCACGGATCATTTGCCAGGATCAGGTAAAGACGCGTTTGGCAAAGGAACTGTTGCCTACCTCAGTGAAGATCAAAAAGTCGCTGCACTTTCGAATACACCGGCTGAATTTACAAGTGAAGGCGGCTTATTAACAAGAGAGTTTTTAAAAGACCGTTACCCTCACTTACCAATTGATCAAGTCACCTCAGAACAATGGGGGAAAGCTGTTCCCGGCGCGAAGTTCAATCCAAGTCAAGGGGCTCCAGCGGCACCAGGGGGCTTGTCATATGGAAACGGCGTTCTCAAGTGGTCAGACAGTCAATCAAAAGATGTTGTCGGTTATCGAATTTATCGCGCATCAGGTGATTCAAACTCATTTAAAGAAATCGGTCACGTAAGAAGTAACGAAGCTAATAAGTTTCAAGTGGGCGGTGGATATAACCGTTACTATGTCGCTGCTGTCGATATCACAGGTAAGACATCAGGAAAAACTAACATGCTTACCGCCGGTGAACCTGAGAAATCAGATAAACCGGAAAATCAGCCAACCGGTGGTGATGGCTCCAATGGATCCAGTAATTCTGGAGAATCCGATGACTCTGGAGAATCCGGTGACTCTGGAGAATCCGGTGACTCTGGAGAATCCGGTGACTCTGGAGAATCCGATAACTCTGGAGGGTCCAATGGCTCTGGAGGATCCAATGGCTCTGAAGGATCCGATGATGGCTCTGAAGGGTCCGATGACTCTACAGAAAATCAATCCTAGACAATTAAACACACAAAAGCCCTTTGATCAAACAGATCAAAGGGCTTTTTGTATGCTAGATCTTACTTTTCCATTGTTGACAAGTCGCCGGTCGGCAAGTCAAGATCCCAAGCTTTAAGCACACGACGCATGATTTTACCGCTGCGCGTTTTTGGTAAACCTTCCTTAAATTCAATTTGCCGCGGCGCTGTATGAGCAGCTAAACCTTTTTTAACAAACGTGCGAATGTCTTCTTTTAACTGATCACTTGATTCATAGCCGGCACTTAAAGCGATGAAGGCTTTAATAATTTCCCCTCTAACAGGGTCAGGGACGCCGATGACACCGGCCTCGGCAACGGCTGGGTGTTCAACAAGCTTGCTTTCAACCTCAAACGGCCCAACACGTTCACCAGATGTCATAATCACATCATCAACACGGCCTTGAAACCAGAAGTAGCCATCCTCATCCTGATAAGCGGAATCACCTGATACGTACCATCCTTCAGGTGTAAAATACGAGTTATACTTCTCTTGTCGGTTCCAAATCGACCGCATCATTGACGGCCAGCCTTGTCTGATTGCTAAATTACCCATTTGATTGGCTGGTAATTCGTTGCCATCATCATCAATAATCGCTGCTTCCGTACCTGGAATAGGCTTACCCATCGAACCTGGTTTAAGCGGCATCGATGGATAATTGCTGATTAAGATAGCCCCGGTCTCGGTCATCCACCAAGTATCATGAATACGCATATTAAAGACTTTTAATCCCCAGCGGACAACCTCAGGATTTAAGGGTTCACCCACACTTAAGATGTGGCGCAAAGTTGAAAGATCATACTGTTTGACGAGTTCATCGCCAGAACCCATTAACATACGAAGGGCTGTAGGTGCGGTATACCAAACAGTGACCCCATAATCATCTATGGTTTGATACCAATCACCTGGTTTGAAGCGGCCGCCGCGGACAACATTGGATGCTCCATTCAACCATGGCGCAAAAATACCATAAGAAGTTCCTGTAACCCAACCAGGGTCAGCTGTACACCAATAAACATCATCTTCTTTTAAATCTAACACCCAGCGTCCTGTCTGATAATGCTGAATCATAGCTTTATGAACATGTAAAACGCCCTTCGGCTTCCCTGTGGACCCGGATGTATAATGAAGAATCATACCGTCTTCCCGATCCATCCATTCAATATCAAACTCCGAACTTGCTGATGCCATATGGCGGTTAAAATCAATTGACTGATCACTTTCCTCGATATTGTCACCGACAAGAACAATTTTTTCTAAATGCGGCAATTGATCGACAGGAACACGGTCGAGTAATTCTGGGGTTGTAACAATAACCTTAGCTTCACTGTCTTCCAGCCGGTCTTTAACCGCCCCTTCCATAAATGCTTCAAACAGCGGGCCCACAATGGCGCCTATCTTCAATGTTCCAAGCAACGTAAAATAGAGCTCAGGAGAACGCGGCATGAAAATAAAGACACGGTCACCCTTTTCAACATTGGCTTGATCCTTAAGAACATGTGCTGCTTTATTGGACAAAGATTTCATTTCAAGGAATGTATATGTTTCATCCCGTTCGCCATCTGAAAAATATAATGCCACTTTGTTTTTTCTATCACGTTCAGCATGCTTATCAATAGCTTCATAAGCCATATTGACCTTACCTGTACGGTTCCAAGTAAATGCATTTTCTACATCTTCCCAATTAAAATTATGGCGTACTTCTTCGTAATTGTCGAGATTATGGTCTTTTTGGTTAGCAGGTATTACTTCTGTTTTCAAGTCTATTCACTCTCCTTGAAATCGTTTGCAACCTTATTATAATACAAAACCTATTAATTATCAAAATATATCAAAATGTAAATCAAATTTTTGAACCGCTATGAGTGCCTATTCAGTTCAAACTACAAAAAAGGGGACGTCGCAAAATGGACAGCCCCCTTTTTCTTATATCATTCTTTTAAATATAAATCAGGCTGCCTCTGGAGACAGCCTGTTGATTACGTAGTCGATTGACGGTATTCAATCCGATGAGGTAAAACCACATTCGGGTCATCAACGGATTCACCATTCATATATTTCGTTAATAATCGCATCGCAACAGCTCCGATATCGTACATCGGCTGCACGATTGTTGATAATGTCGGCCGAACCATCTGGGCCAATCGTGTATTATCAGAACTGATAACTTCAATATCTCCCGGTACATTTAACCCTTGATCCTGAATTTCGTGAATCACTCCTAGAGCCATTTCATCCGTTCCTGAGAAAACAGCTGTTGGATGCTTGTCCAAGGCTAAAAACTGCTCCATAGCCTCTTTACCGGAATCATAAGTATAATCCCCGACAGCGACATAATGGTCTTTATACTCCAGCTGATGGTCTTCCAAAGCATCTTTATAACCTTGAAGTTTATAATTGGCATTCATCGGATCTTTCAGCGGACCCGTGACAAAACCAATGTCTTCATGGCCGGAATCAGCTAGCTGTTTGACGGCATCATAGGCCGCTTGCTTGTAGTCAATATTAACCGATGAAACTTGTTCACTTTCATCCAACGTCGCAGCCAGCACAATAGGCACATGCGCATTTTTGAACTCCTCAACATGCTCCTCAGTAATCTTGCCACCCATAAAGACGATACCGTCCACTTGTTTCCCTAATAACGTCTGTAGAAGATGAAGTTCCTTATCCTTATTATGATCAGAATTAGATAGGATAATATTGTAATTATACATTGTCGCAATATCCTCAATACCCCTTGCTAACTCTGAAAAGAAAACACTTGAGATATCAGGGATAATCACTCCAACAGTGGTCGTTTTCTTGCTGGCCAGTCCCCTTGCAACAGCATTCGGACGATATCCTAATCTTTCTATAGCTTCTAACACTTTCTTCCTAGTCGTCGGCTTGACATTGGGGTTTCCGTTAACCACACGGGATACGGTAGCCATGGAAACACTTGCTTCACGAGCAACATCATAAATCGTCGCACTCATAATACTTTCCTCCTTATCAATCAACCCTATGGCTTCATGTATCTTAAATGATTCATTTTAGTATGTAAAGGAAACTGCAAGGTAATTCTGTTATAGTATTAACCGTTAACAGTCATTATAACACTACGTTGTTTAACGGATTTTGTCAATTGATGGAGTTGATCCGTAAAAAAATTGTTGAAAAAAGCCTTGCAAAATGCAAGGCTTAGACTTGAGAAAAGGTGTGTAACCCCTGTGTTTTTAATTCGGAAATAAATTGGTTAAACAACTCGAAATCCATTTGCTGCTGGGCATCCGAAAGCGCCACAGATGGATCAGGATGAACTTCAGCCATCACACCGTCAGCTCCAATCGCAAGCGCTGCTTTGGCCGTTGGAATCAGCAAATCTTTCCGCCCGGTCGAGTGGGTAACATCAACAAACACAGGCAAATGTGTTTCTTGTTTTAGAATCGGAACAGCTGATATATCCAATGTGTTTCTTGTTGCTTTCTCGTAGGTTCGAATACCGCGTTCGCATAAGACAATCTGTTCATTTCCGGCTGAGAAAATATATTCAGCCGCCTTCATAAATTCGTCAATCGTTGCTGACATTCCCCGCTTTAGGAAAACAGGTTTATTGGATTTGCCCGCCTCTTTCAACAGTTCAAAATTTTGCATATTTCGAGCACCAATTTGAATCACATCTAAATAGTCTTCAGCGGTTTCAATATCTTTAGGAGACACAATTTCGCTGACAATAGATAAATCGTATTCATCGCCAACTTGTTTTAAAATCTTTAACCCTTCAAGACCCAACCCCTGGAAGTCATACGGGGATGTCCGCGGTTTGAATGCTCCGCCGCGTAGGAATGGCAATCCATGCTTCCGAACCTCTTCCGCGACACTCTTTACTTGTTCATAACTTTCAACCGAACACGGCCCGGCTATCAGCCTTTGTTTGCCGTCTCCAATTTGTTCACCACCTATGGATACTGTTGTGTCTTCCGGCTTCCGTTTACGTGACACCAACAAACCTTTTTTATGGTCATTTTCTTGCAGCTCCATACTCGCTTTTAGAATTTCTTTAAATAAATGCTGAATGGTCCCCGTGGCAAATGGCCCATTATTTTTCTCAGCCAAATCATTGAAAATATCCCGCTCACGTATTGGGTCATACGGCGGCGTACCTTGGGCTTTTTTTAAAAAACCAATATCTTGTACAAGCTTGGCACGTTCGTTAATTTTTTCAAGCAACTCATCATTTAACTCATCAATTCTGTTTCGCAGCTGCTCAATCTCATTCTGACTCATTCCAATCCCTCCAGCTCGGCATAAACTATTTTAGAGGCTATTATATACAATTTATAACGATTTGTCATCACTTTTTTCTTTATTTCTTAAACGCTTTTAAGTATTAAATTATTTTACTAAAAAAAGACTGCCCATGAAAAGGCAGTCAGCCAAGGTTAATGGCTATCATGATCTTAGTCATTTTTAGGAATTTCAATACCGCCTGGCTCATACGTGTTGGTTGTATCGTTTTGCATCGAAGTTACGTTGTTTAGATTAGTCGCACGGATAGATTGCCACTCTTTCACTTTCCCTAGTAATTGATTGGATTGATCAGCAATCACACGAGTCAAATCTTGAGATTTATGCTTGGCATAAGTTGTCCAATCCCCATCTTGGTCTTTGGCAGACCTCAAATCATCACGGAGATCTTGTCCTGATTTTGGTGCCATTAACAAGGCGGTCACTGCCCCAACGAGACTGCCGACCACTGCCCCTTTGACAAAGTTTTTCCCATTTCCATTACTCATCGCCGGTATTCCTCCCTCTTACTGAATTTGACGATTCAGGATTACGGACTTTCCATTTTCCCCACAAATCAATCGCTGCTTCCCCCCACTGCATAACGCGGGCAATCTGCTCTGAATGTTTCTCACTCTTACTTTTAACTGTGTCAGTGATGGTGTCAACGGATGAATTAACCTTTTTAACAGAGTCACCGAGTGATTCGACAGATTGAAAAACACTGTTTAAATGCTGAGACTTTTCATAAGCATCGTCAGCCATTTTATTGGTTTTATGTATTAATTCTGTGGTTTCATGTGTCACCCCTTGCATTTGTTGTTGCACACGATCCATAGTCCGCGACACATTTAACAACGTTTTTTGAACGGATTTTAACGTTTGAGCAACAAAATAAACCAATATGGCAAAAGCAAGGGCTAGCAAAGCGACACTAAGATAAAGAATGACCTCCACAAACATTTCCTCCTTTTTGGGTATCGTATCTGTTATAGTTTTCAACCAATATCAAACAATATACTATAAATTTTAACATGAACCGTAGAAGAAAGAAAAAAGAGACTGATGAGCACAGTCTCTATTTTTGCGGATGAGCATTTTCATAGGCGGCCTGATACTTCTGGATATCACCAGCACCCATAAATAGAAGAACGGCAGCATCGTGCTGACTTAAGGTGTCAATATCTGCTTCAGAAATAATCTGCGCACCAGGTATTTTCTGCTGCAAATCTTCAATAGTTAATTCCCCGCTATCTTCGCGTGCAGAACCAAAAATATCACACAAATAGACCTCATCAGTTGCCTCCAAGGATGTTGCGAAATCGTCCATGAAGGTCTTCGTTCTTGTATACGTGTGCGGCTGGAATATGGCCACAATCTCACGTTCGGGATACTTATTCTTGGCTGCATCAATCGTAGCACTAATCTCGGTTGGATGATGGGCATAGTCATCAACAATAACTTGATTCCCCCATAATTTTTCGGTAAACCGGCGTTTGACTCCATGAAAAGAAGCTAAACGTGCCTTTAAAAGTTCGGTAGGTACGCCTTGATAATGACAGAAAGCAATCACAGCTAAAGCATTTAACACGTTATGGGTTCCGTGTTGAGGAATGGTAAATGTCCCGTAATAATCATTTCTCACAAGGACATCAAATGTTGTTCCATGCTCTGATCGTTCGATGTTTCTTGCCTGAAAATCATTTTCTTCATCCAAACCATAATAAATGACAGGAACATTGATTTTGATGCTCTGGAGATGAGCATCATCACCGCAGGCAATCACGCCTTTTTTAACTTTTAATGCTAACTCTTGAAATGCCTGCACAACATCCTCTAAATCCGAAAAATAATCGGTATGGTCATAATCGATATTTGTTATAATACTGTAATCAGGATCATATGCGAGAAAATGACGGCGATATTCACACGCCTCAAATATGAAATACTGACTATTGTTAGCGGCGTATCCCGTCCCGTCGCCAATTAGATAAGACGTCGGCAAATAGTCTTTAAAGACATGGCTTAATAACCCTGTTGTCGATGTCTTTCCGTGCGTCCCCGTCACAGCGACACTCGTAAATTGACGGGCAAATTCACCTAGAAAATCAAAATAACGATAAAGCGGAATTCCTAACTCTCTTGCCTGCTGAATTTCCTCATGATGATCCGGAAAAGCGTTGCCTGCAATCACAGTTAAATTTTCATTGATGTTATTTTTATCGAAAGTCATGATTGGAATATTTCGGTCTTCCAATGCCTTTTGAGTAAAAAAACGCTTCTCTACATCTGAACCTTGAACTGTTTCGTTCATATCATGTAAAATCTGCGCCAAAGGACTCATGCCTGTACCCTTAATGCCTACAAAATGGTATATCGTCATAGAAAGACCTCCAAAGTAACTCGGGCTACTCGTAATTATATATTCATTTTATGCCCAATTTGTGCAAACAGCGCCTTACCTGCTTTTCCTTATATATTATACGAAACTATAATGAATTATAAATGCGTAATAGTTATTCTACCTTCTCCAATCGGGGGTTAGGATGATATTTCCGACCGGCTTTGGCCGCGTGTTTCCCATTTAAAAGGACATTATCCCCCGTAAATGAATACTTGATATTTAACAAATTGCTACCGATGCCATACATGTCAACTGGAACATTTTGTTCTTCAAATGACTTAATTTTCTCCATCGTAAACCCACCACTTGCCACAATCTTAACATGATGAAACCCTTCAGCATCAAGCGCTTTACGAAGCGCAAATAGAAGCTCTGGATTGACGCCGCGTGGATCAAATTTACCCAGCAAATGGTCGTTTCGTAGAAAGTATTGGTCAACCATATTTTTGGACGTATCAACGCGAACTGATTTTAACAGATCGCCAAAAACACGTGCTAATTTTAAACTGTCGCCGATAACATCATTATTATAATCCACGAGTGCCATGATTTCATCATCGGGATAGCGGTCATGATAGGCCTGACAAGCAGCAACTACATCACCTTCAAATAATTGCAATAAGGCATGCGGCATGGTCCCCATGCCATATTTCCCCCACCATTCATTCATGGCATGAGTAGCTTGAGCAGTCGATCCACCTATGTAAGCTGAATAGCCGTCTCCTGCTTGTTGGGTAAAGTGATCATCACGATCCCCCATGAAAATAACCGGTTTCTGAATACCGGATTGGCGGGCGGCTTTAACAACATTATAGACATTCGTAGCAACCGACGTTCTTCTGGCAAGAATACCGTCAATCACACCTTCTAAAAAGCCAAAATTTTGATAAGGTCCAGTTATGGTTAACACCGTTTCATAGGGTTCAATTTTATCCCCGTCTTTCAATGAATAGACCTCAAGTTCCTCCACATTTTTGGCAAATGTTTTAATTATCGCAATCGCTTCATCCGTCCCGCATAAGACAGCATGCTTCTTTTGAAAAAATTGCATGGTTACGATATTGTCCGGCTTATATTCACTGGCAATATCACAAGATTTGATGAAATAGACAGCCGAAAACCAGCCTTCACCAACCCGTTCATCAAATTTAAAAGTTTTATTCGTTAATCTTTTAATTTTGCCCTGTAATTTCAACTCTATTTCCTTCATAGCCATCGATGACTCCTTGTCAAAAGTTATACGGAGGAAGCTCCGGCACTATCCGTCTCAAATACGTCACGGGTAAGTAAAACTTGTCTTGGCTTGCTTCCGTTTTGTTCGGAAACAACACCAGCCATTTCCAACTGGTCAATAAGCCTAGCTGCACGATTATATCCGATGCGATATCGGCGCTGCAAGCTTGATACCGAAGCCTGCCCCTGTTCAATAACAAATAATCCGGCTTCATGAAACAAGTCATCCTGTTCGTCAGTAGCATCTATGGATTGTTGTTTAAGTGATTCCTGATCAAATAAATCCGGCAGCTGGTCGTATCCAGAGAAAGCATCAACGACTGTCTCAATTTCATCATCAGTCACAAAGGTGCCTTGCACGCGGCGCATGTCCCTTGCACCATTTTCAGCAAATAACATATCTCCTTTGCCTAACAAGCGTTCAGCACCGCCCATATCTAAAATTGTTCGCGAATCTGCTTGTGATGATACACTAAAGGCAATCCGAGTCGGTATATTCGATTTAATCAAACCGGTGATCACATCAACAGAAGGACGCTGTGTAGCAACTAACATATGGATCCCAGCCGCTCTTGCCTTTTGCGCAATTCGACAAATCGACTCCTCCACTTCTTGTGGACTCGTCATCATCAAATCTGCCAGTTCGTCAATAATGATGACGATATATGGCATTTTCTCCCCATCGGTTTTCCCATTATCTACGTTTTGATTATACTTTTGAATATCACGAACCCCAGCGTCAGCAAACCGCTGATACCGCTCTTCCATCTCGGCGACCGCCCACTTCAAAGACATGGAAGCTTCCTTAGGCTGGGTAATCACCGGTGACGCCAAATGAGGTAGATTTTGATAGACAGCGAGTTCAACTACTTTGGGATCAATTAATAGCAGTCTCATTTCTTCAGGTTCGGCTTTATAAATCAAACTAAGAATTAATGAATGAATACAGACGCTTTTTCCTGATCCTGTCGCACCAGCAATCAAGCCGTGCGGCATTTTACTCAAGTCTGTTGCGACATTTTGCCCCGTCACATCTAAACCTAAAGCAGCGGTTAAAGGGGAGGCGGCTGTCTGAAAGTCGTCGGACGCTAGCAGCTGTCGCAAATGGACTTGCTTACGGTACTCATTAGGAATTTCAATACCAACCGTATCTTTTCCCGGGACAGGGCTGATTCGGATTTGTTCTGCAGCCATGCTCAATTTGATATCTTCAGTGAGATTAATCACTTTATTGACCTTAACCCCTGGATGAAGACGAATCTCAAAACGGGTAACAGCCGGACCTTGAATGTGATTCACAACATCTGCTTTAACATTGAAATTTTGCAGTGTTTCGATCAAAATCTTCTGTTTCTCTTCAATCCAATGTTCATCTTGAGTCTGGCTATCAACAGCCTGATTTAATAGACTTAAATCAGGCTTGTCCAGCTTTTGATTATGAGACTGAGAAACTTTATTAGGTGGTACTGGATTAGTATCTTGTGCTAACGCTGGTTGACTAGATGGTCCTGGTGCCGCGTCCTCACTAGCACCTTTATCATCACTTTTATCAGACCGAAACATTAATACATTGTAAGGAATTGCAGGATTTCTTTGGCGTTTTCTAGTAGGAGCCGCCGACTGCTTTATATCTTGCTCTGCTGATACTGAAGTTGCCGGGCGATTCTGAGCCTCAGTTTGTTCTTCTTCTCGTTGATCATGTGATTCATCATCATCCATTGGGTATTGTTCTTCAGGATCTAACTGAGGAGATTCAGGTTCCTCCACGGTTTCTTCTTGTTGATTAACTCTCCATTCCTCGGGCTCATCATCCACTGGTGGTTCGGTGAATCGCACATCGTCACGTCTCTGTGGCCGCTTATTGAAACCATATACAGGTGAAGGGATTTCAGTCAGTTTAAACGGCTGTTTATGATCATAATCATTGTCAACTGATTGATCACGATTAGACGATTCCTTTGATTTTGAACGATGCGATTCTTGTTCCACATGCGCATGATGCTGAGGCTTAGTCGACCTGGTAACCGTTTCTTTAGGATATTTATTTTTCATTTGCACCGATAACTTCCGGTAGGGATCTTCAAAGTGTCCACCAGAAGATCGTTTGCTTTGATATGTATGAGACTGATGATGAGCCCCGGTGACATCTTTTGAATCAACAGGACTCGTATCTTCATCTAAACCGAAAAGTCGTCTTAACCAATTACTCATGGCCATCACCATCACTTAATATAATCATATCGACGTACCACTAAGATGCAGAGCTGAAATCACTTAGACATAGACTCGTGGTCCATTTGCCCATAAAAGGAAATTCCTGTATCGACATCTGATGGCAATTCAAGAATACCTTTCTTTTCCGGCGCGTTAGCCAATCCTAATTCTTTAGCTGAACAAATCATTCCTGTTGATGCAACACCACGTAATTTTGAGTCCTTAATAAGCATACCGCTGGGCATCACGGCCCCTACCCGGGCGACAACCACATTAAGGCCTTTTTCAACATTAGGTGCACCACACACAATTTGCAGCGTTTCCCTGCCGATATCAACCTGACAAACACTCAGTTTATCGGCATCTGGATGCTGGTTTTTCTCAATAACATGGCCAGTGATAAACATAGGAAGCCCGTCTGCACTTAGCTCGGGGTTAAAGTGTTCGGCCTCAAGCTGCTGATTCAGTTGACGGGCCATCGGCTCATCCAATTCAATAACACCATATTCATCAATTGGTCCAATTTGATGCGAAGCATTAAAAATATTATAACCTAATGTCTTATCATTCTTGTCATCATAAATCCTGGCGACATTGTTCCGACGCTCCGTTCGCCGTTCACCTTTCACAGATGTATTCATCGTTACAATCAGTGTGTCACCAATGCCTGCTGGGTTATAGAATATATTCATGGTTAGTCCATTCCTTTCAATGATAGCTATTCGTTCTTAGGTTTATTTTTTGCCAGTATAAAAATCGGTTCTAACTGCTCATCTTCATAAATGAACGGTAATGATGTAATGGGAATATAGCCGTTAGAGAAAAAATTCATTGTCATTTGTCCAAGAATATCATAACCTTGATTGTTTTGAATATCAGCTACAATCAACACATCTTGGTGAGGCACAGCAACTGCCATCTCACCTGTCACCCTTTGCCTCATCTGATCTAAAAACACAGGATTCAAAATCCGGCTGGCATCATAACCATCATTATAATTGACAAAGAAAAATGTATTTCCGGCAACTACATCTTTCTTGGCTTCAAACGGTAATGAACGTAAATTAAACCGGGCCATCTCATCCACAATACGTTCATGCAAACCTTCTTCTTCCATAAGTGCATGATCAATTAAACGATAAGATTGATCCAAATCTACAGCGTAAAAGATACGTGTTTCTGCAGTATGATCTTTATAAAGCAATTGCTTGCCATCCCCCGTCTCAGTCGGAAACGATGTTGAACGAATGACAGGATAAATCGCGTCCTCTTTTCCTTTAAGTTGCTGGGTGTTTTGCATCACTTTCAAGGCCTCATCTACATAGTAAACGACTTCATCAATGCCCTTGTCCTGATTGTTTTCGTAACGACTGATCACCCCCGGCAGTGACAGCGTAATACCTTTCTCTGTATGGATATCTTCAATTCTCAATTTATCTTCTTTTTTATTAAAAGTTATCCGGCGATCGGATGTTTTCAACCGTTTTTCCAAGCGCTTTTTCATTTGGATACTATCCATAGGTCATCCCCCGTTCTTATGGAATCATGGAAGTTTTAGTGACCCTAACAATCGACACAAATAATTGTATCATTAAATCAAGATCTGCTAAACTAAGATGTTATTTTAGTTGAATGGAGTGAACAACCTTCATCATCGTTTTAGCATCTTCAGCTAAATGATCAAGATCCGTTCGGGTTGTCATTTTGACGCCGCCTGTACTTACAATCAGTTCCGGCCGTTTATCTTTTTCCATGTTGATGTTAATATAGCCAAAGTCATCACCTGTTTCAATTGCTTGAAGACGGTCGGCTTTATCCATCTTTTGTTTCACCGATTGATACCCCAAGCGTGATTCCCTGTTTTCATTTGGATTGACAAATAATATATAAGTTTGATCATCATATTCGAAAACGATATTGCTTTGAGTTTTCTCGGTAATACTGAATGTCTCTGGCTTGTAATACGAGAAGTTTTCTCTGTCTTTATTAGTATCTTTCGGTGCCTCTTCGAGAACTTCTTTAACATTAGAAACGGCTTCGTTCCAGGCCTCGTCCTTTGACGGTGAACATGCTGATAAAGCTGTTAAGACCACAAACAGACATGTAATCATTAGTCCACGTTTCCACATTGACATCTGCCCTCTCTGCTTCGACTTTCTCTTTTATATCCTAAATGGAAATAGGATATTTGACAAGATTCGCTACGAAATATGTTTCCCTATTATAAAGAAAACTTACTTATCGCCAAGTCTTAGTTGTGCATACTTTCTTTAAGTACCAAAAAACCAACCAGCTTAAAAAATGAGCCGGTTGGTTCTAATTCATGCTAATCACGAATAGGATATTTATATTGGGCAAACAGGATTTGGACAATCTCGAAAAAAACGTGATCCCTTTTAATTAAATTATTCGTCAAGACACCTATAGTGCCTTCATTTTGCTTGATATTTTTCTGCTGAGCAAAGTCGTCAATAATATCACCTAATTCATAGCCTTTCTGAATCCCTGTTGACAATGTTTCAGGTAACGTGACTCGAGCTCCAGAAGCGGTCACAATATTATCGTCTTGGTCAGTCAGCGCTCCCCAACTGCAGAGATACATTGTTCTACCGACCGTCATGACACCCCCTTCAAGGCCGATGCCAAAATCATTTCCATTAGCTTGCCGTGCCCCCATTGCCCGGTTTGTTGCGCCTGTCAGTGTCTCAGCATCATTCATCGGCTGATTACTGACACCTGAATCTACATTAACCGGATGGACGGTCATTGAATGGGATTCAGCGTATCGTGTTACCGCTTTAACTTTTGCTGGATTTTTCGTACCAATAGCAAGGGTCGTCAATGGTGTCTTTCTCCTTCCAAATAAGACCAATATTATACTTGGCTGTTAATTTTCTGGACTGTATTGTGATCAAGTGTCTGTACAAGTTTGACTAGCAACTCTTTCGCAGCTGCATAATCATCAACATGAATCATCGATGCTGATGTGTGAATATACCGTGAACAAATCCCCACAACCGCCGAAGGAACACCATTGTTGCTTAAATGAACACTTCCGGCATCAGTCCCCCCCTGGGACACAAAATATTGGTAAGGAATATCATTGGATTCAGCCGTATCTAAAATATAGTCCCGCATACCGCGATGGGTGACCATACTGCGATCAAAGATTCTTAATAACGTTCCTTCCCCTAGTTGTCCAAAAGCGTTTTGATCACCGGACATATCATTAGCAGGTGACGCATCCAGGGCAAGAAAAATGTCAGGATCAATCATATGAGCGGCCGTCTTTGACCCGCGCAAACCAACTTCCTCCTGTACCGTTGCACCCGAATATAATGTATTCGGCAGCTGTTTATTCGCCAATTCTTTGAGAAGTTCAACGGATAAACCGCAACCATAACGATTATCCCAGGCTTTAGCCATAATTTTTTTATCGTTCGCCATCGGCGTGAACGGGCACACTGGAACCGCTTGTTGTCCAGGTTTGATACCTAAAGTTTGGGCGTCTTCACGGTCATCAGCTCCGATGTCAATGAGCATATTCTTGACATCCATTGGTTTTTTGCGCTGTTCCTCATCCAAAAGATGAGGAGGGATTGAGCTGATCACACCGGGGATGGCGCCATTGTCCGTCATCACTTGTACCCGTTGAGCCAATAAAACTTGACTCCACCAGCCCCCCAATGTTTGGAAGCGCAAAAGACCTTGATCTGTGATTTGCGTGACCATAAATCCCACTTCATCCATGTGACCAGCAACCATAACCTTAGGCCCCTCAGTATCTCCCTTTTTTACACCAAAGATGCTGCCTAAACGGTCTTGAATCATATCATCAGAGTATTTTTTAAGTTCGCCTTTTAAAAATTGACGCACGTCATGTTCAAATCCGGGCGCTCCCGGTAGTTCTGTTAAAGTCTTAAATAATGTTTGGGTCTCTTGATCCATATGTAGGACTTCCTTTCATTAAAATATGTTTTTGGGAAATAAAAAATATTCGGCTTATGGTTAAGCCGTTGTTGCACTTATTCTAAGTGCCAGAAATTTTTAAGTACGTTGACTGACTTATATTAGCTGAAATTTTATACTTTCCTAACGTGGAAAAGTATAAATACATTTGTTCTAATCATAAGTATATATGATTCAAGCAGATGATTCCAGAACGCCATCTTTTCCTTAACTTTTTATATCAATCCTTGGTTTATTCCAACATGATTCTGTATACTTTAATTAAAGAGTTCTAAAAGAAAGGACGATCCTTATGAATTGGAAGTCGACAATAGCAGCCGTAAGTGCAGGTGTTGCCGGGGGCATCATCATAAGCCAGACATTAACAAAGGAAACACTCACGCCCGAAAGTGCCTTAAAAAAAGTCAAAAGCGCGGTCAAACATAACCACGAACTTGAAGGCGCTTGGATCTACTTACAACCCGAGTCTTTTGTTAAAGACAGGCTCAATTACAAAGTCTATAAAGGTGGATTAACAATTAATGAAGCGGGTGAGGTCAACCATTTTGACTTCGTCGCCGATGCGACAACAGGAACCATTCTTGATTTTTATAAACAGCCATGAAAAAGAACCTTGCCATAGGCAAGGTTCTTATCTTTTTCCTGAGTGATCACCGGCGAGGTTATTCTCGCGTTTAAACCGCATTGTTGAATATTTGTACTTATGCCAGATAAACAAGAATATTAAAGGCACGATAATAATTAATGCCATAACTCCGATAATCGGTCCGTACGACAATGAAATATTGACCGGATGGGCGTTTTTAAATTCCTGCACATGCCCTTTCATTTGTTCATGCTTTTTAAGATCAGCTTCTTTTAGGGTCATTTCCTGATTGGGAGCAAAATAGACGTGCTCGCTATAATTTTTGAAAAAAATATAATCCCGCACCGTTTTAAACTTGGCGACTGCTGCCTTAACTTGATTGATTTTCACTTTCTTTTCACCTTGTTTAACAGTGAGAGGTTCCGACAGGTTATACGTTTTAACATTAGTCAGCTTAAAAGACCCTTCTTTAAAATCGTAATGCTCATTACTCGTGTGTTCCTTAAAGGTCTCATACATTTTACCATCAGTAACGGTCTCTGCGTTAGAAAATTGATAAGAACCAAAAAATACAAGGAAAGCTGCAAAAAGCCCTGCTAGATATTTCTTCATATGTAGTCAACCACCTTCTGTAATCATTTGCTACGCCGAATGTCTTCCCTGTTAAAAATTAGTGATAAATACGAGGAAGTGCTCCTATCTCTCTTATCATACCACAATCTCACCATTATGCTCACGCTAATAAACATTCCTAATTTTTTGTCATCTTCTATGTCTGCTGCTTATCGCTCAATCTTGTCAGTCACTTGACCTTCTTGTGTCCACTTCAAAGCATGATAAATAGCATCATGATAGTAAATGAACCATGCATTTTGGTCAATAGCATATGGGATCCATTTTTGTTTAGCACGAATAGAGTCCATAGGATAATCATCATAGGCTAATACCCATAGAGGGTTGAAATGGGCATGTGTTGGCATAATATCGGCCATATGAACCGCTGTCTCGCCCTGACTCTCAATCATAATAATAGCATGACCATTACTATGTCCGCCAGTATGAATCATACGAATGCCTGGTCCAATGTCCACTTCATGTTCAAACGTTTTAACTTGATCAACTATAGGCTGCCAATTCTCCGGCCAATAGGTGCTTTTGGATCGAATATTAGGCTCACGCATTTCTTTCCATTCAATTTCAGAGGTCCAAATCACAGCGTTTTTGAAAGTTGATACCAAATGGTCACCCTCGTACCGAGATAACCCTGTCGCATGGTCAAAATGCATATGCGTCATCATGACGGTATCAATATCATCGGGGGACAGTCCTACGGATGTCAACGATGACACCAGTTTGGCTTCTTCTGTGACACCGTAGTTCCGCTTTTGCTTATCTGACAATTTGCCATTGCCAATCCCCCCTTCAATCACAATATTCCTGCCATGTCCTTGAATTAATATAGGGTCCGTCCGTAACTCAATCTGGTTTTTGTCATTGTAGGGATATTTCTTTGCCCAAAGCGGTTTGGGAACAACACCGAACATGGCTCCACCATCCATATGGGTGACACCACCATTAAGCCATGATACAGAATAGTCGCCAATATGTAGCTGTTTCATATCAGTTTCCCCCATCACGAAATCATTAAAAAAGCGCTTTCTGTATCATATTATAACATAAATGCAATTATCAAGCGGTTATCTGAACAAGGTTTGACAATGATAGATACGCTGACCTTTAGCCTTAAATTTTTCCTCATATTCTGTTGTAACATTGTCAGGAAAATTGGATTGATGTAAATCCAAACTGATATTCTTAATAATCATCCCATATCTCGAAAAACTCTCTAGAGAGTATTCAAATAGGCCTTGGTTATCTGTCTTCATATGAAGCTCGCCGCTAGGTTTTAAAATCGTCTTATATTGATCCAAAAACGCCCGATATGTCAACCGACGTTTTTCATGTCGATTCTTTGGCCATGGATCAGAAAAATTCAAGTAAAACCGATCAACTTCATTTGGTGCAAAAATGCTTAGCAAGTCATTCGCATCAACTTGTAGTAAACGTAAATTATCTAGCGGTTGTTGGATAATTTTTTGTAAAATACTAACAATGATGTTTTCATCACGTTCGATTCCAATAAAGTTAACATCCGGGTGTCTTTGTGCCATTTCAAATATAAATTTGCCTTTCCCTGAGCCAATCTCAATATGTAATGGTAAATCAGGCTGAGCAAAAGAGGTGTGCCACATTCCCCGTTTCTCATGAGCATTTGGAATAATGACCTCTGGATGACGGGCGATGAAATCTTTGGCCCATGGCTTATAACGCGGTCGCATGAACTTTCCTCCTTCCGACGCACAGGACGTGCTAATATCGGTGTTGTAACAGGACGTGCCAGCATCGCCGTCCAATTCTTATTTTATAATTTTTCCATGACTATTAAAAGCCACACCCGTTTATCCTAATTAACAAACGATAAAAAGGTGTGACTTTTAATGACGTTGTCCAGTAAAGATAAATTAAATCTCATCAAAGATATTCTAAATAGCCATCAAATGGATCGAAATCCGACTGTTTCTGAATATGAACAACTGTTCCGTTCAACCAATCAATTATTACAGCAGCAAGATAGCCCTGAATTAAATGACATTATTCAAGCTATCAATGAATACAGCGAAGCGGGATTGGATGAGAATCAATCCAATGAACATTTAGATCATAACACAGCCAACATTAATCAGTGGATTCAATCGCTTGGCTAAAAATATTTATGGCTAAAGCGATTCAACCGTAGTAAATCCGTTTCATATAACTTGGCCTGTTTATATTGACCGCGATCCCAATGCCAAAACATAAACATTAATGTTTGTGACAGCATATACCAATGCATACGCAATCTTAAATCTGCGGTCAATGGCCAGCCATATTGGGCTAACCATTCGGCCCAATGGGCTTCATCGATATACCAATAAAGTACTAACCCTAAATCCAATGCGGGGTCGGCAATAATCGCTTGATCCCAGTCAACAAGATAGAGATAACCATTATTATCCATCAGCCAATTATTATGATTAATATCTGAATGGCACACGACTTTTCCCGAATAATTAACGTTTTTTGCATTAGTTTTTAAGAAATTCATCGCTTCTCGAATACCTGCATGGGCACGATGTTTGGCATAACATTCTTCTAATTCACCCAAAATAGATGGTGGCGTCACCGGGGCATTCCCTAAACGCGACAGCATGAAAACCAGGGGCTCGGAAGAATGAATTTTCTTAAGTAAATGCGCTACTTGGGTAGACTTCATATCAACGGCCTTTAATTCACGACCATTCAACCATTCTTGAGCTGTTATGACATCTCCATTCTCAAGGCGCTTCGTCCATAATAATTTAGGGACGATACCCTCTGCGGACAAAACGGCCAAAAACGGTGATGAATTTCTTTTTAAAAATATTTTTCGGTCAGAAGATTGGGCAAGATAAGCTTCACCAGTGACACCGCCAGCCGATGAAATCACCCAATCTTCATTATCGAATAGTTGGAACAAAGTCAGTCATCCTTATAATGAACGATAGTCTATCATTTTCGTAACTTCATTAAGTTTAAAACCCGTTTAAGAGTCAACATTTCTAGGGTATCATGTCTGATTAATAAAATCCAACCCTATCTGGAAATAGCCGTAGTTTCAGTCTTTTCTAACAGCCATTTCGCTAGGTTTAACTGCTGATGCCGCATCGGCTGTCCGCTATCTAGCCCCTTCCGCTGGAGATCCAAAAACTGTCGTTTATCAACGATGTCAACATTTCCCGTAGGATAATAGTTTTCTATAAAACTATTCGGAGCCAAAACATAATGATGAACTGGCATCTGTTGTTGTTCTCCAGCCAATAGTTTTTTTAAAGATGTTGCTGATTGGTGAATGGAATGAAGTGGACTATCCATTGAACGACGGCCGTTCGAAGTAATCTCTTGCCATGTCCCATTCGTGTCCCCTTGAAAGACACTATCTGTCTCTCCAAGCAATAACTTAACATTCCAAACCATTCCAGGGTGAATCATAATCGTGTTCAGTTGTCCATTTTGAATAATAGGATGGAACATCAGCAACACCGTATCGGAGAAATTTGATAATAGAAATTGCAGTTCCTGATGATGTTTGTATATATCCATAATCTCTGATCGCTGGTTCAACGTTGATGACGCCCAAACCAATTGATGGCGAAACATTGTTTTATGAAAAGTGTGTCTCATCTTATTGGAAAGTTTCAAATCAGATTGGTTTTTAAAAGCAGCCCATTTTCCCTGCTTAATCTTAATATATTGACTAGCATAATGAAATAAATTATCTTCATACCGTGAAACATAGCGATCTAACTTAATCAACTGTGCCACATCTATCCCCCCAACTGAAAAGCTTTCACCTTCTGATAGCGCGGCTCTGATTGAGGCTGTACTTTAAACAAAACCACTTCAGAAACCAACCATTCAGTTATATCGCATGCCTTTAAAGGAACATCAAATATATCATTGATATCAATGCCGCGGCGAGACCCCCACTTTTTTGCTAAGGTAATATGCGGTTTATACGGACGCTTTTCCGGTTCAAATCCGTCTTCAGAGCAAATATGATTAATTAGTCTATGCAAAGCAAACAAGCGCTCATCACTCTGGACACCTGCCCACAGCACTCGCGGCCGCTGCGATGACCCGAATGTTCCCGGTTCAGTCAATTGCATGGGAAACGGCTGAATCGTCGTTACACGCTTATCAATGTGATCGGATAATGCTTCAATTTTCCTGTCGTCTGCTGCACCTAAAAAAAGTAAGGTCACATGATAATCATTGATGTGGGTCCAATACTTGTAATGGACAATATTCTGCATGGATGCTGACCACTGACTGAGGCATTTTTTTATCGTCTGTGGTAACGGAATACCTAAAAAGTAGTGTACGTGGTTATCGGTCATCGTCTCAACCCCCGTTCTTATTCATATTAATTCATTATAGCACATAGCCTATCCTTATTTTGTTATAATAACCCATGAGAATGGATACCAATCAAAGGAAGGGTTACATATGAAAAGAGTCTATAATAACATGGCTGAACTCATTGGTGATACACCATTAGTTAGACTTAACCGACTGCCTGATCCAAGTGGAGCTGCTGTCTATGCAAAGTTAGAAATGTTTAATCCGAGCAGCAGTGTTAAAGACCGTGCTGCATTTAACATGATCTTGGAAGCCGAGGAAAAGGGTTACTTAAAACAAGGTTCGACCATTATTGAACCTACTTCAGGGAATACCGGTATTGGTCTAGCCATGAATGCATCTGCAAGAGGGTACAAATCAATCATCATTATGCCTGATACGATGACTCAGGAACGGATTAACATGTTAAAGGCTTATGGGGCCGAGGTCGTTTTAACGCCCGGTGATGAAAAAATGCCCGGAGCGATTGAGAAAGCCAAAGAACTTGTCAATGAAATTCCTAATAGTTTTATGCCGATGCAATTCGAAAATGAGGCCAATCCGGACGCTCATCGTCATTCGACCGGGCAAGAAATTATTGATGCCATGAAGGAAATCAATAAAACGCCATCAATATTTGTTTCGACGGCAGGCACGGGCGGAACCGTTACAGGAACAGGTGAAACCTTGAAGGCCGCTTATCCCGATATGGCTATTCATGTTTGTGAACCTAAAGGATCACCTGTCCTATCAGGTGGAGAGCCAGGTAAGCACAAGCTTGTTGGAACCAGTCCAGGCTTTATCCCATCGATTCTTAACAAAGACATCATTGATCAAATTCATTTGATTTCTGATGAGGAAGCGTATGACACAACAAGAAGGTTAGCACGAGAAGAAGGCATCCTAGTCGGACCCTCATCAGGGGGATCTGTATACACAGCCATTCAGCAAGCTAAGAACCTGTCCCCTGACGACGTTGTGGTCTGTATGACTAATGATACTGGCGAACGTTACCTTTCCGGTGATTTATTTGATTTTGATAATTGAACAATAAGACAGGCTGTCGCTAGGATAGGGGCTGCCCCCAAATCTTTTGGGGGCAGTCCTTATATATCTAAAACCGCTTGATAGGTTGGTTCATCACAAATAATGTATAGCTGAGCATTCTTTGCAATAGGTTTCTCTAATTGACGGTTAACTGTCAAATCATCCCCATCAGCCACCAATGTTGCTCCATATCTCAATAATTCATCAAACGCTGTCTTATATGTATCCCATTGCGGTTTAGGATGGATTTGATAGAGGTTCTCACCACTTCCTCGTCTAACAAGTTGATTATAAATGGAGGAAATGCCATTATTAAAGGTGGCCCTGACCGCAAGCCTTGAAACCATATCTGACGGCAATATGAATTCATTAACATTAATATAGGAAAAATTACCCACATGCCTCTCATCCATAATTTCAACCATTGTTTTAATATCAGATGCATAGGCTTCAATTGTAGAACTAATAAGTAATGTCTTGCCATCAATTAACTGTTGATCATCAATCGATTCATCGGCAAAGACAATAGCTGAACGGGCTCGCTCGAGTCCTGCGTTTTCTAACGTTTCTTTTTCAGTTGCCCTGCCTCTGATATAAAAAATTCGTTCGTGCTGAATTGGGGTTTTTTCCATCAGGTCAATGATAACGATCTCTATATCGGTACTCGTATCCAAAATTTCTTGAACAGCAATCTCCGCTTTCCGGGACCAACCGATGATAACAATATGATCTTTACCTTTATATCGCAAACGCCCTTCCTCCCTTTTCCTCTTATATGAGGCTAGTCCATCAACAACTTTTCCAATTGCAACACCAATCACCCCGATGCCAATAATATAGACAATCATCGCATAAATTTGGCCCGGAACAGTAACCGGCGAGTAATCACCATAACCTACTGTTGTTACAGTTGTCATCACATACCATAAAGCGTTAAACGGTGTTTTGAACGTTTCTGGCTCCAACCAATAGAATAGATAAGTACTCATAATAATGAATAAAATACTTCCAGTCATCAAAATCCAGTTATCCATTCTGATCGCTTTATGAATCATTTGGCGAACAATATACATTTAATCCCCCTTTCTAAGCAGTAAATCTATTATAGCTAACTATACCTAATCGGTCATCTATCTTTCAAATGCTTCTTATTTGACAATTATAAAAATTATTGTACTATATTTAGTAAAGGGAAAGATTGGGAACCTCCTGAATTAACTAATTATTGTACGAATATTTGCACCCTTCTGCTAATAAACTAGTTGCAAGCAGGACAAAAGTTCATTAAACGTTAAGGAGTGGTTGTTTGAACCCTTCAACAGATCGGATGTTAAACAGAGTAAAAGCCATTTACTTATACATTCATAGAAAGGGGACAGTGACAACTCAAGAACTCGTCGATGAATTCGACATGACCCAACGAACCATTCAGAGGGACTTAAACATACTAACCTACAATAAGCTCGTTAAAAGCCCTAGCCGAGGAAAATGGACGACAACCAACAAAAAAGTTAAAGTGTCATAGTAAAAAAAGGTCTTCATGCGGGCGCCTGAAGACCTTTATACTCGCTAATCCATTTAATTCATTAATCGAAAAATATCCTGCTCACCCGAAACTTTTAATGTATCAGCATGCCAATGACTTAAATATTGGGGTGGAATATATTTAGGTTCATGGTCTAATAACCGATCCAGAGCACCTTCAGAGATCTGAACGCCAGCTAGAGAACGCTCCTCTGTATCAATAACAACATTTTGAATTTTCCCTAACGTCCGATCCTGAGCGTCAGCGACTTTCTTTCCAATAAGTTGTTCCATAGAAATTTGATTCCGACTTGCTGAGTCATTTTCATTTCTTATACGACCATCATATTGGATGGATGATGCGCCAATTTGTATATCTTTACCCTGAATAAAATCATATTGCTCAAACGCTCCCGTTTGCTCAGGCAATCCTTCACCAATGATGACATTATTCAAATTAGTGTTGGCTTTCGCTTGATATCGATCAACATCCTCCTCAGTCGTCTGATCCCTACTATCAATCCTGTCATCATGGGATGATGCTTTAGACTGATATCCATGAGCATTATAACTAAGATAATTAATGGTATAATCATCTTCAAGAATCAGAACATCTTGGAGTTCCCGCATATCAACATCGTCCTTGTAGACAAGCGGTAAAGCTTTCAGACGATCAAACGTAATCAACATCGTTAACCTCCTAGTCTGAGTAACCCTCTTTTAATAATAGAAGTTTGTCCAATTCGTCTTGATTCAATGTACGATACTCACCTGGCTTAAGGTCCAGATCAAGTGTCAACGATCCCATGCTGACTCTTTTTAAAAAGGTTACTCTGTTATCAACGGCCGCAAACATCCGTTTTACTTGATGATATTTACCCTCGTTAATTGTTATGTAAACCGATCGATTCGCAGCATCCAGGATTTCTATTTGCGCAGGACGGGTGGTTTCACCGCCATCTAACTGAACACCTGTTGTTAATTGCTCTATTCGTGTTGCCGTTAATGGGGCGGCTAACTCAACATAGTAGATTTTGTTAACGTGTTTCTTAGGTGATAATAGATCATGACTAAGTTGACCGTCGTTGGTCAATAGCAGCAAACCTTCAGTATCCTTATCCAAACGTCCAACAGGAGATAGTTGCTTAACTTTATCGGAATCAGCTATCAAATCAAGCACCGTACGTTGAGTCAAGTCCTGAGTTGCCGATATGACACCCTGAGGTTTATTTAACATGAAATAAACAAACTCCGCATACTGAACATCATGACCATCAACAACGATTATGTCATTATTTGGATGAACGTGAAACTTCGGATTTTTTGTTATACTATGATTAACCGTTACTCGACCTTGTTTTAAGATCATCTTGACATCTTTACGACTGCCAAGCCCTGAATTTGCAAGTAACTTATCAAGACGCATGTCCGTCACCTCTTTTTAACTAGATGGTTCATGTGGTTCCCGGAGGTTAAATAAAATGAAATCGAAAATAGGCTTACTTGCCACTTCTAGAAAAAAACAATCAAAACCTGACAGAGTCATTGATTTTTATAGCAGTCCGTTGTTTAAGAAATCGGCGGAATATGCGCTGCTCAATTATGACCGATTTTATTTTTATAATGCAAAAGATGGATTGCTTTTACCCGATCAGATGATGTCACCTTATGATGTCTCCATAAAGACGTTCCGAGTTGAAGAAAAACGTCTTTGGGCCGAAAAAGTCGTTCACCAACTTCATCAATATGAAATACCTGGGACCATTGATTTATATCTTCACGGTGGACAAGTGTATCGCAGATATTTGCAACCTCAATTACATCGTTATGGATACACTTTTGAAGTTCCTCTAGAAGGGTTAGGTATCGGTCAACAATTAAAATGGTATGATGAGCACATTAATAAATATTATTAGGCTCCACATAATGCGGAGCCTCCTTTATTTCATGAACCGACCAACAATTGGAATATTCTTTCCTAACACCTGTCTTGCGAGTCCAGAACGGAAGGCCAGCCACATGTAAAAGCCGCCGCCCAAAATAATAGCAATGATACTCGTTACTAACGCACCGAGCCAAGTCTCCGGACGATCCGATATCCAAACAACAACCCCAACAACAATGGCCATCATCGTCGTAAAAATACCCACAAGCAAAAATCGCTTGGCGACAAAATTGAATGCATAACCCGCTCGTCCACGAACCGCCAATAGATTAATCCCGATGGACAGCAGATAACCGACATCTGTCGCTAAGATTGGCCCCTGCATGCCGAACCAGTTGATAAACAGTGGATTTAAACTGAGCTTAAAAAGCAAACCAAACAACAAACTAAAAATCGTGACTTTTTGCTTATCAATTCCTTGCAAAATAGCCGCCGTTACAGAAAAGCCGGCAAACAAAAAGGCGGATGGTGCGTACCAACGCAGGACTTCGCCGCCGATGTTCAGATGTTCACCACCATACAAGAGAAAGTATATTTGATAACTTAACATGGAAATCCCAACGGCTGCCGGAATAACCAAAAATAGAATCATTTGAAAGGCCTGCGTAATCTTCTGCGTCAGCTGCAGCCGATCCCCAACCGAATACGATGATGTAACCGACGGAACGACGCTTAGAGCGAGAGCTGTTGCTAATGATACCGGAATCATCACTATTTGTCGGTCGTAGAGCGTAAGATTGGACACGTAAGAGTCCAAGTCTTTCAGGTCATGAAAGACCTGCATAAAATGACTGGCAGTAAACAAATCCACTTGAATATAGAGCATGGTTGCCAGTCCGACACAAACAAAAGGGATGGCATAACTAATGAGTTCCTTATACATATGCTTCAAAGACACATTCGCTTGCGGCTGACTGTTTGCATAAAGTTCGTCAAGGTAAGGTTTGCGCTTTTGCCAATAGCTAATTAATATAGCTAAGCTGACTCCTGCACCGACAAAAGCTCCAAACGCGACCAATGCTACAGCCATTGTTCGGCTGGCGCCAAAGATATATAGAGCTACTGTGGCCGCTGTCAACCCGAAGACAATCCGTCCTAATTGTTCAGCAACTTGAGATAATGCCGTCGGTCCCATGGATTCAAAGCCCTGAAAAAAGCCTCGAATTAAGCTCATAACTGGAGCAATCAGAATAGCCACACTAACAACACGAATCACAAATATGACATCGGAAGTATAGTCCCCTGAACCTCCGGCCAGCCAAGGAGCGAATACGTTCATAAATAAACAACCCACGAGTCCTGTTACTAACATCACAACTAAACCGGAGCGAAATAATCTTTGGCTTGTCTGATAATCTCCTAAAGCATTATATTTTGACACGTATTTAGAAACAGCTAACGGTAATCCCACTGTTGAAATGCTTAAAATGATCGCATAAGGGTTATAGGCATGTGTATAAATGCTCCCGCCTACATCGCCAACCAAAGCATGTAAGGGGACAACAAAAAGCATCCCGAGAAACTTCGATAGAAACATGCCCGCAGACAAAAGCATGGTTCCTTTCAATATTTTCGAACCGGCCAATATTGTCATCTCCTAGTTGATTAAAACCGTGAATCTTGCTTGCTTTAAACTGATAGTATTGTATCATATTTAAATTGGATGAGACGACATTAAATCAAGCTTCATAGACAATCATGGCTGAGAAACAGAACACATTCCCATTATCTAATGTGTCTTCAGCAGCAGCGACTCTAAATTGAATATCCTGTACGTTTGGATTATGATCTGATAAAAATCGGTTGATTTCATTCTCTAAGTCCGTCTCATGCTCTTCATCAAACATTTTAACCTTTAACATAAAAAAACACCCCCCGTTTTATACTCAATACGTTCCGGGAGGTGTCGATTCCTTTGACAACATTTGCCGTATTCTATCGAATGCCGTCAAACGACTTTATAATAAAAATTGTAGTGACGTTTTGCACGTCTTTTGACAATACCGGCGGCCATTTTGGCGGACCGGACACTGTCAGCAATAAAGAGGATATCCTTATCACACGGTGTCCCTTGCCGTGTTTGCCGATCTAAATAAGATAACGGAATATTTTGGGCTTGTGCATACGGTGCATTATTCGATGTAATAAATTCACGAACATCTATAATACAGTAATCACCGATTTGAATGGCATCATCAGGTGCAGCCTCAACTGAATGCCATCGGGACCGCCCTTTAAACGCATATAGAATCGCTAGTATAGCGATAATTGCTATAATCCAAGGTGCCATACCCACCACCTGATAATCTTAGTTTTTACTCAACGTGACCTTGCCATTTTAACATGCCGCCAACCATGTTGCGAACATCAAGCCCTTTTTCTTCAAGGAATTCGCAAGCTTTGTGGCTACGGCGACCCGAGCGACAAATCACTGCATAGGACTTATCAGTGTCTAATTCCTGATAACGTTCAGGCAATTCACTTAAGCGAATATGCTTCGCCTGGGGTATTTTCCCCTGTGCAATTTCTTCATCTTCACGGACATCAATTAAATCAATGCTATCCTCATTTTCTAGCTTCGCTTCCAGCTCGTCCGGCTGAATGGTTTTTATATCGTCAGACATGATCAGTCCCCTTTCGTCCTTTTTAACACTTTATATTGTCCCCGCTTTTATGAATGATTGTCAAGCGAAGGGCACCAATTACTGATAACACGTAGTCGTAATATGACATGATCCTTAAGCTAACGTTCGCAACTCAGTATAGATCATATTTCTTTAAAACAAGGAAAAAAGGGGGGCTCCTGTAACGCCTCCCAACTATTTCACAACAATATTGACCAACTTTCCTGGTATGACAATCACTTTCTTGACATCCACATCTTTCAGCCAGTCTTTGATCGTCTCATCATTCATCGCTTCAGCTTCCAAGTCTTCCTTGCTAATGGATTTTGGCACCGTCAATTTGCTACGAACCTTACCATTAATTTGCACGACGATTTCTGCTGTGGATACTTCCATTTTACGCTCATCGTAAACCGGCCAGCTTTGCAAACTAATCGGCGCTTCGTTACCCATGATACTCCAAATTTCCTCGGCAATATGCGGAGCGATCGGCGCAAGCAGTTTCACAAACCCTTCGGCAAATGACTGCGGCCAAACATCTTGTTTGTACGCTTCGTTTAAAAACACCATTAATTGTGAAATCCCTGTATTGAATCGAAGGTTTGTAAAGTCATCTGTCACTTTTTTAATGGTTTCATGATAAAGACGTTCAAACTCATTTGTGACATCAACATCAGCCTGAACATTCGCTTTCAACGTGTCTTCTTCAGTCACTAACAACCGCCAAATCCGATCCAAAAAACGCCGCGATCCGTCTACCCCGTCTTCGGACCAAGCAATCGAGGCATCCAAAGGTCCCATGAACATTTCATAGACTCTCAAGGTATCCGCACCGTGCGTTCGTACAATATCATCAGGATTAACAACGTTGCCTTTTGACTTACTCATCTTCTCACTGTTTTCACCCAGGATCATACCTTGATTAAACAGCTTTTGAAACGGCTCTTTTGTCGGTACAACACCAATGTCATATAGTACCTTGTGCCAGAAACGGGCATAAAGCAAATGCAAGACGGCGTGTTCAGCACCGCCAATATAAGTATCGACCGGCAGCCATTTATTCAGCAAATCAGGGTCAGCAAGAGCTGTATCATTGTCTGGGTCAATATACCTTAGGTAGTACCAGCAGCTGCCTGCCCATTGAGGCATGGTATTGGTCTCCCGACGACCTTTTATACCTGTCTCAGGATCAACCACATGCACCCAGTCATCAATGTTGGCAAGCGGCGACTCCCCAGTTCCAGATGACTTAACTTCATTAGCCTCAGGCAAGGTTAGCGGTAATTCTTCTTCAGGCACCGTTGTAACCTGGCCATCTTCCCAATGAATGACTGGAATCGGTTCACCCCAGTACCTTTGGCGGCTGAACAACCAGTCACGCAAACGATACGTGACCTTCTTCTCACCAATACCCTGATCTTCAAGCCACTCTAGCATAGTTTCGATGGCTTCATCTTGATGCATCCCGTCTAGGAATTGAGAGTTAACGTGAGGACCATCACCGGTATAAACCTCTTGACTTAAGTCACCACCGGATACAACCTCACGAATCGGTAAATCAAATGTGGTCGCAAATTCATAGTCACGTTCATCATGCCCCGGGACAGCCATGATTGCCCCTGTACCATAACTCATCAGCACGTAGTCAGCGATCCAGACCGGTAATTTTTCCTCGTTAATCGGGTTTACGACGTAAGCGCCAGTGAATACGCCCGTTTTTTCTTTGGCAAGATCCGTCCGTTCAAGCTCACTTTTTCTTTGCACCTTCGTTTGATAGGCCGCAACGTCAGATCGTTGTTCCGCCGTCGTAATCTGATCCACCAAAGGATGTTCCGGTGACAAAACCGCGTAAGTGGCACCGAATAATGTATCAGGTCGGGTTGTGAAGACTTCAATGGAAGCATCATGATCCGCAAAACCAAACCGAATTTGCGCACCTTCCGAACGGCCGATCCAGTTGCGCTGCATATCTTTGATACTTTCCGGCCAATCAAGATCATCAAGGTCTTCCAAGAGACGATCGGCATAATCGGTAATTTTCATCATCCATTGTTTCATCGGCTTTTGGATCACTTCATGGCCCCATTCACTCTTACCATCAACCACTTCTTCGTTAGCCAAAACCGTTCCAAGATCTGGGCACCAGTTCACAGGAATCTCATCGATGTAAGCTAGACCTTTTTCATATAATTTTATAAAGATCCATTGTGTCCATTTGTAATAATTCGGATCAGTTGTGTTAATCTCTCTAGACCAATCATAGGATAAACCCAGCGATTTAATTTGGCGGCGAAAATTATCAATATTATGCTGGGTGAATTCGGCCGGGTCATTGCCTGTTTTCATCGCATAGCGCTCGGCTGGTAAGCCAAATGCATCCCACCCCATTGGATGAAGGACTTCATAACCTTGCATCCGCTTCATTCTCGCCAAAATATCGGTTGCCGTATAACCTTCAGGATGTCCGACGTGTAAGCCCGCCCCTGATGGATACGGAAACATATCCAAAATATAACTTTTTTCTTTGTCCGTGTGAATATTCGTTTTAAAGGTTTGCTGTTCTTCCCAATAATGTTGCCATTTGGGCTCTATTTTCTTGTGATTATATGGCATGATAGCCCCTCCTTATTGCATCCATCCATAATCTTCGGTATTTATCACCAAAAACATACAAATCAACCTCCCGCCCTTAACAATATTGTTAGGGACGAGAGGTTGATATCACAATCATTGTTTCCCGCGGTTCCACCCTAGTTAATGACGTAGTTCGCCATTCACTCTGGATCCTTAACGCGGACGAGACGTTGATTGCTACGTCAGTCACTCACAATCAAAACTCCGAGGCGAGTTCACGATTCATCCATTGGCTCGCAGCCACCGCCAATTCTCTGAGAAAACATTTCGTTACTACTCCTCATCACCATTTAAAATTATACAAATTTCGATGTTATTTAGTATTCTATGCAATTGTTACACCGGTGTCAAGGCTTTTTCCCGCCGTTTAACTTTGATGAAACTCACCTACATCTTGATTGTAGGCCAGATTTTTTTGTGAAAACCGGTGAAACAATAGTGTCGATCCGATCGCAACGATATATAATAAAATAATGACGACAAAAAGCGGATTCATTCCAAAATAATCGACGATCACGCCACCGAGCAGGGGCCCAAGCATACGCCCAGCCGTCCCTGTGCTATTGACAAATCCTTGGTAGAAACCGGTTCTTCCTTTGGGAGCCAGACGATGAGCCAATGTCGGCACCGCCGGCCAAACTAAGACCTCACCGATTGTTAAGATAACCATAGCCGCCGCAAATCCACTGAACTGTTCGGCTTGAGTCACAACAGCATAAGATATCATAAAAATGACAATCCCCGTTATAATTTGCCGTTTTTCATCTCTCATTTTTGCTACTACAAACTTGACAATGGGTTGTAAAGACACAATCAGAAAACCATTAATCGTCCATAAAATACTGTAGTGTGAGAGACTAATTCCCAGTTCTTGTGTATAAGACGATAAAGTCGATTGCCATTGCACATAGCCAATCCAACATAACACGAATCCCGAACAAAGAATGAGTAAAGCGATGAAATGCCGCTTATGATGAATGGTCGATTCATAATCGGTCACGCTTGAATACATGTACCCGTCATCCACTGAGCGCCCTTCCAATCGTCGATAGGTCGTTAGCGCCAGTAAAAAGAAGCTGAGATAAAAAATACCATTGACCAAAAAAATCAAGGTGAATGATTGACTGGCAATAAATCCGCCTAGCGAAGCCCCTAACGCCACACCTAAATTTTGCGCGACGTACATCGCATTAAAAGGCTTACGCCCACCATCAGGCCATATACTGCCGGCCATGGCATACATCGCCGGCTTAACCAGTCCTGAGCCAAAACCAATCACCATTAATAGCATCATGTAAGAATAGGTGGAGTGGTATGCGACTAACAAAAACGCTGATGTTACTGAAATACAAAGGCCGGTTATAACAGAACGGAAACCGCCCCACTTATCATAAATTGTACCCCCAACAAGATTGCCAATGATTGCACTTCCTTGATTCAGCATAAGAACCAGACCGGCAAAGCTTAAACTGCGTCCAAGAAAATCATGAATATAAATCGTGTTTAATGGCCATACCAGTGAAGCGCCAGTGACGTTAATCGCCATACCTATAATCAGCAGCCAAATCGATTTCGGCATGTGTGCCCCACCTTCCTTCAATAAAATCTTAATCGAATCATAAACCCCAACAAATTTTACTCCGACAACCGAAACAATTGCAATCGATAAGTCAATCCAATGTTTGGTTTGATAACCGATCCGTGATAAAATTTGTTTTTAAAGTTAACGTCTTGGAAAGATAAAAGGTATGATCAAAAAATGAAAGGTGGTGCACCATGACCATTAAAGGCGTCATTGCCCATGCTCATATGTTACTACAGCAAGTCATCAGCAAAGGCGATACGGTTGTTGATGCTACTGCTGGTAACGGCCATGACACGGAGTTTTTAGCCAAACGTGTAGGTGAAACCGGACAAGTATTGGCTTTTGATATTCAGCAAGCAGCCATTCATTCGACAAAAGGTCGACTTGAAACTTCCGATTTAGATCACCGCGTTACACTCATTAACGATTCACATGAACGTATTGACGATTATATTAACGAACCCGTGCAGGCGGCGATTTTTAACCTTGGTTATCTCCCAGGCGGCAATACTAATATCGTCACTCATCCGAACGCTACTTGGACGGCCTTAACCAAGCTCGGTGAACAACTTGTCACAGGAGGAATCATCGCCGT
Source organism: Tuberibacillus sp. Marseille-P3662 (assembly GCF_900178005.1). Lineage (NCBI taxonomy): Bacteria > Bacillati > Bacillota > Bacilli > Caryophanales > Sporolactobacillaceae > Tuberibacillus > Tuberibacillus sp. Marseille-P3662. The sequence goes on along the minus strand of NZ_FXBS01000006.1, from coordinate 255,988 downwards.
CGTTGTTTATCCTGGACATGACCAAGGCTACGATGAATCTTCATATTTATTGCAGCAGATCAATGCATTACCCAAGTTAAAATGGCGAATTCTTAAATACGAAGTAATTAACCCTAACCAGCCACCCTACTTGCTGGCATTAGAAAAATTGAAACATAAAGGCGACCACCCTACACCATAAGAGAGTGGTCGTTTGTCTATTGGTCTATAATCCTGGTTTTAACCGCCGGTAGAGCCAACCATTTAAGAAGAAAAACATCCCAGAGCCACCAGCTTTTCGCATCATCTTGCGCGCTTGCACCCTGACACGACGCTGCTTCGCAACTTTTTGATCTGCCAAATAGATACCCATTAAACCGCGGTTAATCATCCGGTGGAAGGCACGATCGGGAAGCGTCTGAATACTCTGATCGGCTTTCTCAATAAAATAATTGAGTCGCTTGAGTAGCACATCCTCATTATCGTAGTAAAAGCAAAAGTTCAGATCACCGCCAATACGGTCTTCTTCTTGATCAATGAAGTAATCGAGTAAAATGTGTAAACCTTGAACCCACGGGAAATAGCCAGACTTTAAAATGGGAACAAGTTTGTCCATCTGTTCACCATTAGCCGCATAAGAAACGATACAAAAGATACCTAGAGTTGAACCGGAACTCGCCGAGAATTCCTGCCACTGCATGTCTGGCCATTGGTGCTCATAGTGTGCAAACCAATGCTGCAATCGCGGAACACGCTCCTCATGCTTAACATGCTTATGAACCTGCAAGTCACAGTAATAACCAGCAAGCTCATGTAAGCTTGGTTGAATAGTCTTGAGCGACGGCAAATTTGCTAACATTTGCTGGCATGTGAGTACTAATTGAGGTAAATAACCACCATCACCTTGATGATCCCTGAAACGGTAGTAATCTTTTAATGGTGCACCGGGTGTTAAGGCATCCATCATCGATTCATGAAGGGCACGGAAATCGTCGGGATTCAATGAGACAGAACGGTCACAGAGATTATCTAGATAATCACTAATGGTCTGATAGGCCACGACAAATTCAATGACAGCCTGGTAGTTTTGTCCTGCCAACAAACTATGTATTGACCCCCCTTCACAATGAAATGTTTTCGCCTCAATACTGGCCACAGCCTGCTTGCGCAATTCTTCATCAGGAATTTTCCTTGCTTTCTCTTTCCAAGCTGCTAATTCACTATGAACTTTCGGTAAAACCATCTTATAAATATTTCTCATCAAACCGAAAGGGGTTGATGGCACCTTCATACGAACCCTCCTTTCATCAATGGGTATTCATATATTGATTCATAAATCCTAGCGAATAAGTAAAAACATCGTTGCGTTCAGGTTCATTATACACTTCATGGTAAAGCCCAGCCCATTCTTTGTAGTGCTTACTTTCTATTGTAAGGGCATCAAACCATGATTGGACAGCCTGTTTATCGACAATTTTGTCACTGCCGGCTTGCATAACCAGCAATGGTATATTAGGAAAGCATGCGTTTCGCTCGACCGCTTGCACCATGGCCTTATCTAATTCAAAGTACCATCGGACGGAGACTTTTGTTAACATTAACGAATCATGGGCATCGCGTTTAAGAATGTCCGGATTCCTTGTCGCCTTGTCATTATCAGCGGAACCCTTAGTTGGAATGCGACATTTTGGATAACATTTATTTAAAATTCGAGCGAGTGATAACAGCCAGCGCGGAGGTTGATTGACGATACCAAGACAAGGTGATGACAAAATCAGACCATGGATATCAGGATGTTTCTCCTGTACAGTACGAATCGAAGCTAGTCCTCCCATACTATGGCCCAATAAATAGACGGGAATATCCAAAGACTGCCCGCTCACAATCCACTGGTTAATGGTCTCAATATACTCGTCAAACCGATCGACATGTCCCCGGGGGCCAAGATGCCTACCGTGACCTGGTAAATCACCTGAAATAACATGGAATCCTTCATCTATCAAGCGGTCTTTTAACCAACGGTAACGACCATGATGCTCCCCCAGCCCGTGAACGATAACCACCACACCTCTTGGAACAAGGACATCTGTTTTCCACGTTCGCACCTGTAACCATCCTCTCTCCCCATTTTATCATGCCCCGGTATATACAAAAAGTGCGGCTCCTTACGCCGCACTTTATGATTAGGCCTCATTGTTCAAATCTTTCGCTTTATCCGTTTGCTCCCATGGGAGTTCAATATCTGTTCGGCCAAAGTGTCCATAAGCGGCCGTTTGTTTATATATTGGCCGGCGTAAATCGAGCATCTTGATAATACCAGCAGGACGCAGATCGAAATGAGACCTAACAAGTTCAACCAAACGTTCTTCCGATATGCTCCCTGTTTCAAAGGTATCAATGGCAATGGATACCGGTCTGGCAACGCCAATGGCATAAGCAAGTTGAACTTCGCATTTTTCCGCCAAACCAGCGGCCACGATATTCTTAGCCACATATCTCGCCGCATAAGCTGCTGAACGGTCAACTTTGGTTGCATCCTTACCAGAAAACGCTCCCCCACCGTGCCTGGCAAAACCACCATAAGTATCAACAATCAGTTTTCGGCCGGTCAAACCAGCATCACCTTGAGGGCCACCAATGACAAAGCGCCCCGTTGGATTAATAAAAAAGTTTGTTGTCTCATCAATGAATCCTTCAGGTACAATCGGTTGAATCACGTGTTCTTTAAGATCTTCCTTAATTTGCTCCAAGGTCACGTCAGGATGATGTTGCGTTGAAATCACAATGGTATCAATGCGTTCAGGCTTGCCATTCTCATCATACTCAACCGTGACCTGAGTTTTACCATCCGGACGCAAATAATCGAGGATATGATCTTTCCTAACAACAGCAAGGCGGCGTGATAATCTATGGGCTAATGAAATCGGCAGCGGCATCAATTCTGGTGTTTCGTTTGAAGCATAGCCAAACATCAAACCTTGATCCCCCGCACCTATTGCTTCAATTTCTTCATCTGTCATCTGACCTTCTCGAGCTTCTAGAGCCTGGTCAACTCCTTGAGCGATATCTGATGATTGTTCATCGATGGACGTTAATATCGCACAAGTTTCGGCGTCGAAACCATATTTAGCCCGGTTATATCCAATATCTTGGACCGTTTCTCTCACAATGCTTGATATATCAACATATGTAGACGTTGAAATTTCACCAGTCACTAGAACAAGGCCGGTGTTAGCCATTGTTTCACAGGCAACCCGTGCATTCGGGTCATGCGTTAATATAGCATCTAATATCGCATCAGAAATTTGATCACATATTTTGTCAGGATGGCCTTCTGTCACTGACTCGGATGTAAATAGCCTCCGAGAATATGTTTTTGTCATCCAAAAAATCCTTCCCTTGGCCGATTTGAAATCATAGTTATTTTAACGAAAAATGCTAAAAACCGCAAATCAGCAGTTTTTCATCATCAGAATCTGAAAAGCAATCAATTTATAATAGCATTTTTCATATAATGTGTTATACTATTTAAAGAATTATGATGTACTTTTAAATTAGGGGTGACATTTTATCATGAGTACAACAACCTTTTCTTCTAAGCTACACGAGCTTTTGCAGAACGATCAGACCCATTTCAACTGGTCCATCTCACATCTCATTGAAAAATCTTTGGTACGACAAGAAGGTATTCTAAGCGAAACCGGTGCGTTGGCAGTAAAAACAGGCAAATACACCGGTCGTTCCCCTTATGACAAATACATTGTCAATGACATAGATGATGACCGGTTAGACTGGAAAAATAATCAACCTATGAATGAATCAACTTTTTTATCATTATATGAAAAAGTTCTTGACCACCTGACAGAACAACAAGAGCGATTTGTTTTCCGCGGTTTTGCAGGAACAGATCCCCAATATGCCTTACCGATTCAGGTCATTACAGAGTATTCGTGGCATAATCTTTTTAGCCGGCAACTATTTGTTCGCCCTGAAAACGAGACCGAGACAATTGAACCGGCATTTACTGTGATATCAGCACCAAGCTTTAAGGCCGATCCAGTCCTCGATGGAACTCGATCTGAAGCGTTTATCGCCATCTCGTTTAAACATAATGTTGTTCTCATCGGCGGTACACAATATGCAGGTGAAATTAAAAAGTCTATATTCTCTGTCATGAACGCACTCCTGCCTCAACAGGATATATTATCCATGCATTGTTCAGCTAATATTGGTAATGAAGGTGATGTGGCTTTATTTTTCGGGTTATCAGGAACAGGAAAGACAACGTTATCTAATCATCCCAATCGACAATTAATCGGTGATGACGAACATGGGTGGTCAGATGCCGGGGTTTTTAATATTGAGGGCGGCTGCTATGCGAAAACCATCCGACTATCACAGGAAAAAGAACCGCTCATCTGGCAAGCGATCCGCTACGGTTCTGTTCTAGAAAATGTGGAAATTGATGCAAACTCTCGCGTTGCTGACTATGATAGTAACCATTATACAGAAAATACCCGCGCGGCTTATCCAATCCAACACGTTCCAAATGTGATTCAACCCAGTCGGGCGGGACATCCGGAAACGATTATCTTTCTAACAGCAGATGCCTTCGGGGTATTGCCACCCATTAGTCGATTAAGCAAAGAACAGGCGATGTATCACTATCTATCGGGGTATACGAGTAAATTAGCAGGGACAGAGCGCGGTGTCACCACACCTGAGGCTACGTTCTCAACATGTTTCGGAGCGCCATTTCTACCTTTAAAGCCATCCATATATGCTAATATGCTAGGACAGCGCATTGATCAACATCATGTGAACGTGTATTTAGTGAATACAGGATGGATTGGCGGCCCTTACGGTGAAGGTGAACGCATTGATCTGAATTACACTCGAGCCATGGTGCAGGCCGCATTGACCAACGAATTGAAGCACACTGAAACCGACACCGAACCTTATTTCGGTTTATCGATTCCAACCCAGATACCTGGCGTTCCCGATAATATTCTATTCCCGAAAGCCACGTGGACATCTGAAACAGCATATGATCAAAAGGCGAATGCCTTGGCACAAAAATTCAAGGATAATTTCACAACCTTTAAAAACATCGATCCAGCTATTGCGCAGGCTGGACCAAAATAGAGAACGAATAAGACCGTCCGATCATGAGCGGACGGTCTTATTTAAGTCAAAATTCAATGTCATTAATCCGTTTTAAGCACTGCGTTAAAACATCGTCTTTCATCATAAATGAGTATAAATTCGATTCTTTAATGGTCTTTGGCAGCTCATTAATGAAAACCGGCCCTTTAGTTTCATGGTAATGATGCCTCACTTTAATTTGATCAATAACGGCATAATAGACATTTTTAATAATCGTTCCACTTTTACCTAGAACTTTATACTGGCCGACATATCGAAGGCTATCGACATGGGCGCCCGTCTCCTCTTCCACTTCACGGGTTGCCGCTTCTTCCGGTGTTTCTCCATCTTCAACTTTACCTCCAGGGAATTCCCAACCCCGCCGAGGATGCCGTGTCAGTAGCCATTGATCAAGAAAACGGCAAATGACCCAAACATGTTTGGGATCTGAAGAAAACGGATGATCATCGAAAGTAAGGACAACCTCATTTTCATAATAATCTTCAAAGGTTAATGACATATTCATCTCCTGAACCCCATTCTCAATTTTTACCTTTATATATTCTATATAGATTCAGTTTAATTGTCCAATACTGGTTTCACAAATAATAAAGACCCAATCGACAAAAAGGGCTTCTCCGTTTTGCCATAGTCCTATAACAGCCTGTTCATAAATTTATCCAATTTGGTCATCGGAACGGTGTTTGGCAAGATACCATTCATGTTCTAATTCGGTTAAGGTCAAGGATTGTAGCCAATCTTCTTGATGAGCATAATCATCTATTGACATAAGCCTTAAAATCAAGTGCCTTTTTTGCGTTTCAACCGCCATCCTTAATAAATTTTGCTTTTTCTCCAAGGTACTCAACTCCGGTTTTTTTAGCAAGTATTGCCAGTTTTGATGAGCCTTAGACATTGTCTGCCTCATTATCAACCATATGTATAATGAAACTTAAGTGTATGGGTCTAATACCCATTCTCCTATAGAAAACCTTCGCAATACCTAGAATCATTTCGAATAATAACGGATCACATAAAACCCTTTTTTGTGGAAAAAATAGTAGTAGACTGTTGTGGAAGGAGTATGGCATGGATACGAATAAACAAAGTTATTACGTCAAAGTCGGTACCGGAGAAGTTCTGCCTGACAAAACAATATCAGAATGGGAATTTGAAATTAAAGCATCCGATGAAGAAGTATTACAACTACAAACCATCTTTGAACAAACCGATACAGGTGCTTGGGAAGACTACTGGCGAGCTCATCATCCAATAGAAGGTGTACCAAAGGGGTCTAGTGATGACTATGATTATTATCTTAAACGCATTTATGAAATGTTACATGAGTTAGGAACCGATGAAACGAGACATCACATTGAAGCAATGGGGATTATTGATAGAAAACAATAAAAAAATTTTAAATAACAGGTTTTAAACCATCGGAATAAGGGAATGATATAAATAACCCTAACCCCAACACACACTTTCATCTGTCCCGCAAGAAACTATTGCGGGGCATTTTTTATATTATAGGGACGATCACTGGGCCATAATATAGATTATTCTTGTGGTTTCTGTTTGGCCGCTTTCTCCTCTATCTGCTCATTAATGAGTGTCTTAATCCAATCAGGAATGGCTTCATTATCCATTTGTTGAAACATGTCAATAAGGTCAGCATCATCAAGCAGATTACGTATATCTTCAATATCATTATGATCGCCAGTAATCGATCCGAAGCCTTGATTTTGCTTCTTATGACTTTCAAACTGTGTGGGAAGATTGTTCCCTAAATTAACACAAGAAGCATCACTAACTGTTCCAATCCGAATTTGGCCAATTAAAAAATTGGGTGACAATAGACTCAAAGCTCTACGCCCCCTTTACTTGTTTTGGGAAAATGTATAGGATAATCCCTTATTGTTGCGATGCCACTCACCATTTCTATTAGAACTTGATGACGTTTGCTGTTGGTCTTGATTGTTTTGCGATACAGACGATGTTTGCTGTTGTTTTTTTTGCTCTCCCTGTTTCTTACTGTGCACGTTGACACCAAAATTATTGCCCACATTAAGTGCGCCGCTAACCTCTTTAACATCTAAACTGTCAAAGTTAAAATCCAAATGTTCAAGAACAGGGTCCTTAACATCCAAGTGCTCAATCGTGACATAATAATTCAAACCCTGCTTTGAAAGCGTCTGAAGCGAATTTTCAATGTGCTGCATACGTTCGTTGATTTCTTTTATTTGTTTGTCCCGCTGAAGGCGCTTTTTTATCCCGAACATTGACAATCCCTTCTTTTCACGATCTCTCTGTCACAAACATACACTGGATTAAATAGGCTAATCTGTAGACGACCGCGAACTGATCACCGTGTTCATATGGTTGACTGCACGATTATCATGACCCCTTATGGTTCCAAACCCTTGATTATCTGCAACATTCGCTGTTTGCCATTTTAATTGTTGATTATGACCTGTGAACACACCCGCTGAACTTTGAATTTCATCAACATGTAAGTCCGTAAATCTTATTTTAATCAAACGATGCCCCCAAACAAAGCGTCTTTAAGACATCGTATGATACCTAAGTCCAAAATATTTCTTAATTTCCGGGGAGAGATGATGATGGGTTCCTTTTTCAATCCCGAAGATATTCAAAAATATATTGATCAAACAAAAAAATCCTTCGAAGGTGGATTTCCATTTGATGGTGAATCCATACACAAACAAGTTGCTGATTCTATCAATGATTTTATGCCCGACTTCTTACAAGAGCAAATGCCGGATCGTTCTCAAAGCCGAAGTAACCATCAAGTGTTTGAAACACATGATTATGTTATTTTAAGGATGCCTTGGAAAAGCGAGCAGAAACCCAAACTTTATATGGACTCCCATCACTTATATGTGCCGAGGCATGACAATACAGATATTCAAGAGACCATTACGCTACCAGCACCGATTAAAGCGAATATTGCCCGGGCCGAAATTAAGGATCATATATTGGAAGTCCGAATGATGAAAGACGGGCCCGAACCCATGACAGAAATCAACGTCGATGATACTTAATCGTCGATTCCATGAAAAATTGTTATAATAAATGATACAAATAATAGAAAAAAGGATGTGACAAAGTGGACCTACGAACCCTAACAGCTACAGAATTAATCGATCATTACAGAAAACGGACATTAACACCTACTGAGGTTGTCAAGCAGTTATTGAATCATATCCATGATACCAACGATAATATCAACGCCTTCGTGACACTAAATGCTGAACAAGCTTTAGAACAAGCACTGGCCGCTGAGAAACGTTGGCAAATTAATAATGCCAGACCCCTTGAAGGCGTCCCCATCGCAAGCAAAGATCTTACCAATACGAAAGGCATCCGAACAACATATGGCTCACCGCTTTTTCAGGATCATTATCCAGAGCACGACGCAACGGTGATCGAACGGCTAAAATCTGCAGGAGCCATTATTTTAGGCAAAACCAACACACCCGAATTCGGTCACAAAGGGACCACCGATAATCCCCTCTTTGGCCCTTCACGTAATCCGTTTAATTTGAGTAAAGCGACGGGAGGATCAAGCGGTGGCTCGGCAGCTGCTGTTTCTTGCGGCATGGTCCCCTTTGCGGAAGGTAGCGATGGCGGCGGATCCATTCGTATTCCCGCGAGTCTATGTGGTGTGTTTGGTTTTAAACCGACGTACGGCCGTATTCCCTTTGATAATCATTTAAACGGGATATTCGGCAGTCATGAACCATTCTTACACTACGGCGCCCTCACACGTTCAGTACAAGATGCTGCAACGATGTTGGATGTGACTCAAGGAGTCTCTAATACGGATCCATTTTCCTTACCTATCACGGAACCGAATCATGGACAAGCCATCAACCAGATACCTCAATCATTGAAAATTGGCTGGACATTAGATTTTGGAATTTTTGACATTGATGAAGGCGTCAAGAAAGGATTCTTATCTGCGATTGATCAATTGTCTGAAAGTGGATTGGACGTGACGGCAATTAACTTACCACTGGCTCGGTCTATCCGGGACTTCATCCATTACTTTGAGAGCTTATGGACATCTGGACTATCGGCTAGTTTTTATAAGCAAGCGGAAAAGCAGCCTGACATGTTTTCTAAAAGTATGCTAAAGGCTATCGAACAGGGCAAACAATTAAGCGCGGCCCAATTTAAACAATTAGAGAAGGAACGAGCGAGACTCTGGCATCTAATGCAGGACAAGCTTGATCAATACGACATTATTTTATCACCGACTGTCGCCGTCCCAGCCTTTACCTTCGATCGTGAAGGACCTGACACCATTAACGGGAGGGCTATCAAGCCAGACTCCGACTGGGTGATGGCACAAATTTATAATATCACCGGCTTGCCAGCGGCCTCGATCCCTATCAGTGTAACGGAAGCAGGATTGCCAATCGGTATGCAAGCCGCGGCCCAGCGTTTATCTGATCTAACCTTACTGCAATTTTGCCGCTTCTATGAACGGGAAATTGGTATGCTACAAGGTGCCATTGGCTTTCAAACAAGCAATAACTCACCGGATCTCAATGAAAAAAGTGTCTCAAAGTATGACTGATACTTTGAGACACCTGCTTAACAATAATTTTATAGGATGCTTTACCTCGTATTATACTGTCGCCAAACTTGATAACACATTAATTCTAGGAACAATTCCAATCAATCGGCTATCAGATAAAATCGCTATCGGATAAGATGTCTTTGTAGCTGAATCAATGAGATTCTGAACGTCGTCATTAGGCGCCGCTGTCTCAAAGTTCGATTTTAAAATCGCTTGTAATGACTGTTGGTGCTTCATCGCTTCTAAAGCATCATCAATGGTTACAATACCCTGTAAAACCCTGTGTTTATCAACAACGTAAACGCTTGAAAGGCCGTTATCTTTCATTTCTTTAATAGCGACATTAAGTCCATCTTTCAAGGAAACAAGCGCGTTAGGCTTAATCATGACATGTTCAGCTTGTAAAACTTTAGATCGATCAATATCTTTAACAAACGCTTCGATATATTCATTAGCTGGGTTAGCGAGGATATTTTCAGGTGTATCAATTTGCTCAATTTGGCCATCTCTCATAACAGCCACACGGTCACCAATTTTAAAAGCCTCATTCACATCATGCGTAATAAATACAATCGTTTTTTGTAGCTTTTCCTGTAAATCCAATAGTTCTAGTTGCATGTCTCGACGAATGAGCGGGTCCAAGGCACTAAACGGTTCATCCATGAGTAGGATATCAGGATCATTGGCCAAGCCACGCGCTAAACCCACGCGTTGTTGCATACCGCCACTTAGTTCTGACGGATACTTATCTGACCAACCTTTCAGCCCAACCGTTTCCAGACTATCCTCCGCTATTTTTTGCCGTTGATCAACCGGGACACCCCGAACTTCCAATCCATAGGAAACGTTATCCCGAACAGTGCGATGATCAAATAAACCAAAATGTTGAAATACCATCGCCATTTTTTCTTGTCGAAAAGCTTTCAATTGCTTTTTGCTATAATCTGTAATGGGTTCATCATCAACAAAGATTTTGCCAGATGTAGGGATGTTTAATAGATTCAAACAGCGGATTAGTGTTGACTTCCCACTACCCGATAACCCCATAATAACAAATAGTTCTCCCTCCTCCACATCAAACGACACTTGATTAACGCCAACCGTATGTCCGGTTTTATTCAAAATCTCGTCCTTTGATAATCCATTGTCTAACTCCTGAACGATCTGTTTGGGGTGTGAACCAAATATCTTCGTCACTTGATCAACGCGTATTTTCTTGGTCATATCAATGTGCGCTCCTTATTTATTGCGAGTGTTTTGTGAGACTGCCAGCGTGAGACGGTCGATGATAATCGCCAGAAAGACAATACTAATTCCGGATTCAAAACCACGCCCAGCATTGATTCTGTTAATGGAGATAAGCACTTCCATTCCTAAACCTTTGGCACCGACCATTGACGAAATAACAACCATCGCCAATGCCATCATAGTTGTCTGGTTAACACCAGCCATAATGGTTGGCAGGGCTTGCGGAATTTGCACCTTTTTGAGCAATTGCCACTTTGAAGAACCGAATGATTCGCCGGCTTCAACCACTTCTTTTGGTACATTACGAATCGCTAGGTTGGTCAACCGAATGACTGGCGCAATGGCATAAATAACCGTCGCAAATAGAGCTGGAACCTTACCAAGACTGAAGAAGAGAATAGCAGGAATGAGATAGACAAAAGGTGGCATGGTTTGCATAGCATCTAATATCGGTTTCATAAAACTTTCTAACTTTCTGCTATACGTCATGATAATACCGATAGGAATACCCATCACTAATGACACAAACACGGAGGCTAAAACAATGGCCAGTGTTAGCATCATTAAATCCCAATAACCGAATAATCCAATTATAAATAAAAACAGAGCATAAAGAATCCCGGCAAACAAGGATCGAAAACGCCAACCTAAAGAAAATATAATAATGATAAAAAACCACCATGGCAACCATGTAAGAACCTCGGTGATACCGTTCATTAAATGAATCAAAACAATCGTAATAAAGTCAAATAGCCAGCCAAAATGTTGTTGTAACCACTCTATAATGTTATTAACATAGTCTTTGACATGAAATTCTATTGATGCTGGAAAGTCCATCATAATCTTTGGCGTTGCCTAAGCAACCGCACCTCCTTACAAAATTGGGAAATAGTTGGCCGTGGAAACCGGCCAACTATGAATCACAATGCTTTTTTCACTTTTTTAGCAACAGCTTCTGGTACCCATTTTGTCCATAGATCTTCATGCTGCTTGAGCCACCATTTTGCAGCTTCTTCAGCACCGGCATCATTTTTTTGCATATAGAGCAATCCTTCATTGGTTAAGGAGGAACTTGTTTTATAATGATTTAAAAACTCAACAACCTTCGGCGCTTTGTCTTCCAACGAATCAGTAGCGGCCGTAACCACTTGGTTCGATGGAAATTCACATGCATAGCCATTGTTCCATTTCTCGTCACTGTATTCGTCTTCTTTAAGTAACGTCATATCATATTTCCCCATAACCCATGTCGGCGTCCAATAATACCCTACCCATGGTTCGCCGGCTTCATAGGCTTTGGACAAGGAAGTGGTGAGTGCCGTTTGTGAACCCGGGTGGAAATATTCAAATTGCTTATCCAATCCATATGTCTTCACTTTTTGCCCTAAGATTTTGTCTACTTCCCATCCTGGTGGTGATCCGACGATTCGTGGCTTGCCGGACGGTCCTTTAAATAAATCAGGATATTTCTTTAAATCTTCGACCGTTTTTAAATCAGGAGCCACAGGATCAATACCGCGTTTTTCGTCACCTTTAATCATATAAGTCGGCACATAAAGACCTTGGGTGTTATCATCAAAATTAACGCTCGTTTTCTTAACTGAGCCTTCGTCTATCGCTTTTTGATAATCCTCTTTAATATTGCCGGTCCATACCTCCATATAGATATCGATATCACCATTGACTAACCCCTGGAAGGTAACGGGGGTATTCCCTGGCGTTACACTTGTTTTATACCCATAACCTTCTTCAATGATGGTCCCTGCAATTTCATTGTGTAATCGAATGCTGTCCCATCCTGCATCAGCAAAATCTAAGGTCACCTGTTTGTTACTGCCAGAGTCACCTGAACCTTCGCTTGATGCTCCTTCCGAATTCCCACAAGCTGTCACAGCGAAGATGAGCATCGCTGTTATAGAAAAAAGCAACCATTTCTTCATGTGTTGTCATCACCTCTTAAATTATTTTAAATCCATGTACTAATTTTGCGAGATTTGTTGAAATAACTCAAAGTCTATTTCGTATGATTTCAAGCGATATATTATGATGAGATAACAATATAAGCATTGTGTTACTTGATTTCAGGGAATTCTACTAAAATAGTTTATTTAAAACATATAATCAATATTAAATATTTTTTATAAAGCTCTTTCAATTCCATTACACCCCTAACACAAGAAAAGGCTTCTCCAATGTCAGGAGAAGCCCAATTAAACAACAATTATTCAACTTGATTATCCAATGTCCCAATCCCTTCGATCGAAATTTGAAGATGGTCTCCGTGTTCAAGCGGCCCCACCCCAGCCGGTGTACCTGTGATGATAACGTCCCCAGGTTCCAAGGTCATGACGTCTGTAACAGCAGCAAACACACTTTCAACAGAATGAATGAAGTCTCTCGTATTACCATCTTGCTTTAAAGTACCGTTTTGCTTCAGCTGCACTTTCAGACGGTCATATTTTAGATCCGTAGCGACAAACGGCCCCATCGGTTTGTAGGTTGAAAATGATTTCGCGCGTGTGAACTGCCCATCTTGTTTTTGCAAATGACGGTCAGACACATCATTTGCAATGGTATACCCGAATATGTAGTCCGACGCTTCGTCTTCTGAAACCTGATAAGCCTTTTTCCCGACGACAATGGCTAATTCAGCCTCATATTCAATACGATGCTCCTCTCTTGCTAGATGAATGGTATCATCAGGTCCGATCACAGCATGAGGAGATACCATGAACATCATCGGTTCATCTGGGATAGCCTTTCCTTGTTCTTTGGCGTGATCGACATAGTTGAGACCAATAGCAACCACCTGTTTCGGCGTGACCGGCGATAACAAGGTTACATCTTCTAATTCATAAATATTCTCAGTCGGCGCTGATGTTTCTTGGTAATATGGCCCGACGAGTTCGATCACTTTATTAACATCAACCATCCCATACTTAACTTCTTCACCAACTTGAAAACGACAATAACGCATCCGCATTCAATCCCTTCAATTTTAGCCTTTTCTTATATTATAAAGGAAAGCGCTTGCCTTTGGGAGAGTAAAAGGAAAAATTGTGGAAAAGCTCTGTCCAAACATACAAATAGCATATTTCTTATATTTTTGTTATAATTGAAATATTAAACAACATGATTTGGCATAATTTGGTTAATATCGGTTAACAACAAAGGGGGTATACGATGGCCTTTAATCAGAAAAAAGAGCCAACACCTGAAGTTGAAACGGCGGTGTGGTCTTGCACCAGTGACGATTGTTCCGGGTGGATGCGCGATCAATTTTCTTTTGAAAGTGAACCCGCTTGTCCTCTGTGCCAATCTAAAATGACAAAGGAAACACGAGTTTTACCTGAAATTGATTCAAACTAAAATAGCGAAAAGGCATTCACCTAAAGATGGGTGGATGCCTTTCTTTTGGAAAAATTAGTCATGATCATTCTCTTTCATCAATGCCTTAATATCTTCCATTAGAGCCCGGTTATTTTCACGAATAATCGCCTCAATCCCTTCCCGTAACCGGCTTACATCAATCGCCCCGCCTGACATAAGAATATGTTTATCAATCAGTTCTTCTAATTTGTGATCGGAAATCCCAATCTGTTTTTCCATAAAGCTTCATCCCTTCATTATGGTTTACTTTTTATATTATAATTCACTTTCGGTATCCTTTCCAAACTTCTAGTTTGACATGATGCCATGAAAATATATCAAGAGATCCGTTGTCCTTTAATATAAAAAGCTTTACACTAGATGATAAACAATGGGTCCTTTTGGAACACTAAGTTATGGAGGTGTTCTAATTGGATAGTAAAAAGGAATATCGCGCGCATAAGGGGAAAACAGCATCTGCCGTTAACAAACAAGGTTTATCCGAGGACGTTGCTGATCAAAGACCCCATTCCGAACTTGAAGAGCGTGCCAAAAAGAAAAATACAAAAAGCTAAGGTTATGGCCCCCGCCATAACCTTAGCTCTCATCAAAGGAGCATCCCCATGTTTGATCCAACTGTTTTCGATAACTTAAAAACGGTCCTTGAAGGTGCCGTTTATGAATACGATCTTGAAGGCGGCTTTCAAATTACTGATCGACATGATCAGGTCGATCTTGCCCACCTATCGCGTCATTATTCGCTGACCTTTCAAAACGTCGGCAGCACCGTCAGCGGAACCATCCATTTAACTAATCCAGAAGCGTCTTGGACAGGTGAAGTCTTAGAAAACAATGATCAGGCGCTAGGATGTCAGCTTAATTTGGCATTTATTCTACCCGTGACGGACATTGAATCGCAATGTTCGACGCTTCGCTTTCAGATGAACAAATTATGGCGTCATTATAAAGCACAAATCAGTCAAGACATTTCATATACATATAGTCAACCAGACCCATCCTACACCAATACAATACGGATTCATCTGCCGGATGACATCGATGAATCCTTCATTATGGATATACCGGGTCTTATACAGTTATCGCATCAAACCTTGCATACACTTGAATCATTCACATGATGTATGATTGCTAATTAATCCATAAAAGAACATGTGCATGAGATCATCCGCGAATGTTTGGTTATGCTCAGTCAATAAGTCAGAGTGCCGCTCCATATGTTCCTGAAACATATTAATATAAAATTGCACAGCCTCTACGGAGAGATCCGCTCTGACTTTTCCTTCTTGCTTACCTTCCTCAATCAAATCCATCATAAAGGGCAACGACCGTTTTTGATAAAAATCCTCAATGTAGACACGAAGCGCTTCGTCTTTCACAAGGACTTGTTCTAACATCTCACGATTGAAAAACCGGTAATTTTGACTTTTATCAAACATGATTTTTCTAACCTTCTCCATAAAATCAACTGTTTGGTCATCCAATATGTGCCTATATTTATTCAGTTGATGCTCCATATAATGCTTAATCACATCACGAAGTAAACCTTCTTTTGACTCAAAATGGTTATAAATCGTCACTTGTGAAACGCCTGCCTGTTTGGCAATATCACTGATTTTAGCGTCCTTAATACCCATTTGAGAAAATAAACTGAAGGCCGCATTGCGAATCGCTTGTTGTTTTTGTCTTTTCAACCGTTCAAACCCGCTCATGCTCTTCTCACCTCAATAATAGCTTAGCACCAAAAATGAAATTTTAACAATAAAATGTTTCAGAAATATATTGACTTAACACCTAAATGCACCTATAGTAAAAATTGAAATATACATCGTTGTAAATTTCAATTCTTTCAGCATGATGGGAGGTCATTTCAATGATTAACGTTAACCATCTAACAAACGCCTTCACTCCTGACAAAGGTATTTTTGACGTTAGTTTTAACGTCAAAGAAGGCGAAGTATTTGGTTATCTCGGTCCGAATGGTGCGGGAAAATCAACAACGATTCGTCACCTACTTGGATTTATGAGACCACAAGAAGGCAGTGCTTCAATCACAGGCATGGATTGTTGGCATCAAGCTGCCGATATTCAAAAGAACGTCGGCTATCTTCCAGGTGAAATCGCATTTATTGAAGGGATGAAAGGTGACGAATTCATTCAATTGATAGAGGGAATGCGCAAAATCAAACATCAACAGCGCAGGGATGAATTAATCGAACGGTTTCAATTTGACGTTCATACACCGATTCATAAAATGTCCAAAGGAATGAAGCAAAAAGTGGGGCTTGTGACTGCCTTTATGCATGATCCTAAAGTTTTAATCCTGGACGAACCGACATCTGGGCTTGATCCTTTAATGCAAAAGGTATTTATTGATTTGATTAGTGAGGAGAAAGCACGAGGCAAAACAATTTTAATGAGTTCTCACAGTTTTACGGAGATCGAACGTACCAGTGACCGTGTTGGTATTATCAAAGAGGGCCGAATGGTGACTGTCAAAGATATTCATCATCTAAGGTCAGAACAGCGAAAAGTATTTGAGGTCACTGTCCGATCACAGGAAGATATTAATACGATCCTTTCATCAAATTTAGACGCGAGATTAACAAGCGATGACACCGTCCAAATTGAAATTCAAGGCAACTACCCATTGTTCATTGATACCTTGCACCATTGTGATGTCTCCAATATTTCCATCCATGAACAAGAGCTTGAAGATCTGTTCATGAACTATTATGACCGTAAGGAGGCGTTCCAATCATGAATGCAGCGTTATTCAAGACGATGTTCAAAGCCAACGCCAAGTCCATTTTCAGCTATGCTTTCGGGACGATGTTGTACCTTTGGCTGGTCATCTGGATTTATCCATCCATGGCCGATACTAAAGGTATTCAAGATATCATGAAGCAAATGCCTGAAGGAATGCTTAAAGCTTTTAATGTCTCAGCGAGTTTCAACTCTTTGGGAGCCTTTATTGCCAATGAATTCTATGGCCTGCTGTTTATTATTATTCTTGCGATTTTTAGCATTGTGACTGGCACCAAACTCATCGCCCGATTGGTTGATCGCGGATCCATGGCCTATTTACTGTCAACACCGAATTCAAGAGTAAAAATCGCTATTACCCAAATGACGCAATTGATCACAGGCTTAGTCTTGATTATCTTGTTTGCAATAGGTGGCGGTTTACTTGGGGTAGCCATATTCATCAACCAACCTGATTTGCATGTTGCACGATACATTCAAATGAACGTGATTGGTCTGCTATTGTTTTTCGTCATTAGCGGCTATACTTTCTTTTTTTCTTGCTTATTTAACGATGAAAAGCGTGCACTCAGCTGTTCAACAACTGTCACCTTACTCTTCTACATTTTAAATATGGTCGGTAAAATGAGTGATGGTCTAGCTTGGATGAAGCACATCTCAATCTTTTCCCTTTATCAGCCACAAGACATCATCTATGGGAGTGCACACGTTATGGCCATTAGCGCCGGATTATTCGTCGGTGGTGCCTTCTTGTATGTAATCGCCATTTTGACCTTTCGCAGTCGTGACTTACCGCTCTAAATCATGAAAAGGAGGCTGGGACAAAAAGTATTCGTCACAAAATCATCCGAACTTGTTGATTAATCCGTTCGGATGATTTGTTTAGAATAGTTATTCCTATCATCGCTTCGTCAAAATTCTTCGCTTGCCGCGGGCGTCTACGTATTTTGACTCCGCTTAGAACTTGTTTTCATATCTTATTGTTCAGCTTCCTGAGTATCCTCTTTTAGATTTGTCCCAGCCTTACTAAAAAAATAACAATTTAGCGGCCATCCCGATAACCGCAATGACGAGAAATACTTTGACAATGCTATCCCCTTTCTTAAAAGCCAGTTGCGCACCGATCCATCCACCCGCAGCATTGCCGGCAGCCAATGCTGCGCCTAGGATCCAATTAACGTTGCCGTTGTAAATAAATACCCCTAGCGCAAGCAGCGTATATAGACTAATAACCACCATCTTATAGGCGTTCGATTGCACCAATGACATCCTGAAGATCGACGTTAAAGCAAGGATAATAAAAATACCGACCCCAGCTTGGATGAAACCACCGTAGACACCAATGACGAAGAAAGTGATGACAGCTGATATCTTCCTGGAAGCTGTTAAAGCAAAGGTATCGCTGAAAGCTCGTGTCTGAGGATTCCATATAATAAAAATAACGATAACGACCATAAGAACGGCTAAAATATTATTGAATAGGGATTCCGAAATCTGATTGGCAAACAAGGCGCCAAGCACCGAACCGATCAATGCTGGCGCAGCAAGCAGGCAAACCGTTTTCTTGTTAATCAGACCGCGTCTTGAAAAGCTAACACTCGTCGTCACCCCATGGGCCAATGTCGCTACCCGATTAGTCCCATTGGCAACATCAGAAGGTAACCCTGAAAATATAAGTACTGGTAACGTTAATAATGAGCCACCACCAGCCATGACATTAATGACTCCCGCACCTAATCCTGAAAAAATTATGATAATGAAATCGTACCATGTTGCCATTAGTCATTACCGTCCCATCACTGGCTAATAAACCAGCCAATTTCAATCACCTTTTCTCCCTTAATCATAACCAAACATAACCCTTTTGTGAAAAATTTTTTGATCATGTATAAAATAAGAAAAATATGCCCATAATGGAAGTAACATCTTCTCCCCCTTTTATCCCCTGATTTTATCAGGGGATATTTTTGTTCATCAAGTTAACCTTAAAATCCCTGATTTTATCATTAAATTGTCCCTAACAATATTGAAACATTGTTCAATCTCTATATGTGGGTCCATTTAACTTGTCATCCGACTTTTTGCAATTTGAATAATAGGATGAATTCGGTGTATTCTAATATATAACTTATTAGAAAGGATTGAATACATACTTATGAAGAAAAAGTGGCTGATATTGTCATCATTTTTACTTGCGATTTTCTTGGTGTTAAGTGCTTGCGGCAATCAAGGAGGTAACAATGATGAGAATAGCAATGCCGACAAAGATGACAACTCACAAAGCAGTGTTGAACTCGGTAAAAAAAATCTAACAATCGCGCTTGATACATATGCTTCTGCCATTGCCAACCATAATGTACTGAAGGCGGTTCTCGAAAATGTCGGTTATAACGTAACTTTGAAACAAGTCGGTGTTGGAACGATGTTCTCCAGTGTAGCGGACGGGTCAGCAGATGCAACACTTGCTGCGTGGTTACCGCATACACACTCAAGTTACTGGAAGAAATATAAAAATCAAGTTAATAGGATTCGCACGAATGTTGATGGCGCACCTCTTGGACTTGCGGTTCCTAAATACATGAAAGATGTTAATTCGGTGAGTGATTTGAAAAATAACTCCGAACTAGGCCAGCAACTCGATTGGACCATTACTGGCATTAGCCCTGGGGCTGGTGAAATGATTATCACTAAAAATGAATTGCTACCAAAGTATGGACTAAAAGACAATTGGCAAGTTAAACCTAGTTCTGGATCGGCGATGACAGCTGCTCTTGGCGCTGCCATCAAGGCACATGAACCAATTGTTGTCACCCTTTGGTCACCGCACTGGGCATTTAATAAATGGGATTTGAAATACCTGAAGGATCCGAAAAACGTTTACGGTGACCCAGACGATATTTACACGGTTACTCGTAAAGGCCTGAAAGAAGATGCACCCGCTGCATATAAGATTTTAAACCAATACCACTGGACAAAAGATGACATGAACAAAGTCATGTTAAGTATTCAAAATGGCACAGATCCAGCCAAAGCTGGACAACAATTTGTCGAGAATCATCAAGATCTTGTTGACAAGTGGACGAAAGGCGTAAAATAACAGAAAAGAAATGAAAACGTAGAATAACGAAAACCAGGGTTCCTAAGGACCCTGGTTTTCGTTATTTTACGCTCCGAAATAGAGGGCCATTACCGCCAAATGAACAGCTACATAAAATGATGGCTATTGTCTCTCCCCGTGGTATTTTAAAAACAAATCTACATACGATGTTTTAAGCATGGAATTAAAAATGATGGCATAGGATTTTGATAAATCATCATAACTCACTTGAGTCAGCCACGGTACCTGAATCAATTGACCTTCTCGTTCAACCGCAATATTTTTTTGCTGCAAGGCTTTCAAACTTTGCGTAATGTCGGAGGGCACAAGTTTATCAAGATTCAAATCTTTAATATAGAGCGTATAAACTTTCGTATTAGCATCGTCAACAGATACCTTGGCAGCGACTGCCATGATGATTTTTTGCTCGAACGTTGACAGCTGCTCAAAATCATTATCTAATGGATGTTTTAACATACAGACACACCTGCCTTCATTCCATCTCACATCTTCTATTGTGTCTTCTGATAACGCTTAAGGTCAAGTCAATTGTTTGTAAAGGAGGTTCCAAAAATGATAGCCAATGTGCTCGGATTGATTGCCGCAGCGGCGATTTTCAGCTATGCGATGGTTTCCAAACGCAAGGCTGAAATACTTAAATCTGAACAAGAATCGGATGAATCAAGTTGACGTTCAATAAAGAAGGCAGCGCTCATTCGCGCTGCCTTTTTCTTATACTAAAACGATGGGAGCTGATCAAGATTGTTATCAGGGTTCCCGTCTGGATTTCCACGGATCACCGGCCGTCCATTTCGTGCCTCACCGACATTGACATCGGCAATTTGTCCTGACTGCACTGCTTGCAACGCATCGTCATAAGACAATTCACGTCCATCAGATGTTTTAAAAGCTGTAATATCGCCGTCCTCGTTTTTTTGTACGGCGACAAATGTTGTATTTGTTTCCTGCACGTGACCGCCTCCTCTATGATGATACTTTTAATCTGCCTCACAAAAGATGGATTTATGCATGTCACCGGTCCTGTGCTCCCGTCTAAATTCAAATAGACAAGTTAACGCTTACCAAAGTGCTGAATAGTGTATAGCAAGGCCACACAGAAAGGAGTCATGACATGTATAGACAGCAACATAATAGCGGACTATGGGGCGGGATGTTTCACTACTTGTTTCCTGGACAACAAGGCGGGCCAACCCAACCACCACCCCCATATGGACCACCAGGGACCGGAGGCGGTCAACCAGGCGGGCCTCCGTCATCACCACCTCCATCGTTCACACCACAACTTTCTTCCGGGGGAACCGGCCAAATCAGCACCTATGCCGTCGATCCAGGCGGTATCCGTGGATGTTTATACCGTAACACCTATATTTGGCTAAGAGGCGGACAGAGTTTCTGGTACTATCCTACCTTTGTCGGCAGACAGTCTATAGCTGGATGGCGCTGGACAGGATATAATTGGGTGTACTTTGGCGTCGATCTTGACCGCATTCGATCTTTTCAGTGCTATGGTTAAAACAAGAACGTCCCGAAAGCCACATGACCTTTTGGGACGTTTTTTCTTTAAGTTGTTTTTTCCAGTATCATAACCCCTCTACCTACTAGTGGCACTTGACCAAACTGTATATCACCGGTTAACACATCTCTCATTGACCGATCACCTAAATCAACAATTACAGCCTCAGCATTATGATTGAGCAAAAATACATAGGTTTGACCCTCTTTCGACCGTTCCGATACCTCGACATGCTCCGGTGCATTAACAACAGACTTGATACCTTTTTCGGTGCAAAGGTTAGAAAGGAATCCCGTTAAAAATTCGCTATCTGGACTTGACGCGACATACCATGCTTTCCCTTCACCATATGAATGAGCTGTCAGTACCGGCATACCTTGATAAAAATCGGAGCCATATTCCGCAACCACATCAGCTCCCTCAGAATGAATCAGATCACATAATAAACCGCATTCATAGTTCCCTTTCAAACCACCCCATTCCCGACTCATGACCATTTGATTGGTTTGATCAGGAAATAGAGCATCAATTTCCTCCGCCCAGATCCCCAATACATCTCGCAATTCACCAGGATAGCCACCGACTGTAACCAAATCATTCTCATCAACGATGCCACTGAAGAACGTTGTTACAAACGTCCCGCCCGCTTTGACAAATGATTTAATTTTTTGTGCATATCCTGATTTGATCATATAGAGCACCGGAGCAATAACAATATCATATTGACTTAAATCTTCATCAACACCAATCATGTCGGTTTGGATATTTAACTGATACAAGGCATCATAGTACTTGTGAACTTCATTAACATAATCTAATGCCACCGACGGCCCGCTTGATAAATTAACCGCCCAGCGGTTTTCCCAATCAAAAACGATCGCGATTTTAGCGTTCACACGGGCATCTAAAAGACGATCAGACAAGGTTTGCAGTTCCTTCCCCAATGCTGACGTCTCACGAAAAACTCTTGTGTGCTCGTGACCCGCATGCTCGATCACTGCCCCATGAAATTTTTCACAGGCACCAATGGATCGGCGCAATTGAAAGAAGAGTATGGTATCAGCTCCATGAGCAATCGCTTGGTAGCTCCATAGACGCATGACACCCGGCCGTTTTAACGAGTTATAAGGTTGCCAGTTTTGTTGACTAGGCGTTTGCTCCATCAACATAAATGGCTGTCCGCTCTTGAGTCCCCGCATTAAATCATGGACCATCGCTGTATAACTAACCGGAGTATTCATCGCAGGATAATTATCCCACGAAACAACATCCAGATGCTTCGCCCACTTAAAATAATCTAACTCCTGATAAGTCCCCATCAAATTGGTTGTTACAGGAACATTTGAGCTGTAGCTTTTTATCGCATTATATTCAAGTTTATAGCACTCCAGTAAGCTATCAGACATAAATCGACGATAATCGAGAGAAATGCCTTGAAAATTCGTTTGTTGGCCTTCTCTTTCCTCACTTAAATCATTCGGCGGGACAATCTCATCCCAATCATAAAAGGTATGCCCCCAGAACCGCGTATTCCATGCTTGATTTAATTGGTCTAAATTGCAGTACCGGTGACGCAGCCACTTACGGAAACTTTGGGCACATTGATCACAGTAACAGTATCCACCATATTCATTTGACACATGCCAAATGAGAACAGCTGGATGATTTTTATAACGTTCAGCTAATTTTTCAGCCATCAATTGCGAATATTTTCGATAGGTAGGACTGTTTGGACAGGAATTATGCCGGCCGCCAAAAGCCCGTTTTCTACCATAGAAATCAACGCGTAGAATATCCGGATACTTCTTCGCCATCCATGGCGGATGGGCCCCGGTACTTGTCGCCAAACACGTATAAATACCATTTTGATAGAGACGATTGATCGTTTCATCGAGCCAAGTAAAATCATAGGTATGTTCATCGGGTTGATTCAGCGACCATGAAAATACATTCAATGTCGCGACATCAATACCAGCTAGTTTGAACATACGAATATCTTCATCCCAAATTTGTTCATGCCATTGTTCTGGATTATAATCACCGCCGTACCATATTTTTGGCAATGTTTCATTAATCATTCGGCATCATCCCTTGTAATATAATGATAATACTATTGTATGTGATGTCGTTGCTTATTAAATATAAGATTATTGATCTGACACAAAAACACACCCACATCCCAAAATTTATAAAAACTCCGACCATTACTCACATGAATGGATGAACATTTGGATAATCCCGACATTGGACTCAGTCAAATAAGGTATGTATTACGGTCTCTAGCCGTTATCTTAATGCATTATTTCGCAAAACGTTTGATATGTCTCCCTATACCTATTTCCTGCATCTACGAATCCGTAAGGCTAAAGGATTGTTGATTGACGATACCAACGTTCCGGTGAAACAAATTGCCACATACGTCGGTTTCCGCGATACGAGACATGTCCTTGCCACGTTCCGTCGTATTGTAGGAATACCGCCAGAGCGTTTTCGCCAGCTTCATTAATATGCGAAACGGTGACATAAAAAATGACGCCGTTCATTTGCGTCATTTTGTCTGTTAGTATTCCATTGTGCCTTATTTATCTTTTACCCGTAATATAATAATAAACAAACGGCTCGTCTGGAACGAAATATAGGACCTCATGCTTGTTCTCATAGCGGAAAATGGGAGATTCCTTTTCTTCAGATATGAACATAAGTGATGCAAATGATTCTAATTCAAGTTCTGTACATGCTTCAAGATTCACTTGCATTTTTACAGGGGTTAGGAGCTTACGATACTTGTAATCAATCCAGGCATACTCAGGCACATCCTCTTGTTTTCGATTTTCACTAGTAAATATGACGACAGTAACCAATAGGATCGTCAGCAATGAAAATATGATTCGCGCTGGAGTCACAGGGATTTGGAGCAAGCAGAGATCAAGATTATTGGTTTGTTGAATCACGTTTTTAATCGGGTAGGTTTCAGAGATTTGTAGCTTTTCCTTATCCGCTAAACTCAACACTGTCTGTTGACGGTTAAAATGTAGTCCATCACCATCCTGCAAGGAAAATGTCTTGCCTTTGTCATCTATTGAACCTGTCAGCTGTGGTTTAATGTGAAAAACGTAATTACTCGGATGAATCTGTAAACTATCTTCAATGTGATTAAGATACTGAATAAGTTCCGACACTTTAACCTCCATCGTCTCTTCAACCTGGCAATCCTGGCATGTCTGACTAAACTCACGACCCGATTTTAGCTTAAAAGATTTAGTCCATAAATCATCAGCGTGAATAACTAACTCAGGATTGAAACTTCCTTTAACTTTTACCGGCCTGTTCGAATCAACCTTAATTGTCATATGGATGAGTAATTGATCAGCTAAAGCTGTCGTAAACGCCTTTTTCGGATGTAGCGTCGTCCCTTCCGGATACAAGACATTCGGTTTGACGCGAGCTTCTAAAGTATAGGTGGTGCTGGTACGGATCGAATTAATTTGTTTCGTCTCTACTTCCTGGGATGGCTGAGAAAATGAATAAATTGAAAAGAACAAGCTTGTCATGCCTAAACCTATTGCTATTCTGCGTATGATTTTCTGCTTCATCCATTGTTTGAGCAAGTCTTTCATATGTGTCAAAAGCACCTCACTTAGGTATTACCCTAATCCGCCGATTGATAAGGAGGCCTTAGGCTAGAAGAATGACTTGATTGGGAATCCGTTTTCGGTTGATGACCTTTTGCTTTTATCTGATTATCAAGCCTAATGGTCACTTGAACTGCCGCTGTACCCTTATTCCATTCTAATTGCAAAGGAAGCTGATATTCACCGGGGGGCGTCCTTTTGTTTCCATAAACGACGACAGGTAGCTCCCCCGTTTGTTGGGCCGGGATTTCCGTTTCCTTAATGATAATATAAAAATCTCGCACCCCTTTTACCGGAAAAACTTTGTTCTGCTCTACCCTGACAGGCTGCGCGCGATTGTTGGCTATCCTAACCACGCCCTGTTGACCTTTGTCTTCATATAAATGAATGGGGTTATGCTTTTGAGCAGATTTAATTGAAAAACTAGAGGTGACAGGCACCGTTGCTTGTGAATAACTATACGATCGACTAAGACATAGAATGGTCAAAACCACAACGATGAGTAAAAGAACGGCACTTTTCCGCACTTGTCATCACCCTCTACACGAGTCCCCATGGCTCAAATATGGGGAAATGATTAGTTCGCTTTCTTAGCATTAACAGTTATATTTAGTTGTTTGGCTTTTTTATTAGTGGATGCATCTTCTTGCACATCGACCTTCAAATCAACTTTTATAGAGCTGTGGGGAGCTATTCGTCTAAGTTCAGTAATAGGTTTCGAATTGTTTCCGTGGACAAACGCCTCGACTTTAACATTATCATTCGGTAAATTAATGCCTTCCACTTTGACATCAATGGGTTGATTGGTATTGTTTTTCAATTCAAATAATTTTTCCCATTGATAATGACTTCCTGGTTGCATACCCGCGTTTGTGCCTTCCGTTAAATCAAATAAAAGGTCGTCATTTTTAGTGTTCGCTGAACTATCACCTGGTAATATCCCTAGTAATCCCTGTGAATTGTTCGTGACTTTCAATTGAGCATTCGCATTGACTGTCGCACTGGAAAATGACATGGCAGCCATAACACCGGATAAAGCTAAAAGACAGATAACAAAAACCAACCCTTTTTTTCGTCTCATTACTGTTTCCTCCTCAATAATCCTTTTGATTATCTATTGCAAAATAAAAAATACCGCCCTAATCAATCGGACGTCATTCACATCCAATTTCATCAGGCCGGTTGCACTACTAGCTGGTAAACGTTCCAAGTGCCCACATAAAGAACGTCTGTCATCGCTTCCTAATTCACTATTCAAATGTATAGCCGTTTGCCGCATTTTGCCATTGCTTCGCATGTCTCATATATTCAAGAATCGCTTCAATGTTTTCATTTTCCTTATCGTGGTCAGAAGCCACCCTTATCATTGATCGTCCGAGATGACTATTGTCATTGATTTTGATTTGATCCGCTATTTGCTCGATTTGGTTTAAAATCTCTTCAGCTCGGTCAAATTGATCCTGAGCCCCCTCATAATAGCTATTTACATCAGCTAGTTTATCAACAACCTCTGCTTTCTTAAGACTCGCATCATAAATGGTATTATTCTTCTTAACAGCATCATTAACAATAGCGTCTATATCGTGGTGGAGATGATCAACATCTGTCAATAGTCTTTTGATCTTATGTTTGCAATGCCCCGGATTCGAACACGAATTTTGAGAATCATCACTGTCGTCACTGCCATCTTCAGGCGGTGTTCCGCCGTGGCCAGGATTGTCAGATGATAATCCTTTTTCGGCTGTCAAGCTTAAATCAAAGGTTGTTAGATTAATAGAGGCAGCACCAACATCAATCATAAGATCAATGCTTGCCGTCTGATGAGGTCCTAAGGGAAGTCCTTTGGTTAATGCATGGTCATAGTATATATTATCTTTTCTAATATAGGCTTTTGATACCATCGTTGCATACGGTTCAAACGGATCATCATTCAGTCGAACGGTGACCGCGGTGTCCGAATTATTTTTAATATGAAAGGCTCGCTGAAATGAATATGTACTGTTTGTTTGCAAACCTTGATCTCCAGTACTTGTGAAATCAAGGATGAGACGATCATTTGCAATATGTGAGGCTGTTCCCGGCAATAACGCTAAAAGTGCGCTGTCCGTATTAACAATATTCAATTTTCCCTTTGTCTGAACGGTCACACTTGTATACGACATAACCGTTGTAAGACCAGCCAATAGAAATACACATAAAATGGGTATTAAGGCTTTCCGTTGCATAACCCTCACACCCCATCAATATGAATAGGCTTGCACTCTTAAGTAACTATTAATATTATATTCTTAGACTACACAAAAAACAACCATAGAACTACGTCTAATTTCCTATATGTTGAATTGGTAAGGGGGGATGTCATGAAGATTATTACAAAATTTATTAATCTCATCTTAACAATGGTTATCCTCATCATGCTCATCGCTTCTATCGGGGCTTCTGTATTTCACCACCCCGTTTTTCTAACTGTTATCAAATCAAACAGTATGTACCCTCTTTGGGAACGAGGAGACATTCTGGTTATTAATCATTTAAGTGAAGACGACGCCATTCGCCCAGGCGATATTGTACTTTTCAAAAGCGAAGAAGGGACGCTCGCCTCGAAGGGCTGGATAGCCCACCGGGTTACAGGCGGAAATAGTAATAAGGGATTTATCACTAAAGGTGACGCCAATGAGGCGAGTGACCAAGCCTTAGATCAGGCGCCACCTATTAAGCGAGAGTGGATAACAGCTAAAGTTGCGACAATCGCTGAACAACCGATGGTCATCCCCCGTATTGGTTATCTTAATTTGTGGATGCAGAATATGGAGAATGCTCGTTTGGTTATGCCGATCATCGCGCTTTTATTAGCTGGTATTATCGCCTACGGAGAAGTTTTTGAACAAAAAAGAGGGAAAAGGAAACATAAACTCGACCGTCAATTGATTTATATAGGCTCTGGATTTACGATGTGCCTAATGGCCGCTGCCGCAATGCTGATGATGACCCAATTTATAACCCTTAGATATGAAGTTTCTGAGGACCAGGGACTATTATCTGGAAGTGACATCGGCATGCTTCGTATGGGCGATGTGAAAAGCGGCCGTTTATCTGTGTTAGAGAACTCGAGTTTCGTTCCATTAATTGGATTTGTTGAAAATAACGATCCGCAAATTCAACTCAACCATCGTTCATTTATCTTAACATCCGATGAATCCATGGCAATTAAGTATACAGTAACCGCCAAACATAAGGGAAGGTATCAAACAAGCCTCAAAGTAGCTTTATTTTATCCTTTGTTACCCGCGCCAATCCTATATAAACTTGCCACAATCAATTATTGGCTCGCCCTATTTTGTGTTTCCATCATTCCCGGATTGCCTTTTATCGCCTATCCATTGATTAATCGCCGGATGCGCCGTTCTATGATTAAACAATGCAAACGAAGCTGGAAAAAGCTCAAACGAAGATGGTTATAGAAGAATAATAGCGGTAAAGACTAACCGCGAAACTGTTTCAAAGCGTGCGTTAGCCCCTTGGTCTGGTCATACACATCTTGGTAGACTGCGAACAACGTTTCATAGGTACTGACATGTTCCTCCCTCGGTTCAATGACTTTTTCCGTCTTAATAAACGCATCAGCACAATCCTGTAATGAGGCGAACCAATCAGATCCGACAGCCGCGATCATTGCTGCGCCCATACCAGGGCCTTGCTCATTTTCCAATTTGACAATAGGCGCGTTAAATATATCTGCTTGAATCTGCAGCCACTCATTGCTTTTGGCGCCGCCACCGATAGACACCACCGATGTTATCTTTTTACCGCTATTTTTTAAGATATTCATCGATTCATTTAATGAAAATGTAATCCCTTCAACGACAGCCCGTGCAAAATCCCACTTCATATGGCTGGCATCTGCACCGATAAACGCGCCCCTGATATCAGCATCCGCATGCGGCGTCCGCTCGCCCACAATATAAGGTGTGAACAGCAGTCCTCTTGAGCCTACTGGCACCTCAGCGATCTTTTGAAACAACTCAGAAAATGACGTATCTTCCGCGAATGTCTTCCTGAACCAATCCAAGCTATATCCCGCTGCGAGCGTCACACCCATATTATAAAAAGCATCACTCTTGGCATGATTAAAATAGTGCACTTTGCCTCCGAAATCAAGATTCCCGGCTGCTTCATATGAGAGCACGACACCTGATGTACCAGCGCTGCACATTGTTTTGCCTTCAGATAAAACCCCAGCGCCAATCGCTCCGCAAGCGTTATCAGCCCCACCAGCAAACACGCGTGTCTCCGGACCAAGCCCGGTTCGCTCAGAAACTTCGGGCATTATTGTTCCAACACACGCTTGTGATTCAACGAGCGGGGGACATAGTTGGATATCAACACCAACTTTATCAGCGATTTCAGTGCTCCATGCTTGATTCGCAATATCTAGTAATAATGTTCCAGCAGCATCGGAATATTCCATAGCGAAATCTCCCGTTAATTGATAACGCACGTAATCTTTCGGCAATAAAAATCCGTGTGCCTGCTGATAAATATCCGGTTCATGTTTTTTCACCCAAAGCAATTTCGGCAACGTAAAACCTTCTAAAGCCCGATTTTTCGTAATAGCTAAGAATGTATCCAAACCAACAGCTGCCTCAATATCCTGACATTCCTCAGTTGTTCGTGTGTCGTTCCATAAAATCGCTCGACGAAGTGGCTGACCTTTTTCATTCACTAACACGAGACCATGCATTTGTCCCGAGAAACTCAGTCCCTTAATTGTTGCCGGGCGGATACCTGTCTGCTCCACAAGTTCTTGCAACGCAGCTTCCGTTTTTTTCACCCAATCATCTGGATCTTGTTCACTATAACCCGTACGGTCATGATACAACGGATATTCTTTTGAACATTCAGCTTCTACCTGCCCTTGCTGATTGACGAGCAGAACTTTGACGGCACTCGTTCCAAGGTCAACACCTATTACATACTCCACACTCAACACCTCCAAAAAATTTTCCATATCATTAAAAAGGGCGGGTACGGCAATCATCCTGTACCCGCCCTCTCACTTATCTCAAAGATTTTCCGCCATGTATATATTGATTGAGCACACCACGAAGTCTTTCCTGGTGTCCTGACTTATTTATAATATTGGCATCTAGCGCGTGGGCCTCAAGCTTGTGGAAATCGGTTTTACCATTTACAATATCAAGACCAATCCCTCCCGTATAGCTATGATACCTCTCTTTAACAGCCGATTCCAATACACGGTCATCAATGAGTTGTTGGGCTACTCTTAATCCGTGCGCAAACGTGTCCATACCGACAACATGGGCATAAAGTAGATCAATAGGTTCAAATGAGGTCCGGCGCACTTTCGCATCAAAATTCAGACCACCAGGAGCTAATCCACCATTTTGCAAGACTTCATACATTGCTAGTGTGGCCATATAAATATCGGTCGGAAATTCGTCCGTATCCCAACCCAACAACATGTCGCCCTGGTTCGCATCAACAGACCCTAAAATATGATTAACACGAGCATAATGCAATTCATGTTCAAATGTATGACCTGCAAGCGTCGCATGATTCGCCTCAATATTAATTTTAAAATGATCCGCTAAATCATATTTTTGTAGAAAAGCATAGGCACTAGCGACGTCATAATCATATTGGTGCTTCATCGGTTCCTTCGGCTTAGGTTCAATTAAAAACTGACCCTCAAACCCAATCTCTTTGGCATAATCTAGCGCCATATGATAGAAACGAGCGAGGTTATCCAACTCGAGGGCCATATCAGTATTAAGCAACGTTTCGTAACCTTCACGGCCGCCCCAGAATACATAGTTTTTCGATCCAAGCTCTTTAGCAACTTCAAGACCTTTTTTAACTTTGGCGGCCGCATAAGCATACACATCAGCATTGCTAGAAGTTGCCGCCCCATGCATAAAACGTGGGTGACCAAACATATTGGCTGTATTCCATAGCAATCCAATTCCCGATGATTTCATTTGCTCTCTGAAAATCGCAACGATCTCATCAATATTCTTATTGGTCTCGCGAAGATGACTACCTTCTGGGGCAATGTCAACATCGTGGAAAGCAAAAAACGGTACGCCAAGTGTTTCAAACAGCTCGAAACCTGCTTCAGCACGCGCCTTGGCTGCATCCATACCTGTATACTGTTCATTCCACGGACGGTTCATCGTCGGATTCCCAAATGGATCCGATCCATCCATTGTCAATGTATGCCAATAAGCAACAGAAAAGCGTAGCCATTCTTTCATTGGCTTACCAGCAATTTTCTCCTCTGGATTGTAAAATTTGAATGCGAGTGGATTGTTAGATTCAATTCCTTCATATTGAATTGGATTAACATTAGTAAAATAACTCAATTGATTCACCTCGATTTTTATAATCAACTTATCTCGTCGCCCATATCATTTCTTTACGCCTTCACCACATGTCCCCAACTAGAACCCCTCATTTGTTAACCGCTTACACAAATGACCTATAAAATATAACTGGATCGTGATAATCATTTCTAAATTTTATATAATTTAATCGTTGAACAAAGTGTATCTAAAAAGTGTTTGATTGTCAATCGAATAGCGGGATTTCTAGCTACAAGATCGTCTCCATCATTATTTACTGTTGGACCTTTGTTAGTGTGCTTTTCCTTCAAACTAAGGTATCCAATTAAATTATACATTGTTTGTACGATATATAAATTAAGTGAAGAACATTGCATAATATATAGAGGTTATAAAGTACTCGTTTATTTAGAGGAGGATATGAAATTACGCTTCCATACCCTTGTCTGGCTTCAACAGGTTCCGAATTGGTTCTTCCTTGATAAGGAAGAGAAGAAAATGAAATAGTTAAGGAAACAGATCATTAACAACAAAAGAAAAACAAAAACTTCTGCTTAAACGGCTCAGAAAGTACATCAAAGCAGTGGTCAAATTATTAATTTTTTGGCTAAGCCCTGCTCCTGCGGGGCTTTTCTGTTTTGACTTAAATCTTTTCTGGAAATCGGTCTATACCAACAATACTTTTACCATTCTACATCCATCTCTCACAGTTTATTTTTGTGTGGATCGTTTTGACGAATGCTTTTTGTTATTGTTAAATTCAAATGTGACCTTTCCAGCTTTGGCATCTTCCCAAACGATATAAGCATTAAATGTTTTACCGTTTTTGCTTTTAAATCCCTTTATAAGATTCGTCTTTCCTTTTTCTAATAGCTTTTTGACATTACTTTTAGAAAGATTTTTATTTGCTAGTTTTTTAGGAAGGGTGAAACGACACCCTTGATGATAGCCTGTACAACCATAGAAAGATTTCCGATCAACAATATGCCCTTTTTGGCATGACGGACATGGTGCAATGGTATCTTCCAATTTTAGATCCACTGTTTGTTTTTCGATATCGATGCTATCAATCGCTTTCGTAGCTTGTTCAATTAATGCATGACAAAGCTTTTTGGCATTCTCAACAAAAGTGACTTTCGATTTGTTTCCATTACCAATCTCTTTTAAGAATAGTTCCCATTTTGCTGTCATTTCCGGTTTCGCAAGGATCGTTCCCTGCACAGATTCACAAAGGATTTCACCCTTCTTCGTGACAAAAACACTATTCTTTTTGACTTCAATAAACTCTCGTTTCAAAAGGGTTTCGATAATTCCAGAACGCGTTGCTTCAGTTCCAAGCCCCTCGACTTCGTTGAGAGCATTTTTCATGTCTTGATCATTAATGTGTTTTCCGGCTGTTTTCATTAAGGTAATGAGCTGTCCTTGAGTATATGGCTTGGGCGGCTTCGTCATGCCCTCTTTGACTGTAGTTTCAGCTTCAGCCACTTGACCTTGGTAGACCTCAGGCAACTTAGAACTGCCTTCCTCATCTTCTGCCTGTTCAGTTGAATCATTCTGGTATAGCCTCTTCCAGCCTAAACCTTTTTCTTTTTTTCCTTTGGTGAAGAATTGAGTTTTTCCGATAGCGGTTGTAATGACCGTTTCATCATAGACATAGTCTTCCATGAATATCGCTAAAACACTTTTAACAATGGCCTCATAGACGACTTTTTCTTCAGTCCGAAATGACTGAAAGGTGTTGACATCAACGATTTTTTCCGTCGGAATCATCGCATAATGATCACTGACCTTATCAGGGTTAACATATCTTTTGGACGGTTTTGTTCTTGTTGGCTCAAATGATAAATGAAAACACGCTTGATAGTTAGATAGACGGTTTTTTAAGTATGAAAATTCCTCATTGGTGATATGTTGGGAATCAGTTCGCGGGTATGAAATATACCCCTTTTCATACAACCTTTGGGCAGTCTTTAACACCTGATCAGGACTGTATTTGTTCTTCTTATTAAGCACGGATTGCAATGTCGATAAGCTATGTAACTTCGGGGCTGGTATGCGTTTTTCTTTCACTTCAACACTTTTAATCGTGGCTTCGTAATGATTTTGATCGGGTTGAATGTCCGGGTGTACGTCTTTGAAAAGTTCTTCTTGAGATTGAAAGCGTCCTTTCATTTTCCCTTTATATGTGCCATTGGATACGGTAAAATGAGCCGTTAATTCAAAGAATGGCTCTGACTTAAACTGTTCTATCTCTTTATGACGGTCATAGATGAGTTTAAGGACAGGTGTTTGCACACGGCCAACACTGAAGACATCACGAATGCCTTTTTTCTGAAGCAAAAGTGAATATAAACGACTCGCATTTAAACCGACAAGCCAATCACTGATTTGCCGTGCCTGAGCTTCATGATAAAGATTAATCGTCTGTTTACCATCCCGTAGTTCGGAAAACCCCTTCTTTATAGCACTCTCCGTTAAAGAAGACGTCCACAGGCGTTTCACCGGTTTCTTAGCACAACCTGACATCATGATAAGAAGGCGTGCAATATTTTCTCCTTCCCGGGCAGGGTCCGTGCCAATAATAATTCCATCAGCTTCATTAAGAAGCTCCTTAACAACCTTAAATTGTTTGTTCTTATCAGACATCACCTTATACTCAAATCGTTCCGGCATCATGGGCAATTGTTCTAAAGACCATTTTCCCCATGATGCATCGTATTCACCGGGAGTTTTCAATTCAACAAGGTGGCCAATCGCCCAAGTCACTTTTGCACCCTCCGGAAACTCTTTACATGCATCAATAGTGAGAAAACCGTTTCCCTTTTTATGTGTGAATGGAGCGGCTAATTTCCTAGCTTGATCCGGTTTCTCCGCTAAAATGACAACCATCTAGAACCCATCCTTTATTCAGCGCTTTTATATGGACGACCTGCCACTTGTTTTGCTAATACAAGGCCACCTGTGATACCAGCTTGATCCCCCAGACCGGGAGAAACGATATATTCATCAATTTGATCAGTGACTTCTGGAAAATCAAAGTAACCATTTAATAGTTCTTGAAACTTGCTTCGAATCAGCGGAAAAAGCTGAAACTGTTTCATGACGCCGCCACCCAGTATCATTTTCTTCGGTGATAGAATCATGGCATACTGAACCAATGCCTGCGCAATATAATAAGCTTCAAGCTCCCAAACCTCTGGACGATCTGATAAATCCATCCCCTTTTTCCCCCATCGCTTTTCAATAGCTGGACCTGCCGCCAAACCTTCAAGACAGTCTTTATGATAAGGGCAATTACCTTGATAATCATCATCTGGATGTCTACGGATCAGAATATGCCCCATTTCCGGGTGGGATAGACCTTGCAATACTTGACCGCGGACGACTGCTCCAGCCCCAATGCCTGTACCAACTGTTATGTATAAGCAGCTATCCAAGCCTCTGGCAGCTCCCAATGTCGCTTCACCTAAAGCAGCAGCATTCACATCAGTGTTAAAACTAATTGGAACATCCAAAGCAGACTGGATGGTTTGAACCAACGGATAATCCCGCCAATCTAATTTTGGCGTCGATGTGATATGCCCATAGGTATAACTTTGGGTTGCAATATCAATCGGACCAAAGGAACCAATACCAATCGACTTCAATTGATATTGGCGGAAAAAGTCAAGGACTTGTGGCATTGTTTTCTCTGGTCGTTCCGTATTCATTTGCGTCGATGTTATAATCTCACCATTGTCACGGCCAACCGCACAAACAAATTTCGTGCCGCCAGCTTCAATCGAACCGTAATACATAACCTCACCCTTCCACACTTTTTTTATAATAATTCTATTATATCGTTTTTATTTTAATGTGAAAGAGAAAAGCGAGAAGTCAAGCAGCGATTAAAATCACAAAAAAGAATGCCTCTCGTCAACTATTTTATTAGTTTGTATAATGCATAAATTAAGGTTTATAATACAACTAGTTATTGATTTTGATAGCAAACGCTTTATCCCTTAAAGCATGCTAATATCTTTTCTTGCCGTATTATAGAAGGGACCATAAAGTAAACAGTCAAGTCTTCAGTTATGGGGGAGTATTCGTGAATCATGCCAGCGGGGTCATCTACAATGCCATGGAATGGTTAACAAGATTTGCATATATCAATCTTTTATGGGGGCTGTTTTCATTACTTGGAGGATTGATCTTTGGTTTTTTTCCTGCTACAACAGCTATGTTCACCCTTGTCCGAGAATGGCTTAAAGGAAATGCTGACATTCCAATTTTTCCTTCGTTTTGGAAGCATTATAGGTCAGAATTTATAAAAAGCAATCTCTTAGGTCTGTTTATTGCTTTGATAGGTATTATGATTTATATCGATGTTCGGTACATTCAACTCAGTCTGAATACAATGGCATTGACATATATCCCTTTGTTCGCTTTTATGTTACTATTTATTTTATTTCTGCTTTATATTTTCCCGGCATTTGTCCATTATGATTTAAAAGTACCTCAGGTGATTAAAAACGCCTTTTTTATTATGTTAATTCATCCCCTGCATAATTTATTTATGGTTATCAGTCTAGTAGCTATCTTTTTCGTTATGAAAGCCATACCCGCATTAGCGTTTATTTTTGGGGGCAGTACATATGCATTTATTACTATGTGGATGTGCTTAAATGCCTTTAACAAAATAAGCCGAAAAGCACATGATAAGCAAGTCTAAAATTGCTTAATTATGTAGAGATCAATCGTAAATATAAATAAACCACCACACTTTCCTATTTGTTACTCACGGAGAATGCGGTGGTTTTATTATTACTAGTAAAAGTACTTATGGATGACTTTCTTCTAGCCAAAGGATGCTAGTGACACCTCTAGGGTAATACTTACTGCCTGTTATCTCTCCCGAGATGATTTGGTCGCTCCAGCTCCAAACAGACAGCTCTGGATGTGTTAACCATTTGACGTGAGCTGCGTCGGCCCGTGCTCCCTGCTTATCGTCATATTTTAAAATCTCGCGGGCAATAAACTGGCTTAAGTAGACTTTGCTGAGCCATGAATTATGACTCGTCGATGAAATCTTCCAACCACCGTCTTCGAATAAACAGACGCCTTCTTTTAACACCGTCTTCAGATGCTTTTTAAGTACGTTAATATACTCGCCAAATCGTCCGTTAGGGTCAAGCGCATCGTGATTGTTTGTATAATAAGGGAAGATCAGCCCTTCGATTGCCGGAATAATTCGAGAATCATTATTTTCACCGATGACAGCAGGAACATAGCCTCCAGATGTGACATTGTTAACGATGGTTTTAGCACTCCGGTCCGCCTGGGTTCCAGCCAGTTCAGCAAGCCCTACCTCACCGTTGTCACGGAAAATTTTCTCTAATGCAATGTAGGATGCCCATATTTTCCCACCAAGATAAATGTTATTTCTCGATTGCCCTAATGAGACGTCAAGACTATCGTAGGTTGTAATTTCAGCTCCTCCCATTACCCGAGAAGAATCAAGGCCCATAAGCCCGTTACGCTTGTCAGGCTCAGGATGATCTCTATTCAACAAGCTATCAAAGCACTGTTTTAAAATAGTCACATTCGCTGAAAGCCACTTTTCATCTTTCGTTTGTTCGACATAAACGGAGGCCGTCAATATCCAGTTGACAAGCTGCTCGTGAGTCATATGCGAGAAGCACCCGTCTATACCATAGAGTTCATACGCTGAATAATGAGGTCTGCTTATGGTATTGGCAACACCCATATCATGCGTAAAACTGATTCCGCCGGGATATAACTTGTTATCATTAGGAAAACGGACTTGATCCTCATAACTAAAACGCTCAACAAACATATCAAGCTCATTTTTAACCGTCCATGGGTTCATTTTCAGCTCAAAGAAAAGTTGATCAACGGTTAAGTCGAAGGTATTCATCATCCGGTATTCACCTTCATTAACAATCCAAAATGGTTGACCCTCCCGCTCAAGCAGTTGGGTACATCCATAGTAACTCCGAATCGAATGAGCCATCATAAATTTTTGATCATCAGATAATTTGGCGTCCTCCAGCATCCGGTTAGCCTCTATAGCTCTCTCTTTTATTCTATCAAAATGATCTAAGGCAAAAGTGGCGACTTCTTCAATATTCGCAAAATACTTCGTGTAATAATAGGAAGCATCCATACCAGCCGTTGCGATACCTCCTCGGTGGAAGCAAACCGCAAATTGATAAGTCGCCTTTTCTCCTGCTGGAACATCCATAACCAACGAACCTATTGATCCAAGCCCAAAGGTCCAATTTTCTTCGTGTGGTGTATCCAATATATTCTCCATACTAAATTGCATTGCTGAACGTGCATCCGCCTTTGATGCCGCAATGGCCGTTAATCTTCCTTCACCAACACCTGCCAAATCAGCTACATCATCCAGCCTCCGCATCGAGCTGTAGGGATCACTTCCTTCATAGCCGAAAAATGCTCGACGACTTTTTTCCCCTTTGGTATTATCAATTGTTAATTCTGCTAATACTGCGGGAACTAACGTTAATTTTAACTCATCATCACTTGCTGTTTTCGGTTCTTCAACAGGATGGACTTGGGAATAGATTGTGTACGTTAGATCCCCCACTTTCCAGGTATCGGTACCTAGTTTAAAATCACGTTCAACGTCCTCTTTCAAAAAGGGATGAATGATGTCCGGCTTTTCAGGATCCGGATCAGGATTTTCAATATCATAGCGTGCACTTTCATCTGTATAAGAACCAAAGAAAGGCAGCGTTTCGTAAATACCTTCTTTGTCTGGAGACTCAACGCCTATATATACATTCTTTCGCGGAGATCTTCCTAGTTCTAAATCCAAGCCACCGCCATCACCGAGAAAGCCTAAGGTAAAACTAGAAAAAGAGCCGATCGGTGAATGATGGGCATTAAAAAAATGATTTTTAACCACATTATCCCTTCCTTCTATAAATTGATTAGCCTTTTACAGCACTTTGAGAAATCCCTTCGACAACTTTGTTACTGAAGAAGATAAAGGCAACCAAAATGGGCAATACACTTATAATTAAAGTTGCCCCAATGGCACCCCAGTCTGTCATGTACTGACCGATGAAATTCTGAATCCCTACTGTCAGTGTTTTAAATTTGTCCGAACTGATAAATGTGTTCACAAAGACAAATTCATTCCAGTTGTAGATCATATTGATGATCACAGTTGTTGACATAACCGGTGTGGTCATCGGCAAAATGATACGGAAAAACAAACGGTGAATCGAACACCCATCAATAATGGCAGCTTCCTCTATTTCACGCGGTAATGTGTAATAAAATCCAAGCAAGATCATCATGGTAATCGGCAAATTGTAGGCCGTATACGTGATGACAATAGATAAAGGATTGTCAATCAGATTGACATTTGAAAACATATTAAATAGTGGAATTAACGCAGAGTGAACTGGAATCATCAGCCCAACCATGAATAAACCAAGAACGAAAGAACTAAGTTTCCAATGCATCCGGGTAATCGCAAACGTCGCCATACTTGCTAGCAATACCGTTAGAATAATGGCTACTGCCGTGATCCATACACTATTAAAGAAGTAAACACCGATGCCGCCTTCCCAGACCTTTAGATAATTCCCCCATTGCGGATCCGTTGGTAAGGCAAACGGCGCTCCTGAAAAAATTTCACTGTTGGTTTTCAGTGAAAACATAAAGAGCCATATTAAGGGGAATATTTGAAATACTCCGACAAGAGCAAGACAAAGATATAACACGCCATAACCAACACGTCCCATGACAAGCACCTCCCTGTTAATACTGTATTTCTTCATCAGAAGCCGTTAATTTACGAATAATAACCGTCACAATTAATGTGATAATCAATAATAGAAAGCCAATAGCACTACCATAACCGAAGTTATAGCTGTCAAAAGCTAGTTTGTACATATAAGAAGCCATCACGTCACTAGCGCCATTGGGGCCGCCACCTGTCATGACGTAAATGAGATCAAAGTACTTCAAAGAACCGACAATGGCGAGCACAATTGTGACCTTCACGATTCCCATAATGAGAGGTATCTTAATTTTATAAGCAATTTGGAACGCAGAAGCACCATCGATTCTAGCGGCTTCTATTAATGAATTCGGTATGTTCTTTAACGCAGCATAATAGATTAAGATGTAAAAACCTGCGTACTGCCATAGGATCGGGATAAAAATGGCATATAAAACAATAGAAGGATCGGCTAACCAAGTCGGAGGACTATCAATGCCAACCGCCCTAAGAATACTATTAAGCATGCCGTTCGTTGGATTATAAACTTTAATCCAAAGCTGAGCAATCGCTACTGATGACAATAGCATGGGAATTAAATAGATTTTTCTAAGCAAATCCGCCCCAGTAATTTTGGAAGCTAAGATCAATGACACCGCCAAGTATAAAATTAAACTAAGTGTGGAAAACAATGCTAACAAAAAGGAGTGAAAGGCACTCTCCCAGAAAGCACCATCTTGGATCGCCTTTATATAATTATCGAGACCAATGATCTTCATGGTGCCAATACCATTCCATTCCATAAGCCCGTAATACCCCGTCAATATTAGTGGGATAAATATCAGTACAGCAATTAACAGCAATGCAGGAAGAACATACAAAGTAATCATCCATTTATTAGACATCACTTGTTTCATGGATCCAACCCCCCTATCAATATCAAATGGAAAAGGACACTCCAAAAAGGAAATGCCCTTTCCATTCGCATTGAAAAATTTAAAAACAGCTGCTATTTGTCTTTCGAAATGGCTTCTTCTTGTTTCTTCGCAAACTCTTCTGGTGTTATCTCACCACCGAACAGTGCTTGAATTAAATCAAGATGGGTCTGAGCTACATCAGGGCTCATTTGTACGTCAGCAAATAGCGTAAGATTGTTGGCTTGGTTCAAATCCTTTAATACATCTGTGTACATCTGAGGAAGGTCAAGTCCATCACTATTAACTTTTGTTGCCGGAATCACCCCTGCTTCAGAGACAGATTTTTCACCCCATTGCTGTACAAAATACTTAGCGAACGCTTTAGCTTCTTTTTTAACATCCGAATTTTGCGAAACAAACAATCCAACACCAGGCCCACCTACAAAACTTTTCTTGTCGCCATTTCCATTGACCGTCGGAAACTTAAAGTAGTCGACAGAATCACGAAACTCTTGTGGCACGTCTTCATTCGTTGTGTAATTAGGTAAGTCCCAAGTGGCTATTAAGTACATGGCTGCTTGTCCATTCATAAACATACTTTTTGCTTCTTGGTCAGATAAGCCGTTAAAACCTTTGACGAAAGTCCCCATATCAACTAACTCTTTAACTTTACCCCCCGCTTTAACTAAGGCAGGGTCTTCAAAAGAACCGGACCCATTAATGGCTTTCTTTAATCCTTCCGGTCCCCCAAGTCTGTCCGCAAGATACATATACCACATTGAACCCGTCCATTTGTCTTTATTTCCTAATGCAACGGGTGCAACGCCATTATCTTTTAGAGTAGTAATGACATCCTTGAGTTCTTCATAAGTTTTAGGTGCCTTCAAATTATATTTATCAAAAATGGACTTATTGTAGAAGACAGTAGCAATATTTAACTCAAGCGGAAGACCATAAGTCTTACCGTCAACTTGATATGCTTCAGCTGTGCCAGACACAAATGAATCTTTTAAACCGTCATTAAGAACATTATCTAAAGGTGCAAACATGTCACCGCTTACATAAGGTTCCAAAAAACCAGCCGGCCAAGTCATACCAACATCCGGCAATTTATTAGAGGTAGATAATACTTTCAGCTTCTGCTTGTATTGTTCGTTATTTAAGACTTGAACATCGACATTAACATCCGTATGCTCCTTCTCAAAACCGTCAACAATTTCGTTAACAATTTCGTAATGGTCTTTGGAACTTCCTTCCGGCCATAAGTGCATAAATTCAATCGTTTTTTTATCGCCAGAGTCTGACCCACCGCCGGATGAACCTTCTGAACTTGAACAGCCAGCCACTAGTAACAACGTGGCGAAAATCATAAATACTAATGAAACCGCTTTCCTACTTCCCATAAAAAAAATCCCCCCTATAATTTTGATCACTAGCGATAGCTAGTTATTACTATGATTT
This sequence comes from Tuberibacillus sp. Marseille-P3662, assembly GCF_900178005.1. Classification (NCBI taxonomy): domain Bacteria; kingdom Bacillati; phylum Bacillota; class Bacilli; order Caryophanales; family Sporolactobacillaceae; genus Tuberibacillus; species Tuberibacillus sp. Marseille-P3662. Next base: position 214,095 of record NZ_FXBS01000006.1, on the reverse strand, counting down.
TGAGTATATCAAACAACACATCATTCGTCTAGTGGATAAACAAAGTTTATTTTACTGTTCTTGTCTGATAAACTTAAAGAAACGGAAGAAAGAGATGAAAATGTCAATGAATCAAACTTGGAATCAATATGTCGTTAAGAAAGGGAATAAATCGTTAGTGTTGGAAACCATTAAAGATCGCTCTCCTATATCACGTGCAGAGACATCCAATTTGACGGGTTTAAATAAAGGGACAGTTTCCTCTTTAGTCAATGAATTATTAGAAGAACAGCTCATTTATGAATCCGGTCCTGGAGAGTCAAGTGGTGGAAGAAGACCCGTCATGCTGTTGTTCAATCAGTTAGCCGGCTATTCCATTGGCATTGATTTGGGTGTCAATTATTTATTTGGCATATTAACAGACTTACAAGGAAATATTCACCACGAAGAGAAGATTAAATTCAATCATTTGTCTTATGAAGGTATTCAGAGTAATCTGTTCCAAATGATCGATCGTCTCTTTAACTCAGCCCCGCCCAGCGCTTACGGAGTGGTTGGTATTGGGATCGGGGTCCCTGGTTCTGTCAGTAACAATGGAGAAGTATTGCTAGCGCCAAATCTAGGGTGGAAAAATATTGACCTGCAAAAAGTACTAGAGAAAAAATACAACCTTCCTGTGGTTGTTGCCAATGAAGCTAACGCTGGTGCCTACGGTGAAAAAAAATTCGGTATAGGTAAAGACTTTAATAATATCGTCTACGTCAGCGCAGGGATAGGCATCGGCACCGGGTTAATATTAAACGGAGATCTCTTTAAAGGCAACAACGGTTTTTCTGGGGAGCTAGGACATATGACCATTGAAGTAGGTGGGGCTAAGTGCCGCTGTGGAAATGAAGGCTGCTGGGAATTGTATGCATCCGAACAAGCTTTAATAACAAATGCAGAGCAGACCGGGATTCAACCACCTCATCATGCGGAAGAAATCACACTGGAACATTTATTGTTGTTAGCAGAACATGACAATAAACAAACCATTCAATTGTTTGAGACTATCGGCGATTACTTAGGTGTTGGCATTAATAATATCATCAATATTTTCAACCCTGATCAAGTGATCATTGGCAATCGAATCGCTTCGTGTCAACAGTGGCTTAAGGAACCGCTTAAACAACGAATAACCAATCAGACAATGTGGTTTCATCAGAAAGATCTACAAGTCGACTTTGCTCAACTATCAACTCATTCCACTGCTTTAGGTGTGGCCGCTTTTTCATTAGAAAATTTTTTAAAGGTTGATTTACAGCAACAATAAAAAAGACCGAGTTCAAACTGGAAAAAGTTTTATCCAGCTTGTATCTCGGCCTTCTTAGTACTCTAAATTTTCTTCTATAACGTCTGCATTTTTATTCATGCAAACTTAAACACCCGAATAAGCCATAAACCCCCCATCAACGGGGACACTAATACCTGTTACGAATCCACTTGCTTGATCATCAGCAAGCCATAACAACGTTAAGAACACCTAATCAACAGATATTTTTTAATGTTCAAGTCACCCGGAAACAGCAAATAAATTCACTCTCAATCTATTTTGCAGCCCATGTCATCCCTTTCCGCATTAACGTCATTACCTCTGGTTTTTTTACGACATCGGCCACATGGCCTAATGAGCAGTAATAGACTTTTCCCTTGCCCCAATATTTTGACCATACGACCGGTATGTCGATGGCCCCATTAGACGCATGGGGCCCTTCTGCAACTGGGAACCGCGTTGTGGCATGCACGTTAACAACGGGATCGACGTGCATATAATATTGTTCAGATGTTACAGTAAAATCCTCCATTCCTTCCGTCAGCGGATGATCAGGATCATTAATATGAACTTGATAGGTCACGCCATCATTACCAGGATGAGCGACCCATTGTCCACCAACCATAAACTGATAATCGGTTGCCATACGAAAGGAATCTCCTAAACCACCATGTAAACCGGCGAGACCCGTTCCCGATGCAACCGTGTCTAAAAGTGGCTGAAGCTGTTCGCGCTTAATGCTACCTTGTGTCCAGTTCGGTACTATTAAGTCATACGCCGTTAGGTCATCCTTTTCCAACGTTTCCAGCGTATCCGTAACATTAACATCAAAGTGTTCTTCTTTTAGAATACCGGTAAGAATATCAGCAACCTTCTCAGGTTCATGGCCCTCCCAGCCACCTTGAAAGATCAACGCTTGTTTCAATATTATCCGCCCCCAACATGATCAACTTTGACCCATTGTTTGGTTGTCTGAGATTGTTGAACCGCTTCGAGCACTGCTTGATTTTTGACACCTTCTTCAAAATCAGGCTTAGGCTGTGTTCCGTTTGTGATACCGTTCATCAATTCATAGATTAAATGAATAAACGTATGTTCATAACCGATAATATGTCCAGGCGGCCAATAGGCACCAGCATATGGATGCTGTTCCTCTGTACAATTAATGGTCCTGAACCCTTGAAGCCCAAGCTCATCATCAGCCAAGTACACCTCAAGATTGTTCATATTTTCAAGATCCCACCGTAGTGAACCTTTTTCACCGTTGATTTCAAACTTATTTTTGTTGCGATTACCCGCCGCAAAACGGGTGGCTTCAAATGTACCCAACGCTCCATTTTCAAATCGGGCTAAAAAGGCAGCCGCATCGTCAACAGTGACTTCACCTGTTTGTTCCCCATCGGATTGAGCATTAAGTCCGCCGGACATCTCCCCGAGGGGCCGCTCTTTAATAAATGTCTCCATCATGCCAACGACTTCTTGAATGTCACCGACTAAAAAGCGGATCAAGTCAATGCTATGGGCCCCAATATCACCGAGCGCCCCAGAACCGGCAGCTTCTTTTTTAAGTCGCCACACTAATGGAAAGTCAGGATCCATGATAAAATCTTGTAAGTAATTAGCTCTAACATGATAGATTTTTCCAAGTCGACCAGCTGCAATCAATTGTTTGGCGTATTGAACGGCAGGGGCAAACCGATAATTATGGGAAACCATGTGTACAACATTGGCTTTTTTTACCGCTTCATACATCCTCCGGGCTTCCTCTAAAGTTAATGCTAGTGGTTTTTCCGTTATGATGTGTTTTCCAGCCTCGGCCGCTGCAATCGCAATCTCGGCATGCGTATGATTAGGCGTAACAATATCGATGACATCGATATCATCACGGGCAATTAACGTTCGCCAATCCGTTTCATAAGAGGCCCAACCCATATCCTCCGCAGCAGCTTTAACTGCTGCTTCATCGCGTCCGGAAATCGCTTTCATTATAGGCTTAGCATCGGTGTCAAAAAAGAAAGGCAAATCTCGGTATGCATGACTGTGAGTCTTTCCCATAAATTGATAGCCTACCATACCGATTCGAACTTCCTTGTGCGTTACGCCCACCACATTTCACCAACCTTTTCCTTAATCAAGGCATTTTGTAGAAGGGCTGCCCCTTTTTTAAAACCTTCTTCAACCGACATTAAACTGTCTTCATGTTCAATGCTGACGACACCTTCATAGCCAACTAGCTGCAGAGCACTAATGATTTTCCGCCATGTTTCTTCACCGTGACCATAACCAATGGACCGGAAAATCCAAGACCGGTTAAGTTCATCACTATACGGCTTGGTATCAAGCACACCATTTGCTGCTGTATTTTGCTCATCAATGTTCGTATCTTTAGCATGGAAATGATATAACGCATCATGTTTTGCTAATTCTTTAATGCCTAAGATAGGGTCCATATTTTGCCAAAACAAGTGACTTGGATCAAAGTTGAAGCCAATATTGTCACCGCATGCATCACGCAATCGTAAACACGTTTCCGTATTATAAACAACAAATCCAGGATGCGGTTCAATAGCGACGCGGACACCATGTTCTCTTAAAAATTGGCTCTGTTCACGCCAATAAGGAATCACTTTTTCTTCCCATTGCCATCGGACAACCTCAGAATGATCCTCAGGCCATGGACATGTGACCCATACCGGAAAACGGGAATATTCGGATTCTCCAGGACATCCGGAAAAGGTATTCACCGTCTCAACACCCAATTTTTCAGCTAATAGAACGGTGTTTTGAAATTCTTCGTGATGACGATCAGATATTTCCTTATTAGGGTGGAGCGGATTGCCGTGACAACTCAACGCACTAATTTCTAAACCACGTCTTTCAATGGTATGCTTAAAAGCTTGCAATTGTTTGTCATCAGAAAGCAACGCTTCGGGTTTACAGTGGGCATCACCGGGGTAACCGCCCGTCCCAATTTCAACAGCCTCTAAACCTTGATTCACAATGATATCTAGCGCTTCCTCCAGTGGGCGATCACCGAACAGAACAGCAAAAACACCTAATTTCATCGACATTCACTCCTTGAATGATTGTATTAAATCTAGGGGTTATTCTTGGTAATGCAGTTGCGAAACAGTGTTTATACTTTTTCTTCCTTTCCAATCGTAACAGCTCTTCCGGATTCCGATGATTCATAGATGGCATTGATAATTTGTTGTAGATAAACACCTTCCTCTGGCGTACTAATCGGTTGTTGGTTACTTAAGCAATGATCAACAAACCGCTCAATTTGCAGCTCATGACCTCCTTTTTTCGGGAGATAGGACGGTGAAATATCAATCAATGTATCATGTTTTTCTTGATAAACTTTCAATGGAAAGACGTCTGCACCACCTTTGTCACCCATTAAAGACACGTTCATAACCTCGTGTTCCTCAACATTAGCCGCAAACGCTGTTTCCAATAAGATTGAAGATCCGTTCTTGAACGTAATCATCGCCCGTGCCATATCTTCAACAGAGAAGTTTTCCGAGTCCCAATCTCCTAGCAAACCGACGCCTTTACGATTGCCCAATTTTTGATAGGTGACGCCTAGCACTGTTTCAGGTTGAGGATAACCCATCAGATAAAGCGCAGTATCCAGCATATGCACGCCAATGTCGATCAAAGGGCCGCCCCCTTGGAGTTCTTTGTTTGTAAACACACCCCAACCCGGGATGCCGCGCCGGCGAACAGCTCTCACATTGGCCGCATAAACGGCACCCAATTCACCTGCATCAACAAATCGTTTTAGCGTCTCAACTTCGGGCATATGACGATAGTGGAAACCAAACGTTAATTTTTTTCCTGCTTTTTTGGCAGCTTGTTGCATCGATACAGCTTCTTCAACAGTCATTGCCGGCGGTTTTTCACATAGGACATGGCAGCCGGCATTAAGAGCCGCTAAAGTCGCTGGTTCATGAAACTTATTCGGCGTACAAATACTCACGGCATCTAATTCAATTTCTTCCAACATTTCCTTATAGTCTTCGAAAACATGTGGAATTGAAAACTTTTCCGCACATGCCTCAGCAGTTGCTTTAACAACATCGGATACGGCTACAATTTCAACTTTATCCTCACACTTGAGATAATTCGGTACGTGGACGCCTTGGGCAATCCCACCCGCACCAATTAATCCCACTCGCAAAACATTTGCCATGGGCATACCCTCCCTAATATGTAGCATTAAAACCTAAACAAGGTATTGGGAATAATTTAGCAGTTTCCTATGTTTATTAGCTATTCACCCAATAAATGACTGATATTTTCTTCGGAAACACCGGTAAGTAATGGTTCAGACGCTAACAAGTGTTTTAAAGCTACCATGCTATGGTTCAAAGTATTTAGAAACCCGAACACCATTCCTTACTCTCTTTATATAAAGCGCTTACATTAAAATGATATTTCTTCTGTAGCCCCAAGACTATATAATAATTTTAATATTTTGTATAATTTAATCATTAAACGAAGAATATCTAAAAATGACTCATTTGTCAATCCGATACTGGGATTAGACAATGTTTTTATCTATATACAACTTCAAATGAATGATTACCAATCCTTTCGTAACGACAGAGAATAGATAAACCCCGGAGCATCGCCCGGGAGATAAGCTTTTGATCACTCTGGCTTATTCAAAAGCCGGCAACCAATCTTTATGAGTTTCAATTAAGTCGTCACACAATTTCACTGTATCATCTATAGATAGTTCTGAGTTTGTGTGCGGATCAAGAAGCGCCGCTTGATAGATAGCGTCTTTATTTCCTGTGATTGCCGCTTCAATCGTCATTAATTGTGTATTGATGTTCGTTCTATTTAAGGCTGCCAGTTGTTCCGGTAAATCGCCAATATAACATGGCGAAATACCACTCCGGTCAGCTACGCACGGTACTTCGACACACGCTTTCCTAGACAAATTACTAATCAGGCCACCTTCATTAGAAACATTACCACCAAATTTGAACGGAACATCGGTCTCCATCGCTTCAATAATCCGTGAACCATATTCTTTTGATCGGGTGTGGGTTAATTCTGTGTTATGAACCATGTCTTCACGCATCGCTTGCCATTCATTGATTTGATTTTCACAACGACGCGGATACTCATCCAACGGAATATTGAATTGATCAATCAATTCTGGGTATTGACTTTTTATAAAATAAGGATGATATTCGGCATTATGTTCGGAAGATTCCGTCAAGTAATAACCGAATTTATCCATCAGTTCAAAGCGAACCTTGTCATCATGTGGTGTCTTTTGTTTTTCTTTCGCCCGACGCTTGATTTCCGGATAAAGATCCTTGCCATCTTTTTTGACTTCGAGCAGCCAACTCATATGGTTAATACCGGCAATTTTTTCTTGGACACCCTCGGGGTCCATATTTAATGACCTGAATAATGATTCCGTACAAACTTGAACACTATGACACAACCCAACCGTCTTGACTTTTGTGTACCGAAGCATCGCCCCCGTTAAACTCGACATCGGATTCGTATAATTTAACAGCCACGCATCTGGACAGACCTCTTCCATTTCTTTAGCAAAGTCAAACATGACCGGTAGAGTTCGAAGCGTTCGAAAAATGCCGCCGATGCCTACAGTATCAGCTATTGTTTGCCGCAAACCATATTTTTTAGGAATTTCGAAATCAATTACCGTACTTGGCTTATAGCCCCCCACCTGAATAGCATTAATGACGTACCTCGCATCCCGCAATGCCTCTTTTCGATCAGAGTAAGCTGTGATTGTCACCTGAGCACCGTAGTTGGCTTTTAGATTATTTAACATATTTTCCGAGTCTTTAAGCCGTTGGTTATCAATATCAAACAAAGCAAACTCAAAGCCCTCCAAAGCCGGAACAAACATGCAATCACCTAGAACATTTTTGGCAAACACAGTACTTCCGGCACCAATAAACGTCATTTTTGGCATCATGCCTTCCCCCTCTTTAAGTGAAAAATTGTTTTACCTTAAAGACGCCATTCATCGTCAACCTTATAATTAGAGATTATTGGATAGGAGGAAAAAACGTCTACAGATAATGACTGGGATGGTCTTAAAAGAAAACCCGAGCATACTTGCGTGTGTCAATACACGATATAAGGTTCCTTCAAGTTAAATGTTATGAATGATCAATATATCTTAGAAGCTGCCGATGCTTTTCTTGTCACAGTACCGGAGTGAATAACACCAGAGCAAGAAAACTTTTACACTTTTTTAGTAAATCTAATATCATTATCATATATAATTTGCAGCCCCAATTCATCTCTCTTTAACCTTGGTGGATAACGCCAATATTCCTGAAAAATAGCATCCTCAGTATGAGCTAAAACAGCGGTTGCCATCCAATGACTCCCAACTTCTAACGTTTTAATAAGAGTTGGAATCGAGGATACACTGGCATACATTAAATTAGTGTTCGGTGCTGAAGTGACAGCTTCTACCCTGCGATTTTCCAACATGTCAATCATTCCACTGTTCCCAGCAGAAGAATTGGCTACTATTCCAATTTTACTTTGCTCCGATGTATATGGCTTTTCTTTTGGAATAGCAAATCCGCCTTCCGCAGCATCCAGTGCTCGTTCATTTTGGATATGATGAAGACGAACATGCCAAAGGCCTAAAGGAATAAGCCAAGTTTCCACCATAACATTGTTCCAGGGTTTCCATAATGAATAAATATTTGTTTCATTAACCTCCACTGTTTCACATGTGCTTCGCACTCGAACATAATCATCGTCCTTTTCAGAAAGAGCCAACATTGAATCATAAGCACCATTTTTTAGTCCACGATTTTCCTTAGGAATACTGAAGCCAAACATATTGGAATAGGCAAATTTTGAATACTTTTCCGGGCTATGTGAGTGTTCTGAATGATCATATTGTCCTGAGGTTAATGAATACACATGTTTGTTTAAATAATCTCGGCACACGATCATTTGTGGATGCCTCAAAACTTTGATTTCCTCCAATTGTGGCAAGGGTTCCTCAACGGCTTTCCAAAATGGATGGTCTCTTTCTAAAGCAAGAACCCAAAACGTTTTTAATGCCCAGTAAGGAGAACCTGGGGCGTTATAATTCTCAGACATTATCAAGTTAGGATAACAGTAACCTATTGTTAAAAGGTCTTCATGAGAAAAAATCGGTTGCTGAAACCACCAACGTAAATGCCGAAGAATTAACCCTTTTATGACCCCCCATGAAAACACCTCTACTCCTGAAAATGCGAGTGCACTCCAAAAAGCTGCCTGTGCAAAACGATAGGTCATACTCCTTCCAAATGGAAAAGCCGACCCATCCTTAGAAAACCAATAAATAAAATCTTTTGCAAAAACCGCTGCTCTGCTTTTGTACCTTTCGGATCTTACGGGATCTTCTTTTTCCATATAGCTGGCATAAACAAGACAATAAAAATGGACTGCAAATGAAATATAATAATCCTTTTGCGTGGTTAATCCATCAGAATACCAGCCATCTCCCAAATAAAAATCTTCAATTCTCTCTAATGAATGATTAGTCGTCTCCTTATCATAATCCAGTCCCAACTGATAAAAACCCACATTGACCATAACTCGAAATAAGTGCCAGTTATTATCAGCCGGTTTTTTTTGATTAACGGCATTTAACCAATTGTATAAATTTTTTCTCTCAAAAGAAGACAAATGCTCCCATACAAGAGAATTTCCTAACGCAAGACTTAGACCAAAAACCGCTGATTCTACAATGCGTTGATCATAATCATTAATGTCGCCCCAAAATTCATTATGGCTGGGATTTGTTCCATTTTTAATGCCTTCAATAAACTTATCCACTAAGAGGGTGGACCCGCCTCCTGCAATAACTGGGATTATTCCCCACAAGGGCCTAGAAAAGGCCTCCATTCCTGCTACTTCTTTATCATAATGCGCGGCTGTTTCTCCAAGGTTTAACTTGGCATGACCCTCACTAAAAAAACTTTCTAACGGCGCACAAATGTCTTTTAAAGCATCTTGCAAATCTTTTTTTGTCCTCAATGGATTGTGCCTTAGATTAAAGGAGGTATTAAACGGTGACATTCACTCTCTCCCTTCTTTATATATAACTTTTAAACATTAACAAACTACTCTTTAACTGCTCCAGCCATGAAACTGCTTTACTTGTGTGGAACAAAATTCATCTCTCATCACACCATATATTATTTAATTTTAAACATCTTTTAATATAACGATATGATCTCATGCAGGCCTGTTAAGAAGATATAAGACGTTTTAAAACATCAGCATCTTCTAGCATTTGTTTTGGATCGTCATCCTTAACAAACTCCAACATCATATAACGATCATCCCGGGAATTCTCCAGATTACGTAGATAACGAATCCACTCTTGTTTACCCTCACTTAGGGGAAAACGATCTTTTGTACTCCATTGAAAAACATGAACATGTGTTAACCATGGACCAATTTCTTTAATACTCTCAATACGCGTTTCTACATCTTGATCAATAGCAGGTTGCCAATAAACTCCTATATTGGGATGATTGACGGCTTTCATCAATTTATATGCACTTGCTTTTGTATCCGTAAGCGTATCATCGTGATATTCGTAATTAATGGCAATCCCCTCTTTTTCAGCTAGAGAACCAATCTTTCTAGAATCAGATATTACTGTTTGCCAATAAGTCTTATCAGCATCTTCCGAACTACGGTTGCCTGCCCATACTCGTATGGCGGGTGCATTAAGATGTATCGCCGTCTCCAGTATCTGCTCAAAAGATGTTTCATTCTCACAACCTACTCTGTAATAGGAACCATAAGACACAATGCTTAATCCAGCCTGTTTGGTTAAATTGGCTACTTCAGATGCACGCTCAACACTTCCAGAAGGTACATGGATGTCTCCGCCCCATTCAATGCCATCTAGACCTGCTTTTACTGTCAAAGCAATGATTTGATCTACGGACAAGTCCCTGAATGTTATTGAGCATAACCCTGTTTTTAACAATTTAACAGCCTCCTATCTTTATTTAACTGACTTCCTTACTTAATTAAAGGGTGTCACGGTGAATCCGTATATTACTGGAGAGATAGATGGGGTCATTGCTGTTGGTAGATTTAATGACGAACAGATAAAAAAATTAAAATTGATTTCAAAAAATATTTTTTTGTTGATACAAGTCCGGAGGAACATTGTGATGCAGTATTGGTTGACTTCAAGACAATCACAAGTCAAGTGTTAGACTATTTTATTAAAACAGGTCACAAAGAAATTGGCTATATCGGGGGTTTGACAACTGCCCCCATACAAGATAGCAAGGAAAAATTCTTTAGAATGTATATGGAAGACGTCAATTGATTTAATGAACGTTATATAAAAATAGAAACGTAATTAATGGGTGAAACAGCCGTCTTCTATAAGGCTCGGATTAAGGAGATTGACTAATGTACCAAAAATCACAACCCATTTACTACTAAATTTGTCAGAAAAAATCCCGCCGATAAATAGGAAAGCGATAAAACCATAAAAAAATGAGCTTAAAAGTAATCCTGACTGTCCGTTTGTTAATCCTAAATCATTGGAAATCAATCCTACGGATGAGGACATGACCATTCGATCGACTGAATACATCATGTAACCAAGGCCACACAAAACTGAAACTAAAATCAACTTTTTCATGATGAATCCTCCTACATCATAATTAATGGGGTTTTAAACAATCTATTCAATATGAATATAATAAATTAAAAATAGATCATCCTTAATAACCATTAGTTATTCCCCCTCTTTCTCTAACATTAAGCGCTTACAATCATTGCGTCTTATTAAAAAAAGAATATATGTCTCATTTTCGGAATAACTTTTTTCCAAGCTTATTTAGTAAATTTGGGATTTATCAACTTAAGAAATAATTTAATGATTGATGAAGCACATGATTACACATATCCTTAGTACAATCCAAACAGATAAGAATGGCGTAATCATTGCCTCTCTATGGTTATGAGATGCAAATATAAAAAATAAAGAGACCATTAGCTCAACAACGAGCCATGGTCTCTTTATAATCATCTTTCGGCTTATTTTTAAACAGCCGTCTCCTCCACTTTAATGACATTAAGCGATAAGTCAGTTAACCGGTCCACTGTTTTTTCCTCAATATGGCTATCCGTAATAATGTGATCAATTTGATGAACACCAGCAACATGAGTAAATGCTTGCACTCCAAATTTACTGTGATCGACCATCGCATAGACAGCATCTGTAATACTGATCATTTTTTTCTTAATTCGAGCCTGTTGTTCATTCGATTCACTGATGCCGTGCTCAAAATGGAATCCCTTTGAAGAAATAAACGCTTTGTTAACATGATAGGCACTCAAGGAATCTTCGGCTAAGGGACCAGCATAAGACAGTGATCGCTGGAGTAAAATGCCTCCGGTTGAAATCACCGTGATCTGTGTTTTTGAACTTAATTCAATGGCAACCTTAATTGAATTCGTTAGCACGGTTAAGGGAATATCGGGAATAATCTTGGCCATATACCAAGCCGTTGAACTCGCATCAAGAATGATTTTATCTCCGGCAACAACTTGGTTGACGGCCTCACTGGCGATTTCCCTCTTTTCTTTAACATTAAGAATCTCTCGCTCGGAATAAGGAACTTCCGGCGAGCTTGTTGTACTGACGCTAACAGCACCTCCGTGGCTGCGACTCAGTTTCCCATCATGTTCTAATTTTTCAAGATCGCGTCGAATAGTTTCCTCAGTAACAGAAAACATATCGCTAAGCTCTGATACTCGTATACTCTTCCGTTCATTAACTATGTCAACAACCTTTTGTTGTCTCTCTGCAACAAGCATGCTTTCTCCTCTCTTTCTCATTCATTGATAAGGTGACAAAATGATTGATAAGCTTGTTCCCATATTTTTTCATCTTGTGGTGTGAACGTTTTAAATGGATAGGACTCCCGAACAATCCATCTCGCCTCTTCTATGCCTTTAATATGCCCTAAACCTTGGTATTGAGTCAATAAATTACCTAATGACGTGGCCTCTACCGGTCCAGCATAAACAGGACGTTGGATCGCATTAGCAGTGAACTGACACAAAATTTCATTGTTTATGCCACCTCCAACCATATGCAGACCTGAAAACGTTGTATCTGCCAATGTTTCCAACCTCTCAAGCACGAAGCGATATTTTAAAGCGAGACTTTCAAGAACCGAACGAAGGATACCACCTTTTGTTTCTGGGACATGCTGATGCGTGTCACGACAATATTGCTGAACTTGTTCCGGCATACTCAAAGGATTTAGGAACATGACATGGTCAGGATCAATGAAAGATTGAAAAGGACTAGCATGCTTAACGGCGTCATTCATTTCATCATAAGACAAGGGTTCCCCAGCTTTTTCCCAAGTGTTTTGACATTCTTGAATGATCCATAATCCCATAATATTTTTGAGCAATCGGTAGGTGTCATTGACGCCTCCCTCATTGGTAAAATTCCACTCGAATGCTTGTTGATTAATGACGGGAGCATCAACTTCCGTCCCCAGTAAGGACCAGGTCCCACAGCTGAGGTAAGCAAACGTTTGTTGATCTGTTGGAACCGCAGCGACTGCGGATGCTGTATCATGCTCTCCGACCGTCATCACCGGAATTGATGAAACACCCAATTCTTGACGGATAGAAGGAAGCAGTTCTCCAACCACCGTTCCAGGTGCCACCGGATCCGTAAAAATGTGTGTAGGCAAGCCCAATTGCTCCAATATATAGTCATCCCACTTCTTCTCAAATGCATGAAATAGTTGGGTCGTTGTCGCATTCGTAAATTCACTTTGCTTGGTACCAGTAAGAAAATACCTTAGTAAATCAGGAATCATTAAAAAAGTATCCGCTTGTTGCAAAAGAGACACATTTGCCTTTTTTTGCGCGTAAAGATGATAGAGCGTATTGATCTGCATAAACTGAATGCCCGTTCTAGAAAATATATCATGTTCTGATAAATGCTGCCGTACCTCGTCAATCATATGATCTGTCCGATGATCGCGGTAATGATAAGGATTGCCCAACAGTTCTCCATTTTGATCAAGCAAGCCAAAATCAACGGCCCAAGTATCAATAGCTAAACTTTGGATATCGTCATATCCTTGATGTTTAGCTTGAAGAATGCCCTGCTTGACCTCATGAAACAATCTTAAAATGTCCCAGTGGAGATGGCCACCCACCTCCACTGGATCATTAGAAAAGCGATGAACTTCTTGGGTTTTTAATTGATGACCATCAAGGTGACCGATTACCGCTCTCCCACTACTGGCACCAATGTCAAAGGCTAAAACATTCACCAGCTGGCCCCACCTTTACCACGGGCCAAAATTTTGTCACCATAACCGCTCTTCAGATAGGCTGCCATAGGATCAGCCGGCACACCCATTTCTTCTCTGACTACCTCTAAGAGTGGTGTGACATCACATTCAAAGCCTTTTCTGACGGCATGCTCGGCAGCTAGAACATCATGTTTCTCCTGCGCTTCACTGACTTCATCTAAATTAATGAGAAGCGCCTTCGCATATTGAGTTTGAACATTAATAAGTGAACGAATCATTGCCGGAATCTTTGGTTCAAGATTATGACATTGATCAAGCATGTAAGAGATATTCTCAGCATTGTTTCTGACCGCTGGATTAGTATCGGTCTGAGCACTCACGATTTGATAGAAAATCAAAAACAGTTCATATGGATGATGGGCCGCAGCGATCAAATCATCATCAGCATATTTGCGGCTGTTGAAATGGAATCCGCCTAGGCGATGCTCATCCATTAGATATGCCACAATATGTTCAACGTTGGTAGCCTGGGGATGATGCCCGGTATCCACAAGTACCTCAGCACGCTCTCCTAATTTTTGTGCCATATTATAGGCCATGCCCCAGTCAGCCAAGTCTGTATGATAAAAAGCTGGTTCGAAAAATTTATATTCGATTAACATGCGCATATCATCATCCATGGCTTGATACATTTCAGAAAGACATTCATGCATCCAGTGCTTCCGTCTGCGAATATCCGCTTGCCCAGGATAATTTGTTCCGTCCGCGAACCACAAACTAAGCGCTTTTGACCCTACCGTTTTTGCGATATCCACACATTCAAGTAAATGATCGGTAGCTTTCCGGCGAATCGCTGAGTCGGAATTGGTGATACTGCCTAGCTTATAGTCATCATCTTGGAAGGTATTCGGATTGACAGCGCCAATATCCACACCATGGTCCAGAGCATGTTGTTTTAACTCCCCATAGTTATCAACTTTATCCCAAGGAATGTGAATGGCTACTGAAGGAGACATCCCCGTATACTTATTAACTTGAGCCGCATCTTCAATTTTTTCAAAAGGATCCCTCGGCACGCCATCTTGTTGAAAAACTTTAAATCTCGTACCTGAATCCCCATACCCCCAAGAAGGTGTTTCTACCTTAAGTGTCTTAAGCTTGTCTTTAACCGTTTCCAAATCAATCCCGCGATCACGTTGTTGTCGTTCAAAAATGGCATAGCTTTGATCTGTCAAAGTCATCGTATCACCGCTCCCTTTCTTTAAATTTACTACTCATAGATTACATTGAAGCATATGCGATGGTTGTCATTAAAGCGTTTTCAGATTGGGTGGCATCCAGCCGGCTATATTGGACCACGACAGGAATGTCACTCGTGACAGCTAATGCATAAGGCACATCTTTAGGAATCGATTCCCCGCCTGCTTGCAGGGAACCGGTTCGAATGTGTTTGGTTCTTTGTCCCGGAACAATTTGTATAATATTTTCCATAGGAGCACGATCCTCAAAATAAACAGAAATATTTAACCGGGCATCTTCGGCATGGGTATTTAAGACGCAAATCGACTCATGGCTTGTTAATCCTCCGGAACTCTCAGGCGGAATATAAGCATCGGCAATGTACCATTGGGTTTTACCGTTTTGCTCCATATGAACACCCCATATCATAGAATAGTAGATTTATGTCTCATATTAGCGAGTAAACGCAGCTGCGACGCCGCCATCAACCGTAACCATCGTTCCTGTCGTTTTCGCCGCTTTAGACGATGCCAAGAAGGCAATTGACTCAGCAATATCTGCCGGAAGAATATTCTCATTCAAAATGGTTCGCTTACGATAATGTTCTTCTAATTCATCGGGATGAATGCCGTAAGATGCTGCTCGTTCTTCTTTCCATTTGGAATCCCAGATAGCCGAACCTTGGATGACAGCATCAGGTAAAACAGAATTGACTCGAATGCCATATTGCCCACCGTCGGCAGCAATCGTTCGCGCGAGGTGGACTTCAGCCGCTTTGGCTGTACTATATGCTGCAGCATTTTTTCCCGCGTAAATCGAATTTTTGGACCCTACAAAGACCATGTTGCCACCAATGGCCTGGTTCTTCATCAATTTAAAGGCTTCCCGTGCTACTAGGAAGTAGCCTTTAACAAGAACATTCATATTCAAATCCCACTTATCAATCGTCGTGTCTTCAAACGGACTTGAGCTGGCCAAACCAGCATTATTGACAATCGTATCTAGCCCGCCATAGGTTAGAACGGATTGTTGGATGGCACCGACAACTTCTTCTTCTTTTGTGACGTCCATCTTGACTGCCGTTGCACGGCCGGCACCGTATCGACTATTAATCTCCCTAACTACCTTTTCGGCACCTTCTAAATTAATATCGGCAAGCACTACATGAGCACCTTCTGAAACGAATCGATAGCAAGTCGCGCTACCGATGCCTCCGGCTCCACCTGTCACAAACGCCACCTTACGAGAAAACTCAGCTTCTGGCGGCGCCAAACTTAATTTATAGAGTTCCAGAGGCCAATATTCAACCGCAAATGATTCAGCCTCATTAAGGGAAACAAAGTTTCCTAAGACTGTCGCTCCCTTCATAACCGAGATCGCCCGATGGTATAATGATTCACTCACATTCGCCGCTGACCAGCTTTTACCGGTATTCACCATACCAATTCCCGGTATTAAAATCACTCTAGGGACGGGTTCAGACATGGTATCGTCTTGACTTTTGTTTCGTTCAAAATAAGCTTGATAGTCTTTTTCAAAAGACGCGATGCCTGATTTCAGGCGTTCAAGTAAATCATCTACAGATTGGCTCGTTGGATCCCAATCTACATAAAGCGGCACACGCTTCGTATGGACCAAGTGATCCGGACAGGCCGCTCCAACTTGTGATAACTCAGGAGCATCATAGCTGTTAACGAACGTTAACGTCTCCTCACTATCATCGTAAGTGGCCAGCATTGGTTTATATTGACTGACCTCACCCCTGATCACAGGTAGGACTTGTGCCAAGACGTCTTTACGCTCATCCGCTGGTAACGCACTATATCGCGCCCCGCCAAATAATGTGTGATTTTTTGCTTGCTTATCAATATAATCTTCAGCTTCTTGAATAATAGAAATGGTTTTGTCATAGCTTTCCTTCGATGTGTCTCCCCAAGTCACAAGACCGTGCTTTTCCATTAATACGAGTTCAGCATTGGGGTTGTTTTTGACGCCATCTGCGATCATTTTTGATAGCGAAAAACCCGGACGGATATAGGGTACCCAAACGAAACGATTACCATAGATTTCTTTAGCAATATCCTTACCGTTATCCGAACAACAGATGCTGATAATGGCATCGGGATGCGTATGGTCAACATGTTTGAACGGCAAAAAGGCGTGCAGCAATGTTTCAATAGACGAACGTGGATGTTTGGCATCAATCATACAATGCGATAAATATTCAACCATGTCCTCATCAGACATATCCTCACGTTCTAATAACGGCCTGATATCTTCTAAGTTCAAACCCGTAAAATTTTTAGCTTTCATTGTTGCGAGATCTGAACCGCTCCCTTTAACCCACATCACGTCAATATCTCGGCCACGAAAGTCTGTTTCCGTGGTTTTCATTGAGGTATTTCCACCACCCCAATTGGCTACCGAACGATCCGAACCAAGTAAATTAGATCGGTACACCAGTTGGTCTAAATCGTTTTCATAATTGATGTTAGTGTCACTCCAGCGATTTTCAACCATTTGCAAGCCTCCATTAAATATGTTTGTTTTATCATAACATACTTTTGTTTATTTTTGAATGAGTTGTTTTATATTTTAACTTCTTCGTAGCTGGCTCTTATTTGATTCATATAAGTTCATTTTCATGGATTGTTTTTTCCGGTTGACCAAACCGCTCATCTTCAATTTCCTCAAGTGTTTTACCTTGAGTATTAGGTGCAAGTAGTATACCAATAATACAATGGACGACTAAGAATCCAATCATGACAATCCCAGCTGTTTGGAAACCTAACGTGTCCATCACTGTCGGTAACAAGAAAGACCAGATACCTATACCGAAACGAACAAGAAAATACATAAATCCTTGCGCTCCCGCTCGATATTTTGTCGGAAATAGTTCACTTGCCCATAAGCCGTAAAATGCTTGTGCGCCGATGCCAGCAGCACTTCCCCATAAAATGACAAATGCCAACAATGAAAACCAGTTCATAGCTGAGAACGTTAAAATCAACCAAGCGACGATCCCCATCACAGCTCCTAATCCAAATATAAATCGCCGGCTGAATCTATCGCCAAACTTCATAAATACAAAATAGGTCGTTAAGACGGTCAAAGTCCATAATAGTGCCTGCAATAAGTTGGCCTGTTGATTGGATAATCCACCTACATTTTCATAAATGTAAGGCATAAAGTAACCCATCGCACCAGATGTTAAGTTCCAAAACAAATAAATGCCAACTAATAGAAATAGTGCTTCTCTGTTCACACTTAGACTAAACAACTCTTTAAGCGCACTTTTGGAAATGGTGCCAGCTTTACGTTCCCTCTCTTGACGTTCTTTTCCTTCCTTCCAAACTGTTGACTCGGGTAATCCTTGGCGAATGTACCATGTTATCAATGCAATAATAAATAAGTGAATAAATATGATGCGGCTTCCTAACAAACCAAGTGGCGCGAATAGGACTGCGAGCAAAAACGTCACCGCTGGTCCAATGGACCATGCTAACTGGGCTGTACCAACATGTGCAGCCCGCTTTTTATGAGGTGCCTCTTCGGCAATATATGTCCATGATGCCGGGACACCAGCACCGACCGCGATACCCGTTATAACCGTTCCGATTAGAAGCATGGGAAAATTAACCGAACCCGCTATTAACGCGACACCCAACATGTATGCCAATAAATCGTATGTATATATGAACTTTCTTCCATATTTATCACACAAATAGCCACCAATTAATGCACCGACCGCTGCCCCAAATGCGTTAGCACTTAAAGCACTTAACAATCCAACCCCTATACTGTCAATACTAAGATAAGCTTGCCATAGCGTAAGACTGCTAGCTGCAGCAATGATCGAACCTGCTTCAATGTAGTTTGCCATCGCTACAGATATCGTTGCCTTCCATCCGGTTGTGTTCTTGCTACCGATTTTGACCATCTTCATCCTCCTTCTTCAAAGTAATCGCTTTCATATAATTGATGATGATATAGATCATTCTTCAAAGAGATCGATCTAAACATGACGATCGAAATTCGTAATTACATCACCAAACCCACATTTGAAAGCCCCTTATTTTGATCGTATTAAAATTCTAACGTAAAATCGTAAATAAATAAACATAAATAATCATATATATTGTTTGTTTATATATATATGATTATTTATTTATTTTTGAATTGCTACTTTAATAAAAAAAGGCTATTGGCCATATACCAATAACCTTTTAATGAAGTTATATTCAGAAACTGAAATCTCGCTTGATAACTCCCAAGTTATTGCACCCTAAACAGGCGGAATAACTTTAAAAATATGCTTCAGAACACGAGTGATTACTAGCCGTAAAGGGAGACTTCCCAGCAGTTTTTTAACCTATTAACCTCATCAGCTGATTTATCAAGTACTTGCTGCCTAGGCTATACAATGAATTGCAATTCAGCAAGAAGGCTCCACAAAACCTATTATCAGCGTTCTCGAAATATCGACTGCATCTCTTCTATATTTAACTAATTTATGAAGCCATGTAGAGTAAAGAGTAACCTTTTGGGTGAAAATCACATTGTATTTTGCTTAACTGAGCAAACCCCTATAAAAAAAATATCTAATATTCTGACCTAATTCCCCTCAGACGTTTCATAACACTGTTCTCCCCATGTCCAAAATAATCGTGAAGTTTTGTATATTCTTTATATATTTGTTCATATAAGGCTACATTTTCAGGTATGGGAACAATCTTTTCTTCCTTAACACGAGCCATTTGTTCTGAAGCTTCTATAATTGTGTCAAAACCACCTTTCAATGTTCCTGCGGCGACTGCTCCAAACATGGCTGCTCCGAGGGCCGGGGTTTGTTTAGAATCGGCGATGGTGATTGTACGATTGGTAACATCAGCGTAAATTTGCATGAGTAACGGGTTTTTTTGTGGTAGCCCACCACATGCATACAATTCATCAACTTTCACACCACTTTGAATAAATGCATCCACAATCTTTCGTGTTCCAAAGGCAGTTGCTTCGAGTAAAGCACGGTAAATCTCCTCTGGCTTTGTCTGAAGTGTGACACCCAATAGTAATCCACTTAGCTCCGTATCCACTAGCACAGATCGGTTCCCATTCCACCAATCTAATGCTAAGAGCCCTGTTTCGCCTGGTTTATATTGGGAAGCTTTTGTTTCCATCCATTTATGGACGCTTAGACCCTCTTTTTCAGCTGTCTGTTTAACATAAGCCGGAACCGCTTGATCAACATACCATGCAAAGATATCACCAACAGCAGACTGTCCAGCTTCATAACCATAAAACCCAGGTATAATACCATCTTCTACAACACCACACATGCCTTCAACATTCTTTTCATCTTCTCCTAACACCATATGGCAAATTGAAGTTCCCATTGCCATAACAAGCTTACGTGGGGTCACTACTCCCATTGCTGGAACAGCCACATGAGCATCAACATTTCCTACAGCTACAGCAGTTCCAGTATTTAAACCCAACAGTTTGGCCATTTCTTTCGTTAGTTCTCCTGCCTTCGTACCAAGTGGAGCTACTTCCCCGCGAAATTTCGTCTCATTTAGATCTTCCATTCGCTTATCTAACGCCTTATAAAATTCCCTGTTTGGATATCCATCTTGTTTATGCCAAATAGCTTTGTAGCCCGCTGTACAACTATTTCGAAGGAAATTATTTGTCATTTTAAATATGACCCAATCGGTTGCTTCCAAGAATTGATCGGTTTGGTTATATATTTCAGGGGCTTCATTCAATATTTGCCAAACCTTTGCTGTCATCCATTCAGAAGATATTTTCCCTCCATATCGGCTCAAAAATTTCTCATTCCGTTGTTCGGCAATTTGATTGATTCGATTAGCTTCATCTTGAGCTGCATGATGCTTCCACAGTTTAACCCAACTATGGGGATTAAACTTTAGATTCGGGTGAAAACAAAGGGGTTCACCTTGTTCATCTATAGGCAACATTGTACATGCGGTAAAATCGATACCTATTCCAATAACATCATTGGGATTCACACCTGATCTCTTCAATACAGCAGGAATGGACTGCTTCAATACTTCTATATAATCGTTTGGATGCTGTAAAGCCCAATCAAAATCTAGGTGTACTCCAGATCCGGGTAAACTCTTATCTATTACCCCATGCCTATAAGTCGTGACGTGATCTGTCATTTCTTTTCCGTTCTTTAACGACACAAGTACTGCTCGACCTGACTCCGTTCCGTAATCAACACCAATCGCATATTTTTCTGGCATGTAATTCCACTCCCTGTTCGTTTGTCTACTATATGCGTCGTTTTGATCAACAATATGTGAGAGCACTTGATTCTACATAAACCTTAATTGAATTATTTACCAACTAGCTTCTGTTCAGTAGTTCATTTTCTCTTTCTCTAAAATAGGTAATCGTTTGCCAAACCAAGTGATCAAGTTTTTTTTGATCGGGTATAGCATTCATAGCAGGATACGGATCTCCACCAGAGCCAAGCGGTTCAGGGGTCACAAACTTTCCTTCTTGATTAAAACCGATCAAATATAATGCCATAATAATGGTATCGATATCCATAAATCCTTCACCTAGTGCCCCTCTATTACTATCAGCCAAATGCAAATTGACCAGCAGATCCCCAGCTTCAATGATGGCTTCACCGATATGTGACTCTTCCGATTGCATGTGGTATATATCTCCATTTATATTTTGAACACCTGAATGATTTATAGCGTTAATATACTGTTTGGCATCAGAAACCGTATGGGTGAAGCTAACTTCAGCTGCTCTGACTGGTTCTATTGCAGCTTTTACCTTATTATTTTTAAACAAATGACCTAGACTTTTTAACGTTTGTACACTTCTATCAAACTCAGTATCATCATATGGATCAGGTCGACCAACAGCCCCTGGTACTACTAGTAGGTAATGCCCACCTACAGCATTTGTAAATTCAATTTCCCTTTTTATATAGTTTATTGCTTCTTGTCTCTTACTTGGCATATTACTTGATAAGTCATTTTCTTTTGAAAACATTCCACAAACACCGGATACTTTCATTCCATATTTTTGTAAAAGATCTAATGTAGTATGCTGTTCATAACCTAGATCTTCTCCATAATGATTGCCATGAAGTTCAATAAAATCAATTCCTGCTTCTTTTAACCGTATAATTGACTCTTCTAACGACTCCAATCCAAATCCCCAGTTACTCCATGAAAAGTTTAATTTTCTTTTCAATTTTTCAGGATGTTCTTTCTTTAACGTCTTAAATGCCTTTTTTATTTGATCATCTTTTACTTGATAATTTTGTCTTTTCATTTATTTCCTCCTAATAATTACCAATAAAGAAGGGGCTCCCAGAGATTTTGGAAGCGCCCCTTAGTTACAGCGCTTACATTTAAAAGTCAAAGTTACCCGCGTTTTCTTTCGTATAGTCTGCTGGAGGCCCCATGATCACAGTTTTACCATCTTCTTTAATTGAAATATTTCCTATATTCTCAATATTTTGATCATCTTTTGGTATTTTACCTTCTGCAAGCATTTTTCCTAATTTAACAGTTAAATAACCTAGTTTTTTTGGATTCCAAAGAACAGCTGTATCTAGTGATCCATCTTCCAAGAATGGTTTCGAATCAGTAGGAAGCGCTGAACCCACAACTGCAATTTTGTCTTGTAGTCCTTTCTCTTGTATTGCTTGAGCTGCACCTAAAGGAGCTGGAGTAGAAACAGCCAGAATACCTTTTAAGTTCGGATATGACTTAATTAAATTCAATGTTTTCTGATAAGCAACCTGCTGTTTTTCATCCGTTGGAATTTTATCAGTAACAATTTCAATGCCCGGATAATCTTCAGCGAATTTTTTCTTTGCTGCATCCAGCCAAGAATTTAAATTCGCGGCACTCAGCCCACCAGTTAAAAGTGCTACTTGACCTGAGTCTGTTCCCATAGCTTTAACTAACTTTTCAGCCATGTGACTTCCAAAGACTTTGTCATCAATTTGATGCACGGAAAGATCTACAAGATCTTTGTTAGCCGGTGTATCCCAATCCATGACCTTTATTCCTTGCTCCTTTGCTTTTTTAAGTACCGGCTCAACAGATGCTGGATCGTTTGGAGCAACCGCAATAACATCTACATTCTTAGAAATCAAATCCTCTATTACTTTAACTTGTGCAGCTGCATCTGCTTTGGTTGGACCGGTATACTCAACATTGATACCTAAGTCTTTTCCAGCTTGTTCCGCCCCTTTTTCCGATGCATTAAAATAGGGAATACCCACAAGTTTAGGAACAACAGCAACTGTCAATTCATCACTACCACTTGATTCTTCACCTTTGTTTCCACTACTCCCAGTGTCCGATCCACTGTTCTTGGAGACACACCCCGCCAGTATTCCTACAAAAAATAGAACTGACAATAGGCTTATGATTGACTTTCTCATTCGAATTTCCCCCTTAAAATATGAATAATTTTATATTTAACCTAGAATTTCTAGGAAAAATCTAAGCTGACATTATCTGTTTTTCTTAAGCTGCTGATTTGGTTTCTTTATTTTTCTTAAACTTGTCTGAAAAAAAGTTCAATGTGAGAACAATGATAAGGATACCACCGATGAATACATCGACAATCGCTCTGTCAACACCTAAGAGATTCAATCCATTAGATATCATTTGGAAGATAATGACCGCGTACACGGTTCCCATCACTTTTCCATATCCACCATGAATATTCGTTCCACCTAACACAGCAGCAGCAACACTTTGCAACAAATAGGATGACCCAAGGTCGACTTTCACTGAATTATAACGTGAAGTCATGATAATCGCAGATATTGCAGCCAATAAAGATGCATATAAATAAACTTTCATTAATATACGGCTGTTTTTAACTCCTGAAAATAGTGTTGCAACATCATTACTACCATACATATAAATACTTCTACCCCAACCAGTTTTATTTAATAAAATTGAGGTAATAATTGCAAAAATAACAAAGATCACCATTGATAACGGAACAACCCCCATATAATACCCATTACCAATTAATCCATATGCATCACTAAATCCTGATATAGAGTGACCTTTTGTTATAGCTAAAATAACTCCTTCAAACAGTACCATCGTTCCCAAGGTTACTAGGATTGGTGAAACGCCGATTTTTGATATAATAAAACCATTAAATGCTCCACAAGCTAAACCGAACAAGATAGCTACCAAAACTGCAGGTAGTATTGAAAAACCATGGGACATCATTAACGCTGCACCTACACCAGAAAGAGCAGCAATATAGGTAATCGATAAGTCAATTCCCCCGGTTACAATAACAACCATCATAGCAAGTGCGATTAGCCCAAATTCCGGTAATTGAAACATCATACTTTTTATATTGTTTGAAGATAGAAACCCAGGTGTAATGAGACTCATTAACAGAAATATTGCTAGTGCAATTAGCCCCAATACACTTTCCTTTGATAACTTCATTTTCTCCCCCCTATGCCTCTACTTCGACTTTTGCTAATTTTTCTTGTGAACGTTTATAGTTCCAATGATCGTAAGAAACTGCAAAAACAATAATGGCACCAGTAACAACCTTTTGCCAGTAGGTATTAATATGAGCTAAAATCATACCATTTTCTACTATTGCTAATAATAAAACTCCTAGTAAGGTTCCATGAATCGATCCACTACCACCATGAATATTTGCCCCACCTACCACAACTGCTGCAATTACTGTTAATTCAAGCCCCGCAAGTCCGTTGGGATCAACAGCTTTTGTATATGTTGTCTGAGCAATGGCAGCAATACCAGCGAGAAACCCCATATATGAAAATACAAATAGTTTAACTTTTTTATAATCAATTCCAACCCTTACTGATGACTGTGTGTTTCCACCAACCGCAAGGATCGAACGACCTATTTGCGTGTGTTTTAAAATATACCAAGTTGCAATAGCAACAATAGCTAGAAGGTAAATTAAAATGGGAATCCCTAATAATTTAAAACCGGCAAATGCTAAAAATGCATCAGGAAAGTTTGTGCTATTTAGATATCGACCATTTGTAATATACAAAACAATACCTGACATGATATTCAAAGTTCCTAAAGTTACGACAATAGCAGGAATTTCAATTTTAGAGACCAGAAAACCATTGATAAAACCAAGTACTAAACCACACAAGGGTGCAACCAAGAAGAGAATAACAACTGAGATCCAGCTATCTGGTAAATATGCAAACAAATTCCCAATAATCACTGCAACGGCCGTCGTTAATGCGGCTACCGATACATCAATATCACTTGTTATAATGATTAAGGTCATTCCAATAGCTAAAATGCCAATAACCACATTTCCCTCGATAATATCCAGTATATTTCCCATAGTTAGAAATACTGGATTAACAACAGTCAAAATGATACTGATTAGAATAATAATGGCTAAAATACTGACTTCTTTTTGTTTTAGAAACGCCTTCATAACTTATACCCCCTGACTAATCTGGCCAGAATTAGTAGGATCATTCGAGATAGTCTTTCCTTGACCCTGTAATGCATGGTTCATAATTTTTTCTTGTGTCGCCTCTTTGGCATTTAACTCTCCCGAAATACGCCCGTTCCTCATAACCAAAATTCTATCACTTACCGATAAAACTTCAGGAAGTTCCGAAGAAATCATAATCACACCTATACCTTCTTTTGAGAGTTTACGTAGTAGCTTATGAATCTCCGTTTTTGCACCAATATCTATACCATTTGTTGGTTCATCAATGATAAGAAGTTTTGGACTTGTCGCCAACCATTTTGCAATAACAACTTTTTGCTGATTACCGCCGGAAAGTTTTTCAGCAGGTATATTAGGATTATCGGGTCTAATATCTAACGATTTAACGTATTCCTCCGACAATTTAACTTCCTTTTTACGATCAATGAGGTTGATAGCGTTTCGTAATCTTTTAATGATAGGTAGTGAAATATTGTTAATAATCGATTGTCCAAGTACAAGACCTTGTGTTTGCCGAGCTTCAGGAATATAAGCAATCCCATTATCGACAGCGGTTTTAGAAGAGTTAATTGATACTTGATTACCATTAATTTCAGTAGTCCCTTTCTCTGGTTTATTAACTCCAAAAATGGCTTGTGCCAATTCTGTTCGACCAGATCCGACTAGTCCAGTAATCCCAAGTACCTCTCCCTTTTTTAGCTCAAAGGATACATCCTTGAAATTTCCTTGTTTTGAAAAGCCATTTACCTTAAATATGGTTTCACCAACTTCAACTTCTTCCTTATTCTTTTCATAAGTAACCTCACGTCCAACCATTAAGGTTACTAATTTAGATTCATCAATTTCATCCCGGCTATAGGACCCTACATACTTTCCGTCTCGTAAAACCGTAAATCGATCCGAAACCCGGAACAGTTCTTTCAATTTGTGACTAATAAAAATGATGGAAATGCCCCTTCTTTTTAATTTTTCAACTACACGATACAATTTTTCTACTTCCCCAGAAGATAGAGCTGATGTTGGTTCATCCATTACAATAAGTTTTGAGTCAAACGCTAAAGCTCTTGCAATTTCGACAAGTTGTTGTTGCGCAATACTCAGAGTTTCGACCATTGTATTTGGATTAATATCCACTTCCAGCTCTTCAAGGGCTTGAATAGCACTCTTTTTGATATTTTTCCAGTCCACCTTCTTCCACGGCATTTTATTGCTGTCTTGACCAATGTGAATATTTTCCGCAACTGAAAAATTAGGAAATAAACTTAAATCTTGATAAATAACTGAGATACCTTTTAACGTAGCATCAATGGGTTTACTAATTTGTGCCTCTTCACCTTCAAAATAAAACTGGGCACCATCATCAGCCTTATGGATGCCTGATAGTATTTTAATTAAAGTAGATTTCCCGGCCCCATTCTCTCCAATTAAAGCGTGAACTTCACCTTTCTTCACCTCAAGTTCTACGTCTTCAAGTGCCTTAACACCCGGGAATGTTTTACTAATGTTTTTCATTTGTAATTGATATTCACTCAACACAAGTAACCCCCTTTATCTTGTTGCCTCTAACTGAGAACAAGTTAATCCTCTTTCCTCGCAAAATGCATGAACCTCATTTAGTGTTGGAATTCCTGTCTGTGCCCCTAATTTTGTAACTTTTAGTGCACCAACAATATTCGCAAATTTGGCTGCTTCAACGAGATCATAGCCATCGGAAATACTGCATGCTATAGCACCTGCAAAAGCATCACCAGCACCAACAGTATCAAGTGGTTGAACATTAATCGGCTCAATATACTCCCAGTGACCACTCCGATAAACGACGGAGCCTTTATCAGCCATTTTAATGATGGAATTGCTGACGCCCATATTTTCAAATGCTTTTGCTGCACTGACAGCGGTTTCAATATTTGTTACATCAATACCAATTAAATGATTTGTTTCTTGGCGATTAGGGGTTATCACATCCGCATACTCTAATGCTTTTACAGTAATACCCTCCGCAGGAGCCGGATCTAAGATCACTTGCATTCCTTTATGTTTTGCTAGCTGCATAGCACGAATCACAGTATCCTGTGGAACCTCCATTTGTACAAGAAGAACGTCACTATCGTTTATATTTTCAAACGCCTTTTCTATATCGTCTGTCAGCAAATCATCATTTGCTCCTTTTAATACTAGCATGGTATTCTCCGCTGTTTGATCTATCGTTATAATGGCAGTACCTGTTGAGAATGTATTAGATCTTTTAATAAAATGGGTACTTACCCCGTTTTCGTTTAAACTATCAATCAATCTATCGCCATAAAGATCATTGCCAACCGCGCCAATTATCTTTACGCCCTTACTTAATTTTGCAACCGATGTTGCTTGATTTGCCCCTTTACCCCCTGACAAATAATCTATTGAATTTCCGAATCTGGTTTCCCCTCGTTGAGGATAATCATCCGTCAGTGCCACAACATCGGTGTTGATACTTCCAACTACGGTAATACACATGATCCATCCCCCTCTCTTTGAAAAATCAAGCGTTCACCGGGGAATATTCCGGTATTTTAGTAATAAAGTTTTTTAATTTTGCTGTTGCATCTTCCAGTGTCTGATTTTTTTTAAACAAACAAGATGTTCCACAAACTAGCATGTCAGCTCCATTAGCAATGACTTGCGGTATCGTTTCAAAACTAATGTTTCCGTCAACTTGAATAGTGATATTTAAGTTTTTTTCATCAATCTGCTGTTTTAATTGTTGAATTTTATTAAGAGTTAATGGAATAAATTTCTGTCCAGCGAATCCTGGGTTGACGGTCATTAGCGTAACATAATCAATTGTGTCCCAAATATAGTCTAAGTAACTAAGGGGAGTGGCAGGATTCAATGCAACCCCTACCTTTATATTCTTGCCACGAATAGCTTGAAGTGTTCGTTGCAAATGCATTGTAGATTCTGCATGTACAGAAATCATATCAGCTCCCGCATCCGCAAAAAGATCAATGTATTTTTCAGGTTCTTCAATCATCAGATGAATATCAAACGGTTTGCCACTATGTGAGCGCAAACTTTTAATCATATCAGGGCCCATGGTAAAGTTCGGTACGAATTTCCCATCCATAATATCAAAATGAAAAAAGTCCACATTGGCATCATGAAGGCGGATGATTGATTCCTGGAGCCTACCCATATCAGCGCACATTATTGACGGACCAATAGTTGCCATATTATCACTCCCTCATTTACCATAATTTTAATATTCAGATAATTAATAGGTTAAAAATTATATGATTTGAGTTCACTATATAAACAAAAAATCATTCACGCGATACACAACAAAAAACCAACCGATAAACACAAAACCAACTTAATTCACTATTATGTAACCGGTGTCAAATTTGGGATTAAACTTATTATAACAACACTTAATGTTGTTATCAATATGAATTTGTGGTTTTTGTTTGAACAATGTTTTGGGTTTTGATAGATCAATGGTTTGATGCCCATTTTTCTTTAGGAATATTGAATTATGCACGGAAACAAAATTCAGCTTGTAAACAGAAGAGCCAAAACGAGGATATATTTTGTTGGAGGGACACACCAAACAAATAGATGTTCAAGACAGTGAATACTTATAGAAAAAGCAAAGGAACGGTATAAGTAGAGCGAAGAATAGTTAATTAAAGCATTGACACGGATATGATGTAACATCAACCTCAAGTCAAACTGACATGCATACAAACTGTAAATATAAGGATACCTATGAAAATTACGGTTAAATAATGCCCTTTATCCTATAAAAAAGCTTCCGATTTTAGGTGAATATCCAAATTCGGAAGCTTTTTATTGCCTCAAGAAACCATATGTAAAATAAACTCAATTTTTTCAAATGGCCTCCCAAGGGTTGGTTGCTTTTTCAAGACTAAACTGAACCCATTAAAAATGTTTATGCTTTATCGGCAATCAATGCTTTAACACCTAAATCATTGAGTTCCCGTACCTTATTAATGGACACTTTATTGTCGGTAATAAGATAATTAATATCCTGAAGATTACACAGGCGGAATAAGGACTTCTCTCCAAATTTGCTGTTATCAGCCAATAGGAACAGTCTCTCAGATATAGAAAAAAGTTGTTTTTTAACTAATGCTTGAGCTTCATGTATTTCACTAATCCCTCTTTTAAAATCGACCCCTTGACAAGAAAAGAAAAATTTATCTACATGATAATCTTGAATGACCCTTTCTGCGAAGTTTCCAACAAGAGACATAGAACCTTCTGACAAATAACCACCAACGAGAATAACTTGAATCAATTCTTCTTTAGCAAATTCCAAAGTGACACCAATTGAATTAGTTATAATTGTTATTTCTTTGTCTTTAAGATATTTTGTCATTTGTAGTCCAGTCGTACTTGCATCGATTCCAACTATGTCCCCATCTTCTACCATAGATGCAGCTTTTGCTGCTATTATATTTTTTTCCTGAATGTTCATTGCTTGTCTTTTTAAAGCTGGTATTTCTAACTCGTCCTGTTTTTGACTTCGAACTGCTCCACCATGTCTCCGTTCAACAAATCCCTCTGTTTCTAATTTCTCAAAATCACGTCTAATTGTTTCCTCACTAACTTCGAATTGTTTACTGAGATCCGCTACTCTGACTGATCCCTTTTTTTCGACAAGATCGATAATATTATGTTGACGTTCATTAAGAAAAACAACAGCATCTTTGGAAGTATTTGTATCCTTCATCATGTCAATTCACGCCTTAATATAGTTATTATTGGTTACTATATAGCCATATTAACAAATTACTAACACAAAAACAACAACAAAAAGTTTTTTATTGGAAAATAATTATTTGTTTTATGTGATTTTATTTATGATTTAAGACAAAAATTCGTAATTTTGGGGTACCAACAGACTGATTCTGATAGACCGCCTTTTTTACATTTACTTCTTGTCTAACAAATTTTATTTTTAGTTCCTTCATTTTATCCTTTGAGATCAGCTCTACAATAATTACTCAACCATTTACGTTCAAAACTAATTCCAACCCCATCCCTCTTTATTCTTTCTATAAATCCAGCCTAACAATCTTTAAACTGATAAGCTATTATATATATCCCAACCCGGCAAATAATCACTCGTATTTATAAGCATATTTTCAAAAAGCTCTTCTGCCTGTTCAGGAGCAAGATCAACTAAAGGATCTTGAACAAAGGCTTGGAATCCTAGTTTCTTATCTTTTTTTAGCCCAGCTTCAAGCGTGATCGCTTGATTTTCAACATGATGGGCGACCATATTATTGATTGGCTTCGGCAATTTTCCTGCTACTAAAGGTCGAACGCTGTCGTAACTGAACAAAGCATTGGTCTCGACAACAGAACCATGTGGCAAATCAGGCATCTGCCCTGTGTTAGGGAGATTAACATTCGTTATTAAATCTCCTAACCCTAGCAGGGCTTTCAACATGCCAACCCCTTCTTCTCCTGTGGGATTGAGTTCAAATGTTTCTGTGCCATCCTTTAGGCGCTTACCTTTTTCTAATAAATGCGTTCGATTCTCTTTTCTCCAGTTCACTTTCGTTAAATTGAATTTCCACTCTCTCACCTTTTCCGGGCTTTGCAAATACCATGAATGGGGCATAAATTCGGCCAAATGCCGATCACCGGCGGCTGCAATTAAACCAAATTTCTTAAATAAGTCAAATTTAACCCGCTCTGCAGATGCAAAATGATTATTCATCCAATGATCTTCTTCTGCGCCTTCAAAACCTTGTTTGTAATACTTATCAACAAATTCTTCGTATAGCGGAAGTAAATTGATATCCTCATAGTACGCTTCATCAATCCAAGTAAAGTGATTAATACCAAGGACATTTATCTTAATTTCACTACGATCAATATCACGGATTCCTTTTAAATCTTCAAGCATTGCAGCTAACAGTTTTTGTGTTCCGAATACTTCATGACAGCAACCAACCGCTTTAATATCCGGAAAAACTTCATACAGGGTTCGAGTACAATGACTCATCGGATTCGTATAGTTGATCACCCAGGCTTGAGGCGATGTTTTTTTTATATGCTCAGCGATTTCAACATACATAGGAATCGTTCGTAACGCTCTAACCATCCCCCCCGGACCCACGGTATCCCCAACTGATTGATAGATACCATATTGTTCCGGTTGATGAACATCTGAATCCATTTCATCAAATGTCCCCGGTAGAATGGAAAGAATGACAAAATCAGCACCTTGTAAGGCTTCATCGATTGTTCTAACGGCTTCATATTTCCATTTCCCGGAGACTTCACTACGATCATATAGTGAATTACCGATCATAGCATTATCATAGGCAGCGTCAAAATTAATATCATAAAGTTTAACAGTACCAGATAGGCGTTCTTCCATAGCAAGGTCACTCATCAATCCCCAAGCCCATCCTTTTGAACCACCACCAATATAAGCAATTTGTAAATCCTTTGCTTCTTTTTGGGTACGCACCATCAAAAGCCCTCCTATTAAATAACGATCTGCAAAAAGAAAGTGGGGAGTATTGTAAATGAATGTAAAACTCCTTCCACGAATAGTACAGGTTGAACACGAATTTAATGAATCACTCTGATTGTATCTGTCCCAGAAAAAGTATCACCATTTTTCATGGACCCAGTTATGGTGATTTCTACATCCCCATTTTTCTCTCCAAGTATTTCTATTATTTTTTGTCTATTAAACTTAATAACACGACCATTGGATACGGCCTGAGCTTCAACCGTTTGACCATTTACATGCAGGTTTACCGATGAACCATCAACAGTCGATCCATCAGTCGATAATGCTATTTTTACCGTGACAGATTGTTTACCGCCTTTACTCTTTAAATTCAGAGTTTCGGGCTTTATGTCTACATTGGCAGATATAACTGTGTAAATATTTGGCCTCGGTGGATTTTCCATTCCGGCACCAAGATAGAAACTCGTATGTGGAGGTTGATTATAGGCTACATTTTGCCACGCAACACCTAACCTGTAGACCGGATCGTGCATAAGGGTATATATACGGTGATCAGTGACGGATGTCGTTGTATAAATCCGCAAAGCACTGCTATCATCTGTCCGCCAGATCGCTTCTTCTCTCCAGTCACCTAAAATATCAGCTTGTAAGCTAGGATTGCCTTTGGTGCCATTATTGGAATAAGTTCCATCTGCCGTTAACAGATTGACCATATTCTTGTTCTCATAATCCCATTTGCCAATGGTTCCAACGCCAACTTTCTTTTGTGAATCCCAATTATGGTTCAAGGTTTCACGGAGTAAATCGTCATCCCACCAAATAGCAAAATTGGCCGGCGGAATTTTTGTTGAAATTTTCTTACCTTTCGCTGTATAGACGCCACCTGTCGAACTATTCCAGGGTCCGTCAACAGCCCAAACCTCTTCTCCTTCATAATTAGGGTTAATATCACCTGACAATCCTCTTCCGACATCATAATCCTCAACTGGAATTCCCCAAAGAAGCTCTCCAGAATCAGCATCGCGGAATTCCATACCAGCTTTGTTTGGATACTCTTCATGAACTTGAAACACTTCCAGCCCTGGTCTGTTGGGGTCCAGATCACCTAAATGCATCGCATCTCCGTGCCCTAAGCCTGTTGTGTACAGGCCTGTTCCATCATCATCAACGGCCATTGCACCATAAATGATTTCATCTTTAGTATCGTCATCCACATCCGCAATGCTTAGATTATGGTTTCCCTGACTAGCATATTCTTCATTGCCAGGATCATCACTATCAAAAGTCCATAATTTCGTTAGCTTACCATTTCTAAAGTTATAGGCTGTGAGCATCGTTTTTTCATAGTATCCACGAGCCATAATGAGACTTGGCCTTACACCATCAAGATACGCTATGCCTGCAAGAAAGCGGTCTCCGCGATTGCCATAGCAATCCCCCCAATCACAAATATCGCCTCTGGCCGGTGAAAATGGAGTTGTAACAAGGTTGTTGCCCGTCTTACCATCAAACACCGTAAGATACTCAGGCCCACTCAATATATAACCGTCGTCTTTTCGATAATCAGCGTTTGGATCACCGATGACCTTCCCCGTTCCATCAACCGATCCATCTGAGGTTCTCATAGCAACTTCTGACTGACCATCACCGTCTAAGTCATACACCATAAACTGTGTATAGTGCGCACCCGCACGGATATTTTTTCCTAAATCAATTCTCCATAGACGGGTTCCATCAAGCTCATAGGCATCAATCAACACATTACCGGTATAACCGGATTGCGAATTATCCTTAGAATTAGATGGATCCCACTTTAACACAATCTCATATTCACCATCGCCATCCAGATCACCTACACTAGCATCGTTGGCACTGTATGTATAGGAGACATCGTCGGGAGTCGTCCCTCCCTCAGGTTTTTGAAGTGGAACGGATAAATATTGCTTTCCCCATACACTCACTGTTTCTGATTTTGATTGTTCTTCTCCATTTAGAACGGCTCGAACATGATAGGTTGATTGTGATGTTCCATCATGATCTAAATAGTTGGTACTAGATGTTATTGGAGATGTATTGACCTTCTTACCGTCACGGTATAAATTGAATGAAATGTCTTTCGCTTCAGTTCCCAATAAACGCCAACTTACAAAGACGCCATCTTCAACCTTGACAGCCACAAGCCCCCGATTAAGAAATTCAATTTGGCGGACTTTTTTTTCGCTATTATTTTCAGATGCTGCACTTGCAGCAGACTGAGGTGCACTGATCGATGCTATTAAAAGAAATCCTAGAAGTAAAAACGTTGGCTTCCTCAGAAAACAAGTTAACTTTGCTACCATTATTTATAGCTCCTTTAAATCGCAGATTTGCATTAGAATTATGAAAGTGACCAAAGCAGTAGCCTTCCATCCTTTCTAATAATCACACCCACCTACCCCTAAGCAACATCTCATTTATACGCATCTACCTGGACATTAAGAGACAGCGAGATGCCAGGCGTTCCATGCTCATGGTTCACACCTCCAATCAGGAAGATGTCAGCACTTTCAGTTCTCAAGTTGTTAAGCAATAAACACATTATTTTTGGCGACTACCCCTTCAATCCCGAGGTAGCAATGCCCTTAACTAAATGTTTCTGGAAAATCAAGAAAATAACGATGACTGGTATAATTGACAAAATCGACATAGCAAATAATGCGCCCCATTGACTATTACCTGTATTACTTAAGAACATATTGAGTCCTGTTGCCACCGTGTATTTCTCCGGATCACTTAAGTAAATCAGTTGACTGAAGAAGTCATTCCAAGTCCAGTAAAAGGCAAAAATTGAAATGGTAATTAGCGCAGGTTTTGATAAAGGTAAAATAATCCGCCAGAAAAGCTGAAACGTATTGCAACCATCAATAATAGCAGCCTCATCAAGCTCTTTTGGAATCCCACGAACAAATTGAACCATTAAGAAAATAAAAAATGGTGTAATACTCACTCCTAAAAAACTCGGAACCACTAATGGAAGAAAGGTATTAACCCAACTTAATTCATGAAAAATAATATATTGTGGTATAAGTGTAATTTGAAACGGGAGCATGATCGTTGCCAACATTAGACTAAAAAAGACCCCTCGTAATCTGAACTTTAGGCGTGCAAAAGCGAAACCTGTTAATGTTGCAATAAATAAACTTCCAACAACCACCAAAGTTGAAATAATAAATGAATTGATAAAGAATGTTCCAAAGCCAACTCCGCCTACCCCTTGCCATCCTATTATATAGTTTTGGAACGTCCATTCCTGCGGCCAAAGTCCTGCCGTCGAAAAAATTTCTGATGCCGGTTTAAAGGAGGAAAAAAACATCCATAAAACCGGATAAATCATAATAATGCTCAATATTATAAGGATCAAGTGTATCCACAAAGGTTCCAATCTTTTACTCAATTTTGACACCTACCTTTATTCATAGTGGACCCAGAATTTTGATGTAAGAAACAAAAAGCCTGCAAACACAGAAATAATCACTAAGAATATACAAGCCAAAGCCGCAGCATAACCCATATTAAAGTATTCAAATCCCTGCCTGAATAAGTAGAGAACATAAAAAAGAGTTGAATTAATCGGTCCGCCTTCAGTAATGATGTAACCTTGAGTAAAGACCATAAACGCGTTAATCGTACCCATGACTAGGTTAAAAAATATGAGCGGTGATACCATGGGAACAGTGACATGAAAGAACTGTCCGATTTTAGATGCTCCATCAATTGCAGCTGCTTCATATAGAGTTTCTGGTACTTGTTTTAGGCCGGCCAAAAAAATGATCATTTCAGAACCAAACTGCCAGACACTTAATAAACAAATCACATAAATAGCAAAGCGAGGATCCGATATCCAGGAAACACCCTCTATGCCAACCATGCCTAAAACATCATTGACTAGCCCCTCATCACTAAAAATATTTCTCCACATAATCGCAACCCCAACACTTGTACCAATCAGCGATGGAACATAGAAGAGCGCTCGATAAATCCCAATTCCCTTTATATCCCGGTTAAGAAGAACGGCAACTAAGAGTGAAAATATTAAACGTAATGGAACGGATACAACAACATAAAGAATGGTGACCTTTAATGAAGTATAAAACAGTTCATCACTTAAAATCTTTTTAAAGTTGCTCAATCCTGCCCACTGGGGTGCAGATAATAAATCATAATGAGTAAAAGCAAGATAAATTGAGAAAAAAAACGATCCTAATGTTAAAACCAGAAGACCTAATAGCCATGGCATTAGAAAACCATAAGCAGTAAGATTTCGTCGCAATGCTGCCATAACATCTGCCACCTTTCATTGTTTATTAAAACTTCAACTCAGTTACATGCTGCTATATGTAACTTTGGTCACAGCAAAATGGTGTTATTCTTTAAGTCAGCGTTATCAATTAATGGTATAATTCGTCAATTAAGTGTCTCTTTCTTTAAAATGACCTGAAAGAGACACTTCTTATTAAGATCATCGACTAAGATATCTGCAATCCTACTTTAACTAGATTCAGCTTCAGTGATAAATTGATTAGTAGCATCTTTTAGGGGGCATTTCCCGTTAACTTGAATACTGTCCAATACATATTCGGATGAAGGAAACACCTCCCTATATATCACTATTTAGCAAGTAGACCACTTTGATTAATGATCTTCACTTAAAGCTGACTTTGCTTTGTCAAAGAATTGATTTGTTGCTTCTTTTGGACTCAATTGTTTAAATTGAACTTTCTGGGAAATATCATTTAACAAATCGACTAATTGACCTGCCGACGAAGCATCTACTGGAGGCGCATCACCTGCTACCTCTCCAACATGATTAACAAAAGATATGACTTCTTTTTTCGCACCTGTTGCACTCTTTGTTAACTCTTTTCTGAACGAAGTGTTGATTGGTACGCCACGATCAGTACCTATGATTTCGACTGCCTTTGAGCTATTTAAAAGGTAATTAACAAGCTTGGCACTAGCTTTAGGATGCTTCGTATCTTTTGAAATTGACCAATACATACTTGGTTTTAAAAAGTAAGGCTTATTCCCATTGTTTAAGCTTGGAGACATTGCCATCTTAAGATCTCGATTAGCGAATTTCTCAATTGTGGGATATTGATTGCTGAAAGCAAAACTAAAGGGTGTCTTCTTTTTCACAATTGGGAATTTTTCTATTTCACCCCAGTTAAATGAAGCTGTATATTCAGCAGGCGGCGCAACTCCTTCTTCTTGAAGGTCTAACCAATAATTAAACCAGTCAGTCATCGTCTGCTTACTAAACCCGAGTTTAACGGAGTTCTCTCCCTCTATATATAAATGTTCACCGTGATCACGGGCATAAAATTTAAATAAAGCCATCCAACCCATTTCATTTTGCGTTCCGTAAGTATCTGGTAAATTTTTCGAAATTTTCTCAGCTATATTTGCATAATCGGTCCAGGACATGCTTTTCTCTGAATCAATGGTAATCCCTGCCTTTTTTAACATCGCTGGGTCATAAATTAATGTAATGGCATTCACACCTGTCGGAATACCATACAATTCTTCATTAATTTTTCCTGAATTAACACTTCCCGAATCTAACGCATCAAAGTTAATATCTAAGCCGCTTAAATCCTTCAAAACACCACGGGTCGCATAGTTCCGAAGATACTTTTTATCCATCTGAATCACATCTGGTATGGTCCCCCCTCCAACTTGTGTTGAAAGTTTCGACCAATACCCATCCCAACCTGAAAACTGAGGTGTCACATTAATGTTAGGATTTTCCTTCTCAAATTGCTTAATAGCCTTCGATGTCATATCATTTCGATCTTTTGATCCCCACCACATCAATTTAATCGTTTTATCACCTGATTGCCCTCCAGACTTCTCCGAACTACTACATCCACTTAAAAACAGGACCATTGATAAAGCGCTTACAACCAAAACCCACATTGTCTTTTTTTTCATGCTCTTGTCCTCCCCTTTTAGATTATAGATTTCTATAATAAACTGCTGGTCTTTTGGTCACCTCCTTATTTGGGATAGATTCCTAGAGTTTTAAATCATAAGATATTCGCTTGTTTTATGTTGGTAATGTCATTATTTTCAAAAAATAAAAAACAAATAAAATAGTACACTGCTGTACTATTTTATTTATCCTACCAATCCAAACAAACGCGGAAGAAACAAACTGATCTGCGGAACAAACGCAACCAGGATTAAAGCCACGACTAACGGAATATAAAAGACAACAAGCTTTGGAATAACTTTTTCAATACGAACACCACTGACACTGCTCCCAATAAATAGAACGGTACCAATTGGCGGTGTCGTAACACCAATAGCCAGTGCCATCGTCATAATCATGCCGAAGTGGACAGGGTTGATACCCATCTGTGTCGCAATTGGAAAAAGAATAGGTGTGAATATCAATAATGCCGGTGCCACATCCATAAAAGTCCCGATCACTAATAAAATTAAGAGCATAATGAGTAGGAGGATAGATGTATTATCGGTTATAGAAAGCAATGCCCCCGTAATCGCCTGAGGGATACCTGCATATGATAGCACCCATGACATGGCTGTTGAAGCACCAATCAGGAGCAAAATAATTCCGGAATAGATAACTGTTTCTTTAAGTATCTTTGGAACGTCAGAAAGCTTAAGCTGCCGATAGACCAAGCTAAGGATCGCCGCATAGAAAACAGCAACTGCAGCACCTTCAGTGACCGTAAAAACGCCGCCGGCTATTCCTCCAATAACGATAATGATTAATAGCAAACTCGGAATCGACTGAAGAAAAACTTTGAGTGCTTCCCCACTATTTGTTTTCTTAGCAACAGAATAGTTGGCGCGTTTCGCCATAATATAAGCAACGATCATCAATAACATTGCCATTAAGATACCTGGTAAATAGCCGGCGATAAATAAGGCGCCGATTGATGTCCCGCCACTAAGTAAGGAAAAAATGATTGGTGTACTGCTTGGCGGAATGATTAAGCCTGTCGGAGCTGAAGCGATATTGACAGCTGCAGAATAAGAAGGATCGTATCCTTCCTTTTTCTCCTGCGGGTGCATAATCCGCCCCATCGTTGCAGCTGCTGCTATAGCCGAACCCGATATAGCACCGAATAGCATATTACCGATAATATTAGTATGGGCTAGTGAACCCGACATCCGTCCACCGAATAGTTTTGCTAAATTAATTAGACGGTCGGCAATCCCACCATTATTCATAATACTTCCAGCAAGCATGAAGAAAACAAGGGCTAAAAGCACTGTGCTATCCACACCTGTAATCAACTGCTGGGAGATAGCCAGCAAAGAAGGTGTCATCGGCAACACGATCAATGCTGCCGCAAAAGCTGCCACAGCAATACTGACAGAAATCGGTACACCGATAAAAAGAAATAAGAAAAATAGTCCAAATAATACAATCCCCGTCCAAACGGTTACATCCATTCATGCTCACCCTTTTCAAGCACACTTAATGCTTCGACTTCTTGACGTTTTGTCATATTTATAATTTGATAATAAATGATGATAATACCACAAACAGGTAAAACACCATAGATCAACCCCATTGGAATGCTTAGTATAGGAGATAACTCCGCCATTGTCGCATTCGAAATTGTAAATCCGCCGATCACTAATACAAATAATGCGAATGCAATAACCATTAGATCAATGAACCAGCGCAGTCTCTTATGAGCTTGACCTTTTATTTTGTCTCTTAGAAAGGTTAATGCTAAATGTTCATCTTGACCAAATGCATAAGTAGATCCGATGACCGCGATCCAAATCAAAGAGAATCGCAACACTTCTTGAGTCATAATACTTGGGTCCTGAAGGACAAAGCGTGTAAACACCTGCCATATAGCGCCTACAACTAGAAATATAATGAGAATACTAGCTACTGTTAATAGCATTAGATCTAACCAGCGTTTTACTTGATTCAAAGTAATGTCCCCCTATCCAACCTTTATTGTAAAGCTTCAATCTTATCTAACAACCGGTCTATTTCAGGATTGTTTTTCCGACGTTCTTCAATCAGCGGCTGCACTTTTTTACGAAAAGGTGCTTGATCAGGATGCGAAAATTCTACACCCATTTCCTCTTTAGCTTGTTTGATACTTTTTTCAATCATCTTATCCCAACGCTTGTTATGATCCTTCGTCGTTTCCTTTCCTGCTTCTAGCAACGCCTGTTGTTCTGACTCGCTTAACTTATCCCAAGAAGCGTCACTCATAATAAGGAAATCCGGAATTCTTGTATGTTCATCAAAGGAAAATTGTTTAGCAACCTCCCCGTGATTAGCATCCGTTAAAGCGATTGGACTACTCTCTGCCCCATCAATAATCCCTTGTTGTAGACTCGTATATACTTCCGTTGCAGACATTGGCGTTGGTGCAGCACCAAGCATCTCCATGGTTTCAATCGACGTCACATCTTTCATGACCCGAATTTTAAGACCCTTTAAGTCCTCAGGAGTTTTAATTTTCTTGTTCCTAGTATAAAAACTCCGGGCACCAGCATCATAATACGTAATGCCACGTAGTCCGGCATCCTCCAACCCTTTATACATTTGTTTAACTGTATCCGTTTCCATAAAACTGCGAAAATGCTTCTTGTTTCGGAAAATGTATGGAAGACTAAATACCGAGAACTGGTTATCAAACTTGGACACCACGCCACCGTTGACTTTTGTCATATCAATGACGCCGCTTTGCACAAGCTCCATAACTTTAGTTTCCCCACCTAAAACACCTTCAGCATAAATTTTTATTTGAACACTTCCATTCGTTTTTTCTTCTACCTTATCTGCGAATGCTTCTAAACTATGATAGACAGGACTTGCATCATTATGAATATGAGCTAATGTCAATGTTTTGGTTTCTTTCGCCGAAACTTCATTCCCAGTCACCGTTTCTGCACCTGAACAAGCTCCCGTTAATAGTAATGCCGATATCACCGCTGCAACTAGACCGCATTTTATCAGGTACTTTACACCCATGTTGTAACCCCTTTCAATTTATCTTCATAGATAACTTTGAGATATTCATTGATTCATAAGGTCATCTGATTAGTGTTTTTGATTATCTTTATTTTAAGCGCTTCCAAGTTTTGAGTCTTATTAAAAACAGAATTTAAGTCTCAATTTCAGAAATAAAGATGTGAATTTAATCTCATTTGTAAATGAAAGGGCTCTCTCTATCTAGTAAGGATAGTCTTCATCAGGAACATCAGTCGTTTGACCCGTATATGCCCAAGAACAGTTTGATTCCCCTGGGAGGGTGTGTTCTTGGTAACATT
Source organism: Tuberibacillus sp. Marseille-P3662 (assembly GCF_900178005.1). Lineage (NCBI taxonomy): Bacteria > Bacillati > Bacillota > Bacilli > Caryophanales > Sporolactobacillaceae > Tuberibacillus > Tuberibacillus sp. Marseille-P3662. Next base: position 172,907 of record NZ_FXBS01000006.1, on the reverse strand, counting down.
CCATAAGTGTTTCAGCCAACCCGGGGACGTAGGTCACCATTGTTTCAGAATCTCTCTTCACACGGTCTGGCGGGAAAAAGGGTATGTCTGGCACAGCTTCATGCATACTCTTAATACCAAGTAAATGTGAGTAAGCGGCTTCTATACCACAGCGAATATCACTATCCCCCTGCAAAATGGCCTGTATACAAACATCCAACTTATGCATATGCTCTGATTCAGGATCGCCGTAGCTCTTTTCTGTACCATCTAACCAAACCGCTTTCATATTTCCACCTGCATTATAATAAATGGTTGCTCTTTCAAATACCATCTCGAATTGCGGTCCATGCTTCCTGTTAACAGCATGAGAGGCTAAAAACATAAGTTCTATATCTTGGTCTGTCTTGGCTCGGATGGCACAAGTGTCAAACGTTTCAATTGGGTTGGCCCGGTACAGTTCTGTTGTTAAAGAATGAAGCTTGGCGCTATGCTCCACCGTATCTCCCAATGCATAAAGTAAGTGATGAAAAAAGTGAGAAGTGGCATTATTAGCGATACTATCGAAAATGGGTTCCCCATTTGGACCGTAACATTTGCCTGCCCAGTTGGAACGATTATAATAAGCTTCATCCCTAGGCCAAAGCACAATTGTCCGTCCACGAATCGGGGCACCAAACAAGCCTTGCTGAATATCTTGTTTCCATTCATGTACTGAATCACTAAACGACCAATTAAATCCGATGGCTACAAAGCGTCCCGTGCGATCTCGTACTTGACGCATGTGCTCTGCTTCCTCTAAAGATCCCGTCATTGGCTTCTCACAAAGGACATGACTTCCGTTCTCCATCGCAGTTATAGCCTGTTGAGCATGTAAGTGAATCGGGGTTGAAATGATTGCCAAATCAGCCGTATCCACCTCATAAAAGGATTCTAGTGAATCGTAGATAGGAATATTGTGCGACCTAATTTTATCAAGATAAGCGCTCCGCTCTGGATGAATATCTACGATGCCATTAATCCAGGAAAATCTCTTTTGTCCATCAAGTGTATTCAAATATTTTTCACCATAACCTGCCATTCCCACTAATACAATCCCGCATGTTTCCTTCATGATTTCCATCTCCTTATCGCCTGATAGTCGTTGCTTGTTCTTGGGCCAATAAACAAAGTTCAGCTGCTTTAAAAGTATGTTTTTGAGACATAGCGGTCGATGTATGTTCAAGGACATCATGTGCTAACCGGTAAAAATAAGGATAACCGACTTGACCTTTGACATTGTACATGCGCTCTCCACCATGATTCACTAAATATAAACGCTCCCCTTCAGACTGATCAGCAATATCAACATATTTACGCAGTTCAATGTATCCGTCTGTTCCAAGTATCACCGTGCGCCCATCCCCCCAATTACTTAACCCGTCCGGAGTGAACCAATCAACTCGAAAGTAATGTATCGTTCCGTTGTCAGCTATTAAATGAGCATCCCCGTAAGCTTCAAATTCAGGGGTGTCAGGATGGGACATATTCATAACCGTACTGCTCAAGATTTTTGCATCTTTTGCACCTGCAAACCAGAGGAATTGCTCAATTTGGTGACTGCCAATATCACAAACAATACCACCATATTTTTCTTTCCAAAAAAACCAATCTGGCCGCTGATGAATATTCAATCGGTGTGGACCCGTGCCCAGAACTTGCACAACATCACCGATTGCACCCTTTTGAATCAGTTGTTCCGCAAAACCTGCGCATTCAACCTGCAACCGCTCACTATAAAAAACAGCCCAAAGAAGTCCTGTTTCATTTACCTTCTGTTCAGCTCGTATCAACTGCTCTATTGTCGTAAAGGGCGTTTTTGCTGAAAAAAAGTGTTTCCCAGCGTCCAAAACTTTTATTCCTATTTCACAGCGTTCTGAGGGGACAGCAGCACTTGCCACCATCTGTACCTTCTCATCATCTAAAATTTGGGACAGAGAAGCGGCATGACTGGCCTCAGGGAACGTCTTCTGGAAGGCTGTTATTTTCTCTGGATCTTCATCCCAAACCCAACAAATGGTTGCTCCTGCAGCTTTCATCCCTTGACACATACTATAGATGTGGCCATGTTCTAGACCGGATACTGCAATAAAGAGCTGATCATCTTCAACAGGCACCTCCTGATGATGATTGGGTTCAAATTGCGTATGATCTGTTGGCTTTGTTTTGTTAGTCATCAAATCCTTCTCTCTTGTTTAGAAAAGTAAAAGAGAACGGAGCAACTGACCGCCCCGTTCCCGAAATAGCTATACATGCTGGGCGAAGCGTTCTTTCATCAGCTGCAATGTCTCATCCCCAGGCCTATCCCAAATGGCCTGATTAATAACTTCGACCTCGATCGGTCCGTAATAGCCATTTATTTCAACCGCTTGCCTAATACGCGGGATATCAATAACACCATCCCCCATCATCGAGCGCCCTTTAAAGATATCAGGCAGAGGGACTCTCCAATCCGACACATGAAACCCTAGGATATGTCCCTTGGCACGTTCTATTGCTTCATATAAGAAGGGATCCCACCAGACATGAAACACATCGACAATGACTCCCACCTGTGGGGATTCCAATGATTGTTGCAAGGCATTAGCTTCACCCAGCGTTGTGATGACCGATCTATCGGCGGCATACATGGGATGTAGCGGTTCAATGCCTAACTTGACATTGTGCTGTTCGGCAAACGGGATTAACGATTCAATGCCTTCCTGCACCCATCGACGACCTTCCTGCAAATCTTTCTTTGGAGCTGGCCCGCAGACAAGGACGAGCACGTCACTCCCTAATTCAGCGGCTTCTTCGATCGCTCGTTTATTATCATCGATGCGTTCTCTTCGTTCTGAAATCGTGGGCGCTGGAAACATCCCTCCTCGACAAACACTTGAGACGCCAAGGCCTGATGCCTCAATCATGTGCTTACTTTCTTTCAAACCAAATTCAGCGATTTTATGACGCCAGACGGAAATCGTCGGAATATCATGACGAACACAGCCGTCGATCGCTTCCTTCAATGACCAACTTTCTGTCGTAATCTGATTTAAACTGATTCTATTGACATCTACACTCATTTCACAGCCTCCGTTTGCTCAATACCGGCCAGTTGTAGGATTGGCTTCATCCTTTCGATAGCCCGTTCCGGATTAGTTAGTACATGGGCTTGGTCGGCAAGTTCAAAGAGTTCAGTCAGATGAAGAATAGAACGGGCACTTTCCGTTCCTGCTATCATCCGAAAATGAGATTGATGACCATTTAAATAAGCTAAGAACACCACGCCCGTTTTGTAGGCATAAGTAGGCTTCTGAAAAATGTGACGAGCAAGCGGAACTGTGCGATCTAATGTTTCACGGAACGTTCCGATCTTTCCTTCGTCCAAGTCATGCAAGGCAGAAGCCGCAGCGGGTGCGATCGCATCAAAAATGCCTAGTAGCGCATGACTGTAACCTTGCTCATCACCTTCAATCAAGGATGGATAATTAAAGTCATCTCCAGTGTACATCCGAACACTTTCCGGCAACCGCCGGCGCATTTTAATTTCTTTTTGATCGTCCAGTAATGATATTTTGATGCCTTCAATTTTATTAGCATGCGTATGAATAATGCGGAGGCAAACATCCATCGCTTCATCTAAGTCGTCATAACCCCAATATCCTGCTAAATTAGGATCAAACATATCTCCTAGCCAATGTAAAGTAATTGGCTGTGAGACTTGATCAAGAATTTTTCCGTAGACATATTCATAGTCCTCCGGAGATTTAGCACATGATGCAAGCGCTCGGCTCGCCATTAATATAACCTTACTTCCGGCCCCTTCGACATGTGCGACTTGCTCTTCGTATGCATTCACAACATCCTCTAAAGTAACAGATGGATCCGGTTCGAGATGATCAGTACCTGCACCGCTAGCAATGTTACCATTAACACTTTTCGCTTCTTTGACCGATCGAGTGATAAGTTCTTTTGCATGTTGCCATTGCAAACCCATGCCTCTCTGCGCTGTGTCCATGGCTTCAGCTACCGACAATCCAAGTGACCAGAGGTAATGTCGATATTGCATCGTTTGCTCCCAGTCAATGACTGGTTGTCTGACAGGATCAGTAGTTCCAAACGGATTGGCCACGACATGGGCCGCCGAATAGGCCACACGAGAATCGAAGGTCTTCTGAGAAGGTTTTGACAATGCCTCAGTTTGTGACAATTCATATTTATACGTGGATCCATCCTGTTGAGGTAGATAAATAAAATCACTCATGACCATGGCCTCCTTTACACATTCAATTCAGGTACATCAAGCCAACGGCGTTCTTTGGACGACTGCAGACCAAGGTCGGCAAGTTGCGTTCCTTTAGCCCCTTCTAGAAAATCCCATGGGAAAGCATCATCTTGATGGACATGCTTGAGGAACATTTCCCATTGAATTTTAAAGGCATTTTCAAATAGTTGATTATCTGGTACTTCCGCCCATTGATCTTGGAAATCAATTGAATTTTCCAAATCCGGGTTCCAAACGGGTTTGGGTGTGTTCACCCTATGCTGGGTTTTGCAGCCACGAAGACCTGCGACAGCACTGCCTTCTGTCCCATCGACTTGAATCGTCAGCAGATCATCACGATCTACACGAACCGCCCATGAAGAGTTAATACTAGCAATAACGCCGTTTTCTAGCTCCATAGTAGCGTAAGCGGCATCATCAGCGGTAGCCTTATAGAGCTTTCCATCTTCATCGACCCGTTCGTGAATATGGGTCGCTGTCACTGCCGACAATGATTGAATGGATCCAAATAGGTGATCCAATACATAGCGCCAATGTGGGAACATATCAGCAACAATGCCGCCACCTTCTTCACTTTTATAGTTCCAAGAAGGACGCTGCCCCTCTTGCCAATCTCCTTCAAATACCCAATAGCCAAATTCCATGCGAACTGAGAGAATGTCACCAAAAAAGTTAGCATCTAGTAATCTCTTGAGTTTCATAACGCCTGGCAAAAAGAGTTTATCCTGGACAACGCCGTTTTTCACACCGGCTTCTTTGGCAAGTCTTGCAAGCTCTAAAGAGCCTTTTAATGAAGTGGCCGTTGGTTTTTCACAATAAATATGCTTGTTGGCTTTAATTGCTTGTTTAATAGATGCTTCACGGCGGGACGTTGTCTGTGAATCAAAGTAAATCTCATTCCTATCATCTGACAATGCTTCTGATAGATCAGTCGTCCAACGATCAATAGCATATTTTTCAGCAAGCGCTTTTAATTTTTCTTGATTACGACCGACAAGAATAGGGTCCGGCATAATGTAGTCCCCGTTGCCAAGCGGAACACCCCCTTGTTCACGGATCGCAACTATAGAACGAATTAAGTGTTGCCTGGTTCCCATGCGCCCAGTCACACCATTCATGATCATTCCTATACTATGTGTACTCATAAGATTCCCTCCTCTAATCATTACGTTCAGTATAGACGGTTCTGTAAACGCTGTCTCATTAGAAGAAGAAACCTATTCTCATTTTCGGAAATCATTTTATTGAACAATAAGCGAAGGGGTTTCATAAAAACTTATAAATTTCTTTGTGTCGTTCGATACATATTAGGCGGAACACCGATGTGCTTTTTAAATAAACGATAAAAAGTAGAGAGTGATTCAAATCCGACCTCAAAACATATCGACACAATATCTTTCTCCGTTTCAACTAGCAGTTGCTTGACTAGTCCTAGGCGAACTTCTGTCAAATATTGCATCGGTGTACTGCCGTAATATTCTTTAAAAATACTCTGCATATAGCGTTTGCTCAAGCCCATTCGATTCGCAATATCCTCTGCATTGCTGATATCGAAATATCGAGTATCAATATAATGTCGCAGCCGTTCAACTCGCAAAGTATTCGTATCCGCTTGAGGTATATCCTGATATGAACGCGCAATGGTAAAAAGCAATTCAGCCATATAGACTCTTAATGCCATCTCCCAAAGCCGATCACCGTGCGACTGTTCATACAACATTTTCCGAAGCAGCTGGCGAAGCTCACCACTATCGAACATGCTCAGTTGTTGTACACATGCTCTTTGGAAGACTGCAGGTATCAATTGCTCCTGGATATCCGCACTTAAAACCGTAGCATCAAATTCAAGCACGAGGATGGTCATTTTCGAATTAGCAGCAATCGAATGCTCGGTTAGGGGCGTAATGATAATAAAACTATCTCGCACAATTTGATATTCTTGTCCATTCAATGTGCAAGCACCTTCACCTTCTAATGTGTATAAAATTTGATGGGTCCTGTGATGGTGAGACTCCACACTGTCTTTCTCATTATGCTTGCTTTCATAAAGAGATATAATGGCAGAACGTTGACTCCCTATTTGAACACTCATCTCGATTCCCTCCACAACTTAAAGTGCACAAAACAATAAATATAGTGGATCCTTCTTCTCTAAAGCAAACAACTTCCCGTTTATTGATACTTTAATCATATCATTTATATAGATGATTTTGACCACTACCATTCAAACAAAAATAAAATAAAATAAAAAAGAAGACAGCGCCCGTCAATGGAAATACACGTAAAAATTCCAAAAGGGGCTATGTCTTCATGACACAATTTTATACATAACCTTAGCTATCGTTTTTAAAAAGTCTAAAACCGTTTTAAAAAGGAAAGAGCACTCGTAACTTCCTTTAAATAGCAACGGCTATTAAAAAAACAAGCAATAGATACAATTGAACCCCACATCTATATCAGAGGTAGGGTTCGAATGATTTTTCTTAAGCCATCTTTTTCAATCGAATCACATTCCAAGAAAGCTTAGGTAAATGAGCTTGAATTGAGCCCGTAGTGACGACCGCATCGCCATTACTGTGTGGCTTAACGTTGTTATGATTATCTTGATTTGTCGCTTTGACATCGTTATTTTCTAGAACCGTATGTTCAATAACTTGATAGTCTTCAAAATTGCGAATATCACAATCCAACGTTAATGCATCTTCCTGACTACGATTGACGGCAAAAATGGTCAGTTCGTTATGATCTTCATTAAATACAGCCGTTGAATCGAGATAGGGGACATCCGTAAAATCCTTTGAATCATAGACCGGTGATGAAATAACTGGATCTAATACTGTTCCTCGACCATACACAGATGCATGCATATAAGGATAAAAGATCGTTTGCTGCCATGCTTCGCCGCCTTTTGTTGTCATAATCGGTGCAATCACATTGACAAGCTGAGCAAGACAAGCGATTTTGACACGATCAGCATGCTTTAAAAGCGTGATTAGCATACTGCCAACAAGTAAAGCATCCTCAAATGTATATATATCTTCAAGTAAATGCGGAGCCTCAGACCAAGGTTCAACCTGCTTATCTTGTTCATTCGAATGGAACCATACATTCCACTCATCAAATGAAAGATACATATTTTTCTTACTCCGTTTTTTGGCTTTGACATAATCGCAAGTAGCAATCACAGATTTGATAAATTCATCCATATCTAATGACTGTGCCAAATAGTTACCTAAATCATTATCGCGGTTGCCATAATAAGTATGAAGCGAAATATAGTCGACGTGTTCATAAGTATGTTCAAGAACTGTGGCTTCCCAATCAGCAAACGTTGGCATCGACCGATTGGAACTGCCACACGCGACTAATTCTATTGAAGGATCCACCCACTTCATGGCTTTGGCCGATTCTGCCGCAATTCTACCGTACTCCTCGGCAGTTTTATGACCAATCTGCCAAGGACCATCCATTTCATTGCCGAGACACCATGTTTTGACATTGTGAGGCTGTTGATAGCCATGTGAGATTCTGAGGTCACTCCAATAGGTTCCTGATGGATGGTTACAATACTCAACAAGGTTTCGCGCAGCATCCACACCCCTTGTTCCCAAATTAACCGCCATGTTAACTTCGGCATTGACTTTCTTCGCCCAATCCATGAACTCATTGGTGCCAACTTGGTTAGATTCAGTCGTCGACCATGCCAAATCGAGGCGTTTCGGTCTATCTTCTACAGGGCCGACACCATCTTCCCAATTATATCCGGAAACAAAATTACCGCCTGGATATCTAACAAGAGGTACGTTCAATTCTTTCACTAAATCCATGACATCTTTTCTGAATCCCTGCTCATCTGCAAGTGGATGATCTGGTTCATACACGCCTTCATAAACTGCTCTGCCAAGATGTTCAATGAAGGAACCATAAATACGATCGTCAACTTCGCCTACTTTAAATGCCTTGTCAAGAATCATCTTTGATTGTTTGTGATGAGTCATATCAATTAGCCTCCAATAGGAAAAATTTTAATATTAAAAACGACGATTAAGTCATTTTACTCTGGGTTAACCTTTAATGCCTCCAGTCGTTAGACCAGAAATAAAGTAACGTTGGAAGAACAAGAATATAATCAAAATGGGAATGACCATTAGCGTTGATCCTGCCAAGAGAATGGAATAATTATTCCCATAAGGAGACATAAGCGATGCTAAGCCAATAGGCAAAGTAAACATGTCATCGGTTCTTAGAACAATCAATGGCCATAAGAAATTATTCCAACTGAACATGGCCTGCATAATACTCATCGCCCCAAATGCTGGAACCATCATCGGTGCCATAATCTTAAAGAATATACCAAACTCTGAACACCCATCGACCCTTGCAGAATCAAGAAAGTCTTTAGGTAACCCAATTGAAAATTGCCTAAAGAAGAAAACAACAAAAGGGGTTACGGCAAAAGGCAAAATCACACCCCAATACGTGTTAATAATGTTCAAAAAGATTGATAGCTTATAGAGAGGCAGTAACAGAATTTCAACCGGAATCATCATTAAAAATAGGACAAGACTAAAAATGATGTTCCGTCCTTTGAATTTATAGACCCCCAAGCCATAACCCACCATACCTGACAAAAAGACAGAAATAACGGTGTAAAGGAAGGTTACAACGATACTATTCCAGAACCAGCGAAAATAAATCGTCCCTTCTGTAAAAAGATTCTTGTAATTGTCCCAAGTAAATAATTCCGGCGTAAGTTTTAAATTAACGCCCGATCGAAATAACTCCACCGCATCTTTAAAGGATCCAATGATAATAACGAGTAAAGGAAATATAGCTAAAAAACTTGCGGCAATAAATAGTAAATGTGCAAGTATTGACAACATACTATTGTTTTTAACCCACTGCATGTTTTAATCCTCCTTAAAAACGCCAAAGAATTTCAGCATAACGAAACATAAAACTGACACGATAATTAACAACACGACACCCACCGCGGCAGCTGCCCCCATGTTGTTATAACTAAAAGCAAGCTGATAAATATAGCCAACGATAGTGAGTCCGATGTCATTAGGAGAATTGCCTTTCCAAAGGACATAACTTTCCTCGAACATTCTGAATCCAGCAAACAAGCTTATTGTTAAAGTGAAAATTGTTACCGGTTTCAAAAGTGGAACAGTGATTTTAAAGAACTTATAGAATCGATTCGCACCATCCATTTCGGCCGCCTCGTACAATTCATTGGGGATGTTCTGCAAGCCCGCCAAAAAATATAAAATATTGACCCCCATCCATCGCCAGGAAGCAAGTGCTACCATTAGAAACATGCCGGTTGTAGCCCCCATGGTCCATGCCTGTGGTTTTAACCCTATTTTAATTAACAGTGAATTAATTAAAGCAGTATCAGTTTCACTGAACATTAAACTAAAGATAATACCGCCCACAATAACAGAAGTTAGCGAAGGCATATAAAGCATTGCTTTAAATCCATTTTTAAAACGTAAAAATTTCGAATTTAGAACCGTTGCTAAGAATAAAGGAATGGGAATCAAAATAATCAGTGTCCATATTGTATACACAATCGTATTTTTAATCGCATGAACAAAATGTTGATTCGTAATCCGGTTGTAATTTTGCAAACCAATAAAATCGTGAACACCTGGTAATACACGATGAAAACTCATCGAAATCATGTCTATAATGGGGTATAAGAAAAACACTAGAAAAACAATGATAAAAGGTAATACAAAAATGTAGGGTGCCAGTTTCTGAGAAAAGAAGAGCTGTTTCAGGCTGGTCTTCTGCTTTACTTTGACGGGATAAGAACGCTCAAGTTTCACATCTATACCTCCCCTTATAATGAGTCAAACAAATAATAGGAGAAATCCAATCTTAATTTTATTTAAGCCCTTTATCAGCACCTTCTAGGGCCTCCGCAGGTGTTTCACTATTTTTCCGAATCACTGTGTGTAGAGCACTAGAAATCGGCTTAGCTATTCTTGGTAATTTACCACTTACATTAGGACCGTTAATTTCGTTTCTAATCTCGCGTACGACCTCAAAAAGATCATCATTAAGAAAGTATGTGTTGAACTTATTTGGTTCCTGTAATTTCGGTGAATCATAGACGTCTGCCCGAGGTGGAATAAATCCAAGTTGTTTCCAAATTTGAATATTGGCCTCCTTCGTGACTTTAGCAAATTTCAGAAAATCTTTGGCAAGATCAGGGTGTTTCGTTTGTTTAGGAATAACGGTCCCTGTTCCACCGATACCTGCAGATCGGTCGCCATTAGGGGTCCATTTTGGCATCGGACGAACAATGATCTTATTCTTTAGGTCAGGCATATATTGGACGAAACGGCTCATATACCACATGGGAGCTAAGACAGATGTTACTTTCTCTTTACTCATAAAACCATAAAACTTCTCGACATCTTGATCGCCACCCGGAGCTGGCACTGCAATTTTGTATTTGTGAACAAGTTGATCTAAGAGCTTTAAACTGTCAGCATTGATCTTGGTGTCAATCGAAAACTCATTACTGTTATTGATAAAATGAGATCCTCGTTGGAGAACCATTGGCCAATACTGATTAACGTCCGTTGTATTAATGCCAAGCATGGGTTTCCCGGTTGCTGATTTGATCTTTTTACCTGCCTGAATAAAATCATCCCAAGTTACAATGTTGTCCGGGTCTACTCCTGCTTCATCTAGTATGTTTTTGTTGTAAAACATGACAGATGAACCTAAATGAGTGGGAATGCCGTAAAGCTTGCCATTTTTGCTATAAATCTTAAGTCTAGACTGAACATATTGATCTTTAACCGGTTCAATAAGATCATTTAAATTAGTTAACTGGGGCTTACCTTTTAAGTAATTTCCAAACTTGTTGATTTCAACATCAGCAATATCCGGTGCTCCAACTCCCGACTGTAATGAAAGAATGAGCTTCCTATGCATACCAGCATAAGGATATTGAGTCGTTTCGAGTTCAATTTGCCGATTAGGATAAGCTTCATTCCACCTTTTTGCTGCATCTTCATAGAAATTTAAGTGCATTTCAACAAACGACCACAGCGTTATCTTTGTTGCACCATCTTCAGATGTACCTGATTGTTTGGCATTCGAACATCCGGATATAGTGAAGCCCACTAATAATACTAGGGATATGGCAATCCTTGAAATCCTGTTCAATTAAATCCCTCCTTAGATTTTTAAGCCAGACAATAAGATCATTCACTTTTTTGAATTCCTTTTCCCATAACACTTAAATGACAGCGCTTTCCTTTTTGATCTAAAAATACGACTCTTGATCAAAAACATCCGAACATATTATTATTTTATGTCTATATAAATAATTAATCCGTATAAATAAAGTCTATATTCAGTTCCCTCTATTGTCAATGTATTTTTCAAATCCTCAAATAAAACTGACAATTAATTAATTTATCCCGTTAAAAACAAGTGAATCATCCTCACAGCTTAGCTTCGCAAAATATTCATCCGTACCAATCATTGATATATAATTGATTGTCCTAAACATTCAGCTTATCAATACAAAAAAACCAGCGGAGGTTCATACCCGCTGGTTTTAACTGCTTTTGAATTTTCAAACCAGATCCCCTTACTCTTCCTCGTCATCATCCACATCCGGTTGTTTTAATGAGACAAGAAGAAATATCACGCCAGTCATTAAAATCACAAGGCCCCACCATAAATTGACGTTAAAGGGACTGTGGTGATTTTGCTCTCCGGCAACGGCTCCATAACCGGCAAGTAAAACTCCGTAAAATGTTAGCAATATTCCGATTAAACGGCCAAGGTTAAAAAACTTTTGCTCTGCATTTTCGTTCACGATTGAACCTCCTACCAGAATATAATATTGATCAAGACAAATAAAGCGAGTGAAATGATTCCTAGAACACCTGGACGTTTATACCAAACAAACCCTTTATAGGACCGGTATTTGCCAGCGCCAAGGACAATCCCTTTCAACTCTTTCTCCGGTTTTGGTGTCGTGAATAGGCTTACAACAATACCTACAACCGTTGTGACAACCCATACCCACCATGCTCTCCAGAAGTTGCCGGCGTTTGGTGTCGGAAATTCGACCGGTAATAGAAAGTAAAAGATGAACGCAAAGGTGATACCTGAAACAAGGGCCCAAAAACCACCCCATGGCGTCATCCGTTTCCAGAACATACCGAGCAAGAAAACCCCAAAGATTGGCGCATTAACGAATGAGAAGAGGGTTTGCATATAATCCATAATACTCGGAAAACTAGCCGCCATATAAGATGTCGCAATGGCCAATGCCACACCGCCAACTGTGGCAGCACGACCCATCCAAACATAATGACTATCAGGTGCATCCTTTTTTATATAAGCCTGGTAAATATCATATGTCCATACGGTTGTAAAAGCTGAGATATTACCAGCCATACCACTCATAAAACTTGCCATGAGAGCGGTAATGCCTAATCCAACCATACCGATAGGATAATATTCTGAAATTAATAATGGTAATGCCATATTATAACTTGTTCCATTTGTACCGATATCAGGGAATACAGCTAAGGCGACCAAACCAACAAGAATGGTGATCGCAGGAATAAACATTTTAATAAATGATGCAAAGATCGGTGTCATTTGTGCTGACCGTAGATTTTTGGCCGCAAAAGCCCTTTGGACGACAAGAAAGTCTGTTGTCCAGTAAGCAAACGAAGTGACAAACCCAAGACCTAAGACGACCCCAATCCAGCTTGCTCCGAGCGAATTGTCAGTGGTGCCAAGATCACCCCATGCATGGCTAAAACCTTCTGGGATCTTATCAACCAGTCCATCCCAACCACCTAGACTATACAAGCCGATAATAACGACCGGTAAAATACCAAGACAGATGAGAAAGAACTGGGTGACTTCGTTAAAGATGGAAGACGTCAGTCCGCCTAAAGTTACGTAGACAAGCACAATAATGGCTGATAAAAATATACTTTCCGTTAGGGACCATCCAAGAATAGCTCTAAAGATAATGCCCATCGAGTATAAACCAATACCCGCTACCAATATTGTCATACCTGCAAAGGCAATCGCGTTCACGCCTCGAGTGGCCTCGTTAAACCGAAGTTTTAAGTATTCTGGGACCGATCTTGCTCTTGAGGCATAGTAAAACGGCATCATGTATAGCCCCATAAAAACCATTGCCGGAATCGCACCGATCCAATAAAAATGAGCTTGAATCATGCCATATTCGGCACCGCCTGCACTCATACCAAGAATTTCAGTTGCACCAAGGTTCGCGGACATAAAAGCAATACCGGTGATCCAAGTTGGCAGAGCACGCCCCGATAAGAAGAAATCCTCTCCAGTCTGTGTATGCTTTCTCAGCATAAATCCTATCGTTAATACAAAGATAAAATAGGCAGCTATAATGACGTAATCAATAAACCCTAAATCAAATAAACCACTGGACATACTAGAAAACCTCACTCTAAAAATTTTTGCTTGGCACCCCAAAGTAACTCAATATTTTTTAATCCATGGATTTTGACACCCTTGTACGCGTTTTCATAACAATGTATAGAATCTAGATGAAACGAACACCCCCTAACTATGAAGTGCATGTGCAATATGTCATAAAATTAGTTCTACTTGAATCAATTTAGCGCTTTCAAAAGAACTTATAAAAGGATCACTCAAACCTTTTCAAGACTGAGTAGCAATTTCAATTAATGATAAAATAACTCAGGTAAAAATCACCATTGCTAAATAAATATGCAGACAAGTATTTCGTCAATTACTTTATTAAATTAATTTATTTAGTGGCTGTTATTCTAGTGTTCATGTCAAGATTCATCAAGATGGCACAAAAAATATCAATTTATCTCGCTGTGACTTTTCAACTAGATGCCTTATAAACCCTATTCCCAAGCGGCGGATCCCCACTTTAATTCATTACGCAACGACATTAATTTCGTTTCCTCATTGATAAGGACGCACTCAATATTAGCCATCGTTGACCAATCATAGAGTTGCTCGGGAGAAATATTTAAAGAAAATACGGTATGATGGGCTCCTCCAGCATAAATCCACGCTTCCGTTGCTTCACTTAAAGAAGGTTTCGGCTGCCACAACACTTTAGCCACAGGCAGATTCGGAGTTTGTTCTTGCGGCTTAACAGCATTAACTTCATTAACCACGAGACGGAAACGGTTTCCTAAGTCAATAAGAGACACGTTGACAGCTTCACCTTCTGCACCGTCAAACACGAGACGTGCTGGATCCTCTTTATCACCCATGGAAAGCGGATGAACAGCCATTTTTGGCTTGGTCGACGCCACGGTTGGACAAACCTCCAACATGTGTGACCCGAGAATCATTTCGTTGCCCGGTTCCAGATGGTACGTATAATCTTCCATAAAGGATGTTCCTTGGTTACCCGCCATTATCTTCATCAAGCGGAGCAATGCAGCGGTTTTCCAGTCACCTTCACCACCGAAACCATAGCCTTCTGCCATTAACCTTTGCGCAGCCAAACCTGGCAACTGCTTCATCCCATGAAGGTCTTCAAAGTTCGTCGTAAACGCAGTATAATTTCCTTCTTCCAAAAACGCTTTAAGGCCTAATTCAATCCGCGCCTGTTCAAGGATGGAATCACGAACGGCACCCGTTTTTTTCGCTTCAGGGTCGAGTTCATACAACTTGCTATACTCATCAAATAACGCCTTGACATCTTCATCTGAGACATCATTAACCCTTTCAACCAAATCACCGATGCCAAAGTAATCCACTTGCCAGCCAAATTTAATTTGTGCTTCGATTTTATCCCCTTCAGTGACAGCCACGTTACGCATGTTATCACCAAAACGAGCGACTTTTAGATGTTTACTTTCTGTGTGAGCCACTGCGGTTTGCATCCAGTCACCCACTCTTTTACGAACGGTAGAATCCTGCCAATGGCCGACGACGACTTTGCGCGGCACCTTCATTCGTGTATTGATAAACCCATATTCCCGATCACCATGAGCGGATTGATTGAGATTCATAAAATCCATATCAATGCTCTTCCACGGAATATCCCTGTTGAATTGTGTGTGTAAATGCAACAATGGTTTACTGAGCTCAGCTAAGCCCGCAATCCACGTTTTCGCCGGGGAAAACGTGTGCATCCAAGTCATAAGACCGGCACAGTTATCATCAGCATTCGCGTCAAGGCACATTCGGCGAATACCATCAGAAGTTGTCATAATCGGCTTAAATACAAGTTTAAAAGGAATGTCATCGCCTTGATTCAATCCCTCTACGATTTGCCTGGCGTGATTCTCAACTTCCTGCAACGCTTCCTCTCCATATAAATGCTGACTCCCTGTAACAAACCAAAATTCATAAGGCCTAAGCTGCAACATCTCGTCTCCTCCATTCATCATAATGGCTTACTGTCCATAATAGGCATTGGCGCCATGTTTTCTAAGAAAATGTTTATCTAGTAATGCTTGATCCATGGTATCGATGGATGAATTTAGTGTAACCGTTCGATAAGCCATTTTCGCAACCTCTTCCATAACGACGGCATTATGCAAAGCATTACCAGCATCTGTCCCCCAACTAAATGGGCCATGACTGTTCACAAGCACACCAGGAATTTGATTAGGATCTTTGTCCTTAAAGGTTTCCACGATCACATCACCCGTCCTACGCTCATAGTCTTCCTGAATTTCACCAGCCGTCATTTTTCTCGTACACGGGATTTCCCCGTAAAAGTAATCTGCTTGAGTAGTGCCATAGGACGGAATACCCTTTCTTGCCTGCGCCCAACTGGTCGCCCATGAAGCATGCGTATGAACAATGCCCCCAATCTTAGGGAAGGCCTTATATAGAACGACATGCGTTGGCATATCTGATGACGCCTTAAGATCACCTTCAACTTTATTACCATCAAGATCGACAACGACAAGATCATCAAGCTTCAGATCCCCATACGGAACACCGCTCGGTTTAATCACGACCAAGCCTTGATCACGATCAATGCCACTGACATTGCCCCATGTGAAAGTGACCAAACCATATTTCGGCAAAGCCAAATTGGCTTCTAGGACGTCTTGTTTTAATTGTTCTAACAAGTTGAATACCCCTTTCTATTGATCTTTCATTGCTTTCAATGTCTTCATCACATCATTCTCACCGCGGCCGAAATAGTCATGCAGTTTCTTATATTCTTGATACAATGTTTCATAGCGTTCAACGTTGGATTGAATCGGAATAACTTTTTCATCTTGAATTTTAGCCATCTGACCGGCTGCATCAGCAATCGTCGCATGACCACCTTTAGATTCACCTGCGGCAACTGCTCCAAACATTGATGCGCCCACAGCGGGTGTTTGCGGATGACCGGAAACCGAGATTTCCTTACCTGTGACATCGGCATAAATTTGCATGAGCATTTGGTTTTTGTATGGAAGCCCGCCGCAGGCGACTAAATCATTGACAGGAACGCCGTTATCTTCAAATGCCTCAATAATAATGCGCTTACCAAACGCTGTCGCTTCAATTAACGCTCGGTAAATCTCTTCAGGTTTGGTATTGAGTGTGAGTCCCAAGATTAAACCCATTAAATCCACATCAACGAGCACCGAACGATTACCATTTAACCAATCAAGGGCTAGAAGCCCACTTTCACCAACGTCTAACTGCGATGCTTTTTCCTCCAATAATTGATGGATGGACATCTCTCTTTTTTCAGCTTCTTTAAAATAGTCTTTTGGGATTGCGTTATCGACGAACCAAGCGAAGATATCACCGACTGCTGATTGACCCGCTTCATAGGCGTAATAACCGGGAACAGCGCCATCTTCCACAACGCCGCATATGCCAGGGACCATTTTTTCCTTTTCACCTAGCAAGATATCGCAAGTCGATGTCCCCATAATCATGAGCATCCGGCCCGGTTCCGTCACACCTGTGGGCGGTGCTGACACATGAGCGTCGACATTGCCAACAGCAACTGAGGTTCCTGAGAGCAGTCCCGTTTTGTCTGCCATTTCATTGGTAAGGCCTCCCGCTCTGGAACCAACAGGTAAAAATTCGCGTGATAATTTATCAGCAACGACGTTTTCTAAACGGGAATCCAATTGTTTGAAAAATGATGGTTCCGGATAGCCGTTCTGCTTATGCCAAATGGCTTTGTAACCGGCTGTACAGGAATTGCGGACGTCTTGGCCTGTCAATTGCCAAGTCACCCAGTCTGTTGCTTCAATAAAACTGTCCATTTCATGATAGACTTCAGGAGCTTCATTAAGAATCTGCCACAATTTTGGAAACAGCCATTCGGAAGAGATTTTACCGCCATACCTTGATAGAAATGAATCATCCGAGTTTTCAGCGATCTCATTTAAGCGGTTAGCTTCATCTTGGGCAGCATGATGCTTCCATAATTTTACCCAGCTGTGCGGCTCATCACTTAAACGTTCAATATTGCACAAGGGCGTCCCATCCGCCTTAACAGGCAAAACCGTGCAAGCCGTGAAGTCAATGCCAAGCCCCACAATATCCTGCGCTGCGACGCTAGACTCTTTCACAACCTGCCGAACTGTTTCCGTTAAACAATCCATATAATCATTCGGATTCTGCAAGGCCCAATCATTCTCAAGCTTAATCTCTGAATCCGGCAAATAGTCATCAATGACACCATACGGATAATTTTTAACTGCTGTCGCCACAACATGACCACTGGTTACATCGACCAGGACAGCGCGCGCTGATTCTGTCCCAAAATCAACACCAATTGAGTACGTATTACCCACTGTTATCACCTAATCCCCACGTTTTTGTCATCCAAAATATCCTTCATTAAATAGAAACAGCCCAGTACATCGGTCACGAAGGTGATGCGCTTCTTGCAGACTGTTTTGTACATGTCCGTGATCAATGCCCAATTCTTCCGTTGTCGATGGTCCACCAACAATCGTTAGCCATTTTTGTAAACGATCACGATCGGGCAGTTCATCGATAAACCCTGCTATCTTTTGCCAATGTTGCTGAAGTCTCTTTCCCTTATCATCATTTGGGAAGTGATCTGGGGTGACTTGCTGACGCATTTGTTTATAATGGTCAGAAATCAAGGTTGTTGCGACGCCGACTTTTGCGCCATGTAATAACTGCCGCTGATTGTGCTTGAGCAGGTCCATTTCCCAATAGTGCGACAAATGATGTTCTCCACCGGAAGCCGGACGAGAATGATTAAGTATTAGCATCACGAGCCCGGACTCAATTAAGGCATCCATTAATATTTTGATGCCAGTTGAATCATGGGATGCAATGGCGTCAACATGGTTCACACAAGCGTCGAGCGATTGTTTTGTTAAAACAGCTGCCTTCTCGTGATACGGTTCTCCACCGATCAAGTGAGAGATTTTCCAATCAAGAAGCGATGTATATTTCCCTAAAATGTCACCAAAACCCGCTGCCGTCATTTGAGCTGGCGCTTGCGAGAGAATATCAAGGTCAGCCAACACCGCAATAGGAGCTCTCGTCTGGACTGTCTGTTTCATCCCACGTAAGATTAAAGGGGCGCCTTTTGATGTAAATCCGTCTACAGATGCAGCCGTTGGAACGGAAATAAATGGGCGATCCATCTTATAACTCACAAATCGAACGATATCGTGAATGGTGCCTGAACCAACGGCTATGATGACATCAGTTTCATTTGTGACGCACTGAAAAAGCTCAATTAAGGTTGGCTCATCGGCAATCACCTGACCATGAACATTTTCGGTTAGAAAGGTCGTCTGATAATGAACACCTTCATCCTTAAGATGTTCACACACCCTATTCCCAGCTGCATGAAATGTCCTCTCGTCAGCAACAACCAAAACGTGTTTCCAATGATTCCGGCTTAAAAGCATTGGCAGTTCTTTGATCGCATCGTTGTCGACAACGATATTCTGTAAAGGTAAACCGCTGCCTGTCATTTCATTGGCAAGACGATGGAGTTCCTTTGATATTGTCACTAAACCCCCCCCTTTATATCAATATACTTTTTCCATCAAAAAGTGAGTCATTATACATACGTATATTTTTTGTTTTAATAATAAATAATTGTTATTAATCCGTACAAATTAAGTTTATAATCCGCTTTCAAACCTGTCAACAGATAACGTTATAATTTTCAGTATATGTACCATCAATGTCATCTAGAAAGTGATCTCGATATTTCTACATTACTAGACCTATGATAAAATGATTGATACGTATCAATTACTGGGAGGATCTTGTATGACAGCGAAATATGTTCAAATCAAAGAAGCGATTAAATCATGGATATTACAGGGGCAAATTACTCCTGGTCAAAAGATCGATACGGAAACTGAACTTATTCGAAAGTTCGGTGTCAGTCGTCATACCATCCGACAAGCGGTTGGTGAGCTCGTCCATGAGGGATGGCTATACCGTATACAGGGGGGTGGAACCTACTGCGCCAATCGTGAACAAGCAACGACAAACCCAACTGGTGATCAAACAATCGGTGTGATCACAACTTATATTTCTGATTACATTTTTCCTTCCATTATTCGCGGTATTGAATCGTATCTATCCGAAAAAGATTATAGCGTGTTGATCGCAAGTACGAACAATAATGTTGATAAAGAGAAAAAAAGTTTGCAAAACATTCTTACCAAGAACATTGATGGTTTAATTGTTGAACCGACAAAAAGTGCCTTTCATAACCCAAATTTGAATTACTATTTAAACTTGGAAAGAAACAACATTCCATACGTTATGATTAACGCGTCTTATACTGAACTTGCGTCTCCAAGTATGACGATGAATGATGAAAAAGGCGGGTACATGGCAACTCAACATCTCATCGATTTAGGTCATAAACGCATCTTAGGATTGTTTAAAACCGATGATATCCAAGGAATCAATCGGATGAAGGGATACATTCGTGCCCACAGGGAAAACCAGTCCATTCCGCATCCAGACATGATGGTCACTTTCAACACTGAGGATAAAGGGGAAATTCTGCAACAAAAAGTGAGTGAACTATTATTATCAAAAGACACAGCAGCACGCCCCGATGCCATTGTCTGTTACAACGACGAAATCGCAATCAGTATCCTTCATGTCACACGGGAACTTGGTTTAAGCATACCCGAGGATCTTTCGATTGTGGGTTATGATGACTCGCAACTTGCGGAGGCATCTGAGGTTAAACTGACATCTGTTAAGCACCCTAAGACGGGGATGGGACAAGCCGCCGCTGAGTCAATTGTTCGGTTAATTGAAGGAACCAAATCCTCCAATAATAATTCCGAGACCATTATGTTTGAACCAGAATTGATCATCCGGCAGTCGACCCGCTCACGCAATCCCGCCCGAACAAAGTGATACACTCATATCGTAAAAAACTGAGGCTGAGACAGATCTAAAATAGGATACTCTCAGGAAGCCGAACAATAAGATATGAAAGCAAGTTCTAAGCGTTGTCAAAATACGTAGACGCCCGCGGTAAGCGAAGGATTTTGACGAAGCGATGACAGGAATGACGATTTTCAACAAATCATCCGAACCGATTAATAAACAAGTTCGGATGATTCTGTGACTCATATACTTTTATCCCAGCATCGATTTAACTCTACTAACCTTTGATCCCTGTAATAGTGACCCCTTCAATAATCTTTTTCTGTGCGAAGATGTAGACAATCAAAATTGGAATCACTGATACTGTGGTTGCGGCCATCATCAGCCCCCAGCTCGTTTGATGGAGACTGCTAAATCGGCTGAGTAAGAGCGGAACGGTGAATTTCTCAGGCGTATTGAGGAAAATCAACGCCTCGATAAAGTTATTCCATGAACCAAGGAATAAGAAAATACCTACAGCAGCTAAGGCCGGTTTGATCAACGGAAGAATGACGCTCCAGTAAATGCGGGGTGTACTAGCTCCGTCAACAATGGCGGCCTCTTCCAACTCCCGTGGAATCCCTCTAATAAACTGTCTGAGTAGAAAAACGGCAAACGCATTGAATAGTGCTCCAGGCACTATGAGGGAAAGATGGGTATCAATCCACCCAATCTGCTCCATAATGATATACATCGGTATCATCGTTACTTGCTTTGGAACCATCATGGTTGCTAAGAACAAAATAAACAATATATTGGAGCCCCGGAAACGAATTTTGGCAAACGCATACGCTGCCATCGATGCTGTTAATAAGTCAACAACAACAATAATGCCGGAGATTTTAATACTGTTTAAATAAGCTAGAGCGAAAGGCATCGCTGTCAAAGAGTCAGGATAATTTGACCATACAAATGGATCAGGAATCCAAGTCGGAGGCACGACAAAGATTTGTGACATATCCTTTAGTGAACTGCTCAAAGTCCAAAGGAATGGGAAAATCATCAGCAATGCACCTAATGACACGACGACGTGAAGCAAGACCTTGGATGTACGCGTTTTTTTATTAGTCTTCATAATGCACCCACCTTTTGGCAAACTTAAATTGAAGTAAAGTAAAGGTGAGAATAATGACAAACAAGATCATAGCTGCCGCCGAACTTTGACCCATGTTAAAATTAACAAATGCTTGATCGTAAATGTGATAGACCAGTGTATAACTGGCTTTTCCAGGCCCTCCCTTTGTCATAACGAAAGCCTGATCAAACACTTGGAATGAGGCAATCACGGACATAATCGTCACAAAAAAAGTGGTTGGTGACAACTGCGGCAGTGTAATATGCTTGAACTTTTGAAACTTATTGGCCCCATCGATTTCAGCCGCTTCATAATAACTTTGTGGAATCCCTTGAAGACCAGCCAAGAAGATGACCATGTTATAACCTAGCCCCCACCAAATGCTGACAACGGCAATCGCCGGCATGACCCATGCAGTATCCGTCAACCACTGTGGTCCACTCAACCCTATAAACTTGAGAGCTTGATTGAGGATACCGAAATGGCCATTGAGTATCCACAACCAGATCACACTGATGGAAACCGAACTGGTCACCTGCGGCATAAAGTAAAATACGCGGTAAAAATTTTTCCCTTTGATATTGTTCAAGGCAATGGCGACGATTAAAGAGATGATGATACTAAGCGGAATCACTAGTATCATATAATAAGCGGTGTTAAGCATAGACTTCCAAAATAGTTCACTTGAGAGCTGAGTGATAAAATTATCAAATCCGATAAACTGTTTCGCCCCAAACCCATCCCACTTCATAAAACTCAGTACAAAGGCGTATACAACAGGAATTAAAGCGAAACAAATTAAACCTATCAGCTGCGGAGCAATTAACAGGTAGCCCCACATCATTCGTTTTTTATCATGCATGATGACCACCCTTACCATGAGATAATTAATACCATTGATTGTTATATAATAGACATTGTTATTGTCCTGACTGGTATTCCTTCATCTTTTTCTGTGTTGCTTCGGTAATCTTGTGGATCGTCGTATCGGCATCTTGCTTGCCTAAGAGCATCAAATCGTAGATATCACTCATATCTTGCTGCAGTCCCGGGACATTTCCTGCAAATAACCGCGGTGATCCATTTGCAACCCCATTTTGTCGCCCTTTAAGCAAATAATCCGCGTGTTCAACTTTGGCATTTTCAAGAACAACATCATTGATCCCTTTAACAGATGGGATTGCGTTACCTGCCTGGCTTAATCGCGTTTTTTGACCCATTTTCGATGTGTAAAAGGTCACAAATTTTTTAGCGGCTTTTTGATGCTCAGTGTTGGCGTTTACCGATAAATACGCGGTCGGAATTTGAACGGGATTATATTTTTCATCTGTATTTGTGGGCCAGTAAATGTAGTCGAATTCAAGTGAACCATTTTTACTAAATAAAGGGGTTAACCACCGTCCTGCTGCGACCATGCCTACTTGACGGGACATGAACATCGCTTCCAGACCTTGCCCCTTTGGTAGTGACCCCGCGTAAATGGCACGGCCATCCTGCACCAAACCATTGATATATTGAATCGCCTCTTGGGCTTTCTTATTTGTATCTAGAACATAGTTGCCTTCTTTGTCGTAGACTAAACCGCCGTTAGACCAGACCCAAGAGGCCATTGTTCCGTATGCACTATCCTGTACAAACCCATATTTACCGGCGTCTTTAAATTTTCCTGTGACTTTTTTAAACGTTTCCCAATTCCAATCGTTTTCCTCAAAATACTCCTGTGGTGATTTGATCCCCAATTCTTTGAATAGCTTCTTATTGTAGTAAAGCACCAATGGATTACAATCAACGGGAATACCATAAATTTTGCTGTTCTGCTTGGCTGCTCCCCATAGACCGTCGGAATATAAGTCATCCTTTGTATAACTATCAGAGGTTTTCATAAAATCGGTCAGCGAAATGACAGACTGATTTTTAGCCAACTTGGCCATCGTCGCATCACCAACATAGAAGACGTCAGGTCCTTTCCCACCCGATAACTCAGTCATCAGCTTTTGTTCGTAGGAATCACTAGGAATAGGGATAATCTCTACTTTTATATTCGGGTTTTTCTCCATGAACGCATCGACACCGCGCTGGTAGACTTTCAGTTCCTCAGGATTCCCCCATGCTGACATTTTTAACGTAATCGTATCTCCATCGGAGGTGTTTCCAGATCCATCACTATTACTGCAACCTTGAATCAACGGGGTAAAGACAAGAACCAGGGCCAACATAAAAACAACGTGCTTAAATGACTTTTTCATGATTTAAAATCTCCTTTCGGACAGTAATGTTCGTTAATACGTAATCGCTTACAATAGTGATGATTGATTTTTTCAGGCTTTGTATATTACTGTACGCACCAGCCGCCATTTGGTGCCTGGCCTACAAAACCTCTTATTCATAGAATCACGACGTCAGAGCCAATGCCATCATTCTGGTAGACCCTTCTCAATAAAAAAAAGACCTCTTATTAAAAAAGAAGTCCTTTTGCTATAAAATATAATGCTATACTCATGTGAATTTATATTTTGTTTTTGATTGGTACCTTTCCCCTTTATCAAGGATCGCTGATTGAAAGTTCGAGTGATGGATTGAATCAGGCGGCGTTTGGGTTTCCAAACATATGCCTAAATGTTTTTTCACGGGTACTCCCCTGATTGCAAAATCACCGTCTAATTGATTGCCTGAATAGCATACGACAACCGGTTGATCTGTCCAGACCTCAAGCTGCCGACCACTCTTTTCATCTGTTAGTGAGATCACCGGATCACTTAGTAGAAAAGGATGATCATAACCTTGACCCACTAGCTGATTCTGTGAATGGGTTGACTGGACACCATCTCGAATCTTTCTGCCATGTTGAAAGTCGAAAGCTGTATCTTTAACATCGAGCAACCGCCCAGTCGGAAGCAGCTCCTCATTTAATTCAATCCATTTATCACTATCCATGGTTAAAACGTGATCGAGGACATCCCGCTTCAAGTTACCGCTCAAATTAAAATATGAATGATTCGTTGGATTAAGTAATGTTTTTTCATCTGATAGACCATCATAGATAATAGAAAGCTCATTATCGTTATTTAATCGATAAGTGACTGTCATCTCCAAGGTGCCAGGATAACCCTCATCGCCGTCTGGACTCATGTAGGAAAATTCAATACCAACTGCGTCTTCATAATCCACAGTCTTAACATCCCAGAGGACTTGGCTAAAACCATTAGGGCCCCCGTGTATATGATTGTTGTTTTCATTTTTCGACAGTTCATAGGAATGACCATCTAATTGGAATTCAGCGTTTTTGATCCGGCCAGCCACACGGCCGATAATCGCCCCAAAGAACGATGAATGCTCACGATAATCGTCTAAGTTATCAAATCCTAATACAACGTTTTCAAACTTGCCCTTACGATCAGGAACTAAAATTTCAGTAATAATACATCCATAGTTAATACATGTCATTTCCATACCGTTGTCATTTTTTAACGTATAAAAGCCAACCTTTTGTCCATCCATTTCACCGAAAGTTCCTTGCGTAATCTCCATTCCACTAATCTCCTCTCGTTGCCAAATTCATTTTGGTCCTCCCATTTAAACTGTTACTCATATATCATGCTTGCTTTCGGTGGATTGACTGTTATAAGATACCTCAGCCTGACCCAATTTAGCTTCAATGTTCTCAAACGCCCTGTGAGCGCTCCAATAAGTAAATAATGCTAGTAAACTCGCACAGAAAAAAACCAACATCCCCGGAACCATTCGAAAAATCATATACGTTAAAAGCGCACCGCTAATCATAAGAAGCGTTGACGGTAATTGCGATATCCCGATGAGTAGGGCATTCTTGATGTACTGCTTAATGGACTTAAGGTCAAAGTGGACCAAAACTGGGAACAGATACATTAATGTTAATAGGTACACAATGCCTACAAGCATAATACCGACCAATAACACAGGTTGTAAAGCGCCTTCAAAATCTTCCGAAAAACGAAAATCAACATATAAAATGTAACCCACAATCAAGAAAATGAGTCCCAAAATGTTAGCCCTTACAAATTCAGAGCGATAATTTGACCAAAATGTTTTAAATATTGGCACATCATCATGACCCATAACCCACTTTCTAATAACGGCAAACAGTGCTGTCGTTGCCGGGGCAAAGCCAAATAATATCAAGCCCAAAAACGTAAAGCCCATCCACAGTAAATTAACGATGGCTAGCCTCATGATCCAATTACAGATCCTATAAACCCCCGATGCCAACCCGCTTTGGAACATAACGACACCTCCTGAAGTGATCTGAATTTTCTTTAATTATATGAAACAACAACATGAATAGCAACTGCCTATCTCTCTGCCACCAAAGTCATATTTCTTAAAAATGACGTCTAATCATGATAAGATAACCGGTGTATTGTAAAATATTTGGGGTGAAAAGCTACATAAATAAGGAGGAAAGCATATGACGCACAAACTTGCTAATGATGTTACCGATATACGGGAACCTCAATATAACATCGACGATATTTTCTATAACCGGTGGTCGCCGAGATCTTTCTCAGAAGAAGAAGTACCTAATGACGTGCTGCTCAGTTTATTCGAAGCTGCACGATGGGCACCCTCTGCTGCCAATTTTCAACCTTGGCACTTTATTATTGCACGAGCTCAAGAGGATCGGGAAAAATTTTATCCATTCATTTTTGATGGTAATCGCGATTGGTGTGAAAGAGCACCTGTCTTAGCTGTCATTCTTTCAAAAACGACGACGGATAATGGACACAACCGGTCACATGCCTTTGATACTGGCGCTGCTTGGGCCCATCTTGCTTTACAAGCTTTTAATAAAGGATTGATTACACACGCTATGGGTGGTTTTAATCCGGACAAAGCACGGGAAGTCCTCAACATCCCTGATGACTACGATATCCAATGTGTTGTCGCCATCGGCTACCGCGGTGAAAAAGCATTACTATCCGAGAAAGATCAGAATCGTGAAAAACCGTCTTTCCGCCACTCGATAGATGAATTTCTATTCGAAGGTGACTTTCAGCAAGGATTGAAATAATACCATTGACCGTTGATGACTATCATCAACGGTTTTTTTGTATTTCAATTTGTTTATAAGAGCCCATTTTTAAAATACGACACATTAGACCAATCAAAGGCTTGCTAACTGACATATCTTATTACTAGCCAATCTTAAGGTGGTGAATGATATGAGTTATGAAGGTGGTTATGGCGGCGGCGCAGGATTTGCCTTAATCGTCGTTTTGTTTATTCTCTTGATTATCGTTGGTACGTCTTATGTTTGGTAATGTTTGATCAAAACGGAGTGGCCGAAAGTAACTTTTGGCCACCCTTTAATCTAATGGTTCCGTCCCTATTCTACATAAATTCAAAACAAGAACGCTTTTTCCAAGTGTTCTTGTTTTAGCAATAACGACTATTACTGTGGGCGTCTTGCTGCTAAATGATCACCTTTTTTATATTGTGAGTCGGTGGTATTAGGCTTTTCAGGAATGCGATGATCGGAGTGCTTGTACTCGCCGGCAAGTTCATCATATTGTTCCGGCGTCAACCTTTTCTTGTCAGCCATCAAATCAACCTTTCCGGAATTATGATTGTCCACTTGTATGTTCACTGAGATAATTATTCTCACCTGGAGAATAGTTAACATCTTGCAAACTGCTGTATCTTTCCGAATCTGGATGCGTGGTTGTATGCTCAATTTCTCTGATGTCAGGATGCTCAATCTCAGTATATCGCTTCTTTTTTTCTTTATCAGACATATAAGTTCCTCCCTATTCATTTCACTATCCTCGTTATACATTTATTTTCTGCTAAAAGAACACCATATATGCTGTGAACTATTTTCCAGAGGATATAGCGTCGTCCTTTTTGTATACTTTTTATCATATTTGTATAAAATGACAACTGATTCAGCGAGAGTCTGATGATCCAGTTAGAGAATGCCGCGGCAGTCTCCATTTAAAGAACACTGATAACATTCGTAATCCAACGATGAAGACATAAAGCATGGCTATTGCCAAAGGTCCATTGATCCAACCAAAACCAACCACAAGACCCGCGAGTGTCGCCCACAGTGCATATATTTCTGCACGAAAAATCATAGGCTTTCGACCTGCAAAAACATCGCGTAACATACCCCCGCCAGATCCGGTCAAAGTCGATGCAACGAGTACAGCACTTAATGGGGCATCGATTCCAACGGCATGAAGCGCCCCTTGAATGGAAAATGAAGCTAAACCTAGCGCATCAAAAAAAATGCCCCATTGTTTCCAATATTGAATCCATTGCTTTGGCAGTAAAAAAACGATTGTAAGTACAACAAAGATAACAACAAATAATTCCCCTTGTGTCCAAATGTCTTCAACAGGTATACCGATTAATAAATTACGGATTGTACTACCACCGAATGCTGTCGTAAACCCTAAGACAAAAACACCTAATATATCATAATCTTCTTCCATTGCGATAATGGCACCACTAATCGCGAAAGCAATGGTACCGATGATGTTTAGTATTTCCCATGTCAATGTGTCCTCTTCCTTTCTTTCTATGCTTTTTATTCTTATATTGGGATCCTCGATTCATTATATATGATCATCAATGTTTTTCGTTAAAAAAGGTTAGGATCAATCGATGCATCTGTTCCAACCCTTGAGCCACGCGGTTGAGAGTTATTGTCTTCAATTGTTTCAAAACATTTTTTAAATAAAAAACAAAATTGTATCACTGACGTTCACTGAGTGTTACTGAAGCTCACTGAATGAACTCAGTTTTATAGACGGCCTCTGAGCGGGTTTGGGAATGAGTTAATCCGTCTGCTATGATGCTAAACATAGAAAACAAATGAGGAGGCCCTATTTTGAGTAATAAAAATCAAGGCATTATCGATACGGATATTCATGAACGTATTCTCTATCAAGAATTGATCAAATATTTAGATGAACCGTGGAAAAGATATATTCAGGACTGTCACTGGATTCAAGAAAAGCATATGCCGTACACACAACCGTCAGTTGCAGGTGTGGATCGTGCGGATGCCAAGGTGCCTGATGGCAGACCGGCGGGAGCCGATTTGTCATTCATGCAAGAACAATTGCTTGATGATATTGGTCATGAATACGGGATTTTAACGGGGGCCTTGGATCCGTCGCCGTCATCCATGCATGGCTGGTATGAAATGGCGACCGCCTTAGCAACAGCTTATAACAACTGGCAAATCGAGAACTGGCTTGATAAAGATGAACGCCTATATGGATCTGTTCACCTTAATGCTGAAGATGTAGCTGGTGCGGTTCGTGAAATCGAGAGAGTCGGTTCACATCCAAAAATGGTGCAAATCCTGCTTCCGATCGATGACAAGATGTGGGGCGATCCCTACTATCATCCAATTTTTGCAGCTGCGGAAAAGCAAAACCTTATGATTGGTATGCATCATAATGAACCTCCTATTTATTATGGTAAATGGCCAAGATACTTTATTGAGTGGCATGCTCTACTTCCGACAGCTCACATGAAGATGATTACAAACATGATTTTAAATGGTGTATTTGAAAAATTCCCTAACTTAAAACTCATGATGATTGAAGGCGGCTTTACGTTTGCACCCCACTTAATGTGGAAACTTGATCAACAATACAATGATCTTCGTCATGAAGTGCCTTGGGTCAAACGGAAGCCAAGTCGGATCATGCAAGAGCATATTCGGTTTTGTACACAACCGTCAGAAGAATTAGATAAAAAGACGTTTATGTCCGTCCTTGATCAGATGGGTTCGGATGAAATGGTTTGCTTCGCTACAGATTATCCGCACTGGGATTTCGATTCCCCTTATCGTGCGCTACCAAATATGGATGATGATTTGAGCAAAAAAATATTTTCAGAGAATGCGAGAAATTTTTATCCTAAGTTGAAATAATTGGAGGGAGAGACCATGAAACAACAAGTCATATGCCATCAAGATGACATCAAACCAGGTGACATGAAGGAAGCTGAACTTGGTAGAATCCCGATTGTCGTTTGCCGGACGCTCGACGGTGAGTTTTATGCGTTCACAAATAACTGTATCCACCAAGGTGCTCCATTAGCTAAGGGTAAAATATGCGGTGCACCACAAGCGGATAACCCTGGTGAATACCGCTATTGCCAAGAAGGTGAAATCCTTCGCTGTCCCTGGCATGGACGTGAGTTCAATATAAAAGACGAAGGACGCATGTTAGCGAATCCAGAACGCAAACTACCAAGTTTCAACGTAACCATTGAAGATGAACATGTCGTTGTTTATAAATAGTTAGTCAGAAATAGAATGAGGTGATTTTGTGCAACCAGAAAAACACGTACACGACACGATTATTATCGGCGGCGGTACTACAGGGTTGTTTACTGCTTTCTACGGCGGCATGCGGGGCATGGATATCCGGCTGATTGAGAGCCTGCCCGAATTGGGTGGACAGTTGGCCGCCTTATACCCGGAAAAGAATATCTATGATGTCGCTGGTTTTCCGGAAATTAGAGCCAAAGATCTTGTGGAGAGACTGAAGGAGCAGGCATTGGCTTTTGATCCCTATATAACGCTAAACGCAGCGGTTTCTGATGTAGAAAAACTTGATGAACAATTGTTTAAAGTAACAACCAATCAAGCTGTCTACTATGCGAAAACAGTCATCATTACTGGAGGCGTCGGCGCTTTTGAACCACGGCGGCTACAGCTTGACAACGCTGAACAATTTGAAGAATCAAGCCTGTTCTATGCCATTCAAGATATTTATACCTTTGCGAACAAAAAAGTCGTCATATCCGGAGGTGGGGATTCAGCCATTGACTGGGCGTTAGCGCTTGAACCATTGGCTAAAGAAGTGTCTTTGGTTCACAGACGAGAAGCCTTCCGCGCCCATGAACAAAGCATTAAGCAATTGCATGAATCAACCGTCAAAATAAAGACCCCTTATATGGTCAAACAGATTAACGGTGAAAGCCGTGACATAAAAGAGATCATGATTGGTGACAAAAATGGGACGCTGGAAGAAGCGATCGACGCTGACGCCCTTGTTGTCAGTCACGGTTTTAAATCAAATCTTGGTCCTATAAAGGATTGGGGATTGGAGCTGGATAAGCGATCGATTGTCGTCAATGAATGCATGGAGACCAATATCAAAGGGATTTACGCTGCGGGTGACATTACGACCCATAAAGGTAAGGTCAAGCTGATTGCTTCAGGCTTTGGTGAAGCCCCTACAGCCATTAGCCATGCCAAAACATATATTGATCCGAAGTCAAGAACGCAGCCTATGCATAGCACCAGCCTTTTCGGATAAATGGATAGGACAACGGTAAAGACGAACGCAATTGGGCATTGCACAAAGCATGCCCACTATTAAAATTCCCCACATATATGTTAGGAGTGAATGACTTTGAAACAAGGACTCATGTTCATTAATGGTGAATGGGTTGAATCCACTAGCCAAAAGACACGAACGATCATTAACCCGTACAATCAAGCAAGCATCGCTGAGGTCGCAGAAGGGATTGAGTCTGATGCTGAAGCAGCGATAAAGGCGGCTCGTACAGCTTTTGATTCTGGGGAATGGCGAACAACACCAGCGAACGAGCGTGGCCGGATTTTATTTAATATTGCTGCCTTCATTGAGCGTGATAAAGAAGAACTAGCACGGCTTGAAACGTTAGATACGGGAAAAACATTAATTGAAAGTCGCGAGGATATGGACACCATTGCCGGTGTATTCCAATATTATGCGGGGCTTGCTGATAAGGAAGGTGGCGAAATCATTGCTTCACCAATAGCTAACGCCTCCAGCAAAGTCATCCGTGAACCCGTCGGCGTCTGCGCGCAAATTACACCATGGAATTATCCATTATTGCAAGCAGCGTGGAAAATCGCCCCAGCCTTGGCAGCTGGAAATACGATTGTCATCAAACCAAGTGAAATCACACCGCTTACGACCATCAAGGTCACTGAATTAATTGAAGAGGCGGGTCCACCAAAGGGTGTTTATAATCTTGTGTTAGGTCCAGGTGCAAGTGTCGGCCAAACTTTAGCCGATCATCCTCAAGTCGATCTTATATCGTTTACCGGCGGCATTGATACCGGTAAAAAGCTGATGAAATCAGCGGCTAATCATGTCAAAAACATTGCCTTAGAACTTGGGGGTAAAAATCCGAATATCGTATTCGCCGATGCTGACTTAGAAACAGCTGTCGATCAGGCCCTTAATGCCGTGTTTTTACATGCCGGCCAGGTTTGCTCGGCTGGTGCCCGTCTTTTGGTGGAAGACAGCATTCATGATTGGTTTGTTGAACAACTCACTGAACGTGTGAAACGGATTAAATTGGGTGATGGTTTTCATGAAGAAACGCAATCCGGACCGTTAATTTCTTCTGAACACCGAACCAAGGTTGAAAGATATGTTGAGATTGGAAAGCAAGAAGGTGCCAAATTAGTGATAGGCGGTCAACGTCCAGATCATCCTGATTTGCAAGATGGATTCTTTTATGAACCTACCATTTTTACCGAATGTCGCACTGATATGCAAATTGTTCAAGAAGAGGTCTTTGGACCGGTTTTAACTGTGGAACGTTTCCACTCTGAGAAAGAAGCTATTGATCTAGCCAATGACTCCATC
Organism: Tuberibacillus sp. Marseille-P3662; assembly: GCF_900178005.1. Taxonomy (NCBI): domain Bacteria; kingdom Bacillati; phylum Bacillota; class Bacilli; order Caryophanales; family Sporolactobacillaceae; genus Tuberibacillus; species Tuberibacillus sp. Marseille-P3662. Next base: position 140,506 of record NZ_FXBS01000006.1, on the reverse strand, counting down.
TATGGTTTGGCAGGTGCCGTATGGACCACAGACCTTAAAAAAGCGGAACGAGTCGCTTCGGGGTGCCGCATGGGAACTGTGTGGATCAACGATTTTCACCCTTACTTCGCTCAAGCACCATGGGGCGGTTACAAACAATCTGGGATCGGGCGTGAATTAGGTAAAACCGGATTAGAAGAATATACAGAAGTAAAGCATATTTATCAGAACACCCAACCTGAACCTATTCACTGGTTTAAATAAGTCAATACAATGAAGCATGATAACAAATGATCAATCCTAAAGCAGATGCCCCAATGATTTTAAAATGTAGATCCTCCCTGCAGACTATTGGGGGATCTGTAACGATTGACCCTCATTTTAGTTGGGAGTGAGTTTCAAATATGGAAAAAATCAAAGAAGATAATAACCAACTTCCATATGCACAGCAGCATCTTGCCAACGAGCGGACATACTTAGCTTGGATCCGTACCGCCATTGCTATCATTGGTATTGGTTTACTCACATTACATTATTTTTTTGATAACTTAAATGACCCCTTCGCCAACGTTTTGACTATGTTCATCGGTATCTCTATAGGCTTATTTGGCATTTGCATGATCATGATCGCTACATCAAGTTACATTAAAAAGAAAAAACAAATTGAAAGTCAAAGCTTTTATTCTTCTCAAATTCCTATATATCTCGTATCCCTAATGATGGTTATAATCGGTATTTTTACCATTGTCTATTTTACTTTTTTGACGCTATAATAAACCGATCATTAAGCTAAGAGTCTGATTAAATCAAAAACAACAATCGACCATAAGATCCACTTACAGTCGATTGTTTCGATTCTAAGCAGTTGTTTTGCGGATGTCATTTAATAACTCTAAAGCGGGCTGTAACAGTGACTCACTAATGCCATCTAGAAGGCTACCGAGTAATCCTTGCTTCTTATTTACATCATTCATTGTTGATTGAATCTGACCTCTTATCTTTTCAATCTGTTTATTTAGTAATTTTATCTGCTGTTTGCCGTGCTCAATCTGTTTCTTAATGGACGATACTTTTTCTTGTAACACCTTATCGGCACCATTATTAAGACGGCTTTGTTCAGCATTGAGTTGTTCATTTTTATTAGAGATCTTATGACCAACGTCGACAAGATCTTTCTCTAAAGGAATTAACTGATTTAAGGCGCTCTTCAATCGGCTTTGCAGGCTGCCTAGGTGCAAGAATCCAGAATCCATGACATCCTCAATTTCGTCTAACACTTTTGTTACCTTATTTGATACATCATTAAGCTGCTTCTTGTGATGGCTGATCTCTGACAATGTATCCTGAACCCGGTTGTCTAACTGCCTAAGTATTTGCCGTAACTGACTCATTTCATCAGCATTCGAATGATCGTCACCATCTTTTTTCGATTCATCGGAAGTTTCATTGCCAGACGATGCTTTACCAGACGAATCATCATCGGATGATACGCCATCATTTTGATGTCCATTATCCTGGCTTTTATTTTCGGTATCTTGACCTTCTTTATCTTTAGTCCCCTTTTCATCTTTTCTATCTTCTTTTGAATCTTGCTTGTTTTTTTGTTTGTCTTGATGATCCTTAAGTTTCTCGCCTTTTTCGATCTTTCTCATTTTTTTGGTCAAAGCTTGCAGATCTTCTTTTTTCAGCGGTTTTGCCCCGGTCGTCGATTCTTCACCATAGGCGGTCGTTACAGAAGCTTTCGGCAGTGTTAGTAATGATGCTGTCTGCTTGCTAACTCTCATTTTGACATCCTTCATGCCGACCCAACCTAGTTTTTCGGGAAGATACAATCCACCAAATGTCGGCAGCCCCATTAACTTAGCTTTCATATTTTTGACTTTGATGGGTCCAGGTGATTTGATTTTAACCACTATTTCGCCTTCAGACGTGTTAAGCGTTTTTGTCAGCGTCAGACCATGTATTGTCCCTTTCTTAAGCTGAATATTTCCCGCTAAAATCGCAGCGATATTTATCGCACCTTCCACTTTTTCTGCTTCAATCACAAATCCGCCGCTGTGTTCCGAAGCAGATACTGTATTCTGATTTGGAGTAGGAAGATAAAGGACTGCGGTCAATAAGAAAAAAGACAATCCAATCGCCAAATATCTATCAATCTTCTTTGTTTTCAGCATATCTCTTCCCCTTAGTTTGATATGAAAACACTATGCTTTAGGATACATCGGCCGACTTTATGTCACCGGCATTTCTGTAATCGGATGTTTCTTGCTCAGGTTCATCACCCTTAACTGCCTCCTTCTGCCACCCAATACAAAAAGAACCGCCAATAATACCAAGAATGGTTCCAATGACAAACCCACCAAGTGCTCCCATGATCGAGAGTACAGAAAGGAAAATGGTCATAATACCAAAAACGGTTGAAAATTGAGGGTAAAAAAAAGCAAGCACCCCTAGTATGAGCATAAGTCCGCCAAACATAAGACCGATAAAGGCAAAACTTCCAGGTATGAAGGCAATCGCGTACAATTGTAATGGTATATATAAAATCAATAATGCAGCAAGAATCGTTATAGTAGCCCCCCAAAAAGGTCGGTCATTACGCCATAATTTGAATGGTCCCGCATCGGCCAGGGCCGCTTGTTTCTTTTGTAGTTTATGCTGCGCTTGTTTTGCTTTGACTTCCTTATTTCTCATGATTCATCCTCCTTACTTACTGGATGTTTTATCAGGGCCTTTGATATCTTCAATGTAAATCTTTGCACCTTGGAGGTTTACCATACTCTGGAATAAATAATCGGTGACAATTTTGGCATCGGTAATGGTCACTTGGTTGGCATCCTGAGTCCAATTCTTCTTATAATCATTTGTGTTTTGCTCCTTAATGGCCAAATCGTTAAACTTTAAGTTAGCGTCGATAAAACGGGCATCTTGGATTAAACCATTAATTTTAACAGGCTTAGAAGCCGTGATATTGACTCGGATCCATTTGCCTCCTGGAAGCTTGACGTCTTTATAAATATGAAGCCCATTGATTGTTGCTTGATTAATTTTATTCCGAACCATCGGAGCCGCATCTGATTCGCCCGTTTCACCAACCTTAGGAAAGAATTTGAATCCCTTGCCCTCAAGTTTGTCAAACTGGACATAAAAATCTCCCATTCCCCCAAGCGGCATGGCTAACGCTGTTCCTGTTGCACCGAATGCACCAACAAGTCCTCCTAGCATCAGGAATCCACTCAACAGTGCCACTAAAAACTTCTTTTTCACCGTCCGTCCAACCATCTTATCAGATTTCATTTTTTCACCTCTTTGATGGATATTAAAGTATGTGAAGCGGACTCTCCTCATAAATTAATTTATAATTGCGAATATTATTTATATAGTCATAGTAGCTGTTACGGAGAATAAGAAACCGCTTTCAACTGTTGTTACTATCTTATGATGTTTTTATAGTACATTCAACCCCGATCATTGTCGGTTTATTTATTAATCTATTCTGAAAATGGCGACTTTTGTAGGAATCCATACAATGTTTGATCTTGTATAATGTAGACACGATTAGATCGTCTCATTGTAGTAGGGAGATGAAAGCGGATGAACGTTTCGTTACAACATAACATGAAAGAGGCGCTCGATCGTGGCTTCCAGCTTGTTAAGCAATGCAAAACAACGATTCGCCAAGAATGGGATCAGATATTAAACCACCTGCATCAACGTCAAGAACAACATGCTAAGGCATTAGAGACGGCTATTCACTTTTTTACACACTCTTTATTCACCTATGAACATAACAATGTAGAAGCGTTATTCCATGATATAAAAACGGCAAGGAACCATTTTAATCAACCTATTCCTCCAAAACATGCCATTTTTATCATAACTTTATTAGAGAATGCTGCTCATAAAGCCATTAAGTCCAAAATTAGCAATTCATACCAGGATCACCAAGCCATCCAATATTTATTTTCCCAACTAAGTGAATTAATGCTTACAGGGCCTGTTAGTGAACAACTCAATGTTAATGCATTCTTAAGGAACCTTGTTGCTTCCGGGCAACTACCGGTCGAGTGGATAGCTAGAGTGAAAAATACAAATTATGGTTTTTCAGTTAAAAAGGTTATTGGGGGCGAATCTGAAGATCCATCAGACGTACTTGAGGGTATGACATCAACGACCCTTTTTCAATTATCGGAAAGACTGTTTCAGCAGATCCCTCCCTATGACCGCAAAAATAAGGAGATGTTGTCCTTACCATGGGAAGAAGAAATATGGTTTTTTTGCACCAATGAAGCTCATTCTAAATATTTGCTCCCAATGATTACCTTCTCACTTCATTATCTTCACGTGGGTCAAAATGCTGTGGCATTTTTCGAACAACAGCAACAATGGAAAGATGCTGTCATCCTATTTAATGAATGGGTGATGCGTTCCGAAAATTTTAATGAAGCCATTCAGAACATTACCTCCGGCTTCGTACATTATTTACCGTTTGAGCGTTGTGCCCTCTTTTCTTATTCGAATACCGAGCATAGCGGTTTTGGATTATACGGTCATCATTTTAATTCGGAAGCTATACAAAATATTAAAGAAGATATTGAAAATATTCCGATCATCCAGAGAGGTTTGAATCGACTTGAACCCCTTGAAGAAAACCTGAAAAGTTTACAACCATTGTACACTTTTGAAGGAGCACATGGTTTTCCAGAGGAATATGTCGAACAGTTTCAATTAGGTTCTGTCATTGTTGCACCAATCTATGTACCATCAGCAAGCAAACTCATTGGAGCAGCCATTTTGGATCAAGGTCCTGACAAACATTTTAAAGTTTCACATGATACGCTGACAGCCCTGACCAAATTCGGTCAAAGTGCTGGAGAACTTTTGGAAAAATTCCATCGTACAGACATCCTGCAACCTGCCAAAAGTCCCTCCTTGTCACCAAGAGATATCGACATATTAAAACTCATGGCTGATGGTGCATCAACAAGTGGCGCCGCTGCCGAGCTCAATTTAAGCGAATATACTGTCCGTGATTATATATCAGACATTATTAATAAAATGAATGCCAAAAATCGGACAGAAGCCGTTGCAAAAGCGATTAGAAATCGCTTGATTTGATATATAGTATTCAATCGAAATTGAACAGATACAAAATAAAATCATTATTGCCCATAAAGGTGCCTTATGCCACAAATCACGATATACGGTAAAACAGCTCATAGGCCAATACCCGAAAAGCACCATTAAAATCCGGCACCAAAATAAGTGCCGGACAAGTTAATTTAAAGGTAATTTATTAAACATTCATCTCCATATACACTTCTGCACCCTATTCTACTTGTATTGTAAGAATTCGTCATCTTCTTTTGCCTGTTCTTTCATTTCTGAAATTGATGCTTGTATTTCTTCCAATGCGACGTACGCGTGAACGGTGTAACCCTTCGTGATCCATTTATCAGCTACTTCAATTCTTTCAGTAAGTAAGTTTTTTACAAAGTCTTTTAAGACAGCGTTTTCAACAACCCTTTCATCTAGTAACTGTTTTAATCAGTCATTCACTACATAAATAAACTAAGCAGCAATACAACGCCAAGACCAACTATCGAGTTCGTGAACAAAAGAAGCCCCCATGTTTTGAATGTGTCCTTAATGGATATGTTAAAGTACTCTTTGAATAACCAGAAAGAGGCATCGTTGACGTGGGTAATAGTATTACTACCAGCGGCCGTGGCTAACACCATTAATGCAGGGTTCACATCGAAGGTATCTACAAGTGGACCAACGATAGCAGCTGCTGTTATTGCGGAAACAGTACCTTGGCCGGTGGCAATGCGTATTAAAGCGGTTATAAACCAAGCCATTATTAATGGTGAAATACTTGTATTGTGCATCAATGCTGCAATGAAATCACCAATGCCTGTGTCAATGATGATTTGCTTGAACACTCCCCCAGCACCGACAATTAAGATAATCATAGCAATTGCTTTGATACCATTTGAAACTGATTCCATAATCTCCGGCATCTTATGACCTACCCGAAGCCCAAATGCATATATGGCAATTAGCACAGAAAGTAGCAAGCTAATTATAGCACTTCCGAAGAAATTCACAACTTGGTATAAAATAGTATTTTCCTCAATGAATAGATTAATAATCGTTGCACTGGTAATAATAATTGCGGGAATTAGTGGAACAATTAAACTAATTGCAAACCCCGGCATTTCATTATCCGTAAATTCTTTTGGTTTTTTTAATAGTGGTGGTATAGGACGTTCTAAATTAGGTAATAGTCTTGGTAAAATAATACCGGCGCAAATAACAGAAGGGACAAACACAAACATCCCTAAAATATATACTTGACCCATATCCGCACTATACGATTCAACAAGTGCTGTTGGACCTGGTTGTGGCGGGAATAAACTGTGTGCCATTGTTGCCGCCGCAACCATTGTAATTCCTACACGCAAATATGGGATTTTCGCTTCAATAGCGATACTAATCACAAGTGGAGCCAAAATGATAAAAGCTACTTCATAAAAGACAGATATCCCGAAGACAGCACCAATAATTAAAATAGCCCATTCAACATTTCTTTCACCAAACTTATTCAATAAAGTCGTCGCAATACGCTGAGCGGCACCTGAGTCAACCATTAATTTACCAAGTATAGCACCAAGAGCAATTATAAGCGCTAAACTTCCAAGTGTACTGCCAAAGCCTTCTTCGATAGACTTTACCAATACTGTTAATTGCATACCATTTAGTACACCTACAAATATTGCTGCAAGTAATAGAGCAATAAAGGCATTAAGCTTCAATTTCATGTTCAAAAATAGCAATAATGCGACACCTAGAACAACCGTTATAACCGGCCAATATTGTTTAATCCCATCCATGTTAGCTTCCTCCTGATACAATTATAGTTTCGTTTTTTGGTTTCCGATTGTTCACATCTTCTTGTATCTTATGTAAGCCTTCTCAACCTAAATAACAAACAATGATATATTCTGTGGGCCCTCACTTTCCTACTTTTCGCCTAAATTAATTTTGAATAGTTTAACAGCAGATGCACCATACTCAGTTGCTCTGAACATTTCATTCTCGTTATACATCTGGGTAAATTATTTAAAACCGTATAGGCTTATACGCTTGATGCTATCCTTTTAAACGCCCGAATAAGCGGAAAATCCACCATCAATTGGCACAACAATGCCATTCACAAAGCCTGACGACCGATGATCCACTAGCCAAAGCAATGTACCAACTAAATCTTCGGGTTTTCCAAACCGTTCGACTGGCGTCTGTGATAAAATTTTATTAGCACGATCACTAAGTTCTCTATCTTCTGTAAACATTAAATCTCTGTTTTGATCAGTCAGGAAAAAACCCGGTGCCATCGCATTTACACGGATGCCCACTTTAGAAAAATAGACAGCTAACCATTGAGTGAAATTGCTAATCGCTGCTTTAGCTCCACTGTAAGCAGGAATTTTTGTTAGTGGACGAAATGCATTCATGGATGAAATATTAATCACAGTTGCCTGCTCTTGGTCTACCATATCCTTTGTAAAGACTTGTGTAGGTATTAGCGCCCCTAAAAAGTTCAAATTAAACAAACCTTCGACGGCGTTCGGATCTAAATCAAAAAACGTTTGTTGATTTTGATCCGTTAAATCATCTAAACTGAGTCGCTCACCATCTGTCGTTGCCTTAGAGCTATTCCCACCGGCACCGTTAATTAATAGACTACACGGACCCACTTTCGACAGAACATCTTGATGCACCGTTTCTAAATCCTCTTTATTGAGGACATCGACGCTATAACCGTACGCCTTACCTCCATTTTGTTTGATCCGTTCGACAACGCGATCAATCTTCCCCTTATTTCTTGCCAAAATGATCACTTGCGCCCCCGCTTGCGCTAATGATTCACATAATACAGAACCTAGGACACCGCTGCCTCCTGTCACAACGGCAACCCTATTTTCAAGATTAATATCAAAGGGTAGTTCCATCATTTATGCCTCCTCTGCTTTATCTAGCGTTTCAATGATGCCATTTAAATAGGTTGCACCAAGGGCACGATCATATAATCCATAACCTGGTCGACCTTCTTCACCCCAAATCATTCTTCCATGATCAGGTCGTATCGGGCCAGTAAAACCGACTTCATTTAACTTCTGAAGCACATCGACTATATCTAGCGAACCATCTCTTGATAAATGAGCGGTTTCTTGAAACGATAAATCACCCGTCCACTTGACATTACGAGCATGAACGAAATGAATGCGCCCTTTGGCAGCTTCTATGATGTCAAGTAAATCATTGTCTGGATTAGCCCCATAGGAACCCGTACAAAATGTGATACCATTATTCGGACTGTCGACGGCATTGAGCATATATTCAACATTGGTTTTATTGGTTATGACGCGTGGTAGTCCAAAAATAGGCCACGGCGGATCATCGGGATGGATCGCGAGCATGATATCTTCTTCCTCTGCGACAGGGACAACTTCTTCTAGAAAATAAATGAGATTGTCCATTAATTGTTGTTCTGAAATTATTTGGTACCGATCTATAATTTTCCTTAAATCATCTTTTTGATAGGATAAATCCCAACCCGGTAATGCTAACTCACCACTAAGAGGATTAAGGCCTTTGATTTTTTCATCTTCGTATAACAATGAATGCGAACCATCCGCGAGCGGTGCATCTAACTGTGATCGGGTCCAATCAAACACCGGCATGAAATTATAACAAACCGTTTTAATGCCTGCTTTCGAAAGATTTCGTAACGTTTCTTTATAATTTTCAATCCATTGATCTCGTGAATCTAATCCCATTTTGATATCTTCATGAACAGGCACACTTTCAATCACGTTCAGCTTCAGGCCGTGATTTTCAATGGATTGCCTAAGTTCCACAATTTTCTCAAATGGCCAAACATCTCCGACTGGAATATCATAAATGGCTGAAACGATCCCTAACATACCTGGAATTTGTTGGATTTTATCAAGTGTGACCGGATCATCCTTACCATACCACCGAAAACTCATTTCCATTTTGTCATCCCCCCCACGTTACAAGTTAAAATAACGCTTTGCATTGTAATAACAAATATCCTTTACATATGTTCCCAATAGGATCATATCTTTTGGTGCCTTTCCTTCTTCAACCCAGGAGCCCAGCAGGTTACACAAAATTCTTCTGAAATACTCATGGCGTGATAAGGATAAAAAGCTTCTGGAGTCGGTTAACATACCAACAAAATGACGGATTAAACCGACGTTCGCTAATGTCTTCATTTGATCTTCCATACCATCAATATTGTCATTGAACCACCAAGCTGTCCCCAATTGAATTTTTCCTGGTACCTCATTGTTTTGATAATTGCCTGCCATAGCTGCAAGAATATAATTATCACGAGGATTGACGCTATATAAAATCGTTTTTGGCAGTTTGGATTTTTGCTCTAAGGCGTCTAGGAAATTAGCTAATGGATCAGCCAACAATCGATCACCAATTGAATCAAAACCACTATCAGGACCAAGGTGTTTAAACATTCGCGTATGATTATTTCGCTTCGCACCCAAGTGGAATTGCATGACCCAGCCTTTTTCAGCATACATTTCAGCCAATGCTAACAGTGTATAGGTTTTAAATTGATCGGTTTCTTTTTTATTAAGTTCTTGGCCTAGTAATCTCTTATGAAAAATCGCTGAAACTTCATCTTTTGTGGCTGCTTCATAGAACATAACGCTGATACCGTGATCAGAGCTTTTACAGTCGTGTGCAGCAAAATAATCGACTCGTTTTTCTAATCCACTCAACAAATCATCATATTGATCAATGGATGAATCTGTCGCTTGCTCTAATTGCTTAATCCATGGTAGGAACTCATCTTTTTCTATATTCAGCCCTTTATCGGGTCGAAAAGATGGTGATACCTTACAACTAAAGCCCTCTTTGGCCAACTGAGCATGCGAAGCCAAATCATCTGTTGGATCATCTGTTGTTCCAACAAATTTAACTTTTTCTTTTTGTAATAAAGACTTAGCCGACATCTCCGGAGCCAGTAGTTTCTCGTTAGCCTTATCCCAAATCGATGGTGCCGTATGTTCATCTAACAGTTGGTCAATTTCAAAATACCTCACCAATTCTAAATGGGTCCAGTGATAAAGTGGGTTTCCGATTGTTTTGGGAACCGTTTTCGCCCAAGCTAGAAACTTTTCGTAAGCACTTTTTTCACCTGTTACAAAAGGTTCACTGATCCCATTCGCTCTCATGGCTCTCCACTTATAATGATCACCGGCTAACCAAATCTCCGCCAAGCTCGTATAATTCTTATCTTGTAAAATCTCTTCAGGGCTTAAATGATTATGGTAGTCAATGATGGGTAGATCCTTCGCAACATTATGGTAAAGATCCCTCGCAGTCTTGTTATATAATAAAAAATCGTCTGAAATAAAGGTTCGCAATGTTATTCACACTCCTTTGAAGCTGTAGTGTCCGATTTTTAATTTGTTTACCAAACAAATCATTAAAATTATTATAGTATGGAAACGCTTTAAATTTCAAGGACCCTTCATTTAATTATATATAAAGCCATGTAGCTGCACCTTTTTAATCATGGTAATATGAGAATACATAGCATTCGTAGGAGGGGACATATTGGATACTGGTGATGCAACTTATATCAAACAAATCAATCGAAGAATTTTAATAGAAGAAATTATAAAAAACATCTCATTATCTCGAAGTGAGCTTTCCAGAATAACAGGATTGAACAAAGCGACCGTTTCTGCCCAAGTTAGTGATCTTCTTAATGATCATATCGTCATTGAAAAAAGTGCAGGTGAATCTATAACACGTGGCCGAAAGCCAATCCTTTTAGAAATTAATGGCGAAGCAGGTTACAGTATTGGTATTGATATAGACGAACATGTTCTTAACCTTATTTGTATCAATCTAAAGGGAAAGCCGTTTCATAAACTGAGATTAGATGTGGAAAATTACAATTTTGACCATGTGATCAACCTGTTAATTGAGAATGTGGTATCACTTATGGAAAAGTTTAACCAAGCGTATCAACCCATTGGTCTTGTGGGTGTAGGTGTTGGCATTCACGGTATCGTTAATAACAAAAGTGACATTGTGTTCACACCTAAACAACAATGGTCCAATATAGATATTCAAAGTCGACTTGAGAATACATTTAAGACAAATGTTTACGTTGATAACAATGCCAATTTAAGTGCCTACGCAGAACAAGTCTATTATGAACATATATCTGATTTATTCTGTATTACCCTATACTCTGGAATAGGCCTTGGCATGATTAACGAAAATAAAATTTATAGAGGTTTTCAAGGATTTGCCGGCGAAATTGGTCATATGATTGTTGAACCGAATGGTCTATTATGTTCATGTGGGAACAAGGGATGCTGGGAACTATACGCGTCTGAGACATCGTTGATGAATACACTTGAAGAAAAATACCCTACACTTACACTCCCAGAGTATACCGAAAAGTTGGTTAATGAAGAGGCATTTGAAGCAATTTTGGATGAATACTTAAATTATTTAGCCATTGGACTTAATAACATCATTAACATTTTCAATCCGGAAACAATTATTATCAATGGAACCATTATAAATGGCCATTCATCTTTTATAACGAACATTCGTGAAAAATTAAAATCGAAAATTAATAATTACAGGGACATAAGAGTTTCCCAAATTGGTGAAAATGCCTGTGCGCTTGGCGGGGCAGCCTTAGCCATTAAAAATTTTTTTGGTGTGAATATGGTTGACTATGTGGATTACAATTATTTTAATTAAAGGGTTAAGTGGGGTCTGACCCCCGCTCTGCTAAAGCACTAACGCAGTGGGGTCAGACTGTATTTATTCCTCACTTCACTTCTACTGTCCATCCATGAGAATCTTCTAACCTTCCAGTTTGAATGCCTGTAAGAGTGTCATACAACTTTTTAGATAACTCTCCTGTTTGTCCATCGTTAATGATCACTTTGCGTTCTGACCCATTCAACTCCCCAATTGGAGAAATAACAGCAGCCGTACCTGTACCAAAGGCTTCTTCTAAACGACACTCATCGTAGGCTTGATACAATTCGTCGATAGATATCCTTCTTTCTACAACGGGTATGTCCCATTCTTCCAGTAATTCGATAATTGACCTTCTAGTAATACCATCTAAAATACTTCCATTTAATGCCGGGGTGACGACTTCTCCGTTGATTTTAAAGAAGATGTTCATACTGCCAACTTCCTCTATATATTTTTTCTCAACGCCATCAAGCCATAAAACTTCATCATTGCCTTCATGACTTGCTTTTGCATGGGCTTTGTAACCGGACGAATAATTCCCCGCTGTCTTCGCCGTACCCGTGCCACCTTTTACAGCTCTGGTGAACTGGCTCTCTACACTAATACTAACGGGGCGAATGCCCTTCGAATAGTAAGATCCGACAGGTGATAGGATGATCATCAATTTATAAGATTGTGAAGGCGCTACAGCAAGACTCGCTTCAGTTCCAATGATAAATGGACGTATGTAAAGAGAAGTCCCTTCTGATGATGGCACCCAATCTTGTTCAAGGTGGATCAAGCGCTTCAGACCATTCATAACGAGGGTTTCATCGATTGTTGGCATACTAAGTCGATCGCTCGAAAGATTTAATCTTTGCAAATTCTTATCAGGTCTAAATAATAAAATGCGGTTATCTTTTGATCGATAGGCTTTTAAACCTTCAAACACAGTTTGACCATAATGAAAAATCATTGAGGCGGGATCTAATGTTATAGGTTCATATGGCACGATCCGCGGATGATGCCAACCTTTATCAGCTGCGTAATCCATAACAAACATATGGTCAGTAAATGTTTTCCCAAATGCAAGCTGATCTGTTTGTGGCTTGGGTTTCTTGTTCGTGCTTTGGACGATTTCAAGTTCGTTGTCTCTCATCTTTAGTGCTCCTTACTTCATAAAATATTGCGTTATTTGGGCTGTTCTATATTATTTTAAATAAATCATAATCTTATTATAAGTGAAAGTCCAACAATAGGGGGTCTGACCCCACGACAGGTATGTTTAAATAAAACTAAAAAGGGTAAATCTACTTATGATGCTTAAGTAATAGAAGAGGTGAATACGTATGTCAAATTGGAATGGCAAAACGATTGTCATTACTGGGGCAAGTAGCGGTATCGGTGAGGCAACTGCGGAACGATTTGTCCAAGAAGGAGCCAATGTCGTCCTAGCTGCTAGAAGGCAAGACAGGCTGGAAGAGATTCAAAACCGATTGGACAGTCATGAAGGCAGAGTTACAATTAAACCAACGGATGTGACATCCCAAGAAGACGTGCAGAACTTGATTCAGTATGCGATTAATGAATTCGGTCAAGTCGATGTATTGTTTAATAACGCCGGCCTTATGCCATTAAGCTTTATGAAAAACACAAAAGTCGATGAATGGGAAAGAATGGTCGATGTTAACGTGAAAGGCGTCCTGTATGGTATTGCTGCTGTTCTGCCGCACATGCTTGAGCGAAATGAAGGCCATATTCTAACCACTTCCTCTGTAGCTGGACATGAAGTCATGCCAACAGGGGCAGTGTATTGCGGTACAAAATTTGCTGCTAGAGTGATTATGGAAGGATTGGGTAAAGAAGTAGCGAACAGCAATGTTCGGACGACATCCATTTCACCAGGTATCGTTGCTACCGAATTAACCGACACCATCACAGATGAAGAAGCGTTAGCTGGGATGAAAAAAGGCGGCGACATCACGCCGCTCCAAAGTAAAGACATTGCTGAAGCCGTATTTTATGCTGTTAACCAACCTGAATATGTTGATGTTAACGAAATTATTGTCAGACCGAACCACCAAGGCTAGTAAAATAGGGACAAATCTAAAACAGGATTCCTCAGGAAGCCGAACAATAGGATATGAAAGCAAGTTCTAAGCGTCGTTAAAATACGTAGACGCCCGAGGTAAACGAAGGATTTTGACGACGCGATGACGATTTTCAACAAATAATCCGAACTGATTCATAAACAAGTTCGGATTATTCTATGACTAATATACTTTTGTCTCAGCCTTATGTTTGAACTGGGTATCGATATTCAAATATTAATTGATAGGGCGATTTTATAAGTTCTCTATAAATAATCGGACAACATCAGCTCCACCAATCACCGTTCCTAGTGTACTCCCTAAGTTGGCTAGAACAACGATAAGTAAAATGCGAGTAACCTTATTCCCCCAAAAACCTTTAACACTAAAAACATCCTCGGAAAGCGACTCAAAGTCCCCCACACTTGGCCTACGGATATAGGCCTGGACAATGCCCGCAAACCATCCCGCTGCGATAAGTGGATTTAAGGAAGTCAGAGGTGCGGCAATAAAGGATGTCAAAATAGTCAGTGGATGTCCTAAAGCAATCGCAGTTCCGATTGCCGAGAAGGCACCATTCCATATTATCCAACTGATTGTCTGCTGAAAGCCAGCAGACGGATTGGTAAAAAAGGTATAAGCAATGACTGCCAAAATAAGAATCGGAATCGTCCAAGCAATGATCTTAGGGACTTTGGATTTAGCAGGCTGCTCTGATAACCGAGCCAAATCATGTTTTTGTTTAATGGCTTCTTTAATGCCTGGGACGTGGGCCGCACCCAATACAGCCACAACTTTATTTCCTGGTGCCTCTTTAATTTTTTGTGATAAATACTGGTCTCGTTCATCAATGAGAGGCGTTTTTAATTCAGGAAAACTGACTGTGAAATCATGAAGCATTGAATTCAGCATATCTTGAGATTTCAAGGCTTCTAACTCTTCTTCTGAGATGCTCTCCTGATTAAAAATGCTAAAGATAATCTGCAGAAGAAGCTTCACCTTTCCCCATAGCCCAACACCATGCCAAATTCGAGAAAAGGTTGTCTGAATGTTCCTGTCAGCAAGTACGAGGTTGGCCTCCGCTTCTTGAGCTGATTCAATTCCCTGAATCATTTCTTGTCCAGGATTAATATCAAATTGCTTTGCCATGCGCTTTTGAAAGGATGATATGGCAAGATTCATTAAAAGTAGTGTGGCTTTCCTTTCTTTGATCACTTTAAATATGTCCATATCCCGCCATTGACTTTCATCCATAATCGATTGATATCTTTGTTCATCCAGTTCGATACAAACAGAGTCCGGTCGTTCAGATGCGATAACTTCCTTAACTTGCTCAGCGCTATGCTTTGATACGTGGGCCGTTCCAATTAGTATAAGTTCTTTACCATCCAAATTTATCCTAGTGATGTTCTCGTTTTCTACAGACATTACGACCTACCTTTTAAAAAAGATTATCCTAAGAACTCAAAAAATAAAATTATAACTTTCTAATATATATAATAAACTACAAAAGGCTAAATTTGAATTCATTTTGTTTTATTTGTTCCAAACGATGGCTGGCTCACCAAATTTAGGACCTCACCTGTTACATTTCCTAATGTTACCATATTCATCAACCGACAAAAGCACCCTCTCACATCGAAAAAATGAGTGTGGATAAAAAGATTGGTTGGTAACCCATTTCTTCAATCCTCAACGCCTGCCCGTATGGGCGGGCTTTTTTTGCATAAAAAAAGCGCCCATATGGCGCCGCATTATATAGGGTCATTCCACACGAACAGCCTTTTCCTGTGCTTGTAAACATAACTCCGCCGCCTTAAAGGCATGTTCCTGCGTCATGGCGTTTTCCGTTCGATTGATACAGTCAAGAATCAGTTGACCGAAAAATGGGTACCCAACTTGACCTTGAAGTGAATAATGTTTCCTGTTATTACCATTAACTAGGTATAAATGATCACCGCTATCCTCCCTGGCAACATCAATATATTTACGAATTTCAATATATCCTTCGGTTCCGAGGATTAACGATCTTCCGTCCCCCCATGTTCCGAGTCCATCGGGTGTAAACCAGTCGACACGGAAATAATTTGTTGCTCCATTGTCACCAACAAGGGTCGCATCACCGAAATCTTCTAATTCCGGATACATCTCCTTATGATGATAATTGGCTACTTTACTGTGCAACACATCAGCATCCTTCGCACCTGAATAATAGAGAAATTGCTCAATTTGATGACTGGCGATATCACATAAAATCCCTCCGTACTTTTCCTTTTGAAAAAACCATTTTGGTCTTGATTGAGCCCTTAATTGATGCGGCCCCAATCCCATGACCTGAAGCACCCTTCCGATCGCTCCTTCTTCAATCAATTGACCAGCAAAAACAGCACTTTCCACGTGGAGACGTTCACTATAATAAACCATGTATTTTCGTCCAGTTGCCTTGGTTTTGGCTTTCGCTTTTGCTAGCTGTTCAAATGTCGTGAATGGCGTTTTATCAGTAAAATAATCTTTTCCATGATCCATCGCTCTTAGCCCAAGGGCGCAGCGTTCAGACGGTACAGCCGCTCCGGCTATCAATTTCACTTCCTCATCATTCATCACTTCTTCTTCAGATGCCGCCGCTTTTGCCTGGGGAAATTTTTTTAAAAACGTATTTACTTTCTGCGGATCCGGATCATAAACCCACTTAAGATCGGCTCCGGCTTCGATGAGTCCATTGCACATACCATTGATATGACCGTGATCTAACGCCACGGCAGCAAACGAAAATTCTCCCTCTTTGACAACCCTGTTCATCTCACCTTCTGGAGCATAATTCATCCCATCGTTTTTACTCATATTGATCATCTCACTTATATGTTAATTGTTGTTTAAAACGTACCTTCCACATCCAACGTTATATCTTTTGTTTCTTTATTAAACGAAGAATGTTGTATTTTTTCCTGAAGCTTTTGATAGTAAAGCGCCTCATCTATCGGGAGTTCGACCCAGTCATCCGTCCAAGTTGACATGTGTATGGCATTAGAAAGCATTAAACCTTTAATCCCTTCTTCACCTGGTGCAAGTAACGGTGATCCATCAAGGACAGCGTTTACAAAATTATTCGTGATCCCTTGGTGACCACTTTCTTCACCATGAATGGGCACCTCACATTTCCAATATTCTGGACTGCCAAACCCACCCTGATATTCCTGATTAAACTGCGTTTCCGAAACACGCAGGCGCCAAAAAGTCAGCTGGTCTCCCTCCACGACGACCTTTCCTCTTTCCCCTGTTATCTCTAAACGATTAGATCCCGGTGCTTCCGCGATTGAAGTGATAAAAACACCCGTTGCCCCATTCTCATATTCCGCATATGCGGTGACTTCATCTTCCACCTCAATGTTTCGGTATTTACCAAACGAACAAAAAGCGCGTATCCGTTTCGGCATCATACCAGTGACCCACTGCCATAAATCAAGCTGGTGGGGACATTGGTTGATGAGTACCCCGCCTCCTTCTCCGGACCAGGTCGCTCTCCACCCACCTGATTCGTAATAACTTTGTGAACGGTACCAAGTCGTTATAATCCAGTTCATGCGACGAATTTCACCTAATTCTCCGGATTGAATCAACTCTCTAAGTTTTTGATACAAAGGATTCGTCCGCTGATTATACATCATGCCGAAGACTTTGCCGCTTTTTTTCGCCGATTCATTCATTTCACGAACTTGTTTCGTGTATACACCCGCAGGTTTTTCGCAAAGGACATGCAAGCCGTGAGTGAAAGCTTTCCGAGCCACTGCCGGGTGGTCATAATGAGGGGTTGCAATAATAACAGCATCTATTTTTCCTGATGAGTAAAAAGCCTCCTCATCCGCAAAGGTTTCGACATTTTCACCTAGATGTTCTTGTGCCCACTGCAACTTTTCAGGGGCGATATCAAAAATAGCCGTTAATGTTGCTTTTTTTACTTTTCCCGCTTGTAGATAACGGGCATGACTTTTGCCCATATTTCCAAAACCGACAATCCCGATGCGCAGGTTACTCATAACCAAACCCCTTTTAAAAATTTAATTTGTTAAATCAATCATAAAGAAAAAAGGGGGACTTCTACTAACACCTCTTTAACCAATACACCTTCACCATTTAATTGTGGTTGTTCTGTTTGTGATCTTCTACTTTTCTGTACTGCTCAGGCGAACACCCTTCTAATTGCTTAAAAACTTTGCTAAAGTGAGCAAGGTGCTTAAAGCCTACCCTATAACACACTTCTGTTACGCTATTGTCTGGTTCAAGCACAAACAAAATTTTGGCCTGGTTAATTCTCCTCTGATATAAATAATTAAATACTGTAACCCCTGTCACAGTTTTAAAGACTTTTGATAAATAGGACTTGCTTAAATGAAGCTCATTTTCTAGCCGTTGCATCGTTAAATCTTGCATATAACAGCTTTCGATAAAAGACATGATCCGCTGTACATGGTGTTCTTTTTCACTTGAAGGTGCTTTAATAGTTGCCATGGGCTTTTGAAAAAATATGTAGACAGAAGTCAATAAGTCTAAAAAAGTAAGATAAAATCGATAATCGGAAACGACATCGTGCTGTTGCTGAAAGTTGTTCATTTTTTGCAATAACCACTCGGTTTCCTGCCTCTCCGCTTCATTTAACCGAATACAATACGACTGCAGCTGTTCAAATGGCTGCAATATATTTTCCATCCCCAACGGCTGAAGCACATTCTGAAAATACGCCGGTTCAAAATGGATAACCGACCGTACGTATTCAGCATGCTCAAACAGCTTTGGTCGGTGTAAGGTCATACCGTTCATGATAATTAAATCACCAGGGACAAGAGCATAGATCTGATCGCCTATCAAGTAATTGCATTTTCCCCTGTGAAAATAGTAAATTTCATACCACGTATGCGAATGGAACAGAACATCCGATTTCGACTGACGATAATAGGCGAAATCTGTTGTTTGATCCGGTGTACTTCCTACACTCATATACCGTTACCTCATCTTCCTTGAATCTTCCTTTAATTCTATTTCGACGTTAGAACTCTAAAATCTTGTTAATTCCATATTTTTTATCAACACATCTATGAAATATAAATAACCCCTCCGGAATTCATAGCATTACAATTTCCAAGGAGGGGTGAGGGCAACCCTATGCTGATCCTAATTATCTTCAAACTCTCTAGGAATATCTCTTTCCAGCAATGAATTAACTCGTGCAAAACTATAGATGAAAATAACAACAAAGAAAATAAATAAAGCTGTGAATAAGATGCCTACGAATATGCCAAAAAAGCTGCCCGTTAATCCCCGTATATTGATAGGGACGCCATCAAAGTAAGCAATAACAATTAATTCAGCAAAACTAAAAACCGCTAATCCTATTAACGAGTTCCTGATCCATCTCCACCATATGCTTTCCATCCGTATTCACCCCTCTTGCTGAGTCACTTGGGAATTTTGGTTGCGCCGCCTAGCATAAGAACGCGATCTCTGAAAATAGGCAACAACAAGACCTGTCAAACCGATTAATAATGCCATAAGAAATAACACAATCAAGCCTGCAAATGCATAAAAGAAAAATGCGCCGAGACCAGGTGATGAAGATGGGTTGAGATATGTGAATAAATAGCCCGGCAACTCTGAGGGACTAGATGATGATGTTGAACCGCTTGAATGACTTTCATTGGAGGGGAGAGCTTGACTGTCGGATTGATTGGTATTTCCACTGGTCATAGTGGAACCACCCATACCCATCATCATTCTCATACTGGGGCCTCTGTTCGTTCCTCCTCCTGATTGGCTAGCATCTGTGGTTCCTCCCACTGACATACCATTAATGGGGGTGGTCATCTGAGGGCCGCTTGGTCTACGACCCACAGACTCATTTGGAATTAAGAGAGGAACAATGATGATGAACAAGGCAAGTATGAAGATCGCCGCCAGAGTGTAAACCGTAAACTTAAGCCACGGGTCTTTCATTGATAACCCTCCCAGTGATCTTTCTTTATATAAATCCCATCTAAAAATGCTCCGGTATGGTCTTCCCAACTATCCTATGACTGATTGAATATGAGCATAACCGTATCACCGTAAACACTTGGATTTTCAAAAATAGAATAGGATCCCGTTTATGTTTTATTTTCCTTGAGAGGGATTGTCCGATGAAATGGGTCATTATCACTATCTTTTACCTAGAATAGTTAGAAAACCATGTCCAACATCATAACCTCGAACGATTCCCCATAGACTGAATTTACATAAATTTAGGAAGGGTGAATTAAATTTGGATTGGTTTTAAGACGGCATTTTCCTATAACATTACGCTTTTGGTGGTTTTATACAAAGACATTACATAAAGGTGGCGGTTGAAGCATGACATTTATAAAGTATATGGCAATAGTCCTTGGAGTCGTCGTACTTATGGCTGGTTGTAACAATAGCGTAAATAATAAAGAGAACGGCTCTGGTCAATCCAATGGTAAAGAATTAACTGTATATGCAGCGGCCCACTTAACAGAAGCATTTAATGAGATGGAGCAGGCGTTTGAAAAACAGACGGGGATTCATACCAAGGTAAGTTATGCAGGCACTCAAATTTTACGTACACAAATTGAACAGGGAGCTCCTGCTGATGTCTTTGCTTCAGCAAATCTTAGTCATATGAAGGCTATAGAAAAGCAAGGTTTTACTGACGAATATAAGACATTCGCCTATAATACAATGGCCCTGATTGTGCCGAAAAGCAACCCCGCTGGGATCCAGCGTTTAAAGGATCTCAAAGACAAAAATCTTCGTCTAGTGATTGGTGTAGACAATGTTCCAGTTGGGATTTACGCCCGTCAAGTTTTGGATAAAGCCAATCAAGCCTACGGATCAGATTTTAAGAAAGAAGTGTTGTCAGAGGTCGTTTCCTTGGAGACAGATGTCAAAAAAGTGGTGGGCAAAGTCACTATGGGAGAGGCGGATGCAGGCTTTGTTTATGTAACAGATCTAACGAAAGAGGTTAGAAAGAAGGTCAAAACCATTGATATATCAAAAAAATTGAATGTTAGAGCGACGGATACGATTGCAGTCATAAATAATGGTGACCACCCGCAATCGGCTCAAAAGTGGATCGATTTTGTTCACTCTGATCAGGGACAAAACATTCTAGAAGACCATAACCTTATTAAAGCAACTGAGGTGAAAAAATGAAAGGATCACGGCTGCTGAAACTGCTTTTAATAGTGATCATGTGTTTGACAGTCATCTTTTTGTTTTTACCAGTTGTGGCCATTTTCTTTGATTTAACGCCTGGGGACTTGTGGTCACAATTGACAACGCCTTTAGCGTACCAGGCATTGAAGTTAAGCTTTTTTACGACGTTAACTTCTTTGGTATTAATCATCTTGTTTGGAACCCCTCTGGCCTATTTTCTAGCGAGTAAAAGTTTTCCGGGAAAACAGGTCCTCGAGGTTGTGATCCAACTTCCCATTGTCATCCCGGCAGCTGTTGCCGGCGTAGGACTGCTCATGGTTTTCGGGCGTTTTGGCTTCATTGGACAGCTATTAGCTGAGTACGGAATCAATGTAGGATTCACCTCTGTTGCTGTTGTGTTGGCGCAATGTTTTGTCGCTGCACCTTTCTATATCCAGAGCGCACGCACGGCTTTCTCAGAGATCGATCCAATGTTCATTTCTGCATCCCGTACACTTGGTATGTCAAAGATGAAAACCTCCTTTCGTATCATAATACCACTGGCTATGCCAGGATTGATCTCTGGTGCAGCATTGAGTTGGGGGCGAGCATTAGGCGAGTTCGGTGCAACGATTATGTTCGCTGGTAATCTTCCTGGTGAAACACAGACATTGCCTTTGGCGATTTTTACGGCGATGCAATCGAAGCCAAGTGTTGCAATTGCCATTTCTGCGCTATTAATCATCGTTGCCTTTTTCTTACTACTAGCTGTGAAATTAATCGGTTATTGGCCGAAGATGAAACAATCATCACATAAAAGAAAAGAAAGGAGACAAGTCTATGCTAACCTGTGAAGTCAAGAAAACACTCCGTGACTTTCAACTCGAACTAAATTTTAAAATGGATGATAAAACTATGGTCATCGTAGGACCGAGCGGCTGCGGTAAGAGTACAACACTGAAACTATTGGCGGGATTAACAACACCTGATGTGGGTTATATCGAAATTGATGAGAAAATATTCTATGAAACTAAAACAAATATTGACGTTTCGCCTGAACATCGGGAAATAGGCTTTGTTTTTCAAAATTATGCCCTTTTTCCGCACCTATCCGTACATGAAAATGTTGGTTACGGGCTTGACGCTAAAAAATTGTCCAAACGTGAAAAACGCCGAAAGGTCCATGATATCCTTGAAACATTACATATCACCCACCTTAGTCATAGTATGCCCACTGAACTTTCTGGGGGTGAACAACAGCGGGTTGCCTTAGCACGTGCCCTTGTATTGAACCCAAGAGCCTTGCTATTAGATGAACCTTTGTCAGCATTGGATGTTACCACCCGTGGCCGCGTTCGCCGTGAGTTGAAAAAAACGTTGATGTCACTTAATATTCCCACAATCATTGTTACACACGACTATGAAGATGCCATCAGCCTTGGTGACCGCATTCTCGTGATGGATCATGGCCGCATCATTCAGGAAGGAACAGCCCGAGACCTGTTAATGCAACCACGTTCCCCTTTTGTCGCTGATTTTAGCGGAACAAACTTTTTTTCTGGCAAAGCTACTGGTTCAGATCATGGTTTGACTCGCCTACAAATCAACGAAGGCAACGTTACATTACGAACGACCGGATCGGCCGATGGTGTATTGTCGGTGATGATTTATTCATGGGATATTGAACTTACAAAGCAACAACCTGTTAATGATAAAATGAATATATTAGAGGGTGAAGTCGTGAACATTCTGTCTTACGGCAATCGGACCCGGGTCGAAATTGAAGGCTTACTACCGCTGACGGCAGAAATTTCAGCCGAAACATTTGAGGAACTCAACCTAAAAGAGCAGGAGACGGTTTACGCTGTTATTGACCCTGCAGCGATACAAGTGTTAACCAATGCTCAAGAAGCTGTTTCAACGAGAATGAACCAAATCATCGACGTTAGAGATCCAAAAGAATTTGACGAAGAGCACATTCCTGGCGCAAAATCGATGCCGTTATCTGAAATTGAGGAACGTCATTCGGAGTTACAATCGGACATTAACATCATGGTTGTCTGTAACCGCGGCGGACAACGGAGTCAAAAGGCAATGGAACTTTTAGAAGAAAAAGGCTATCAACATGTGTGGATTTTAGAAGGCGGCATGGCCTGCTGGAAAGCTGATCACTCTAAACATCGGCAAAATCAATGTGAACAATAGCTGCGAAATCTGCAATAATTTAAAACCCAGTACCTGATCAGGTACTGGGTCATTTTAATTAGCGCTATTTCCGTGTTATTATTTACGATTAAACATAGACATAAAATAAGTTCGAAGATAGGATGATAAGGCCAGACCAACCGTCAAGAAAATGACATGAGCAATCAATTTAAAAAATATATCGAACAAACTCATCCCTCCCTTCTTCTCACACACACTCATTTAGATCGATCAACTTTGATATTGAAGGTTCCTGACCATCTCATCACCGACTTTTCTAGATAGTCTCCCTATTGCATAGATTGACTGGATGAATCCGATGCGCTCGAATCACTTTCATTTGAGGAGTCACCTTGACCGCCGGATTGATCGGCATTGCCGCTGCTCATACTAGAGCCACCCATACCCATCATCTTCATCATGCTCATCCCGCGCGCTCTGCCCTGACCTCCTCCGCTCATGCTGGACATCCTTGAGCTTTGCATACTGGAATTATTTTGATTGTCTCCTGAACTACTTGAACCTCCCATACTTGAATCCTTGCTGCCACCTGATTCACTGGAATTCGCTGAATTAGCATCTTGATTATCTTGTGACCCACTTGAACCCGCATTATTTGAGCCTTGATTGGGCGGCATTGAATCGGTAATGCTAGAACGTTGATTGGAAGGCATTGAACCTGCCCCGCCCATTGAATCCGTGGTATTGGAATCTTGGTTACTTCCCGAATTGTTCGAGTCGGCCATGCTTGAACTTCCGCTTTGTGTCGAATTATTCGAATCTGACTCACTCGAACCTCCATTTTCTTCTGAATTGTTAGTGCCTGTCACACTTGAGTTTCCATTTTCCTCTGAATTGTTGGCGTTTGTTGAATTCCCATCCGGCGTCCCGCTACTGTTGCTATTCGACGTTGTCGTCGTCTGTTGTGGGTTTGTTACACGATTTGGCACGTGTGGAAACAGGAAAGAAATAGTGATAATTAATAAACCAAATATGAAGATACCCACTAGAGTATAAGCAGCAAACCTCAGCCACGGGTTTTTCATGGTTATCCCTCCCAGTCACCTCATCTCAAGGTCAACCTCATCTGAAAAATGTCTCTTCAATTATCGTATGAATGATTGGATATAGGAATGACGGCATCTTCTCTCCGAACTTAGGAGTAATTAAGACGGACATCACAAAATCCATACATTTCCCATAGGATGGAACGATATGAATTGGAGAGGTGAATCATGTTTAAAAGATGGAGAGAAGCGACCAGAAAGCGGATTAAAAGGATCAAACGCACCCTTCGCAAATGGATGTTCTATACAAAAGCCACCTTTCTTATTCTATTTATTATAGCGGTTGTACTGCTGTTAACCTGGGTTCTCACAATTGTCTATTCAGCTATGCCCCATACGAGTCAGGCAGCAACACCTGTACAAAAATCAGAAGCATCCGCGGATTCAGACCATAACAACCCATCCACTGCTCCACTCCCATTGACAGCAGTAAACAATAAGCAAGTCTCTCCCTCACAACCCGAAGCAGAAAGTACCAAGCAGGGTAATGTTCGGGAATTTACGATTACGGCTTATCCAAAGACCGTGCAAATAGACGATCAATTAACATTTAAAGGATGGACTTATAATGGGGTATTTCCAGGGCCAGTCATTCGGGTTAAAGAAGGGGAACAGGTACGTGTCAAATTTCGTAATCAAATACCGGACCTTGAAACGACCATCCACTTTCACGGTATACCTAAACCCAATCGCATGGACGGTGTTCCCTACATTACACAGTCTCCTGTGAAGTACGGAGGACAATACACTTATGAGTTTACCGCTGAACCGGCAGGGATGTATATTTATCACGCCCATGGTGGCTCACTACAGGCGAATAAGGGGATGATAGGTCCAATGATCATCGAGCCCAACGGCCCCACTACTTATCCCGATACAGATACAGAATGGATCGTCGGCTTAGATGAATCGAAAATACCGGGTGAAGGCAATCCACCACCGGCAACCGATGGCAATCGGATGGATCAAAGCATGATGCAGCAGATGATGCCGAATGCCCTTCTTGGCACCGCT
Organism: Tuberibacillus sp. Marseille-P3662; assembly: GCF_900178005.1. Classification (NCBI taxonomy): domain Bacteria; kingdom Bacillati; phylum Bacillota; class Bacilli; order Caryophanales; family Sporolactobacillaceae; genus Tuberibacillus; species Tuberibacillus sp. Marseille-P3662. The sequence continues at coordinate 115,143 of NZ_FXBS01000006.1, read as the reverse complement.
GATCTCTATAATGTGTTCACCATTAATGGAAAGCGGGATCCCAAACATGTATTTAAGGCAAAGACTCACGAGTGGGTACGGCTACGTTTGTTCAATTATGGCTTTCAAACGCATCGCATCAAGGTAGAGGGCATGAAAATGTACGTCACCCATGACAACGCCCCACTACCTGCTGCACAACCCGTTGAGTATGTAGAAATATCGCCTTATGAACGCATCGGCGTTTATTTGATTGGGAACAAACCAGGTAAATACAAAATGCTTGATACCGATCCCGGTCATAGTGAATTGGGTATGCGTGCAAATGTCGTGCTAACACCTTCGGATGATGATAATCCCCCAAAACATTTAAAAATAGCCGATCCGCCAGACAATGCTCCCAAATATCAAGGCATCACAGCCGGTATTCCCGGACCAGATACAACAGACTATGACCGTGTCTACAATATGAACCTTGGCATGACCATGAGCTCAAATGGCATGAATTGGGGAATTAATGGGGTGAGCTGGAATAATCTCCAGAATTTCAAAGATATAACCCCCTACAAACTCCGTGAGGGGGAAATGATTAAAATCAATTTGTTCAATCGATCACCGGAAAGTCATCCGATGCATCTACATGGGCATCATTTCCGTATCGTCTCCATCAACGGTCAAACCTTGGCAGAACCTTGGCTTAGCAAAGATGTGATTAATGTTAAACCCATGCAACGGTTCTCTATCGCGTTTAAGGCTGATAATCCAGGGAATTGGCTCTTCCACTGTCACCAGGAACACCATGCAGACAGCGGGCTAATGACCTACTTCTCATATGTCGAATCCGACACATCCGAATAAGTCAAGAGAGGGCTGTCTTATGAACAGCCCCATCTATCGTCTATGACCTTTTAGTAACCCAAAGTGAACGCAAAAGTTCAATATACGATACTAGAACGTTCAACAAGCATTCGATCGGCTTCTTTCATTTATTATTATCGCCATCTTCAAGTGTACAAATGGCCGAAGGACGTTTGATCCTCGGAACGAGACATTCCATCACCCGGTAGTACCGGTTCAAATTATCGTTATTCAAGAAATAGACGGATACATCCTGAGCGATGACAATATCCACATTTTGTTCACCAGTGGCCACGACAACCCCGCATCCATTGCGGACCTGGGACGACTGATATATGCCATCCTCAAACAAGTTGCGCACATGCTCGATTTCCAAAACATTTGAATGGCCATGAACTTGGTGTAACTGAGTGTAAGCATCAGCTGATAAGACCAGAGCAAAAGGTCCCGTGTATCCACTCTTAATCAAGCGATTCCGTGCAGCGACAATATCATTAAACGCCCGACCACCACCACGCGACCAATTACTGCACCTCACAGTTTCCCTGCCATCTACATTCATCAGCCCAGGAATATTCAGTGACCCTTCCCCATTAAATATCAAATCATCTTCCTTCAACGCGACATCACTGGCTGCGCTAGCTGCTGCGGAAAAATCGAGCGGTTTGTCCGTTTCTTTGGCATGCTCGATATCCCGCCAGTGTATAACAAAATCTTTATATAAAATCGGGATAACCAACATCTGAGTGTCATTGGGCTTAGCGACATCCAATTCATCCCCGTGCATACTGATACTTGCCGGTTCTGGTTCAAGATACACCGGATTACTGATGGATTGCGAACCAATACCAATAGGTCCATATATATCGAGAAATCTGTCGGCCACGATATGATCTCGGGCTGTTTCAATGACCGTATCCTGCAAATGATTCCACTGTTGTTGGGTTAACGAACTTCTCGGAGAATAGCGTCCCGACTTTCTTTTAACCACGTTCATTTCCCCTTCTTCGATAACAAATTTTTCTCAAGCCATCTCAAAAAAACATTCCAATTTTCTTCATATAAGACTCCTGCTTTCAGGGAGCGCAGACGTTTCCAATACGATATATTTTTCATAAATAAGAGCCCTCCCCTCTCTTATGATTTCTCGTCACCCGGAGAATCTTCTGTTGTAGAATCTACCTTCTTCCGCCGGTCTGTCGGTTTGGTAAAAAAATAAAGTAGGATCATTAGATAGAACGCAGACAGGTCAAAAGAGCTCTTATAATTAAAAATTTGATTAATAATCGGCAATTGATACGTAAAAAAACCCAACAAGACACTGATAATAACTAGGATCAACTTCTTAATACTCCACCACATCGGCTGTACCTACCTGTGAGTTGTGCGACGAGGTCTTCTACGGTATCGATCGTCATCCTCGTCGTCATACTCATCGCCGAACCAATCCGGGTCATGCCGCTCAAAATAACGGATAGTGATCCCGACCAGACCGATAAGTAAACCAATGACAGCCAGTATTATCAAAGTCACAAAAATAAAGTTAAATAAAGCAACAGCCGCTCCGAAACCGCTGATTCCCCCAGAGGCACCTCCAACGAAGCCCCCACCGGAACCTTCACCGGATCCTCCAGTCCCTGCACCGACGAAACCGATGAAGATGAATTCAATAAGTCCAAAAATGAGAATCGCGACTAACGAATACACCGTCAGTTTTAAAAATGGTCGCTGGCTACGATCCATAAAACTCCCTCCTTATGTTACTATCATATGAAGTCTATGTGGTAATAGGTATGAAAACGGTCCGAAATGGGCAAAATTAAGCGTCTATCACTTATTCGTAAACAAACGGGTCACCAATTGAACGCTAAAGACAAAGACAGCAATAATAATGACAAGAACCAGGATTATAATGAGACCGTAGAAAAAAAAGTTGATGAATCCAAGAAATAGAGAATTGGCTAATCCCATAGCAGGAGGACCCATCCTATTAGAGAACGCTTGCTGAAATACCAGATCCAGTAAACCAAGAAGGACGATCGTCGCAAGTAAATATAGAATCCATCTGAGCCATTGTTCAGCTTTCATTTGACCTCCCTCCTTGTTTTTGTTGATGATCCGGTTTCAGCGACAGCAACTGTTTTCTCATATAGTGATACCCTTGACTAATGGTCGCGATCAATATGACTACCAAAATCAATAAGATTAGAAACGTTATGAAACTATATATCCAGAAGTTTAGATCCATTTTTGGCATAGTCTGAGCTTGCAACCAGACGAACACGATCGTTGTCAGTAAAATCCCCGTAAATGCAGTGAGCCCAACATCAATCAAGACGCTTGTCCTCTTTGATACTTTTCTCTCTCCATTCAATACCGGTATCCATAGCAAGGCCAGGACACTTACAGCTCCAACGAGTCCAGCAGAACAAGCAATCAAGATTAGTGAAAGCACGTAATTTGCCATATCTAGGACTGGGTTTTGGTGCTGCGGCACCGTGTAACCCCTTCCCATCATTTGTTCACGAATCTGATCACACACCTCCTGCAACGGTTGCCAGCTGTATTCGTGCATGCGAGCAAACTCTAATACCATCATCAATGCCATAGAGGGCATGTCGCGCATAGATGGCTGATTCCGGTACTCTGGTTGTAGAAATACGTAGACCGCTATTAACAGAAAGGTCATTACAAAGATGAGCATAAAAAGAAAGTAAAAATCCTTTTTTCGTTTCATGTTGCTTCCTCAAGTCGTTTCCTGAGCCGCACTCCCCCAATGATGATGAAAGGTATGGCTCCGAATGAGACAAATGTTACTGCTTGCATCAAGTTGTATCCAAAGTAACCTCCCAATTGTCCGTCCATCGTCTGCCAAACCATAGAAGCGATAAGTGAACTTGATTGACACGCTGTTCTGATGCCCTGCTCATAAGCTTTTATCTGTGTCGGTGTCAGGACCGGATTGACTAACGAAATGAGAATAGCGGCCGCAAGCATCAGAAATAGGAATCCTAGAGAACGGCTAATCAATACAAACCATGCATTGTAGGCAATATCTCCCACCCCCTTTTGCCCCAGGAGCCCATCATTTGCTTCTCCTTTTGGTGAACAGTGGTAATCGGTAAATATGACGTTTCTGAACGATATGCCACACAATGACAATCAGGATCAAGAAGGCAAAAAACTCATGCATGGCAAAACCCAAGACTGCATAAATAAAAGGAACAACCGGCATAAACCAAAGTAAGAACCCACTGAAGATCATCAATAATGAGAATAATAGGTTAAAACCAGCAAAGCCTCTCTTGCCAATGGGCAGCCAGCTATTTCTAGCCCCTGCACCCTTCACAATTTGATGAATCTTATGGATGACAGCAACAAGCATCCATAATACCCAGAACACACCAACAACCCGGTGCGTGATATCCGCTAATGCAAAGTGACTCCCCAAAATCCAACTAAATTTAGCTCCCACAATAGCCATGCCGCTTAGCAACAGTAAGAAAACCAGAGTGGCCGATATCCAATGTAATAACAGATCAAAAGGTAGCGTTTTTTTTCGCAACGGCTTCTTCTCCTCTTGTCATTTTGGGTACGTCGATGCATCTGATTGATTAATCATCAATGTTCCTCTTTCTCTTGAGCCTTTCTCTTTTTGGCAGCTCCCTTTTCTTTAATAAGACTAATAAAATAACCAACCAAACTCACAACCAAAATGAGCACCAGAATCATTAAGGTCATCTTAAAGACTAATACCATATTATCGAAGAAATGATTCATATTTGCACTGTTCGAATTCGAAGAGGCTGAACGTTTGTTCATGCCATTAGACCCCTTGTCCATTTCACTAGAGCTTTTGTTCATCCCATTCTCCGTACTTGAAGCAGCGTTTGACTGAGATGATGCGGATGATGTGCTCGAGCCGCTGTTTGCAATCATTTGTTGAAGTCGCTTAATGCTTTCCTGATTTTGATTGATGGCTTTCTGAAGGTCTCCCATATCCTGCGATTGACTGGACCCGTTGCCATTCTGATTCCCTTCATCTGCCGAATTCGTTGATGCAGTTGATTGACTTGAACCACTGTCTGTGATCTTTTGTTGTAGACGCTTGACACTTTCCTGGATCTTTTGAAGTTCATTTTGAAGTTCATTAGTATCATTCGTATCTGTTGATTCAGTCGATTTCGCTGATTGACTTGAACCACCACTATCTGTTGTCGATTGTTCAAGTCGCTTAATACTCTCCTGTATCTTTTTGACTTCCTTTTGAAGCTTCTCAATAGTCGGTTCTGTTTTAGCATAGCCTTGAAATGGAAATCCCAATCCCAAACAGAGCGTCACGGATACAATCATGACCGCCCTAATTTACGCATGTTTTTCCCCCTTCAATCCAGTCCGCTGCCTTGCTACCTTCCTTCTCAATTAAGAACACAGAACCACAAGTGAATCTGTTATCTGGTCATAGCAAACGAGATATAATTCTATGTAAGACTAAACTATGAACATCATCATGTGATTATTCTTCTCTTGATGACCTTAAACAGTTTGTAAAGAATGAGATAAATATCCATTACAAAAGGATGCCAGATTTCTGACACCCTCACTTATAGCCTTTTAGATTTTTAACATGGGGTTTCAGCAACCATCCGATGATCGCTAAAGCAATAACAATCATGAAAAGCAAGAATAGTATTTGGACAACACCCGTGGCCGTTTCACCAAGATAGGAGTACAATAGAGTCGCGGGGAGTTGCCCCAATCCTGTCGCCCAAAAGAAGTTCCAAAACGTCACCGGCGTCACGCCGGCCGCATAACTGACAAAATCAAAGGATATAACCGGAACAAGCCGGGCGATCAGAATGGCATACGCCCCATACTTGTGAAAAAAATGATCCCACGATGACAGCGCCCGTTGACTGACAAGCCGCTCGACTACAGGTCGGCCGATCCATTTTGCTAAATATAAACAAAGGATGGCCCCGGCCATGGCACTCGTCCATGACAACAGCGCCCCCCATAGCCAACCGAACACCCACCCGTTTGCAAAGGTAATAACAAAAGCAGGCAATGGTGCAATGACAGACTGAAACACCATTAATACACCGGAAACCATAGCCGCTAGCGGGCCAAAAGATAACAAATAGTCACGAAAAGCTGATACATCGGCCTGTTTCATAACGATCACAGCATCATTCATCACCTGATGAAAACTCCCGAGACCGAGATAAAGCAAAGTGAAAAAGACAGCTACCCCGCTGAATATACCAATCCCTGTCCTCTGCCCTGCTGTTAATCGTTGACCTTTAAATGAAACCACCGACACCTTTCGTGAAAAAAAGAGCGATGCGAAGCCGAGCACGAACCAGGCGACCATTAAGCCGTTCATGTGTAATATTGTTACTACGCCGTCCAGAAACCACGCTTTTCTAGTCACATAAGCTGGCATAAACATATAGCTCCCATTAATCAACGTTACGACAATGGGAGTGGCTACACTACTACAAACAATGGCCGTAGAAATGTTCCCTTTCCCTATAAGACGAGGGAGGCGTCCTTCTGATATAAGAAAGATGAGACACAGCCACAAGCACAATCCCATGAGTATCGTTATGACATATGCACTGTCAAATCGCATATCTACCCATTGATTTTGAATCAGTAAAAGAGCGATACTCAATCCATACCAATAAAAACAGAACAAAGAGGCAAATAAATGAACACATGTCTTTCCTGTCGCGGTCACGCCCTAGCAACCCCCTTATAACTAACAACCATTGTCTATGGCGATTTACTAAATTTATAAGTTAACACAACAGAGGTTCCGTCTTTGGGCAATACATCGGGATTGCCGTGAAATTTTGCTTCACCATTTTTAAAGGTTCCCACGGAATGTGAAGCATTACTGACAATACCAACAGGACAACTGTCAAAACACATGAAACACCCCGTGATGTTTTCCTTGGCTGCTTCATAGTTGCCCCCGAAGTGATAAGCGAGTCTTTTTCCCGTTGAATCGACCATCACTTGATTGATATCATATACTTTATCTGACTCATCCCAAGTGATATTGACGTCCACGGTCTCTCCTTTTATAACCTTTCCTTCATCGGTTTTCTTAAATTTTTTGTCTGGGTCACCGCCTTTTTCGACAGCCGGGTTTCCGTCAATGTCCTCCAAAGCCTGATAGAAGGCTAACGGATTGGCGTAAGTATCAAACACCGACTTATGACCGTTCGATCCTTCAACCCAGTTCATACCGTGCCGTGTAGGTTTCTTTAAATATTTTCCGTTCACCGTTGCATAAACCTTCACTAACTGATCTTCTTCATTAACATAGATAGGATGGTCTTTGCTAAGGTCCTCCGCACTGGAAGCAAAGTACTGGTCCAAGTCTTCCTGATTGATCGATGAAGTTTGTTCCGAATCGCTAGAAGAACACCCTCCTAAAAGACCTAATAATAGAAAAGCGACAACAGAAAAACGAACATATTGCTTCCCCATAACTGACTGCATCATTCCCCTTCTTCCCCCAATCAGGCATATTCCCCTTCATATTTATGAATCAATACACGAAAAAAATAACTGTAACTCAATATTTATTTCATGTTAGTAAGATTATTCACTGATTCCCCACAAAATGGGAATTCATATTTTTTGCTAGAGTGACATTGCCCCACGCATCAAAAATAACCTGATTGAACAGAGTCATGTCCTTGATGGCTCTAGGAACATTGACCGTCTTACTGTTCCCGTCCAACTCACCTGGCCGAAGATACCCTCTTTTTAAATCTTCTATAGTTGAAACTACTCTAAGATGATGGTCAGCAAAGAGTTCAGGATGGGTCACGTAAACAGCTGCCGTAGTATCCCAATTGAAAAATCCTTTGAGGTTAAACCGCTTTTGCATATACTGCATCCACGGAACAATGTTCTTTAGAATATACGAATAGACATCCCCCTGTTGGTGTTCCAGCCATTCTCGTTCCTTTACTCCAAAAAAAGCCTGCAGGCAAAGATTCCCGGTGACAGCGGTGACTTCTACATCCGATTGAAGGACCTGACTGGTCGCTTCTGGATCACATGAAACATTTAATTCTTCCAATCGATCGCCGTTTATCACCAAGGGTGCCGTGATACCTCCCATCAGCACAACTTGTTTGAGATGGGTAAAAAAATGAGGATCAATTTTGTAAGCTTGATAGAGATTCGTCAAAGCACCTGTCGCTAACAAGGTGATTTCACCGGGACTTTTCGCTGCCGCCTCCGCCAAAAAATGGGCAGCCTCCCTCTGGCTGTCACCTGAATTCCCTGCTCCTTTTAACAATGGCACATCGCTTAGTCCGACCATGTCAAACATATGCTGTGTAACTTGATGGACTATGTCAATATGACTGTTGCCAAAGGTGGTTGTAACACCTATAAGCTCGATATCCTCCCGCCCTAATAAGTATAAAAGCGCCAATCCATCATCAATGTCCTTGTCTTGAACCCCCATCGTATTATCACAATCAAACATCACCTTTTGCATATAGAAGCTCCTCTTATCCTTTTTCTGGTATGAAGTGTAATTGATTCAAATCAACGCTTAAGTGTATAGGCTCACCTTCTAAGACCTCTAAATGAACATCTGCATACTGCACAACCTCTAACATTTTATATCCAACTTGCACCTTAATATGATAAAAGCCTTGACGGAACGACCAATCCCTAATAATTCCTTTAAAAACATTAGGTTCTTCTCCCTTCGACTCTGTCTTTGGTATGATCGTTAAGGTTTCAGGTCGAATCACAACCCAACCTGTTGATTGTGAAACATTATGATCACACGGGCATTGAATCTGAAAATCATCGGATAGAAATACCCCTTCCCGACATTGGCCATAAAAAACATTTTTAGCTCCCAAATAGCGAGCGACATTTTGTTCACCCGGCTTTTCGTATAAATCTTTGGGTCTATCTATTTGCAAAATTCGTCCGTCTTCCATTACTCCGATCCGATCTGATAATTGAAAGGCCTCATCACGATCATGGGTGACAAACAGAATCGTCACATGGTGTTCTTGATGCATCCGGGCAACCAAAGCACGCATATCTTCGCGAAGACTCGGATCAAGGGCGCTGAAGGGCTCATCCATGAGAAGAAGGCTAGGTTCCGTCGCGATCGCCCTGGCAAGGGAGACACGTTGTCTTTGCCCCCCGCTTAATGCCGAGGGATACCGTCTGTAAAATCCATCCAAGCCTACAGATACAAGAAGATCCCTCGCTTTTTGCAACCTTTGCTTCTTGCGGATGCCTTTCATCTTCAAACCAAAGGCGACATTCTCTTCAGCGGTCATATGAGGAAACAACAATGCCTCCTGAAAAACCATACTGAATCCTCTTTTCTCTGAGGCCTGCGATGTAATTATTTTATGATCTAAAACAACGTCCCCTTTATCCGGTGTCAATAATCCTGCTGTTAACTTAAGCAATGTTGTTTTGCCACATCCCGAAGGTCCTAATAAGGAAAAAAACTCACCCGATTGAATATTGAGCGTTGTCGATTTGATGGCAAACGGTCCTTTGAAATCTTTTTCCACCTTTTGCAATTGTAATAATGACATACATATCCTCCCAGATCGCACTAACTATACGTGAACGGTCATCTTTTTTCCGTAATACTTTTTTAATAAAATATCCATGACAAACAAAGCAAACGCCGCCATCCCGGCAAACATCAATGTATACGCTGAACCAATCGCCGGATCACCCCCGCTGATAAATGGAAATAGGATAAGGGGTAGCGTCATGACCTGCCCACCACCGACTAGAAAGGTAACAATATACTGGCTTAGCGAAACAAGCATGCTTAAACTAGCCCCTGACACGATCCCCGGCAATAAGTGTGGGATCACGATATACCAGAAGCGCTGAAGGTATCCCGCTCCGAGCATTTGTCCCTGTTCTTCCCATTGAAACCCGAGCGTACTGTAACTAACCATTAACGCTCGTATCATATAAGGCAGCGTAGGAATTATATGAGCTACAATCACGCCAGTCATGGAATCCGTTAATCCGATACGGATAAACGTGATATACATACCCATTACGGAAATAAATGCTGGAATCAGAATCGGTGCATAAATCAGTCCCTCAATCAACCATTGACCTCGAAACGTCAGACGTCCAAGCACATTGGCTGCTGGGAGTGCTAGCAGTAAATTAACAGCGGTCACAATAAAGGCAATCTCGAGACTTGTCCAAATGGCCTCCCATGTGCCGCTTTTCCCGAAAAAAACAAAGTCCCAAGCCCTTAGGTTCAATCCATGCGGAATCACCTCTGGCCATTTCCAGCCATGGGAAAAGCTTGAAAGCACCAACGGCATAAACGGAATGACGATACCGATCAACACAATGATGATGACAGCCACATGCATAACATGTTCAATTCTTCTCACTTCACCATCCTCCTTGCTGTCCTCTATGCCATCGCCTGCTCAACCAATAGGCTATGACGCCAAGCAGGCTAACGATGATTACCAAAACGACGTTAACAGCCAATGCTTCCGGACGGGACTCCAATCCTCCGCTCGTATATAGATTATAAGATAGCACCGGAAGCATCCTCGGATACGTTACCCCCAGCAAGAACGGCACTTCAAAAGCGGAAAACGTAAAGGCAAAGACAATAAAGGTCGAAGCCATCCATGCTGGCATTAGAATTGGTCGTAAAATATCCCGAAAGAAGGCCCACTGGCCGGCGCCAAAGATTCTGGCAACTTCAAACCACGAACGATGAACCCGTAGGAGAACCGGATAGATCATCAATGTGATAAACGGCGCTTCCTTCCAGGTATACGTCAAAATAATGCCCCATCCAAATGAATCATTCACCAACACGGGAAAATCATTGATGCTATTGATCCAACCTAATGTGGCAAAAATCCGTGAAAACCAACCGCTTTGCGTGAACAGCAGTACCATTAGATACGCACCAGCTAAATGAGGTACGACTAACGGCAGCTGAAACAAACGCTGCCAAATCTGATGATTCCGCCCGCTTCTTAATTGACCCAACATAAACAGACTTACAGCAATAAACATTCCGAGAATCCCTGACAATAGTGAGGAAAACAAGGCAATGCGAAACGTTAACCCTAATGCATCCCAAAAGTCTCTGGACCATAATAATCTTTTATAAGCATCCAGTGACCATTCATACTGTCCCGCGGCTGGGAAAAAACCCAGGCTTTGTATAAACCCTTGAATGAGACCGCCGACAAACAAGAGCAGAAGAACGCTCACCACCGGCACAACATACACATACGGTTTAACGTTTGGCCACATGCTCCAACCAGCCCTTTTCAATAGTATCGACGTATGCTGCCGGCATTTCCGGCACACGATGATGCGCTAGTCCTTTGGCAGACAATGTAGCCTGCCCCCGATCAATGGCATTCAGCCGCTTTTGGTCTCCGTCGGACAATCGATTAGGATCTATGGCTGTAAGCGCACCCCAATTGTCCGGATTAGCCTTAGCGATTTGTGCATCCGGCGACAGCATGAAGTTGATCGCAACCATTGCCGCGGCTTTATGTTGGGCATTGAACGGAATAGATAAATAACTTGTATTAGCAAGGGTGCCATCCTTGAGTACCAACGTACGAGTTGATTTCGGGAACCTTCCAGTTTTTACCTCGTTAGCGGCATGGGCTGGACTGTAACTCATAGTCATCCAAACTGAACCGCTCGCATAAAGTTGATCCAATTTACTAGCGCTTTCTGGATAAGTCTGTCCATTTCGCCATAAGTGAGGTTCAATGTCATTCAAATAGTTCCATAACGGTTTTAATGTTTCATTTAGATTTTTTTGCTCATCGATCGGTTTTAGATATTGCTGATAACCCCCCGTCGTTTCATATAACATGTTTCGAACAAAAGCACTTCCAGTGAAATCGGGCGGAGCCGAATAGGTGAATTTTCCAGGATGTTTTTCAACCCATTGTTTGAGCGCTTCAGCTGATGTTGGTGGATGCTTCACCTTACTTTGATCATAAGTTAGCACAAATTGAGCCTGACTCCAGGGTGCCTCCAGCCCTTTGGTCGGCTCGCCAAAATCATAATTAATGGCGGGGGCATTTTGATCAACATATTTTTTGACATTTGGCAACCGGGGAGAAAAAGGCCCCCATAACAATTCATTATCTTTTGCGGTTAAAAAATTTTCCCCGTTGATCCACATCATATCAACGCTGCCATTTTTCTTACCCGCTTGTTTTTCAGCCAATAATTTATGAGTCGTATCTTTGATATCATTCACCGGGACGCGGTTCAGATTGACTCCAAATTGTTCCTTTAAACGCGGTGCGACCCATTCATCGATATAGCGGTTCGTCGATTCATTGCCGCCCCACAAGTAGAAATTAACAGATTGACCCTTGGCCTTTGTTAAAATTGATTGCCAGTCATCCTGTAATAACTGCTGCTGTTGCCTAGATGATAGATCTTTTGCATCTTTTGTTTGTTCGCTACACCCCACCGTAAAAACTAAGATAAATAAAAATGCCGCTATCTTGAGTAATAAAGTCGATTGTTTCAATCTTTATCCCCCTCGAGTCCTACAGTGTCTGACCGCTCGAATTCTTCAGTTGTTTTAACGAAGCCATTAGCTCGTCCGAATTTTGAATGTGATGTCTTTTTAAAATAAGATGTTGTCCGATGAATAAGGCAAGGGTTTCAGCGTCAGCTCGTACATCTTCTTCTTCTATACTTTCAAGGTCTTCAACGTGGGACGTTCCCATGACTCGGCGCATGATCTCGCAACCTGCAAAGCCAAGTGCATCTTGAAATAATTTTGATAAGAAACGGTTAGGATTCGGCAAAATGACAGCATCATGTCTAGATTGTCCCGATTGTTTTCGAAACGCTTCTGCAAATTCATACCAAACCCCTTGAATCAATTCCGATAGATAGCTTTTGTAGGCAGAATGGTGTTCTTTTTCGTGGAAGATACTATTCATTAATAGATGAGCGATCAACACACCGATATCAAATCCCATCGGGCCGTAAAATGCGAATTCTGCATCAATCACCTTCGTATCATTGCCGGTCACCATCATGCTTCCCGTATGCAAATCACCATGGATGAGGGCTTGTTTGTTAGTGATAAATTGTTGTTTAATGATCGCGATCTCCGCTTGTAATTCATCGTTGTTCCTTATATCCGCCAAAACTGATTGGATAGACGGATTCGATCGGTTCATTTCATGATCTGTAAATGGATAGGTGAAAATGAAATCCTCCGATATCCGCCGCATCGTTTTGTTTTGAAATTGTGTTTTTAGTTTTTGACGTTCTTCATATGTCGCCCCGAAATCTGACGTTAAAAATAAAGACCGAGCAAGAAAAGTACCGATATGTTTCGGCAAAGAAGGGTAACGGTGTTGAGCCATGAGACCTTTTCTGAGAATATGATGAGAAGATAAATCTTCCATGATGATCAGTGCACGTTTTTCATCATAATGATAAATGCGTGGAACCCAATCAGGACAAATTTTGTTTTGAACAGATAATGTTTCATATTCGATGCGAATCCGATCAGATGTGAGCGGCCACGAAGGCCCCACCGCCCGCATGTAGGGAAGTGCTTGCTTGAGAATCACACTGTTCTCTCTATTTTTACTGTCATACACACGGAAAACAAGATTCATATTGCCATCGCTGATGTCACTGCCAATCAAAGCTGCACTTTTTTGAAATAATCCCGGAATGGTTCTGACGTATTCGGCCGCCTCCGATGCTGTGAATTCACGATAATCCATTATTATAAAAGCCCCCTGCGCTTCATATAAGGTTTCAAATGCTGGTCTTTCCATTGATCCAAATATCGATGAGTTTTAATTGTGTAATAACGTCGCAGATCATCCGGATGATCAATATCCCTTTTTGTGTCTAATAATGACGCTCTTAGATCCAACTGCCTTACCCGCCGCATGGTTTCAGCAAAGACACAGCTCGTCCCCCATGATATATCCGTAAATAGTTGCGGGACGTCACGCGTCAAACCAAGTAAATAATAACCCCCATCATTGGCTGGACCGATGACGACTGGATGGTTATTTAACTGCGCTAATGCCTGGTAGATATCTTCCTTATAGAGCGGTGTATCAGTGCCGATGATGAGCACTGATTGATAGGCTTTTTCTAGCAAAGATAGCAAACCATGACGCATTCGTTCACCTAGATCCACCCCCTGTTGCGGGAAAACCCGGGAGGAATACGCCCGAAAATATGCCGCGTATTTTTCCGGGGTATAAGCCATCCAGACATGGATATCCGGCTCAAGTTCTTCTTTTAATGACAGCATATCTTTCAATAAAGCTTTCTGGAGGCTCGCACACTGTGCAGCTGTAAAATCGGGCTGCAACCGTGTTTTACAGAAGCCAGGGATCGGGACTTTTGCCAAAATCAACACGGCCTGTTTGCCTATTGCTTGTTCAACCACGACGGTACATCCTTTCCAAATGAGAGATCGGGACACCGCAAAGAAACAACAACTTGATCTTCTGCATCAAAAGAAACGTCCGAATAATCCCGTTTTTTTGAAATCGCCTTGAGGATGTGACAATCGGTTCGGATAGAAGTTTGAGTTGCCCGCTTTTTTTGACTTGTCTCGAGAGCAGCCAATCCTCCATCAAAGGAACAGACGGAAAGCCACCCACCTTTTCAAAAACGGAACGACGAATAAAAAATCCCTGGTCACCAAAATAGAGATTGAGATATTTGGCTCTAACATTTGAACCCGCTGCGATCAGCCGAAGTCGCCGAGACGGATCATCAAACTGAAGGGAAAATCCCCCGCCGATGACTGACCCATCTTGCATGACACTGCGAATGCTGTGAGCCATTTGTGTCGATATGATAGAATCGGCATGTAAAAACCATAGAATCTCTCCATTGGCTTGCTGGGCCCCTTGATTCATTTGCTTGGCACGCCCCGGTTCACTATCAATCACGCGGCAGTATGGCTTGACCCATTGGCAAGTGCCATCCACACTTCCGCCGTCGGCAATAATCACCTCAGTCCGATTCATAGATCTTAGTCTATGTATCAGACGATGAATATGCTGTTGTTCATTGAGGGTTGGAATAATGACACTGATCATATCGTTCATTCATCTCACCCTGTCAGTGATCTGTTCACTTATTATCTCAACCACTGTATATACTTTTCAGTCAACTTAGGTAACACACCGTCAAATAGTTTGTCCCGCCAATACAGGTCAGCGGATTGCTGCAGGACAGCTCCATGTGTCGGATAAGGATGAATAATGTGAGAAAGGTCACCCATCCTGTAACCTTGCGTTTTGGCAAACACGACCTCCTGCATCCAGTCACTAGCATTTTTGCCGACCGCGTGGGCTCCAAGAATACGGCCTTTGTGATCGGTAATCACCTTAACCAAGCCTAATGAATCACGGTCAGTAATAAATCGATCCACTTGATCTGTATTGACCTTATATATCCGGAAATGCTCCCCTAATTTTTCTTTAGCCTCCTGTTCGGTCAATCCGAGCTGAAAAACTTCTGGATCAGTATAAGTGACCCACGGAACATGGTTATAGTTCACCTTTCCTTTTAACCCGAACAAGGTATTTCTAACCACAAGTCGGCCTTCCATACCTGCTGTATGGGTCAATGGAGACTGACCGTTTGTGTCTCCGACAGCATAAATATGCGACCTAGAGGTTCGCAGGTGATCATCCACGACAATGTTGCCGTGTTGGTCGCGTTGAACACCAATGATATCTAGACCAATATCTTTAGTGTTAGGTCTGCGGCCGGTGGCAAATAAAATGTCATCGGCAGCGATCTCGGTGTCCTTTCCGTGTTGTTCATAGGTAATTATTTTCATGTTAGACGCTTCACGAACTTTTTTGACCCGGACATTGAAGTGCAACGCCATCTCTTCCTCTAATGCCTCTTTGATCACAGGAATGATCGCCTCATCTCCCTTGCTGAAAAGAGTTGGACGTGACTCTAACACGATCACCTCAGAACCAAATCGTGCAAAAGACTGAGCTAGCTCCAAACCAACGGATCCACCACCGATGACAACGAGTCGTTTCGGCGTTTGCTTAACATCAAAAACCGTTTCATTTGTCAGATAGGAAACATTCTGGGTTCCCTCAATCTGAGGAACCGAAGGGCTTGATCCTGTTGCTATCACGAAACGTTTGCCTTTAATCGGTGATCCACCCTCAACTTGGATATGATGATCACTGATAAACCAGCCTCTTCCCTTATAAAGATCGACACCAAGGCCTTTGAAACGGTCATCACTGTCCTCAGCCTGGATCTCAGCGACAGCTGTTTTGACACGCGCCATTGCCCTTGTTATATCTGGATCCCCAGACAAAGTCATGCCAAATTGTTCCGCATGCTTTTTGGCTTCATGGACCTTCTTGGCACATGCGATCAAGGTTTTGGAAGGAACACAGCCAAAATGGAGGCAATCGCCTCCTAAATAATGATTTTTGTCAACGAGAGCAACGTTTGCACCGAGCTTGGCTGCCCCGGCTGCCACTGTCAGTCCCCCTGCTCCGCCGCCAAGAACAATCAGATCATAGGTTGTCATTCATGTCATCTCCTTTTACATGATGTTGTTGTTTCACTTTGATCCCTTGTAGATGATTGAAACGAAAGTCGTTCCAGAAACAAAACAATCACCAAGATGACCACCAAAACAATGGCTAGAAGCGCAAAGGCAAAATCAAAAATAGATGAGAATATCAATGATGCCATCATGCTCATTACAGGATGATAAGTGGTTGTAAAAAAAAGATAAGCGAATCCAACAACCAGAATTGCCACCAACGTCAATCCGATTCGTTTTAACCATTGATTCGACATGAGATCATTTGCAGGGGTTTGATGAGAATAAAGCCAGATAAACCGTCGATCCATAATCGTCTTGATGAGCCATACTAGTCTCCCGTGAAAAGCACACCCTAGATACAGCATAAGTCCTTCTCTATTTCCAGTAGCCAGAATGGAAAGAAAAGAAAAATGGGGTTGATAGCGACGTTTCGGTTTTCCCTTAAAAAAACGTTTTAAGTTCTTCCATAAGAACGGTGCTTGTCTCACCGGGTAGACGCCGGCTTTTGCCAGCGGCGGTTCTTCAGCAATCTTAATACAGTCCCCAACTCCGAAAACCGAAGGGTAATGTTTGGCTTGTAATGTTTTATCAACAAGCAAGTAGCCTTTATCAACGGAGAGCGAGGACTTGGTAAACAACTCTGGAGGCCTTGGACCTGTGACCCAAAGCAGAGCATCAAAGGGAATTTCCTCATTGGATGGTGCCAACACAATCCGGTCCTTCATCACTTGATCGGCCCGCTGATAAAGATAAAGTTTGACACCTTTATGATTAAGAAGATTCTGTACTCTTTGAGAAACGTACGGGGCTCCCCTTGCCATTAGTGCCGTTGTACTGACCAGTGATAACGGCTTCTTTCCATTCTTGTTCCGCCACGTTTGTAACGATAGGGACAACTCCGTACCGGCCACTCCGCCTCCGACAATCACAAGGTTCTCAGCACTCCGAACTTTTTCAAGAAGAACCGGGAAACGATAATTAGGCTTGAGCGTCTCAGTATAATTCAATACGCCAGGCAGCTCCACCCCCGACGTTAATGAACCAATATCAAACGATACCGCATCATAGAGAACCGATTCCCCTTGGCTAGTTAATACCGTTTTCCTATCCGGATCGATTGACACTGCAGTATCTTTGATCCATTGAATACCCGCTCTCTCCACCATTTGACCAACATAAATCCGAATCTGGTCAATCGAATAAATCCCTTCCACACAGCCGGAAAGCATGCCGGAGTAGTATTGGTGGTCATTAGGTGTCAGCAGCGTGACTCGAACCCCCGACAAGGCCTGTCTTTGCAATTTTTTTAGAACGTATAGATGTGCGTGGCCGGCACCTACTAGCAACAGATGCTTCAAGGGAACCACTCCTTTCTAGCTAGAGGAAGGGGAAGTATGGATATGAGTTAAATCACACCATGTTCCCACAAAAATTTTATTGTTATGGTCGATGAGCATCTTCTTCGTTTTTCCAGAGCGTCTTCCTCATCTTAAGCTCCCCGGGACAAACACACCAGACGTTTAGTTGCGAATACAGCCACCTTGGCTCCGTATCTAAAAAGCTCAGTTTTCCCTTATTATTACTATTCAAATATGAATCAATTATGAGATGCGGCAATGAAATCAAACTATTGTCCTATTATGTCAATGATCCGTTAATTTCAGTACAGTCGCACAGTTCACTTTGATCCTACATACTATAATGTAATCTAGATTGGGCCCTCCTTTAGTCCCTTTCTGTGAAGCGATACTTTGTTTCGAGTGGTGTACACCCAACGCATTATAAATGCACAATATCCACTAAAGAGGTGAACGGTTTTATGGTTTCTTATATGGATTACACATCTCCATCAACTCAATATACTTTTGACGTCAATAGAAGTCCTTGTTTCGAAAAGATAGCCAAAATTTGATTAATGTGCTTGGAGTCGAGCAATTGAACACACTAGAGAATGTGTCTCTTCTAGATATTTTTTTAAGTGCACAAAATGTAGTAGAACCGCACTATCATCAGAATGCAGCCGAGTTAGTCTACTGTATTTCTGGGGCGACGACCGTATCATTGTTCAATCCATTCACAAAACAAATTCTAAATTTCCCTATCACACCGGGACAAGTGGCAAACGTTCCACAAGGATGGTGGCATTATTTAGTGGCTACCGCTGATCATACTCATCTTTTAGCCATTTTTGATGCTCCGACGCCTGAAGTTATTTTAGGATCTGACCTCTTAAAATTTACCCCTGCTGATGTCATGGCTCATACTTATTGCCTTAATGAAAATCAATGGAAACAAGCCATAGCTCCCGTTCAACCCTCAACTTATATAGGGCCGTATAAGGACTGCAATAAAGAAATGCAAAGTATGAATCAGTCCTATAACAATCAGCTGTATCAGCAGCCACAACCTTTTCAACCATACCCACCTAATCCAAATCATCCTCAATTTCAGTACTACTGAGAGTCATAATGATTACCATAGACATCCCATATATTTCTTTCTATTATGTATACATGAAGCCCACCTATTTGAGAATAGGTGGGCTTCATAGGGTTGTCGACACCAATATTTTAATGCCGATCAAGTCAGGAAATGATTGTTTTCATTGTGATGACTTTAATAATATGGATACGGATAATAGTAGGGATACGGCGTAAAGAATGGGAAACCAAAGAAGAAGTATGGAAACCGGCGTTGGTAGAATCGGCGATATCTTCTTCTGCCGTAACCTCCCCCATAGCCAAATTGGCGGCTGGTTGTTTCTTCATCAACCCATTCAGGAACTAACATGGATACCCCTTCCTCGTCCATACCTGTAATGACACCATCAAACTGTGATCCATCGCTCGATTGTGCCATAACATGGTAGAACATATATTTACGACACAATGTGTGTATATCATCGTCACCCTTATGATGGTAAGCTCCTTGCATCTGCTGTGGATTCATTGGATTACTATTGTGCATTTGAAAATTCCCTCCATTCATTGTTAAGATATTCACCCAGTTCGGAGCATGTTACATCGAATTTAATTTTAATGATATTTGACGTTTTGATGATCGAATACGTCTCATAGCCCCCCATCATTTTTTGAGTAGCTGGGAACCAAGTGAAGTCTTTTTCGTCTAAAAACATAGAAAGGGGGATAAGACCTATTGATATGGATCTTCAATTAAGTGACGAGGACCTAAAAGAAATTTGTCAGGATGAACAACGGCGAGAACAGTTTTTAGAACAACTCATTGATGCCTATAGCCAATCGGTTCTATGGCTTGCCTATACGTATGTGAAAGAGAAACCGCTTGCGGAGGAAATTACCCAAGATGTCTTCCTCACCAGTTATAACAAACTTACCATGTTCAAGAATCATTCTTCTATTAAAACATGGATCTACAGAATAACCATCAACAAATGTAAAGATCAATTGCGAAAAAAGACGATCAAGCGATTTTTAATGAATGATGAGCAAAGCCTGGATGATTACCATGTTACCTTGACTCATCCTGAATCTATAGCTATTCAGACATTCGAGGACCAACAGCTAGCAAACCGGGTCATGTCTCTGCCAAACAAATATAAAGATGTCATTTATATGCATTACTTCGAGGACATGAAGATCAAGGAAATCGGTGAGGTGTTACATCTTAAGGAAAACACCATAAAATCAAGGTTAAATCGGGGACGAGACTTGCTTCGGACATTGTACGAGGAGGGATTGGATGAACATTGAGGACAAGTTACGTCATTTACGCCGGGCCATGACTGATACAACTTTCAAAAATATCGATATTGATAAGGATCAGCTCAAACAACAAGTCCTGCAGAAATCAAAGCGAAAATCCTCCTTCTTGAAAAAGCCAGTTATGATGCGTTGGTTACAAGCTGGGTTGAGCTTCATGGGTATTGTGATATTATGCTCCGTTGTCGGTGTCATCGCTATATCCAAAACAGATCTTTTTCAAGAACAACAACCCAATAACATGGGAAAGTCACCGCAGCAGGCACCATCAACAAAAAATGAGTACCAAGAACCACCTGAAAAAAGTAATGACAAATCGTCTAAAAGCAAAGTCAAACTCGCTGGCCTTCATCTAGGGATGACTGATGATCAAATCGTTGAGCAATTAGGGAAACCGGCGGCTCTGAAGACACCAAAGAATAATGAACAAACCCTGACTTATCAAGATCAAAATGCACCTGTCTTAAAGATAAAGATTAAGAATGATGTTGGTGCCTATGACATTCGCACCCACTCTTACAATGTTAAATCCAAGAAATGGGATGACCTTCTTCCTACGAAGAAGGAAGAGGTGACTGAAATGTATGGTGAACCAAAAGACAAGACAAAAGTCAGTTGTTATGGATCGGCAACATGTGAAGTGTATCAATATGGCCCACTCGAAGTTCAACTGAACCGGAAAGGGACAAAGGTGGATCGGATCGTGTTAACAAAAAATAAGAAAGACCAGATCTCAAGGTAACAAAGGAATTTAAGGTGCCTGTTCAGCAGTTTAAAGAACACTGATGACAGGCACCAAATTATTTATGGAATAGAAAAAATGGCTCTTGGTTTCGTAGGTATCCTAACGATTATATTGGTTCATACTAGTATACAAATAAAATACTGTTGTTGGACAGTCCGAAAACACGTAGACTCCTGCGTAAAACGAAGTGTATTCGGGCTGCGGCCAAAAAGAAACAATCTTTATGTAAAGAGCCTTACAAAAGAGAAAGGATTGTCTAAAATTATGGATCATTACTATCACTTATCCCTCCAATTTTATAACAAATTATCTGATTTGTATGGGGAAAAACAGGCCTTATGGAAGGAATATGTGGTGTTTAACTGGCATTGGTGGCTTGGTATTGCACTAGTCCTCATCCCCATCATTATTTGGATAAAGATAAGGGATCGTAAAAATACATATAAACTTTTAATTTCAGGAGCTTTTGCATCACTAGTTGCAATTTACTTGGATTCTACGGGGCATTTTTATCATTGGTTTGACTATCAATACGATGTGTTTCCAGCTGCATCCAATTACCTGCCTTGGGATTTTGTATTAATCCCCGTAAGTATTATGTTGTTCATTCAATATCAACCACAAGCTAATCCATTTCTAAAAGGGTTCATTTATTCAGCTCTCTTAGCTTTTTTAGGATTGCCGCTATTAACCTATCTTGATCTATATTCTATTTATAACTGGAACTACATCTATTCTTTTATCATCCTATATATTATATTCCTAATGGCTAATTGGATCTATAAAAAGGATTTAACTCATTGAATCTTCTGAAAGATAATGCCGGATATTATTTTCATTTGGAAGAGGACGCCTTCAATCAACGTCCTCAAACCTTGGTTTTACATTGAGCAGCGGCATTGATCCATTGTTCGACGACATCTATTACAAAATCGTCTGCAACGGAACCGTTGCTCCCTAGTCCGGTTATCTGGTGCTTCTACCATCTGATGGCGTCTTTCCTTTCTACGCCCATGGTGTTTCTCTTTACAGCAACCATCATCATGATGTTCTTTACATCGACAAGGATCGTGCTTCTCTTCGTGACAATTGCACTTGTGATGCTCTTGACTTCTGCAAGGATCATGCTTCTTTTTGTGACAATTGCACTTGTGATGCTCTTGACTTCTGCAAGGATCATGCTTCTTTTTGTGACAATTGCACTTGTGATGCTCTTGACAATGACAATCTAACTCCTGAGTCTGATCACACCAACCATCGTTCCAATACATGCAATTCCCTCCTTCCCCGATTAATTTATGGGAAGAAAAGATATTTGGTAACGGCTGGAATCCAATATGAGAAAGACAGTATACGGACGTTGTTCATCATCATTTAGTGTTACGTGGTTCTTGGGAATGGTGATGATCATCGTGGATCCGTTTGAAGTGATGGGGGAGCGTGAGGTTAACTAACATACCCATATTCATGAACACTATATAATAAAAACCGTAGATATGAATAATATCTACGGTTTTATTTGATTGATTGGGATGTTAGAATCATGACTCACAATTTGACATCATTCAAAACCTTTTCTTTATTGGCAAGTCAAAAAATCTTGATACAGTACATTTCTCTACTTCGAGATTATGCCTTTAAATTTGAATTGTCCACCGGTAAAAAGTCAAAAATTTCACCAGACTCAATTGAATCCACAAGTTGCTGAAGCCAGTAACAGTATTTTTTGTACTCTTCTAACTGTTCAAGGTCTTGCCTAGCCTTTTCATGTAAACTTTCTTCGCTTGTTTCATCTTCTATGACTTCTTGAAGTTGATATTCTGCCTGTTTAATAGCGAAAAGGTTTATCTCGGCTTCCCGATTCCATTTATTACCGAAATATCGACCGAAATAATTGAAGAAGTTTTTCTCAGCCACATAATGGTCCTTCCTAGACCCTTGTTGCCATATTTTCCGGACAATGTTGATGTCTTGTAAACTACGAACCGCTTTACTCATACTAGGTTTAGTCATGCCAAGCTCGTTTTTCATTTCATCAAGGGTCATTGAATTCTGTTTAAAATACATTGTGGCATAGAGTCGGCCAATTGACGGGGTTATACCATACAAATCCATCGTTTCGGCAATTGCATTAATGACTTCTTTCTCAGCATGATTAATTTTTGATTCAGCGGACAGTTGTCCTTTTTCGTCCATGGTCCTCCCCCCTTCCGTCTCCCTTTATATTTTGTTTAAAATTTGTCATTTCCCCCCATACTTTAATTATATCATTAGACTTTCAATTTTAAATGAAACTGACGTCTATCCAGGTGGCAAGTCAAGGAATGCAATACCGTATATATCACCTTTGTAGGTTCAAAAGTGTTTTTATAAAATTTATATATTTATTTTTTTATCTCTTTCGGTCCAAGAATCATTGCGATCATCCCCATGAAACCATAGATTACGAAAGTCAAAGAGAAGCCCAAAAGATCAATAAACATACCTGCAAATAGAGAGCCTATGACTTGCCCGACAGCGAGCAGTAAAAAGGGGGTACCGATCCCTAATGAAGCATTAGTAATAAACACCCTTATTCCCCAAACCATCAAAACACCTGTAATAAAGAGATAGGAGACTCCAAATAAAGCAGCCGAAGTGTAAGCCACAAGCCATTGTTCTGGAAGCCAAGCAAGAATAAATGAAGCCATGCCAATGATGAAACTCCCCCATTTGTAAGCGAATGGAAGTCCGAATCGTTCAATGAGCGATCCAGAAAAACCACCTAATATTCCAAAGACACCGATGATTATCCAAAACAACGAGAACTGCCAATCGCTATATGAGCTCGTTGATTCGATAAAATCGATGGAGAAGGTCCAAAAAGCCGCCGTAGATATTCCGAGAGTGGTCGAGCAAATGATTAAAGGTTTGGCACCTTCCACGCCTCTGAAAGAAAACTTCCCCTTTTCAAACGTTACATGAGGATTAGAACCAATCTGAGGGATCACTTTTGCATTCCATAGAAGTGCAAAGAATGCAATTATAGCATAGATAAAATAGGTTAATCGCCACTCAGATGCAAGTATTAGCGCCCCTGCCCCTGAAAGAGCAATTCCGATACTCGTACCGGAATTAATCCACGTATTGGCTTTCCCTTGTTTTTTCTTTTCAATCCAAAGTGAGATTGATGCACCATATGGCGGTGACACAAAACCTGTACTTGCACCAGCAAACAAAACCCCTAATCCTATAATCCATACATTGGGGGATACCCCCATAATTAATAATCCAAGAAATGCGGAGGTTCCTGCAGTGAGAATCATAGTGCGTGGCCCTTTGTTGGTTGTTAAAACAGTAGAGAGAATAATTGCAAAGCAATAAGAGAGGTAGAAAAGTGAAGAGATGATACCAGAAATAAATGGGGACATGTCCAGATCATCACTGATATTTGGAAGCAATAAACCATAGCTAAATCTTGTAAGCCCATAGGTAACGGCAATCATTGTAATTCCGGGAAGAACTAATCTTGAAAAATTCATTATATCCTCTCCTAGGTATATAGAACGACCTTTCTATCTTCTGTATAAAAAAAATTACGATGACGGCTGAACGATCTTCTTTGCCATCGCCATTGAGTATTCCGTCGCTTTTTCTGCCCCAATCAATGTTGTCATCGATGTTGCACCTTCAAGCAATAGTGTAAAATAATGGGCGAGATCACTTTGATTGTCTTCACCCATTCGTTTGGCCAAAGTTTGAAAATAACGTAATAGTTTGGACTTGTGCGAACGAGCAATATT
Organism: Tuberibacillus sp. Marseille-P3662; assembly: GCF_900178005.1. Classification (NCBI taxonomy): domain Bacteria; kingdom Bacillati; phylum Bacillota; class Bacilli; order Caryophanales; family Sporolactobacillaceae; genus Tuberibacillus; species Tuberibacillus sp. Marseille-P3662. Next base: position 90,402 of record NZ_FXBS01000006.1, on the reverse strand, counting down.
TTCAATATCATTATTGGTCCCTGCATAATCTTCAATGGCTCGTAAAAACATGTCCCCTTTATAAGACTCTTTTTCTAACCATTTACCATGGGCTTCAACTGCAAAGAGAAAAGGAGAATCGATCTCACCTTTCACAAAATCATCCAAATATGACCAATACCTTTCTTCTCTTTGCTTTAAAACCTCCTCAACTAAATGTTCTTTAGATGAAAAATGATTATAAAGGGTCATGTTCGCTACATTTGCTTCGCGAATAATCTGCTTGAGTCCAACACCCCGAAATCCATGTTCATAGAATAGTCTTTCTGCTACATTTAATAAAGTCTCTTTCTTTATCGATGTATTCATACCATCCTCCTATAGGTAGAACGACCGACCTAATTTTTATTTTTAAAATAACATTTTTTATTCTTATAATCAATTGAACGATCTTATATTTCCTGTTTTTGAAATATATAATTCAACAAATATAAGACTAACGCCATTATCTGATCCATTAAATGTAGATCGGACGCGATCCTTATTAAGGCATCCCGTCCTTTTCATAAAGACTTAAAACTAAAGTGTTCCTATGTATACTGTTTGTTCCGCTAACCAAGTCTTGAGGCGGCCATCCATGTATTTTAACAAGTCATTCTCCACTCTTACTCACTTCAAAAAAAGGATTCGGTTATTAGTTTGTCGAATACTTTATCGAAAGGTGACAGATTTTGAAGGTGATGTACATAGTGATTCGAAGAGATTAGACGCGCAAATCGAAGAAAAATTTATGCTGTAGGAGATGGTGAAAATGCGGTTACGTTGTTCAAAATGCAAAGTGGTCGTGAAATACAACGAAAAGGTCTATTTAGATCAATTAAATACCGTTACCCATCAACGTTGTGGTACGGGTTCATTCGATGTTAAGGATGCCGGAAGTTTTTATGAGATAGTTAATAAATACGATTTTTTTCATGAGTTAATACCTCCGTTAAGAGTGATTAAATGATCTGCATGCAATCCTTTTTAGAAAAATTGTTTCAAAATACGTGTTCCCGGTTATTCTTAAACAGCTAAGGACAGAGAAGGATTTAACGAAGCAAGAGGTTACTGTTACCCGGTAAAATTCCCCGTATGCTTACGAATATCACGAAAATAGGAGATACGAGCAGGCTTTGTTAGACATAAAATAAGAGAACCCTTATATGCCAAGGGTTCTCCACGATGGAGCATATCGGGCTCGAACCGATGACCTCATCGCTGCCAGCGATGCGCTCTCCCGACTGAGCTAATGCCCCGCAAAGCTTATGTTTTGTTGCGGACAAGTATTAATATAACAAATGATTTTCGCAGTGTCAATGCTTTTGTGCTTATCTTTTTATTATCGCGGTTATAATCATTGTCAGCAAATAGCCAAAGGCACTATAAACCATAAAAGCAAAGACAGCGGATAAATCAAGTGTGTATTGCCCGTTAATAACATAAGGATCAAATACTCCTGCAAATGGGCGCATCAGGGGTTCTGCTAAGCCGTAGATCCAGCGGACAAACGTAACCTGATTAGCATTGAAAAGCTCCAAAAAAATATAGAATACAAGTAATAGCTGTACAATTGAAACCAGGGTATTGACAACTTTGACAACAATCATTGATCCTCGTTCCAAGTCTCTCTCCCCTTTCTCTAACATGAAAACGGCGATCACCTATAGCAACACCGGCTGAATATGATAACGCCGGTGTCGACATATGATATAATTAATGCAAAACCGCCTGTTCCACTTTCTGGACATAATCTTTACCAATGTCAACGAATTCATCCGACATTTCCGCGTCTTTTTCAAGTGGTGTTTGGAATTGGTTGACACTCGCACTCAAACTCCCGATGTCAACATCGGTTTGTTCGTTATCAGTTCGATATTTGTGATGTAATAAGAATGGCTCACCCAACCTGACGACACACCCGTCACGATCGAGTTCACCTTCAACCGCTTCAAACGGCAGACGTAAGAACACATAACTGCCCTCATCATCAATTTTATAATCAAATGAACCATGGTCATAATCCCAATTACCACCTATCGCATAACCCATCGGTTTCAGTATGTTCTCAAGTTCAATTAGCGGCAATACTTGCCCATTCAATTCCGATTCAATCACTTTCATACGCTCACTCCCTCTATAATCAGTTTACTACGTCGCGACGCACAGGACGCGGATGCGCCTGAGCTTTTAGCCGATGTTTCTTTAAAGTCTCTATGGTAGTTCTTAACGAAGCGGGGAAGTGCTTCTTTGTCATTATTATTCTTCAATAAAAAAGAAACATGCATATGAAAGATGTTGAACACAAAAATCGACTTATGGAGCAAAAATTAGTGCTACAGAACATACAATTCAGAGTTAGGAAGCATTTTTCCCAAGGAAGACATAACCCCCCCAGTCTTAGGAACCAATCGATATTGATAAACAAAAACTAAGGTCAAATATCATGTTTACAGGAAAGTCCCACCGAATTTGTGGCGGGACTTAATTTTTTATTTCCTATGCAAACGGTTCTCGAGCGCTTCTTTCTGATCTTCAAACCCTGGCTTGCCGAGCAGCGCAAACATATTCTTCTTATAGGCCTCAACACCTGGTTGATCAAACGGGTTGACACCTAGTAAGTAACCGCTGATGGCACAGGCTTTCTCAAAGAAATAAACGAGATAGCCAAAGTAATATGGTGTTAATTCCGGAATGTTAACGACCAAATTTGGCACTTCCCCGTCAGTATGAGCTAAAAGCGTGCCCTCAAAGGCTTTCTTATTAACAAAATCCATGGTTTCGCCAGCAAGATAATTTAAATTATCAAGATTATCTTGATCTTCCTCGATCGTCATATCCTCACGGGGCTTCTCAACATTTAAAACAGTTTCAAGTAAATGACGACGCCCTTCTTGAACATACTGCCCCAAAGAATGTAAATCTGTTGAAAAATCAGCAGATGCCGGGTAAAGGGCCTTATGATCCTTACCTTCACTTTCTCCAAATAATTGCTTCCACCACTCGGAAAAGTAATGTAAGCCCGGTTCATAATTCACGAGTAACTCAATCACTTTACCTTTATTATAAAAGATATTTCGGACCACCGCATACTGATAAGCAGGATTATTCGATAAATCCGGCGTGTTGTAAGCTTCTTGTGCCGCCCGGGCACCGGCCATCATTTGATCGATATCAATACCGCTCGCAGCGATAGGTAACAATCCAACAGCGGTTAAAACAGAATAACGACCGCCAACATCATCTGGAATGACGAACGTTTCATAGCCTTCGTTTGTTGCCAAAGTTTTGAGTGCGCCTTTTTCCTTATCCGTGGTTGCATAAATCCGGCGACGTGCCTCTTCTTGTCCATACTTTTCTTCTAAAAAACTGCGGAAAATACGAAAAGCAATGGCCGGTTCCGTAGTTGTACCTGACTTCGAAATCACATTAACGGAAACATCTTTGTCCTTTAATACCGTTAACAGTTCTTTTGTATAGGTTGGACTGATCGTGTTACCGACGAAAATAACCTGAGGTGTCTCGCGGTCTTCCGCCGACAGCATGTTGTAAAAAGAATGGTTCAGCATTTCAACTGCAGCACGCGCACCTAAATAAGAACCGCCAATGCCAATGACAAGCAAAACATCAGAATCCGATTTGATTTTCTCAGCCGATGCTTGAATTCGCTGGAATTCCTCGCGATCGTAATTTTCGGGAAGCGTTAGCCATCCTAGAAAATCGTTGCCCGCACCTGTTCCATTATGCAAGGCTTCATGTGCCGTCCGAACTTGATCTTGCAAGTGCTCCATTTCATGTTCCCCAAAAAAGTTAAGGGCATTGCTATAATCAAATGTGACTTCACCCATTGATCTTCACCCTCCATGAATAATCTCTTCTACACTTTACATAAACACTGCCAACAATTCAACATATCTCACTGAAACTTAAATGGAAAAGGCCAACCAAAAGGCCGGCCCTCTAATTTATAGTGCACTCTTGAGTACGTCTAAGACATCTTGCCTTTCCATCGTTTTATAACCACCAAACGGACCGTTTGCCATTGCATGATCAGTAATGAAATCAAGCTTTTCGTCAGTGATATCATAATCTGCTAATCGTGAAGGTGCACCAAGGCGGTCCCAAAAGGCGCTTAACCGGTCAATACCTTCAATGGCAATGTCTTGGTCATTTTTCCCTGTAGGATCAACATCAAAAACCCGAACAGCCAATTGTTTCGTTTTATCAATGCCTTGACCCTTGTCAACGATATGTTTCAACCATTTCGGGAATAAAATCGCTAATCCCCCGGCATGAGGAATATCGTAAATCGCTGATACAGCATGTTCAAGATTGTGGGTTCCCCAGTCACCACGCGTGCCCATTTGCAACATACCATTTAAAGCAATCGTGCCACTATATAAAATCGTCTCACGCGCTTCATAATCCTTTAAGTTTTCAAGGAGTTTGGGAGCCGCATCAATGACGGTTTTCAACACAGCTTCACACATGTGTTCTTGAAGGGGTGTATTTGATTGACGGTGATAGTATTGTTCAAGCACGTGGCTCATCATATCAACAATGCCGTATACCGTGTGATTTTCAGGAACTGTATAAGTATTTGCCGGATCTAAAATTGAGAACTTAGGAAATAACAGCGGGCTGCCCCAACCGTATTTTTCATGAGTTTCCCAATTGGTCACAACTGCACCTGAATTCATCTCTGAACCTGTGGCGGCTAAAGTCAACACTGTCCCTAAGGGAAGCGCTGTATCGGGTTTAGCCTTTTTCGAGACAAAGTCCCAAACATCACCATCATACTTCGCACCCGCTGCAATGGTTTTCGACCCATCAATTACACTGCCGCCTCCGACAGCAAGAATGAAGTCGACATCATGTTCTTTACACAGCGTCACACCTTTATGTATAGTTGACAAGCGTGGATTAGGCTCCACCCCGGAAAGTTCAACAATATCAACATCAATGCTTTTAAGATGATTCACAACTTCATCATAAAGCCCATTTTTCTTTATACTTCCACCGCCATAAACCAATAAAACTTTGTTGCCGTACAACGGTACTTCATTTTTTAGCTCAGCCGTTTGACCATAGCCAAAAATTAATTTCGTCGGATTGTTCCAAACAAATGTATCCATAACATCATACCTCCTGTCTCATCTATTATGATGGTCACACTTTATCATTGTAAAGAAAAATGCAACCTGTATATTTTATTTCAGACAGCGAGAAACTAATCATGAGTACGATTTTTAAAGAAAAGGAGGGGCTCCAATGAGTGGTCTTCAACGAACGGCATTAGCATTAGTTATCATAGGTGGTATTAACTGGGGATTAATTGGATTTTTCGATTTTGATTTAGTTGCCGCTATTTTTGGTGGACAAGATAGTGCCTTAGCTCGAGTCATTTATGCCATTGTTGGTTTGAGTGCACTCTATAGTTTAACGCTGCTCTTTCAACCCTCAGAAGAGGTGGAGCGAGCGCCTGAAACTAATTAATCACCATATAAATATCCAGTTTATTTAAAAGGTATCCCTGAAATGGGATACCTTTTCTTATTTATTCAAACGCTTATTGAGCTGCGCTTGTTTTTCGTTTGATTCTTTTAACCAATCCTTTAATTTCGCTTCTAGGGTATTAAAACCTGGTTTATCTGCAGATTGTTGTTTTTCACGTTTTGGTGGCTTGGATTGTGATTGTGGCTTGGGTTGCGTTGCACGAATGGATAGAGAAACTTTGCCGGCATCTTCATCAATTTTGATCACTTTAACATTGACTGAATCACCGACACTTAAATGTTCGTTAATATCTTTTACATATTCATGTGATATTTCTGAGATGTGAACAAGTCCTTGTTGGTTTTCATTAATGGCGACAAAAGCACCAAAAGGCTTGATACCCGTCACTTTGCCTTCAACGATATCGCCAACGTTTACATCTTGCATTGAAACAACTCCCGACATGATTTTTTTAACTAAATAATTATATCATACTTCATTTAACTTTTCTATTTACACACGCCCTCATAACACCTGTCATTATTCATCATGTCCCGGGAAATAATTTGGCGTTTTTTGATCAGTATTGTCGATTAGATAAAAATATAGATAAGCGCCGCTTTTATAAAATAGCGGCGCTTATCCTTAATATGGACTGTTTGTCATCTCAACTTGAAATGCCCGAGTGTCAATTGTTTTTTCGACATACATTTGATGCCACAGCATAAATACGAGTATCGTCCAAAGCTTGCGGCTGTTGTCCCGCTTTTGGTGTCTATGGTCTTCAAGCAGTTTATACACGTACGATTTATTGATCCATTCATCCACTTGACTATCAGCAATGACCTGCCGTGCCCAATCATATAATTCATTGCGTAGCCACACTCTGATTGGAACCGGAAAGCCTAGTTTTTTATTATACAAAACACTGTCAGGCACTATATCACGCATTGCCTCTCTCAGTGCATATTTCGTTGTTTTATTTCCCGTTTTTAAGTCCTCAGGAATCGAGGAAGCAACATCAAAGACCGGCTTGTCCAAAAATGGAACACGGAGTTCTAAGGAATGAGCCATCGTCATCCGGTCAGCCTTCACTAAAATATCGCCACGTAACCATGTATGCAGGTCAACATATTGCATTCTTTCAATATCCTTATTGTCTTTGACACGTTCGTAAAGATTCGATGTGACATCTGTAAAATGCGTCTGCGGCAAAAAACCTTTATACAAAAATTGTTTTTCTTGTTCATCGAACATAAATGCATTGCCGATGTAACGTTCTTCCAGAGGGGTACACCCTCTAATAACATAATTGCGTCCCTTTGTCGTCTCAGGAAGACGTTGAGCTGTTTCTTTGAGTAAACGCCTTCCAAAATCAGGAATGTTTTTGAACCAATTAAGGGCTAAGGGCTCTCGGTAAATATTGTAACCACCGAACAGTTCATCAGCCCCCTCGCCGGATAACACCACTTTAACATGTTTACTTGCCTCTTTGGCAACGAAATACAGCGGGATAGCAGCAGGATCAGCCACGGGATCATCCATATGCCAAATGATTTTGGGCAGCTCATTTACAAAAGCTTCCGGAGTAATCACCGTATGTGTATTATTCACGTTTAACTGCTCCGCTGTATCCTTAGCGACATCAATTTCACTATAGCCTTCGCGTTCAAAGCCGACCGTAAATGTTTCAATGTTTGGATTAAGTTCTTTTGCAAGAGCAACAATGGCCGTAGAGTCAATACCGCTTGACAAAAATGCACCGACGGGAACATCACTGCGCATATGGACACTCACGGAATCACGCATCGCATCCCTGATCTGCTTTTTAGCCGTATCTATCGTTTTCGGAGCTGCCCGAAACTCAGGCTGCCAATATGGATGAACCGACATGGACCCATCTGCTTTTTTTGTAAAATAATGCCCTGGCTCTAGACGGTGAATCTTTTTTGACATAGTGTAAGGCTCAGGTACAAATTGATAGGTTAAATAATACTGCAAGGCCGCTTGTGACAAATCATCATTCGCTTCACCAGCGAGCAAGCTTTTTTTCTCTGACGCAAAAAAAGTGCCTTCATCAGTCTCCATATAATAAAAGGGTTTGATACCAAAGGGATCTCTGGCAGCAAAAATGGTCTGCTCAACCTTATCCCAGATAACAAAAGCAAACATTCCTCTTAAATCTTTCACCGCTTCTTCTTTTTTGGCGGCATATGAGGCAATGATCACCTCAGAGTCTGAATCGGTTTGAAATTCGTAACCCTCTGCTTCAAGTTGCTCACGTAATTCCACATAATTGTATACTTCCCCGTTATAGATCATGAAATAGCGTCCATCATCATAGGCTAAGGGCTGGTGCCCTCCTTCCAAGTCAATAATGCTCAAACGTCGGAAGCCAAATTGGACCCTGTCATCTGTATAGAATCCGTCGTCGTCAGGACCTCTATGAGTAATCAATTGGGTTCTGTAAGTCATACCATTTTGTTCATGATCATTTGGTTGTGATAAGTGGTTGGAAATAAATCCGACGAAACCGCACATAGCGATCTTCCTTTCTCTATCAAATCATAAAAAAGTGATAACACTTCTGTTGTGTTCGCCATTCTTAATAGTTTATCATTCTGAACATACCTTTCCCAGTTTACCATAAATCATCGACTATATTGCTCTTTTTTTGACCATCCAAAAGATTTTCGTAAAAAAAAGTGCCTTTAGAGAGGCACCCGTTCCACTTACTTTTCATCTTTAAACAATTCTTCTAACGGGACATCTAAAATGATAGCTACATTGGCAAGGATGTCAGCCGGCATCTTGCTACGACCTTTTTCTAAGTAGTAATACCCGTTTGGACTTTTATAGCCTAGCATTTGTGACATCGTGTGCAAAGACATTTGCTGCTTTCGTATACGTTTAAGCTTTCCCAAATCTACAACTCGTCTTTTCATTCCTCCACACCCTTATTTGCCAATATGGAAATTAACACAATTTTATAATAACATTAATGATATATATTTGTAAATTCATTTCCGATTCGGCAATTACCTATGTGGTAAAATTAAAACATGATAAACTAAATGCAAATTATTTAACGGAGGAAGGTGTTCCCTTAATGGGGAATATCCTTGGTCAACGAATACGTCATCTGCGACAGTCACACCAACTTTCACAAATGGAGTTAGCAACAGAATTAAATATTACGAATGTACAATTGTCTAGGTATGAGTCAGGCTCACGAAAGCCTGATCCTGAAACTATTGCTTTTGTCGCATCTTATTTCCATGTCACCGCTGATTACCTGTTAGGTTTATCTTCTTCCATTAGGGAAAATGATAGTGAATACATAAGCCATCAGCAAGACATCGAATTACTCAATGCCATTCACTCTTCCCCTGAACTGGAAAGTTTGATTAAAGACATGATAACTAACCATGATCAATTCCTTAAGCTTAAAAAAATATGGTCAATTATGAATGGAAAAGAGAACTCCGGTTACTAACCGGAGTTCTCTTTTTAAACAGGGCCTTGTAAATAACCTGATCTCCATAAGTAATACGCCCCACCGACTATCACTACAATAAAGAGAATCACCCATGCCACATTGTTACCACCGCCATAATTGGGAGCAGGCGGGTAGGGCTGGGGCTGTGGATAACCATAAGGTGAGTAAGGATCCCCCCCATACGGCGAAGCTCCGCCATATGGTGATACCATGCCTGGATATCCTGTACCGTTGTTAGGTCCAGATTGATTAAACTGAGCGGGACTTGTCTGAGGGTGTGGTTCAAAATAAGGAGATTCATAAGAACCATAACCACCATTTAATGACGCGCTGTCCCAACCATATGGATCATCAATCCCAGGATACTTGTTTATTCTGTCTTCGGTCACGTCAATGCCTCCTTTTCAGGCGTTTATTACATCCTATGCATATACTTTAAGGACGTTCGACTAAGTCACTCTATTTCCACAAATACTTGACAAGATTAAAAGTTGTTTTTAAAATGTTAACCGATATAGATCGGGGGTTAACAAAAAATGAAGTGGAACGCACGAGATTTAGTATTAGCAGCTTTATTTGCAGCTTTAATGGCGATCGGGGCCAATATCACAGTCCTTATCCCACCTGTTGCCGGTGTCCCTTTGACCTTTCAACCGTTTTTTGCCGTCATAGCAGGTCTATTATTAGGATCACGTTTGGGGCCTGTATCTATGATTGTCTATATGCTTATCGGACTTGCTGGTGTACCCGTATTTGCACAAATGCTAGGGGGGATCGGCGTGACGATGAAACAAGATTTTGGATTTATTCTTTCATTCATCGCGGTTGCCTACATTAGTGGCAAAATTGTCGAAACCACGCCTTCCCCAAGCATGAAACACTTTTTTCTTGCTGCGTATGCCGGTTTATTTGTCAATTACATCATCGGAACCCATTGGATGTATATGGCATTGAACTTCTGGATCAACACGCCCATCCCTTATTGGACAACTTGGACGTCGATGGTGCCTTTCTTTATCAAAGATATTATTTTTATATTCATAGCCGCACTCCTTGGTGAACGTGTATTTTATAGCATCTACAACCGTCAGCGCCCCGCCGGACGCAGTTTTTAGGTGAATTTCACGCGTCCAATCGATAACAAAGCTTGGTTAAAGATGTAACCAAGCTTTGTTATGACGTTCTATTGAGTAAGTAAGGCTAATGTTCGCGTCATTACACCAGTTGCTCCTTTTGGTCCTAGATCATTTGCTTGATCCGAAAAGGCCGTTCCTGCAATATCTAAGTGTACCCATGGCGTATCAGCCACAAATTGTTGTAAAAACATACCAGCCGTTATCGAACCGGCACCACCACCAGGAGCATTAACGAGATCTGCAACATGACTGCCATGTCGAATCATATCTTGATACGGCTTGTGGTGAGGAAAGCGCCAAATCCATTCCCCAGCAAGATCTGATGCGGTTTGAACCTGTTTGTAAAAGTCATCATCATTAGCAACGACACCTGTCGTATAATGGCCTAAAGCAGCAACAACAGCTCCTGTTAGTGTTGCAATGTCAACAAGATAGTCTGCCCCAAGTTCCCGACTGTAGGCCAAAGCATCCGCTAAAACCAGGCGCCCTTCAGCATCTGTATTGACCACTTCAACCGTTTGACCGTTATAGGCTGTTATCACATCTCCGGGTTTCACTGCCGAACCATTCACTAAGTTCTCAGTTGATGGGACAACCACCATAACATTAGCCTCCGGTTGTAAATAACCGATCGTATCCATTGCACCTAGAGCAGCTGCACTGCCACCCATATCTGATTTCATGGTGACCATGCCCTTTGGTGTTTTAAGGGAGTAGCCGCCTGCATCAAACGTGATCCCTTTACCCACAAATGTGAGTACATCGGACCAATCGGACTTACCTTGATACTTTAAGACCATCAATTTAGGGGGTTCATCTGAACCTTGATTGACCGCTAGCAAAGCTCCCATACCAAGGCGCTCCATATCTTCCTTATCAAGAACTTCAAATGACATTCCATGACGTTCGGCAATGTCTCTGGCATGATCCGCCAATATGGATGGCGTCATATGGTTAGCTGGATTATTGACTAAGGTACGGGCTGTATTCGTCCCTAAAGCTAGTGCCTTGCCGGTCGCAGCTGCATCCGATAATACACCATCGTTGTCAGCTGTTGTATAAAGCGTCAATGCGTCTAATTGAGATCGCTTATGATCATGACTACTTTTAAAATCATTAAACTGATATGCCGCCAAATGGACAGCTTCAGTGGCGTTAGAAATCACCGTCTCAAGAGGCAAGGTCTCGCTGACTAATCCGTCGACATCCATAGCAATATCGCCTACATCTTCTTTCAAAACCGCTTTAACTGCTTGTCCAACTGCTTCCTTTAAAGATTTATGATTGAGTTCTTAGGCCGCCCAACACCTAAAGTCACCACATATTTAGCCCTAGCTTGTCCAAAAGTATGTAACACTTTGATTTCTTTTTCATTTGTAAGCGTTGATTGGTCTTCAATGATCGCCGTCAATTGTCCATTTAGTGCATCATTCATTGACTGAAAAAAGCTTGAACGCGATGTTTTATCTGCGATCGGTAAAATCAATGCCTCATGTTTTTCTAAATTTTGATTGATGTTCACCATTAATTGGCCTCCCTTTCTGTTATAATTCTTATTATACAGAATTTTAATGATAGTCTCCAAATAATACTATCGTAAAGGGAGGACTTCTATGCGGATTGTATCGATTTGCCCGAGCAACACGGAATTGCTCGTTTATCTTGGTTTAACTGAACAAATTGTGGGCATCGACAACTATTCAGATTGGCCGGCTAGTATTCAACACTTGCCTAAACTTGGCCCAGATCTTGACATTGATATCGATCAAGTCGAATCGTTAAAGCCTGACCTAATCCTAGCTTCATTAAGTGTCCCCGGAATGGAAAAAAATATCGAACGATTGGAGGAACGAGGGTTACCTTATATCATCTTAGATCCTCAAAGTTTGGATGATATCGCTGATGATTTACTCAAATTGGGGCAGGCTGTACAGATTGAAGCGCATGCTAAAAAGATCGTCAACCGCTACCGCTACATCCTCGAAACTTATCGAAAGCTAGGAAAAACCATTAACGATCAACCGACGATCTATTGGGAGTGGTGGCCACGTCCTGTTTTCTCTCCTGGAGGTGTTAATTGGTTAACAGAAATGACAGATATAGCTGGAGGTAGGAATCTCTTTGCCGAGAAACATACGGCGAGTTACAAAACGGATTGGGAAAACATTGTTACGTTGGATCCCGATTACATTTGCCTTATCTGGGTGGGGGTGTCCCATCACAAGGTTAAAAAGGAATTTGTGCTCCAACGTCAAGCTGCTAGGCAGCTAAAAGCAGTCCGGCGTGACCAAGTCCACATATTAGAAGAACCTTATTTTTGCCGGCCATCACCACGACTTCTCATCGGATTAAAGCGCATTGCGGCTATCCTCCATCCTGAGGTTTTTCCAGCGTTTACACCGACTGATGATATACTGGAACATTAAAAAGCAAGGGATGCGCGCCTTGCTTTTAGGATTGATTATTATAGACAGGGCGAAACACTTGTAATGATTCTTGATTATTCAAAGTTCTCATGGTCTTCTCTGTTAAATGACCGTTGCCTTCTTTAACAATGTACACTTTGACATGCTTTTTTCCCCATTTATCATAGACATCTTGGACCGAATTATAGTATAAATCCAACCGGTCTCCCTGAATAGCTGATCCGGTATCGGCCACCACACCATAACCATATCCAGGAATAAATAGTACCGTACCTATAGGAAAAACATCGGTATCTGCAGCAATCGTCGAGTATAAATCTCGGCGTACTTCAACACCGCTATAAGTAATGCCATATGCTGGATGGTTTGGTGTTTTACCCGTTGATTCAATACCAGCTGTATAGCCCGTTGCTAATACTTTATGGGTTTCGTATTGTTCAAGTTTTAATGTCGACATTAATCCGCTGCCGCTTTTAACAGCCATATGGTTAATAAATGTCGAATTTGATTTTAATGGTTTCTGATAATTCCTTAACATTGATTGTTTTGTTTCAAGTGGTTGAGGTGAAGGTTCCTTGTACCATTCAATAAGAGCCTTTCCGTTTAGACCTGTAATGCTTTGGTATGTAGTTAGTAAAGCGATAACCACAAACAGGGTCATTAAGAAACGTCTTGACGCTACTTTAACTGTATGCAAATGCTTCACTCTCCTCGAGACTCATCATCTCCAGGAGAGAGCGCCATTATACATTTTAGAACATTTGATAACCTCTAGAGCGAAGCATTTTCATGACAATACCTGATATGATGGCTCCAATCCATCCTGCGGATAGAACCGTAATATCAGAAGGGGCTAGGCTTGCCATTTTTTCCCCTAAGGCTGGCATTGAAGATCCGAATTGTGTAAAATAATCCAACGTTGAAATGTCGTCTATATATAACAAAATAATAACCGGATAAAGAATGGCCGGCAGCCACGCCGTCTTGATCAACATATTAATAATAAAGCCAAGGCCAAAAAATAAGACAGCGAATAAGAGTATCGATACTAAAAAAGCCGGCAGAATCAACTGTGATGACATGCTTACACCTCCGATATTTCAAAAACAGTTTACTTGAATCATCGTCTAACCGTCAAATATCTTTTATTTTCATTAAAAAAACATACCCGCTACAAGCGGATATGTTTGTTTGGTTATTGACTTTTCCCCGTGCCTGAACAATTGTCACAGGTTTCTGAACCACCTAAGAGCAATTGAAAATAACCTTTTCCTTCACAATAGGGACAATAATTCCGCTTCCTGTCACCTTGAGACGACATCTCACAGAACCCCTTTCCGAGTTTTCAGACAATTTTATCAAGATTATCATTATTTGAAAAGAGACATATATTCGAATGGGAATCCATGTAAGCGAATTCATCTCAAGTTTCTTTGATTTAAGTTAGTTTTTCTTACAATTTTATTTTTTCAGCCTAATTAAAATAAGAGAAGACAGCTGATGATCAACTGTCTCCATTAATATCTATTATTGAAGAAAATTAAATTTACCTTTTTTGAGCAAGAGGCTAGGACCGCCGAGTAACAACAAATAGCGATCATCAATGATCTTTTTTAAAGCGGATGCCGTGAATCCCTTTAGCAAAGTATTTCCGACTTTACCAATAGCATCCCCTTCACCTAGCGAGGCAACGGTTCCTTTTTCGTGATAATCAAAAGGCTCCGTTTCTTGGCCTTGAATAACGGCTTTAAGATTTGCAGCTAGTGCATATGACTGCTGAATAGCAATTTGAGCTGTTGGCGGATAGGGTTGATCATTTTCTGGATTCGTCAAAAGAGCACAATCGCCAATCACAAAAACATTGTCATATTCTTGTGAGCGCAAGTCTTGACGAACGGGAATTTTCCCCCGATCGACTTCAAATCCTGATTCTGCAACAACGGTATTACCACGGACACCGCCGGTCCATACAACGGTGCGCGCATGAATTTCTTCTGATTCACCACCGTCCTTTTTCTCAACGATGACATCGTTAGACTTCACTTCCTTAATTAAATAACCTAGCTTAAATTCAACGCCTTTGCTTTCAAGGCGTTGCTTTGCGTAGCTTGCAAGTTCATCCTCAAACCCCGCTAAAATCGTCGTTGACCCCTCAATATTAATCACTCGAACTTTATCGCGGTCAATATCGTATTCCTGGCAGAGTTCAGGTACACGTTGTGCCAACTCGCCGACAAATTCAACACCTGTGAATCCACCACCGCCGACAATAATATTTAAACGGGCATCATCATGTTCATTACCATAGTGATAACTTGCAAATTGATATTCTATATGCTCTCTGATTTTCCGTACTGTATCGATACTTTGGATACTAAAGGCATAATCCTCTATCCCTTTAATACCAAAGGTAGCCGGGTCAAATCCGAGGGCGATTACAATATAATCATAATCCAATGTCCCGTTTTCTAGAATGACTTTGTTGTCTTTAGGTTGAATCTCTTTGACGATGTCTTGTACGAACTCGATGCGGTTGGTATTAATAACATTTCTAATTAGCATACGCGTTCTATCATGGTGAAGGGTTCCTGCTGCCGCTTCATGGAGCCATGTGGTCTGATAATGGTAATTATGTTTGTTGACAAGCGTGATATGTGCAGCGTCTGCTCTTAACTGCTTCGTTAATTGTTGAGCAGTCATCATCCCACCGTATCCAGCACCAAGAATCACAATTCTAGGTTGATTCACTTACATCACTTCCACCTTTTACGTTTTTGTTATACATTATAAGTTCATATTGTGATTTATTTCACGTACTTCATCACTTTTAATCCAAAGACTATAATAGAGTTTTGTATATGCTTTTTCAACACCAATCATGTTTTTGTGAATATTGTGTCTCGCAGAATTTAAAAGTATGTAAATCGCACCATCAGCAAAAGGTTGGGAAATGACACTGCTTTCCAATGGGCACCCTTCCCTAACAAAAAGACCTTTACAGGACGCTATTCTGCCTGTAAAGGTCTCGGTCTTATCTATTCAATTTAACAATTCGGATCAGGTGTACCCGCATTCGTCGCTGTTTTAAAGGATTGGCCGCAGCCGCATGTCGCGATGGCGTTCGGGTTATCGATGGTAAAGCCGCCGCCCATCATATTTTGCTTAAAATCAATGGTTACATCACGTAACAGCGGTTCGCTTTCCTTATCAATAACAACTCTAACCCCATTATCTTCAAATTGAGTATCACTATCATTGAGTTCACTATCAAAGCCCATTCCGTATGAAAGACCTGTACAGCCGCCACCTTTGACAGCAACGCGTAAAAACAACCCTTCGCCTTCTTCTTCGGCCATCATTTCCTTGACTCGGCTATTCGCCGCTTCCGTAATCGTCAACATATTTTTGACCTCCTTAGATCACAGGCGTCTATAAGAACAATATAACACCTTTAACAAAATCAATACAAGGAAACAGCTTAATAATGGAAGCGCCCATCACAAATCCACTCTGCTGCACCAGTCATGAGAACGTCTTTGTTTTCAGCCCACTCTATTGACAGGTCACCACCTTCAAGATGGACGGTCACTGGTTGCCCCCGACTGACATGCTTGTTCAGCACAGCCGCCACCGTTGCTGCACAGGCTCCTGTCCCACAAGCTTGGGTCCGTCCCGATCCGCGTTCCCAAACCACATAATTCAGTTCATGGTTTGCATTTTTCTCAACAAAGCCAACGTTAACCCCTTCAGGAAAACGTTCATGACCATCAGCGAGTAAACGCCCCATCAGTTCGACGGGGGCTTTCTGAATGTCATCCACAAAAAAAATAGCATGCGGATTTCCCATCGACACAGCTGTTAACGGCCATACTTGCTGATTCAGGACAAAAGCCTCACCAATCACGTGTGGAACATTGTCACCGGACATCGGGATATCGCGTCTTTCTAATTGAGGATGGCCCATATTAATCGTCACCTGACCGACAGATCGATTGTCATCAACATGTACGGAAGCTTCTACAAGTCCACCCAGTGTTTCAATAACAAAAGTTCTTTGATCAAGTAAATGACGTTCATAGGCATATTTAGCAACACATCGTAAACCATTACCACAGTTTTTCGCTTCAGATCCATCCTTGTTGAAAATCCGCATTTGAATATCAGCCTCAGGATGTTCAGGTTGACCGATCACAATAAGCCCGTCCGAACCCATTCCCGTATGACTGTCCGAAACACGCCGGGACAACTCAGGAAAGTCTGGCCAATCCATCGAATGACTTAACGTATCTATATAGATATAGCAATTTCCTAAACCATGCATTTTACTAAAAGGAATATCCATCTCGGGTTCGCTCCTTATTTTGCTATCTCAATGGACGATCAGCCCAAAAGTAATCATCATCTATCTGTTCAATATCCATGCGTTCGTGACAACAAGGCATCACAACATGCGTTTTCACGCCTTCCCGTGCATACTCAATTTGCTCCTGCTTAATATTTATCAAAACAGAAGATTCACCACAGAAAGGGCATTCATTGAAATAATAATCATTGCCCATCCGTTCGTAAGGCCATGTATGCGAAAATTGGTACATGACTTTATCCTCCTTCTTTGGATAGTAATAAAACACCGCTTGCCCGGCGGTGTTTGATCTATTAAAACATTGGATTGTCTTCAAGGTATTGATATATATTGTCTACCAATTTTTCAGCCGATTCACCGCTAACGAATTCGCCGTTAACAAGCGCATAAGGTCCTTCATAGCAAAGCCCGCAATGCCCAAGGCACATGTAGTCGACGACATCCAAATTAGGGTCCTTGGCTAGAACCTCCATTGCTTTTTGCGAGCCGCTGGCAAGATTACTCATACAAAATTCGATAATAGGTGTTGGTAACATTGGGCTCACCTCTTCATCTTCCCTTATATCCTATCGTCATAATGACCCAGCGTCAACCGTTTAAAATTTAGAGTGCTTTTGTTACTTAATCCGTCTTGTGAACCCAGACTCACTTCGATATACTTTTAAATGGCAGAGACATATTT
The DNA here is from genome assembly GCF_900178005.1 of Tuberibacillus sp. Marseille-P3662. Lineage (NCBI taxonomy): Bacteria > Bacillati > Bacillota > Bacilli > Caryophanales > Sporolactobacillaceae > Tuberibacillus > Tuberibacillus sp. Marseille-P3662. The sequence continues at coordinate 72,782 of NZ_FXBS01000006.1, read as the reverse complement.
AAATAGAGAAAGGACTTGTTATGGATGGAAAAGCTGTTAATCCTTGGCGGCGGATACGGCGGAATGAGAATTTTAAACCATTTAACAGATATGACATTACCGGAAGAACTTGAGATCACCTTGATTGATCGCGAACCGTATCACTGCATGAAAACGGAATATTATGCACTGGCCGCTGGAACCACAAGTGACCAAGATGTCCGTGTAACCTTTCCCGAACATCCGCGCTTAAAAGTGATCAATGGTCATATTACCGACATTAACCTTCAAGATCAACAAGTTGAAATTAACAATGATCGATATGAAAGTTATGACACATTAATCATTGGTCTTGGCAGTGAGGACAAATTTCATAATATCCCTGGTGCAGATACCCATACTTTGGGTATACAATCTATTAACAGTGTAAGAGAAACGGCTCAGAATCTGCAAAATATTCATAAAAACGGAACAGTATCCATTGTCGGAGCGGGACTTAGCGGGATTGAAGTTGCCAGTGAACTCCATGAAAGTCGTCCCGATTTAACCATTCGTTTATTTGACAGAGGGGATCGAATTCTCTCAACCTTTCCGGAAAAGGTCAGTGAATACGTCCACGACTGGTTTTCAGAACACGGCGTTCAAGTAGTTAACCGGGCTAATATTACTAAAGTAGAACCAGGTATCCTTTATAACAAAGATGAACCCGTTCACACTGATACTATCGTTTGGACAGCTGGTATCCAGCCCCATCACCTTGTCCGCAACCTTGATGTGGAAAAAGACCATGCCCAACGAATCATACTCAGTGACCACCATTTCATACCAGAAGCAGATAATGTCTTTGTCATCGGCGATTGCGCCAGTTCGGATCATGCCCCAAGTGCCCAGTTGGCTGAGGCCCAAGGGGATCAAATCATTAAAGTACTGCAAAGCCGGTGGAATAACGAACCTTTACCGGATCTCTCCGAAATTAAGTCACGCGGTACCCTCGGATCGCTTGGCAAGAAGAAAGGATTCGGCTTATTTATGGGGAATACTCCCCTTACCGGACGTGTCGCCCGATTACTGAAATCAGGCGTTCTTTGGCTATATCGTTATCATAATGGATAATCCACGAGGCTGAAACAAATCTAAGACAGGATACTCAAAAAATAAGATATGAAAGCCAGTTCTAAGCGTCGTCAAAATACGTAGACGCCTGCGGGAACAGCACGAACGCCTTAGAATATGCTTCTTTGGACTGCGACGAAGCATCTTGCTTCTCTGAATAGGCTTGAAGATGCAGGAGCACGAACGCCTTAGAATATGCTTCTTTGGACTGCGACGAAGCGATGACAGGAATCACTATTTTAAACAAATCATCCGAACTGATTAATAAACAAGTTCGGATGATCCTGTGACGAATATACTTTTGTCCCAGCCGTTTCCTTACATAGCAGGGCTATAGCCACAAGCTTCAATGGCCTGAAAAATCTGCTTTAGTTTTGGATTACCTTCACCAACGACTTGCCCATTAATAACCACCAGCGGGTAGAAGTAGTTTTCAGCTTGAATGTGCTCGGAAAAATGCTGATCCTCTTCAGTTGTCATCTCCGAATGATTAATATCAACATAACGAACCGCTATATCGGAACCGGCAAATTTACGAAGTACAGCCGCTTCCACCCACTCCATCGTTTCCTTAGAAGATGGTGCATGCAAGCAACTCGGACACGGCTTATCAGCTCCATAAACCGTTAATACTAAAGATGTCTGTGGCACAGGACATTCCCCCATCAAAAAACTTGCCTAAAACCTATATCTATTTTACAATAATACTTAAGGAAATAAAAAAATAAGCGTTTAAGATGTAGACATACACAGACTCATTTATAGCGGAATAAACGGATATCTTAAGATTATACGAAAGGGGCTATTAACACATGCATGAACAAGTCGAAGATGTTTTAGAAAAACTTCGCCCATTTCTCTTGCGTGATGGTGGTGACGTTGAATTGGTTAATGTTGACGAAGGCGTTGTTCGCGTTCGTCTAATGGGAGCTTGCGGTAGCTGCCCAAGTTCAACCATTACGTTAAAGGCCGGTATTGAACGAGCTTTACTTGAAGAGGTTCCTGGAGTTAGAGAACTAGAACAGGTTTTCTAAATAAGATATGCTAAACCACTGGTTGACGTCAACCAGTGGTTTTTTTTATGGCCATATGAGTTCATTTTGCAATTGGCGTGAGTGGTGCCTTTCCTTGTAAAACAGCCTGTAAATTGTCACGTGCCAAGGCAACCATTTCCCTCCGTGTATCCACGCTGGCACTGCCTATATGGGGTAAAGCGACAACTTGATTAAAGGCCAATAATGGGTGGCTTGCGTTAATGGGTTCATCTGCAAAAACATCGAGCCCTGCACCCGCGATGTCCTGATTCCGAAGCGCATGAATTAACGCCGTTTCATCAACTACAGCACCACGTGACACATTAATAAAAAACGCCTCGTTTTTCATCAACTGGAAAGCTTCCGCATTGAATAAATGCTTCGTCTCCGGAGTAAGCGGCGTAAGACATAGAACATAATCCGATTGTTTTAATAGTTCATAAAACGAACAATAGCTCGCTTGATAACGGTCTTCAGCCTCGGGTTTACGGCTGCGATTATAATAAAGAACATTCATATCAAACCCGCGTGCACGCTTGGCTACCGCTTCACCGATACGGCCCATGCCGACAATTCCTAGATTCCGGTGATGAATGTCTTGACCAGCCATTAAGAATGGCCCCCAATTCTTCCATTGATCATTCCTGACATAATCGACCGCTTCCGGAATCCTTCTTGCCGTAGCCATTAGCAACGAAAAGGCCAGATCAGCCGTTGTTTCCGTCAACACATCCGGGGTATGACAAGTCATGATCTCCCTCTTTTGGGCAGCATCCACATCAATATTGTCATAGCCGACCGCCAAATTGACTACCACTTTTAAATGGGGACTTTGAGTTAATAATGCCTCATCAATAGCATCTGATAACATGGTTAAAAGACCATCTGCTTTCCGGGATTCTTCAAGCAATACATCCCGGGGAACCGGTTCATATTCTTTATCCCACATCCGGACATGAGCCGTTTCCCGCAATGGTCCAATAATATCCTCTGGTAACTGGCGTGTCACATAAACATTAGGCTTCCCCATTCTTTCAACATCCTTTGCTCATTTTTCTATAAGAATAACAAATCGTTCATATCTTCACAAAAATTCAGTCTTCAACCTTTTGTAGCCAGTGAGGCACTCGGCCATTTAAATAGAGTTCCGCATACCATTTTAAGTAGGCTTCATATTGTCGACATCGGTCTTTATTTCGACGCCATTGTTGTATGATACGGTGATCGTCCGGATCACGATAGTCCTGTTCAAAAAAGGATTCCGCGATCTCTATCATGGGTAGCGGAAATAACAATCGAGCAAAGACCATCTCATGGAACGTTTCATCTATCGGCATCTCCTTTTGATAATCATAAATGAACTGTTTAATGTCTTCCGTATCACCATATTCCCAGGCATGGGCTCGAATCCATTCCGCCACATCCCTCGCCGGATGATCAACTAACCAATGCGTGGGTGAAAGCACAGTAGCTTCATCATCTTCCCATAATCCTTCATAAAATCGATAATGAGTGATAGCTGGTGGCACTTTAATAAACTGATCTGTTTGCGTATCAAAGGCATATTGAATCGCATTGTCGGCTAATCCTTGAATATAGGGAAACACATCTATTAAATGTTGTTCGAACCCGCGGCGATCGGCGCGCCTTGTCTCTTCTACAGACTGAACATTCATTTCTAGTTGTTCGATCCGATCTGTCCATAGATCTGACCACTGCAAATATGATGTTCGGTTATTCTTATTAAAGGAATACTGCCTGCTGAGCTGATGAAGTCTTCCCAGCCGCCCTCCGGTTGTAAGTGAGTCCGTCCGAAAATTCGCCTTATTGGGATAGGCCAAAAGAACACTATCATGCCCATGAATCTCAGCTGTCGGCTCACCCGTCAAAGTTAATCGCACACGTGCGACCTCAGGCATCCATTCAGCTAAAGCGTCAGTTAGTTGAGATAGTTCCCGAACATCTTCATGATACAGCGCACCCACCGGGAGCAAATAAAACGACTGATCACCGGTGTGAATCCAGGCACCGCCCTTCACTGGACGTACTTGACCTGATAGACCAAAATGCTTCATCAATTCCTCCTGAATCATAGGACTCTCCTCCCGTCAAAACATCCTATGATCAATGTATGTCAGACAGGGAGTCGTCATGATGTTTCGGCCACATCCTTCATGCATAAATCCTTCATCTCAATCATAATCTATCCCATGTGAAAAAAATGGTCTAATAGGATGATTTTATCTTTAACTTCGTGTATTATAGTGGACAAATTAAGCATTGGAGGGATAATAAATGGGAGATATCGTTCATGAGACGGCAACAAAGTGGCTCAATGAACGCGGTGTGACCAACAATGATTTAGCAGAATTGGTTTATTTTCTGCAGAAAGACTATCATGACGGTCTAACGTATGAAACATGCTTGGAGAATGTAGAAGCGGTGCTAGCCAAACGGGAAGTCGGCAATGCCATTTTAACAGGCATACAAATCGACCGCCTCACTGAACAAGGCGGTCTTGAAGAACCCTTACAAGACATGCTAAAACGTGACGAAGGATTGTACGGTGTTGATGAAATTATCGCCTTCTCAATCGTCAACGTATATGGGTCCATAGGATTTACTAATTATGGCTATATAGATAAATTAAAACCAGGCATATTAAAAAAACTCAATGACAAATCAACAGGAGAATGTCATACCTTCTTAGATGATATCGTTGGAGCAATTGCTGCCGCAGCATCCAGCCGGTTAGCTCATGGACAACAAGAAGATTAAGTTCAGAACAGCCATTCACTTAAGGAATCCATAACATAAGACGGTTGTTCCTCGACATTGGTGAGTTCTTCGCGGGTGGTGACACCCGTATGAAGCATCAATGTATCGACACCGGCATTGATTCCCGCAAGAATATCTGTGTGATAGTTATCGCCGATCATAATCGCTTCATTCTTGGCCACCCCTAGTTTCTCCAAGGCTTGCTCAACGATGATTGCTTCTGGTTTACCTATAAAGATCGGATCCGTATGCGTTGCTGACGAAACAACAGACGTGATCGCACCATTCCCCGGTAAAAATCCTCGTTCAGTTAATATGACTTCATCAGGGTTCGTTGATATAAAGGTCGCCCCATTTCTAACGGCCAAACTTGCTTTCGCTAACTTCTCATAATTGACATGCCGGTCAAGCCCAATAACAACGTAATCAGGCACATCTTCCTCAAACGATAGCCCCGCATCTATTAATGCCGTTTCCAAACCGGCTTCGCCGATAAAATAGACAGAAGCTCCTGGTGTCCGTGTCTGAATATACTGCGCTGCAGCCATACTCGTTGTCAACACTTGGTCAGGTGTAGCCGGGGCCCCCATGTTCACCAATTTTTCACTGACTTGTTCTTTAGTTCGCGTTGCATTGTTCGTTACAAATAAATACGTTTCACCACGTTCATGTAATGTCTTTACAAAATCTATCGCTTCATTAATGGGTTCCGTCCCTTTATAAACCGTTCCGTCAAGATCAATCAAATAAGCTTTATAGGGTTTCATTGCTGCTCCTCACTTTCATGTTGATGCGACTTTGGCATAAACGCCGAAATCGGTCCTAATTCTTTTTCAAGATAGCGGCGAACTTGCTGAGGAAAACGCTCTACAAATGGTTTGACATCATACATAGCTGCCGCTAATTCTTGTCCATTTATGTTTTGATAGGCTTGAACCAATGATTTCCGCCATGTTAATAAACGTTTTAAAGCGTCTTGACTGTCCCCATCAATCACCTGTTCATCTGTCAAAATATCGATGATATCCCCATAACTCCCAGGATCACGCATAATAAAACCATCAATCATTTGGTTGCCGATATCAATAACGGCTTCGATCAAAGTATGTGCCATCCGCTCAAGCGCTAATTGTTCCAGTTTTCCTGACCAGTCTTGATATTGATTCAAAATCATTAAATGCTGTTCTATATAGGCGGCTTTTTCTTCAATTGTTTCCCGGTCAACAAAATACATATCTCGTCACTCGCTTTTTTATCATGATTTAAAGAAAACTTGGCTTATCGCCAAGCCTTAATGGCGAAAACCTTAGTTGCACTTACTTTCTTTAAGTATAAAAAACATAGAACGTCCCTCACCCGGTTAAGCTAGCTATAAGGGTGGTGATGAATCTTGGATGACAACAACAATCAGTATTCTGATTTCTCCAACGTTGAAGCACAACGGAACTTTTTGACGAAGGAAGAATTTCCAGAAGGGTCATTTGGTTCTGATGGTTATGACAGCAAAGGACAACCTGTCTATAACCGCAGCAAGCCATGGGAGGAAGGTCAGCGTTACCACGGGGCGTTTAACTACGAATACAAGAATATGCACCAAGACATACCACGCCAATTTCCTCAGGCTCACCAACCGAATGATGATCCTGATAAGGAAACACAACGTCCCTATGATGATTATGCCCCTGAATAATCAGGGGCATTTTCATTAGTTGAGCCGTTTAAGAACGAAATAAGCACAGCCGAAATTACAAAATTCCAGAATATAGTCATTTAAGGTGCTTATTTTATTATCAAAGGCCGCCTTTTTATTAGCGTCATTGTAGAATCCTTTTAACCTGAGCTGTTCATGAGCCCAATCACCAACAATGTAATCATATTTATTTAAAATATCGCTATGCCGGGACAAAAACGTGTCTTCATCCCAAGCATCCCGTTCATTTTCGATCAGTTCATATTCGATATTGTCGACGGTAATGGCCGTTTCATTATGTAACATAGGTCAACCTCCACCAATATCTTACCAAAAAATTGAACAACCAACAATTGCTAAGAAAAAAAATATCGATTCAGGTCATTCTAACGGATAGGAGGTTGATACACATGAAGCTAGGAAAACTCATCGCGAGTTTGATCGTCATGACATTGATCATGAGCGGCTGCCAAAATTTGAACAACGGACAGGTCCGTGAGAGTGTCAATGAAAAACAAGACCAAGATCCAACTCGGGATGTTACCTACAATACACCAGAGCAATTACAACAGCAAAGCCAACAGGAAATCGACAACGGTGATTTTGGTTATGTTCACTATGCCCGTAATGAAGGCGAAACGAACGCACTTGATTCAGACAATATTCCGAAACTGGACAAAAAAAGTCTCGCTGATATGATTACCCGTGTGGAATTATCGATGCCTGAAATTCATGATGTTGCAACACTTGTGACCGATCAATATGTCTTAATTGGTTACAAAACAACCAATGATGACGAACAAGAGGCAGCGACTCAAGTTAAAACAAGTGCTCTTTCTGTCGTTCCTAATTATTATAAGATCTATATCTCTGATGCAGGGGATGCCCAAGAAAGAATTTCCCGGTTCAAAGACTTAAATAGTACAAGAGAAAATGTTGGCAACTGGTTAAACGATATGATAAGCGAAATGAAATCACAGCCACAAGGGAAAGTGATGAAAAATAACACACCTGGTAAAGAGATGCGTGAGAATTTGACCAAGAATCCCGCATCTAATTCAGGAATGGATGAAACCGAACGAAAGAAGGAAGGCAATAATACGCAACATGATATTGAAGATAAACCAGAATTCTCTAAGGATAATTCTGAAAGCGCTAAGTAATTATCACGAGCTGGACAATCTCTGTCTGGCTCCCTTTTACACTTTAGGGTGAAAGGAGGATGATCCACCCGCATGAAACAGATGACTTTAATCTTTGTATTCGCCTTGTCTTTGATGTACCCTGCTCATCTAGGACTGGCCAAAGAGGACAATACCGCGAGCCAAAAAGAGAAAAGAAAAAGTTTATATCTTAAAACAGCTGCTGTCAGTAACATCCCTTGGTACTATCTCGCAGCCATTGATCAATATGAACGAAATATTCGGTCCGCGCAAAAAGAACTCCCCGATCCTAATGGTTTATCTGGGATTCTAATACCTGACATCAAGTGGTTCGGGTTAACTAACCCTAATCACAAAAAAACTGATGCCAAGCTCATTAATTTAATGGACGGTTTTGGACAAGATGGCAATGGTGACGGCAAAGCCGATCCTGATAACCCTGAGGATGTTCTATACAGCATGGCTGTTTATCTTAATAACTATGGTCCTAACCGGGATAACATAAAAATTGCCTTATGGAAATATTATCAAAGTGGAAAAGCGGTCGATATCATTACCCAGATAGCAAAGGTATATCAAACATTCAATACCATTCAATTATCTAATCATGACTTCCCGATTCCTCTTAAATACAATTTTGATTATGATTCGACATGGGGGGCACGCCGCGGTTACGGTGGATTACGAATTCACGAAGGTACGGACATCTTTGCCGATTACGGCACACCCGTTAAAGCCACTTCCTATGGCACCATAGAGCTTATTGGTTGGAATCGTTTTGGCGGTTGGCGTGTGGGCATTCGTGATACACAAAATAATTATCACTACTTTGCTCACCTAAAGGGTTATGCTGACGGTATCAAAAAGGGATCCGTTGTCAAACCTGGACAAGTTATTGGCTATGTCGGCAGTTCTGGATATGGACCTGAAGGAACGCAAGGAAAATTTCCACCGCATCTTCACTACGGAATGTACCGTTATAATGGCAAAACCGATTACTCCTTCGATCCTTATCCTTACTTACGCCAATGGCAACAACAAGCCAAACAAGAAAAATGAGACTGAGATAAAAGCATATGAGTCACAGAATAATCCGAACTTGTTTATTAATCAGTTCGGATTATTTGTTAAAAATAGTGATTCCTGTCTTCGCTTCGTCAAAATCTTTCCCTTTCTGCGGGCACGGCCACAACTAACTTGGTAAAGAAAATCGCTTACCAAGTGGAATCTTCGGCTCAAGTCTACGTACCTGGCATCGACGTTGTTCAAATGTGTACTTTTAGTCGGTGCCTCCCTTATTAAGATTTTCCATTTGTTTTTTCATTTTATTTAATGGCAACGTTGGAGTTACACCTTTAGCGTTATCGCCACCCAAATATAAAGGAACATCGCCTGGGAAGAATTTCTGAGCAACAGGAACTTCGGTTGTCTCGGTGATTCTCTTCGTAGCAAACGGTAAGACAAATCGGACACTGACGTTAACCTTTACAAATAATTGTAAATATACCATGTTGTATCCGGCTGTTTGGATATCATGGGTAATATTGGTTTGCACATCACCAATTAAATCAAATCTAATCGGAATTTGCGGTCCAAGGTTGGCAAGTAACGCATTATTGGTCACAGCACCAAGCGGAATTTCTTCAACAATGCCTTCCTGGTTATTTTTAGATTTTTTAAATGTGACATTGGAATCCGTGTACATTTGTGTGATATCATACTGACCATCCTCAATAAGTCGCAGAAATGTTTGTACATGTTGGGTTGTTTCAGCTAATAATTTCGCAATAACCGAACTATTAAAAGTAATGTCCGTTACATCGCCTTCATTGTCTTCATGTCTGATAATAAGGTTATCATGACTGCCTTCCAAGGGATTAGGGTCTTGATTCATATTTTCATCTATATATTCCAAATCTCGTTTGCCAACACCAACATTTAGAGCATAAGATGCGATTTGATGAGCTCTTGTTTTGGAGATTTTCTCAAGGACCGGTTGAACGCCCTGGTTTGCAAGCCATAACCCTCCAACTGTAAATAACATAAAACATATGATGGCAATCAAAAAAATATGGCGTAATCGCATGGGTTTGCGGATTTTTTTTACCCGTCCGCGCGGTTTGAACATAAAGGAACCCCCCTCACAGGCATGTATATGCTCATCGAGGGAGGATTAACTCATGTTTCTTGATCATTTTTATTTCATTAACAATAATGCCTCTCTGCCAATTGTTCCTTCCTGAATACCATATTTTTCAGCTTCATGAGTAACTGACTCTAATGGAGCGTCTAACAACTGATCAATCGTACGGACGCCTACAGCGCGACCGGCAACGATTTTGCGATCGGCCAGTTTTTCATTGAACAAGCCCACGTCTAGGGCTCCACACATGATGTAACCAATATCGTTATAGACAGCCATTAACTGGGTTTTCGGGAGTTGAACACTCACAGCTGTAAATGGTGTATCATCAATCATCAACGGTTTTAGTTCGACCATCCCAAACCACTCCTTCCATCATTAGTTTATGGAAGCCATGATAAAATGTGCCCATTCACCTCATTTTTTTAATTGCCACATGAGCAGATCACGCAACATCTCCGGCAAATAAAAATCGATGGATTGTGCTCGATTTACTGGCGGCATAAGCTTTTGACTAAAAGCGAACATATCCGCTGTCGCTAAGATGTAAGTGGCGTCAGGATCAATCGGTTGATCCTTAACGTAAATATTAACGGGGCGTTCACCTTCCATTTGATACGTTAATTGATCAAATATAAGGCAGCCGAGCATTTTACCACGGAAGCCTAACCCCTTGAGTTCTAGATGCTGAAATTCAGTTTTTAGACCCGTCTCAATCGCTTCAACGAGATCTAGACCTTTGACTTCTACACGAACCGGATTAATGGGATGCGGACAAATGCGATGAATATCAGCTTGATTCACCGGACCCGCCTCAAGGTGATCTAGAATAACGCCAGCATTGATCATACTGAGATCAGCATGACACCATTCCCGCAAAGCCGTGGCCAATAATTCCGGGAGTGGACTGGGCCGAAACCAATTCGTTTCCAATGTTTCAGATAACGACATAGCAGGTTGTTCAAGTCGTTTATCTGCCTTCTCCTGAAGCGACGTTAATAGTTGAACGGTTTCAGGATCTTCTGGCCACTGTTTCATATTGTAAGTCATCGCCTTTTTTTGTACGATACGCTTGGCTTCCGGATCAATTAATAAGTTAATCTCCCCAGCATATTGACCATGTTTGCCATTTTGCACAATCAAAGTTTGATTGACATTATGGCCATCTTTCAATAAATGGTGGGTATGAGCGCCGACAATCACATCAATATCATCCCGCGCTTGAGCTAAAGCTTCATCAAAAAACAATCCAACATGTGACATGACGATAACGATATCCGTTTGTTCTTTTAATTTATCCAAGATAGAAGGAAGAGTCTCCCATGGATCACGCACATCCCAGCCTAACCGGCTATAAAAGGGATAGAACGGTGCCGTCACTGCTGTAATACCAATGGAAATATTATTTTCAAGTTGATGAATGACATAGGGGCGGCTCCATTCAGGACGCCCACCATCGACAGTAAATAAATTGGATAATAAAATATCGAACTGCTTCACATCATATGCCGTTTCTAATCCGCCTTTTGTAAATGTGACCCCTTCATTGTTACCGATCGTTGCATAATCATAACCGGCCTGATTCATCAACTCCACATTGCCGACACCCATTGTTCCCTCAGTCAGTGAATGGAAACGATCCATGTGGTCACCAAGTTCCAATGTTAGCGAATGCTCACCTTTTTCTTGATCGTTTAACCGTTTTTGCTTTAAAAAGTGGACAATGTTCGGCCAATAGTCAAAATGACTGTGTAAATCGTTGGTATGATAAATATGTAATGGAATCAAAGGTGTGCTGCCTCCTAGTTTATATCACCACAAGCTCGGGTCCTCTAATTCTATTATCATTGTTCCCTACATATCATTCAAGCATCAAGTTTGCAAAAGACTTTCCTATAAAAAAAGATGAGCTCAGGATCAGCTCATCTTTTCAACATACGGTCTAAGGCTTGCTTTGCATATATGGCTGTCTCTTGATCAACTTGAATGACATTCACGGGCTCACCACCGGCAATACTATCCAACGCCCAAGCAAAATGCTGTAGATCAATACGATTCATAGTTAGACAAGGGCACATATACGGATTAAGCGATCGAATGGTTTTATCAGGATGACGCTTCATTAAGCGATTAACAAGATTCATTTCCGTGCCAATTGCCCAGCTGGACCCCGCTGGCGCCTGATCAATGGTTTCGATAATTGTCTTAGTTGAACCAGAAATGTCAGCTTGCCGGACGACTTCATATGGACATTCCGGATGAACGATCACTTGAATGTGAGGGTCCTGTTGTTTCATAGCATGGATTTGAGCAGTTGTAAACTTCTCGTGAACCGAACAATGACCTTTCCATAGAATCACTTTTGTCCGCTCAGCATCCACTTCACCTTCAAAACAATGTTGGATTGGATCCCAAACTACCATTTCATCTAGTTGAATCCCAAGTTCGACAGCCGTATTTCGCCCAAGATGTTGATCGGGTAAAAATAAAACTTTTTCGTTTTGGTCCAATGCCCACTGTAACATAGCTTTCGCATTCGAAGATGTTAACGTTGCACCACCTCTTTGTCCACAGAATGACTTAATAGCTGCCGTCGAATTGATATAGGTCAATGGCGTTATTGCGTCACCAAAGACATCTGAGAACACCGTCCAAGCTTGATTTAACTGATGAATATTCGCCATATCAGCCATGGAACATCCGGCTCTCAAATCGGGCAAAATCACTGTCTGATGATCCGCTGTTAGTATATCTGCCGTTTCCGCCATAAAATGAACACCGCAAAAAACAATAAATTCAGCTTGTGTATTTTGAGCTGCCTTCCTGGCTAATTGCAATGAATCGCCGGTATCATTCGCAAATTGAATCACCTCATCCTTTTGATAATGATGACCGGGAATATAAATACGATCCCCCAATTGGTGTTTCCTTAACGTAACAAGGTTGGCGAGTTCAGTGTCATTCATATTCTGATATTTTTGCGGTAATGTGTGCTCATTGACTTGATCTAATATACTCATAGATTCCCCTACCTTTACAGTAAATTAAAACTGATATCAAGAGCTTTAACGGAATGCGTCAAATAACCTAATGAAATCACATCCACACCTGTCTTAGCATATTGAGACAAAGCCTGTTCAGAAATACCACCAGACGCTTCAGTCATAATGTGTTTTGGAACTAACTTGACAAATGATTCGATTTCTTCGGGTGAGCGATTATCAAACATAATAACATCAGCTCCGGCTTCAACAGCCTCAAGAACTTGTTCACATCGTTCCGTCTCCACCTCAATCTTTGTCATATGTCCTATGTTTCTTCTGACTGTCTCGACGGCTTTTCGAATACTCCCCGCTTGTTTAATGTGATTGTCTTTCAGCATGACACCGTCATATAGCCCATAACGATGATTGAAGCCACCGCCACAACGAACCGCCCACTTATCAAACATGCGCAATCCTGGTGCTGTTTTCCGTGTATCACAAATCCGTGTCTGTGAGCTTTTCAATGCCTCAGTAGCTCGCTTCGTTGCGGTTGCAATCCCGCTCATTCTCTGAATTAAATTTAACAAAACACGTTCTCTTTCTAATAAAAGGGTCACCGGCGATTCAACTTGCATGATAACATCACCTTGTTTGACCTTATCCCCATCATCGGCATGGAGGTAAAATCGAGCATGATCATTCTTCCATTTGAGTCCTTCAAGAAATACATCAATTCCAGCGATGACGCCATCAGTCTTGGCCACAAGCGTTCCAACTGCAAGCTTTTTGTGATTAAATAAAGAGCCTGTGGACAGATCACCGCGACCAATATCCTCGTTAAAAAAAGTTTTTAAATGTTCCTGAATGGCCCCTTTGTTCATTTGGCTCATCTTCTTCCTCCCACTAGGCTTGTTTTATCATAAATATGAGTGCTGTCCCCCCGATAGTGCGCTCCCAAGCTTTCCTTTCGCTGCAGGGCCGCCGACACAATTAACCTGGATACATACAACATGTTAGCAATCTTCAGTTGCTGGAGAGACAGCCTCGTCCTTTTCACATCATGAAAAGGGCCTAACCATCGCTCGAGTTGACGTAACGCTGACACCAATCTTTGCTCGGTTCTTATCATCCCTGCTGAACCTTCCATAAGTGTGCGAATATCATGGGCTGTTGTTAACGGATGGCTGTCTAAGTTGATTGACCTCTCATCATCAACGTTAATTTTTTCTCTTGTACTGACCGGACGCCGGATTATCATGTGGGCTAAGCGACGAGCAAATACACAAGCTTCCAATAAGGAGTTGCTCGCTAACCGGTTAACACCATGAACACCTGTATTCGCTGTTTCCCCCACAGCATATAATCCCTTGATATCCGTCCTGCCGTAAGCATCGGTTACAATCCCGCCCATCAGAAAGTGAGCACCTGGCGAAACGGGAATTCTCTCTTGGGCTAAGTCGATCCCCTTTGCCTCACAGATTTGCGCGATGTTTGGGAACCGGCGGTGAAACGATTTTACACAAGATATGTCCAAAGCAATCTGATCACCCTTTTGGATAGCCCTATATAACGTACGGGCAACAATGTCCCGAGGCGCTAAGTCACGCTGTGGATGGACACCTGCCATAACTTTTTGACCTTTTTGGTTGACCAGGATGCCCCCTTCGCCGCGAACGGCCTCAGAAATTAGCGCTTTGGCCTGACCGCCAGCCGCTAGCATTGTGGGATGAAATTGAATGAACTCCATACCACTCACACGTGCACCAGCCTGGTGAGCGATCGCAATACCATCACCAATGAGTGACTGTGAATTAGATGTCGTATGGTATAATCCGCCAATGCCACCGGTCGCCAGAATTGTATGCTTTGCTTGAAACGCGGCCAAAGTTTGCTGTTCAGTTTTCGCCACCAACCCATGACACAAACCGTTTTTGACCATTAACTCGGTGGCTGTCATGTATTCAAATATATCCACATTCTTAGACTGATCCAAAACCTTTTTAAACGCAGTAACAATATGCTTACCCGTCGCGTCACCCCCTGCATGTAATATCCGCCGCCGGGAATGACCACCCTCCTTTGTGCAATGCAAAGTGCCATCCGGTTGATCGTCAAATGGCACGCCTAGATCGTTCAAGGTCTTAATGGCAGCTTCACTTTCAGACACTAATATATTGACGTTCGTTGCATTATTCTGATGGTGACCCGCACTTAATGTGTCAGTTAAAAATGTGTCATCGTCCTGACCCTGCCTGACAGCAATGCCACCTTGAGCTTTATAGGAATTGGTGTCTTGCCAAGAGGACTTTGTGATGATTGTCACATGACAATCCGACGAGCACTCATAGGCAACCATTAATGCCGCCAAACCGCTGCCAACAATAAGAACATCGGATTCATACTGATTCATAAGCAATACTCCAACACCATGAGTAAAGGCATAGACATCCCCTCCGTTATTTATCATTTTAATTTATTTACACATGTCTTTACATATATCTTTACATTTAATTTGTGTTTTGACAAGATGGTTTTATAAGATTGCAGAAAAAAGCTAAAAAGACAGGGGGAGAAAATTATGATCTATATGGATTATGCGGCAAGTTCACCGATGTCTGACAAGGCATTACAGACTTATATAGATACAACAAAAACATTTTGTGGTAATCCCATGAGCTTACATGACCACGGCAGTCAGAGTCGTCATCTTCTTGAAATGTGTCGACATCTCATCGCATACTACCTAGGGGGACAAGACCGTGGGGTCACGTTCACAGGCAGTGGATCAGAAGCTAATGCTATCGCCATATACGGACTTGCACATGCTTATAAAGATAAGGGGCAAACCATCTTAACGACAGGTATGGAACACGCTTCGGTCTATCAGGTGCTGAATCGACTTAAAAATGAGGGTTTTTGTATCCGCGAGATCCCTGTCGATCAAAACGGAGCCATCGTGATTGATGCTCTAGCGGACATGGTTGATCAAGAAACCATTCTCGCTGTAATTGGGCATGTTAATAGTGACTTCGGTGCTATTCAAGATCTAGAGACAATTTGCAACATCCTTCATGATTGCGATGTGCTCATTCATAGCGACATGGTTCAATCATTCGGTAAAATCACCGATATCCCCATCGATCAATGGGAGATCTCCAGTTGCGCCATCTCTGCTCATAAAATATACGGCCCTAAAGGCATCGGTGCCTGCTATATCCATCCAGAGCTGCGATGTAAACCCTTTCTACCAGGTATCGAACATGAAAATGGATTAAAAACAGGGACCGTTAATTTACCTGGCATTGCCGCATTTGCTGACGCTGCGGATGATATGTTTCAACAAAGTCATTCTTACATGAAGCACCTAGTCAGCCTAAACGAACAATTGACCGATCGTATCCGTGCTAAAAACATGCCTTTTGATATTGAAGGAGATCCGAACCAGACGTTTCCTGGCATTATGGGCTTAACATCGCACGATATCGAAGGACAATATCTCATGTTAGCATGCAATCAAAAAGGACTGGCAATTTCAACCGGTTCAGCTTGCGGTGTCCAAAAATCTGAACCCCCTAAAGCACTAATGGCTATCGGAAAAACAGTCGAAGCGGCGCGAGGATTCATTCGTTTATCGTTCGGGTATCATACCACTCATGATGATATCACTCATGCTGTTAGGGTCCTTGAAGAAGTCGTTCAGTCTCAGAATAAATTACCTAACTAAGTTGACAACGCAATGACCAACCACAAAAAAGATGACCCTCTTATTTTTTACTTGAGGGTCACCCTTTGTATTGATAAACATGATTATATTATCCGATGGTACCTTCGATCTCGAATTTAATTAATTAACATTTTCAAACCTTCTAAAAATGTTGGTTTACCAAGTTTCATATTTAATCGGCACAAAATCGGCACACTTACAGTTCGATTTTACCGCGTTGGTGATCTTACAGAAGCAACACAACGGGGCGATAAGCCGTTTTTTATGGGAATTGGGTAAAGGGAGAATGGATAACCAGCCACCCATGGTTTCCCCAAAATAAATAATAAAAAATTATCTCTAATCCCCTAATAGACACCAACTTCTAAAGGGCTCTTAAAAAGCAACCTTTATTGGTAGCTTCTTTCAATATATTACACATCTATTATTGTCAGTTCTAAAAGAAACATTTTACACATTATCTAGAAATCAAGTTTTCCACTATCCTACCCTTATCTTGATCACTCAGTTTCGAGAATCGGCTCTTAATAGTATTAGTGTATGGCCTTTACTTATATAAACTCATAATACATCCTGGTGCCACTTATAGTCATATCTATAAAATAAGATATCAAAAAGGGAAGGCTAAGGAATACCTTTTACAAAAATCCCCATATCACTCCTAAAGACTTGCTTAAGGTTTATTGTTTCTTAAACCTGATCAACAGTATAAATATACTGACCTTAAAAGTGCTCTCAAAATCATGAGTCGGCACGAATTCGTCAAGAAACGAAAATAATAAAAGCAACCCTTGATATAATCGTTGTTATATCAAGGGTTACAGGTCGGTCATTAATCGATTAACCTTCCATCTCGATTTAATTAATTTCGGGTTTCCTACGATTCTAAACTATCATGAAAAACACTGATATGATAGGATTTTTAATTTAATAAACATGTATCATTCTGAACCTTTTCAAACGGTCTTGGGCAAATAATGGTCAATGAAAAAGGACGGTACCCCAATGAGGTTCCGTGTTCCGATTATATTAAACAAAAATAAACCCGGACAAATGACCGGGTTATTGGTTTATAATCCAACTTTATCAACAGCATACTCAGCTTGTTCTTTGGTAAAGCCAGCCCCACTATCGGATGATAATTGTTGAATGAGTTGGTCTCTGGAAAATGACATGGTATCCATATAGTTTTTGGCGCTTTTCACAGCTTGCTCTTTCCAATCGACATCAATGTGTTTGATAGCATATTGAGCCTGTTTGTCTGTAAATTGACTGCCTGCATTAGATGTTAGTTGCTGCTTCAAGCCTTTTTTGGAAAATGGCGTTGTGCTTAAATAATTTTCAGCTTTTTTCACGGCTTGTTCTTTCCAATCAACATCGATATGGTTATCGGCATATTTAGCATCTTTTTTGGAGTAACCGCTACCTGCATCAGAAGATAATTGCTCAACAAGTCCTTTTTTGGAAAAACCCGAGAATTCTAAATAACTTTTAGCTTGTTGGATAGCATTCTTTTGTGATTTTGTCATGTCATCGTTTGACGTGTTATTGTCACTATCACCAACGCCAGTTGTTTTCTTATCGCTATTGTCTACCTTTTTATCTATGTCCTGGGATTCGCTATCTTTTGAAGGCTCTGTACTAGCTGTATCAGAAGAACTACCTCCACTTGTTGCTACGGCAATAATAATAATTAGAAGAACTAATCCAATAAAACCAAAACAACCAAACTTGAAAACTTTCTTCATTCTATGTACCCCCCTAATATTTATTACGAATTTTACAGTATATGAAATAATTTTATCCGTCAAACAGATCACATTGATCTTTCAAAAAATATCGGGCGATAACCTACTGATAGTCGACAGTATCATGATATCTTGTTCAGATGACGTCAATCGCCATTCAGTTCACATTGTTAAATATATAAAGACGTTTACTCTCAATAACGTAAAGCCGCATTTCCCGTTGAAAAATGCGGATGTTCCAAAAAAATAGTTCTTTATTTCACATGTCCCAAACGTTAAACGTAAAATTTGTTCGAGTTATTTATTGTATTAATTAGGTTTTAACTGATTCTTGACAATGGGGGAACGTTAATATTAATCCTCTGGATGAAAATCACCGCCTAAAAACCAAAACCCAAACCAGAGGAAAATCAATACAATTATTAACAATGTAACACCTATTAAACACCCGAAATTAAAATTTCTCCCCTCCCCTTTAGGAAATAAAAAGTTTAAAATCCATCCTAATAATAACAACAAGGGACAGATGGTAAACCAAAAATTTATATCCATAAAAAGAAATACCAACGCACTAGAAGCTAACAAAAACGGGACTACCCAAGAATACTTCTTCATAAAGAATCCTCCGGATGAAGATCACCTAAACTTAAAAGCCAATAAAAGATGGCGAGTGATATAATCAATACAGCCATAACAACAATTACGCTTACTAAAGCGGTAATTCTTCTCCATCCTTTAGGACTCTTTGTAGCTAAAAGTAAGAATAGTAATAAGGCGGGGACTGAAAGCCAATAAGCTATTTTTCGAAAGTTAAATAATACCAACCAAGGCATCAAAAATGGGATTAACCAAAAATATTTTTTCATATTATTTTCCTTTCGGTCACTTCTTCATTTACTTCTTTATACTCAAAAGGAACTGTAGAAAAAACCTAGAGTCTTTCTGCAGTTTCAATATTATCAACCACTATTATAGATTAATGCCTTAGCATAATATAGGTGAAAAATTGACATGTATAACTGTGAAATAAGCAAGTCAAACATTAGTTTTATAATTAGATAGTAAATGGAAGATATATAGATATGAACAAAAACCAGTAATGTTCCAGTCAAAAAACGATAGCCGCAAAACCGAATATAGCTACCAATATCATGATTTCCTTCTCAGATGACGTCAACCGCCACTTCAATTCGTATGTTCGTTCATTAGTTTTCAAATGAGGATCGTCATCAAAAGCTAAACTTGATTCCTCCAGATCCAGAGACGTTGATTCTTCTGTTGTCGTGAACAATGCTAATCGGATGATCTGGTTTCGATCTAGGGATGTCACTTGAGACACCTGGTCAACATATCGCTTGTAGACGTCATGATACTTTACAGTTGGCCGGTACATCATATCAACTCCTTATGGTTTTGATACAATGTATGATGCAATGACGTCACTTTACTCACAATAGTTGTTCATTTTTAAACAATAATTGTATGAAATTTCGCAAACAATTAATCATGATTATTGTTCGGCCATATATCATAAACACTCACACCAAAGACGTCAGCGATTTTATATGCATTATGTATAGTTGGAGAAGACCCTTTCAAATATGACGTCACACTGTTTCGGTGAACGCCGGACTTTTTAGCGAGTCACGATACAGGTCTACCGTCTAAATACTCATGTAAACGATGATTCATAGTATAATCACCTCAATAAATCATTTCGCCTAATTAAGCACAAATCCTTTATCGAATTTTTTATAATATAAGGAAGAAGCAATTATGATCCTGCCGATTGAACTGTTAACTTCATACGTTGTTCCATTTTTCTTCATCCATGCTTGTCCCCCTTGTCAAAGCATTAAAAAAAGCCCTTAATGGGCTTTTTTAAAAGTATTTTCAGGCTGCTGATAGACATAAATTTTCGCTGTCCTATTGAGTTTTGCCCCAACAACAACTCCTCCAAAGAGTGTTTTTTGTCCGTTTTTTGGGTTCGTATAAAGATAAACCGATTCCGGTTCCCTAAATCCGTCTAGCCAGCTTCCGTCAGGCTCACGGCCAAAATCGCATTCCACAATCCCTTTGATTTTGCCCGTCCTCATATCAAAACGGATAATACGCCAAGGATCTGCGATACCATCCTTGTTTGAATCTCCCGTGTACCAGTAAAGATCGTAACCATCAATGGTCATTCCTTGCATCGTTTGAGTATACTCTTCGGGAATATCTAGTTTTGCCAACACTTCGTCCACACCATTTTTAACATCCTGTAGTCTTCGTAATTCGACCGACTGAGTATCGTGTTTGTTAGTAACTCTTAAAGCAATTGTATCATTTTTTTGGTCAATCGCTGGCGTTGTATATAGATCATTAAACTTATTATATTCCGCCATTTCACTTCCATCGACTGTTGTCCCTGGTTGATACGGGAAACGTACCAATTTACTGTTACCATTTACATCCGAGTAATTGGACCATATATACACTTTCCCATTAACATTCTCAATTCCAAAAGTTGTCCCATGTCCTCCATATTTACATGCCATCCAATCAATTATTTCTCCGTTTTGATTAAGGCGTACAATACGAAAGGACTCAATGTCACCACTACCCAGATGGTTGTCCACTTGTGTAGCGTATATATATCCGGTTGTCTCATCAATCACCATACATTGCAAAACAGTAGGCCCATATAGGTCCAATATCGTAAAATAGATGGGTTGAATAGTCGTATAATCAATAATTGGCTCGCGTTTTCCTGTAGAACGTTTTATGTTGACTTCATGGGCGTGCCAGTTGAATACTTGTTGTGATGCCATTTGATCACTTATTGTAGCTAGTGCGAATACTAGTGAGAAGATTTTGATCACTTCCTTTGAATAAAACTAATTAAGTGTAATATTCTCCCCATATAATTCCTTTATGCACTCTCAAACCCTTCATATAGGTAATCGTAGGTCTGGTCGTCCGCTTGACCTTACATTCTTAGACATCCATAGCCTCCCTTTTCGGCAATAAAAAAAGACCCCTAATTGGCGCCTCTACAAAACGGTATGTTGTCTTTGTTCTTCTTGAATGAACTTACAGCCAAGTCCTGCTGATAATAAAATAAGTACAATGGGGCAAAGAATGATACCTGCAATAAGCATGTCTTCCGACCACCTTTCACTACTTTTATTATCCCTATCTTTACCCTAAGCATACCGGCTTAATATTAAGTAAGTTTGTGTCCGTCATTAAGACATCTTAAAGAAAAGCAATACTTTTAACCCATTAAAATAGACCTATTCTTTAGGACTGTTTTCCGCTTCCGGAACCGCTTCTGCATTTTTAGGTTCTTCATATTTTGCGATAATTTGCTTCATACTTTGAAATTCTTGCTGTTGTTCGGCTATGATCGCTTCACAATATGCCTTTTCATGTGTCAATCTCGTTATATCACCGCTGAGTGAATTAATCATATACTGTTGGTTTGGTTGTTGATTCATTTTAAAACCTCCATTTTAGCTTGCTTGATTTGCGTCAAGTGTTTCAACTTTGTTTTTTAGGTCCTGAACGCTTGGGATAAGTAATGTCCAAAGTCGGTCGTATTCAATGCCTTCAACTTCCCCTTGATAATCATGAGACACATAATCACTAAGCCCAACATCGATCAAGTCTTCTGCAACCAGCCCATAGTGTTTTTTGAGCGGAGGGATATCAATTTTATCAATATCCACATCCTCACCTTTTTCTTTTCTATCCAAGTAGTCAGGTACTGTTCTGTCGCTGTTTTGTCGTACCATGACTTCGGTTTCAGCTGAAGGATCCTTTCGGCAAAGTCAGGTGTTTCGATTTCTTCAATGTCTAATTTGTACTTGGTAGCTGACGTTGCTCGTCCGATTGTTCCGTAGCTAGTGATATGCATATTAGCTGACGAAGAATAAGTTCGTTCATAAATATCTTTTGAATATATTTGCGGACCCGACCCATCAACATCTACATAAATACCGCTGCCGTGACCCGATTTGTCGGTACGTAAATTAACTAGATTTTCTCCCGTGAAAAAGGTTGTGTCACTAGTTCCGTGGTAAGAACCATCCGTCCAAACACTGCCGTATGTTATATCGAATCTACCCCCAACGTCTATGTTAAAACCAGTACTCGACATAATATACGGGATATTATCCAATGGATGGTTACCAACATAAAAGTTGTATTCTTCACCTCTATTCGATTCTGATTCTCTAAGCACACTGAATTCGTGGACTGCATCATCAAGAGCGCTACTCATAATGCTATGAATTCGTTTTGTTGTTCCTTCACTATAATGTTCACGTAGTTCATTGATCCATTGTTGGTACTCTTTCCTTGAAATATCTTTGAGCCGATAATTTCCCCATCGAGTGTTGATATTAAGTCTCACAACACGTTCTTGAACACTGTATGTGATAGGTTTAAGAAAAGGTTTTTTATAGGTTTCTAGCCAATCATACATAAATTTATTAATTAATTCATCGCCATTTTCAGTGAACCCATGAATGGGGAAATCTGTATAGAAAATAATACGGTAAATAGTAAACAAGACACTAATGAAGCAAATTTAAATTCAGGTCAATTGACTATGTATGAGTTCTTTTCTTCTGACGGAGTCGTGGGGGAAGAGAAATATAGGACAACAGTAAATTCGGCTGGGTTTGGTATAACAAAGTATATACCCATCTCAAAAAATTAAAATACCAAAAGATGATAACAGTAAACATTCAATTAAATATTTTTCTAGAGATGAATTGAGTGAGTTTTTGGGGGTTTTTGGGGGTTTTTGAGGGCTGTTAAAAAGCCACAAAAAAACGCTAAGTATCAACACTCGATACAGAATTATGTTTTATTTTTTCTCTTGTCTAGGACGGGTCTTAGAATCGGTGAAGCATTGGCCCTTACATGGGATGATATTGATATCGATCAACAAACATTGACCGTGGATAAAACACTTGTTTATCCGCTCAATTCATCGGCATACGTATCATCACCTAAGTCAAATTCAAGTTTAAGGACTATTAAAATTGATGATCAAACAGTAAACGTACTCAAAAAACATCAGATAAACAGAAAGGAAATATATCTTAGATATCAAAATTATGAACAACCATCAAATAATATTGTGTTCCATCAACATAATAGTCGTTGGCTTCGGACTAATGTCGTCAGAGATTACTTTAAGACAGTTTGCAAACGTGCTGGGGTTCGAGTGCTATCACCACATGCTTTAAGACACACTCATGCTGTCTATCTTCTTGAAGCTGGTGCTAACATCAAATATGTATCTGAACGCCTTGGACATTCAAGCATAAAAATGACCGCTGACACATACCTACACGTCACTGAAAAGATTGAAAATGACGCTTTGGACATGTATCAACGGTACATTAATAATTAAAACTTGGGCAAAAGTTGGGCAATTACCCTTTTAGATTACCAAAAACATTGCCATGACGGACTTAACCGATACTGCCTTCCATCTCGAATTTAATAAGACGGTTCATTTCAACGGCATATTCCATTGGCAGTTCTTTTGTAAATGGCTCAATAAAGCCCATGACGATCATTTCCGTTGCTTCTTCCTCTGATACGCCACGGCTCATAAGGTAGAAGAGTTGTTCTTCAGATACCTTAGATACTTTCGCTTCGTGTTCCAAAGAGATGTTTTCATTCAAAATCTCGTTATAAGGAATCGTATCCGAAGTGGATTCATTATCCATAATCAATGTGTCACATTCAACATTCGACCGGGCATTGCTGGCTTTACGGCCAAAGTGAACCATGCCGCGGTAAGACACTTTACCACCGTCTTTGGATATCGACTTAGAAACGATTGTTGATGACGTGTTCGGCGCCAAATGATGCATTTTCGCACCTGCATCTTGGTGTTGACCTTTACCAGCAAGAGCAATCGACAACGTATTGCCGCGTGCACCTTCACCTTTAAGGAGTACCGAAGGATATTTCATCGTCAACTTCGAACCAAGGTTGCCGTCAACCCATTCCATCGTTGCATTTTCGTAAGCTTCTGCACGCTTTGTAACAAGGTTATAAACGTTGTTAGCCCAGTTTTGAATGGTCGTATACCGGCAGTAAGCATCTTTTTGTACAGAAATTTCAACAACCGCACTGTGTAACGAATTCGTTGTATAGACTGGAGCTGTACAGCCTTCAACATAGTGTACGGATGAATCTTCATCAGCAATAATGAGAGTTCTTTCAAATTGACCCATATTTTCAGAATTGATCCGGAAATAAGCTTGTAGAGGGGTTTCACATTTGACCCCTTTCGGCACATAAATGAAAGAGCCGCCAGACCAAACAGCCGAATTTAATGCTGAAAATTTATTATCGGAATAAGGAATCACTGATCCAAAATATTTTCTAAACAGCTCTTCGTTCTCCTGAAGCGCTGAGTCTGTATCTTTGAAAATAATACCCATGTCTTCGAGGTCTTGTTGCATATTGTGATAGACAACTTCCGATTCATATTGGGCGGAAACACCAGCAAGATATTTCTGTTCTGCTTCAGGAATCCCAAGTTTGTCAAAGGTTTGTTTGATTTCAGCTGGAACTTCATCCCATGAGCGCTCTGTATTTTCCGAAGGCTTCACATAGTAAGTGATATCGTCAAAATCCAGATCGTTTAGATTGCCGCCCCACTGCGGCATCGGTTTTTTATAGAAAAATTCCAATGCTTTCAAACGATAGTCTAACATCCATTGGGGTTCATTTTTTCGTTTCGAAATATCTTCAACGACTTCTTTTGTTAAGCCACGATCCGTACGATATACCGAGACGTCTTTATCACTAAAGCCATATTGGTAATCACCGATTTCCGGCATTTGTTTGGCCATAGATACACCCTCCTTGGGAAATAATACTAACATTCAATGATCTTAATTCTCATTATAACATAATAATCGTTCTTATAAAGGACCATGAATTATTCCTTATCTTCACTTAATCCTTTTTCCATTGCCTTCCATGCGAGTGTCGCGCATTTAATACGGGCTGGGAACTTCGAGACACCTTCTAAGGCTGCGATGTCACTTTCCTCAATTTTATCATCATCAAAATCTTTACCTTGCATCATATCGGAAAATACGTGTGACATATGCATCGCTTCATCCACATCTTGCCCTTTTACCGCATCCGTCATCATAGATGCTGACGATAAGCTAATGGAACAACCTTCACCAGTGAATTTAGCATCGCTAATTTTTCCGTCTTCGACTTGCAAATGCAATTGGATGCGATCACCACAGGTCGGGTTATTCATATTAATGGTCATCTTACCATCATTATCAATCGTTCCCTTGTTTCGTGGATTTTTGTAATGATCCATAATCACTTGGCGATAAAGCTGTTCTAAATTGTTAGAGGACATTGCCGAAAAACTCCTTTGTTTTCTGAAGTCCTTTGACAAGGGCGTCAACGTCATCCTTTGTATTATACAGATAAAAACTGGCGCGCGCTGTAGCCGTAACATCTAACCATTTCATCAATG
Source organism: Tuberibacillus sp. Marseille-P3662 (assembly GCF_900178005.1). Classification (NCBI taxonomy): domain Bacteria; kingdom Bacillati; phylum Bacillota; class Bacilli; order Caryophanales; family Sporolactobacillaceae; genus Tuberibacillus; species Tuberibacillus sp. Marseille-P3662. Next base: position 46,904 of record NZ_FXBS01000006.1, on the reverse strand, counting down.
GCTGAGCACAATGGTGACCGGCACGTACAGCAATGCCATCCGCATCCAATACCGTTGCTACGTCATGGGGATGGACATCTTTCATATTAAATGTGACAAGACCGGCACGTTCATTCGGACCATAGATTTCCAAATCATCTACTTTTTCTAACTGATTAAATGCATAACTCAATAATTCTTCTTCGTGTTGATGCACTGTATCCATACCAATATCATTTAAGAAATCAATGGCCGCTGACAACCCAACCGCTCCGGCAACATGAGGTGTGCCAGCTTCAAACTTCCACGGCAATTCCTTCCAAGAAGCATCATAGTAATCGACAAAGTCAATCATTTCACCGCCCGTTTCGACCGGTTCCATTTGATTCAGAAGGGCCTTCTTACCGTAAAGAACACCTATGCCAGTTGGACCTAGCATCTTATGACCCGAAAACACGTAAAAATCAGCATCGAGATCAGTCACATCAACAGACATATGTGGTACACCTTGCGCACCATCGACAACGATCACAGCCCCATGACGATGGGCGACCTGAGCTGTCTCTTTTATAGGATTAATCGTTCCAAGCACATTTGATACATGAGCCATAGCAACAATTTTTGTACGGTCTGTAACCGTTTCGTTAATGTCTTCAACCGTTACCGTGCCATCGGCCTGCATCGGAATATACTTTAAAGTCGCTCCTGTCTTTTTCGCAACCTGCTGCCATGGAATTAAGTTGGCGTGATGTTCCATCGGTGTGAGAACAATCTCATCACCTTCACTGACAAAGTCCAATCCATAGCCATAAGCAATTGTATTAATCGACGTCGTCGTTCCTCGAGTAAAAATAATTTCTTCAGTACTTGAGGCATTGATAAAAGCACGAACGTTTTCCCTGGCACCCTCATAAGCATCGGTTGCCCTTGTTCCTAGCGTATGCACGCCACGGTGGACGTTTGAATTATAACTCCTGTAGTAATCATCAAGAGCAGCAATGACTGATTCCGGCTTTTGTGAAGTTGCGGAACTGTCCAGATAAACGAGTGGATGACCGTTGACATCTTGATTTAAAACGGGAAATGATTGACGAATGTCTGTGATATCCATCAGTTAACTTTCCCTTCAACAACTTCTACTAACTGCTCTTTAACTTCATCAATAGGAAGTTGATTAACAACAGGGGCCAGAAAGCCGTGAATAATTAACCGTTCCGCCTCAGTACGACTAATTCCTCGACTCATAAGATAATAAAGTTGAACAGGGTCAATTCGACCGACAGAGGCCGCGTGCCCAGCTTCAACATCGTCTTCATCAATTAACAGAATAGGGTTAGCATCACCGCGGGCTTTTTCACTTAACATCAGGACACGTTGTGTTTGATCGCCGTAGGCCTTAGATGCTCCATGTTCAATTTTCGTAATACCATTAAATATAGAATTGGCCGCTTCTTTTTGCACTCCATGGATCAACAAGTTACTCTCTGAAGCTTTGCCAAAGTGCTTAACATTGTTAGTAAAGTTTTGTTTCTGGTCATTATTGGCAATGCTGACAGCCTTCGTATGACCGATTGATCCGTCACCGACCAAAGCTGTATAGTTCTCAGAAATCGTGTGTCCATTGTTCAAATGACCGATGGCCCACTCGATTTGACCGTCCCGACTAACATAAGCACGACGATTCACATAAGTTGTCACATCGCTAGACAAGTTATCAACAGCACCAAATTCCACTTTAGCATTGGCCCCAACATAAACTTCCGTTACCATATTAGCAACAGCACTGCCTTCTTGTTGCTCTGATAAATAGTTTTCAACGTAAGTCACTGAGCTGCTTTCTTCAGCGATCACAATGACATGATTAATAAAACCAGCATTGGCGCTATCTTGGTAATATAAGCTTTGCAACGGTACTTCAACATTCACATTTCTAGGTACATAAAGGAATGTTCCGCCGTTAATAAGAGCAGCGTGTAAAGCTATCAAGCGATCCTCATCATAATTAATGGCTTCAGAGAATAAATATTTCTTAATTAAGTCACCATGTTCTTGAACAGCGGTCGCAAAGTCAGTAAAAATAACACCTTTATTTTTCAGATCCTCTGACAAAGTTTGAATGGTGCTTTGACCGTTGTGATGAACAAGAAGGTTTCCCGAAGTATCCCCTTGTCCAACCAAAGATTTAATATGGTCTGGTAAATCGTCAACAGACCGTAAAGAAGAGGTCTCTACTTGGTGTTCAAAATCCGTAAAATTCCAACCGACAATGCGTGTTTTCTCCGGTTTTGGCATTGGCAGCTCTTGAACACGACTGAGAGCATCTAGGCGCAAATCGGTTAACCATTGCGGTTCATTGCGTTCCTGTGAGTATTTTTCAATATATTGTGCGTCAAATTGAAGCTCTTCTGTTTTCGTCGCCATATGAATCCTCCTACCTTATATTGACTCTCCTATACCCTTTTATGCGTCTTGTCCAACTGTTTCATCTTCAATTCCTAGTTCTTCTTTTATCCAATCATATCCTTCAGCTTCAAGACGTTGGGCAAGTTCTGGGCCGCCTGATTTAACAATGCGCCCTTGCATCATAACGTGTACCTTATCAGGAGTAACATAGTTTAGCAGGCGTTGATAGTGTGTGATAATGAGACAACCGAATTCTGGATCGCGCATTTGATTAACGCCCTTAGCGACAACTTTCAAAGCATCAATGTCAAGACCGGAGTCGATTTCATCTAGAATCGCAATCCGCGGTTCAAGCATCATAAGCTGAAGAATTTCATTCCGCTTTTTCTCACCACCGGAGAAACCTTCATTCAAATAACGTTGTGAAAACTCTTCATCAATATCTAAAAGATCCATTTTATTATCTAAATTCTTGATAAACTTCATCAATGGCACTTCATTACCTTCTTCACGGCGAGCATTAATCGCTGTCCGAAGGAAGTCGGAATTAGTGACGCCGCTGATTTCGCTTGGATATTGCATGGCTAAAAACATGCCGACACGTGCGCGCTCATCAACATCCATCTCTAATACATCTTCACCATCAAATGTCACAGAGCCCTCTGTTATTTCATAAGTCGGATGACCCATGATTGCAGAAGCCAAAGTGGATTTACCTGTACCGTTGGGGCCCATAACAGCGTGAATTTCACCGCCATTAATTTCTAAATTAAATCCTTTAACAATTTCTTTATCCTCAATGGAAACGTGAAGATTTTCGATCTTAAGATTTGGTGCAGACATAGAAATACCTCCATTTTTCTGATCAGTTTCTATAGAAACGTCCTTGTATAGGTAAAGAACTTTCCATAATTTCCTACCAATAAATTAAGGATGCTATTATCAATTTATTATCATTCTAATCTTAAATCAAATTTAAATACATATCAACTATGAAGAACGGTTGATTGCAAAAAAAAAGAAAAAAACCAGTGATCACCACACTGGTTTTTTCCCGTTCTTGTTTATATTAATTATAATCTGCCTTCACGTTCAGCTGCCATTTTCGAACATTGCTTGTAGTCTTTCTCGCGATCTCTTTCCACTCGGATCCTTTTTTCAATACTGTTAGCATATTCGGCATAACCGAGCCCGTGTGACTGTTGCATGGCTTTCTCCATTTCGCTTGTGTGCGTTACCCTTATTTTTGATTGGGTGTGGATAACAAACCATTCCTTTCAAAATTTTATGATTATAGGTTATCACGAGTGTTTGTGATCCACAATTATGATATAGCGGTATTTATTAGCGTTAAATAATCTGACATTCGCTTGCCTTCACTGAACAGCGCTAAAGTTAAAATTCCTGCTACATTCTTGGAATTCTGGAACGTCCTAATGTTTAACCGGAGTGATTTCAGATATCGCTTCTTGGACGAGGGTTACTCCTTGACTCATAGCTGCACCGCCGCCAAAGGCTGCCGCCACAGCAATGGACTCCAAAATTTCTTCTTCAGTACAACCTTGATCAAGGCATCCTTTCGTATGATAAACGATACAATACTCATCTTGCGAGCAGATGGAGATCCCTAATGCGATCAGTTGTTTTTGTTTCTGGTCAAGAGAACCGGCTTCAAAACAAGCTTCGGTAAAATCCTTGTAGCTGTTCGCCAATTTAGGATTTTTTTCTGAAAAAGTGCCAATCCCAGCTTTATAATCATGCAAAATAGCTTGAGTTAGCGTCGTGGGTTGTTCATGATGTTCTTGTTGCACAGTAAAAACCTCGCTTTAAAGTATTTTACGCTAGTAGTATGTCGCAACTTCTATAGCGCATGCGAGGTTTTTTACTGATGGATCTTTGGAATTTATGCCTTGGTTCGATATTCCAGATTATGTTGCTTGAGTGTATGATCGGCACCGAACAAGAAATGTTTTTCCATGTCAGGTGAATAGTTAGAATTTAAAGTTGTTCTGCCAACGGCTTCAGCCACTTCCCTTAACATTGAAGGTGAGGCGCCACAACAAAGACCAAGATAATTGACACCTAGGTCCTTCGCTTCTTTTGCCCAACTCGCTAACTCATAGCGATTACAATATAAGGGATCCAGCGAAGTTGGGAACGTTGTCTCTGTTGGAAGATGACAACTGCACCCCCCGTCTGGTAAGTTAAAAAATGTTGGATATTCCTCCGTTGTCCTATACGGAACAGGGAGGCCGCCTACGTATCCGTCAACCGATTCACGAATTTTCCTTAGATAAGGTTGCATGGTTTTCGGCCCCCGGAAGCAATTCATACCGACGACAGTCGCGCCATGATCTTCTAAAATTTTACACGATTCTTCGGCCATATAGCCGTCCCTAAGCCTATTCTCACCCATAAGACCTAATGTAATGACAGCAGGAAGACCTTGCTTCTGTACTTCCTCTAATGCAATCAACGCTTCTTCATGATAATAAAATGTTTCACCGTTGATGAAGTCAACGCCTTCATCAACGCACCAACTAATCATTTCAGCAAACATGTCTCGAATTTGCTGTTTAGATGCCTCATTATCTGGATTAAAAATATTGGTATTGGAGATATTCCCAGCAACTAAGGCTTCCTCTTCCGGGTGTTCCTGCGCAACTTCTTTAGCCAAGCGAATGGCTTGACGGTTAAGCGGTTCTAACAAATCTTCCTTGTCAATAATCCGCATCTTTTCACGATGAGCATTGTAAGTAAATGCTAATACAACATCGGAACCCGCATTCATATAATCCCGATAGGTTTGCTTCAATGCCTCAGGATTATCAAGTGCCACTTCAGGTACAAAGGATCCTGCCTGCAGATAACCTCGACGTTCCAACTCAAACAAGTAACCTTCACCGCAAATCACAGGGCCTTCTGCTAATCGTTCGCTTAAACTTCTTTTCATCGGCTGTTATCCCCTTTTGTTATAGGCTATGTTAAAGGTCATTGTTGTTGTTTGCCCTTCGTTGATTGGAGAGGAAGGCGTGAGACTCCTGCGGGAAAAGCAACAGCTGAAGACCCCGCAGGAAGTGGTTGTCTTCCGAGGAGGCTGAAGCGTTGCCCGCGGAAAGCGAACGCCTGGAGCTAGAATCAACAGTTACGTTTAACAGAGCCTTATTATAAAAATCACCCAATCGTTGACGGATTCGCTTGCTTGACAGCATAATCAAGTGCTGTATCTAACGCTGCAATTAAATCATCGATGTTTTCAATTCCTACAGATAAGCGAACTAAATCTTCGGTAACACCAGAATTTTTGAGTGCCTCATCACTCAGCTGCTGATGTGTGGTTGTTGCTGGATGAATGATTAAGGATTTGGCATCACCAACGTTAGCCAAGTGCGACCACAGATCAATATTATTGATTAACTCTCGACCCGCTTGACGACCACCTTTGATACCAAATGTGACGATTGATCCTGCACTGTTATCAAGATACTTATCAGCCAGCTCATACGCCGGATGTTCAGGAAGACTTGGATGTAGCACCCAATCTACGTTTTTACTATTTTTTAGGTATTCAGCGATTTTTTCCGCATTGTCATTATGCGCTTTAATTCTTAGATGCAAAGTTTCAAGTCCTTGTAATAGTAAAAACGCATTAAATGGACTTAAAGCCGCCCCTGTATCTCTTAAGAGTTGGACTCTTGCTTTCGTAATAAAAGCCGCCGCACCCAAATCTTGGGCATAGCGCAAACCATGGTAACTTTCATCAGGTGTCGTAAAATCAGGGAAGCGTCCGTTAGCCCAATCAAAGGTCCCTCCGTCGACAATCACACCTCCAATTGAGTTACCGTGACCGCCTATCCATTTTGTTGCTGAGTGAACGACGATGTCGGCTCCCCACTTAATCGGTTGGCAAGCATAAGGCGTTGCAAATGTATTATCGACAACTAAAGGTATACCATTATCGTGCGCAATACCAGCTACCGTTTCAATATCCAGAACATTCAAACTAGGATTACCGATAATTTCTGCAAAAACAGCTTTTGTTTTATCAGTTATTGCTGACTTAAGTTGATTGCTATCATTGGGATCCACGAACGTCACATTGATTCCATATCTAGGAAGTGTATTCGCAAAAAGACTATATGTTCCGCCATATAATTCCGAAGCTGCAACAATTTCATCGCCACTTTGAGCCATGGTCAAAATAGCATAAGTAATCGCTGCTGCCCCTGATGCGGTTGCTAGCGCACCGACACCACCTTCCAATTGCGCTAACCGATTCTCAAACACCTCAACTGTTGGATTATTGATGCGGGTATAAATGTTTCCCGGCTCTTCTAATCCGAATAGAGCCTGCGCATGTTCAGTGCTGTTGAAAACATAAGATGTGGTTTGATAAATAGGTACAGCTCTCGCTCCTGTCGCTGAATCTGGTTCCTGTCCACCGTGTAATAACACCGTTTCTAACGCATACTGCTTGTCTTGATCTGTCATAAAACAATACCCTCCTATATTTTCGGCCAAAAAGCCGGTATTCAATGAAAAAAAACCTCTTACCTTGAAAAGATAAGAGGTTGGGATATGGGCCTATCTTATCTTTCAGGCATGATACCTGCAGGATTTGGCACCTTTCCGGAACAATTTCCGGGGTTGCCGGGCTTCACAGGGCCAGTCCCTCCACCTCTCTGGATAAGAATCACTTTATTAAGTTAACGCATCAACTTATTAATAAAAATAATACCAATGCCCAAATATTTTGTCAATGCATTTTTATCAAAAAACTAAAAAATTATTAAAACCCCTGCCTAAGAGACAGAGGTTATTCAATCAGATCACTAACCTTATCTCTCAAGCCTTCTGCCTGCAGGATTTGGCACCTTTCCGGAACATCTCCGGTGGTTGCCGGGCTTCATAGGGCCAGACCCTCCACCTCTCTGGATAAGAAACATTTAATATTATTCTGAATAATAGCGCTATACAATTGGATTGTCAACTATATTATTTTAAGGCATGATAGTATTAGTGACTATCTGAAAGGTGTTGAAAATCATGAAAGCACCCGACTTTAACCTCATTAATGCTCAAACAAATGAATTCGTATCACTATCGGACTATCAGGGAAAGCCCGTAATGATTACATTCTGGGTATCATGGTGTCCTGATTGTCAAAAAGACCTACCAAAGAAAACAAATTTTTACCAAACAATGGATCATGATGCCTTAGCCTTTCTCACGATTAATGTTACAGGCAGAGAAGCGGATGCCGCTAATGGCGTTGAATTCATGAACAATCACGAGTTACCGTTTCCAGTTTTAAAAGATAATGGGACAACCACTTATGATGATTATCAATGCAGCGGGGTGCCCACAACCGTGATTTTAGATCAGCAGCATAACATCTTCGATTCGTTCGGTGACAAAGCGTCCTTTTATGAGATTATCCGGTCATTATCAATGGTTATGAAATAAGTGGGACTTGTGACCTGTTAACAAAAAAAGCGATTCGAGCGCTAGCAAATGGTTCTGGCTACCTTGTGTATTAAGGTGGCCATTTTTTTGCAATGAAAGCATAGGTTCAGCGCCTGTCATAGCTGCTTCAATCACTTTATCCTGACCGCTCAAAAACACATCAGCCGTTTCGGGATTAGACTCAAGGACGTGACCCCCTTCTTGGTTCAGTCGCATCCAGACTTGTTCATGGGTTGATTGGATATTAATAGTCATCGGCTTATCTTTATACAACGGCTCTAAAACCGGTTTTAATGAAAGGGTATGGATAAAAGCATCTAAAATTTCTCTAAGTATCATTTTACACCTCTTTTTTCAACACGGATAGGTTGACCTTTGCCAGGCGATTGAATTCCCTTCTTTTGTCTATGTTCATGGCCTTGATGTTGAGTAACCTTTGCTTTGCCTTGCTGTTTTTCCTTATGTTTATTCTTCTCTTGTTTGTTCTTCTCTTGCTTGTTCTTCTCTTGTTTATCCTTGGCTTGTTTGTTTTTCTCTTGTTTGTTTGTTGAGGATTGATGACCTTTCTTAGAGTCGTTCGCCATCGAATGATGCTGCCTTTCGGTAGCTGCTTTTTTAGAATCTGCTTGATGATTGGATGACTGACTTTTCTTAGCCTTTTGACCATGGGTCTGTTCAGCAGATTCATTTTTGTTTTGACGGTCCTTCGCCAATAACCCTTTATTCGCTGGTTTTGGGTCAGTCGAATTTGAAGGAGGGGGAGTATTTAATTCTGCAACACTTAAAGTTTTCGCCTTCTCTAGGGTCAATTGACGATTTTGCTTTTTTGCATCTAAAAAAGTCAGGTACTTTCCCGCAGACATACCTTTTTGCTTTGCCTTATTTCTGATAGCCATCGTAGTTTTAACAAACTTAAACGCATCGGTCGGCATATTCTCAAGCTGCTGTTTCGTTTTATTAACAACCGATGAAATAGTTTTCAAATACCTTTGCTTTTTGTCCTGATTAATATCATCCGTTAAAGCAGCGGTAACAACAATGTTTGACTGCTGCTTTACATAATCTTTTTGTTTCACATTTTCCACTAGCTGATCCATAAAGGCTTTCAAGGACATGTCCTTATAGTCAGTACTATCGCCAATGATTGTTTTGGCGTCATGATTAACGGCTTTGACGGTAACGATGCGCATGTCTTCATTAACCCCTGCTTCAATACTAGGATTAAGATCAAAGCTAATATAGGCCGCAACCGCATTACTCTGTAAGGGCTTAAAAAATAAGAGGAGTGCAATAATAAGAGATAAGCATGCGGCAACAGCAGGAAATATTTTCTTTATGCTGTTCATGCGGCGATTCATCACATGTGCAGGCTGAATGGTTTGACCAATGATAACATGCTCCGGTTTTCTCAACCGAATGGATTCAAACGTTCCATCATGAGTTAGTATGACACCGCGTCGACCTTTTTTTTCTAGTAGAACTCCGCGGCTCAATTACCGTACCCCCTTTTTCAAGTTTCTGGTTCAATATAGGGCTGAAGCGCATAAAATTCTCCGATATAAATCAACGCAACAGCTATTATATACTTTCGGTTCCTTTCAATGGTTTTCCGACTGCATGAAACAAATTGCAATAATTCCTTTATAGGCAGTTGCTTTTTCTCTTGTAAATGCTGTGATAGCCATTCATCTTCCACGAGTATTCTTGCAACATGTTTGGCATGATCACGAGCATCAATATGCTTTGGACAATGTTTGCTCAAAATGTTAAACGTGATACCAAATTCATTTAACAATTGCTTATAGCCTTCAATTTGTTCTGTTCGCTCTTGGATTTGCCGCTGATCTTCATAATAATCAATCGCTGCTTGCTGTTCAATATAGCTTTCTTCCTGTTGGGCTTCATCGTCTATATCGGCTTGCTCTAAATAGACGGCTTTAGCCTGTCTTGATTCCTTTCGAATATAATCAATGACACGGCGGCGAATCACCATATCAGCAAAAGTTAAAAATTTACTCCCTTGGCTTTTTTCGTATTGGTTAATCGCTTCATTAAAAGCGAACATACCAATACTATATTCATCCATCGTATGGTCAATAAATCTATTACAAACTTTTGAAACGACTTTTTTTATAAAGGGTTGATAAGCATGAATCATGGAATTTCTTAAGTATTCATCACCATGTTGGACCGTTTTAACTTGATCTTCCAAACTATGGTGGTCTGAAGCTGCCTTTGTTATCGATGTATTCATATTTGTTGCTTCCACTGGTTTCCACCTCGCAACTAGACTAACATTCTTCTCTTTAATTCCTCTTGTTCCTTTATACCATCTATAAGCGATTAATAAATATACAATTTGTTAACAAAGGCAGCTGATCTTTTAATAATTGTAATGCTCATCCCATGTAATGTTATCTTTTACCGTTTTCACAGGATTCACCGATATATTGTTCGTAAAGTTGGTAAAGTTTTGTCACAGATTCAATGGCATATACTTTTTTGATGAATTGATGATTTCTGACAAAAACTAAGCAAGGCACACTTTCAATTTTCCATTCATTAACAAGTGCTTCCCATTCTGACGCCCGGCAGACATAGGTCGTCACCTTCCTTGATAAGGCTTGCTCGGTCAATCCAATCATTTTTTTTGCTAACTGACACGTTTGACAGAAAGGTGTTTCAAACAATAATGGTAGCGTTTGTTCTTCGGTACACTTTAATGAGTCAGACGTCATTTCTTCGAGAGGCATAAGTGTCACAACTTTCAAGCTATGATTATGAAATAAAAGCCTGCAGTCTTTACATCTGCAGGCTTGTCACGAGCCTATTCCTCGTCTGTCATTTTTTTATATTCTTCAGCGGAAAGTAAATCATCGAGTTCTGAACGATCACTTGGTTCAACAAGAATCATCCATGCCTTATCATAAGGGGATTCATTCACAAATTCAGGGGAATCTTCAAGTTCTTCATTAACTTCGATCACTTTACCGGTTACTGGAGCGTATAATTCGGAAACCGTTTTAACGGATTCGACACTGCCGAAAGGCTCGTCCGCTCCAATTTCATCGCCTTCTTCAGGCAATTCTACAAAAACAATATCCCCAAGTTCATCTTGGGCAAATGCCGTGATACCAATCCTAACATGGTCGCCTTCTTGCTTGACCCATTCATGTTCTTCGGAATAGAGCAGTTCTTCAGGTGTTTCCATAATAAACCTCCTATGCTTATCAGTTCCTATCTATTTCAACAGTCATATCATATTATAGAATCCGATCAACCGCAAATGTTCTGGTCAAATCCACGTCTGTTGGAAGGTATCTTCCTGAAATCCAACAGTGACATGTTCGCCATCGGTGATGATCGGGCGTTTGATTAACATACCGTCAGAAGCTAACCAGTCCAACAATTCATCTTCGGTTGATGTTTTCATTTGATCCTTCAATCCTAATTCTCTGTACCTGCGGCCGCTTGTATTAAAAAACTTCCGCAAAGGCAAACCGCTGACTTGAAAAAAATGCCTCAGTTCTTCCTTTGTTGGCGGTGAATCGACAATATGTATTTCTTCATAATCTATTTGATGGCTATCAAGCCATTGTTTGGCTTTGCGGCAGGTACCGCAAGGGGGATAACTGTATACCGATAATGTCATCACATTCACCTCGTTTATAAACTTAATTGAAATCGCTTCGTATGTTCTGGATACGATTGATCTGATTAACAACATCAGCATCAGAGCCGATCAAGATTAGCATGAGGGCTAGGTGTTCGGTTGAAATTTCAACACTGCCAAGATCTAGTTCCTTAACACGCATATGACCACTATCAAGTTTCTCCAGTTCCAGAATACCACCTTGATTTCCCGAAACTAAACGGGCGACATAATGATTATTATTCTTTTCTTTTAAGGTGACTGTGTAATCACCCATCTCAATCTCCCGGATAATATCGCTCATTTCAGATTCCTCCATTTTTTATTTATTATATCATGTTCTTTATATTATAGGCATCCATCTAACGATTTCAAGAAACTCTAATGACATTCCTTCTCCCATTTACATTTTAGTTCGAAACTTCTGAGATTTCCTGCTGTCAAAAAAAAGACGCCTGCCATTTGGCAGCCGTCATAATTAAGGAATGTGTATATATAGTAAGGGGGTGCAGTTATTTAAATATTCATTACACCACGTAACTTTCTTCGCTGATGACTTTCTCAGAAATTTGCCGTTTTTTCGCTATAACATTCTCAGGTGTGAATCGTGTTAATTTCCGCAAAGCTGACAGCATCATACGAAGCCCATCACCAGTTTCAAGCATTAATAATGATTCTTTTGCGTAAGCTTCAATGTCTTGGAATGCTTCTTGACAGAAGACTTCTGTCATTAGCATCTTTTGTTCATAGGCGCTTCCATGGTCTATCGCTTTTTGCGTCCGGACAATGGCAGCCTCCATAGTATAAATATTGTTAACAATATCCGCGACATTCACAAGTAATTCTTGCTCGTTTTCCAGAGATTTTCCATACTTTTGAACACCCATACCGGCAACCATGAGGAAGATCTTCTTAGCCTGATCCAAAAGGTAGTATTCTTTCTCAAGCTGCTGATCACCGGGTTCCTCAGGTTTCAGCATCATTAACTCTTCCTGAAGTGTTTGAGCTTTTTCCATTAAAGGTAGTTCACCCTTCATAGCTTTACGCAATAATGTCTGCGGGACAAGAAACCGATTAATTTCATTCGTTCCCTCAAAGATACGGTTAATCCTTGAGTCCCGATACATTCTTTCAACTTCATATTCCGCCATGAATCCATAACCACCATGAAGCTGGACCGCTTCATCGACAACATAATCCAGTGCTTCGGACGAGAAAACTTTATTAAGTGAACACTCCAACGCATATTCCGCAATAGCAGCCGCCATACCTTTCCCGTCTTTAAGTTGTTCATTGTCTAATCCATCCAGCCGGTCTGAGAACATGCCGACCGTTCGATATACTGATGTTTCCGTGGCAAAGGTTTTAATCGCCATGTCAGCTAACTTCCGTTTGGTTAACGAGAACTGGGAAATCGGTGTATTAAACTGTTTTCTCTCATTGACATACTTTACAGATACTTCAAGACCACGCTTAAGTGCACCTACGAGTCCGACAGCTAGCTTGTAGCGTCCAATATTAAGGATATTAAAGGCAATTTTATGGCCTTTTCCCGCTTCTCCTAGGAGATTTTCCACCGGGACAGCCACATCTTCTAATATTAACGTCCTTGTTGACGAGGCTTGAATACCCATTTTCTTTTCTTCAGGGCCTGTTGATAGGCCAGGAAGGTCCCTATCAACAATGAAAGCTGAAAAATGTTCACCGTCTATCTTGGCATAAACAACAAACACATCCGCAAACGCCGAGTTAGTAATCCATTGTTTTTCCCCGTTAAGGATATAGTGGGTTCCTTCCTCATTTAAAACAGCTGTTGTTTTCGCTCCTAAAGCATCTGATCCTGATCCTGGTTCGGTGAGGGCATAAGCAGCAAATTTCTCTCCTGTCGCTAAATCAGGCAGATATTTCTTCTTCTGCTCTTCAGTGCCGAACAGCACAATCGGCAGTGAACCAATCCCGACATGGGCACCATAGCTTAGCGAAAATGCATTAGCTAATGAAAACTTTTCAGTAATTAGGGCCGAACTAATTTTATCTAGACCTAATCCTCCGTATGGCTCAGGGATGTCTGCACCAAGCAGTCCCAGTTCCCCTGCCTTCTTTAAAAGATCCTGGGTCAAGTCAAAATCTTTTTGTTCAAGTTTTTCTTTATGGGGAAGCACTTCTTTCTTAATAAAATCTTCGGTGGTTTTTGCCATCAATTTTTGTTCATCTGTCATATCCTCAGGTGTATATAACTGTTCTGGCGTGATACCATCAATTAAAAAAGCTCCGCCTTTTTGTACATTTTCCGTTTTCTGACTCATAATCTATTCCCCCTATTAATCAATTAATTCAAAAACCCCTGCGGCGCCCATACCGCCACCAATACACATAGTGACAAGGCCAAACTGCTCACCGCGACGTTTCATCTCGTGCAAGCATGTGAGTGTCAACTTGGTCCCCGTACATCCAAGGGGATGACCTAAGGCAATGGCCCCTCCGTTAATATTAACGATCTCCTCATTCAACCCGAGTTCACGAATCACTTGTAAGGATTGTGAGGCAAAGGCTTCATTTAATTCAATCACACCAATGTCGGCTAAGCTGATGCCTGCTTGTTCCAAGGCCTTTGGAACGGCTTGCACTGGTCCGATACCCATAATTTCAGGCGGGACTCCCGCAACTGCAAATGACCGGAATTTTGCTATGGACTGTAATCCCTCACTTTTTGCCTTCTCGCGATCCATGACTAGAACAGAAGCTGCTCCATCGCTTGTTTGTGAAGCGTTACCAGCTGTAACGCTCCCGTTTCTTTGAAAGGCAGGATTTAATTTCCCCAGAACCTCAAGTGACGTATTGGGTCGCACGCCTTCATCCTGCGACACCATGATTGATTCTTCTTGCACACGATTATCACCCGCAAGGCTCCGTTGGATCACTTCAATAGGCATCACTTCATCATCAAATTTGCCTTCACTCATAGCTTGAGCGGCCCGGTTGTGACTACGTAAGGCAAAAGCATCCTGATCTTCACGGGTAACACCATATTTTTGTGCAACTTGTTCAGCAGTATGGCCCATATTCATGTAATATTCTGGTGCTGATTCAACGAGCGCTGCATTCGGCTTGATCACATGACCGCCCATTGGTACCATGCTCATCGATTCAGCTCCGCCGGCAATGATCGCTTCAGCATTTCCAAGCATAATCCGTTCGGCAGCATTAGCAATGGTTTGCAAACCTGAGGAACAATACCGGTTCACCGTCACACCTGGGGTTTCCTGAGATAGTCCCGCCAGCCCTGCAATCAAACGTCCCATGTTTTGACCTTGTTCAGCTTCAGGCATGGAACACCCAATAATGACATCGTCAATATGACCTTCGAAACCTGAGCGGCGCAAAGTTTCCTTAACTGTCTCCGCCCCTAAATCATCAGGTCGCTTGTTGGCAAAGTGACCCTTATGAGCCTTACCAACCGGTGTTCTTGCACCAGCAACAATTACCGCTTCATTCATTTAATTCACCTCTTTCTTAGTTTCGCAACGGTTTGCCTTTCATCAGCATGTGCTGCATTCTTTGTTGTGACTTCGGTTCCCCGACAAGGCTTAAAAAGGCCTCTCGTTCCAAATCAAGCAAGTAAGATTCATCGACTTTTGTGCCTTCAGGCAAACGGCCGCCGGCGAGCACATGAGCCAATTTTTTAGCTATTATTAAATCATGATCACTGGCATATCCGGAATATTGCATGGTCTTAGCCCCCATCACCATTGCGGCATAACCAGCTTCCCCAGAGACAGGAATTTTCTTTTGATCCGGGGCACGATAGCCCGCTTTCTCCATTTCTATGACACGCTGTTTAGCATCATAAATGAGATGATCACCATTGGTACTCATTCGGTCATCGTCTCTTAGAAAGCCATTCTCCCTGGCTTCTTCTGCCGATGTGGCAACATTGGCTGTTGCAATCTGTTCAAACACTTGATTCGTTATTTTTGTTAAATCAACGTCAATACCTTGAGGGATTTGATTAAGTAAACGTAAATAAAGCTCTTTATTTCCACCGCCACCAGGAATCAAGCCAACACCGGTTTCAACCAAGCCCATATAGGTTTCCATGTCTGCCTGGATCGCACTGGATGACAAACTGACTTCAGCACCGCCCCCAAGGGTCATTTGAAATGGTGCAGCAACCACTGGTTTTTGCGCATATTTCAACCGGAGCATAGCCTGCTGAAACTTGCGGACGACCATATCAATTTCCGTGTAATTATCATCTTGAGCTTCCATCAAAATTAAGCCTAAATTAGCACCAACACAGAAATTCTTACTTTGATTACCAATGACCAGACCTTTGAAATTTTGTTCAACTTCATCAACCGACTGCTGAATCATTTGCAATATATCTAAACCGATCGCATTGTTTTGTGAATGAAATTCAAGTAAAGCAACATCATCCCCCAAATCAATTAAACTAGCGCCGGTATTTTTCTTAATGACACGTCCCTCATGTTTTAAGGTCGGAAGATGTATGTGCTTTTTGGTCACTTTAATAGGAACATAGTCTCCATTATGATAATAATAGCGCTTACCATCAGTTTCTTTATAAAACTGCTGATAGCCCTTGCTCAGCATGTCTTCAATCCATGCCGGAACTTGTACTCCTTCAGCTTTCATCCGCTCGACAGAGGTTTCTAGACCGATCGCATCCCATGTCTCAAACGGTCCAAACTCCCAACCGAATCCCCATTTCATCGCCAGATCAACAGCGTGAATATGATCAGCGATATTGTAGACGTGTTCGGCTGAGTAAAGTAAGGTTTGTTTTAAGATTGGCCAAACAATGTCACCGGCACGATCTTCCGCATATGCAAGCGCTTTAATTTTTTCACTAGTAGATTTCAATTGTTTGGCCTGTTCGACTGACGGTGAATGGACTTTATCCCGCGGTTCATAATCCATCGTGTTTGGATTCAACTGCAAAATCTCTTTGCTTTTCGTTTTTAAGTAAAATCCTTGACCCGCTTTACTGCCAACCCATCCTCTTTCTAACATTGATTGAACAAAAGATGGGATCTCGAACACCTGCTTTTCCTGCGGATCGTTAACATTGTTACGGACGTTGTCGGCAACATGAACAAATGTATCTAATCCGACAACATCTAAAGTTCGGAATGTCGCGCTTTTTGCCCGACCAAGGATGGATCCTGTAACCGAATCAACCTCGCCGACACTATAACCTTTATCCAGCAATTCGCGGACGGTTACCTGCAAACCATACGTCCCAATCCGGTTAGCAATGAAGTTTGGAGTATCCTTGGCCATCACGACCCCTTTACCGAGGACGTCTTCTCCGAATGTGACCATTTGCTGAATCACGTCTGTCTTCGTATGTTTTGTGGGAATCACTTCAAGTAACTTCATGTATCTTGGCGGATTGAAGAAGTGGGTACCCAGAAAATGGGCCTTAAAATCATCAGAACACGCCTCTGACATATCATGAATGGAGATCCCGGATGTATTCGAACTGATGATCGATCCTTCTTTTCTGTAACGGTCAACATCTGCTAAAACTTGTTTTTTAATAGTAAGGTCTTCAACAACGACTTCAATTATCCAATCAACATCGCTTAATCGCTCCATGTCATCCGTCATGTTGCCGACTTCGATACGCCTCAGATTTTGATTTGACGTCAATGGTGCCGGCTTTTGCTTCTTAATTTTATTAAGAGATGCTGAACCTAGACGATTGCGCACAACCTGATCATCCAGTGTTAAACCTTTGGACGCTTCTTTCGACGTCAGTTCTTTAGGAACGATATCCAGTAATATAACGGGGATGCCAACGTTAGCCAAGTGTGCAGCAATGGAAGCCCCCATGACACCAGAACCTAATACAGCAGCTTTTCTGATTTCCCTCACTTTAGAACCTCCTTTTTATTCATTTTGAATGAATACTCATTCATTTTATGCTTAAAAAAATATCTTAACTACACTATAATCCAAGTTTAAAAATTTCGCAATATTAATTGTTTAGAAAAAAACGAGAAACCTTTGTCCCCCGTTTTTATTTCTTCAGAACACCCTTTAGCACAAATGAAACATTGGCAGGCCTTTCCGCTAATCGACGCATAAAATAACCGTACCAGTCGGAACCATAAGGAACGTAGACTCTCATTTTATAACCTTCTTGAACAATCTCTTTTTGCCGTTCCGTTCGTATCCCGTATAACATTTGAAATTCAAATTGGTTATTAGGAATATTATATTGTTGAACGAGCTCCTTTGTATAGTCAATGATCGCATCATCGTGTGTAGCGATGGCCGTATAGTGCCCATTTAATAAATGCTTTTTAATCAGTGCTTTATAATTTTCATCAACATCCTCTTTGTTAGGATAAGCTACGGAATCAGGTTCCTTGTAGGCCCCTTTAACAAGTCGAAGGTTCGGTGCCAATGGGTCTAAATAATCTAAGTCCTCATCAGACCGGTAGAGATAAGCCTGTATAACAGTTCCAATATTATCAAATTCCTTTTTTAACTCTGTAAATAAATCAATGGAGTGACCGCAACGAGCGGAATCTTCCATATCAATCGTAATAAAAACACCCATGTCATTCGCAATGGTTAAAATACGCCTCATATTATTTAAAACAAGCTCATCACTAATATCCATTCCCATAGATGTTAGCTTCAATGACAACTGCGAATCAAGATCATACTCGGCAATGGCTTTAACAGCCTCAATACAACTGTTAGCCATTTCTTTTGCTTCAGCCTCACTGTCTACAAATTCACCAAGGTGATCAATGGTCACTTTGAAACCCAGATGATTCAAATTTTGAATCACTTGAACAGCACCATCTAACTCAGCACCTGCAACAAACCGGGCCGCACCAAAACGGAGACCATATTTTTTTGCCATTTTTGTAACCGCTTTATTTTTTGCCAAAAATAAAAAGAAATTGCGCATCATTTGTTCCATGGCCTTTCCCCACCTTGCGTTAGTATCATGACATCACGTTTTTGAAACCGCATACATTTTAATACAAGAAAACTGCCCTCTTATTATACATAATAACATTATTTTCATTTATATGATACATAAAAGTTTACGTGACATTTTGGCCATCACTGTATAAGGCTCATACGTTTGTACATATTAAAAATTGAAGCATTTTAAATAAGGAGGTCAACCCAATGCAACAACAACCACAGTCGCAGCCACAAGGTCAAACTTTCATGCAACAACCCCCATTTGTGATGAGTACAAAAGATCACCTGTATATGAAAGACATGATGACATGGAATTTAAATGCCATCAAGAAAACAAATTTTTTCGCCCAACAATGCCAAGACCCTGAAATTAAAAATGCATTAATGCAATTAAGCCAAATGCATCAGAACCATTATCAAACCTTATTGAATAGTATCAATCAACATTTAGGGCAAACCAATCAGCCGCAGCAAGGGGGTATGCAGTGATGCCACAACAACAGTCGAATCAAATTAAAAATCCATCTACTCAAGTCCCTAAAACACCGCAAATGAACGACCGTGACTTTATGAATGATTGTTTATCAACGGAAAAATACATGACAAATGCTTACAGTACAGCTTTGCACGAAATGAGCCATGATGCCCTCTATCAGGACGTTTCTAATATCTACAATGAAACAGAAAATGCACAGCGTGAGCTTTACAATTTAATGTTCAAAAAAGGTTGGTATGGCGTCGAAGCTGAAGATGCACAAAAGCTTCAGAAAACATTCCAGCAGTTCACTCAATATCAAACCGAACAATTTCCTAATCCCAATGCTATTCAATAAACTAAACCGGCTGTTTTAAGTAGACAGCCGGTTTGAATCTTCAGGGAAATAATCTGCTTTATTCGGTTTTGATGCAGAAAAGGCGGCCAACACACCCAAAAATGGAAAAATCATCATAGCAATAATCGCACCATTAAAACTATTAAATTGCTCGAACGCAAAACCTAATGGCAGCGGTCCAACTGCCGAGCCGATCACCGTAAAGGTCTGAGCCATACCTCGAATACTTCCGAGATGCTTCCGCCCAAAGTAATCGGGCCAGATAAGGTTGACGGTGATGCGTTCAAAGCCATTCATAATACCCCACAACACGCCAAATAGAATAGCCGACAAAAAGCTGTGCATAAATAACAATAACACCAAAAACACCAATTGACCGATAAACGAAAGGCCAATCACCTTATTGACCGCAATTCTTTCCAATACAAAACCGGCGACCAATGTCACAGGGAAACCGATCGTCGCCATTAGACTTAAAACAAGTGACGCTGTCCCCGCGGATAAATCATGCATCTCAAAAATTCGAAACAGATGAAAAGTGATGGCTGTATTAATCATGGCGGGTAATGACACGCAAAATAGAATAAACCAAAAGGCTCGTGTTTTTCTTGCTTCCTGTAATGTCCAGTCTTCCTCATCATCACCAGCTGCCGAAATATTGTTTTGATCACCGCTGACAGGTCGTTGTTCAGCGTTATCCGGTAGTTTTCCTATATCCTCCGGCTTATTTTTGATCAAAAAAATCGCTAGCGGGATAAACACAATCCAAATAAAAACAGCCAGTATTTGCCAGGCATGTTCTGCGCTATAAGTGTTAATCAACCATGCATTAAGAGGCGGGAAAGTCGCTGAACTAACAAACGTCCCAATGGCCAAAAAGCTCATCGCCCGGCCCCGTTTTTTAATAAACCACTGTGGCACCAATGTATTTGGAACAAGCATCATCGATCCTTGCCCAAAATAACGTAACATAAAGAAAGCTATAAACAGCATCACTGGGTTTGCGACAAGACTACTCAAAATACAAGCAACGCCCAGTAACGCTGCGGCTACAATCGCTATCGTCCGTTGACCAAAGCGATCGACACTTCGACCCATTAAGAATAATAGACTTCCCGACAATAACGTTGCCGCTGAATAAATGCCCGAAACTAAGGTATCATTACCATTAAACTGCTCAACAAACGAACCCACAAACGCCGAAATCCCATATGTTTGTCCGGGCCCTGAAAAGAAAACCCCTAACGCACTGACCATAACAATAACCCAGCCATAAAAAAACTGACCGGATGCGCGCTTTACAGATGTCATACTCATAGGATTCCACCTCTCTCTTGTTGACTGAATGCTCCGTGCAATAACAACTCGAAAACTATAACACAAGCAAATTTAGAAGTAAATAATAGTGCTTACATCTTAAACTGGGGATGACTAACGGCGTCGTAATATAGATCCTTTTAGAAATTGGAAAGAGGAGTATTATTTCGGGTATCGAATGAATAATTGAAAGGACACATTCAATTGGAGGTATGAATTGTATGACATCATCTATACAGCCCGATGATCTCTACCAATTTCAGTGGACCGGGCAACCGCAGTTATCACCGGATGGCCGCTATGTGGTTTATGTCGTCACAGTTGCGGATAAGACAAACAATGGTTATGATTCATCCTTGTACTTACAAGACTTGCAAACACGAGAATATAATAAGCTAACAAACTTTTACAGAAGTGATGAGAACGTTAAGGAGTCGTCACCCATTTGGTCGAATGATGGAAAGTCAATTTATTTTCTTTCCAATCGAACCGGTAAAGCGCAAGTGTGGTGTATTTCTTCTAATTGGGGTGAGGCCCAGCAGGTTACTGATTATAAGCATGATATTAGTGAATTTAGCTTGTCACCTGATGGCAATCATATTGTTTGCGAAGTCGAATTGCCCGAGGATGCTAAGGATCATGAAGATGAAGACGAAAACGATACACAAAACGATGTAACGGTCATCCATCGTCTTCGATA
Organism: Tuberibacillus sp. Marseille-P3662; assembly: GCF_900178005.1. Taxonomy (NCBI): domain Bacteria; kingdom Bacillati; phylum Bacillota; class Bacilli; order Caryophanales; family Sporolactobacillaceae; genus Tuberibacillus; species Tuberibacillus sp. Marseille-P3662. The sequence goes on along the minus strand of NZ_FXBS01000006.1, from coordinate 25,579 downwards.
TTTAGCTAACGGAAAAGGATTCATAAGCGGCTATAGTCATTTATTCTTATACAATCAGGACACGAAAAAAACCGAGCGAATCACGTCCGGAAACTCAGATCACACGTCACCTATATTTTCCCATGATGGTCAGACGATTTATTATTTAAAATCCCGCAACGACCCTAAGAAAAACGGTTATTACGATGATCTTTACAAACTGGATATTGAAAATCATAAAGAGACGCTTATTTACCAAGCCAAAGGTGACCTGTTTGCGCCCACGCCATCACCGGATGGACGCTGGCTCGCCTTTTGTGGACACGAAGACGGTGAGGTGAGTCCGGAAAATAATCAAGTTTGGGTGATATCAACAGACGGTGACGGCAAGGCAATAAGCCTGACAAAACACTGGGATCATCCCGTCGGAAATTATGTTGGTGCTGATAGCTCGCTTGATGCAGGCAATTCGCCTATTCAATGGGATAATAACAGCCAAACCATTTATTTTATGGCAACCGTTGGCGGCAATTGCTGTATTAAGTCAGTCACAACAGATGGAGCAGTTGAAGACACAAGTATTAAAGGTGATTTTGTTGTGACTTCTTTTCACCACCGTCATCAACATATTGTTTATAATAAGGCAACCGCCACTGAACCATGCGAGTTGTGGATCAATGAGGATGCGGGCAGCCGCCCATTAGCTAAGCATAACGATTGGCTACAGCATAAGGTTGTGAATACTCCTGAACCCATCACGTTTAAGGGCGCAGATGAGTGGGATATTGAAGGTTGGGTGTTACTGCCAGATAGTGCCGTTAAAAAGGATCGTATTCCGGTGGTCTTAGAAATTCACGGTGGTCCGCACACCGCTTATGGGAACATGTTCCATCATGAATTTCAATACTTAGCTGCCAAAGGCTATGCGGTTGTCTATACCAACCCCCGTGGTAGTCAAGGGTATGGCCGTAAATTCACAGCAGCTTGCCAAGGAGACTGGGGACAAAATGACCGTTTAGATATTTTAGCGGGATTGGATGCAGCGCTGGAGACATTTCCACAGCTTGATCCAAATAACCTCTATGTCACGGGTGGTAGCTACGGTGGTTTTATGACCAATATGATTGTGACCCAAACCAACCGATTTACCGCCGCCGTGACTCAGAGGTGCCTCAGTAACCTGTACAGTTTTTACGGGACCAGTGACATTGGCTATTTCTTCAGTTACCGGCAATTAGGAAATGCCGACTTTTGGGACGATGAAGAAACTGTGCTGAAGTTTTCACCGATCCGTTATGCTAGAAATGTCGACACGCCGATGAATATCATTCATAGTGAAGAAGACTACCGTTGTCCAATGGAACAAGCTGAACAATGGTATGTCGCTTTAACCCGATTAGGCGTTGAGACACGGTTCGTTCGATTTCAAGGTGAGAATCACGAACTATCACGCGCCGGTAAACCTGAAAACCGCATCACAAGATTACAAGAAATCAGCGACTGGTTCGACCGGTATAATCAATAAAAAAAGGACAGCCCATTTGGAAGTGTTTCAAATGGGCAATTTCTGTTCGGATTGAGCGACTCTTACTTGAAGCTTATGCAACTTCCTTACTTCAATCGGAAATCCTCACTAGAGTCCTTTAAAATAGCTAACACCATCTCCCCTACATTCGGTGCACTTATTAAGTTTTTAAAAACGCCTCCAAAACCACAACATGATTATAAACCTCATCCTTAGCTGCATAGACCAATGTCACGGGGCCTTCTTGAGCTTTCGACTGAATAGTTCGGAGCCCTTCTTGTTTTTCGGAATCAGTTTCAAGTTCTTCCCAATACTTTTGCCTGAACAAAGGGAATTTAGCAGGATCATGGCCAAACCATTTTCTTAATTCGGAGCTTGGGGCAACCACCTTTAACCACAAATTAAGGTCAGCATCAGCTTTTTTAACACCCCGAGGCCAAATCCGATCAACAAGAATCCGACATCCATCGCTAGCCTCCGAATATTCATAAACGCGCTTTTTTCTAATCTTCATGAACAACAGATCCTTCCAAACGCACAGGACGTGCTAGCATCGGCGTTGCAACAGGACGTTGCAGTTTTAGCCGATGTACATCAATACAGCCCGTGCCTCTCTTCCATTTTAACAAAGTCTTGCTCGGAATCATTCCACGTTTGTTCCGAACACGATAATCGCTTATGATGGTATTAGGGATATAATTACAAATTAGGAGAGTGAAAATATATGAGTCAAGTAGAAGCTTCCATCCAGGAGAAATTCAAATGTGCGAAATGCGAACACGATTCCTGCCAAACCAAAGAAGTTGCCATGTCAGGAACCGGATTAAGTAAGATGTTTGATGTGCAACATAATCACTTTTTATTCGTCTCTTGTGAACAATGCGGCTATACTGAAGTTTACAATCCTAGTATCTTGGAAGGCAAACAAGGCAAAATGGGATCAATTTTAGACGTCATTTTTGGTTAAAACCTCTACCGCCTCCGTTACCTTAAAGACGGGGGCATTCTGTACTTTTTTTTAATATCAATCTCCCTTGGGTCATACCATGTACAAAGGGGGGCCCATGGTGAAACGAAAACGTCTTAACTTCAAACCTATTGCGATTATCCTGATAATTATTATTGGATCCTATGTCATCTTCAACGTCCTCCATGATTCTCCTGAAGACCAGGCGAAAGAAACAGTGAATGAATTCCTCCAAAATGAACAAGAAGGTGATTTCAGTGACTCGTGGAAATCCCTACATTCCCTCATACATGATCGCTTCTCACAGGCAGATTATATCAAACAACGGTCAGCCTTTTACAAAGAGACCCTGGAAGTGGATAGTTTCGATTATAATATTATTGACGTTGATCATCTTGACCAATGGCGCATGACTGAACAATCTAATTTTCTTTCTGATGTCTATAAAATCACAGTTAAACAAATGGTTAGCAGTACATTTGGAGAAATGACCATACGACAGGACTATTTTGTCAGTCAAGATAAAGAAGGTGAATGGAAGATCATATGGAGTTTTAAATAACCATTGTTCTCGTCTAACACGCATGTCTTCTCCTATGAATACAGTGTAACAACGAGTACAGTGGGGTGAGACATTTGAAATCAACTATTCAGTATACTGCCATTGGCGATTCTTTAACCGTCGGCATTGGTTCATTCATATCCCCAGGGTTTGTCGGACGGTATAAAAAGGCCATTGAGCATCATTGGCAAAGACCAGTGGCAACTCATGTTCATGCTAAGAAAGGATTGACGACAGGCGAAATCTTATGCATGCTTGATGCGCCAATGGTTCAACAATCCATCTATGATGCCGATTTAATCACAATCACAGCAGGCGGAAATGATCTGATTGATGCAGCACAAATATATTTGCGGACGTCTGACACCCAACAACTTTTTACAGCTCTGCATACAGCTATCTATCAGTTACAAATGATCATAGACAAAATCAGATGGCTACAAAATCCCCATAAATACGTTAGCATCAAACTTATCAACTTATATAATCCATTTCCATCAATAAAACACGTCGACATGTGGATCCGCCATTTTAATGGTGATATGGCTTCTTTAGCCTCATCAACCGGCATCAAAATCGCTGACGTTTATCCACTATTCGCTGGACATCAGCAACAATTGCTTTCATTTGATCATATCCACCCTAATGCAAAGGGCTACGCTGTAATCACGGACGCATTAGTTTATACCGGCTTTCCACTCATCAATAATTGATAAGCAAACAAAAAATACAAAATATGTATCAAAATCCTTAAAAATGGAAAAATAGACCTATGGGGGAAGAGATATATAAAGGGGTTCTTCATGTTATACATTATCATAACTCTCTTTGCCTTAATGATTGCTTGGAAATATGGTGACTGGCGCCATTGGGGGAAATACTATCCAACCATCCTTTTTATGATTGTTGGCAATTTAATCTATGGCATGAAGGCTCCAACGCATCCTTTTTGGTTATACCACAGCCATATTTTCCCAAACCATATATCGATGATCTTACTTATAACCCTTATTCAATACCCTTGTTATATGTTGGTTTATCTCTATCAGGTAGATAAAAGTAGCCATTCCAAAAAGATCTCCTATATGATGATATGGATCGGTTGCTTTTCATTCATTGAATGGGCAGCACAAAAGACAGGGAATATCCACTATTATAATCATTGGTCGTTGGTAAAGTCTCTATTATTTAACAGTTTTATGTTTCCGGTATTATATTTACACTACAAAAGACCGCTTTGGGCCTGGACATGCGCCGGCATTGTGATTATCTTTGTAAGTGTGAAATATCATGAAGTGCTCTTTTAAATGAAGAAGCCCGCCATCCAATGGATCGGCGGACTTTATTGTAGCATGACATATCTTTATAGTATTGTCTGTCAGGAAATGACCGTGTTGGCCTCTTTACCTCTCTGACGGGCATCATATTGATTGAACAATATATAATACAAGCCAGCACTCAAGAACGCCAAAATTCCTAGGATGATAAACGTCCACGAAAAGCCAAACCAAACAGTCATCGGAATAGAGATCGGCGCGATCGTCCGTCCTATGGTAAATCGTAGACTCGATGCGGCAAAGTATTGACCACGCATATGTTCCGGAGCAAGCCTGGATACAAAGCTTTCCTGCAAACCAACAACCATCAATTCCGCAGCTGTAAATAGAGCTGTGGCGATGAGTAAGAACCCAATCGATACTGTATGACCGAATAAAATAATCGCAACGCCGTATAATACTGCAGAAATAACAAAGACATTGCGTTCCTTATATTTTGTCATCCACTTCGTCATAGCTAACGTAAATAACGCTACGAGAAAGCCATTTTCCGCTAATATCCAGCTAAATGTTTGCCTGCCATCAACCGTCAGTGACCAATTGCCCAGACTAAACAAGGTTTGTTCATGAATAAATTCTGTCGTGTATACTGCCATCACCAGATCCAATTGCATAAATGTTTGTGCCACTAAAATCCCTGCGACGATAAACAGCAAAAATGTCTTATCCGTACTAATCACTTTGTAATCCGACAATTGACTCATTAATGACTTTGTCCAATGAATGTCCTGTCCACCTGCCCTCTTTTTCTTAGGGGGTGCTGTCTCTCGAATCAACTTTTGCAAAACAATCATAAGTATAGATGTGATCAAGAAACAAAAGACCAAAAATTCGAACCGGTAACTAAAAAAGAAAATGCCGCCGAGCACTGGACCAATCACAACCGAAATATTAATCATGGTATAGAAAACAGCAAAAACAGCACTGCGGTCTTTTTCTGGAACGACATCGGCAACCATCGCATGACTGGCAGGTGTGTAAATAGCACCCGATAACCCCATAAATGCGAAACTAACAAACGACAGTACCGGTAACTCGATCCAAGGTGAATTGGCGATCGCAAACAAGACAAACGAGAAAGCTTCACCCGCAGTGGCATAGACCATCATTCGTTTCCGTCCGAAATAGTCGGCCCAATAACCACCAAATAACCCTACAACAACGCCAATCAATTCAGCAAAGATTAGCAAAAGTCCCGCCAACTCTTTTCCAAAGACATTTGAAAAATAGATGGCCATGAAAGGGAAAAACATCCAAAACAAAATACTGTGTAAACCTTCACCGGCAAGCCGTACTTTTAAATTAAAATCCCAATCCTTCAACTTCATATGCTTCTTCTCCCTTAGGACAAAAGGGCGTCCTGCATCCTCATACCTCATTCCGGCATGACTAGAACCTTTTTGGAAAAATCAACTCATTCCATGATGTTCAGGGATATGACACCCATGCGTGCCCGAATGTCTCCACGTCTGAATTCCATCATGGGTCATTCATTTACAAGACACATATTGGTGCAATTAATTTACCATAGCTTATGTTGAAAAACAATGACTTTTTAAGGCCCACAATTTCAAGTTAAGAAACAATAACAGAAATTAGGGACAATAGATTTTGAATGAGGTAATATTCTAGCAAAGATAGGGAGGCCAAAATGATAAGTTAAGGCAGGTACATTAAAGCTAAGAAACATAAATCAACGTTAACCAACCATTAAAAAAGGGATTGTCCTCATGTGAGACAACCCCTATGATTTATTCTTCATTGACGAGCTTTAGTAGTGTTTCATAGGTTTGCGCACCCATGACACCTTGACTTCCCGAAACGAAGCATGGTATGCCTGTGATGCCAAGCCGATGGGCCTCTTCCACATCGTCAAGAACATTTTGTTCATAGCGACGTGATTCTAGGGCTTCACGAAACGCCTTGGAATCAAGACCTAAGCCCCCGGCAATATCGACCAGCGTATCGATATCATTAATAGTTCTGTCCTGTTGGAAATGGGCTTTGAAAACAGCGTCGTTATACTCATTACCAAGACCATGCTCCTCGGCAAACTTTGCACCTTCTAATGCATGTCTAGAATGCTCACTCTTATCATTCCATTTCATTTCAATCCCGTATTGCTGCGACATTCTCTCGACATTCGCCTTTGCCTGTTCCATGTATTCAGGTGATTTAGGTGGTGTCTCAACACCCTCAGGCTTGAGCTCAAATGCTTTCCATTCGACGTCTACATTATAATCCTTGGCCACCTGGTCAAGCGGGGTTTTCCCGATAAAGCAGAATGGTCATAGAAAATCGGAATAAACCGTGATTTTTTTCGCCATGATATCATCCTCCATTATTATTTCTAAAAACAGCCGTCTGGCCCACACGCCATGCCTTGTCCAAATGAGATTAAAGGCTTGTTCAATTCTACATCAATCGCCTCTTCAATCGTTTGTTGATCCGAGACACCGGATAATACCGTATCTCCAATGACGAAAGTGGGCACCGCCGTGATATTGGCTTCATTTCTCGCAAAATCTAATGCCTTTTGATGCGTTTCTTTATATGTTCGATGGACGAGGGCTTTTCGATAGGCCTCATCGTTTAACCCAACGTCCTCAGCTAGCTTTGTTAAAACATCGATATCACCAATATCTCGTTCTTCCTGGAAGAACGCTTGGAATATCCGATGATTATATTGTGTGGCTTTTCCATGCTCTTTAGCAAATTGGAAGCCTTCAAACGCCAAATGCGTATAAGGCTGAGGTGATACATTTGGTAGCTTGATCTTAACGCCATACCTTTCCGCCAATGGATACACAGCAGACTGCCATGTTTTTTGAAGATAGTCGCCTTCAGGTTTTAATGTTTCCTCCGGGTATGGGCGGAGCTCATAAGGCATCCACTCAATGTCTACATCCTTCCCTTGAATAGCCTTTTCTAAAGGCTTTTCAGCAATAAAACAAAAAGGACAGACATAATCGGAGTACACTTTGATTGTAACCGTCATTTAGCTCACCTCCTGCCTTTTTATTAGAACACATGGCGGCTTTATTCGACAAAAAGTTTGCTTGTTGTTCTGGCGAATAAGAAAGACCGGCAATGTGTGAGCATCACCGGTCTTTTGATATAAGAACGTTTCATTAAAAATGAGAAGCAAAATTGAAGAATGAAGTAGATATACTAGAACTAAGTAACAAATTAAAGCATTAAGGCCTCAAGGATAAGAACAGGGGGCCTCAAACTTTCGAAACAGCCCCTATGACGCTCTTCCTATAAGTTAAATCACTGACGAAGTTGATGATTCAGTTAAATACAAGTCTTCAAACCACTGCAGGCGCTCTCTAAGCTTAACGACATCACCAATAATAATCATGGATGGATTCTTGATGCCTTCTGACACCTCAACGATATCGGCTAATGTGCCTGTGACAGTTTGCTGCTGTTCCGTCGTCCCCCAATGAACGATCGCTACAGGAGTTTGACGTCCCCGTCCATGCTTGATCAGTTGTTCGCATACGTACGGCAGTTGCTTAACACCCATATAAATACACAAAGTGTCCACGCTGCGAGCCCAGCGCTGCCAATCTGCTTCTGTATCATCTTTGTGACTCACTCCTGAGACAAAGGCCACCGATGAACTAAAATCTCGATGAGTAAGGGGAATCCCAGCATAAGCCGGTGCTGCAGCCCCAGCTGAAATACCTGGGACAATTTCAAATGGAATTCCCTTTTTGACTAGGGCTTCGGCTTCTTCACCACCCCTGCCAAATATAAAAGGGTCCCCTCCTTTTAATCGCACAACCGTTTTTCCCTGACTTGCAAATTTACACAGAAAACGATTGATACTTTCTTGTTTCAATGTATGATATTCTGGTAGTTTACCGCAGTAAATCTGTTCTACCTCTTCCGGTGCAAAAGAAAGGAGCTCCTCATTAATCAAGCGATCATACAAAATAACATCGGCCTTTTGTATCACCTTTAATCCTTTAACGGTAATTAAGTCGGGATCACCGGGACCTGCACCGACCAAGTAAACTTTACCCATAGTTTCACCTTCTCCACCTATACGACTTAAGCATTTTCATTTGAAACTGTATGAAGTCCGCATTCTGTTTTACCGAATCCACGCCACCGTCCCGAGCGTGAATCATTAGCATCATTAGCTTGAAACGTACACGGTTGACAGCCTATACTCGGATAGCCTTGGTCATGCAATTCATTGTACGGAAGGTCATTGGCTTCGATATAATCCCATACATCATCCCAAGACCAATGTATAATTGGGCACACCTTTACAGAACGAAACCGGTTATCTTTATTGACAAAATCCGTGTTTTTGCGGGAAGCGGATTGCTCCCGACGCAAACCGGAAATCCAAGCGGGCGCACCACTTAGAGCTTTTTCAAGCGGTTTGATTTTCCTAATAAAGCAGCATTGGTCGGGATTATGATTCCATAGTTCCGGGCCATAGCGATCAGCCTGTTGATCCAAAGTCAAATCAGGCTTCTGCATAGTGATTTGAAGCTCTGGAAACCTTGCTTGAATCCGATCAATGAGTTCGTAAGTTTCATCAAAATGAACACCCGTATCGAGAAACACAAGCTCTGCATCTGGCTTCACTTTAGAAATGAGATCGATGAGCACAATACCCTCTGCCCCAAAACTACAAGCATAGACAATATCATCACCGTATGCGTTATATGCCCAATCCAAAACTTTTATAGCACCCTTAGTTTCATCTTCAGTCGAAAGATTAGAAAACGGATCGCCGGAGAAATTTTCATAGGTTACTGCACTTGCATCCATACCGTATCTCCCCTTACTTAAAAACTGTGTTAATAAAAACTCACTCGACTTAATCAGGACTGAATATTCTAACCTATCTTCTAGGAGTCCCGTTGTTTAGCTTTCCACCATATTAGTTGTATGAAAGTCAAGTCCTGTACGAACCTCGTTGACATAGCCGGCGCGAATCACGTAATCACCGAAGTGTTCACCGTCCTGCCGTTCTTTTGCATACTGAAAGAGGATGGGACGAAGGTTCTCTAAAATCTCTTCTTCGCCTATATTCTCACGATAAAGTTTGTTTAAACGATCTCCAGTGAATCCCCCACCGAGATACATATTATATTTTCCGGGAGCTTTACCAATAAAAGCGAGTTCAGCTAAGCCCGGACGTGAACATCCATTAGGACACCCCGACATACGAATGACGATCTCCTCTTCGTGTAGTCCAGCTTCATCCAGGATGACCTCAATTTTATCAAGTAAAGATGGAAGATAGCGTTCAGCCTCAGCCATAGCCAATCCGCAAGTTGGGAAGGCAACACAGGACATGGAATTTCTCCGTAGTGCAGAATAGTGTCGGCCTTCAGTGAGCCCGTATTTCTTAATTAATTCATCAATCTGATCTTTCTTTTCACTCGTGACATTGGCAATAATCAGGTTCTGGTTTGGGGAGAGCCGAAAATCTCCTGTATGAACCTTAGCGATTTCCCGCAAACCCGTCATCAGCGGATAATCTTCAAAATCCTTAACGCGACCATTTTGGATGAATAGGGTCAAATGCCATTTGCCGTTCCCCTTCACCCAGCCATAGCGATCACCATTATGATCAAAGTGATAGGAACGCGTTTCGTCAAGATGCCATCCCAGTCTTTCACCAAGTTCATTTTTAATCCATTCGACGCCTCTAGCATCAATTGTATACTTAAAGCGGGCGTTCTTTCTATTGGACCGGTTGCCGTAATCCCGCTGAATCATGACCACCTGTTCTGCTAGCTCAATAATCTTATCTTTAGGGCAAAAGCCGATAACCCGGGCGACTTGTGGGTAAGTATTCGTATCTCCATGAGTCATCCCCATACCGCCACCAACAGCGACATTAAATCCTTGCAGCTGCCCATCTTCTATTACTGCGATTAGTCCTAAATCTTGAGAAAAGACATCTATGTCATTCGATGGCGGGACTGCTATGCCAATTTTAAACTTACGTGGCAAATAGTAAGGGCCATATATCGGTTCAACATCTTCATCCGTATCCGTCTCGCGACTGTCCACGACTTTTTCTTCATCAAGCCAAATCTCATGATAGGCACTACTCCGCGGCAAAAGGTGTTCACTGAGTTTTTGGGCCCATTCATGCACTTCAGAATGCACCTCAGATTGGTAAGGATTCGGATTACACATAACATTTCGGTTGACATCCCCACATGCAGCTATCGTATCCATCATTGCGTCGTTAATTGCCTTGAGATTTTCCTTTAGATTCCACTTCAGAATCCCATGCATTTGAAAGGCTTGCCGGGTCGTTAATTTAAGTGTGCCATTTCCATATTTTTGCGCGACTTTATCCATGGTTAACCATTGTTCTGGTGTCGCCACACCTCCGGGAACACGGACGCGCACCATAAATTGGTAAGCGGCTTCCAACTTCTGGCGCCTGCGTTCATTCCGTAAATCCCGGTCATCCTGCTGGTAGCTTCCATGGAACTTTAACAACTGCGTACTATCTTCGGACATTCCACCCGTAATCCGATCTTTGAGTTCCTCTGCAATCGAGCCGCGCAGGTAATCACTTTCTTTCTTAATCCGCTCATTATCACTTGGAGGACCCTCTTGTTGTTTAATGCTATCTTTGCCCATTTTTAAGCTCCTTTCAACTAGCTTTCTAGCAAACAACCTTTAATAAACGTCACGTTGATACCGTTTCTGCTTTCTCATGTCAGTTAAATAGTTTTCAGCTTGCTCCTGAGTCATTGCGCCTTCTTCTTCGAGGATTGTTAACAAGGTATGATGAACGTCATTAGCCATGTTTTTCTCGTCACCACAAACGTAAACACTGGCACCTTCCTCTAGCCATTGATAGAGATCCCGGCTCTGCTCAAGCATGCGGTGTTGGACATACACTTTTTCATCCGTGTCGCGGGAAAAGGCGACATCCATCTTCGTTAGGACCCCTTCCTTAAGCCACTTTTGCCATTCAACTTGATAAAGAAAATCTGTGGAGAAATGTTGCTCCCCGAAGAATAGCCACGTTTTTCTTTCCGTTCCTTCTTCCTCTAAATCCTCTAGATAAGATCTGAACGGGGCAACACCTGTTCCAGGCCCAATCATGATCACCGGTGAATGAGGATCAGTAGGAAATTTAAAATTCGGATTGCGGTGGATATACACAGGTAACAAATCACCCGGTTCTGTTCGCTCAGCACATTGTACAGAGCAGACACCCGCTCTGTCGCGTCCATGAGCTTCATATCTCACCGTTCCAATCGTCAGATGCGCTTCATCTGGATTCGCTTTATAACTGTTCGCAATCGAGTAAAGTCGAGCTGGTATTTTACGGAGAATCTGTACAAACTCGCTGGCCGGTAACTCCCGATGAGGCGGGAAATCCTGTATCAAGTCAAGCAAATCGCGCCCATCGAGATAATCCTTTCGTTCATCCTCACGTTCTGGCTTCATAAGCTCACTTAACTTGTCATTGTCAAAAAGTTGTGCTGATTGCTCCAGCAATGGTTTTGTCAGTCTAGTGATCTCGAAATTATGGAGCAGAGCCTCACGAAGTGAGTTCACATCTCCCTTTTTATTGACTGGAACAGTCTCTTCAGGATTCCAGTTCATTTCATTGATGAGTTGATCCACTAAGCTTGGATCATTTTCAGGGAAAATTCCCAAGCTATCACCGGGTTCAAATTCAAGATTCGACCCTTCAAGAGATAGCTCAAGATGCCGCGTTTCTTTATTTGAACCCCGGCCGCTGAGTGTTAGATTTTCTAAGATCTCAGCTTTGAAAGGATTCGTCCGAGAATATGCGGGCTGCTCAGTTGGTTCTCCATCTATCGGTAACATTTGATTACCTGCAGGATGATCCTCTTGTGTTTCCCGCAATGTATTTAAGATACCTTCAACCCATTCCGCCGCAGGTTCGTCAAAATCGACATCGCAATCCACTCGTGGATAAAGCCGTTCTCCGCCTAATTCCTCAAGTCGCTTATCGAGATCCTTGCCGGTCTGACAGAAAAACTCATATGATTGGTCTCCAAGGGAAAGTACCGAAAATCGTTGTCCTTCCAACTTCGGAGCTTTCCTGCTATTAATAAATTCATAGAAAGAAATCGCATTGTCTGGCGGATCTCCCTCCCCATGGGTCGCGGTTATAATGAGCAAATCCTCGACTTTTTTTAAAGCCTTGGGCTTGAAATCATCCATTGCCGAGACCGTCACCTTCAATTGTTGTTCTTCTAACTTCTGGGACATCTCCTCAGCAAGTGCTTGCCCATTGCCCGTCTCTGAACCAAAAAGAATCGTCACTTCCCGCGAAGCGACCTGACCAACGCTTTGCGTTGACGCTTCAGCGTCTGGGACATTCTGCACAACCGTATTGGTTGATGTCTGGGAAGCGGCCAAATACCCACTCAGCCAATGTTTTTGTGCTTCCGTTAGTGTGGGAAGCAGACGATTAAGAAGCTCGGTTTGCTCTTGGTTAAAAGGACTATTCGTTACCTGTAACTGCAAAGATATTCACCTCACAAAGGAATACATTTTTCAATTTATATGACAGCCCACTCTATGTAGTCAAAAACTCCTCTTCAATAAGGAAGAGGAGTGAAGCACCCTTCCTTATTTTTCAGGACGTCACCTGCTGGACTTAGCACCTTTTTACTTTCATAAAAGGTTGCTGTGGGTTCAAAGGACCAGATTCCTCACCCAACTCTTAATAAGGATCATCATATTCTTTTTTAAAAAATGTCCCTAACCATCTGCGTTAAAGACATTTGGTTTGCTTCAATCAGTCATTTCAGAATTATTATTATGTTATTTTCATTTAACTATAATTATTCCTATATGTCAACTAGGAATTTAAATCCTTTAAAATACCTTGGAAAAGATGCTCCGTCATCAGCTATATAAAACACAGGAATTGAACCCAAACCATTGTAAGAGTAAAATAAATTAGGTATTTAATTTTCAGCTTGCGTCATGCCAATGACGTTTTTGTGTGCTTAAAAGTGATTGGACCAAGATAAGTTTTTTTTAATAACTTCCCAATAATTCACTCATAATTTAAGACGAACATGACAAAAAGGGAGGGATTGTGACCTTTTCAAGGATCACACTATATAATGAAAATCCTCAAAATCGTTGCTCAGATAGCGGTATTATATATGTTTTATTTTATTGGTGAAGGGCTGCAGCACCTTCTCCATTTACCAATACCCGGTAGTATTATTGGCTTGTTTTTGTTATTAACTGCTTTAATATTTAAGCTTTGTCCGGTAAGATGGATTGAATCAGGAGCAGACTTTTTGCTATCCTATTTACCTTTATTATTTGTTCCGGCTACTGTGGGTGTCATGAATTATTTTGGTCTTTTCGCAGGCAAAGGGATTGTCCTTCTTTTGATTGTGGTGATCAGCACGATCATTGTGATGATCGTAGCTGGCCATACAAGCCAGATATTAGCTAAAAAAGTGGCAAAGAGAAAGGAGAAAAGAACATGGCAAAAACGCTCATGGCGGTCATCATAATTCTTCTGACGATTACAATCTATTTATGCATGAATCGGATTTACCAGCGTTTTCATTTACCTTTTTTGATTCCCGCCTTAACAACCACTTTAGCCATTATTGTTATTCTTGTTTGTTTTCAAGTCCCTTATCAAACTTATATGATTGGGGGACATTGGATTAACCTGTTACTTGGGCCGGCTGTGGTTGCGCTCGCTTATCCTTTATATAAGCAGAGAAAGGCTCTAGTCCAGCATTTTCTACCCATATTAGGCGGTGTTTTGGTTGGATCCATTGTAGGGATTATGAGTGGGTTGTTATTTGCAAAGTCACTTGGTATTGCCCATAAGTTAATCCTTTCCTTATTACCTAAATCAGTCACGACACCCGTAGCCATGCAGATTGCATCTGGGATAGGCGGAGCCCCTTCGCTGACAGCCGTTTTTGTAATGATAGCAGGTTTTACAGGCGTGACTCTTGGACCTTATATTCTGAATTGGTTCCGAATCTCTACATTTCTAGGCCAAGGGATTGCTTTCGGCAGTGCCTCCCATGCAATCGGCACTTCAAAAGCCTTCGAATATGGTGAAGATACGGCCTCAATGAGTTCCGTTGCCATGACGTTAAGTGCGGTTTCAGCTGCTATCTTAGGTCCTCTTGTCGTTTTGCTTTTATATGCTTAATTCCTTTAAGGAAAAATACTTGTCATAAGGTAACATTTATTTTGAGTTAGAGAATATTTCATCAAAAATTGGGAACCAAGTGAGTGTATAGGACTCATAACTTAAAAATATGGAACAAACTTGAGATAATCAAAGATGAAAAAGCGGCGTAAAAGTATGAATTTACTTTTACGCCGCTGCTTTTGGATATTTTGCTCGAGTCGTTGACTTACTGAATGGCTACTGATGGCTGTCGACCCAGAAGTTTTCTACGATAGCGATTATTCCATGTAAGAAGTAAGATCATACCTTATTTTAACATCGATATTGACTGATAGAAAAATATTGTTTGATCAATCATTTAAAAGAAAGTCGACGTCACCTTTAAAAAAATCTCTGATTAGCAATAATTCATCAGTGTCATAAGTAAGGGAATACGTCCTTAATGGGGCTTCCAACCAAACAAATGCCCCGATGATAAGTGATGGTCATATGCGCCGCTAAATCAATGTCTTTCTTTGTCTCATTATTTAAATAAAAGTTAGTTCCTTCTTTTAATTCATATTCATAACGCCCTAAAGATAAATCATTAATTATAATGCTATTGAGCATCACCAAATACTGGATTTTATGATAAGGTATATACCTTATCATACCTAAATTTAGAGAAGAAAAATAGGGATGACTACTACACCCAAGTTGAAAACTATAACCACTGGCTGAGAGCCTTTTATTCACTTTTGAATTTTGCTTCATCTAGCTTACTTAACAGCAGATATACGAATGACCCGGTTTTGTTTGGCATGAATAGTTGCCATGAGCGTTGATATTTTTTCCTTTCACACCTGAATTTGAAACCACTCTTATTCAGTACACACTTGTCCAGTTTCGAATTCTTTGGTATAATTCTTTTTTATTCCCCAATAAATTTATTCGTTATATTGATCTCATTTTTGAATCATCATAGTTAATTTCATATACTCATTACCATTCTTCCTGTAAAAAAACAGTTATGTTAAGTAAGATGGAATAGGGGAAAGAGTATAAAGGAATGTTTTTTTAAAGACTAGAAACAAAAAGGAGTGGCTAACATGAACAACAGTCAATTCGACAAAATCAAGAACGGAAAAGGCTTTATCGCTGCACTTGACCAAAGCGGCGGCAGCACGCCAAAAGCATTAGCAGATTACGGTGTGCCTGAAGATTCTTATTCTACTGAGGAAGAAATGTTTGATCGGGTACACCAAATGCGGACTAGAATTATTACATCCCCTGCCTTTAGTGCCGACCATATCCTTGGCGTAATCCTATTCGAGCAGACGATGGATCGCAAAATAGAAGGTAAATATACAGCGGATTATCTTGCCGATGAAGGGATTGTTCCTTTTCTGAAGGTAGATAAAGGACTAGCAGAGCAAGAAAATGGCGTCCAGCTCATGAAACCAATCCATGACTTGGAAGATACGCTACGCCGTGCTAACGAACGGAATATTTTTGGTACTAAAATGCGTTCTGTCATCCATGAGCCGAATACCAGCGGCATCAAAGATGTAGTTGAGCAGCAATTCGAAATTGGAAAACAAATCATCAATTCCAACCTGGTTCCAATTATTGAACCGGAAGTAGATATTCACAGTTCCAATAAGGAAAAATCCGAAGAGATTTTACGAGATGAACTCATCAAAAACCTGAATAACTTATCAGAAGATGAGAACGTTATGCTTAAGCTCTCAATTCCAACGAAGGCCAATACTTATAAAGAACTGGCTGAACATCCGCGCGTTGTACGTGTTGTCGCTCTTTCAGGCGGCTATACCCGTGATGAAGCGAATGAGAAGTTAAAAGAAAATGAGGGTCTGATTGCCAGCTTCTCTCGGGCGTTGGCTGCTGACTTAAATGCCAATCAGTCTGACGAAGAGTTTAATGAGGCATTGAAGAGTGCTATAGATACGATTTACGATGCTTCTGTTAATAAAAATTAGTGTTAAAAGATTTAATGGGTAGAATGTCTCTATAGACAAACATGGAAAAGGGTGCGTTTATACATCATAAACGCACCCTTTTCATACATATGTATGGAACCATAAAAAACCAAATTATAGGTCCCCACATTAGGCTAAGAACACTAAAATATGACATTCATACTTCGATTGATTTGATGATTTTTGCAGGGTTACCGCCTACAACAACATTATCCGGAACATTTTTTGTCACGACTGAACCGGAAGCCACTACGACGTTATCACCGATTTGAACACCAGGATTGAGAACAGCCCTTCCGCCAATCCATACATTATGACCAATCGTAACTGGGATGCCATATTCAAGCCCTGAACTCCTTTCATACGGATTTAACGGATGCGCCGCAGTATAGATATGTACACCGGGAGCAATAAAACAGTGATCCCCAATGCGAATGTCACTTACATCTAAGAATACACAGTCAAAATTCATATAAAAGTTCTCACCAACATGGATATTGTAGCCATAGTCACATCGAAAATGGGGTTCAATAAAAATATTTTCGCCAGTAGATCCAAAGAGGTCTTTTAAAATCTCAGTACGTTTGCTGTCTTCAGTCTCTAATGTTTGATTATATAATCGGGTTAATCGTTTAGCTTTTTTTTGTTCTTTAACTAAGGTGGCATCAGTAGGTTGATATAGCTGACCATGCAACATCTTATTTTTTTCTGTTGGCAATTTTGTTTCTCCTTTACAACAATGAATGCTCATTTTTTTACCCAGTACTATATATTCCGATAATATCTTAAGGAAACCCCCCCCCATAAAATTTGAGAACCAATGGATCTGAAAGCCACTTTGAATAATATAAATAAATATCCCTTGTCTCAAAATATTCCCTGAAGTCATTCGTGATTAATTTTGATAATTCCTATTTCAATGAAATGTCTCGTTGATACAACCCATTTACTCATACCAAGCTTTATTTGGCCTTGAATGGGGATATCCGTTTCTCTGCCGATATAAATTTCTTTCCTCAGTGAAATCAAACCATTGCCTAGGACTTTTGGGATTATTGGCATAATTTATAACACATCGAATTTGGTCTTCCACACAAGGGTCAGTCCAGACACCAAGATTTTGCTCCAGTTTATCTAATAATTGAGCGCCACTTTCATCTTTTATTTCTTCTAAGGTACTAATGCCGAGGTTGTAAACGATTTTTTCAGCTAATTTGTGACCAATAGATGGGACTTGCTGAAACGTTGCCACCCCCTTAATAACTTTTGCACGATCCATTGACTCATCTAATATGAGAGCTAAGTCATCTAATTCCTGATTGTGAACTTGACCCAATTTCACTTTTGCTTTCCTCAGACGCATTTTCTCTTCTTTTGTTAAGGGTAACTTGACGTTTGTATTTCCACTCACAGACCCACCCCCTATCAACTCTGCTAAAAAATCCTATCCACAATATTCGACTCACTTAAGTATATTCCTTTTTCTTTCATGTTAATCATTAACTGATCATGCAACAGTCGCTCAAATATTTGGATTTCTATTTATATAGATGATAATCTTTAAATAAGACTGAAAGGAGTGTTGATTTATGAGTCTATCAATTCCAGAGGTGACACTGAATGATGGCGTGACATTGCCAGTTATAGGCTTTGGTACATATAAACTTAATGGTCACAAAGGCGTTAATGCCATCCATAGCGCCATTAATGCAGGTTATCGACTCATTGATACGGCGTATAATTATGAAAATGAAGGAACAGTTGGTGAAGCCATTCGGCGCAGTTCGGTTCCGAGAAAAGCTTTAAGCATTACATCCAAATTACCAGGTCGTTATCAAACCTACGATAAAGCTGTGACAGCCATTCAAGAGTCCTTATATCGTGCAAACTTGGATTATTATGATTTATATCTTATTCATTGGCCTAATCCTAAACAAAATCACTTTGTTGAAGCTTGGCAAGCATTAATTGATGCTAAAAAATGGGGGCTGATTCGCTCTATTGGTGTTTGTAATTTCTTACCTGAACACATCGAACGCTTAGAAAAGGAAACGGGCATCAAACCGAGCATCAACCAAATTGAATGTCACCCTTTTTTCAACCAAGAGCAACAAAGAATATGGCATGAAGAACATAACATAAAAACAGAATCTTGGAGTCCATTAGCTCGCGCTAATGCTGTTTTACAAAGTGAAACCATTGGAAAGATAGCCGATGATCATAATAAGACGATTTCACAAATTATTTTACGTTGGCATTATCAATTAGGGGTAATCTCCATTCCTAAATCTTCATCACCTGAACGGCAATATGAAAACCTATCTATTTTTGATTTTACCTTAAATGAGACAGAAATGAGCACGATTGCTGAATTAACACGCCCAGATGGAAGAATAAACGATCAAGATCCTGCCACTTATGAGGAATTCTAGCATCAACAGGTATAACGTATCGGCGCGTCACTTATATGAATAGGTGATGCGCTTCCTTTATTATATAGGCTCTTTTTTGATTACACACCAAAGGACCCTTCCTCATTCTAAAGAAGGGTCACGTTTGAACAATGTCACAGATTTACTTGCCTTTCCTGTTCCATAAGATCAACCCCACAAAACAATCCCTTTAAATATTTTTAACAGTATCATCGACTTGCGAAATAATGTCTAAGACGATTTTGCCAGCAGAGCATTTTTGGCTTAATCGCGGCGTTTGTCCAGACCAAAGCGACATCCATTCCGGTCGGTTTTGTTTGGCCGCTTCACTTCGAATCATTTTTGTTAATGTGTTTTGAATAGGGTAATCCGGTAAATCCTTTACATGTCCAGCCATTGTCGTTATGAACGCATTCCTTATACCTCTCGCTGGCTTGCCACTGAAAGCTGAGGTCACAACCGATTGGTCTTCGGTGCTGTTCAAAATCGCATCTTTGTGTTGTTCCTTCGCTCCGCTTTCAAGGCTGGTTACAAACGCGGTCCCCATTTGCACAGCTTGGGCACCTAATGCCAAAGCTGCTAAGACACCTCTCCCGTCCATAATACCCCCTGCAGCAATAACCGGAATACTGATCTGATCAACGGCTTGTGGAACAAGCGCCATCGTTCCGATCATACTCTCTTCAAAGGATCCCGAAAAAGTTCCCCGATGACCCCCGGCTTCACTCCTTGCATCACCACCATATCCATACCATTTTGCTCATTGATCACGGCTTCTTTTACGGTAGTGGCCGTTCCAACCACAACGATATTTTCCTTTTTTAACTGTCGAACGGTTTCTTTTGCAGGGACACCGAAAGTAAAACTACAAACAGGAACCCGTTCTTCTAAAACCACTTCCATTTGCTGTTCAAAAATTGACGTTGATGGTTTTCCGATCTCAGGTTCCTCTGCTAAATTTAATGCCTCACGAAAAGGCTGCAGCCATTCATTCGCTTTTTCAATAGCTGCTCCGGACACATCCGGGATTTCAGGAATAAAAATGTTAACACCGAAGGGCCGATCCGTTAACCGCTTGATCTTTTGGATAGTCTCCTTCATTTGACCCGGACTCATATAACCAGCACCCAATGTCCCAAGCGCGCCCGTGTTAGAAACAGCAGCAACCAATTCAGGTGTCGTGACGCCGCCAGCCATACCCGCTTGCACAATCGGATAATTGATGTTTAGGACTTCTGTGACCCTATTGTCATACCACATACCACCACTCCTTACTTTATTGGTCATCATGAAATGCCAGGAAGTCTTTACCTTTATTATGACCGTGATAAAATAACAAGTAAAATGATGTTTTCTGTTAGTTATCATTAAAAATAGTGATATCTCAGACGATGGAAGAAGGATCAAAATGAATCTAGAAGATCTTCGTGTTTTTAAAGAGGTTGCAGAAGAGGGAAATATCACAAAAGCTGCTAATCATTTAAATTTTGTTCAGTCCAATGTAACTGCTAAGATAAGACGGTTAGAACAGAGATATGATACACAACTATTTTATCGACATAAACATGGCGTAACGCTTTCCTCTACAGGTGAGGTTCTCCTCTCTTACGCCGGGCAAATCATTCAACTCATGGATGAAATCGATAAAACGTTAAAAAACTCTCATGTTCCAAATGGAACATTAACCATTGGTTCAATGGAGACAACGGCAGCGACTCGCTTACCAGCAATATTATCCACCTATCATGATCTATATCCACAGGTAGCATTATCATTACAAACGGGTACTACTGAAGACCTTATAAAAGCAACTTTAAATCGTGACATTGAAGGTGCTTTTATCGCCGGTCAAATCAATCATCCAGATTTAGAAGAGATCAAAGTTTTTGAGGAGGAGTTGATTTTAGTTGCAAAAGAAAGTAATATCTCATCCTTAGACTTCAATCAATTAGACAATCAAACCATCATTGTGTTCCAGTCCGGATGCTTTTATAGAGATATATTTGAAAAGTGGCTGAAATCCGAAGGCATCAGACCAACAAACATCATGGAACTGAATACTTTAGACGGTGTGATGGGTTGTGTCAAAGCCGGCTTGGGTATGTCACTGTTAACAAAGACGGTAGCCGACCAACTTCCTCAAAATGAGAATATCAAACAATTTGCGCTGCCAGAAAAGTACAGATTCATTTCAACAAATTTTATTAATCATAAAGATATCGTAAAAACATCCGCCTTTCATGCGTTTGTATCTGTGATGGATTGAGGATTAATGTGTTATGGAAAAACTTTTCTTTCCAATCATCCCGTTTTAACAAATTGAGTCCTGATTCTTGGGTTTGAAGCCATCATCAAGGATTGTTATTGTACTCCCTAGATCCAATCACAATTTTTAAAATCTTGTTGATTAATCATTCGCCCACCCTCTAAAAAAATTAAATTATCTCCTTTAAATCCCAAACCCGATCTTTGTTAATCTCCATCTTTTGTTTCGCTGATTGTTCAACTTTGATGTCTAACTGATTAGCCAGTTTAAGCAAATTTCAGCCATTTCCAATAAACACCTTTATTTCAAAAATATTATTATGACGTTGATTGTTGCTCCTGTCATTATAGTCAAGTTGGTTAATCCCCTAATTTCAGCAACCATGCACGTAATTGTTTTTTCGGAAAGTATACCTGTCCGTTTAATTTAATATGAGGAATATCGGAATACTCTTGGAGTAACATTTTTGCATCCTCCTTAGATATACCTATAAAATGATGAACATCGCTCTCTTTAATTAATTTAAGCTCATCATCCTCATCTAAGGCATCTAAAAAGTTTTTCGAATTTGGGTTTTTAAAATTCTTTAATCCATCTCCAATAAAATATCCTGCTACCGCAATACCAATGGCGATCCATATAAGACCCAACATCAACCCCCCTATAGATGAACTTCATAGAACAACATAATGATGTTCTATGATTCTACTTTTCAATTTAAAGATACTATTCTAATAATTAACCAGACCGATATAGCATCTGAAGTAGTTCTTTTTAGGATTAAAAAGCCTGGACATGCAAATGGGCAAATTTATTGCTGCAGAAAAGCATCCTATAACTGAATAAGAAATTACATCTTAAAAGCATTTCTTAAATTAACAATGTTATTTGGATTAATTGCCCACTCACTCATAAGTTCTTTTTGTCTTATTTTCAAGTCATCAAATGGCTCCTCAATTAGTTCGACTTCATTAAACCTCTCATCAAATACATTTGTACCTTTAATTTTTCTATATCCACCAAACCCTAAATCATCATTAAGTAACCAAACTACTCTTTTTATATTTGCGAATAGAATGCCACCTGTACACATTGGGCAAGGTTCTAAGGAGGTGTAAATGGTGAATTTATCACGACTAATCTTTGCATTTAAAATAGCTTGACCAGCATTTCGTATGGCATCGATTTCCGCATGTGCCGTTGCATCCTGTTGTGGGTGTACTTCATTTCGCCCTTTAGCAATTAGATTACAATTTTCATCAACAATTACTGCTCCTATTGGATATGTATTTTCCTTTAAGGCTCGTTCGGCTTCTTCTAACGCCAATTCCAAAAAATATCTATCTTTATCAATGTTCATAATTTCATCCTCTCCGACAGTGATTAATATAATTGTTTTTGCTGTATAGCAGAGGGCTTTCCCTACATTGGATAGGCACTCTGATTCTGGAATAAACCATCATGAAAACCCAATCAAGGTGTACAAATTATGTTTTCGTGGTATAATATGCATAGAGAAAACATTAAGACATATAATAAGAAAGACCGCCGATACTAGAATATCGACGGTTGGCAATAGACCGAACCCCGTCAAGAGGGGCGACGGCTTATGAAGCGTAAGTGATCTCCACCTGACCTGTCACAGTCTCAAGGGAGGTCACTTCTTTTTTGTCAAAAAGAAGCCCAGCGACAATACTCCAACAACAAGGGAACAAAATGAAATTCCCACTGTTAACCATTGGTATAAAGTCATTCGGCATCACCTCCCTCCGTTTTGACGTAGGGGGGTAAGCCATCAGCCGCCCTTGAGAAGCCGAGAGCCGATCTATTGCTTGTTCAATTATACCATATTTCATCCCGTTTTAATGTTATTTTTCGCAACATTGTAACATCAAAGTTTGCAATGTATATAGCCTTCACATTGTAACTCTTTTTTAACTCCTTATTACTGTTTATGAACATAATTAAATACAATGAACGTCATCATAAGAAACGATTCGATGTCTTCATAGCCTTCCGTCACTTCGAAATTGTACTGGTAGCGTCCAACATCGGAACGTTTCCCCTCTCCAATCACATGATCACCTAGTATAATTTCCGTTTTTGAACCCACACCCAAAGACTTGAAGTAGTACGCTTGATCATGCAATTGGAGAAATAAACCCTCATTTGATTTGGCTGCGTTTTTCATTGAAAAATCGGTTGTTATTTTCCCAATCAACTGATCATCTTTTAAAATATGCCACGTTTCGCTAACCCTGAATTTTTTCTTCTTTTTTTGCTGGATAAAGTAAATAAAATCCCCATCAATCATTTGTAACGAAAGGTTTAAATACCAAATTCCTTTTTCGGCTATAATTTCATTGATCATATGCTGCCACCAGTGATCATAAAACCGCTGGTATTCCCCTTTTTTCTCACTACCTTGGTAGAGGTATTTCTTCCCCGTTGAAAATCTCTCACGCATATATGTATTCCAACGATGATCCGATTCGGTTGGTTCATAATTGACATCCTTTTTTAGCATCCATCTGTGAATAAACCAAAATGCAATTGCTGTCACTAAAAATAGCAACACAAGAAAAAGCTGTTGCCATTCAAATTTATCTAAAATGATAAAACGTAATGTTAGACCTATAGCTCCAACAAAAAGGAAGAGTAACATTCGCCCCATGGTTCCAACTTTTCTCCCTTCAAGTTATACAGCATGAAGATATGTATGGAAAATGCCCATTAGAAATAATATCTCATTTTCATAAGCCTCATCCACTAGTTTGAAATAGGCCTTAAATGGCGGTCTGAGGGAAGATTTCCATTCAGCAATCACCACATCATCCTTTTGAATTCTAGCCCAATCAAACAATGTATCTTCGAATTCATAAGTTTCCCCATTAAAATCGAAACTTGTTTTTTCCCCCATATCAAAGGATTTTTTATCAACCAGATGCACATAGTACTCATCATCATCCTTGTAGTAGGAAATGTGATATTGTCTTTTCTTGAAAATGTGAAGATCTTTTTTGGATATAAAAACTAATTCATCTTCTCCGTTAGTTATGATATATTTCACGAAAAGTTTACCTTTAAAAGGATAAAAATCTAATAATCTCTGAACAGGGTTGCTATACACTCTTGTAAGAGTTCCAATAATGTTCCTGTTTTCATCATAAATATGTGCTGGTTTTGTGGAATAAGTATTATGAAACCTATAGTCATATAGATTCATTGGCCATTACACCCTCCTTGAGCCTCAGGTCAAAACGTCAATATATAGCATTTACGACCGTAACACTTTGGAAGTTTCAGGTATTTTACTAATTTGATAGTCATTTTTACTGCTCACATTAATTTTTCACTGACCACCCCCAGCAAACCAACCAAATGCAACCCGTGACGAGCATGGCAACTCCCCACATTATCACAGGATACTGATTCATCATTGTCGTTGATTGCTGGGCCAGTTGGTTAACGACCTCAAGTTGGTTTACAGCAATCAATAAAATGAGAAACACAAAGGCTAAATGACAGCTTCCCCACCGAAAGAACAGCCCTAATTGAACAGCAAGGACACTGAAAGCATAGAAGAAAACGACTGTACATAGCGCCGTCCAGCCTTCAAGATCCGCAGAATATGGAACATTTATCTCATAAAACCACCATAGTCCGCACAACCAACCGGCCATCAGTCCAATCAATAGAATATTAGAGATATAAGGAATAAAAAACTTTAAATAAAGGAATTAAAAAGCAGAGATAAGAACCATTAAATTTGAGTTAGGGAACAGTTCAGTAAAAATAAGGAGCAAAAAGGGGAGAAAAAGGCGGCTTTCTCAGAGCTAAGTAACAAAAGTCGATGATCATCGATCATATAAAAAAGGGGTTGTCCCAAAATGGAACAACCCCTTAACTTTATTTTGCCTGGCGGCGTCCTACTCTCACAGGGGCAAAGCCCCAATTACCATCGGCGCTGAAGAGCTTAACGACCGTGTTCGGGATGGGAACGGGTGTGACCTCTTCGCCATCACCACCAGACTTAGGTCGATAGAATGTCGGTCAGTTCGACGCTATCATAAAACGTTCGAACATCTCATTTCCTTGCTATAATGTCACATTGTAAATATGACTAACAATCGACCATTACTATTTAGCTGTCAAAGCTTGCGCCTTCAGAACTAGAAACGAAAGTAGAAACCGCATCTCTTTTAGGATAAGCCCTCGACCGATTAGTATCCGTCAGCTTCACGTGTCACCACGCGTCCACACCGGACCTATCAACCTCATCATCTCTAAGGGGTCTTACTGGCCTAACGCCATGGGAAATCTCATCTTGAGGGGGGCTTCATGCTTAGATGCTTTCAGCACTTATC